>NZ_JBFBGU010000007.1:0-320950 GCF_040684855.1 Actinoplanes sp. NPDC089786
GGATCACCCCGACCGAGCTGACCCTGGACGACGGCCGCCCGGTGGTCGCCGGGTGGGGCGACACCGGTGGCCCGGTGATCCCGTACTACGCGTGGGACGGCGGCCGGATCCGGGTCGACGTGATCTTCGTGGAGGGCCCGCACCGGCTCCGGCTCACCCTCGACCCGGCGACGAACACGTTCGCCGAGGACTGGCAGACCGAGCCGCTCGGGCCCACGCCGCTGCGCTACCTGCGGATGCCGACCACCTCGACGTAGCGGGAGGGCACCTTGAGCGTGCCGTCGGTGGCCACGTTGGACGAGTCGGCCAGCGCGACGATGTCGTCGTACAGCGCCTTGCCGTTGTCGCCGAGCGCCTCGAACGCCTTCAGCGTCGGGCCGTAGTGCTCCTTGAAGAAGTCGGCGAGTCCGGCCGCCGAGGCGAACCGGAACACGAAGTCGCGCGGCGTGATCGTGAGCTCGAAGGAGCCGCCGAGCAGTTCCCGCAGCCGGTCGGGGGAACCCCACAGCGGCGGCGGGCTGATCCCGGGCGGCGGGGGCACGTGCCGGCCGATGGTCTTGAACAGCCCGCCGATGAAGCCGTCGGGCGCCCAGTTGGCCAGCGCGACCGTGCCGCCGGGACGGCAGACCCGGGCCAGCTCGGCCGCCGCGACCTCCTGGTGCGGCGCGAACATCACCCCGACCACGGACAGCACCGCGTCGAACTCGCCGTCGCCGAACGGCAGCGCCTCGGCATCCGCCTCCTGGATCGACAGCGGCAGCCGCTCGGCCATCGCCCGATCAGTGGCCCGGTCGAGCAGCGCCGGCACGTAGTCGGTGGCCAGCACGTCGCAGCCGCAGCGGGCGGCGGCGAGGGACGCGTTGCCGGTGCCGGCGGCCACGTCCAGGACGCGGGCGCCGTAGGACAGGTCGGCCGACTGCACGAGCAGTTCGGCCATCGGATGGATGAGGGCCGCCACGGCGCCGTAGTCGCCGCTCGCCCAGGTCTTCTGCTGCTTCGCCTTGATCCCGTCAAGGGCCAGTGTCGATGTCATGCCGACGACGCTAGGAGGGGCGGCCCCCGCTAGTCATGGGTGGATCTCCCCATCTTGAGAACCGCGGCCGTCCGCGACCGCACGCCGAGCTTGGTGAGGATCGCCGACACGTGGTGATCAACGGTCTTCGCCGAGAGGTGCAGCCGGGCCGCGATCTGCGCGTTGCTCAGACCCTCGCCGATCAGGCCGAGGACCTCCCGCTGCCGCGCGGTCAGCCCGGTGGGGTCGGCCGAGGTCGAAGCCCGAGGCCCCCGGGGTACGCGCAGACCACGGTCCCGCAGGTCACGCCGCAACCGGTCAGCCCGCGCGACCGCACCGAGCCCGTCGAAGACGCGCAAGGCGAAAGCACAGGCGTCGGCGTCACCGTGGGACAGGGCCTCGGCCCGGTCGTACGGGCACCCGCGGGCCTCCCACTCCTCGGCCGCGCCACGCCAGTCCCCGCGGATCAGCAGCCGGTACGGGGTGGCCACCAGGGCCGGCGCCTCGCTCAGCCGCCCGCACCGCCACAGCCAGAACGCCAGCTCACCGGTCATCCACGGCTGCCCGACCGGCTCGACCACCTCGAGCCCGCGCTTGGCCTCGGCCGCCGCCCGGTCCACGTCGCCGGTCAGCCACAGGTGCTCGGCCAGCGCGATCGCCCCGGGCGCGACGAACTGCGTCTCGCCGGTGCCGTGCCCGCGTTCCGCCGCCAGCCGCACGTCGTCGAGCGCGCCCTCCTGGCCGCGCCGGCCGCGGATGGCGCCGCGGACGGCCAGCGACAGCACCAGCGCCCCGCCGGGCATCTCGGTGCCGACGATCGCCTGGTCGGCCAGGTCGCAGGCGGTCGAGAAATCCCCGCGCAGCATGTGCAGCCGGGCCTGATAGCCGAGCAGGTGCCGGGTGTATCCGTCGAGGTCCCGGGCGTGGGTGAAGGACAGCACCCGGTCCAGGGTCTCCGAAGCGGTCGCCAGATCGAGCCAGTCGGTCGCCATGCAGGCCAGGTTGACCAGGGCCCGGGCGGCCGGGTCGTCCGCGCCGATCGCCAGGGCCGAGGCGTGGGCCTCCTCGAGTTCGTCCCGGCCGGTGGGGTAGTTCCGGTACATCCGGGCGGTCCCGATCGCGATCAGCGAATGTGCCGCCGTCGTCACGTCCCCGGTCTCGCGGGCCAGCTCCAGCGCCAGGGTGCCCTGCTCGATCGCCTCGGTGTCCCGGTCGGAGAGCATCAGCAGGCTGGCCCGCTGGCTCTGCGCCGCGGCCAGGCCGGGCCGGTCGGGCAACCCGGCCAGCACCTCGATGGCGCTCCCGATCGCGGTCATCGCCTCGCCGGTCTGCCCCAGCCACCAGGTCAGCCGGGAGACCCAGCGCAGGTCGTCACCGATGCGGGGCCGGTCACCCAGGGATTCGCGCAGGGCGAGGGCTTCCCGGTACGCGGCCAGCGCGTCCACCGTCAGCCCGCCGTGGTACGCGGCCAGCCCGTACGCCTCCAGCAACCCGGCACGGTCGGCGGCGGCGAACTCCCCGGCCAGCGGCAACGCCGTCGCGTAGTGGGCGGCCGCCTGCCGGTACGCGCCCACCGCGGCCGCCCGCCCGGCCGCCACCGGCGCCCAGCGCAGCACCGCGGCCGCGTCCCCGGCGTGGTGGGCGTGGTGCACGAGCCGCGCCGGGTCCACCCAGGACCGCCCGGCCAGCGCGGCCAGCACCTCGGCGTGCAGGGCGGCACGCCGCACCGGCGACAGCGCCTCCTCGACCGCCCGCCGCAGCAGCTCGTGCCGGTACGCGACCCCATCCCCGGCCACGGTCAGCACCCCACCGGCCAGGCATTCCTCGACCGCCTCGGCCCGGCCGCCGAGCAGCGCCGCCTCGGCCCGGGTGGGCAGTACCGCCACCAGCCCCGCGACCTCACGGCCGGCGTCCGACAACGCCGCCAGCCGGGACAGCACCAGATCACGCACCGTGGCCGGGACCCGCTGGTCGGTGGCCAGGACCTCGGTCACCAGCAGCGCGTTCCCGCCCGTCACCTCGTACACGTGGGCGGGCGAACGACCCGCACGCTCCGCGAGGTCGGCGACCGCCGCGACCGACAACGGCTTGAGCGACAGCCGGCGCAGCGCCGGCCGCGGCAGACCCGCCAGGACGGCGCGCAACTGATGGGCCGGGCCGACCTCGTCGTCGCGGTAGGTGAGCACGAGCAGCGCCCGGAACCGCGACAGCCGCCGCCCGAGGAAGGCGACCATGTCCAGCGTGGCCTCGTCGGCCCAGTGCACGTCCTCGACGATCAGCACCGGACGGGCCGCCCGCGGTGGCACGTCGAGCAGGTCGATCAGCGCGTCGAAGACCCGGTCACGTGGCCGGTCGGCGACCAGCTCGCGCAGCGCGCCACCGGCCTGCCGGGCGATGTCGTGCAGCGGGCCGAGCGCACGCGGCGTGAGCAGCGGATCGCAGGCGCCCCAGTAGACCCGGGCCCGCCCGCCCGACCGCTCGGCGAACGCGCCGGCCAGCGCCGACTTGCCCGCGCCGGCCTCGCCGGAGATGACCGCGACGTGTCCGCCGGTGGCGCTGGCGGTCAGCAGATCGTCCAGCGCGGCCAGCGGCGCGGCCCTCTCCAGCAGGTCCATCACGGCCGATGATGGCAGGTCAGCGCCCCGCCGGGCAGTCGCCTTACGGCCGAATCACGCGGTGTTGCCTATACGCGCGCAGAGCAGGGCGCCTGCTCTGAGCGCGTATGGGCAACACCCGCGGTCACGCTGCGTCGTGCAGGATCTCGGCCAGCGCGGCCGGCTGGTCGATCATCGGCCAGTGCGAGCCGGGCAGTTCCCGGAAGTCGCCGACCATGTGCTGGAAGGCCGGCACCGAACCCGACATCGACCGCACGTCGGCCGCGGTGAAGCTGGACATCACGAACATCCGGGGCAGCTTCTCCCACGCTCCGGTGTAGTGCACCGGCGTGGTCGCCGTGGCGACCGGCTGCGGCACGGAGAGCCTGGTCAGACGCTCGTGCTGAACCTTCACCGCGTGTTCCCAGGGCGGCGGTGGCACGTCTTCGGAGGGTGCGGGCGCGCCGGCGTCGAAGTCGGCCTGCGCCATGCCCTCGGGCAACGGTCCGGTGTCGACGAACACCAGCTTGGCGATCCGGTCCGGGATGCGGTCGGCCACGCTCGGTGTCACCACCGCCCCGGCGTAGCTGTGCCCGACCAGCACGACGTCGTCGAGTTCCTCGTACGCGATCAGGTTGAGAACGTCGGTCACATGCGTCTCGAGGCCGGCGCCGCCGAGATGGGCCCGCTCCCCCAGGCCGGTCAGGCTGAGCGCGTGCACGTCGTGGCCGCGTCCGCGCAGGTCGGCGGCGACGTCGCGCCAGGACCAGGCGCCGATCCAGAACCCCGGGACAAGAACGTAGGTCGTCATGATCCCCACGCTAGCCACGATTACGGCCAGATCGTGACCGCAATCAGAGCTGACCGTGGTTCGGCGGCAGGACGTCACCCAGCTCGTACGCGCCGAGGTGGTGGTATTTCCAGTCGATCGGGTCGTGGACGCTGTGCGTGCGCGCGTTGCGCCAGTGCCGGTGCAGGTCCCAGCGCTCGTCCACGGCGCTCGTGCCGCACAGCGCGAACAGCTCGCTCGCCGTCTCGACGGCGACCTCGCTGGCGAAGGCCTTCGCGGCCGCGACGGCGAGCGACCCGCGTGCGGCGGCTTCGGCGTCGGCGGGGACCAGACCGATTCCGTCGAGGGTACGGGCGGAGTCCGCGAGCAGCGCCTCCGCCGCGCGGACCCGGCCGGCCGCCCGCCCGTACCGGTGCAGCACGTGCGGGTCGCCGGCCGCCGAGGTGGCACCGGCCCGCACCGCCTCGGTCGACGGGCGGGCCCGTTCGCGCAGGTAGGCGCGGGTGTCCCGGAGCGCCCCACCGGCGATGCCGGCCTCGATCGCCGCGTGCACGAGCTGGGCCCGGGCGCCGAGCTGCTGGGGCACGGCGAACGCGCCGGCGTAGTCGACGACCAGCTCGGGCTCGACCGGCACGCCCTCGAACCGGGCGGTGCCGCTGATCGTGGCCCGCTGACCCATCACGTTCCAGTCGGTGTCCACGGTGACCCCGGCCTCGTCCCGCCGGACGAAGACCAGCGTGAGCCGGCCCTCCGCGTCCAGGGCGCTGACCGCGATCCAGGCCGCGGTGAGCGCGCCGGTCGTGTAGTACTTCGTCCCGTCGAGCACGCCGGCGGCGTACCGCGTCTTGAGGTCTTGAGCATGCTTGCCGCCGCGCTCGGCCAGCGCGTTGCCGATCCGCCGGCCGGCCAGCACCTCGCCGAACAGCCGCTTGCGGGCATCGGCCGAGCCGTGCACGGCGAGAACGTCGACCAGCAGCCAGTGTCCCTGCGGCACCTGGGCCAGCGCGGGGTCGACGGCGGCGAGCACCCGCACCACCTCGGCCAGCGTCACAGGGCCCAGCCCCGGACCGCCGTCGGTCGCCGGCACCGTGATGCCGAGCAGCCCGGAGTTGTCGAGCACGCCGAGCGCCTCGGCCGGGATCACCGAGGAGCCGGCCCGGTCCCGTTCCACCACCCCGCCGGCCCAGGCCGCCGCGACCTGTCCGGCGGCGGCAACAGCCTCGTCATGGGTGCTCAGCATGGGCACGGTCCCCTCCCCGGCTCGTGGCGGCGGGTCAGCCTATCGCGCCACACCGGCTGAACTCCGGCCGCGAACCGTCGTCGTCCTCCGCATGGACGAGATGAACCAGGCGATCAACGGGCTGGCCCTGGCCGCGCAGCAGGCCGCGTTGCTGCGGGGCGCGCTGACCTCGGGCTTCCTGACCCACCTCGGCGGGGAGATCGGGGTCGCCGAGCTGGCCGGGCGGACCGGGCTCGGGCCGGGCCGGGTCCGTGACCTCTGCGTCGCCCTGCGCGCGGCCGGCGTGCTGGACTGCGACAACCCGGACCGGTACCGGCTGAGCGGCACCTACGCGCCGCTGCTGCGGGACGGCGCCGACGTGCACTACGCGAACCTGCTGGGCAACGTCGCCGTGCGCGAGCGGCTGTACGCGCGGATGTTCACGCCGGAGGGCCCGGACCGGTACGCCGATCTCTCCGCCGCGGACCGGGCGGCGACCGCGGCCGGCTCGTCGGTGGTGCCCTCGACCGCCCTCGCCCGGCAGTCCGTGCGGGCCAGCGTCGAGCAGATCCCGGGGTTCGCCGACGCGCTGTCGGCCGGCGACGTCCGGTATTTGGAGCTGGGCTGCGGACTCAGCGGCCACCTGCTCACCCTGTTGGATCTCTATCCGAGGCTCACCGCGGTCGGCGTCGACCTGGCCGGCGACCTGCTGGAGCTCGCGCGGGCCGACGCCGAAGGCCTCGGGGTGGCCGGCCGCATCCGCTACGTCGAGGAGGACGCCGCGGTCTTCACCGACCCGGAGCCCTTCGACATCGTGTACTGGAGCCAGCTCTTCTTCCCCGCCGCGAGCCGGGCCAAGACCCTGGCCAACGCCTATCGGCTGCTGCGACCGGGCGGTCTGCTGATCGTCGCGGCCCTGCCCGGCCCGGCGCCCGGACCGGTGAACCCGCAGCACGCCCTGCGCAACCTCCTGCTGAGCGCGTGGGACGTCCCGGTGGTGACCGCCGACGAGCTCCGAGCCGAGCTGGCGTCGGCCGGATTCACGTCGCGGGCCGGCAACGCTTCCATGGTCGTGGCCCGGCGCGGCGCAGAGAACGACGATGCCGCGTGACACACTCGGTCCCGTGAGCGATGGGGAACTGGCCAGTTACAGCCTGGTCGAGCTGGCGCTCGATCGGCTCAGCCGGGAGATCCTCAGCGGCCGCGTCGAGCCGGGCGAGCGCCTCGTCGAGGAGCAGCTGACCCGGCAGCTGGGCATCAGCCGCGGGCCGCTGCGGGAGGCGTTGCGCCTGCTCGCGCAGCAGGGGCTGGTCGAGCACATCCCGCGCCGGGGCGCGCGCGTGGCCACTCTGTCCGACGAGGATGTCCGCGAGCTGTACGAGATCCGCGACCTGCTCGAGCGGCACGTGGCGTCGGCCCTGCCACCGGTGCTCGACCTGGCCGGCCTGCGGGGCGCGGTCGAGGTGATGCGCAAGGCGACCGAGACCGGTGACCGGTTCGCCACCGCCGAGGCGCACCGCCGGTTCCACGTCGAGGTGGTGGCCCTGAGTGGTAACCGTCAGCTCACCGCCCTGTTCGAGTCGATCCTGGTCCGCCTCCAGCTCTACATGGCCGTGAACCTCGCCCGGGAGGCCGAGGCGGCCGACGCCGCCGACGGGGTGCTGCGGCACGAACGGTTGCTGGCGGCGGTGGAATCCGGCGACCAGGACGCGATCAAGGAAGCGTTGAGCAGGCACGGAGGACGCGCCTTCCTGGCGCGGTAATCAGCCGGTAGCACGACGGCGCGGGTGCCCGACACAATTCTGTCAACAATCGACAGAATGAACGGCGTCTGGATCAGCATGATCCCGGAGCGGGACGGCCCGCCCGGCCCCCTCCACGGCCTCCGGTTCGCGGTCAAGGACAACATCGACGTGGCCGGCGTGCCGACCACGGCCGCCTGCCCCGACTTCGCCTACGTCCCCGAGCGCACCGCGCCGGTCGTGCAGCGGCTCCTCGACGCCGGCGCGCGGCTGGTCGGCAAGACCAACCTGGACCAGTTCGCCACCGGCCTCACCGGCGCCCGCTCCCCCTACGGCGCCCCGGAGAGCGTCTTCGGCGGTGGCCTCATCTCCGGCGGGTCCAGCTCCGGCTCGGCCGTCGCGGTCGCAGCCGGCGAGGTCGACTTCTCGCTGGGTACGGACACCGCCGGCTCGGGCCGGGTGCCCGCCGCGCTCAACGGCATCGTCGGGCTGAAGCCGACCCGGGGCCTGCTCAGCACGGCCGGGGTGGTGCCGGCCTGCCGGTCGCTCGACTGCGTGTCGGTCTTCGCCCGCGACGTGAAGCTGGCGGCGACGGTGGCGACCATCGCCCGCGGGCCGGCGCCGGACGACCCGTGGGGCCGGACGGGCGAACGGACGATCCGCGGTCGCGTCGTCTTCGGCGTACCCGAGGAGCTGGATTTCTTCGGTGACGACGGGCAGGCGCGCGCCTTCGGGCAGGCGCGGCAGAAGCTCGGCGATGTTCTGGAGGTCGGCATCGGGCCGCTGCTGGAGGCCGGCGACCTGCTCTATCGCGGCCCGTGGGTGGCGGAACGGCTGGCCGACCTGGGCGGGTTCCTGGACAAGCACCCGGACTCGGTGCTGCCGGTCACCCGGGCCGTGCTGGACCGCGGGCGGGCCTTCACCGCGGCCGACGCGTTCGCCGGGATGCACCGGCTGCAGGAGCTCAAGGCCTGGACCGAGCGGCTGTTCCGGACCATCGACGTGCTGGTGCTGCCGACCGTCGGCACCACCTACACGCACGCCGAGATCGCCGCCGACCCGATCGGGCGCAACCTCAACCTCGGCCGGTACACCCAGTTCACCAACCTGCTCGACCTCGCCGCGGTGGCGGTGCCGAACGGACGGACCGCGGACGGGCGGCCGGCCGGGATCACCTTCTTCGGGCCGGCGTTCAGCGACGACGACCTGGCCCGGGTGGCCGCCGCCTGGAGCCCTCTCGCACCGGAAGGACTTCCCGCATGACCGCACGTATCGGACCGGTCAAGGCCAACCCCTACCTCTGGCCGTACGACGGCTCGGTCGACGTCGGCCACGTCGCGTTGCTCTGCATCGACTGGCAGACCGACTTCTGCGGCCCGGGCGGCTACGTCGAGGCGATGGGCTACGACATCGAGCTCACCCGGGCCGGGCTGCCGGCCACCGCCCGCCTCCTGGCGCATGCTCGTGAGCTGGGCATGCTGGTCGTGCACACCCGGGAGGGCCACGACCCGGACCTGTCCGACCTGCCGGCCAACAAGCGCTGGCGCTCGGCCCAGATCGGCGCCGAGATCGGCGGGCCGGGGCCGTGCGGCCGGATCCTGATCAAGGGCGAGCCGGGCTGGGAGATCGTCCCGGAGGTCGCCCCGGCGCCCGGCGAGGTGATCGTCGACAAGCCGGGCAAGGGCGCGTTCTACGCCACGAATCTGGACCTCGTCCTGCGTACCCATGGCATCACGCACTTGATCCTGACCGGGATCACCACGGACGTCTGTGTGCACACGACCATGCGCGAGGCCAACGACCGCGGGTACGAGTGCCTGATCCTGGCCGACTGCACGGGGGCCACCGATCCCGGCAACCACACCGCCGCGCTGCACATGGTCACCATGCAGGGCGGCGTCTTCGGTTGCGTGTCCACCTCGGACGACGTCATCGCGGCCACGGAGGCCTGACATGGAAGTTCCCGCCACACCCACCCCCTTCACCTTCGATCCCTCGGCCACCGCCCTGCTCGTCATCGACATGCAGCGCGACTTCCTGCTGCCCGGCGGGTTCGGCGAGAGCCTGGGCAACGACGTCTCGCAGTTGCGCCGGACCATCGAGCCCCTGGCCGCCCTCCTGGCCGCGTGGCGCTTGAAAGACCTGCCCGTCATCCACACCCGCGAGGGTCACCTGCCCGATTTGTCGGACTGCCCACCGGCCAAGCTGCGGCGTGGCCCGGACATCGGCCGGCCCGGACGATTCGGGCGCATCCTCATTCGTGGCGAATACGGGCACGACATCATCGACGAGCTGGCGCCGGTGGGCGACGAACCCGTCATCGACAAGCCGGGCAAGGGCGCCTTCTACGCGACCGAGCTAGCCGACATCTTGGACAAGATGCAGGTGACCAGCCTCGTTGTCACCGGTGTCACGACCGAGGTCTGCGTCCACACCACCGTGCGCGAGGCCAACGACCGCGGCTTCGAGTGCCTGGTCCTGGCCGATTGCGTCGGCTCCTACTTCCCGTCGTTTCACCAGGTCGGCCTGGAGATGATCGCCGCTCAGGGCGGGATCTTCGGCTGGGTCGGCTCCTCGTCGGACCTTATCGAAGCGGTGGGAGAGATCAAGTGAAACTGCCTTATTGGGTACGCGGTGACACGAACGCGTTCTTCGGCTTCGGCGTCAACGTGCTGGTGAACGTGCTGACCCTGACCGGCCTCTGCATCGGCGTGATCAAGATGCCGGCCTCCGACGTCTTCGGCGTCATCCTGCCGGCCCTGGGCATCGCGCTGGTCGCCGGCAACATCTACTACACCCACCTGGCCCGGCGCCTGGCCCGCAAGGAGAACCGCAGCGACGTCACGGCCATGCCGTACGGCCCGAGCGTCCCGCACATGTTCATCGTGATCTTCGTGATCATGCTGCCGATCTACCTGACCACGGGCAACGCGATCCGGGCGTGGACGGCCGGCATCGCGTGGGCGTTCATCATCGGCGTCATCGTGCTGATCGGCGCGTTCGTCGGCCCGTACATCCGGAAGTACGCCCCGCGCGCCGCCCTGCTCGGCACCCTGGCCGGCATCTCGATCACCTTCATCTCGATGAACCCGGCCGGGAACATGTGGCGCGCCGCCTGGATCGCCCTGCCGGTCCTCGGCCTGCTGCTGATCGGCCTGCTCACCGACGTGAATTCACCGAGGCGATGACCAACGTGGAGAGCGCCGCCACCGCCGGCGACCGGTACAACCTGCGCAGCGTGCTGCTGGCCGACGGCGCCGGCGCGGTGATCGGCTCGGTGCTGGGCTCGCCCTTCCCGCCCGCGGTCTACGTCGGGCACCCCGGCTGGAAGGCCGCGGGCGGCCGGACCGGCTACTCGATGGCCACCGGCGTGGTGATCGCGCTGCTCTGCTTCTTCGGGATGTTCGGGCTGCTCGGCACCATCTTCCCGACCGCCGCGATCGTGCCGATCCTGCTCTACATCGGCCTGCTGATCGGCGCGCAGGCGTTCCAGGCGACCCCGCGGGCGCATGCCGCGGCCGTGGTCGCGGCCCTGATCCCGAACATCGCCTCGTGGGCCACCGGTCAGATGGACAACGTGCTCGCCGCGGCCGGGACCACCGCCGCCGACGTCGGCATACCGGCGCTGGCCGGGGCGGGCGTGGTCTACGACGGCCTGAAGACGCTGGGCTCCGGCGCGATCCTGGCCGGTCTGGTGCTGGGCGGGATCGTCGCGTTCATCATCGACAAGCGCTTCTGGCACGCGGCGGTGTTCGCCGGCGCCGGAGCGGTGCTCACGTTCGTCGGGCTGATCCACGCCGAGAAGGTCCAGTGGAACGCGGACGGCCAGGTCACCCTGGGCTACCTCTTCCTGACCGTGGTCTGCGTGCTCTTCGCCCTCTCGAAGCCCGCGCCGCGCGAGCCGGCGCCCGACGAGGAGCCCGCCGAGGAGCCCGCCGGTGAGCGGGAGCCGGCGGCGGTCGCCTGACATGGAACTCGATCGGCCGGAGGTCATCACCGAGGTCGCGGCGGCGTTCGAGGCCTACGAGGAGGCGCTGGTGGCGAACGACGTGGACCGCGTCATCGGCTTCTTCGCCGCCGATGCGGTCCGCTTCGGGGTCGCCGACCAGCAGTCCGGCGTGACCGAGCAGGAGCGCTGGCGCCGCGCCCAGCCCGCCCTCCCGCCGGGACGTCATCTCAAGGACACGATCATCCGGGGGTACGGAGCGGACGTCGCGATCGTCACCACCCTGTTCGGCTACCCGGGCCGGGACGTGCTCGGCCGCCAGTCGCAGACCTGGGCCCGGCGGCCCGAGGGCTGGCGCATCGTGCACGCCCACGTCTCCGAACCGGGTGCGGACGGGCCAATCCCGCCGGACCGTTGAACCCATGGCCGTTCCGCTCGTCGGAACGGCCATGGATGACATGAACGAGGCAGTGGGCGCGCTCGGCCTGGCGGCTCAGTCGGCGGCGCTGCTGCGGGGAGCGCTGACCTCCGGCTTCCTGGCCCGGCTGGCCGGCGAGGTGAGCGTCCGGGACCTGGCCCCGGCGACCCGGCTCAGCCCCGGCCGGGTCCGCGACCTGTGTGTCGCCCTGCGCGCGGCCGGGGTGCTGGAGTCCGACAACCCCGACCGCTACCGGATCAGCACCACCTACGCGCCGCTGCTGCACGGCGGCGCCGACACCCAGGTCGCCAACCAGCTGGCCTTCGTGGCGGTCCGCGAGCGGCTGATCGAGCAGATGTTCACGCCCGACGGCCCGGCCCGCTACCAGGACCTGCCGGACGCCGACCGGGCCGCGCTGGCCGCCGGCGTCACCCTGGCCCCGTCCACGCCGCTGGCCCGCGCGGCGATGACCGGGGTCGTCGAGGGCATCCCGGCCTGGCAGTCCCTGCTGGCCGGCGCCGTCCGCTACCTGGAACTGGGCTGCGGCCTGAGCGGCGCCATGCTCACCATGCTCCAGCTCTACCCCCGGCTCACCGCGGTCGGCGTGGACCAGGCGGCCGACCTGCTCGACCGGGCCCGCGTCGAGGCGGCCACGCTCGGGGTCGCCGACCGGGTCCGGTTCGCGGCCGAGGACGCCGCCGTCTTCAGCGACCCGGAACCATTCGACGCGGTGTTCTGGAGCCAGTTCTTCTTCCCGGCCGCGTCCCGGGTCAAGACCCTGGCCAACGCGTACGACCGGCTCCGCCCCGGCGGCCTGCTGATCGTCCCGTCCCTGATCGCCCCCGGCACCAGCCCGTCCGACCCGGCGACCTCGCTCAACGTGCTGCTCGCCCAGGGCTGGGACATCCCGGCCCTGACCGCCGACGAGCTGTGCACCGAGCTCACCACGGCCGGCTTCGTCTCCCCGTCCGTCCACCCGAGCCCCTTCGCCACCGCCGTCGTCGCCCACCGTCCGTAACCGCCTTGCGCTGAGCACATATACGCATCACCCGCGCCGGGCGGCGTCCTTGGCGCGCATCGCGTCGTTGTCGCCGGTCTTGAACGAGCAGCAGTTCCCAGACCCGATGGTCACGGCGCCTCAGGTATCTCCTGGGCGTGCCGATGGGGCCGCTAAGCGCGTCGTTAGGTGCGGGAGGCGGCTCATGGTTGTCGTTCAGGACCCCGCGCCCGAGACGGACACTGTTGCAGGCGTTGAGGGAGTTCCTCGGCGGGTTGCGCGGACCGCACTGCATGCGTGGTGCGCCCGAAGGTGGCTCGACCGAGCGTCCTGGCTGGCACTGGCGGCAGGCCTGAACGTCATTTTGGTGTACTTCGCCCTGCCCGCCGGCGGCACGGCCCAGGCCGCCATCCAGGTAGGCCTATGCGCGGCATCCGCAGCGGCCACGGGCGTAGCCGCGGCGCGCACGCGAGGCCTGGCGCGGATGGTGTGGGCGTGGCACGCCGCTGCACTCACGTTCCTGACGATGGGTACCGGTTACCTGTACGTCTACCCGTTGGTGACGGGCCATCCGCTTGTTTTCCCATCGCCGGCGGACGCGCTGGTCCTGGTGATGTACCCGTGCATAGGCGTGGCGTTGTGGGCGCTGGCGAAACTCTCTCGAGGCGAGGATCACCGCGGTGACCTCCTCGATGTACTGATCATGGTGGCCGGGATCGGCGCACTGATGTGGGTCTCCGTACTTGGACCGGCGGTGCACGCGCGGGACCTTCCCCTGCTGGCGCACGTAGTGTCGGTGTCGTATCCAGTCGCTGATCTCATGCTGCTCGCGATGCTGGCGCGACTGCTGATCGGTTCCCGGCGCTCTGGGGCGATGCGGCTGCTTGCGGCCGCGTCCGGCTTGATGGCGGTTGCCGACACCCTGCTGGCGCTCCAACTGGCGTCTGATACGTCGAAACTCGGCATTCTCCTTGACTGTTTGTATCTGTTGAATTGTGCGTTCATGGTCGCCGCCGCGTTCCACCCGAGTGCGCGGACGTTCGCTCCGAGCGCTGCCACCGCCACGCACCGGCTGACCATGCCCCGGTTGGTGTTCCTCGGCGCGGCCCTGATGGCCTTCCCGATCCTGCTTGCAACCGGGCCTGACGACGTGGTGTTGATCGCGGCGCTGGCAGTGTCGACGTTCGTGGCGGTGTTGGCGCGGATGTCGCGGCTCAACCGGCGGCTGGACGGTGCCCGACGCAGTATTGAGGACAAGAGCGCTCAACTGCGTCACCAGGCGTTTCATGATGGACTGACTGGCCTGCCGAACCGCGCGCTGATCATGGACCGGCTGGGGCACCTGCTGGCCGGCAGCGGCCGGCCCGGCTCTGCCGGGGTGGCGGCCATGTTCATCGACCTGGACGGCTTCAAAGACGTCAACGACACGCTGGGCCACGAGGTCGGCGACAAGCTGCTCCAGTCGGTCGCCGGGCGGCTGCGCGGCAGCCTGCGTGACGGAGAAACGATCGGGCGCCTCGGCGGCGACGAGTTCGTCGTCCTGCTCGACGGAGTGACCGACCCATACGCTCTGGAGTCCATCGCGGAGCGGATCGTGGACGTCATCGGGCAACCGTTCGAAATCCAGGGATGGACCTCGCCGATCCGGGTCACCACGAGTATCGGCATCGCGGCAGGCCCGGCCGCCACACCCGACGAACTACTGCGCGACGCCGACATGGCGCTCTATGACGCCAAGGCAGCGGGAAAGAACTGCTACATCGTCTTCCAGCCCGAGACGCAGACGGCGGTTCAACGACGCCACCTGCTGGAACAGGATCTGCGTTCAGCGCTGCAGGCGGAGCAGTTCCAGTTGGTCTACCAGCCGATCTATCGGTTGAAGGAACTCGATATCGCTGGATTCGAGGCACTTCTGCGCTGGGAGCACCCCTCCCTCGGGCTCATCGAGCCGGCCGAGATGATCCCGTTGCTCGAATCCACCGGAAAGATCGCCGACGTGGGTCGCTGGGTGCTGCGTGAGGCCTGCGATCAGATGGCGATCTGGCGCGGCATCAATCGCGACCTGATCGTCTCGGTCACCATCTCGCACCGCCAGTTCGGCCGCGACGCGATCGTCGAGCACGTCCACGAAGCCCTGACCGCCAGCGGTCTCGCGCCGTCCGCGCTGACCCTGGACATCAGCGAAACCTCGCTGATGTGCGACATCGAGGCCTCGATTCGCCGTCTGCACCAGCTCAAGGCCCTCGGCGTCCAGATCGCGATCGACGATTTCGGCGTCGGCCACTCCAGCCTCGCCCACCTGCAGCGCCTACCGGTCGACAGACTCAAGATCGGTCGTGCGTTCACCGCCACCATCACCCTCCTGCCCGAGTCCGCCGCGCTCCTGCACATGCTGATCCAGCTCGGCAGACAACTGGGCCTCAAGACGCTCGCCAAAGGCGTGGAAACCGCGACCCAGATCGACCGCCTGCGCGCGGGAAACGTCGACGAGATTCAAGGCTTCCTGCTGACTCCACCGCTTGACCCCGACGACATAGAAGCGCTCCTACTCGACCATGATCCGCAAACGCTCGTGCCGTGACCACAGACGGGCGGTCTCGGCGCTGTGGTGGTGGGTCCTGACGGTATTTGGGGCCGCGATGCAGTGCTGACCTACCACCGTTCGGAGCGGGGGTAGCGCCTGACGGCGCCCCCGGCCGGCG
Source organism: Actinoplanes sp. NPDC089786 (assembly GCF_040684855.1). Classification (NCBI taxonomy): domain Bacteria; kingdom Bacillati; phylum Actinomycetota; class Actinomycetes; order Micromonosporales; family Micromonosporaceae; genus Actinoplanes; species Actinoplanes sp. NPDC089786. The sequence goes on from NZ_JBFBGU010000007.1 coordinate 15,421, forward strand.
GGCGCGTTCCGGCGCGGCTAGCCCGCGGCGGCGACGGCGCGGCCCCGGCCGGCGTCCTTGGCCCGGTAGAGGTTACAGTCGGCCTCCTCGATCAGGCGGTCGACGTCGCGGGCGGGGCCGACCGCCTGGCCCGCGCTGACGCCGACCCGCAGGCCGGGGGCGAGATCCTCCCAGTGGTGCAGGGCCACGGCCCGCACGATGCCGTCGGCCAGGACCGGGACGTCGTCGCCGGGCGGCAGGTCGATGAGCAGCACCATCTCGTCGCCGCCTCGGCGGATGGCCAGGTCGCCGGGGCGGGTGGCGGCCTGCAGCAGGGTGCCGACGGCCCGGAGGACCTCGTCGCCGACCAGGTGGCCGTAGGTGTCGTTGACCTGTTTGAAGTGGTCGACGTCGACCACCACGACGCCGAGGCGCTCCTGCGGGGCGCGGCGGCGGAGCCGGGCCAGGAGCGCGGTCTCGGCGTGGCGGTTGGCCAGGCCGGTCAGGGCGTCCACGTTGGCCTGGCGGGTCAGGCGCTCGCCCTGGCGGAGGACGCGAGCCGCGGCCAGCCGGGAACGCATCGCGCCGAGGACGGCCAGGCGGGACTGCCAGCGCTGGTCGGCGACGTGCCGGGCGTATCGGAGGGCGGTGCGGTCGCGGCAGTCCTGGGCGGCCAGGCACAGGGCCAGGGAGGTCAGGCTGGGCTTGGTGTCGTCGAGGAAGCCGGCGGCGCGGCCGGCCAGGCGGGCGGCGGACGGGACGTCGCCGTCGTCGTGGCAGGCGATCGCGGCGGCCAGCAGGAGGCAGGCGCGGTATCCCGGCCAGGTGCTCGGGGCGAGCTGGTCGTACAGGTCGGCGGGCACGTGACCGGGGCCGCCGGGCAGGTCGGTGCGGCCGGCCACCACGTCCAGGAAGCGTTCCAGGGCCAGCGCCTCGACCGCCCACATGGCCGGCAGGTCGGCGCGCTCGGACGGGGTGGGCCGGATCGACGTAGCGGCCACCCGGGCGGCCGGGTCGCGAAGGCCGACCTCGATCATGGCGCTGGACAGGGCGAGGGCGCTCTCCAGGCGGTTGATCACGAGCGCCCGGCGGGTGAACGACGGCACCGAGCGGGCCACCGGCGGCAGCGGAGCGGTCAGGGCGGCGGCGGCCCGGACGTACATCTCCTCCTCGATCTCCCACAGGCCGAGCCGGTGGAAGGCCTGGCCGCACTCGACGTAGACGACCGGCACCTCGAGCGCGCGCAGGCCCAGGGCGTCGTCCGCGAACTCCAGGGTGTCGTCGATCATCGCGACCGCCTGGGCCAGCAGCCCGCCGACGTCCTCGCCGAGGTCGTCGATGAACAGCGCCCGGGAGGCCAGGGCCAGGCCGATCAGGATCTCGTCGCCGCCGGCCTGGGCCGCGTTCAGCATCGCGTCGGCGCTCTGCCGGATCGCGCGGGCGCCGGAGTTCTGCAGGCAGCGGGCGATCAGCTGGCCGTGCAGGAGCATGACCCGGACCTCGGGCCACCCGGCCGAGCGGGCCTGCTCGGCGAGCCGGCCGAGCACCTCGGGCATCGGGCTGACCTGCATCTGCTCGACCAGGGCGTGGGCCATCACGCGGGCGGTCAGCCGGTCCCTCGGCAGCTCGGGGACCGTGGCAGAGGTCACCTCCTCATTCCTAGCAGATGTCCGGCGTTCACCGCCGGGCCATCGACTCTCGTGAACGTCCGGGGAACGATGAGACGGTCGTCGATCCGGGGGAGGACGTCCCGTGCAAAACCATGTCTCGCGTCGCGCGGTGCTGGCCGGCGCGACCGGTCTCGCCGTGACGGTGCCGGCCGCCGGCCCGGCGCTCGCGACCGCGTACGCCGGCTTCCGGGTGGTTCGCCAGAAGGCCGGGCTCCCGTCCGTCCCGGAGATCACGCTCCCGGCCGGCTACACCCTGATGACGGGTACGCAGTACCAGGCGGCCAGCCGCGCCGAGTACCTGTGCTTCGTCCAGGGCGAGGCCGACCCGGCCGGCATCCGCGTGTCGGTGCGCTGGCCCGACGTACCCGTCAAGGACGTGATCGCGGGCGAACGGCACCTCGCGCTCGAGCGCGAGGTGGACGACCGGTTCCGGGTGACGTTCACGCTGCCGGTGTACCGGGCCTCCGCGACCGCCGACTCCCCCACCGTGCAGGTGTGGAGCTACCTGGGCCAGCCCGCGAGCGGCCTGTACTGGCACGTCGAGCACAACGATCCGGACCGGGCGGCCGGCGTCTGGCCGACCGTGGCCTGGCCGTCCGGCGAGGTCATCGCGGTGCAGTCGTGGATGGCCGCGACCCGCGAGGTCCTGGTCGACTCGGGCCTGGTGGCCGAGGCGCAGCGGCGCAGCCACTTCTTCGCGCTGATGGGCTTCGAGACGAACAACCCGCTGCACCCGGACAACCCGCCGCACTGGCACATGTCCTACTACCCCGGCCCGACCATGGGCGCGGCGAAGGCGACGGTGCCGCACTACTGGGTCGACGCCCTCGGCCGCACCTTCTACAACGGGCAGGACGTGCAGGGCGGCGGCCGGACGCCGTACCGCGTGGACCAGCCGGCGCCGATCTACGACGCCGAGGGCGCCCTGGTCATCACGACCACCATCCGGGCCGGCGGCGGCCTCGACCTCGACCCGCCGAACGGCCCGGCCTACTCGATCATCGCGGCCGTCGGCCAGGACTTCACCGGCCGCCTGAAGATCCTCAAGGGCGGCCGGCCGTGGCGCTCGGTCGCCACCCGCGACAACGTCCGGCAGGGCAAGGCCCGGATGGACGTACGCGGGACGGACTTCCACTCGCGCACCGATTACACCTACGACCCGCTGACCGGGATCACCCGCTGACCCGGTAGCACCACTCTGACCTCGGTCGCCGGGACCAGCCGGGCCACCTCCGAGGCAAAGGCCAGCGGCTCCCGGTCCCCCTTGGTGATCATCAGGTCGCCGAGCCGGCCGCTGGTGAACGCGTAGTGGTGCGGGATCGCCACGCGCGGGCGCAGGATCGCGGTCAGCTCGGCGGCCTCGGTCGCGTTCATCACTACCTGCATGCCGCCGGCCGGCCGGACGCACAGCCCGTTGGTCGGCAGCAGCGCCAGGTCGAACGCGCCGAACCGCCCCGGCAGCTCCTTGAAGGCGGGAACGAGCAGCGAGTCGCCGCCGAAGAACACCGTCCGCCCGCCGCCCTGGATCACGTAGGTCACCTCGTGCACGCCGTGCCGGCCCGGGGTGGCGGTCACCGTGACGTTCCCGATCGTGGTCGAGGCCCAGGCCTCCAGCTCACGCACGTCCGTCCAGCCCCGTTCGCGGGCGCGCACGGCGACCGTGCCGGGCCCGATCACCGGGACGTCGCGAAGAGCCAGGAGCGCGTCCAGGTCGCAGTGGTCGTAGTGCTCGTGGGTGATCACGATGGCGTCCAGCGCGGGCAGGCCGGCCACGGACATCGCGAGCGGCTCACCCGGGTCGTAGGTCGGCGTCACGGTGAACCAGGGGTCGGTCAGCAGTGTGCGCCCGCCGATCTCCAGCAGGTGGCAGCTGTGCCCGACGCGGGTCACGGCCAGGCCGGTCATCGTTCGGCCCGCACGGCAGCCAGCAGCTCCTCGGGCGCCTCGAGCTGCGGCAGGTGCCCGGCGTCCTCGATCAGCGTGAACGTGGCGCCCGGGATCGCCGCCGCGTAGGCGCGGCCGTAGTCCGGCCCGGCGATCCCGTCCGCCGCGCCCCAGATCACCTTCACCGGCAGATCAAGATCGGCGAGCCGGTCACCCAGGGCAGGGTCCGACATCGTCATTCCGGTGTACGCGGCCAGCGCCGCGAAGTCCGGCCCCGGCTGGGCCGGGTTGGGCGGGACGCGTCCCGGGTCCTTCCAGGCCAGCGCCTGGACCTGAGCCGGGCTCAGCCCCGAGATGTCGGTGATCGGATGGTCGGGCACGTCCAGCCCGACCGCGTTGATCAGCACCGCGCCGCTGACCCGGGGGCTGCCCAGCAGTGCCAGCTCGGCCGCGACCCAGCCGCCGATCGAGTTGCCGGCCACCGTGACGTCCCAGACGTCCAGCCGGTCGAGCAGGTCGGCGTAGAGGGCGGCCAGCGCCGGGATCCCGGCCAGGCCGGCCGGCCGGTCGGTGCCCGCGAACCCGGGATGGGTCGGCATCAGCACCCGGGTGTTCAGGCGGGCCGCCAGCAGGTCGCCGAACCCGGTCACCGAGTGGGGTCCGGCGCCGCCGTGCAGCAGCAGGAACGGCTGGGTGCGGTCGCGGTCGAGCACGGTGAGAGGCGCCCGGCCGAGGTCGATCTGCTCGGCGGCGGGCCAGCGGAGGGCGGAAGGAGTTGTGGTCACGCCTCGATGATTAGGCGCTTTCCCGGCGTACGGGAGAGGATGGTTGATCGTGGGACTCTCACCACCACCCTCCGCGCGGCGGTCCGAGCTGGCCGACTTCCTGCGTACGCGACGGGCGGCGCTGCGGCCGGAAGACGTCGGGCTGACTCCGGGCGGCGGCCGGCGGCGTACCCCCGGACTGCGCCGGGAAGAGGTCGCTCAGCGCTCCGGCGTCGGCCTTTCCTGGTACACCTGGCTGGAGCAGGGCCGCGACGTCAGCCCGTCCGCGCAGGTCCTGCTGGCGCTGGCCCGGGCCCTGGAGCTGTCGCCGTCCGAACGCGCCCACCTGTTCCTGCTGGCCGGGGTGGCCCAGCCGGGGCCGGCCGAGGACACGTCGGTCGACGCCGAGACCGCGGCGCTGGTGCACGGGCTGCTGCCGCACATCGCGTTCGTTCTCGGGCCACGTTTCGACGTCCTCGCGCACAACGCGGCGGCCGAGCTGATCATGGCCGACCTGGTCCTCCAGCCGCGGCCCCACCTGTTGCGGTGGCTCTTCGCCGGCGACGGCTGGGACCGCCCCGGCTGGGAGAACACGGCCAGGGCGAACATCCTCGATTTCCGTACGGAGTTCGCCCAGCACCCCGGCGACCCGGCGTACGTCTCCCTGGTCGACGAACTGTCGGCGGAGAGCCCCCGGTTCCGCGACTGGTGGGCGGACCACGACGTCCAGGCGATGGAGCCGTCGGCCAAGCACATCGTCCACCGCGACCTGGGCCCGCTGCACCTGTTGTCGGCGCAGACCCGCCCCGCCCACGCCCCCTGGCTCCGCTTGCGCATCCTGGTCCCCGCCGACGACGGCACCCGGACCACGATCGCGAAGGCCCTTGACGCCTGAAGGGCAGGCCTTCGACCTTGCGTTTTCCGGCTCAACCTCAACCTGAGGTCGAGGGTCGAGCTCGGGTTGAGCTCGAGGGTCAAGTCCATCGATGGACGCCTATACTCCAGCGATGGGTAGGCTGTCGCGGTTGCTGGTGTCCGGTGTGCTCGTTCTGGCGGTCGTGATGGCCGCTCCGACGCCCGCCCGGGCCGGGACACCCGGTGACCATCCGGAGTTCCCGTACGCCCAGACGGCCTATGACGAACCACTGCGCGGGCAGTTCCACTTCAGCTCGCGCGGCGGGTGGATGAACGACCCCAACGGCTCGTTCTGGTACCGCGGGCAGTACCACCTCTTCTACCAGCACAACCCGCACGGGCTGGCCTGGGACACCATGCACTGGGGGCACGCCACCAGCCCCGACCTGGTGCACTGGACGCAGAAGCCGATCGCCCTGGAGCCGGGGGTGCACCCGGGCGACCTGTGGTCGGGCAACGGCGTCGTCGATCACGCCAACGTCACCGGGCTCAAGAGTGGCGACGACGATCCGATCCTGGTGTTCTCCGGCACCAACGGGGCGATCATCCACTACAGCCTGGACGGGGCGAAGACCTTCCAGACGTACGCCGGAGGCCGGAAGGTCGCCGTGCCGAACGGGACGAGCCGCGACCCGAAGGTCTTCTGGCACGCCGCCTCGCGACGCTGGGTGATGGTCATGTGGTCGGACGGCGGCGGCAACGGCGCCGACTTCTTCACCTCGACCGACCTGCTCACCTGGACGTGGCGCAGCCGCTACGCGGCCGGCTGGTTCTTCGAGTGCCCCGACATGTTCCCGCTGCCGATCGACGGCGACCCGGCCCGGCCGACCTGGGTCCTGACCGACGCCAGTGGCGAGTACGTCACCGGCGACTTCGACGGCACCACGTTCCGCCCGCGCACCGGCGTGCAGCGCATGGACTACGGCCGCAACGACGCCGGCGGCACGTTCTACGCCGGGCAGACGTTCACCGGCGACCCGCAGGGCCGCACGGTCCAGATGGTCTGGCAGCCGGCCTCCCGGGGCAGCGTCTGGAGCGGCAACCTGACGTTCCCGGCCGAGCTGCGGCTGCAGGGCACCACCTTGACGCGTACGCCGGTCGCGGAGATCGCCGGCCTCCGGTACGGGACGACCTCGGTGAGCGACCGTCTGCTCACCCCGGCCCAGCCGTACACCACCCCGGGTGGGGACGCCTACGAGGTCAGCGCGACCTTCGACACCACCGGCGCCACGGCCACGCGGTTCGGCCTGCGGCTGAGTGGCCGGGACGTCGCCTACGACCGCGCGGCCCAGACGCTCTACGGCGCTCCCCTCCCGGTTCCGGCGGGCGGCCGCGTCACGATCCGGGCCCTGGTCGACCGCGGCCAGCTCGAGGTGTTCGGCGGGCCGGTGTCGGTCAGCGACGTGGTCACCGGCTTCAACCCGGCGGCCGGGGTGAGCGCCTACGCCGAGGGCGGCGACGTACGCCTGGTGTCCCTGCGCTTCGACAAGCTGTCGTCCGCGTGGGGCCGCGGCGAGCCGACCCTGGACAGCACCCTGCCCGGCCCGTGGGCGGCCGACGGCGGCACCTGGACCGACGTGGCCGACGGCAAGCAGGGCACCGCCTCCGGCGACGGCTACTACCTGGCCGCGGCGCCGTCCGGCGACGGCACGTACGAGGCCGACCTGACCCTGCGTTCGGCGGCCGCCGCCGGCCTGACCTTCCGTGACCGCTACACGGCGACCATCGACGCCGGCGGCGTGGTCAAGCTGTGGCGCCCGGGGCGGGTGATCGCCACCGCCCCGGCCACCATCACCCGGGACCGCCCGTACCACCTGAAGGTCCGGGCCGAGGGCGCCCGCTTCCGCGTCTACCTGGACCACGGCACCACCCCGGTCATCGACGCGACCGACACGGCGTACACGTCGGGCAAAGCCGGCGCGAACGTCTTCGCCGGCGCCGCGGTCATCGACAACGTGCAGCTCAACGCGCCCGGCTTCCGCACCAACCTGGACGGCCCGTGGCAGCCCTCCGGCGGCGCCTGGACCACCGGCCCGGCCTACGTGCAGGGCCGTGGCGACGGCGACTCGTTCTACTACAGCGCCCGGACCGGAACGGACTTCACCTACGAGGCCGACCTGCGCACGGTCAACGGCACGGCCGGCGGCATCACGTTCCGCGACCGCTACACCGCCAACATCGACGTGAACGGCCTGGTCAAGCTGTGGCGCCCCGGCCGCGACGTGGCCGTCTACCCGACGCCGATCGTCCCCGGCCGCTGGTACCACCTGACCGTCACCGCGACCGGCGCCCGCTTCCGCGTGCTCCTCAACGGCCGCCAGGTGATCGACGCGACCGACGACGCGTACGCCACCGGGCGCTTCGGCCTGAACACGTACGCCGGCAGCGCGGCCTTCCAGAACGTCCGGGTCAGCTGATCTCGCCCAGGCGGCGTCTCAGGAACGCCCGTTCCGGCTCGTTGCCGGCGAGTTCCAGCGCCTGCCGGTAGGCGTCGGCCGCCTCCGCCGTGCGGCCCAGCCGGCGCAGCAGGTCGCCGCGGGCGGCGGGCAGCAGGTGATAGCCGGCCAGCCGCCGGTCCGCCGCCAAGGCGTCCATCAGCGCGAGCCCGGCCGCCGGACCGTCGACCATGGCGACCGCCACCGCCCGGTTGAGCTCGACCAGCGGCGAGGGCGCCACCGTCCGGAGGACGTCGTACAGGGCGACGATCTGGGGCCAGTCGGTGGTCGCGACGGTCGCCGCCTCGTCGTGCACCGCGGCGATGGCGGCCTGCAGCGCGTACGGACCGGGCCGGCCGCCGGTCAGCGCGCCGACCACGAGCCGGCGCCCCTCCTCGATCTTGCCGGCGTCCCACCGGGCGCGGTCCTGGTCGTCGAGCAGCACCAGGTCGCCGCGGATGTCCACCCGCGCCTCGCGACGGGCGTCGATGAGCAGCATCAGGGCGAGCAGGCCGGCCGTCTCCCGCTGCCGGGGAATCAGGCGATGCAGGATCCGGGCCAGCCGCACCGCCTCGTCGGCCAGCTCGGGGCGCATCAGCGCGGCACCGCCGGTCGCGGCGTACCCCTCGGTGAAGATCAGATAGATCACCCGGAGCACCGCCGGCAGCCGCATCGGCAGCTCGTGGGCCCGGGGCACACGGAACGGGATCCGCGCCTCACGGATCTTGCGCTTGGCGCGCACCAGCCGCTGGGCCATCGTGGCGTTCGGGGTGAGGAACGCGCGGGCGACCTCCGGCGTGGCGAGGCCACCGAGGCAGTTCAGCGTCAGCGCGGCCTGCGCCTCGAGCGTCAGCGACGGGTGGCAGCAGGCGAAGAAGAGGCGGAGCCGCTCGTCCGGCTCGTCCTCCGGATCACCCCAGCCCGGATCGGGCTCCGGCGCCGGCGGCTCGTACCGGTCCACCTCCACCTGCAACAGGGCCAGCTTCGCGGCCAGCACCTTGTCCCGCCGCAGCAGGTCGACCGCCCGGTGGCGGGCCGTGGTCAACAGCCACGCCGCCGGGCGGTCGGGCACACCGTCGCGGGGCCACCGCTGCAGCGCCGTGGCGACGGCGTCCGCGGCGACCTCCTCGGCCAGGTCCAGGTCACCGAGGGTACGGACGAGCGTGGCCAGCAGGCGCCCCCACTCCTCGCGGAAGACCGCCTCGACCGAGTCGGCCGCCGTACCCATCGGTGACTCCCTACCTCAGGAGAACTCCATGATCGGCCGAACTTCGACCGACCCGTACTTCGCGCCCGGGCATTTCGCCGCCCAGTCGATCGCCGCGTCGAGGTCGGGCACGTCGAGCAGGTAGTAGCCGCCGAGCACCTCCCGGGTCTCGGCGAACGGCCCGTCGGTGACCACCCGCTCGCCGTCCTTGAGCCGCACGGTGGTGGCCGTCTTGCTGTCCTGCAGCGCCTCGCCGCCCGGGCTGGCCCCGGCCTGGTTGATCGCGTTGCTGTACGCCCAGTACTCGTTCATCACCTGCTCGGCCTCGGCCGGGTCGGGCGCGGCGGTGGATTCCTCGCCGTAGATCAGCAACAGGTAACGCATGATGACTCCTCACGTCGGACGGCCGCCGATCGGCCACTTCCACCGTGTCGACGAACGGGTTCGGCGTTATCGACAGCTCCGGCAAGAAATTCTTTCTACCGGATCGCGGACCGGCGGTGGAGGGTGAAAACGCCGATAGCCAGCGCGAACACGGTCCAGGCGGCCACCACGCCGAGCGCCGGCCATGGCCCGATCGGCAGGGCGGCGGCGTCGACCGTGGTGGCGATGACCTGGACGGCGGTCGCCGGGGTCAGCCGGTAGAGGGCGCGCTGCCAGTCCGGGTCGGGAATCATCTGGAGCAGGATCGGCATCAGGTAGAGCAGGGCCAGGACGATGCCGACGGCCGCCGCGGAGCCGCGCACGGCCGCGCCCACGCCCAGGCCGAGCAGCCCGATCAGGATCAGGTAGAGGATCGACTCGGCGGCCGCCCGGAACAGCGGGCCGCTCGGCGGGAGGGTGAGCACGGCGATGCCGACGCCGAGCACGGCCACCGGGAGCACCCCGGCGGTGAGCAGGGTGGCCTTGGCCGCCAGCAGGTGTGTGCGGCGCGGGACGGCGAGCAGGCTCATCCGGATCAGGCCGGTGCCGTACTCCCCCGCGATCAGCTGCACGCCCGCGGCCGCCACCGCCGCCTGCCCGAGCCGGACGCCCAGGAGCCGGAGCTGAACCGGGTCGATCGCGTCGCCGCCGCCGAGCGCCGCGCCGGCCGCGGTGAGCCCGGCCGCGAGGAGCAGCGTCACGGCCAGGCCGGCCGGGGCGGTGCGCAACTTCACCCACTCGCCGCGCAGCGCGGCCGTCACGAGGCCTCCCGCCGGAGCCGCCGCGTTCCGGCGGCCACCGCGGCCACCGCGTACAGCGCCAGGACGGCCAGGCCGGCCCAGGGGGACAGCGGGTAGTAGCCGTCGAAGGTCGTCTGGGGAAGGGACAGTTGCGGGTAGGCGGGGATGCTCTGCTGGATCGCGAAGGCCGCCGCCGGGGTCAACCGGAGCAACCAGGCGCCCAGGTCAGGCGGCAGGACCGAGGTAACGGCCAGGATCGGCGGCGCGACCAGGAGGGCGGTCACCGCCACGACCGCGGGCACGGCCCGCCGGAGCAGAATGCCCATCCCGTACGCGAAGACGCCGGCCAGCGACAGCAACAGCGCCGTCCCCACGGCGACGCGCACGGTGGTCGGCCACGGCACGGGCAGGAGGATCACGCCGTTCGCGTGCAGGATCCGGGTCGTCACGGGCAGGGTCACCCCGACCGCCACCAGTCCCGCGATCAGCGACGCCAGCCAGGCCACCAGGGCCTTCACCCCGGCCACCCGCGCAGGGTGCGGCATCGCGACCAGCGTGGTGGCGATCATCCGGTGCCGGAACTCGGCCGTACCCCACAGCACCGCCACCACGATGAGCGGCAGCAGGCCGAGGAACACGCCGGTCAGGATGCGTTCCACCGCCACGCCGTCGGTCAGCGGGGCGATGTCACCGGACCCGGACACGGTGATCACCCCGCCGGACTCGGTGTGCCCGGGCGGGTGGGTCTGCTCCCAGCCGGTGCGGTAGTCGCCATAGCCGACGAGCGTGTCGTTCCAGCCGGACGCGGGGCTGACCTGGGAGAACTCGGCGGTCGACTGGGTGAACCGGACCGCCACGGCGTGCCCGCCCTGCGGCTTCTCGTCGACCGTGAGGCCGCCCGGCGACGTGACGAACAAGCCGATCCGCACCGCGGCGGGCAGCCCGTCGAGGCGTACCGTGTCGATCTTCTGCCAGGTCGTGCCGTCGGCCGAGACATAGCCGGTGATGTTGTCGCCGGACCGGCTGAGGCGGAGCCAGGCCTCCTTGGCCGAGGCGAAGCCCGGTGCGGCCTGGTCGTGGGTGAAGGCCGACTGCATGCGTACGCCGTGAGCGCCGGTGAGCAGGACGGCGGCGTAGTCGGCGCCCGGCCCGGTCCCGTTCTTGACGATGAGGCCGGCCTTCGACCACGGCAGGATCCCCGGCACGATCTGGTCGTGGTTCGGCGGCGGATAGGTGATCGTGCTGGTCAGGGCGCCCACCTTCGCGGTGATCGAGCCGTTGCCGTCGAGCGCCTGGTTCGTGAACGCGAACTTGTCGTCGACCCCCAGACCCGCCGCGTTGGTCGGCGGCGGCGGACAGGCGACCTCACGATTGCCGGCCATGCAGGACATGCTGGTTCCGCTCGCGAACAGGCAGCCGAGCGCCACGACGAGCAGCGCCGCCGCCACCAGACCGGCGAGCCAGCCCGGCACGGTCCGAAGCTTGATCCATTCGGCGCGGAGCATCATCGGATACCGCCCACGCCGTCGGTCAGCGACAGGTAGGCCGTCTCCAGCGACGAATACTTACCAACTAGTTGGTCGGTAGCGGCGGAGACGATCACGCGGCCCCGGCCGACCACCACCACGTGTCCGGCCACGTCCTGCAGCTCGCTCATCAGGTGGCTGGAGACCAGCACCGCACGCCCCTCGGCGGCCAGGTCGCGCAGCAGCCCGCGCATCCACACGATCCCGGTCGGGTCGAGTCCGTTGAACGGCTCGTCGAGCAGCAGCACCGGCGGGTCGCCGAGCAGCGCGGCCGCCACCCCGAGCCGCTGCCGCATCCCCAGCGAGTAGCCACCGGCCGCACGCCGGCCGACGTCGGCGAGCCCGGTCAGGGCCAGCACCTCGTCGACCCGGCCGACCGGCAGGTCCTGCGAGGCGGCCAGCCACCTCAGATGGTTGCGCCCGGATCGGGCGGGGTGCAGCGCGTGCGGGTCGAGCAGCGCCCCGGCGTGCCGCATCGGCCTGGTCAGCTGGGCATAGCGACGCCCGCCGATGGTGGCGGTCCCGGCGTCGGGCCGGTCCAGCCCGACGATCATCCGCAGGGTGGTCGACTTGCCGGCGCCGTTCGGCCCGACGAAACCCGTGACGTGACCGGGCCGTACGGCGAACGTCATCCCGTCCAGGGCGATCGCCGGGCCGAACCGCTTGCGCAGTCCGTCGACTTCGATGGTGGCTGTCATGCCGATGGTTCTACGGAGCCGCCCCTAACCCGGGCGCCACAGCAACCGTCATGCCGCTGTTACCCGGCGCTCCGGCGCGCAGCGCCGCAGGGTGGCCATTTCCACACGTGGAGCGCAGCGACCCTCGGCGGGAGCGACGGTCAGCACCACCCACTCAGGTGCGACCTCAAGCTCTTGAATCTTTGATGGCATCCTGTACCGCGACCCTGGGGAGGAAACCGGATGTTCGGCTCTCAGGCGCTGGAGACCGCGGTCTGGCGCTGTTGTTCTTCGTTCTGTCCTCGTTGGCGTCGGCCCTGGTCGAAGGGCTGTCGCGGCTGATGGGCAAGCGCGCCAAAGACCTGGAGGCGACCATCGGGCAGATGCTCGGCGACCCGCGCAACGCGATCGCCGACCAGCAGCGGGCGCTGGAGCTGTTCAAGGACACGGCGATCTACAGCTCGGCGCGGGCGGCGGCCGGGCACGGGGCCTGGTTCCTGACCGAGCGGGCCCGGCCGGCCTACCTGTCGGCACGCTCGTTCGCCGACGCGATCACCGAGCTGGGCGCGTTGTCGGCGCCGACCGGGCTGCGTGGGCTGGACAAACGCGTCGAGGCGCTCGTCGCCGAGTCGGGCGCCCGGGTGGTCGAGGTCAAGGCCGGGCTGGAGAGCTGGTTCGACGAGACGATGAGCCGGCTGGGTGAGGCGTACAAGCGGTGGAGCACCGGGGTGCTGCTGGTGGTCGGACTCGGGATCGCCGTGCTGGGCAACGTGTCCACCATCCACGTGACGCAGGCGCTGTGGCAGGCGCCGGTGCTGCGCGAGGCGACCCTGAACGCGGCGCAGCAGGCCGCCGCCGGGTCCACGGGCACTTCTCTCGAGGAGAACGTGCGCTCGGTTCAGGAGCTGGGGGCGCTCGGGCTGCCGATCGGGTGGACAAACGTCACCGACTGGAGCAGCGCCGCCTGGCTGTGGCCGCACATCGGCGGCTGGCTGATCACCGCGCTGCTGCTGATGCTGGGGGCGCCGTTCTGGTTCGACACGCTGTCCAAGCTGGTGGCGCTGCGCAGTTCGGGGGCACGCCCGCCGCTGGCCACCAAGGACGGGGCCTCGGCGACCACCCAGGCCGCGACGTCGGTCACGCCGGACACCGTGGTGGAACGGAAGATCAGCGGACCCTGATCTCGGCCACCTCGACCGGCCGGCGGCCCGCGTTCCAGCGGAACGCGACAGTCCCGCCGGCCGTGCTGATCGGCACCGCCACCCGCTGGAAACGGTCGTCGAGTGACACCCCCCGCTCCCCCAGCGCCGCGCCCGACCGCGGGTCGACGATGTCCACCCGGGCGGCGGCCTCACCCTCGGAGCGCATCACGAACTCGACCGTGTACGCGCCGGGCGGCAGCGTGGGGGTCTGGTCCGGTTCGAACGTGGCCAGGCTGCCCGCACCCAGCGCGAGCGCGTTCACAGCGAGCGACTCGATGTTCATCAGCGTCCCGCCCGGCTCCACCGACGACGTCCAGCCGAGCAGCCGCCCGGTGCCGGTCTCGCGCTGCTGCCGGCGGATGATCAGGTCGCGCAAGGACACCGAGTGCAGGATCAGCTCCGGCCGGTCCACCACGGTCAGCAGCTGCTCGACCAGGATCTTGACCAGCCCGACGTGGTAGTTCTCGCGCAGCGCCGGATAGTCGTAGAGCCGGGTGGCCGGATTGACGGTCGCGCGGATCTTGCCGAGCTTCTTGAGCGCCCGCTCGTGGTGGCCGGCGGCCAGGTAGTAGAGGCCGTCCAGCATCAGCCGGTCGGGCTGGTCGGAGCGGATCGGCGGGCGGACCCGGTCGTGCGGCGTCCAGTTCAGGTCGCCGGACAACACCCGCCACCGGACGTGGCCGCCGTCATCGTCCAGGCCATCGGGTTCGGGGCAGCCGTACGCCCGCGCCATGTGCCGGGCCAGCCAGTTGTCGTCGAACCAGAACTGGTGGAACGGCCGCTGCGTCTGCTCGCCCCCGGCCCCACGCCCGTTGTGCTCGTGGAACGCGAACTTCCCGCCGGCCAGCAGATGTCCGTTCTTGTCCCGGGCCGTGTAGCGGGCGTCCGGGGCGGCGGCCAGCCGGACCAGCGACGGCTTGTCCGGCTTGTGCGGGCCGGCCGAACGCAGGACGCTCCAGCCCGGGGTCAGATAGTCGGAGTAGTAGTTCGGCCCGTACGTGAGGCCGGTCAGGTCACGCCACATCCCCTCGGATGAGTACGCGTACCCGACCGCCCCCGCTCCGTACGGATGGTCGGCGCCGTACCGGAAGGTCAGAGCGCGCCCGTGATCTCCGCGACGTCGGCCTGAGCCAGCTTGATGCTCGCCGCCGCCACGTTCTCCTCCAGGTGGCCCACCGAGCCGGTGCCCGGGATCGGCAGGATCGCCGGGGACCGGGCCAGCAGCCAGGCCAGCACGATCTGGTGCGGGGTCGCGCCGTGTTCCTGCGCCAGCCGCTGCACGGTCGCGTTGCCCTGGTGGTCCTGGATCGGGGCCCACGGCAGGAACGTGATCCGCTCCTGCTCACACAGATCGACCAAGGTCTCCGAATGCCGGTCGTCGATGTTGTAACGGTTCTGGATCGACACGATCGGGGTCAGCGACTGCGCGAGCCGCAACTGCTGCTCGTCGAAGTTCGAGACACCGATGTGCCGGATCTTGCCCTCGTTCTTCAGCTCGATGATCGCGCCCAGCGAGTCCTCGATCGGCACGCTCGGGTCGGGCCGGTGGAACTGGTACAGCGGAATCTGCTCCAGCCGCAGCTTCCGCAGGCTGCCCTCGGCCGCCTGGCGCAGGTGCTCCGGCCGCCCGTTGACCGGCCACTGCCCCGGCCCGGTGCGCGTCAGCCCGCCCTTGGTTGCAATGACCAGATCTTCCGGGTACGGGTAAAGCGCCTCCGCGATCAGCTCTTCGCTCACATCCGGCCCGTACGAGTCGGCGGTGTCGATGAAGTTGACCCCGAGCTCGACCACCCGGCGAAGCACCGCCTTGGCGTCGTCCCGGTTCTTCGGCTCACCCCAGATGCCGTCACCGGTGATCCGCATCGCCCCGAAACCGAGACGGTTGACCGTGAGGTCACCGCCGACATCGGTCGTGCCCGCGGCACCGGCCTGCTGTGTGCTCACCCCGAACTCCCTCACATCGTCAGCTCAGCTCACCACCCAACCTACGCCGGTTCCCTCGGCGCCTCAGCGTGAGCAAGCACCCATCATCCGCGGCCTGGGACCGGCATAACTGCCGTTCGGGGCGCTTTCGCGATCGAACTGCGCCCGGCGGGACACCGCTGCCGGCGGTCTGACCGAGCTCGTTCTGAGCGGCGGAGCGCCGTCGCCTCCCGGCCCGGCAGGGCGGCCGCCTGTGGACAACGCCAGAGAACGTCACATTCGCGCGCTACATTCTCCGCCCACCCATAGGGGTGGGGGTGGCGGTGGCGCGCGCGTGCGATTTCGCAAGATCAGCTTTGGTCGGCGCGCGGAAGGGCGGGTGCCCTGCAGCCGGCGCCGCCTGCAGGGGGTCAAGGCGGGCAGGCCGGACCGACCACCGATCTGGACCGTTCCGGGGCGTTGTTGCCCCGCACGTGCACGATCTCGCGGACCTGGTGGGAGCCCGGCGGCGGAGACGGGTCGACCGGGCCGGACGCGACCGGGCGGGCGGAGACCCGGGTCAGCGACAGCTGATGAAGCGCGGTGCCTCACGAGGCTTAGGTGGGGCGGGAGTCGGTGGGATCGCGCGGGAGGGTGAGTGGGCACGGGCGTGGAGGCGTAGCGGAGCGAGCCGACCCTCGGGAGCTGCGGTCCGCACCACCCACCCGGCTACGACCTCACGATCTTGATCTTGAAGGTCAGTGGCAGGCGCCGGTGCCGGAGTCGGTATAGGTCTGGCCGGCCACCGGGATGAACTGCCAGTCGTAGGACGTGCTGTGCAGGGTGAGTTTGAGGACGCCGTAGGTGGAGCTGTTGCGGGCCTCGCTGTGGGGTTGGATCGTGCCGAAGGAGTAGTGGCCGGCGCCGCCCATGCCGGCTACCCAGGTGCGGAGGCCACGGGTGGTGTCGACGGCGCCGGACGGGTTCGTGGGGGCGAAGCGTTCGTACTGGTGGTTGTGGCCCCAGATGGCGACGTCGGCGTTGTTGTCGTAGAGGGCCTGGTAGAGCGGGCGCGTCGAGGTGGATGGGGCGTGGTTGGCGCCGCTGGTGAAGAGCGGGTGGTGCCAGTACGCCAGGGTGCACGGTTTGGTGCTGGCGGCCAGGTCGGAGCGCAGCCACTGGGTCTGTGCCGAGGTGGCGGTCATGCTGATGTTGGAGTTCAGCGCGACGATGTGCCAGTTGCCCAGGTCGTACGAGTAGTAGCCGCGACCGCTCGGGCCGGCCCGGGCGCCGAAGTACGTGTAGTAGCCGGTCGCGCCGGAGGTGTTGTAGTCGTGGTTGCCCGGCGACGGGTAGGTGCGGGACAGGTGCCGTCCCCAGGTCGGCGCGTAGTAGGTCGAGAACTCGGACGCCGTGCCGTTCTCGTACACGTTGTCGCCGGTGGTGAAGACCGTGCCGTCGATGCCGTCGAGGAGGGTGGCGGTCGCGCTGTCGCCGGAGCCCGAGTCGGCGATGTCGCCCGCGCCGACCAGGACCGGGTCGGCCGACGGTTCGGTGGCGCCGGTGGTGACGACCAGCTGGGGGCCGGTGGCGCCGCTCTCCCGGGTGTCGAAGTAGGCGCCGTCCGAGTTCGACGACGTACCGGCGAAGCCGAACGTGCCGTTGCCGGTGACCACCGAGGTGACGTCGACCTCGTACCAGCCGCTCGCGCTGACCGAACCGATCGAGCCGAGCGCGCCGCCGTCGATGGCCGGCTGGTTGGCCCACGTGGTGCCGGTCTCCGACCAGGTGGTGTTCGACGCCGCCGACCAGGTGCCGCCGCTCGGACTGCCGCTGTTGCCGCTGATCGTGTGCAGCCGCAGCCGGGCCGAAGTGATCGTGCCGCTGACTCCGCTCACGGTGAACCGCAGGAACGTGCGCCGGACCGGTGAGTTGTCCACGACCACCTGGGCCGAGGTGCCGTAGTTGGTGCCGGCCGTGTCGTTCTGCACGTACGTGTCGGCGACAGCACTGAAGGTCGAGGTGGCGGCGGAGGCGGGCGACGCGGCCGTGACCGTGAACGCGGTCGCGGCCAGCAGGAGGGCAAGAACGGCGCGGCGGGCTCGCATGTCTCAGCAATTTACGCAAGTCGATGGACGGTCGCACGGCCGCTGAGTGAACAATTCGTGAGTTCCGTTGTGCGGCAACGGATCCACCACCGACGATGGCAGTTGTGTACCTGTCCACCGTGTCCCGGTCGCCCGTAGGCAAGGGGGCGGTCGTCGGCGGCAACGTTCTCGCGCTGGGAACGGTCAGCCTGATCACCGACGTCTCCAGCGAGATGATCACCGCGATCCTGCCCGTCTACCTGGTGGTCGGCCTGCATCTGAGCCCGCTGGCGTTCGGGGTGCTGGACGGCGTCCACACCGGCGCGACCGCGGTGCTGCGGCTGGCCGGCGGGTTCGTCGCCGACCGGGTGCGGGCGCGCAAACTGGTCGCCGGGTTCGGCTACGGGCTGTCGGCCGTCATGAAGCTCGGCCTGCTGGTGGCGGGCCGGTCGGTGGGCGCGCTGGGCGTGGTGATCGCGGCCGATCGGCTGGGCAAAGGATTGCGTACGGCGCCCCGCGACGCGTTGATCAGCCTGTCGGTGCCGCCCTCGCAGCTCGGGCGGGCCTTCGGCGTGCACCGGATGATGGACAGTGCCGGGGCGTTCCTCGGGCCGCTGGTGGCGCTCGGAGTGTTGTTCTCGGCGGGCGGAACGTCGTACGACGCGGTGTTCGTCACGAGCTTCTGCGTGGCGGTGTTCGGCGTGGTCGTGCTCGTGCTGTTCGTCCGCGAGCACCAGGCCGTCGTGCCCGCCCGGTCGGTCAAGCTCGCCGAGGCCGCGGGATTGCTGCGGGAACCGCGGGTACGCCGGTTGCTGGTGGCCGCCGGCCTGCTCGGGCTGGCCACGATCGGGGACGGGTTCGTCTACCTGCTGCTCCAGCGCGGCAGCGACCTGTCGGTGCGCTGGTTCCCGCTGCTGGCCGTCGGGACCAGCCTCGCCTATCTACTGCTGGCGGCGCCGCTGGGCCGGCTCGCGGACCGGGTCGGACGGCTCCGCGTGGTGGTCGGTGGGTATCTCGCGCTGGCCGTGATCTAACTGCTGCTGGCCGGGTCCGGCGGCGGCTGGGTGCGGCTCGGGGTGGTGCTGGCCGGGTACGGGCTGTTCTACGCGGCCACCGATGGGGTGGTGATGGCGCTCGCGGGGGCGATCATGCCCGAGCGGGTGCGGACCACGGGGCTGGCGCTGGTGCAGACCGGGCAGGCGCTGGCCTACCTGGTGTCGTCGGTGCTGTTCGGGGCGGCGTGGCAGCTTTGGGGGCCCGATGTCGCGATCCGCGCCGCGGCGGTGCTGGCCCTGGTGGCGGTGGCCGGGACGGTCGCGCTGACGCGTATGGGTGCGCAGAGCGGCAAGGCCGACCAGTGAGCACGCGACAAGCGGTGCGTATAGGTGCGCAGAGCGGCAAGGCCGACCAGTGGGCACGCGACAAGCGGTGCCTATATGCGCTCAGAGCAAAGGGGCGGGATGAGGACCAGGGCACGGCTCGGGATCGCGGCCGGCGCGGCGGCGGTGCTGGCGACAGTGGCGGCGGGATATGCGGCAAGCACACGCGAGAACGCGGTCGTCCCGGCGTACACCGGCGAAGTGGATCTGAGACCGGGCCCGCGCCTGCTCACCGTGACCGACCGGCACCTGGCCGCGGTCGAGCTGGACGACCCGGACGGGCCGCGGAGCGTCTCCCCCGTCGAGTGCCTGCGGGCCTACGCGGCGGCCGGGACCGGGGTCTGCCTCCGCCCCACCGACCCGTGGTCGAACGAGCTCGTGGTGCTGGACGCGGACCTGAAGCCGAAGCGCGCCTTCGCGATCCCGGGCCAGCCGAACCGGGCCCGGGTGTCGCCGACCGGCCGGATGGTCGCGTGGACGACGTTCGTGGGCGGGGACTCGTACGCGACGGGTGGTTTCTCCACGCGCACCGGCATTCTCGACACGCGCACCGGCGACAAAGTCATGTCCCTGGAGGACTTCGCGATTACAAAGGGAGGCAAGGGAGGCAAAGGAGGCAAGGCCTACCGGAACGTGGACGTGAACTACTGGGGTGTCACGTTCGCGCGGGACGACAACACGTTCTACGCGACGCTGGGGACGGCCGGGAAACGGTATCTGGTCCGCGGGGACTGGCGAGCACGCGAGGTCACGACGCTGAAGGAGAACGTCGAGTGTCCGTCGCTGTCGCCGGACGGGACGCGGATCGCGTTCAAGGAGGCGGTCGGCGGTGATCCGGCGCGCGGGTGGCGGCTGTCGGTGCTCGACCTGGCCTCGATGCGGGTGACCGCGACCGCCGAGACGGCCGGCGTGGACGACCAGGCGGCCTGGCTCGACGACCGGACGCTGGCCTACACCCTGCGGCAGGACGACGGGCGGCCCGACATCCATCAGGTGCCCGCTGACGGGAACGGCGCCCCGCGCCTGCTGGTGCGGGGCGCCGAATCGCCGTCGGCGCTGGACTAGTTTCGCAGGCCGGGCACCTCGATCGTGATGATCTCGGTGTCGTCCGGCCGGCCCGCGATGCGGCCGTCGTTGCCGGGGAAGTTGTTGTCGTTGGCGACCAGCACGCGGTTGCCGGTCAGCGGCAGCACGGTCTCGACCGACTGGAGCGGGAACGAGAACAGCGGGCCCACGCCATACTCGCCGGGACGCGCGGGGAGCGACACCGAACGAGGGTCGGCGATGCGCATCAGGTCGACGACCGGCCGCCGCGGCAGGTAGCCGTCCGAGCCGACCTGGTCGAGGTCGGTCTCGATCAGCCGCTTGATCTTCGAGGCCGGGCCCATGCCGCCGTCCCGCTCGATCAGCAGGATGCGCCGGCCGTCGAGCACCGCGGCGTCGCCCACCGCCAGGGAGGCGTCCTCGTTGGCGAAGGACCAGGTGCGGCCGGTGTACGCCGCGCGGCGCACGTCGAACTCGTAGACCACGCGGCGGCGCTGGTCCGGATCGTTGACCCGGGCGCCCTCGAGGATCGGGTAGAGCGTCCAGCCGTCGCGGCTGACCGCCATCGCCTCGAAGCCCTTGCTGGCCGGCAGGTTCGGGGTCTCCCCCGGCGCCAGGTACGGCGACTGCGGCGACCTGGTGCCGTCCGGCAGCGGGATCGGCGCCTGCAGCACCTTGCCGGTCTCGTCCGTGCGGAGCAGGAACGGCCCGAACTCCTCGCCGAACCACAGGTCGCCGCGCGCGTCCCGCTGGAGCGACTCGAGGTCGAAGTCGGCGCCGGTCAGCAGCCGGTCGGCGGTGTCCTGGTTGACGATCGGGAACGGGATCTTCCGGTCCGGATCGCGCAGGCCGATGAAGCCGTTGACGGTGATCTCCCGACCGTAGAAAAGGTCGTACGCCCGCAGCAGGAAGTCGGCCGAGTTGGCCTTGGTGCCGAAGCCGTTGTCCGGCATGGCCAGCAGCCGCTTGCCGGAACGGTCGCCGGCGAACCGCGGGATGATCCCGGAGAAGCCGGGGATCGGCTGGCCCGGGAACGGCGGGGTGATGCCGTTGACCGGGGTCGGCGGCAGCAGCGTGCCGGAGACCGGGCCGGGCTGCCAGGCGGTGGCCGAGAGGAGGGCCCGGGTCTTCAGGGTGACGTCGGGCTTGACGCGTACGGCGAACGTGTAGAGCCGGGTGATCTGGGTGGCGCCGCCGTTGTCGTCCGAGATGAGGTGCACGATCCGGCGGCCGTCGGCCGTCGTGCCGCCCAACGCGGCGCCCTCGATGTTGTCCAGCAGCGGGTTGGGCTGGGGCTGCTTGGCCGTGGCGCCGGCCGACGGGCAGTTCACGATGTCGGCCAGCAGCGTTTTGCCGGCCCAGGCGCGCGGGTCGGTCAGGTTCTGCAACGACGCGACGTTCGTGACATCCGCCGCGCCGAGCGTGGACACCTGGTAGAGCCGGACGGTGTTGCCGACGCCGGCCGTGAAGCCGCGCTCGACCGCCATCAACGTGTCGCCGCCGAGGGACAGCAGCTCGACCAGACCCAGACCCGAGTCCGTCTTGTACGCGTACTGCGACACCGGCCGGTATGAGGGAGCACCTTCGTACCGGATGATCCGGCTGCCCGACACATCGCCGGAGAGCGGGCCCTCCATGCCGGCGTACAGCACCTTCTGGTCGGGGCCGGCCGCGAGCGCCTCGAAGGTCTGGTTGACCGCGGCCTCGCCGGCCGGCGCGACCTGGAACCGGGCCGGCACCGGCAGCGACGCGATCTCCTGGCCGTCGGACATCCGGAACCGCCGGATCGACGGCTCCCGCTCCGAGGAGGCGAGCACGGTCCGGCCACGGTTCTCGGCGACCAGCCCTTCGCCGTCAAAATCGCTTCCGGTGTACGGGGTGCCGTCCGCCCGCTTCAGCACGGTCACGCCGGTCACCGACGGACGCTTCAGCGTGATGTCGTAGACGCGGGCGGGCGTGGTCCCGATGTTGTCGACGAGCGCCAGGGCGTGGTCGTGGGTGGTCGGCGAGATCGCGGACAGGCCCGCGACCTGCGTACCCTCGAACGTGGTCTTGTCCAGGGCGTCCGAGAAGCCGCGCAGCGACACGTCCGGGGAACACCGGTAGTCAACGGCCGCCGGGCCGCCGGGCACGACCGGCAGCAAGAGAATCGCCAGTAGGGGCAGTTTGCCTGACAACGGATCTCCTTAACGGTTTCGGAAAATCAGGGCGTCACCGCCGCGTACGGATCATGATCCACAGAATCGGCCATCGACATGGACACATGGTTACGTCCACGGGGGCGAAAGGGTGGACAGCGGGCCGCGGCAGCCGCCATCATGCCCGGCGTGGCATCGAAGGACACATTGGATAAATTGACCTGGCCGCCGTCGAAGCCGGACGGTGTGTCACTGATCGAGCTGGTCACCGCGCTGCAGTTCCTCGCCACCGACGAGGACCGCGACAAGGGCGTGAAGCAGACCCGATGGGACGCCGACACACCCGGCTCACTCCAGGTGCTGAAGTCCGGCGTGACCAGCGTGACCAGGTGGTGGCTCAAGCGCGCGGGCGCGGCCGGTGGCGCGGCGGGCCTGCTCGCGGCGGTCGGCGGGGTGATCATCAGCTCGGTCACGCCGTTCCGGGACACGCTCGGCGAGCCGATCGCGGTGGCCCTGGTCGGCGCGGGCTCGCTGATCATCGCGGCCACGGTGCTGGCGCTGGCCCACTTCGTGACCGGTGACCTGCGGGCCCGGTCCTACGCGACGGCCGCCCGCACGGCGGCCCGGGCCGACGTGGCCAGCGCCTATCTGACCGGGACAGCGGCCGGTGAAAGAGCCGGCGAGCCCGCCGCCGACCTGAGGCTCGAGCTGATCGCGGCGTTCGGCGCGTTCGACAGCGTCCACGTGCGGGTCAGGGGCGAGCACGCCTGGGTCGAGGCGATCGGGGTGCGGCGCGGCAGCGAGGGCTTCCAGGTGCGTCTGAAGGACGGCGACTGGAAGCCCCTGGCCGAGATCGAGCAGTACACCACCGTCCGGGTCTAGCCTGGTTTCACCGTCGCCGCGCATGATGGCGCCCCGGAAGCGAATGTGGCCTAGCGGATCCGACCGGCGGCGGCGTACATGGACACCTCGGCGGCCGGCGGCGGCTCGCCCTCGGCGCGCCACTCGGCCAGCGGGACCACGCCCGGTTCGGCCAGGTCGAGGCCGTCGAAGAACCGGGCGAACTCGTCGCGGTCGCGCAACCGCCCGGCGCCGTGCTTCCCGGACTGGATCATGGCCGCGGCCTCCGGCGGCAGCCAGTCGGCGGTGGCGTGCGACATGACCAGCCAGCTGCCCGGCGGCAGGGCCGCGACCAGGCGTTTCACCACGCCGTAGGGGTCTTCGTCGTCGGTCACGAAGTGGAGCACGGCGAACAGCAGGAGCGCGACGGGCCGGCTCAGGTCGAGCGTGTCGGCCACCTCGCGGCTCTTCAGGATGGCCTCGGGTCGGCGGACGTCGGCGTCCAGGTAGGCCGTCCGGCCCTCGGCCGAGCTGGTCAGCAGCGCCCGCGCGTGGGCGAGCACCAGCGGGTCGTTGTCCACGTAGACGATTCGGGACTCGGGGGCGATGAGCTGCGCGACCTCGTGCGTGTTGTTGGCCGTGGGCAGCCCGGTGCCGATGTCGAGGAACTGCCGGATGCCCGCCTCGCCGGCCAGGTGGGTGACCGCGCGGCGCAGCAGCCGGCGGTTCTCCACCACGGCCGTGCGGATGCCCGGGAACTTGGCCGCGATCGCGTCACCGGACTCCCGGTCGGCCGCGAAGTTGTCCTTGCCGCCGAGCCAGTAGTCGTAGCGCCGGGCCGGGTGCGGCACCGAGGTGTCGATCTTCGGAGCCTCGCCGCCCGGGTTCTCGGTCTGCATCGCGCCATCCTAGACACTGATTCACTGGAACTGACCCACCAAGATGTCCCAGCTGACCTTGGTGATGGCCGCCGCCTCCGTGCAGATGGCCTCGGCCTCGGCCCGCAGCTGGGCCGGCGGTTGCGGCTTCTTGCTCAGCCCGTAGCACGGGACCGGGTCGCGCAGCTGGCCGTACGTGCCGAGGAACTGGTTGATCAACCCGAAGGCGCCGCCGTAGAGCAGGTCGGCGTTCTTCGGGTCGCTCGCCCGGAGCACGATCCCGGTGGTCTCGGCGACCTGCTCGGCGGCGGCGAGGGCCTTACCGCACTTCTTGTCACCGAGGGGCGTGGAGCGGGTGCATCGGTCCAGGTTCGCGCCGGGGTGCGCTTTCATGGCGGTACGGAAGGCTTTCCGCATCTCGTCCTGAAGGTAATCCCTCGTCGGCGTGGCCGCGATCGACGCCGAGGGGGTGGCCGACGACGGCGCCGGGACCGGGGCCGACGACGCCGGAGCGGGCGGCCGCGCCGGCTCCCCGCCACAGCCCGCCAACGCCAGGACCAGCAGGAACGCGGTGACCACCGCACCCCGGCGTGACGCCGAGGGCGATGCATAGGGGTGCTCGGAGCAAAGGGCCATGAACGGGACGTTAGGCGGCCCGTCCACGGTGGAGGCGCTGCCTGGCCGCTAACGGACAGGTCAGGGCCTTCATCACGGCCGCCGGCTCATGTGGACAGTCAAGTTCCGGACACTGCGGGAACGTCGCCAGATCAATACCCTTCAATGGGTCAAACGACGCCTCACGGGGAGGCCCCGATGGGCCGGTTACGAGCGTTTCTCTCGATCGTCATCGTTCTTCTCCTGGTCGGAAGCTGTTCGAGTGAGCCCGACGACACAGCCCCCGAACTCCGCAAGATCGTCTATCTGACCGCGTTCGGCGCCGCCGGCCGGGACGCCTTCGCCTGGATCGCCCAGCAGAAGGGCTACTTCCGCGAGGCCGGCCTCGACGTCGAGATCCAGCTCGGCGCGGCCACCGGCGAGAACCTGAAGACGCTCGCCGCCGGTCGGGTCCAGTTCGCCAACAACGACCTGATCGGCGGCATCATCCTGGCCGGCAAGGGGACCTACCCCGACTTCCGCGCGATCGCCGCGATCCACCAGGAGACCCTGGTCTCGATCGTCGCCCCCAAGGACGGGCCGGTGCGGAAGCCCGCCGATCTCTCCGGGAAGACGCTCGGCGCGGCCACCGGGTCGGTCAATCAACTGCTCTTTCCCGCGTACGCCAAGAAGGCCGGCCTCGATGCCGGCACGGTGAAGTGGGTGAACGCCTCGCCCCAGCAGGTCCCGGCGCTGATGGCGTCGGGCCGGGTCGACGCGCTCAGCACCTTCCTGATCGGGCGACCGGGCGTCGAGAAGGCGGCCGGCAAGCCGATGACCGTGCTGCCGTACAGCGAGTTCCTGCCCGAGCTGTTCGGCAACGCCATCATCACCAGTACCAAGCTCATCGCCGACGACCCCGATCTGGTCCGGCGCTTCCGGGACGCCGCGCTCAAGGGCCTGCAGTACACCCTGGAGCATCCCGACGAGGCGGCCGCGCTGCTGCATCAGAAGAATCCGGCGAGCGCCGCCGAGTCCGCGAAGGGCGAGATCGCGCTGATGACCCCGTACACGAAACCGGCCGCCGGCCAACCGCTCGGCTCGATCGACCAGGCCCGGGTGACCACCGCGATCGGCGTGCTGGTCGAGACCGGCCTGATTCCGCCGGGGCTGACCGCCGACAAGGTGGTCGAGTTCCCGCTGACCCCGCGATGACCGGTTCCCGGTACGCCTTCGACAACGACCACGACGAATCGGCCAACCGGCACCGCCACCTGGCCGCCATGTACGACGACTTCACCCTGCGCCGGATCACCGAACTGGGCCTGGCCGCCGGCCAGCGTTGCCTGGAACTCGGCGCGGGCGGCGGCAGCGTGGCCGCGCGCCTGGCCGGCCTGGGCGCGAAGGTGCTGGCCACCGACCTGAACGTCCGCCACCTGCCGCCCGACGGCCGCTACGACATCCTCCAGCACGACCTGCGGCGCGACCCGGTCCCGGCCGGGCCGTGGGACCTGATCCACGCCCGGCTGCTGCTGCTCCACCTGGGTTCCCGCGCCGAGATCCTGACCAGGCTGGCCGCGGCGCTGGCCCCGGGTGGCGTGCTGCTCATCGAAGACTTCGAGACGACGTTCCGCAAGGGCGTGCTGCGGGCGCCCACCCCGGCCGACGCGGCGATCTACGACGCGTACCACGAGGCCCTGGCCGAGCGGGTGATGCCGAGTTTCGGCAACGACCCGACCTGGGCCGGGCGGGTGCACGCGGCGATGCTCGACGCCGGGCTGACCGACGTCACCACCGAGGTGCACGCCCGGTCGTGGCCCGGCGGCTCGGCCGGCGCCCTGCTCCAAGCGTCCAACATCGTGCAGCAACGGGCCGCTCTCCGGGACGCCGGTCTCGCCGACGCCGACCTCGACCGGATCCTGGAGCTGCTGAACGACCCCGGCATGGTCGTACGCGGGCATCTGCTGTATTCGACGGCCGGTCGGGCATGACCCGCACCGGTTTCCTGGCGCCCGTGGTGACCGCCGCCGGCGCGGTCGCGCTGTGGTGGTGGCTGACCGACGCGTTCGACGTCCGCCCGTTCTTCCTGCCGTCGCCACCGGACATCGTGACCGCGTTCCGGGCCCAGCCGGCCTACCTGCTGGCCGAGCTGGGCCACACGGTCACGTCGACGCTGCTCGGCTACGGCCTGGCCACCGCGGCCGGGGTGCTGATCGCGATCGGGCTGACCGCGTCCGACCTGGTCCGGCGGGCGACGTTGCCGCTCCTGGTCGCGGTCAACGCCGTACCCAAGGTCGCCATCGCCCCGCTGCTGGTGGTCTGGCTCGGCTTCGGCCTGCAACCCAAGATCGTGCTGGTCGTGCTCATCTCGTTCTTCCCGATCGTGCTCTCCGCGTCGGCCGGTCTGACCTCGCTGCCGATCGAGCTGACCGAGCTGTCCCGGTCGATGGCGGCGTCGCGCTGGCAGGCGTACGCCCGGTTCCGCCTTCCGTGGGCGCTGCCGCAGATCTTCGTCGGCCTCAAGGTGGGCGCCACCCTGGCCGTGATCGGCGCCGTGGTGGCCGAGATCAGCAACCCGCAGACCGGCCTGGGCGCGGTGATCGCCCTGTCCAGCGTGAACGCCGACACTCCCCTGGCCTTCGCCGCCGTCCTGCTCCTGGCCCTGCTCAGCGTCGCCCTGTTCTACGGGGTGGTCGCGCTCGAGCGCCTCGCCCTCCCCTGGGCCCGCGCCATCACCGGCTAGTGGTAGCCCCTGGCGGTATCCGGGCGGCGGATACCGCCAGGGGCTACCACTGCGAAGAAGCGCGCCCGGGCCCCTGCGCCGATTCAGAAGACCCGGGCGGCCGTCACCGCTCTAGGAAAGAGCGAAACTCGGGTGCGGCGGCTGGTTGTAGGCGGTGTTCTGCCAGGCCACGGCCTCGCGGTACTGCCGGTCCTGCATCAGCGACGGCCGCGAGATGCTGGTCGGGTCGGTCGTCGAATAGATCCGCAGCGCCCGGTTGTCGCTGGTCGGCCAGATGACCTCCTCGCGCCAGTCGCCGAGGATGTCGGCCTGGAGCGACGGCGTGGCCTTGGTGCCGTTGTTCGAGTGCACGCCGCTCGCGGTCAGCAGCCGGGTGTCGCCGCCGGTGCCGTACTTGTCGATGTGGGTGGCGTCGAGCAGCTCCCGCTGGGCGTCGCCGTCCCACCAGATCACGAAGTTGGCCGAGCCGGGCTTGCGGCCGACGGTGCCGCCACCGGTGTTGAGCAGACCGTTCACCGCCGACGACCACGATTCGGCGCCGGGGCTGCCCGCGTAGATGTCGGCCGACACGCCGCGCCCGTTGTCACAGCCGCAGGAGGCGTTCTGCCAGATGATCTGACCGGTACGCGCGTCGCCCATCCACGCCGCCGGCTTGGACGTGGACTCGTTGACCTTGAAGACCTCCAGCCCGGCGCGGCTCGGGATCAGGTCACCGACGTGGTAGGCGTCGCCGTGGCCCATGCCGTTGGTCCACAGCCCGTTGCCGTTGTCGTCGATCGCCATCGCGCCGTACATGATCTCGTCGCGCCCGTCGCCGTCCACGTCCGCGATCGACAGCTGGTGGTTGCCCTGTCCGGCCCAGGCCGAGCCGTTGGTGGACGAGTTGCTGTCGAAGGTCCAGCGCCGGGTCAGCGTCCCGTTGCGGAAGTCCCAGGCGGCGACGACGCTGCGGGTGTAGTAGCCGCGGGCCATGATGATGCTCGGGTACGACCCGGTGACGTACGCGGTGCCGGCCAGGAACCGGTCGACCCGGTTGCCGTAGCTGTCACCCCACGACGACACGGTGCCGCGGGCCGGCACGTAGTTCGTGGTGGCCGCCGCCCGGCCGGTCGGCCCGTTGAAGACGGTCAGGTACTCGGGCCCGGTGAGGATGTAGCCGGACGAGTTGCGATAGTCGGCCGACGACGAGCCGATCACGGTGCCGCCGCCGTCCTTCGTACCGTCGGCGGTCTTCATCGCCACCTCGGCCTTGCCGTCGCCGTCGTAGTCGAACACCTGGAACTGCGTGTAGTGCGCGCCGGCCCGGATGTTGCGCCCCAGGTCGATCCGCCACAGCCGGGTGCCGTTCAGCTTGTACGCGTCGATGAACACGTTGCCGGTGTAGCCGGACTGCGAGTTGTCCTTGGCGTTGGACGGGTCCCACTTGAGGACGATCTCCCACTGGCCGTCGCCGTCCAGGTCGCCCACGCTCGCGTCGTTGGCCGAGTAGGTGTACGCCACCCCGTCCGGCGTGGTGCCGCCGGCCGGGATCTGGATCGGCACGTCCTGGCTGGCGGCGAGGGTCCGGACGGGGTCACCGGCGGTCAGCGTCTCCACGCCGGCGCCGACCCGGTAGGTGGCGCCGGCCGGGGCGCCCGCGTCGGTGAAGTTGGTGACGGTGCTGGTGGCGACCGCCTTGCCGTCGCGGTAGACGGTGTAGGTCGCGCCGGCCGGGTCGTCGCCGAGCTGCCGCCAGGACAGGAAGGTGCCCGTCGTGGTGCGCATCGCGATCAGGCCGCGGTCGAGCTTCTCCGTCGTGCCCCGGGCGACCGGCGCCGGGGGCGGCTCGGCCGCGTCCGCTTGCGCCGCGACGACGACGCCACCGGCCGTGGCGAGGAGGACGCTCGCCGCCGCGAGGACTTTCACAGGTTTCATCGAGACCGTCCCAAGGGGGCTCGGGCCGCGCCCGCACCGCGGTGGAACGGCGCGAGCCGGCAGCAGGAAAGCGCTTACCTGGCCCGCACACCGTAGGCATCGCATATACACGTGTCAATGGGAGCGCTCCCAAAACGGCGCCTGACGCCAATCGGTGCGACCGTCAGTGGCGCCACTGGAGCATCGCGGCGGTGGCGTCGTCGCGCAGCTCGCCTTCCTCGTACGAGATGATCGCGTGGATCAGCCGGCGCATCATCTCGGCGGCCGACACCCCCCGGGCCTGGGCGTCCAGCATGAAGGCGGCGAGCCGGTCGGGGCCGAAGAGGGTGCCGCTCGCGTCGCGGGCCTCGGTGATGCCGTCGGTGTAGAGGACCAGCGTGTCGCCGGGCTGGAGCTGTTCCTCGACGACCGCCGGGGGCCGGGTGACCATGTGCTCGAGGCCGAGCGGCAGCGTGTTGGGCGAGGGCAGCGAGGGGATCCGCCGGCCGCCGCGCAGCAGCAGCTCGGCCGGGTGCCCGGCGCTGATCCGGCGGTAGCGGCCGGTCGCGGTGTCGAGCTCGGCCAGCAGCGCGGTGACGAAACTGCCCGGGTATTGAGCGCGGATCCACTTGTCGATCGAGCGGAAGGTGTCGACCAGGGAGAGCCCGGAGCGACGGGCGTTGCGGTACGTGTTGAGGGTCAGCGTGGTCAGCGCGCTGGCGCTGATTCCGTGGCCCACCGTGTCGAAGAGCCCGACATGCAGCACGTCGCCGTTGGCGGCGTAGTCGAAGGCGTCCCCGCCGACGTCGTAGCAGGGCTCGAGCACCGCGGTGACCAGCGTCCCGTCGACCGCGAAGGTCAGCGGCGGCAGCTGGTTCCAGATGATCTCGGCGGCCAGCTGCATGGGCAGCCGCCGCCGGGTGTGCTCGACCGCGTCGCCGTAGAACCGCCGGCTGGCGATCAGCTCGGCCACCAGCGCGGCGATCACGTTCATGTCGTGCCGGGCCTCGTCCGAGGGGTACGCCTTGACGCCCAGCTCGAGCACGCCCAGCCGCTCGGCGCCGTGCAGCAGGGGCAGCCACAGCCGCCCGCCGTCGTCGGTGGCCAGCCACGCGTCGCTCGCGGTGGTGAACGCCCGCCCGGCCGGGGTGCCCTCGACCGGCCACGACTCCACGCCCGCGTCGGTGCCCCGCAGCGGGCACAGGTCGAGCTGGCCGTAGTCGATCAGCAGCACCGCCGCGGTCTCCGCCCCCAGCATCGGGGCAGCCTGCGCCAGCACCGCGGGGAGGTCTTCGGCCCGGCCGCGGTGCCGCAGATCAAGGAGCCGCCTCACGGCCTCCATCGGCGCATCCATTGCCCCCATCCTTGCCCACCCGGGCGGCCGGGACCATCCGGGGATGGCAAGTCCCTGCAAATAATCTGCAAACGTCAATGCCTTCCCAATTCGGAAAGGCTGTGCTTTTCTGTGCGTGGGAGCGTTCCCACGCACAGCGCCAGCCGCATTCCACCGTGCGGCGCGCGAATTCCCGCACATTTCCCCAATGCGAAGGAGTGGTTAGTGATGTCTGGCCGTATTCAACGGCTCGCCAAGTACGCCTCCGTGGCCGCGGTGCCCGTCCTCATCGCCGCCGGCGTGGCCGGTGCCGCACACGGACAAGCCCCCGCCCAGACCCTCGGCGTGCTCGACCAGGTCGGCTGGAGCACCCAGAACGGCGGCACCACGGGCGGCGGCAGCGCCGGCAGCACGACCGTGACCAGCGCTTCGGCCCTGACCACCGCCCTCGGCTCGTCGAGCGCGGCGGTGATCCGGGTGTCCGGCACCATCTCCTGCTCGGGCATGCTGCGGGTGCGCTCGAACAAGACGATCATCGGCAACGCGGGCGCCACCATCGCCGGCTGCGGGCTGAACGTCAACGGCGACCGCAACGTCATCATCCGCAATCTGAACTTCCGCAATTGGAATGACGACGCGATCAATGTGCAGGAGTCGGCGACCAACATCTGGATCGACCACAACTCGTTCAGCAACGGTTATGACGGCGCGGTCGACATCAAGCGCGGTTCCGACTTCATCACGGTGTCGTGGAACCGGGTGTTCAGCCACGACAAGTCGATGTTGCTCGGGCACAGCGACGACAACGGCGGCCAGGATCGCGGCCACCTTCGGGTGACCTACCACCACAACTACTTCGACGGCTCCACCCAGCGCCACCCACGCGTGCGCTTCGGCAACCCGGTGCACGTCTACAACAACTACTACCGCAGCAACAGCGGCTACGGCGTCGCCTCCACCGAAGGCGCCGGCGTCCTGGTCGAGGCCAACTCCTTCGAGGGCGTCTCCGACCCGTTCCACCTCGGCGAGGGCGACTCCGGCCCCGGCACCCTGGTGGCCCGCAACAACCTGCTGGTCAACTCGGGCAGCGGCCAGACCGGCGGCGGCGTCGCCTCGATCCCCTACTCGTACACGGCCGACGCGGCGGGCAACGTGAAGTCGCTCGTCACCGCCAACGCGGGCGCCGGGAAGATCTCGATCTGACCCCCGCGAGGAACGGCCGCCGCCCGGGCTTCCCACACCGGGCGGCGGCTCTCTGTCTACGCCCTACTTGAACATCACGTAGGTCGCGCCGTAGGGCACCGACTCGCGGTCGCCGGTGGTGCAGGGCCGGGTCGGCGCCGCGCCGCCCGAGGTGTTCAGCCGCTGGATGTACTTGACCGGGGTGAGGATGCCGTCCGGGCCGCTGTGGCTGTTGACCGTCAGCAGCAGCTCGGGGATCGTGCCCGCCTTGGGCGACTCGGCCGTCTTGGTCGCGGTGACGGTCGACCCGTCGACGTTCGACTGCCAGCTCGGGCCGGCGAAGTGGTGCAGCGGGCTCTGCTGGGCCGCGTCCACCAGGAGCGCCTCCGGCACCGAGGCGGTGCCGACGAACGTGCCGTTCGCGCAGGTGTAGGTCTGGATCCCGGTGGCGACCGCCCACTCGCCGACCTTGGTCGAGCCCGCCGGCGGGTCGATCGGCGTGGCGGCCGAGGCCGACAGGGTGACGGCCGATGCGGCGACCGCGACGGCGGCGGCGCCGATGATGCTGACGGCGCGGATGTTGCGGCGTTTCGACATGACGAGGAACTCCTTGGATGGCCGATGCTGCTCTGTCGTGGTCAGCGACGGCCCTCACGGTGCGTAGTTCAGGCGCCGGCCGGGACTTAAGGAACCCTTGAGATTCCGGTACGTAACCGGCCATCCCGCCCACGCGATAGGGACCACGAACCTGGACGTTTTCTGGGAGCATTCTGGCCATGTTCCGGCTCTATTCATTGTTCGTGCTCCTCGACCTGGCGCTGCTGGTCATCGCCCTGATCGACTGCCTGTCGGCCGACGAGCACGCGATCCGCGCCCTGCCCCGGATCGCCTGGGTCTTCATCATCCTGCTGTTCTCGCCGGTCGGCGCGATCGCCTGGTTCGTGGCCGGCCGCCCGGCCCGGGCCATCCGGATGAGCAACGGCGAGAGCTGGCGGCCCGGCTCGGGCTTCCCCGAGGCCGAGCGGCCCCGGAAGAACCAGCCGACCGCCCCCGACGACGACCCCGAGTTCCTGCGCAACCTGGCCGGCTCGCTCAAGGACGACGAGGCGATGATGAAGAAGTGGGAGGCCGACCTCAAGCGCCGCGAGGAAGAGCTGCGGAAGCGCTCCGCCGAGGAGAGCTGATCCGGCCCAGGATCGCGTCGAGCACGTCCGGCGTGGTGGCGAAGTTGATCCGGGCGTGGGTACGCCATGGGTCGCCGAAGTCCGCGCCCGGGGTGAGCTGCACCCGGCCGTCCCGCAGGATGCGGCCGGCCGGGTCGTCCTCCTCGAAGTCGACCCAGCTCAGATAGGTCGCCTCGGGCGTGTGATGGGCCAGCCCGCGCTCGGCCGCCCAGGTCGTGACCCGGTCCCGGTTGGCGCGCAGCAGCGTCATCAGGTCGCGGTGCCACTCCCCCGACTCGGTCCACGCCGCCATGGTCGCGGCCCGGCCCAGCACGTCCGGCGTCCCGAAGTAGTCCAGCGGCATCCGGTCCAGCTTCCCGGCCAGCGCGTCCGGCCCGATGTGGGCCAGGGCGCAGCGCAGCCCCGCGATGTTGAACGCCTTGGTGGCCGACGTGGCGGTCACCGTCCGCCCGGCCATCCCCGGCAGGCTCGCGAACGGGACATGGCGGTGCGGCTCGTAGACAAGGTCGGCGTGGATCTCGTCGGCCAGCACCGTCAGGTCGTACTCCTCGGCCACGTCCCGCAGCGACCTCAGCTCATCGGCGGTGAAGACGCGGCCGGTCGGGTTCTGCGGGTTCACCACGACGAGCAGCTTCGGCCGGCGCTCCGCGATCGCGCCGAGATCGAAGGTCCAGCCGGTCGGGGTGCGGATCATCGGGATCGGCACCAGCGCCCGGCCCGCGCGCCGGATCGCCGCCGGGAACGGCGGATAGGCCGGCATGTGCAGGGCGACGCCGTCACCGGGCTCCGTGGTCATCTCGATGACGACCTGCAGGATCTGGATAAGATCGCTCATCACCCGGGTACGCCCGGAGCGCGGCGCCCAGCCGAACCGCTCGCGCATCCGCTCCTCGAACACCTCGGCCACCGCCTCCTGCCGGTACGGGTAACCGAGATCCTGCCGGTCGAGGATGGCCCGCACCCGGTCGATGATCGGCGGCGCCACCCCGAGGTCCATGTCCGCCACCCACGCGGGCAGGACGTCCGGCTCGACCATCCGCCACTTCGCCCCGACGCCGTCCCG
Organism: Actinoplanes sp. NPDC089786; assembly: GCF_040684855.1. Lineage (NCBI taxonomy): Bacteria > Bacillati > Actinomycetota > Actinomycetes > Micromonosporales > Micromonosporaceae > Actinoplanes > Actinoplanes sp. NPDC089786. The sequence continues at coordinate 49,103 of NZ_JBFBGU010000007.1, forward strand.
CAGCCGCTCCGGCCGGACCCAGCCGGCTCCCTCGGCCGCGATTCCCAAGATGCTCCCGGCCGCGCCGTCGGCCGCGCTCCCGACCGCGCTTTCGGCCACGCCTTCGCCCGCGCTCTCGGCCACGATCAGGTCGCGCAGCACCTCCATCTGGCCGTGGTGCTGGGCCAGCTCCTCGTAGACGTGCTGGAGCGCCGCGCCCTGGGTGAGCTCGCGGTCGGGCCCGTCGAAGTCGGCCGGCGGCCGGGTCGTGAGCGGCTCGGCCGGTCTGGCGGCGAGCACGTCGGCGTGGAAGGCGGCCCGCACCTCGCGGCATCGTTCGAGCAGCGGCGCCACCGGCCCGGAGGCGGTGAACTCGGCGGCCCGGTCCCGGTCGACCGGCCGCCCGGCGACCAGGCCGCCGGCCCACGCCTCGACCACGCCCAGGCAGTGGGTGAGCAGCGCGTAGGGCGAGTTGGCGCCGGGCGCTTGCGGCTTGCGGCCGGCCCGGTCGTCGCCGAGGGTCGCCACGATGCCGGCCATCCCGTCCAGCGCCCGGCCGGCGAAGTAGAGGTATTCCTCGCGGGTCAGCATCGTGCGGGCTCCTCCGGTTACCGGTCAAAGGGGTAACTCGGAGTCTGACCTCTCGCCCGGTTACCCGTCAAGGCGGTAACCTGATCCGCATGTTCGTCTTCGTCAGCGGAAACGCCGCCCTCGACCTGGCCGGCACCCTGAAGTGGCGGCGCGACCACCCCGAGGAGACCCTGGCCGAGCCGGCCGACCTCGACGAGTGGCTGGTCCGCGCCGGCCTGCTGGACACGCCGCCCGGGGCGGACAGCTTCGACCTGACCATGGCGCGGCGGTTCCGCGAGATCGCGTACACGCTGGTGACCGCCCACCTCAACGGCCGCGCCCGGCCGCCCGACGCGCTGGCCTTCGCCAACCAGTGCGCCTCGGCCCCGCCGACCACCGTCTCCCTGACCCCGGCCGGGCTCCGCCGGAGCGGCCCGGCCGGCGCCGCCCTCTCCGACGTGGCCCGCTCCCTGCTCACCCTGCTGGCCGACCCGTCCGCCCCGATCAAGGAATGCGCGAAGCCGGCCTGCACCCGCCTCTACGTCGACCGCTCCCGGGGCGCACGCCGGACCTGGTGCGGCATGGGCGAATGCGGCAGCCAGGCCAAGATGGCCGCCTACCGCGCCCGCCGCCGCGCCTGACCGGTGTTGCCGGGGTGTTTCAGAGCCAGCCCCGGCGGACGGCCTCCATGCCCATCTGGAAGCGGGTGCGGGCGCCGAGCTGTTCCATCAGCTCGTGGGCGTGCCGCTGGACCGTGCGGACGCTCCAGCCCAGGGTGCGGGCGATGACCGCGTCGGTCGCCCCGCTGGCCAGCAGGGACATCAGCCGGTGTTCGAGCGGGCCGGACGAGGCGTGCGGACGGGGCTCGGCCCGGGTGATCGGGGTGGCCCGCTCCCACGTGGCCTCGAACAGGCCGATGGTCAGGTCGAGCAGGGAGGACTCGTGCAGGACGTACGAGATCTCCTTCCGGTGGTCGCCGGCCGAGCTGATGATGGCCGAGGTGGCGTCGGCGATGACCAGCTTGACCGGTAACCCGGCGGCGGTGCGGGCGCGCTCGCCCTTGCGGATGCCCTCGAGGATGTTGTCCATCCGGCCGGGCAGGGCCACCGACTCGGCGTCGTAGACCACCCGGTAGCCGACCTGGCCGGCCGCCAGGTGTTGCCGCTCCTCCAGGTTGGGGCCCTCGTCGCCGTGTTCGCCGGGCGGGACGAAGTAGGGCGGCTTGTCGAACGACCGCACCTCGAGCCGGGCCGCCCGCTGGATCCGCACGAACGCCCGGTAGATCTTCGACGCGCCCTCGATCACCTCGACGTTGCGGACCCGCTGCCGCGCCGCCTGGCCGGCCTGGAACGCCTCATCGAGCCGGTGCAGGTGTTGCTGGAGCCGGCCGAGCTCATGTTCCCGCTTGGCGATCAGCACCGAGCCGGCCAGCGACGGCGCCACGGCGACGTACCGGACCGGCCGGCCGGGTGTGCGGGTGACCAGGCCGCGGCCGACCAGACCGGCGAGCGCGCTGGTCACCCGGGCCGGACCCAGCTGGGTTCGCGCCGCGAGCGCCGCCACCGTAGCCTGCCCGGGCGGGATCAGCGCCTCGTACACCCGGGCCTCGACCTCGGGAATCCCGACCGTCTCCCACATGGCTCCGCCTGTCGTATTCATGCCACCTGTCACAAAGACGCATCGACCACCGTCTTGTTCATCGTGGCACAACTATGTCAGCGTCACTCCACATCGCCTGGTCGGATGGGGAGAGTCGGATGGGGAGAGATCGATGAAGTCGTGGCTACGCGTCCTGCTCGCCGCCGCCCTGGTGGCGGTCCCGCTCTCGCTTCCCGGCCCGGCCATCGCGGCCCCGGCGGCCGAGGTGCCGACCGGCTGCAACCGGGACCAGGCCATCGGCATGGACGGCATCCCGGTCGCCCGATGCTTCTCGGTCGCCCTCCGGAGCCCGCAACGCAAGGCCGCCGCCGGTCCGCTGCCGACCGCGCTGGGCCCGGCCGAGATCCGGTCGGCCTACCAGTTGCCCGACGCCGGCGAGGGGCAGACGGTCGCGATCGTCGACGCGTACGGCTATGACAACGCCGAGGCCGACCTGGCCGTCTGGCGCGCGCACTACGGCCTGCCGCCCTGCACCACCGGCAACGGCTGCTTCCGCAAGATCGACCAGCGTGGCGGCGCCGACTACCCGGAGCAGGACGAGGGCTGGGCGATGGAGACCGCGCTCGACCTGGACGCGGTCTCGGCCGCCTGCCCCCGGTGCACCATCCTGCTGGTGCAGGGCGACACGGCGAGCATGGCCGACCTGGGCGAGGCGGTGACGACCGCGGCCGGGCTCGGTGTCACGGCGATCTCCAACTCGTACGGGATCAACGGGGAGCACCCGCTCGCGCAGCAGTTCGACCAGTACTACGACCACCCGGGGATCGCGGTCACGGTGTCCAGCGGTGACGACGGCAACGTGCACAGCTACCCGGCGACCAGTCCGCACGTGACCGGCATCGGCGGCACACACCTGGCCCGGGACGGCTCGGCCCGCGGCTGGTCCGAGGTCGCCTGGGACGACGCCGGGTCGGGCTGCTCGTACTACGAGCCGAAGCCGGCCTTCCAGAACGGCGTCGCGACCGCCTGCGGCAACCGCGCGTCGGCCGACATCTCGGCGGTGGCCGACCCCGCGTCCGGTCTCTCGGTCTACGGCACGTTCGGCCTGGACGGCTGGGCCCAGGTGGGCGGCACGTCGTTGTCCGCGCCGCTGGTCGCCGCCATGTACGCGCTGGCCGGCAAGCCGACGCCGGGCACCTACCCCAACGCCTACCCGTACGCGACCCGCCGGGGCCTGTTCGACATCACCCAGGGCGTCAACGGCTCGTGCGGCGACGTGCTGTGCGAGGCCGGCCCCGGCTGGGACGGGCCGACCGGGCTGGGCACGCCGCAGGGCGTGTCGGCGCTGACGCTGGGCGAGAACGGCGAGATCCTCGGCACGGTCACCGCGGGCGGGGCTCCGCTGGCCGGCGCCACGGTCACGGCGAGCGACACGAACGGCAGGAAATTCACCGCGACCACGGGTACGGACGGCAGGTACGACTTGTACGCGACGGTCGGCACCTACACCGTGGCGGTGACCAAGTTCGGCTACCAGTCGCGCACTGTGGACGGTGTTGTGGTCACCGCCGGTGGCCGGGTCACCCAGGACATCACGCTCAGCACGACCGACTCCCGCACGGTCAGTGGCAAGGTCGTCGACGGCTCGGGCCAGGGCTGGCCGATGCGCGCCAAGATCACCATCGACGGCTACCCCGGCGGCGCGGTCCACTCCGACCCGTTCACCGGCCAGTACTCGGTCGACCTGCCGGTCGGCGCCGACTACACCTTCCACGTCGAAGCCGCCGACCTGCCCGGCTATCGCGTGGCGACGGCCAAGCTCACCGTCGGGAGGGCGAACGTCAAGCAGAACCTGGCCATCCCGGTCGACACGGACGCGTGCGACGCGCCCGGCTACGCGTACCAGAACACGGGTCTGACCCAGAACTTCACCGGCTGGACGGAGAAGACACCGCAGGCCGGCTGGACTGTTACCGACCAGATCGGTAACGGGCAGACCTGGTCCTTCGGCGCGCCGCGCTACGCCGACACCCCCGGCGCCGACGGCCAGCTGGCGATGGTCGACTCGGACGGCTACGGCGAGGGCGGCGTGCAGGACACCACGCTGGTCAGCCCGGTCGTCGACCTGACCGGCCACACGTCGCCGCAGATCAGCTTCGACGGCAGCTACATCCCGTTCCCCGACCAGGCCGGGTCGGTCGACCTGAGCCTCGACGGCGGCGCGACCTGGCCGGCCTCCTACCCGATGCCGGGCGGGCTGCGGCACTTCGAGTTCCCGATCGCCGCGGCCGCCGGCCAGCCGCGGGTGCGGGCGCGGTTCCACTTCACCGGCGGCTGGAGCCGGCGCTGGCAGCTGGACAACGTGCTGATCGGCAGCCGGGCCTGCGCGCCGGCCACCGGCGGCATCGTGGCCGGGCACGTCACCGACGACAACACGGGCAAGCCGCTGGCCGGCGCGGTGGTCACCAGCGACGCCGACGCGACCGCCTTCGGTGTCACCGACGGCGACGGCTACTACTGGCTGCACAGCCCGTCCGTCGGGTCGACGCCACTGACCGTGACTGGCGGTTTCTACACCACCGCCAAAACCAAGGCTCAGGTACGCCAGGGAGCGGTCAAGCGGGCCGACGTGCGGCTGACCGCCGGGCGGCTGACGATCGATCGCGGCACCCTGGCGTACGAGAAGAAGCTGGGTCAAGCCGGCAGCGAACCGCTCACCTTCACCAACAACGGCGCCGACCCGGTCAAGGTGCACCTCGGCGAGGACACCGGCGGCTTCACGCCGCTGGCCGGCGTCCGCTCGACCGCCGGCGCGCCCGACCAGGTGACGGCGACCTGGGTGAGCATGGCCGAGGCGGCCGGCCCCACATCGACCCCGCCACGCCAGGCCACCCCGTCGACCGTGCCCTGGGCCGACCTCGCCGACTACCCCGTGCCGGTGATGGACAACCTGGCCGCCACCCACGGCGGCAAGGTCTACTCGGTCGGCGGGACCAGCGGAAACACGCCCTACCAGGCCGGGTACGTCTATGACCCGGCCGCCGCGACCTGGTCCCCGATCGCCGACCTGCCGGCCGCGGTCACCGCTCCGGTCGGCGGCTTCATCGGGACCAAGCTCTACCTGGCCGGCGGCTGGTCCGGCGGCGGGGCCAGCCGGCACACCTACGTCTACGACCCGGTTTCCAACAAATGGGGTGAGAAGGCCCCCCTGCCCAGCGGGGCCGCGGCCGCCGGCGGCGCGGTCGTGGACGGCAAGCTCTACCTGGTCGGCGGCTGCACGACCAGCAACCCCTGCAACCAGACCGACAAGGTGTACGTGTACGACCCGGCCGCCGACACCTGGCGCACCGCCCCGGCGTACCCGTCGGTGGCCTCGTTCCTGGCCTGCGGCGGACCCCAGGGCGAGCTGGTCTGCGCCGGCGGCACGGCGGGTCCGGGCCGGGCGATCAAGGACACCTACGCCCTCGGCGCGACCGGCTGGACCAAGCGGGCGGCGCTGCCCGGCGACCTCTGGGGCGGGGCGGCCACCACGGCCAACGGTCACCTGCAGATTGTCGGCGGCGTGGTGGCCAACGGCACCGCGCTCAGCAACCAGGCCGTCGAGTACGACCCGGCCGTCGACGCCTGGACCCGCCTGCCCAACGCCAACAACGCCACCTACCGGGGCGCCGCGGCCTGCGGCCTCTACACGGTCGGCGGCTCGGCCGGCGGGTTCTTCTCCACCTGGTGGGTGCAGAACCTGAGCGGGTACGGCGACTGCGGCCAGGACGTGTCGTGGCTCTCGCTCTCGACGTCGGACTTTACCGTCGCCCCCGGGCGCAGCGTGACGGTCCGGGTCACCGCCGACTCGTCGGTGCTGCCCCAGCTGGGCACCTACCGGGCGCGGCTGACCGTCTCGACGGACACGCCGTACCGGGACCTCGCCCCCGTGGCGGTCGCCCTGACCACAACACCGCCGGCCTCGTGGGGAGAGCTGTCCGGCGTGGTGCGTTCCCGCGACGGTGCGGCCATCGGGGGCGCGACGGTCGCGCTGTGCCCCGGGTACGACACGACGACCGGCGAGTGCGGTCCGACGTCGTACACCCTGAAGACCGACACGGCCGGCGCCTGGCACCTGTGGCTGGACAGCACGTCCAACCCGGTGCAGGTGATCGCCGCGAAGGACGGATACACCCCGGCGACCCGTGTCGCCCAGGTCCGGAAGGGCGAGACGACCACCTTCGACCTCGCCCTGGCCGCCGACCCCGCCGTCACCGCGGCGAAGGCCGGCGCCTTCCTGACCGGCACCCTCCACCGGAGGCGGTAGGGGGACCTCCGGATCGAACGGCCGGGCACCCTTGATCGCCGGGGCGCCCGGCCGTTCAGCCGGCGACGTGGGCGGTGTTGTCGACCCAGTGCTGGGCCAGGCCGGCGTCGCCGCTGACGCTGATGCCTTCGCCTCCGCTCAGCGGGACCCGCCGGGTCAAGGTCAGCAGCAGCGATCGGGCCGGGCCGGTCACCGTCACATCGGCCGGCCGGCTTCCGGACTGCAACACCGCTCCCTCCGGCTGCCGTTCGACGAACCAGGCATCCGCGGTGTCGGTGGCCAGCAACCGCAAGGTCTGCCCGGTGCCCCGGATGGCATGGGCCGACGCGGGCCGCGCCATCTCCCAGGTCGGGGAGGTGAGCATCGCGAGATGGTTGCTGATCAGCGCGGCGGCGACGCCGGCGTCGACCTCGGCCGGCCGGCCCGCCGCCGCGTCCGCGTCGAAGCCGTGGATGACCGTCTCGTTGAGAACGCTGGACAGCCAGAACCGCCCTCCCGTCCGCCCGTCGGCCGCGGCGTTGAACACCGGCGCTTCCAGGGCGTCATCGGAGAAGGCGCTCACCACCCGCTGTGCCGACTCCGCCAGCCAGGCCGGCCACGCATCGGGGTCCTCGGGGAGCACGGCCATCTCGGTGGGCAACCGGCTGGGGTCGACGATGCGCCGCTCGACGATCTCCGCGACCCAGTTCTCGGTCTGCCCCACATGCGCGACCAGATCGGCGACGGTCCATTCCGGAGTCGTCGGCACGGCGGCGCCGGGGCCGGCCGCGGCGGCCGATTCCGCCAGCCGCCGGGTGTGTTTCACGATCGCCTGCCGGGCCAGTTCCACGTTCAGCTCACTCATGGGACCTGACCCTTCCACAGGTTCGTCCGGCCACGACTGATCGGCGCGGACCTGGTAGCGGCACTTCAAAGCCGAAGTCTTGGCCGCTTTGGGCGACGTGCAGCTGATGCTGGGCCGTCCCGCCGACGCAAGCGACAGTCTGCGGTCAGCGCCGGCTCTCTTCGACGAGATGAATCATCCTGACGCGTCGCGGACGGCCGAGAAGGTGAGCAGCATCCGACCGCGTCGTTCTTGACAGAGACCTCGCGCTCCCTAAAGTGGTTGCAGAACGCAACCGCTATGGGGGATGAGGGATGGGCCGATGCTGAGGCAGGTCGCGGAGGGTGTGCTCGTCCACCAGAGCGAGTTTCTCCAGAGCAACACCATTGTCGTGCGGGGCCTCGACGGCGTGTTGCTCATCGACCCCGGGCTGCAGGACCACGAGATGGCCTGCCTCGCGGACGACCTGTCCCGGGCCGGCCAGACCGTGGTGGCCGGGTTCTCCACGCATCCGCACTGGGACCACCTGCTCTGGCACGTCCGGCTCGGGACGGCCCCTCGTTACGGCACCGAGCGTTGCGCGGCGACCGTCCGCGAGGAGCTGTCCCACCCGGACGCGAAGGCCGACATCACCGCCCACCTGGAACCGACCGGCATCGCCGAGCAGGTCTCGCTGGACCTGTACGGGCTGATCACCGGCCTGCCCGCCGGCACGGAGCGGATCCCGTGGGACGGGCCCCGGGCACGGATCATCGAGCACCAGGCGCATTCACCGGGCCATGCGGCGGTGCTCGTCGAAGGGGTGCTCATCGCCGGCGACATGCTCTCCGACGTGTTGATCCCGATGCTCGACCTGAACGGGACCGCCGACCCGGTCGACGACTACCTCGTCGCGCTGCGCCTGCTGGAGGGCGTGGCGGGTGACGTCGAGGTCGTCGTGCCGGGTCACGGCTCGGTCGGCGGAGCCGATGAGCTGCACGCGCGGATCGAGCGGGACCGGGCCTACGTGCTCGCCCTGCGCGACGGCCGGGTTCCCGACGACCCGCGGATCGGCCCGTCGGCCAAGCCCGGCTGGGAGTGGGTCAGCGACGTGCACGACGGGCAGGCCGAGCGCCTGGCCGGACAGAACCAGGCGCGGTGAACCACTACCGTTGAGCGGTGACGTTGGGAGAGCTCGTCGAGCGGGTGGCCGGGTGGCTGGAACGGCTGATGCCGGCCGACGATCGGCGGGATCAGCTCGTTCTGGAGCTGCAGCAGCGGTTCGGGGCCGATCCGACCGAGGTGACGGCGGCCGCCTGCCGCGAGGTGGAGCGTGTCGCCTGGGCGTACAGCCGGCATCTGCTCCTGGTCTTCGAACCCGACGGGACGGATCCCGCGGACGAGGTGAGTAAGGGGTGGCCGCCGCCGGACGGCGAGGACATCAAGCGGCGCGCCGGTGGGGTCGGCGAGGTGCGGCGGCTGGCTGGCGGGACCGCGCTGATCCGGGTCGACGCGCTCGACGCGGTGGGACCGGCGCGGCCGTTCGTGGAGGCGGCCGTCACGCTGGCCGGTGGCGCCGAGCGGATCGTTCTTGATCTGCGCGGGAACGGTGGCGGTGATCCGGCGACGCTGGCGCTGATCGCGGGGCGGCTGCTGGGCGACGAGGCCACGAAGCTGTCCGAGGTGGTCTACCGGGATCGGCGGCGGCAGTGGTGGACGCCGGATCTGGCGCCGGGGACCGCCCTCACCCAGCCGGTCGCCGTGCTGGTGGGTGAGGGGACGTTCTCGTCGGGGGAAGCGCTCGCCTATCACCTTCAGGCGCGCGGGCGGGTCACCGTGGTGGGAACGCGGACGCCGGGGGCGGCCGACCACATCACCCCGATTCGGCTGGGGCCGAGCGTGCTCGGGCTGCTGCCGGAGGCGTACGTGGTCGACTCGCACACCGGGACCAACTGGGAAGGCCGCGGCGTCGTGCCCGACGTCTCCTGCCCGGCCGACGAAGCTCTCGCCGCCGCCCTCAGGCTCTAGCACCTCCGTCGACGCGCAGGACCGTGCCGGTGACGAAGGAGGCGCGGTCGCTGAGCAGCCACGCCGCCGCCTCGGCGATCTCGGACGGGTCGGCGCCCCGGCCCATCGGTGTGGCCGCGACGATGCGTTCCTGGAGGCCGGGCGACTGCCTTCCTGGGACCGCACCTGTTCGGGGTGTCCGACCTCGACGCGTTCCGGGGGCACGCCGCGCTCAAGCTCCGGGCCGCGGCCGCCCGCTACCCGGGCGATCCCGAGGTCGCCGACCTGGTCGCCGGCCTGCTCGCGGGCAGCCCGGAGTTCGCGGCCCTCTGGAACGCCCACGACGTCACGGCCGGGCCGGCGATGGTCAAGACGTTCGACCATCCGCAGGTCGGGCCGGTCACGGTCAACTGCGACCAGCTCGACATCACCGACCGCGACCAGAACGTGGTGATCTACACGGCCGAGCCGGGTTCGCCGGCCGAGGCGACGCTGCGTCTGCTGTCGGTCATCGGGACTCAACGGATGGACGTTCCCCGGTAAGCTGCCGCCTCGACGTTGGGGGGCGGTCGATGGCTGGGACGGGAGATGCCGCGCGGCGGGGGCGCCGGGAGGCCACGATGGACGCCGCGCTGCCCGAACATCGGGTCGCCTTCGCGTCGCGGTTGCGTGATCTGCGGCGGGACTGCGGGCAACCGACCTACCGCACGATGAGCGAGCTCGCGCACTGCAGTCTGGCCTCGCTCTCGGGGGCGGCCGCGGGCCGTCGTCTGCCGACCTGGGAGACCACGCGGGGGTACGTGATCGCGTGCCTCCGCCACGCCGGACGGCCGGACGATGTCGACGCCGTCCTTCCGCAGTGGCGCCGCCTGTGGGAGGACGCCTCGCTGCGGGAGAAGGCGCTGCGCGTCCCGGCCCCGGCGGCCGCTCCCCCGCCGCCGGTCCAGCGCCGGCACCGGGCCTGGTGGCCGGCCGCCGTGCTGGTCGTGGTGGCCCTGCTGGTGACCATGGCCGGGGCGAGCGCCCGGCCGCCCGCGCCGGCCCCGATGGCCGGGCTGTTCAACATCCTGGTGATGCCGTCGGCGGCGCTGCCGGCGCTGGAGAACACGCTCTCCCGGGAGTTGGAGCAGTGGGCGCGCGACGAGCCGATCGTCGCCGTACGCGGGCCCGACGGGGTTGATCCGGCCCCGTCCGCGGCGCTGGTGGACGTGGGCCGGAAGCATGGCGCCGACGTGGTCCTCAGCGGACGGCTGACCGAGGCGGGCGACCTGTGGACGATGACGATCGACGTGGTGCTGACCGAGCGGGTGTTCAGCGAGACGCCCGAGTTCGTCGGCCGCCACGAGATCAGCCTGACCGAGCCGGCCGACGTGATCGGCGGCAACGTCGAGGTCAACCGGCAGCTGGCCGGCGACGCGGTGCGCTACGTGCAGTCGGTGGTGGCGTTCGTGCGGGGGCTGGGCCGGTACGCGCTCGACGACTATCCCGGGGCCGAGCGTGACTTCCGGACGGCCGACCGGATCCGGTCCGGGATCACCGACACCGTCCGGGCCGAGGTCGTGCTGCTGATGCTCGGCAACGCGGTGGGCCGGGCCGGGCGCTACGGCGAGGCGGCGACGATCTTCCGGCGGGCGCTGGCCGAGCAGCCCGGGTACGCGCGGGCCACGGTCGGGCTGGCCGAGGCGTTGCGGGCGGGCTTCCACTCCGACCCGGCCGACCTCCGGCAGGCGATGGACCTGTACCGGGCGGCGCTCGGCCACCCGGGGAACGCGCTGCTGGAGATGAAGGCGCGGCTCGGGCTCGGGCTGACCTACCAGCGCCTCAGCATCGCCGGGCCGCCACGCTGGGCCGAGGCGGACGCCGAATTCGGGGCGGCGCTGCGGGCGTACCGCGGATCGGCCGGGCTGTCGCCGGAGGCCGGGCGGCAGTCGATGCGGCTGGCGGCGGAGGCACGGGCCGGCCAGGCGCTGTCGGCGTGGATGGCCGGGCGGAACGCGGAGGCGACGATCGGGTACGAGGAGGCGCTCGGCCTGCTGAGCCGGATCGGGGTCGACCGGCCCACGATCCGGGAGCGTGAGCTGCTGTTCCTGCGGAATCTGGGTGACGTCTACCGGGCCATGCGGGCGACCGGCCGGGCCGAGGAGATCGACGCCCGGATCCGGCGCGCCGGGGGTGAGCCGTGATCCGGCGGCGGTTCCTGTGGGCGGCGCCGGTGGTTGCCCTGGTGGCCGGCTTCGTCGTCCGGGCCGGTGGCGCCGGGACGGCCGCCGCGCCGGTGCCGCCACCGGCCGCGACCTCGGCCGGGCCGGACGCGTCACTGTCGCCCGTGGCGTCGCCCTCGGTGTCACCGGCCACGACCTCGCCGCCGCCGCGACGTCCGATCGATCGGCGGGCCGGGCCACAGCCCGGGGTGCGGCCGGGCTCGCCCACCCCCTCGTCGTCAACGGCGCCCGCGCCCGGGCCTTCGCCGTCCGCCGGGGGCACGCCGTCGCTGGACGACCTGCTGGAACGCCACGATCCGGTCCCGCCGGGCGTCGCCGAGCAGATCAGCATCTTCTCCGGCGGCGGCACGGACTGCCAGGGGATCCTGCCCGAGCCGCTGAGCGTGGGCGTGACCGACGTCCGTACCGTGCCCGGCGTACCCGTCATCTGTGTCAATGGTTTCGGCGACGCCGACCTGACCGTGACCGTCACCACGCCTTCCGGCCGCCGCAAGGTCATCACCCGCGCGGGCACGGCCGAGGGTGGCGACTCGATCCCCTACCCGCTCGGGCCCGGCAGCGAGACCGGCAAGTACCTGGTGCGCGTCGACCAGAACAAGGAGACCGCGGCCACCGAGTTCAAGGTGGAGCGGGCGACCACGCCGACGCTGTGGATCACCCCCGAGCATGTGGCCAAGGGCGAGGGCGTCGACGTCCTGCTGGGCGGCTTCCCGGCGGCCGGCCCGGTCAGCCTGCACCTCTACGTCTGCGGCCGGCAGCTCCGGTACCGCACCACGCTGACCGCCGCGGTCGATGCCACCGGCCAGGCCCGCGTGACGCTCCCCACCAGCACACGCACCCCGGACAACTGCTACGTGCTGATCAACCCGCTGGTGTACGACCCGCTCGCGCCGCGGGTCGGCAGCCTCCCGCCGCACCTGATGTTCTGGGTCGACTGAAAGACTCGAGCCGGCGTGCGGGCGGACCCGCACACCGGCTCGACCTGTCCTATCCGATCTGGCCTAGCCGATCGCGTACGCCCGGATGACCGTGATCGCCGCGGTGTTGCCGGCGCCGTCGATCAGGTGGACGCGCAGCGAGACCGCGCCCGAACCCGGGTTGGTGACCTTGATGATCCGGCTGTCACCGTCGCCGGTGACCCGGGCGGGCTGCCAGCTGTTCCCGTCGTCGGTGGAGAACTCGGCCGTGAACTGCCGGTTCGGCTTGGCCGCCGAACCCTTGGGCCGCTCCACCGTCACCGGCACGTTGAACGCGCCGGCCGGGGCCGCGTTGGTCTGGTCCAGCTTCGGGCTGAACCGTGCCGTGGACAGCGGGAGCCGGTATTCGCCGGTGCCCGAGGTGAACGTCCACGACCCGCTGACCGAGGTGGTCAGGCGGTGCGGAGCGCCGCGCGAAGCCGACATCTCCAGGCGGTACGGCTTCGCCTCGGCCGGAACCTCGAAGATCCCGTAGTCGGTGTCGCTCTCGCCGATCAACTCGTTGCCGGAGTAGAGCGCGGTCCGCGCCTTGTCCACCACCGACCAGCCGAGCTTGCCGTCGGCCTCGGAGAACAGCGGCACGCCGGCGTAGATCTCGTCGCCGAACCGTTCGGCGACGGTGATGTCGCCGCCGGTGAACGGGGCGAACGGCGCCCGGTTCCAGTCCTGCTTGTAGACCTTGCCGGCCTGATACCTGGTGTCGCCGACCGACGAACCGCTGAGGAAGTCCGCGAACTCGTTCGGGTCGGGCTGGTAGTCCTGCTCGAAGTCGGCCGACCAGGACTTCGGGCCGTCCGTGTTCAGGTATTCGTTGCGCTGGAACGGCAGGTGGAACGGGAGGCCCGCGGCCCAGCCGCCGATCTCGCCCAGGTTCGGCCAGTTGATCTTGATGCCGATCACGCCCTCGCCGGCCGCCTCCAGGTTGTAGTTGGCCTTGACCTGGGCCAGCGTGGCCGGGTCGATCTCCTTGACGAACCCGTTGTAGAACGAACCCTTGCGCAGGTACGAGGCCTCGTAGGTGTACGGGCTGTCCAGCGCGCTGCCGTCGGCGTCCAGCTTGGCGAACGCCGAGTTGATCGAGGCGGTGAAGGCGTCCGTCCGCTCGGCCCCCGGGACCTGCGCGGCGAACGTGTCGTCCTTGCTGAACGACAGGGCCGACGCGCCGGCGCCGAACTCCTCCCCGCTCCAGTCGGCGTTCAGGGCGACCAGCGCCTGGCCGGCGTCCTTCTTGGGCGGGGTGATCGCGACCGGCTTGCCACGGCGGGCGTCCAGCTTGATCGAGTCCGGGCCGTCCACCACGAGCTTCGGGGCGACCAGCATGGTGGTCGTCGAGAAGTCCTCGGGGCTGATCCAGCTGAACAGGCCGTACTCGCCCTTGGGCACGCGGGCCGTGGTGGTCGGCTCGCCGAAGACGTCGTACGAGGTGCCGTCGGTCAGCGAGACCAGCACGGTCAGGTAGCCCTCGTTGGGCGTGCCGTCCCGGCCGATGTGCTCGAAGGTGACGTCGTAGCTCTCCACCTCACGATTCACCGCGACCGGGGTCTCCACCTGGATGCCGTCGCCGGTGGCGACCACACGTCCGGTGAGGAAGCCGTCCGGGCCGTCGCCGCTGGTGTCCGCGGTGACGGTGGCCTGGGCGGTGCCGCCGGCCGGCACGGTGACCGTGGTCGTGCCGAGCGCGAACGCGTCCGACTCCGACTCGAGCGCCAGGTTCAGCGTGACCGCCGCGGCGCCGCCGTTGCGGTACGTGATGGTCTTGCTGACCGGGGTGTCGTCGCCGTGCGGCCACTCCTGGCGGCCGAAGCTGACGCTGCCCTCGTCCACCGAGACCGCCTGGTGCACGACCCGGGCCACGTCCACCCGGCCGGCCCCCTGCTCGAAGACGCTCGCGCCGGCGGTCGGCTTGGCCGCGCCCATCAGCAGCGTCTTGCGCTGCTTGGGGGACCAGCCGGGGTGCTGCTGGGTCACGATCGCGGCCGCGCCGGCCACGTGCGGGGTGGCCATCGAGGTGCCGGAGAGGCTGACGTACCCGTCGCCGGCCGGCTCGCCGATCACGCCGTTGGCCGCGCCGGCCGCGACGATGTCCACGCCGGGCGCGGTGATGTCCGGCTTGATGGCGTCGTCGCCGACCCGCGGGCCGCGGCTGGAGAAGTCGGCGATCTGGTCCTGGTCGTCGACCGCGCCGACGGTCAGGGCCGAGTCGGCGCTGCCGGGCGAGCCGACCGTGTGGTCGCCGAAGAAGCCCGAGTTGCCGGCCGCGATCACGAACAGCGCGCCGTGCGCCGCGGTCAGGTCTTCGACCGCCTGCTCCATCGGGTCGATGCTCGGGGCGTCGCCGCCGCCGAGGCTCAGGTTGACCACCGGCGCCACCTGGGCGCCCCACTGCATGCCGGCCAGGATCGCCGACTCCTCACACCAGTCCTGCTCGCACACCTTGCCGATGGCCAGCTTGGCGCCGGGCGCCACGCCCTTGTACTTGCCGCCGGACTTGGCCCCGCTGCCCGCGATGATCGAGGCGACGTGGGTGCCGTGGCCGACGTTGTCGTCCGCGGTCGGCAGGTTGGTGAAGTTCTCCGTCGCCACGATCTTGCCGGCGAAGTCGGGGTGGGTGGCGTCGATGCCGGTGTCCAGGACCGCCACCGTCACGCCGGCGCCGTCCAGGCCCTCGGCCCACGCGGTCGGCGCGCCGATCTGCGGCACGCTGACGTCGAGGTTGACCTTGCGCTTACCGTCCAGGTAGATCCGCTCGACGTTCTTGTCCTTGCGCATCGAGACCCACGAGTCGCCGCGGTCGGCCTGCGGGACATCCACGGCCAGCACGCCGACCCCGGTCAGATCGCGGGTGACGCGGGCGGTCGCGGTCGCCGGCCTGCTCTTGCTGTTCTTCGGGTACGCGAGCAGCACCGGGAGCGCGGCGTTGCCGGTGTAGCCGAAGTCCTTGAGCGCGGTCAGGTCGAACAGCCGCTGGTCGACCTTCCCGGCCCGGATCAGGGGCAGGGCGTCGGTCGGGATCACGTACCGGTGACCGTCGGTGTTCCGGCCCAGGAACCGGATCTTGTCCCGGCCGGGCCCGCGCCGCACGCTGACGCCCTTGTCGGTGAACGTGACCCGGTCGCCGGTGATGAGCGTGACGCTGGTGGTCTTGTCGTCGGTGGCGTGCTTCGGTGCCGGCGCCGCCTGTGCGGCCGCCGGGGCGACCGCGCTGAGCGCGGCGGCCGTCCCCACGGCTACCAGAGCGGCGGAAAGTCTTCTCAGGCGCATACCCAGCCTCCCCGTCGGCCGAGCCCCCTTTTGCCCGGCGCATCGATGCCGGTAACTCTCCCACAACAGCGCAACCATCCCCTGTAGACCGGATCACATCCCGTCCCTGCTGGTCATGTCCGCTTTGTTGACACGGCGTTGACGATCACGGCTGGGAGTTCGTGCACATACCCGGAAACCCGGGTCACCCCTGCAACGCGTTGGCCAGGGTGCGTTCCACCTGGTCGACGCGTTCGGCCGCCTCGGCCGCGGTGGCGCCGTGCAGCTCGATCTCGACGGCGTGGATGATGCCGCCGGCGCTGACGATCGGGTCCGGCGCGAAGAGGATGCCCCGCTCACGCAGCAGGTCGGCGGTGCCCGGGGCGTCGAGCTGGTTGTTGGCCGGGCCGGCGACCGCCGCGCAGCGCAGGACGGGCACGGTCGCCGGGGTGAGCAGGCCGCCGAGCGCGGCCGGCACGAGCACGTCGACCTCGGCCGCGAAGCACTCGGCCGGCGTCGTCCAGGTGGCGCCGTACTCCTCGGCGACCGCGCGGCGGGCCGGGTCGATGTCGCTGACGATCAGCTTGGCGTGGCGTTCGGCCAGCATCCGGACGAGATGGCTGCCGACGTGGCCGAGGCCGAGCACGGCGAAGCTACGGCCGGCCAGCTCCGGCGACCCGAAGAGGTGGGCGCAGACCGCGCGCAGGGCGGCGACGGTGCCGGCCGCGGTGCCCTCCGACGGGTCGCCCGACCTCGACGGCCGGCAGAAGACGTGCTCGGTGCGCTCGGCGATCACGTCCATGTCGGCCGGGCCGGTGCCGACGTCCGGGCCGGTGGCGTAGGCGCCGTTCAGGCTCGCGATGACGTCGCCGGCGTCCCTCAGCGCGTCGTCCCGGTCGAACGGCCCGTCCGGTGCGACGATCACGGTCTTCCCGCCGCCGTTGCGGAGGCCGGCCGTGGCGGCCTTGGTGGTCATGGCCTCGGACAGCCGCAGCGCGTCGGTCAGCCCGTCCCGCCAGTCCGGGTAGTGCTTGAGGCGGCAGCCGCCGATGGCCTGGCCCCGTTCGGTCGAGTGCACGGCGACGATGATGGTCAGGCCGGTGCGCCGGCCGCGTTCGATGACGATGCGTTCGTGATTCATGCCCTCAGTCCAGCGTCCGTTCACCTTCTCGGCGGCCGTACCGAACGAAATTCGGTTTTCGTGGCATGATCTTGGCCGTGGACGAACTTGATGCGGCGATCGTGCGCGAGTTGCAGTCGGATGCACGGTTGACCAACCGCGAACTGGCCGGCCGGGTCGGCCTCGCGCCGTCGACCTGCCTCGAGCGGGTACGCCTGCTCCGCCAGCACGGCGTGATCGGCGGCTTCCACGCCGACATCGACCTGGCCGCCCTCAACCGGCATGTCCAGGCGCTGCTGAACGTGCAGATCAGGCCGCTGAGCCGGGACGTGATCGAGGGCTTCAAGGCGTACGCGACCGCCCTGCCCGAGGTCCTCGAGGTCTTCGTGGTGGCCGGCGGCGACGACTTCCTCGTCCACGTGGCCGTGCCCAGCGTCGACGCCCTGCACGGGTTCCTGATGGACAAGTTCAGCAAGCGCCGCGAGATCGTCAGCTTCCGCAGCTCGGTGATCTACCAGCACGCCCGCAACCACGTGATCGCGGCATTGTGATGGTCGCCTTCGAGCTGGCCGTGCAGGACGCGCACGGGCTGGCGGTGGCCGCGCGCCTCGGCGTCGACCGGGTCGAGCTGTGCTCGGCACTCCCCCTCGGCGGCGTCACGCCGTCCCTCGCGCTGATCGAGGCGGCCGCGCCCGGCCCACCGGCGCACGTGCTGGTCCGGCCCCGGGCCGGCGGTTTCACCTACTCCCCCGACGAGGTCGCGCTGACGGTCTCGGACGTGCGCCACGCGGTCGCCGCCGGCGCGGCCGGGGTCGTGGTCGGCGGCCTGCGCTCGGGGGTCGTCGACCGCGACCTCGTGGCGCGGGTGGTGGACGCGGCCGGCGGGGCGGCGGTGACCTTCCACCGGGCGTTCGACGCGCTGGCCGACCCGCTGACGGCCCTCGACACGCTGGCCGCGCTGGGCGTCGCGCGGATCCTGACCTCGGGCGGGCCGGGTGCCGCGGCCGACGGGCTACCCGGCCTGGCCAAGCTGGTCGAGGCGGCGGCCGGCCGCATCGAGATCATGGCCGGCGGCGGGGTGCGGCCGGCCCTTGTCGAGGCGCTCGTGGCCACCGGCGTCGACGCCATCCACGCCTCGGCCAAGCGCGCGGTCGCCGACGCCACCGGCCTGTCGCTGGGCAGCGCGGCGTCCGGTGTGGCCACCCGAGAGACCACCGACGAGGACGAGGTTGCCCGCCTGCTGGCCGCGCTGACCGCCTGACGCGCTCGGAGTCAGGCAGTCCAGACCCAGGTCAGGCGCTCGTACCGGGGCGTGAAGCCGGCCCGGACGACGTTGCGGGCCGACGAACCGTCGGCGTACGCCTCGGTGATCAGCAGCCGGCTTCCCGCCGCCTGGGCGTCCCGGACCCGGGCCGCGATGAGCGCCGACTGCAGGCCACGGCCGCGGTAGCCGGGGCGGACGGCGCCGGAGACCAGGTGGGTCTCCTCGGCGTCGCGGTAGGCGAGCGCCGCGGCCACCATCTCGGTCCCGTCCCAGCAGGCCCACGCCTGGAAGCGCGGGTCGGCCAGCGCCGCCGTGGACAGGGCGATGTGCGGCTCGGTGGCCAGCCCGAAGGCCTCCCACGTCAGCGTGGCGCAGCGTTCGAACGACGGAGGATCGACCAGGCCGGTACGCAGCGCGGCGCCGGCGTCCGACGGCGAGAGCGGCGGCCGTCCGGAGTAGGCGATCACCCGGGACCCGAGGGTCATCCCGTGCTTGGCGACGATCGGCTCGACATCCCCGTTCTCGAACCGCGGCATGACGAACTCGGCCCGGCGTACCCCGCGGTCCCGGAAGTGGGCGACGATCTCCTCGATCAGGTCGGCCGTGGGCGGCGTCTCGAAGCCGACCGCCCGGCACCAGAAGCCGGCCGCCGTGACCGGTGTGCTGATCACGGTGATCCCGCCGATGGTGGTGACCTCGATGTCGTAGCGGCGGCGCAGCGACGACGGCGTGGCGAGCATCGACACGGTGGCGACCTTGGCCAGCGACTGCTCCAGCATCAGGCGGTCCACAGCCAGGTCTGGCGTTCGTACTGCGGGACGAAGCCGGCCCGTATCAGGTTGCGGGCCGAGACGTTGTAGCCGTCCGGCGCCGTGCCCGTCTCCACGACGATCACGGGGCAGCCGGCCTCCTGGGCGGCGGCCATCCGGGCCGCGATGATCGCCGCCTGCGCGCCTCGTCCGCGGTGGGCCGGGACGGTGGCGCCCGAGAACAGATGGGCGGCCTCGGGATGCAGCCGCACCAGGCCGGTGGCCACGATCTCGTCGCGATCCCAGCAGGCGTACGCGCGGAAGTGCGGTTGCGACAGGGCGGCCACGGTCAGGTCGATGTTGGCCGGGGTGCTCATGCCGAACACGCCCCACATCACCGCCGACCACTGCTCGGCCTCGGCCGGCGTCACCAGCGCCGTGCGCAGGCCGGGCGGGTCGGCGGGAACCTCGAACGGCGCGTGTACGGCCAGCTTGAGGCTTCCGCCGCCCTCGGTCAGGCCGTACTTGTCGGCGATCGGCGCCCACTCGTCGGTCCGGGCCTGCGGCGGGATGATCAGCCGGGCCTGGGCGACGCCGCGGGCGCGGTAGTGCTCGATGATCTCGCCGATCAGGTCGGCCGTGGGCGGCGTCTCGAAGCCGACCGCCTGGCACCAGAACGACATGTCGGGGCCGGGCCGGCTGAGCACCGCCACCCCGCCGATGGTGATCCCCTCGAGGCCGTACCGGTGGCGCTGTTCCGGTGATGAGGCGTTCACCAGGTCGAGGAAGGCGTGGGCCTCGGATTGTTCGAACACACCTCAAGAGACGCGACGGAGGCGGCCACGTTCACGTGATCACCGACACAGACGGTGAACGGGCGTGCCCGGGAGAAGCTGACGCGCGCCACGCCGAATGACCGGGTAGCGGGGCTATTTGTCCGCATTGGACTAGCTTGTGATCATGACCGAGCTGGTCTCCACCAGGGTGGCCGTGCCCGCTGTGCTGGGCCGGGCGCGAGACCACCTCCTCGCGCGGCAGGACCGGGCCGGCTGGTGGCGCGGCCTGCTCGAGACCAACGTGACGACCGACGCCGAAGACCTGCTGCTGCGCGAGATCATCGGCCTCCGGCGGCCGGACGACACCGCCGCCACCGCCGCCTGGATCCGGTCCCGCCAGCGCCCGGACGGCACCTGGGCGACCTTCCCCGGCGGGCCACCGGACCTGTCCACCAGCGTCGAGGCGTACCTGGCCCTGCGCCTGGCCGGCGACCCGCCGGAGGCGCCGCACCTGACCCGCGCCGCCACCTGGATCCGCGCCAACGGCGGCCTCGGCGGCACCCGCGTGATCACCCGCTTCTGGCTGGCCATGGTCGGCCTGTGGAGCTGGGACGCGCTGCCGGCGCTGCCACCCGAGCTGATCCTGCTGCCGCGATGGGCGCCGCTCAACGTCTACGACTGGGCGTCGTGGGCGCGGCAGACGATCGTGCCGCTGTCGGTGATCCGGGCCTACCGCCCGGTGCACCGGCTGCCCGTCGACCTGGCCGAGCTCGGCGGCCGGGTCCCGAAGGCGTCCCGGCGGGTGCTGGGACCGCTGCGCCGGGTGGCTCTGCGCCGCTGCTGGGACTGGATCCTGGACCGGCAGGAGGCGGACGGTTCATGGGGTGGCAGCCGGCCGCCGTGGGCGTACTCGATCCTCGCCCTGCCGGCCGGCCATCCCGCGCGGGAGCGGGCCATCGCCAACCTCGACCGGTTCACCGTACGCGGCGCGGCCGGCCGCTGGGTGGAGGCGTGCCAGTCGCCGGTGCGGGACACCGTGCTCGCGGTCGTCGCGCTCACCGACGCCCGGGTGCCGGGCGACCATCCGGCGCTCGCCACGGCCGCCGACTGGATCCTGGCCGAGGAGGTCCGGCGCACCGGGGACTGGGCCGTGCGCCGGCCGTACGCCCGCGCCGGGGGCTGGTCGTTCGAGTTCGAGAACGACGTCTATCCGGACACCGACGACACCGCCGCGGCCGTGCTGGCGCTGCTGCGGGCGCGGACCGTCCGCAACGCCCGCCGGGTGGACGCCGCGGTCCGGCGCGGCTGCGACTGGCTGATCGCGATGCAGTCGGCCGACGGCGGCTGGGGCGCGTTCGACGCCGACAACACCAGCCGGTTGCCGGGCGCGCTGCCGTTCGCCGACGTCGGCGCGGTGATCGACCCGCCCTCGGCCGACGTCACCGCGCACGTGGTCGAGGCGCTCTGCCACGGCGGCGCGGGCGGCACCACGGCGCTCCGGCGCGGCGTCGACTGGCTGCTGCGCGAGCAGGAGGCGGACGGTTCCTGGTTCGGCCGGTGGGGCGTCAACCATGTGTACGGTACGGGCGCCGCCCTGCCCGCCCTGGCCGCCGCCCGCACGGCCGCCGGCGGCGACCGCGGCGACCGCATCGACGAGGCCGTCGCCCGGGGCGTTGCCTGGCTGACCGCCTGCCAGCAGCCGGACGGCGGCTGGGGCGAGGACCCGCGCTCCTACCGCGACCGCTCCTGGATCGGGCGTGGCCCGGCCACCCCGTCGCAGACCGCGTGGGGCCTGCTGGGCCTGCTGGCCGGTCGCGCGAGCCCCGAGGCGATGGCCCGGGCCGCCGGCTGGCTGGCCGAGCACCAGCGGGCCGACGGTGGCTGGGACGAGCCGCAGCACACCGGCACCGCCGTCCCCGGCGACCTCTACGTCAGCCACCACCTGCACCGCGTGGTCTTCCCGATCAGCGCGCTCGGCCGCTACGCGAGCCTTGGTCCCGGCGACTGATCTTCTCGTCCCGAAGATCAGATCCCGGCGGCCCGGCCGGCCTTCTCAGATCCCGTCGGCCCAGTCGGCGAGGACGCTCAGCACCGGGGCCCGGCCGGTGAACCGGCCGGCCATGTCGCGGGGGTCGTAGCTGTAGCCGTTGCTGGTGGCCGTCTCGCCCGCCGCGGCCACCATGCGCGGCGCGAGCCAGAAGAACTTGGCCGCGCCCGTCACCCGGATCGCCCGGCGCACCACGTCGGGGGCCACCGTGCCGCGCATGCCGCGCACGTACGCGTCGGTCACCGTCGCCAGAACCTCGTCCAGCCGGGCCACGTCGATCAGCCCGTCGAAGAACGCGTCCAGGGCGAGGTTGGCCGCGTCCTCGCCGATCGCCCCCGGGCCGACGAACGTCCAGTCCAGCAGGACCGGCCCGCGTGGCGCGCCGATCAGGTTCAGCGACCACACATCGTGGTGACACATCGTCTGCGGCAGCGCCCGCGACGCCGCCAGCACGTCGTGCCGCCGCTCCCACAAGCGCCGCAGCCCCGCGCGCAAGGCCGGCGGCCAGGCCGACGTGACCAGCGGATGATCCCAGTCCAGGGTGTCCGGGACCGGCTGGGCCAGGGTGCCGTCGGTCAGGAAGTTCCGGGGCATCCACGCCGCGTCGAACGGCGGGATCCCGGTCCAGCGCGCCTGGGCCACCCCCAGCCGGTACGCGATGTCGCCCAGCTCGGCGGCGCCCCACTTCAGGCCGGTCTCGCCGGCCACGTCCTCCAGCCACATCGCGACCGAACCGTCCGCCCGGTCCCGCACCGCGAGGCACTCCGGCGCGGACAGCCCGCCCTCGGCGAACAACGTTCCCGGCACGCCCGCCTCGTACGCGCACGGCTCCCGCCGCCAGTAGTTGAAGTGCCCCGGGTCGGCACTGGCCGCCATGTGCGCGGCCGCGCCGTCCCGCCTCGGCGTCGCCACCTTGAGGATGGCCGGCCCGTCGTCACGCACCACCCGCCAGACCCCGCCGGTGGTCTCGTTGGCCGAGCCGTGCTCCAGCTCCTCCGCGGCCCAGCCGTCGCGAACCAGATCGTCCGGAACCTTCATGCCGGGAAATCTAGCCGCGCTCGGGGCCCGGACGTAGTTGAGTGGGCCCGATGGACAGATCTTTGTACGCACATGCGCTCCGGTCGCACCGGCTCGACGCCGACGCCCCGCTGCCTCGTGACGGCTATCCGTTCCCTGATCAGGACGCGCATCCCCGGCTGTGGGTGACGCCCCGGCCGGCGGATCCCCGGCTCGAAGGCGTGGACGTCGCGGCGGCCCTGGACCGGCACCTCGCCGAGAAGTCGTTCCACGGGCTCAACGTCCCGCGTTATCGCAACGACCACATCGCGGCCGCGGCGCTGCGGGGTGACCGGGAGCTGGTGCGGTCGGCCGGGCGACGGCTGGTGCGGCACGGGACCGACCGGTGTGACGTCACGGTCGGGCTGGCGCTGCTCGCGGCGGACGACGCGGCGGAGGACGTTCCGCTGATCCAGACCATCGGGCTGCTGTCGGATCACTTCGGCGGGCTGGCCGCCGAGGCGCTGAGCCGCCGGCCCGGCGCCGAGCGATCGCTGCTCTGGCTGGCGCAACGGTCCGCCGGGTGGGGCCGGGTGCACGTGATCGACGCGATCTGCCGCCTCGGCGTCGGCGAGTCGCGCGACTGGCTGCTGCGCCACGCCTGCCAGAAGGGCGACTACCTCGCGGGCCACTACGCCTACCGGGTCGCGACCGCGGCGCATCTGCACGAGGCGATCACCCGGGACGACGCGGACGACGCGCTGGTCGATCACACGGGACGGCTGCTGAGGGCCATGACCGAGTTGCCGGGGATGGGACCTGCGTTGGCCGACTACCCGCCGGGGGCCGCCGTCATGGAGGCTTGGGCCGGGCACGTGGCGCGGCGGCCGTCCCACGCCGCAGGCCCGGACGAATTAGGCTCGCGCTCATGACCGACAGCGACTGGCGGGACGGCGAATTCCGACAGCGCCGGCCCTCCGCGGAGACCCTCGCCTGGGTTGCGGCGTCGATGGGCCGGGGCAGTCGCGTCGTCGGCCATCGCCGACTGACCGGTGGCGTCTGCTCCGCCGTGCATCGGCTGACGGTCGAGCGACGCGGAGTGCGGACGTTCGTCGTCCTGCGGCAGTACCCGGGCGGGCTTGACCTGCGAGGGAGCCTGGCGAAGGAGATCGCCAACCTTGGTGTGGTGGCGGGAAGCGGGCTCCCGGTCCCGAACGTCCTGGCTGCTGATGTCGCTGGTGCTTCGACCGGTGGCGCGCCATCGTTGCTGATGACACGGTTGCCGGGGCATGTTCAGCTCAGCCCGGCCGACCCGCGGTCGTGGCTGACGAAGATCGCGGAGCTTGCTGTACTGCTGCATTCCCTCGATCTCCCCGCGAAGACCTTCAGACCGTGGACGGACTCCTGGATCGCTCCTCGAGACGGGTTCCAGGTGCCGGTCGACGCGTCGAAGCCGGCTGTGTGGAAGGCGGCGTTCGGTGTCATGGCGGCGCCGCCACCGAAGGACACCGCCGTCTTTCTGCACTGCGATCTTCTGCCCGTCAACCTGCTGTGGTCACGCGGGAAGATCACCGGACTGACCGACTGGAACTCCATCCATCGGGGGCCGCGCGCGCTTGACGTCGGGCACTGCCGGCGATACCTGGCGGCGCTCTACTCGCCCGACTGGTCGGAGCAGCTCCGGTCGCTGTACGAGTCGATCGCCGGGGTGACTCTCGATCCGTGGTGGGACCTGTACGCCCTGCTGCACTACGACGACAGCGGGCCGAAGTGGATCAGCGGCCAGGTCGCGGGGCGCCGTCCCGTCGATGTGCCCGGCATGACCGCCCGGGTCGAGGCCGCTGTCGAGACAGCGCTACGGCGCCTCGGATAAGGTCGATACCCCGCTAGAGGGTGGTCCAGAACTCGGCCATCCGCCGCTGGGCGACCGTTCCCCGCTGTGAGTTGCGCACCTCGTCGAGCAGGGCGAAGCGGCGGTTGCGGAGCTGGTCGACGATCTCGATCACCGGCGTACGCAGGACCGCGAACAACGCCCCGGCCAGCGGCGACGCGTACGAGATGAGTTCCCGGGCCGGCGCCGGATCGGTGGCCGGGCCGACCGTGCCGGTCAGGCGAAGGCCATAGCGGCGCAGGTCGGCCAGGGCCTTCTCGACGCGGGGGCGGTCGCCCTCGTGGATCGCCAGCTCGACCGTGCCGCAGAACTCGCGGAAGCGGCGCGCCTGGCGGCTCTGGCGTACCTCCAGCGCGATCGTCAGGCACTCGTCGCGGCTGCCGGCGCGCTGGATGATCGCGTCGGCCACCATCGGCAGCGGGGACGGCATCGCCTCGAAGCGCAGGGCGCGGTTCAGGTCCTCGTCGCGGGCGCGTTCGAGCTTCTCCAGGTCGCGGACGACCAGTTCAGCGAAGGAGCGCCGGGACGCCTCCTTGACCGCCGCGTCGATCACGCCGGCCCGGATGCTGTCGCTCCGGTAGACGCAGCCGTAGCGATCGGCCAACAGCAGATAGAACATCGCCCGGGCCAGCAGGGCGCCCCCGGCGGACCGGGCCGATGTCCGTGGCCGGGTCGGGCGGGCCCGTTCCGCCCGGCGGATGTCGTGCGAGGACCCGTCCAGGAAGCCGTGCAGCCTCGCATTGAAGTAAGCGCCTCGCGACGTCCGGTAGGCCACGCGCGGAATGCCGGCCACCTCGGCCAGGAGGTCGTCCCGGCCGACGCCGTCACCCAGCGCCTCGGCCACCTCGTTGAACTCGGCCGCCCGCAACGCTTCGTGCCGGGCCAGGTCCAGCAGGCAGTCCTTCGCCCGCTCCCCGAGCCGGACCTCAGCGGCCGGGTCGAAGAGCCCGAACGTGCCCAGGTCGAGCGAGAAGCCCTCGCCGACGACGATCCGATCGTGCAGGACGAGGCACTCCAGCATCGCGCTGGTGGCGTGGCCGATGGCGGGAAGGCCGTAGTGCCGGGCCAGCGCCGCCTCGCCCCGTTCGCCGGTCAGGAAGATCCGCGCCAGCTGATAGGTGGTCTCGTCGAACAGGGCGCCGGTCAGAGCCGGGAACGGCGCCGCCTGGAGCATGGCCGGCCACTCGTCGGGGATCGACACCTCGGGCGGGAGCGCGAAATCCTCATCGGACGGTTCGGGCATCCGCCCATCGTGCTGCATCCCGGCCGGAGGCGGCAAACACCGCCAGGACCCCGCCGCGCGGCTCCACGGCCTCGTCGAGCATCAGCCGGGCGATGGTGGCCCGCGGTGCTCCGGCCGGAAAGAACTGCCGTCGCATCGAAGCTGGCGGCCGCAGCGTGACGCGGGTGTCGTCGGGCTTGTCGGACAACGGCCCGCTGTGCACCACCGTGCCGCCCGCGTCGAGGATCGCGGTGTCCGCGGTGACCTTGTCGCCGTACTCGGCGCCGAAGCCGACCCGGAGAATCCGCCGGGTGAACGCGCTCACGGAGGCCGCCGACGGGCCGGTGCCCATCGCGCCCAGCCAGATGATGTGCCGGGGCTTCGCTGCGATGACGGCTCGGGCGCCGGCGGTCAGCGTGCCGGCCTCGGAGCGCCGGGTCACGCCGAGCGCGGAGATCACCACGTCGTCGGGGCCGATGACCTCACTCAGACCGGCGTGCACGTCCGCGCCGAGCGAACGGGCGAGGGCGCGCACCTCCAGGCCACGATCTTCTGCCTGGCGTACGAGCTGACGGCCGGTCCCGCCGGTCGCGCCGAGGATCACGACCGCCATCAGCCGGCCTCGGCCAGGGCGTCGCGCGCCGGACCGTGCACGCCCGGCGCGGCGGCCAGGATCGAGTCGGCGTGCGGCGTCCACGGCTCGCCGCCGATCGTGGTCACGACGCCGCCGGCCTCGCTGATCAGCAGGGCCCCGGTGGCCACGCCGGGCAGGACCGTCTCGTACTGCCAGAAGCCGTCCATCTGGCCGGCCGCGACCAGCAGCATCGGGAAGGTCGACGGGACGGTGGCGCGGACCAGGAACGCCCGGTCCAGCATGGTGGTGATCGAGCGGCCGATCCGTTCGTACGTCCGGGTCTGTCCGGCCTCGGCCTGGCCGGTGCCGACCACCGCGATCTCCAGCCCCCGCTTGGCCGAGACGGCGAGCTTGCGGCCGTTGAGCCACGCGCCGTGCCCGCGCCGGGCGGTGTAGGTGAGGTCGCCGACCGGCTGCCGGAACACCGCGAAGGCGACCTGCCCGTCCTCGACCAGCGCGATGCTCACGCCCCACTCGGCCAGCCCGTGCACGTGGTTGACGCTGCCCTCGGCGTTGTCGACGACCCACCACGCGCCGTCGCCGGGGAGCGTGTCCCCGGCGAACCCGACGTCGGGGCGCAACGCGGCCAGCGCGTCCCGCACCTGGGCCACCTGCTCGTTGCGCTCGGCCGCCACCAGCATCTGCGGCAGGTCGGCGGGGCGGGCGTCGGGCGACCAGACCGCCAGCAACCGGTCGCCGGCCGCCGTCGCGACCTTCGTGACTTCCTCGATCAGATCCATGCGTACGACGCTAGGAACGTTCCGTCCATGAGTCCAATGCATGTTGTTGATGGGACGCATTACCCTCGATCATGTGGATCTCAACCTGCTGGTCGGCCTGGACGCCCTGCTCGAGCAGCGCAGCGTGCAGGGCGCGGCCACCCAGCTCCACCTGACCCAGCCCGCGGTGAGCCGCATCCTCGGCCGGCTCCGGGCCGCCACCGGCGACGCGATCCTGGTCCGCAGCGGGCGTGAGATGGTGCCGACCGCGCGTGCCCTCGCGCTCCGGGACGAGGTCCGCGACCTGGTCACCAGGGCCCAGGTGGTGCTGGCCCCGTCGCACCGGCTCGACCTGGCCGGGCTGGAGCGAACCTTCACCATCCGGTGCCACGACGCGCTGCTGACCTCGGTGGCCCCGGGCGTGGTCGGCGCGGTCGCCGCGGCGGCCCCGGGCGTGCGGCTGCGGCTGCTGGGCGAGCGCCCCTCGGACGACCGCGACCTCAGCCGCGGCGAGGTCGACATCGAGGTGGGCGGGCCGCCGGCCACGGACGGTTCGATCGTCAGCCGTACGGTCGGCACCGACGAGATGGTCCTGGTGCTGCGGCGGGGCCACCCGATCGACGTCGCCCGCCCGTCGGCCGAGCAGATCGCCGAGGCGCCGCACGTCGCGGTGTCCCGCCGCGGCCGCGGGTACGGCCCGGTCGACGACGTGCTCAAGTCCCTCAACCTCGAACGGCACGTGCTGGCGACCGTGCCCACCGTGGCCGCCGCCCTGGCCGTGGTGGCCGGATCGGAGGCGGTCACCGTGCTGCCGCGCCGGCTCAGTGACCCGATCGGGCCACGGTTGCGCGCGCGGCCCCTCCCGTGGCGGCTGCCCTCGGAGCCGGCGGCGGTCAGCTGGCACCGGCGTCACGACGCCGACCCGGCGCACACCTGGCTGCGCGAGCTGGTGGCGTCGACGCTCGCCGCGAGGCTGGGCCAGAGCCCTCAGAACCCGATCGGCAGCCCGGCGTAGTTCTCGGCCAGGCCCGCCGCCCCGGCCTCGCTGCCGGTGACCCAGCGCAACTGGGAGAGCTGGAGCTGGGCGTCGAACGGGTCGTCGCCGATGTGCAGCATGGTGGTCATCCACCAGGAGAAGTGGGTGCAGCGCCAGACCCGCCGGGACGCGTCGTCGCCGTACCGGTCGGCCAGGGCCGGGTCGTTGTTCCTGAGCAGGGCGGTCAGCGCGGGCGCGAGCAGGGCGACGTCGGCGATGGCCAGGTTGAGGCCCTTGGCGCCGGTCGGCGGGACGATGTGCGCGGCGTCGCCGGCCAGGAAGAGCCGGCCGTACCGCATGGGGGTCTGCACGAAGCTGCGCATCGGCAGGACGCTCTTGTCGGTGACCGGGCCGGGGGTCAGCTTCCAGCCGTCCTGGCCGTGGCCGAGCCGGGTCGCCAGCTCGTCCCAGATCCGCTGGTCGGACCAGTCGCCGGCGGACGTGCCGTTGGGCACCTGCAGGTAGAGGCGGCTGACCGACGGCGACCGCATCGAGTGCAGGGCGAAGCCGTGCGGGTGCCAGGCGTAGATCAACTCGTCGGTGGACGGCGCCACGTCGGCCAGGATGCCCAGCCACGAGTACGGGTACGTGCGCTCCCACGTCGTCGCCACCGAAGCGGGGACGACGGCACGGCTGGGCCCGAACGAGCCGTCACAGCCGGCGATCGCGGACGCGTCGATCCGGCCCGGCCGCCCCTCGGCGTCGAGGTAGGTCACGTACGGGGCGGATGAGTCCACGTTGCGCACCTGGACGTCGCTCACCTCGTACACCACGGAAGCGGTGTTGGCGTTGACCAGGTCCTTCTGCACCTCGGTCTGGCCGTAGACCCAGACCGACCGTCCGATGAGATCGACGAAGTCGAGGTGGTGCCGCTCCCCCGGCCACTGCAGGTAGATGCCTCGGTGCGGGAAACCCTCGGCGCGCAGCCGGTCGCCGAGGCCGGCCGACGTGAGCAGGTCGACCGAGGACTGTTCGAGGATGCCGGCCCGGATCCGGGACGCGACGTACTCCTGCGACCGGGTCTCCAGCACGACGGCGTCGACATCGGCCCGGCGGAGCAGGTGGGCGAGCAGCATGCCGGCCGGTCCCGCGCCGATGATGGCGACCTGGGTACGCATCCCGTCAGCCAACGGGCGCACGGCCGGGCCGGGCAAGCGCCGCCTACCGCTGAGCGGAAATGCTCCGGCCGATCCCCCGCGCCGCCACCTGCAGCGCCGACACCAGCCGGGCCCGGTCGCGCTGGAAGCCGGCCACCACGATGCCGAGCGCGGCCACCACCTCGCCGTCCCGCCCCCGCACCGGCACCGCCACCGAGCAGGCCCCGAGGCTCATCTCCTCGCTGGTCGTGGCGTAGCCGTCGCTGTGCACCCGGCGGATCTGGTCGAGCAGCCGGCCGGGCTGGGTCACGGTGTACGGCGTCACCCGGGTCAGCTGGGCCAGCACACCGGTTCGCACGTCCTCCGGCGCGTACGCCAGCAGAACCTTGCCCACCCCGGTCGCGTGCAGCGGAAGCCGCGACCCCACCTGACTGACCACCGGCACCGACGCGTGCCCGGAGACGCGATCGACGTACAGCGCCTGGCTCCCGTCGCGCACCGCGAGGTGGACCGTGGCCAGCGTGGCGCCGTAGAGGTCGTGCAGGAACGGCGAGGCCGCCTGGCGCAGCCCGGTCTCCACCGGGGCGAGCAGCCCGAGGTCCCACATCCGGCGGCCGATCACGTACTCGCCGTCCGCCCGCCGGACCAGCGCCTCGCCCCGCACCAGCTCGCCGACCAGCCGGTGGGCGGTGGCCAGGGGCATGTGGGCGCGGCGGGCGAGGGCGGTCAGGCTGAGGCTGCGGTGCTCGTCGTCGTACGCGGCCAGCAGGTCCAGCACCCGCGACGTGACGCTGACCCGGGGGTGGGAGCTGTTGCCGGCCACCGCGCGCTCCTTTCGCTGGACGGAAGGCAAGTCTCGCTCATATCGGGCGTTCCTGCCTAGCGTCGCGGGTGTGACCGAGACGCAGGCCGAGATCACCGCGGAGATCCGGCGCATCGAGGCGGGCGACGCCGGCCGGGGGGTCGAGCAGCCCCGGCGCGACTACCCGCCGTACCGCAGCAGTCTCCTGCGCCACCCGACGAAGAGCATGGTCCACGCCGACCCGGAGACCATCGAGCTGTGGGCGCCGTGCTTCGGGCACCAGGACGTGGGCGCGGCCGAGGCCGACCTGACCATCCAGCACGCCGGCGAGCCGCTGGGCGAGCGGATGGTGGTCGCCGGCCGGATCACCGACGGCGACGGGCACCCGGTCGCCCACCAGCTGGTGGAGGTCTGGCAGGCCAACGCCGGCGGGCGGTACGCGCACCAGCGCGACCAGCACCCGGCGCCGCTCGACCCGAACTTCACCGGCGCCGGCCGCTGCCTGACCGACGCCGACGGCCGCTACCGGTTCCTGACCATCCGGCCGGGCCCGTACCCGTGGCGCAACCACACCAACGCCTGGCGGCCGGCGCACATCCACTTCTCGTTGTTCGGCCGGGACTTCACCCAGCGCCTGGTGACCCAGATGTACTTCCCCGGCGACCCGCTCTTCCCGCTGGACCCGATCATCCAGTCGGTCACCGACCCTGCCGCCCGTTCCCGGCTGATCGCGGAATACGACCACGACCTGACCCAGCCCGAGTACGCGACCGGCTACCGCTGGGACATCGTGCTGACCGGCTCGCACCGGACACCTCTGGAGGATGACGCGTGACGACGCCGGGCCAGACCGTCGGTCCCTTCTTCCACTACGCGCTCCCGTACGCCGGAGGCGGCGACCTGGTGCCGCCCGGCCGCGCCGGGGCGATCCGGCTGCACGGCCACGTCTACGACGGCGCCGGCGACGTGGTGCCCGACGCCCTCCTGGAGCTGTGGCAGCCCGGCCCCGACGGGCGCGTGCCCCGCGCGGGCGGCTCGCTGCGCCGGGACGGCTGGACGTTCACCGGGTTCGGCCGCGCCGGGACCGACGCGACCGGACACTACTCGTTCTCGACGCTGATGCCCGGGGCCACGTCACCGCGGCGGCTGCCGTTCTTCGCGGTCACGGTGTTCGCCCGCGGGCTGACCCACCGGCTGTTCACCCGGATCTACCCGCCCGTCGACGCGGCCGCGATCGCGAACGATCCGCTGCTCTCCGGGCTCGACCCGGCCCGGCGGGACACCCTGGTCGCCACGCCGGACGAACAGGGGCTGGTGTTCGACGTACGCCTGCAGGGCAACAATGAGACGGTGTTCCTCACCTTCCCCGGGCACCGGTGACGGGCCTGCTCTGGCCGGGCGCCTCCCGCTGCGACGGCCTGCTCACCGACTCGTCGTTGCTGTCGGCCATGGCCCGGGTCGAGACGGCCTGGCTTTCCGCGCTGGTCTCCGCCCATGTCGCACCGGCCTCGGCCGCGGTCGACCTCTCGACGGTGCTTTCGCCGGACGATGTCGCCGCGGTCGCCGCGGCCTCGGAATCCAGCGGCACCCCCGTCCTGCCCCTGCTCGACCTGCTCCGTTCGCGCCTCGACGGTCCGGCCGCGGAATGGCTGCACAAGGGCCTGACCAGCCAGGACACGCTCGACACGGCGCTCGTGCTGGAGTTGCGGGCGGCCTGTGACCGGATCCGCGCCGACCTCGCGGCCCAGGTGGCCGCCCTGGCCGGCCTGGCCGCCGCCCACCGCGACACACCCCGGGCCGGCCGCACACTGACCCAGCCGGCCGTACCCATCGTCTTCGGTCTGACCGTGGCGTCCTGGCTCGGCGGCGTGCTCGACGCGGCGCCCCTGCTCACCGCCGCGGCCCGCCTCCCCGTGGCGATCGGTGGGGCGGCCGGCAGCCTGGCCGCCGCCTCCGCGCTGTCCGACGACCTCGTGTCCCACGCCGCCGACCAGCTCGGCCTGCCACCCGCCCTGCCGTGGCCGACCCGGCGCGGCGCGATCACCCGCCTCGGCGACGCGCTGACCGGCTGCACCGACGCCTGGGCGCACATCGCCAACGACGTGCTGACCGCCGCCCGCCCCGAGATCGGCGAACTGACCGAGGGCTCCGGCGGCGCGTCCTCGACCATGCCGCAGAAGCAGAACCCCACCCTGTCCGTGCTCATCCGCCGCGCCGCCCTGGCCGCGCCCGGCCTCGCGGCCACGCTGCACACCGCGGCCGCCGAGCAGCGCGACGAACGGGCCGACGGCGCCTGGCACGTCGAGTGGGACACGGTCCGCACGCTGGCCCGCCGTACCGTGATCGCGGGCTCCCAGACCGCGTCGCTGCTGGCCGGCCTCCAGGTACACACGGACCGCATGGCCACCAACCTGGCCGCCGCCCGCCCCGGCATCGACGCCGAGCAGAACACGATCACCGGGGGTACGGACGGCCCGTACCGAGGCGCCACCGACGCGATCATCGACGCCGCCCTGCGCCGCGCCACCGTCTTCCGGGCCGCCTCGTGATTCCCGCGCTCACCGCCTTCCGGGCCGTCACGTGATTCCCGCGCTCACCGCCTTCCGGGCCGTCACGTGATTCCCGCGCTCACCGCGACGGTGCTCGCGGACGCGCCCGGCCGCCCGCTGCTGGTGGTCGGGCCGTCGATCGGCACCACGGTCGAGACGCTGTGGGGCCGCTGCGTGGCCCGGCTCGACGGCCGGTTCCACGTGATCGGCTGGGACCTGCCCGGCCACGGCCGCAGCCCGTCCCCCTCCGGCCCGTTCACCGTCGCCTCGCTCGCCGTGGCGGTGCTCGCCCTCACCGGCGGCGCCCCCTTCCGCTACGCCGGCGTCTCCATCGGCGGCGCCGTCGGCCTGGAACTCCTGCTACAGGCCCCGACCCAGGTCTCGGCGGCCGCCCTGCTCTGCACCGGCGCCCGCATCGGCACCCCTTCGTCCTGGCGCGAACGAGCCGGCCTGGTCCGCGCCTCCGGCACCGCCGTGATGATCGACGGCTCGGCCAAGCGCTGGTTCGCACCCGGCTTCCTGTCCCGCGAACCCGGCGTCGGCTCGGCCCTGCTGCACGCCCTGCGCGACACCGACCGCGAGGGGTACGCCCTGGCCTGCCTCGCCCTCGCCACCCACGACGTAGGTTCCCGCCTCGCATCGATCACCACCCCCGTCCTGGCCATCGCCGGCGCCGACGACGAACCGACCCCACCGTCGTCCCTGGCCGAGATCGCCTCCGGGGTCCGCTACGGCCGCCTCGCCGTCCTCGACGACACCGCACACCAGGCGCCCGCCGAGCGCCCCGCCGAGGTGGCGTCCCTGCTCCTGTCCCACCTGCTGCAGCCCGGCATGGCGGTCCGCCGGAGCGTCCTCGGCGACGCCCACGTCGATCGGGCATCCGCTTCGGTCACCCCGCTCACGGCCGGCTTCCAGGACCTGATCACCCGGTACGCCTGGGGCGAGATCTGGTCGCGCCCCGGCCTCGACCGGCGCAGCCGCTCCCTGATCACGCTGACGGCGCTGGTGGCCCTCGGGCACCAGGAGGAACTCGCCATGCACGTGCGAGCGGCTCGGACGAACGGGCTGACCGACGCCGAGATCGAGGAGGTGCTGTTGCAGACCGCGATCTATTGCGGGGTTCCGGCGGCGAACACGGCGTTCCGGATCGCCCAGCGGGTGCTTTCCGAATGGGACGAAGAAGCGAATCGCGCCACCGCCGAGGGCGTGACCAGCACCGGAACCCGACCGGGCTCCGCCGCCCCTGTGGACAACGCCGTGGAACCGTCAGACCCGCGCGCTACATTCTCGCCCACCCAGAGGGGTGGGGGCGGTGGCGGTGGCCGCGATCTTGGAAAAGACGATCTTGGAGAGCCTGCCTCATGAGCCGGACCCGGGTGTCGACCGCGGCCGAGGCGGTCGCCGATGTCAGCGACGGCGCCACCGTGCTGGTCGGCGGCTTCGGGATGGCCGGCATGCCGGTGGCGCTGATCGACGCGCTCATCGAGCAGGGCGCGAAGGACCTCACGATCGTCAGCAACAACGCCGGCAACGGTGACACGGGACTCGCGGCGCTGCTGGCGGCGGGCCGCGTACGCAAGGTGATCTGCTCCTTCCCCCGGCAGTCGGACTCCTGGGTCTTCGACGGCCTGTACCGGGCCGGGAAGATCGAGCTCGAGGTGGTGCCGCAGGGCAACCTGGCCGAGCGGATGCGGGCGGCCGGCGCGGGCATCGGCGCGTTCTACTCCCCCACCGGCGTCGGCACGCTGCTCGCCGAGGGCAAGGAGACCCGCACCATCGACGGCCGCGACTACCTGCTGGAGTGCCCGATCCACGGCGATGTCGCGCTGATCGGGGCACACACCGGCGACCGGGCCGGCAACCTGGTCTACCGGAAGACCGCCCGCAACTTCGGCCCGGTGATGGCGGCCGCCGCCACGACCACGATCGCGCAGGTCCGGAGCATCGTGGACGCGGGTGCGCTCGATCCGGAGGCGGTCGTGACGCCGGGCATCTATGTGGAACACCTGGTGGAGGTGGCGGCATGAGCCTGGACCGCGACGGCATGGCCCGGGTGATCGCGCGGGACATCCCGGATGGGGCGTACGTGAACCTGGGCATCGGCCAGCCCACCAGGGTGGCCGACCACCTGGACCTGACGAAGGTGGTGCTGCACACCGAGAACGGCATGCTCGGCATGGGCCCGCTCGCCACCGGCGACGACGTCGACCCCGACCTGACCAACGCGGGCAAGCAGCCGGTGACCGAGCTGCCGGGGGCGGCGTACTTCCACCACGCCGACTCGTTCGCGATGATGCGCGGCGGGCACCTGGACATCTGCATCATGGGCGCGTTCCAGGTGTCGGCCGGGGGCGACCTGGCCAACTGGCACACCGGCGCGCCGGACGCGATCCCGGCCGTCGGCGGCGCCATGGACCTGGCCACCGGCGCCCGGGACGTCTTCGTGATGATGACCCTGTTCGCCAAGGACGGCAGCGCCAAGCTGGTGCCCGAGTGCACGTACCCGCTGACCGGCCTGGCCTGTGTCAGCCGGGTCTACACCGACCTGGCGACCTTCCACCTGACCCCGGACGGCGTCGTGGTGACCGAAACCTTCGGCATCGAGTTCGACGAGCTGGCGAAGCGGCTGG
The DNA here is from genome assembly GCF_040684855.1 of Actinoplanes sp. NPDC089786. Taxonomy (NCBI): domain Bacteria; kingdom Bacillati; phylum Actinomycetota; class Actinomycetes; order Micromonosporales; family Micromonosporaceae; genus Actinoplanes; species Actinoplanes sp. NPDC089786. Next base: position 84,337 of record NZ_JBFBGU010000007.1, read on the forward strand.
ACATCGAGATCACGCGACCACGGTGAGGTTGGCCCGCACCTCGGCGAGCACCCGGGAGCGGGCGGGCCCGATGTCCGGCACCGGGATGCCCAGGGCCCGGCTGATCTCCGCCTCGGACAGCGGCGGGTCGGCGGCCAGCATGGTCAGCAGGTCGCGGTCGGCCGGCACCAGCCGGTCGAGCGTCTCCCGCAACGCCTGATGCCGCGAGGCGGCCTCCAGGACGCCGTCCGGGTCGGGGCGCAGACGCCGCACGTGCGCGCACTCCTCCCGCGTGACCGCGGCCAGCCAGGCCGGCAGCGCGCCGGCGTCGATCCGGTCGAGCCGCTCGACCAGGCGCAGCCACACCAGCCGGCTGACCGCCTCCTCGTCCTCCGGCGACAGACCGTGGCTGCGGACCACGAACAGCACCAGCCCGGCGTACCGGCGCACCAGCTCGTCCCAGGCCGAAGCCGTCAGTTCAAGGCCTTGACGTTGCATGCGTGCCCCCCACACAGCGGATGGATCTACGGGACAAGGGTGATCGATGGCGCCGGGTTTGACGACCAGCTTGCCCCACATGTGCAAGTACGCCGCCGTTCGCGCAGGTCAGCGATTTGTTCGCGGCTCTTTCTCGAACAATTCGAGCCGCCGGACGATGGCCGCGGAGGTGTTCTCGTACGCGGCGTCGACCGCGTCGGCGGCCCAGGAGCGCGGGAACTCACCCCCGGCGTACGGGCTCGGCGGCCGTCGCGGGCCGAGGCGATCCCGCCGAGATGCGGCGACTGCCGGCGGATGTCGATACGTCACGGTGGGATGCTACGGACGGGCCGGGGACGGCACGACCGGGTCAACCGCCGCGCGAGTGGGGCCGACGACCGCCGCGCAGGCCATGCCGAGGGCGGCGACCAGCGCGAACACGTAGAAGCCCCACGGGTAGCCACTGTCCGCGGTGAGCAGCGCGCCGATGATGATCGGGCCGACGATGGCGCCGATCCGGCCCACGCCGGCCGTCCAGCCCAGGCCGGTCGCCCGGTTGCCGGCGTCGTAGACCAGGCCGACGTAGGCGTACACCAGCGCCTGGGCGCTGAAGACGAACGCCCCGGTGACGAACACCGCGGCATAGAGCGGCGCCGCCGGCATCTTGATGCTGAGCAGGGCCAGGAAGACCGCGGCGAGGCCGAACCAGCCGAGCGTCGCCGGGCGCACACCGGCCCGGTCGGCCACCCGGCCCGCGACCAGCAGCCCGCCGATCGCGCCCAGGTTGAGCGTCAGGAGCAGGCCGAGGCCCTGTTCGAGGGGGTAGCCGGCGACGATCATCAGGTTGGGCAGCCAGGTGTTCAGGCCGTACACCAGGATCAGCCCGAAGAACGACGTGAGCCAGAAGGCGACCGTGGGCCGGGCCATGCCACCGGCGAAGAGCGAGCCGACCGGGTTCTTGACCGGCGCCTTGAACTCCCGTGACTCCGGGAGGTAGCGCCACATCAGGGGCGCCGCGATCAGCCCGGGGAGGCCACCGATGACGAACATCCACGGCCACCCGTGCCCGCCCCGGCCCATCACCAGCAGCCCGAGCACCGCGGTGAGGATCGCGCCCACGTGGTAGCCGGTCATCACCCTGGTGGTCGCCCCGGCCGCCCGGCCCGGCCGGGAGAACTCGGTGGCCAGCGTGATCGCGGTGGGCAGACAGCCGCCCAGCCCCAGGCCGGCCAGGAACCGGAACGTGCCGAGCATCCCGATCGACGTCGCGGCCGCGCAGGCCAGCATGAACACCGAGAACATCGTCACCGAGAAGATCAGCACCCGGCGGCGTCCGAAGTAGTCGGTCAGGGTGCCGATGGCCAGCGCCCCGATGGCCATCCCGGCCAGGCCCGCGGTGGCGATCGCGGTGGCCCCGGCCGGGGTCAGACCCCAGACCTTGTCGCGCAGCAGCACCGGGATGACCGTGCCGAGCACGACCAGGTCGTACCCGTCCAGGAGCACAGCGGTCCAGCACAGCACGGCGGCCAGCCGGCGGTCACTCGGAGCGGTCATCGACCCAGGCTAGGAAGCCACCCGGGTCGAGGGACATCGATGACTTCCGCTGACCGGAACAGAGAGGACCGGGACGCGGGGCCGTCAGTCTCCGGTCAGATCCCGGCGGATGGCGATCACCGCGCCCAGCAGGGCGGCGCCCGTCCAGGCGGCGAAGACCCAGAGCAGATGGGTGTCGCCGGCGGCGGCGCGCAGGAACGCGGAGAACGGCAGCGGGCTCTCCAGGCGGCCGAACAGGCCCTCGACGAAGATGACCCAGCCGGCCGCCGCCCCCAGCAGCCACAGCGGGCGGCGGAGCACGGACGCGGTGGCGACGCCGAACACCGCCACGAGCGGCACCGCGGCCAGGGTGGCCCGGTACTCGGCCAGGTCACCCCAGTTGATCACGCCGAGGCCGCTGACCACCGCGATGACCGTAGCCACGGCCGCGGCGCTCAGGCACTGGGCGGCCAGCACCAGCAGGCGGCGGGGGCGGCCCAGGAACAGCAGCAGCGCGGTCCGGTGCTGGTAGTGCTGGGCGGTCAGCATCACGGCCAGCCCGAACGAGCCCAGGCCGGCGAACAGCGACCAGAACGCGGTGTCGAAGATGCCGAAGGTCAGGCCGAGCGCGACCGTCACGCCGATCGACACCCAGCCCGAGCGCAGGGCGAACGTGCGGTACAGCTCGCTGCGCAGCAGGCCGATCATCGGGCGCCGGCCAGGCTCAGGAAGATCTGCTCCAGGTTGGGGCGCTCGGACACCAGCTCGTACAGCGGCACCCGGGCCCGCAGGGCGATCTCGCCGGCGTCCTCGGCGGTCAGGCCCTCGACCAGCAGCGCCCGGCCGTCGGTCTCGACGAAGGCGCCGGCTTGCGCGTACGCCTGCCGGAGCAGTTGGTGATCGCCGCCGCGTACCCGGATCCTCTGGGTCTGCGCGTCTTCCAGCTCCCGCAGCGAGGTCTGCAGCCGCACCCGGCCCGCGGCGATGATCACCACGTCGTCGACCAGCTGTTCGAGCTCGGCCAGCAGGTGGCTGGAGATCAGCACGGTGCCGCCGCGGCCGGCGTGCTCGCGAAGCAGGTCGCGCAGCCAGGCCATGCCGGAGGGGTCCAGGCCGTTGGCCGGCTCGTCGAGGACGAGTACGGGCGGCTCGCCGAGCAGCGCCGTGGCCACCGCGAGGCGCTGCCGCATGCCCAGCGAGTAGTCCCCCGTCCGGGTGGTGGCGGCGCCGGCCAGCCCGACGTACTCCAGCAGGTCGTCGACCCGCCGCCGGCTCGCGCCGCACAGCAACGCCTGCGTGGTCAGATGGCCGCGCCCGGTCAGACCCGGGTGGCTGATTCCCTGCTCGAGGACCGCGCCGATCTCCCGCTGCGGCCGCCGGAGCTTCAGGTAGTGGCGGCCGTTGATGAGCGCGGCGCCGCTGTCGGCCCGGGCCAGCGCCAGCAGGATGCGCATCGTGGTCGTCTTGCCCGAGCCGTTCAGCCCGAGGAATCCGGTGACCCGGCCGGGCGCGGCGCCGAACGTGACGTCCTCGATCGCCGCGACGCGCCGGTACCGCTTGGTCAGCTCCCGGATCTCGATCATGGGTGGGTATTAAACACGGATTCCGAGGTGCGGACGGTACGGTTCCGGCGTGCGCACCAAGCAGCAGCTGACCGAGGACATCCGGCAACACCGGCGCGCGGCCCTCGTGGTCAACGCGCGGTCGAGGCGCGGGCGGCGGCTCTACGAGGCGGTACGCACGCGCCTGCTCGCCGCCGGGGTCACCCTGCTCGCCGACCTGCCGGTCGAGGGCGACCTCGAACAGGCGCTCGACCAGGCCCTGGCCGGCGGCGCCGACCTGATCATCGCGGGCGGCGGCGACGGCACGATCAGCACGGCCGGCCGCATGCTCGCCCACCAGGACATGGCCCTGGGCCTGCTGCCGTTGGGGACGACAAACAATTTCGCGCGTACGGCCAGAGTGCCGCTCGCCCTCGACCAGGCGGTCGCCACCCTGGTCGGCGGCAAGGTGGTCGACGTCGACCTGGGCCTGGCCGACGGTGTGCCCTTCACCAACCACGTCGGCGTGGGCCTGTCCGCCGACGTCATGCTCAAGTCGCCGCACCTGCTCAAACGGGTCTCCGGCCGGCTCGCGTACCCGCTGACCGCCCTTGGTCTTCTCACCCGGCACCGCCCGATGAAGGTGGTGGTGCGCGCCGACGGCCGCGAGCACTCCTTCCACACCCACCAGCTGTACGTGGCCAACGGCGGCTTCCACGCCGGCCGCCCGATCACCGCCGACGCCGACGCCGACGACCGCCTCCTGGTGGCCTACGCGGTGGGCGGCCCCGGCAAGGCCGGCCTGCTCCGTGAAACCGCCCGCAACGCGGCCACCGGCCACCGCCGCTCCCAGCACCACGACCCGTTCCTGGCCGTCGGCGAACTCACCCTGGAGACCGACCGCCCGGCCCGCGTCGAGGTCGACGGCGAACTACGAGGCCAGACCCCGCTGCGCATCGGCCTCGACCCCAACGCCTTGCGCATCATGGCCCCGGAGGACACCCCGGACCGCTAGCCGCGCGGCGCGGTCTCAGGGGCGGCTCAGGGTGTTCCCCCGATCTGTCTGAGCCACAGTGGACGGCAAGCTCGGCGCATGCGATTCATCCCTGTTTCTCTGCTCGTGGCCGCTCTGGTCGTGGTCACACCCGGCGCGGCGACGGCCGCCCCGGTCTCTCCTCCGCTGAATACCGCCGCGCTGGAGGCGGCTCTCGACGACCTGCCCGACGATGAGGCCAGCGCCGCTCTGATCCAGGTCCGCGGGTCGTCCGGGGAGTGGTCGGGCACGGCCGGGCGGATCTCCGTAGAGTCGGAACGCCCGCCCAGCATCGACAGCCGGTTCCGGATCGGGTCGATGACCAAGACGTTCACGGCGGCCGTGGTGCTTCAGCTGGCGGCGGAGGGCCGGCTGCGACTCGACGGCACCGTCCAGCAGTACCTGCCCGGACTGCTGCCCAGCTCCTATCGGCCGATCACGGTCCGGCACCTGCTCACGTTCACCAGCGGGCTGAACGGCCAGGAACTGCCGCACAAGACGCCCGAATGGTTCTTCGAGCACCGGTACGACCACTGGGCCCCGGGCAGCCAGCTCGACCTGACCAAGCCCCTGGCGTTCAAGCCGGGCTGCCGCCAGCGCTACGGCAACATCGACTACATCGTGGCCGGGCTGGTGATCGAGAAGGTGACCGGCCACCGCTGGGCCGACGAGGTGACCCGCCGGATCATCCGCCCGCTGGGCCTGACCGGCACAAGCGTTCCCGGCGACGACATCCGCATCCCGGAACCGCACGTACACGGTTACGAGGCGACGGCCGAGGGATGGCGCGACGTCACCCTGGCCAACCCGTCGCTGCAGTGGTCCGCCGCCTCGATGATCTCGACCGCCGACGACCTCGACCGCTTCCTGGTCGCCCTGTTCACCGGCCGGCTGGTCCCGGAGCCGCAGCTCGCCGAGATGTTCACCGTCCCCGCGGTGACCGACTTCAGCACCGGGAAGCCGGCCGTGTACTCCGCCGGCCTGACCCGCCTCGACCTGGGCGGTCAGGTGCTGTGGGGGAAGAGCGGCGACCGCCCCGGCTACAACAACGGCATCGGCGCCACCCGTGACCTGTCCCGGCGCCTGGCCTACTCGGTCAACACGCTGCGCATGGGCGGCGACCAGCCGGCCCGCGCCGAGCGCATCATCATGGCCGCCCTGAGCTAGCCGGACATCGCCTTGTAGCTCCCGTCCCGGGCGACGGTCACCGGATCAGGTCGGTGGCCGTTGCCTGGTCGGTGATCAGGACGCTGAGCCAGCCGCCCTGCAGGGCGGCCCGGATGGCGTTCCACTTGCGTTCGCCGCCGGCCACGCCGACCCGGCGGGGGACGGCCCGCAGCAGGTCGGCGGTGATGCCGAGGACGCGGTCGTCCAGTTCGGACGGCAGGTGACGGCCGGCGGCGTCGAAGAAGCGCATGCACACGTCGCCGATGGCGCCCTGGTCGCGGAGGCGGTGTTCCTCCTCGGCGGCGATGGCGTTGCCCGACTCGCGGAGCAGGGTGGACGGTTCCAGGCTGCCCACGCCGACCAGGGCCACGGTCAGGTCCTCGCAGGCTTTCAGGACCTCGGCGATGGCCGGCTCGCGGACCAGGGCCTCGCGCATCGACGGTGTCGCCACCAGGCCGGGGGCGACCAGGTAGACCGCCTCGGCGCGGGTGTTGCGGGCCAGGCCGCCGGTCAGCCTGGTCGCCTGGCTCTGGGCCGCGCTGGTGCCGACGCCGCCGAGGATCTGGACGACCCGCTCGGCGGCCAGGCTGGGGGCCGGGTGCATGGCCTCGACGGTGGCCAGCAGGGTGGCGCTCCACGAGGAGATGCCGATGCGGTCGTCGCGGGAGATGGTGGTCTCCAGGTAGACGGCGGCGGCCGCGGCGATGGCCCGGGTGACCGCCCGCTCCTCGGCCAGGCCGTCGGTGTCGGCCACCACGACCTCGCTCAGGCCGTACTTCTGCTCGACCGCCTCTTCCAGCTCGGCGTGCACGCCACGCGGGGTGATCACCGCGGTGCGCACGATGCCCGCCGCGACTGCCTGCTTGAGCAGCCGGGACACCCGAGGCTGGGAGATGTGCAGGTGCTCGGCGATCTGCGGCTGGCGCAGGCCGCGCTCGTGGTACATCCGGGCGACCTTGGTGAGGAGGCGGACGTGCTCGGCCGCGACCCCGAGGTGCGGGTCGACCTGTGGGCTCACTGAATGCCTCCTGTTCCGTCGCCGAAGCGTAGCGAAACCCTGCGAAAACCCGGCCGGGACCAGCCCGTTGACAGACCGGACACCTCCAGTTCACAGTAGGAGCATGTCCAATCGCCAGTGAATGGATATTCACATGAAGATTCGCCTGGCCCTCGCCGGCCTCCTCCTGATGGGGTCGCTCACCGCCTGCTCCCGGGTCCCCGGGGTGTACGCCTACGAGAAGGACGGGACGGTGCGAGCCGGCGCCGCGGCGCCCTTCGACCCCAGGACGTACGTGGACGGCATCTGGGCGAGCAAGGTCCTGCCGACCGTCCAGCAGAACGCGGTGGACGTGACCACGGTCGCGGCCGCGATCGAGAAGGACCCGGCGGCGGCCGGCCGGCAGTACGGCAAGCGGACCGGCACCGGCAGCCCGTTCGCGTACCTGGTCAAGGGCACCGGCACGGTCACCGAGGTCGACACCGACGCGCCGACCGGGCCGCTGACCGTCGAGATCCCGGGCGCGAAACCGCTGAAGATCTCGATCGCCACCGGGCCGGTGATCGCGGGCACGGCGATCCGGGACGGCGTGGGCTTCATCAAGTTCGGCGACTTCACCAACCAGATCGACTACCAGAACGTCGCCAACCAGCTCAACAACCGGGTCAAGACCGACGTGATCGCCAAGGTCCCGGTCAAGGACCTGAAGGGCAAGAAGGTCACCTTCGCCGGGGCGTTCTCCGCGCTCGCGCCGGGCTCGATCCTGGTCGTGCCGACCGATTTGACGGCGTCATGAACGAGGTCGTGCAGGCGAAGAACGTCAGCAAGAGCTACGGCGGCGTCCGAGCTCTCAAGGACGTCACGTTCACCGCCTACCGCGGCAAGGTCAACGTGCTGGTCGGCGAGAACGGCGCCGGCAAGTCGACGCTGATGAAGATCCTCTCCGGCTCGGAACAGCCGACCAGCGGCGAGATCCTGCTCGAGGGCGAGCCGGTCACGCTGAGCACGCCGCGAGACGCACAACAGCGAGGCATCGGGATCATCCACCAGGAACTGAGCCTGTTCCCGAACATGACCGTCGCCCAGAACATGTTCGCCGGCCGGGAACCGCGGCGGAAGGGCCGCTTCGTCGACGACCGGGAACAGCGCCGCCGTACCCGCGAGGTCCTGAACCGGCTGGGTCAGGACCTCGATCCGGACACCCTGGTCGGTGACCTGCCGATCGGCCAGCAGCAGCTGGTCGAGATCGGCCGGGTGCTGCTCGAGGACGTTCGCGTGCTGATCATGGACGAGCCCACCTCGGCGCTCTCCAACCACGAGGTGGACGTGCTGTTCCGGGTGATGGGCGACCTCCGCGCGGAGGACGTCACGGTCATCTACATCTCGCACAAGCTGGACGAGTTCCGGCGGATCGGCGACTTCGTGACCGTCTTCCGCGACGGCGGCCTGGTCGCGCACGAGCCGATGAGCGAGACCGACACCGCGTGGATCGTGCGGCAGATGGTCGGCCGGGACCCCGACTCGCTGTACGTGCGGAACACCTCGGCGACCGGCGACGTGCTGCTCGACGTGCGGGGGCTGACCGTGCTCGGCCCGACCCGCCCGCTGGTCGACGACGTCTCGCTGAGTGTCCGCGCCGGCGAGGTGGTCGGCGTGTACGGCCTGATGGGCGCCGGCCGCACCGAGCTGGTCGAGTGCCTGATGGGCATGCGCCCGGCCGACGCCGGCCAGGTGTCGGTCCGCGGCCGGGTCGAGACCCGGGCCACCGTGCAGGCGCGGATGGACGCCGGCCTGGCCCTGGTGCCCGAGGACCGGCAGCGCGACGGCCTGGTGCCGACCATGTCCGTACGCGACAACATCCTGCTCGCCACGATCGGCGACCTCACCCGGGGCGGCCTGCTGCGGGGCGGCCGGGAGCAGTCCACCGCCGCGGCCAAGGTCGCCGAGCTGGCCATCAAGATCCCCGGCCTGGCCGCGCTGGTCACCTCGCTCAGCGGCGGCAACCAGCAGAAGGTGGTGCTGGCCCGGGCGCTGCTCACCGAGCCGGCCGTGCTGCTGCTGGACGAGCCGACCCGCGGCATCGACGTCGGCGCCAAGGCCCAGATCGCGAAGCTGATGGCCGAGCTGGCCGCCCAGGGCTACGGCGTGCTGTTCATCTCGTCCGAGCTCGCGGAGGTGATCGCCATGGCCGATCGGGTGCTGGTGATGGCCCGGGGCCGCCTGACCGCCGAGTTCACCGCGGCCGATGTCACCGAAGAGGCGCTGGTCAGCGCTTCCGCGAGCGAAAAGGTCCTGGAATGACTGACACCGAAGTCCGCACCCCCGCCCCGGCGTCGGCGCCACCGGCAAAAGGGAACGTCGCGCTGGCCAAGGCGGCTCTGTGGCTGCTTCGCGGGCGTACCCTCATCGTTCTTGTCGTTCTGGTCGTGATCTTCAGCGCGATCTCGTCGGAGTACCTGACGCAGAGCAACCTGATCCTGATGACCAAGCACGTGGCCATCAACGCGATCCTCGCCATCGGCGTCACGTTCGTCATCCTGACCGGCGGCATCGACCTGTCGGTGGGCTCGATCGCCGGCCTGTCCAGCATGATCGTCGGCGGGCTGCTGTTCAGCGGCCTGGACGTCGGCACCGGGCACATCTTCTTCTCGGTGGCCGTGGTGATCGTCATCGGGATCGTCGTCGGGGCGCTGGTCGGCGGGCTGAACGGTCTGCTGGTCACCCGGTTCAAGGTGGCGCCGTTCATCGCCACGCTGGGCATCCTCTACGTGGCCCGGGGCGCGGCCCAGCTGCTCAGCGACGGCGGCACCTTCCCGGACCTGTCCGGCACGCCGGAACGCGGCAACGAGGGCTTCCGCTTCATCGGCGTGGACAGCCTGCTCGGCATCCCGGTCGCCGTCTGGATCATGGTCCTGGTCGCCGCCGCGGCGATCGTCGTGACCACCCGCACCCCGTTCGGCCGGCGGATCTTCGCGGTCGGCGGCAACGAGCGCGCGGCGGTGCTGTCCGGGATCCGGGTCAACCGGGTCAAGATCGCGGTGTACGTGATCTCGGGCGCCTGCGCCGCGCTGGCCGGCCTGCTGCTCACCTCCGAGCTGGGCGCGGCGTACCCGGACACCGCCACGACGTACGAGCTGAACGCGATCGCGGCGGCGGTCCTCGGTGGCACCGCCCTCGCCGGCGGCCGCGGCACGATCATCGGCACCGTGATGGGCGCCTTCGTGATCGGCTTCCTCTCCGACGGCCTGGTCCTGGTCGGCGTCTCCACGTTCTGGCAGTCCGTGGTCAAGGGCGCCGTGATCATCTTCGCCGTCGTCACCGAGCAGGCGCAGCAACGCCTCCAGTCGAGCCTCAACAAACGAACCGCTTAGAAGGGCGTACCCCCATGAAGGTCTTTCGTAAGACAGCGCTGGCCGCCTCGGCCGCGACGCTCCTGCTCCTGACCGCCGCCTGTGGTGGCGGCGACGACTCCGGCAGCACGTCCGGTGGCGGGAGCGCCGCGCCGGCCGCGTCCAAGCTCATCGTGATCATCACGCCCTCGCCGGACAACGTGTTCTTCAAGGCGGAGCAGGTCGCGGCGGACGCGCAGGCCAAGAAGCTCGGGTACGAGACGCTGGTGCTCAGCCACGACGACGACCCGACCAAGCAGAGCCAGCAGTTCGACACCGCGATCTCCCGCAAGGCGGCGGCGATCATCCTGGACAACGCCGGCGCCGACGCCTCCGAGGCGGCCATCCAGCGAGCCAAGGACGCCAAGATCCCGACCTTCCTGGTCGACCGGGAGATCAACAAGACCGGCGTCGCGGTGGCGCAGATCGTCTCCAACAACGCGCAGGGCGCCGGCCTCGGCGGCCAGGAGTTCGCCAAGCTGATGGGCAACAAGGGCGAGTACGCCGAGCTCACCGGCAAGGCCACCGACACCAACGCGGGCGTCCGCTCGCAGGGCTACCACGGCATCCTCGACCAGTTCCCGGACATGAAGATGGTGGCGCAGGAGAGCGCCAACTGGGACCAGGCCGAGGCGCTGCAGAAGACCCAGACGATCCTGCAGGCGCACCCGAACATCAAGGGCATCATCGCCGGCAACGACACCATGGCGCTCGGCGCGTACGCCGCGGTGCAGGCCTCGAAGAACAAGAAGATCATCGTCACCGGCTTCGACGGCAGCCCCGACGTGGTCGGCTCGATCCTCAAGGGCGGCATCAAGGCCACCGTGCTCCAGCCGGCCAGCCAGATCTCGCAGATGGCCGTCGACCAGGCCGACGCCTACCTCAAGGCCGGCGGGAAGACCGACCAGGCCGAGAAGCAGTCGATCGACTGCGTGCTGGTCAACGCCGACAACGCCAAGCAGGTCACGGACTTCGCGGTCAGCGGCTGACGTTGCCGCGGCTCGCCCCTCTCGTCCCTGGAAGGAAACCCATGCTGCTCGCCGATCCCCGCGCCGCCGCACTGTGGCAGCGGTTCCGCGCGGAGCTCATCGACGCCGACCCCGGCCGGCGCCGCGAACTCCTGCGACAGCGGGCGAATCAGTCCCGCGTGACCGATCTGGTCATGATCAGTCACGCGGGCCTCGGCCACGCCGGCGGTGACATGTCCGTCCTCGACATCCTCACCACGCTCTACTTCGGCGTGCTGCGCGTCGACCCGGAGAAGCCGGACTGGGCCGACCGCGACCGCCTGGTGCTCAGCAAGGGCCACACGGCCGGCGCGCTCTACACCACCCTGGCCGCGGCCGGGTTCTTCGCCGAGAGCGAGCTGGAGACCTTCGCCGGCCCGCTGTCCGCGCTCAACGGCCACCCCAACCGGGTCAAGGTGCCGGGCGTGGAGACCAACACCGGCCCGCTCGGGCACGGCCTGCCGGTCTCGGTCGGCATGGCCGTCGGCGCGAGGCTGGCCGGCTCGGCCCGGCACGTCTACGTGGTGCTCGGCGACGGCGAGCTGCAGGAGGGCAGCAACTGGGAGGCGGCGATGACGGCCGGGCACCGCAGGCTCGCCAACCTCACCGCGGTGGTCGACCGCAACCGCCTCCAGCAGGGCGCGGGCACCGAGGACACCAACTCGCTCGACCCGCTCGACGACAAGTTCCGAGCCTTCGGCTGGGACGTGGTCGAGCTCGACGGCCACGACCACCTGGCGCTGCTGGACGCGTTCCAGGCCTCGCGCGGCGAGCGCCCGCTCTGCGTCATCGCCAACACGATCAAGGGAAGGGGCATCTCCTTCATGGAGGACCGCGTCGAGTGGCACCACAAGGTGCCGACCCCCGAGCAGATCACCCTCGCGACCGCGGAGCTGGCCCGATGACCACGACCACCGAACCGGTGTACGACAACCGGGTGGCCTTCGCCGAGGAGCTGATCGCGCTGGCCCGGACGGACGAGCGGATCGTGGCGGTGTGCAACGACTCGGTCGGCTCCAGCAACCTCGGCGGGTTCGCCCGGGAGTTCCCGGACCGGCTGATCAACGTCGGCATCGCCGAGCAGGACATGGTCGGCATCGGCGCCGGGCTCGCCCTCAGCGGGTACGTGCCGTTCGTCTGCGCCGCGGCGCCGTTCCTCACCGGGCGGGCGCTGGAGCAGATCAAGGCCGACGTGGCGTACAGCCGGTCGCCGGTCGTGCTGTGCGGGATGAGCCCCGGCCTGGCGTACGGCGAGCTCGGCCCCACCCACCACTCGATCGAGGACCTGTCCTGGCTGCGGGCGATCGCCGGCCTGGGCATCGTGGTGCCCGCCGACGACGCCGAGACCCGCTCCGCCGTGCGCTGGGCGGCCGGCGCGGCCACGCCCGTGTACCTGCGCATCGGCCGGTTCAAGGTGCCGTCGGTGGGCGCGGATTTCCGGTTCGGCGTCGCGGGGAGCCTGCGCGATGGTACGGATGTCACGGTGGTCGCGACCGGAACGATGGTGTCCCGCGCCCTGCGGGCCGCCGAGGAGGCCGCCGCCGAAGGGGTGTCCGTGCGGGTGCTGAACATGTCGACGATCGCGCCGCTCGACGAGGACGCGATCCGCCGGGCGATGCGCGAGACCGGGGCGATCGTGACCGCCGAGGAGGCGACCACGACCGGTGGGCTGGGCGCGGCCGTCGCCGCGGTGGTCGTCACCGAGCCGCGGCCGGTGCCGATGCGCCTGCTCGGCATCCACCGCGAGTTCGCGCCCACCGGCGCCACGGCGTACCTGCTGGAACACTTCGGCCTGACCGCCGGCGACATCCGCGCGGCGGCGGTTTCACTCGCCCGTTCTCTCACCCGGCCCGATGGCTGACTATGTCGTGGCCATCGACCAGGGCACCAGCTCGACCAAGGCGTTGCTGGTCGACCGGTCCGGCGCGGTAGTCGCGTCGGGCTCGGCGCCGGTCGGCATCGCGTACCCCTCACCGGGTTGGGTCGAGCAGGACGCCCAGGACATCCTCCGGGGCGTGCGCCTGGCCGCCGCCGCAGCGTTGCGGGATGTCGATCCGGCCCGGGTGGTCGCGGTCGGGCTGAGCACGCAGCGGGAGTCGGCGCTGGTCTGGGACCGTGTTTCGGGCGAGCCGCTGGGGCCGGTGCTCGGGTGGCAGGACCAGCGCTCCCGCGACATCTGCATCCGGTTGCGCGGTTCTGAGAAGGAGATCGCTTCGCTGAGCGGCCTCCCGCTGGACCCGATGTTCAGCGCGGCCAAGCTGCGGTGGCTGCTGGATGCGGCGCCGTCCGCGTCGGCGGTGGGCACGGTCGACAGCTGGCTGGTGTACGCGCTGACCGGCGCCCACCACATCGAACGGGGCAACGCGTCCCGGACCCAGCTGCTGGACGTGCGGACCGGGACCTGGTCGCCGCGCCTCCTTTCCCTCTTCGGCATTCCCGCGTCCGTGCTGCCGGAGATCACCCCGTCGAGCGGCGACCTGGGCGTGATCGGGCCGGCCGGTGGCGTCCTCGCGTCGCTGCCGATCCGCGCGATCCTCGGCGACTCGCATGCCGCGCTGTTCGCCCACGCCTCGTCGTCGGGCGGTTCGTTCGGCGGCGCTTTCGGTGGGGCCAAGGTCACCTACGGCACCGGCTCGTCCGTGATGGGCCTGCTGTCCTCTCCATCGACCGGCCTGGGCCTGACGATCGCCTGGGACGCGCCGGACGTGGTGCGTATAGGTGCGCAGAGCAAGAACACTGATGTACAGCTTGCGGCGGAAGGCAACATTCGCTCCAGCGGTGCCACGATCGGCTGGCTGGCGACGCTGCTCGGGGTATCGACGGAGCGGGTCGCCGAGCTGGCGCGGGGCGCGAGCAGCGACGGCGTGTTCCTGGTGCCGGCGTTCGGCGGGCTGGCCGCGCCGTGGTGGGACGACGCCGCCTCCGGGCTGATCACCGGCCTGTCGCTGGGGAGCGGCCCGGCCCAGCTGGCCGCGGCCGCCCTCGAATCGATCGCCCATCAGGTGACCGACGTCCTCGACGACCTGCCGGACGTGAGCCAGGTGCTCGCCGACGGCGGGGCGAGCGCCAACGACCACCTCATGCAGATCCAGGCCGATCTGGCCGGTGTGCCGGTGCGCCGCGCGCGTACCCGGAATCTCTCGGCCCTGGGCGCCGCGAACCTGGCCGCGCCCTGGCCGGCCGCGCCGATCGCCTACGACGAGTTCCGGCCCCGCATCGACCAGGACGACCGGTCCGCCCTCCGCTCGGCCTGGCGCGCCGCCGTCCACCGTGCCCTCACCACAGCAGTTGGGAGCTGACCCACATGACCGACTACCCGCGATTCGGCGCCGGCCTCTGGCACTTCGCCAGCTACCTCGACCGGTACGCCACCGACGGCTACGGCCCGCCGCGCACCACCCTGGACGCCATCAAGCTGGCCGGCGAGGTGGGCGACCTGTCGGTGGTCGACCTCAACTACCCGTTCACGCCGGGGGTCGGGCTGGCCGAGGTCAAGGACGCGCTCAAGGCCGAGGGCCTCACCGCGATCGGCATCACCCCCGAGATCTACCTGCGTAAGCACAGCCGGGGCGCGTTCACCAACCCCGACCCGGCCGCCCGGAAGGACGCGCTGGACCTGATGCACGAGGCCGCCGGGATCGTCCGGGAGCTGGGCGCCGACTACGTGAAGATCTGGCCCGGCCAGGACGGCTGGGACTACCCGTTCCAGGTCAACCACAAGCAGCTGTGGAAGCTGGCCGTCGACGGCATGCGCGACCTGGCCGGCGCCCACCCCGACCTCAGGTTCGCCATCGAGTACAAGCCGCGCGAGCCGCGGGTGAAGATGACCTGGGACTCGGCCGCCCGTACCCTGCTCGGGATCGAACAGATCGGCCTCGACAACGTCGGTGTGCTGCTCGACTTCGGCCACAGCCTGTACGGCGGGGAGTCGCCCGCGGACGCCGCCCAGCTGATCATCGACCACGGCCGCTTGTTCGGCATGGACGTCAACGACAACCTCCGCGGCTGGGACGACGACCTGGTCGTCGGCACCGTCCACCTCACCGAGATCTTCGAGTTCTTCCACGTCCTGCGCCAGAACAACTGGGAGGGCGTGTGGCAGCTCGACCAGTTCCCGTTCCGGGAGGACAGCGTGGACGCCGCGAAGACGGCGATCGCCACCCTGAAGCGCCTGCACCGCTCGCTGGACCGGCTGGACACCGCGGCGCTGGCCGAGGCCCAGGAGCGCCAGGACGCGATGGCCGCCCAGCGCATCGTCCAGGCCGCCCTGTTCGGCGACGCCTGACTCTGGCCGCAAGTACTACGGCGGGGCCCCGGCCGGTACTTCCGGCCGAGGCCCGCCGTCTGCTCCCGGGCGAGTCGGACGCATGAGACGCATAGTCGCCCTGGACGTACTGCGGGGCTTCGCCCTGTGCGGCATCCTGTTCGCCAACGTCAAACCGATCGCCCATCGCGGCGCCCCGCTCGGCGCCACCGATCTTCCCGCCTCGTGGGCCGAGACCGTTCTGCATCTGCTCGTCGACCAGCGCTTCTTCCCGATCTTCGCGCTGCTCTTCGGCATCGGCTTCGCGCTGATGGCCCGCTCCGCGCCGCGGGTCGTGCTCGTGCGCCGGCTGCTGGCCCTGCTCGCCATCGGGCTGGCCCACTTCTTCCTGCTGTGGAGAGGCGACATTCTCTCCGTGTACGCGACGGTCGGCCTGCTCGTCCTCCTGCCCTCGACGTGGCTGCCGCGTCGCGTGGTCGCGATCGCCGCCGTGGCACTGATCGTGCTGTCGGTGACCCTGCTGGGCGGCTACTACTCGGTCGTACCGGGGCTGTTCCTGCTCGGCTCGGCGCTGGTGCGCTACGACGTGGTCACCCGGCTGGACTCGGCGCCCTGGACGGCCGGGGCTCTCTTCCTGGTGGCCGCCGTGCCCGTGACGATCCTCCAGCTGCACGAGGTGGCCGTCCGGATCACGTGGCCGGTGGCCGGCCTGCTGACCGCCGGGGCGTACATCTGCGGGATCTTGATCTTGCTCAGAACCCGTCTCGCGGGGACGGTGACCGCGGCGTTCCGGCCGCTGGGGCGGATGGCGCTGACCAACTACCTGACCGCGACCGTGCTGGTGCTGGTGATCGCGCGGGTGGTGGGCGACCCGGACAGCTGGGCGACCGGCCAGGTGGTCGCGGACGTCTGCCTGGTCGACATCCAGATGCCCGGCCTGACCGGGCTGGACGTGACCCGTGCGCTGTCCGGGTTTCTCAAGGTCGTGATCATCACGACCTTCGACCTCGACGAGTACGTCCACGGCGCCCTGCGAGCGGGCGCGGTCGGGTTCATCCTCAAGGACTCCGGGCCGGCCATGCTCGCCGACGCGGTGCGCGCCGCGCACGCCGGCGACGCGATGGTCTCGCCGTCGATCACGATGCGCCTGATCCGCCACTTCGGCGCCCGCTCGCCCGGTCCGTCCGGCGCACCGCTGACCGATCGCGAGGTCGAGCTGGTCAGGTGCGTGGCGCGGGGCCGGACCAACCAGGAGATCGCCGACGAGCTGTTCCTCTCGCTGAGCACCGTGAAGAGCCACGTCGCGAACATCCAGACCAAGCTGGGCCTGCGCAATCGCACCGAGGTGGCCGCCTGGGCCTGGGCGAACCGGCTCATCACTTAGCCCTTGCGCTAACTATGGCCGCACGCAATACTTAGCCGCATGGCACAGTATTCGGCCGAGCTGGACGGGGTGTTCGTCGCCCTGGCCGACCCGACGCGGCGCGGCATCGTCCGGCGGCTGGGTCTCGGCCCGACCAGCGTCGGCGACCTCGCGAGCGAGTTCCCGATGACCCTGCCGTCGTTCATGAAGCACGTGCGCACGCTGGAGATCAACGGCCTGATCAAGACCACCAAGACCGGCCGGGTACGCACCTGCGTGCTGAACCGCCCGCGTCTGGCCCTGGTCGACGACTGGCTGGCCGAGCAGCGCCGCCTGTGGACCGAGCGCACCGACCGCCTGGAACGTTTCCTCGAGGAGGACCAACCGTGAACCCCGAACTCGACCTGACCGTCGACCGCGTCATCCGGGCGCCGCGCGCCGCCGTGTGGCGCGCCTGGACCGACCCCGACCGCCTGGCCCGATGGTTCCTGCCGGCGCCGAGCAGGCTGCGCGTCGAACGCCTCGACGTCCGGCCGGGCGGCGCCCTGGTCACCAGCATGAGCGACGACGGTGTCGCCTTCGTCCCCCACCTCGACGCCACCTACCTGGTCGTCGACGACCAGGTGCGGATCGTGTTCACCAACGTCATCGACAGCTCCTGGCGCCCGGCCGACGCGCACCCGGTCCCGATGACCGCCGAGATCGCCCTCGCCGACCACCCCGACGGCACCGACTACCGCGTCATCGTCCGCCACGGCGACCCGACGGCCCGGGCCCAGCACGAGAAGCTCGGCTTCGCCGACGGCTGGGGCATGGTCACCGCCCAGCTGGCCGCCCTGACCGAGGCCGAGTAGATCACCATCCGCTAGCGTGGCCGGTGATGGATCGAGACCTTCACGCGGCCCGCGACCTCGCCGCCGGCCTGGCCGTCCGGGCCGGCCGGCTCCAGGTCGACCGCCGCGACACCCTGCGGGTGGGCGCGCCCAAGGCCCACGCCAACGATGTCGTCTCCGACGTCGACATCGCCAGCGAACGCCTGATCGTGGACGCCATCCGGGAATCCTGGCCGGATGACGCGATCCAGGCCGAGGAGGGCCACGGCGGGGACGGCTCATCCGGCTGGAAGTGGGTCATCGACCCCCTCGACGGCACCCGCAACTACATCAGCCGCACCGGCCCGTGGTCGGTCTGCATCGCCCTGTACGAGGGTTCGGAGGCCCGCGTCGCCGTCGTGCACGAGCCGGTGGCGGCGGAGACGTTCAGCGCGATCGACGGCGGCGGCGCCGCCCTGAACGGCGAGCCGCTCTCCGTCTCCGGCGGCCCGCCCCTGGCCGAGGCCCTGGTGGGTGTCAGCTTCCAGCCCAACCCGGCCACCAAGGCCCGCGCCGGCCGCCTGATCCGGGAACTCCTGCCGGTGTCCGGCGACATCCGCCGCCTCCCGGCCGCGCTGAACCTGGTCTACCAGGCCGCCGGCCGGCTGAACGGCGGCGTGGCGCTGGACACGAACCTGTGGGACATCGCCGCGGGCGCCCTGATCGCCCGCGAGGCCGGCGTGATCCTGGGCGGCCACGGCCCCGACTTCACCACCGACCTGACCATCGGCGCCGCCCCCGAACTGTGGCCCGGCCTGTCGGCGAAGGTGCGTGCCGCCGCCTGACGGGCGACCCTGGGAGGGGCCCCGCCGTCGTCGATCTTTGGTACTGTCCGGCGGCGCTGCGGCGGTTCATCCAGCTGCGCACAGTAATTGTTCGGGGACGCCGCCCTGGTCGGGCGGCGTGATGACTGATGCGAGGCTTTCGTGGGACTACTGATCCACCTCTTGATCCTGCCCTTCAAGCGCCCGATCATCGGGCTCCTCATCGGCCTCGCCATCCTCGGCGGGGTGTTCACCCACGACTGGGAGAACGAGCAACCGAGCTGCGGCGGGTCCACGATGGAACCCGGCGATGTCTGCCACAAGCTGAGCGACACCGACGGCAGCCTGGACAAGTCCTTCGACGACGTGAAGGCCCAGGACAAGCAGCTGCCGTACATCTTCGGCGGCCTGGGCGGCATCCTGGTGATCTCGGGCGCGGTGACCTGGCCCCTCAAGCGCCGTCGCGAGGCCGCCGCCCGCGAGGCCGCCGCCACCGCGGCCGCCACCGCGGTCCCCACCACGCCCTGACCCACCGGAACGACGGCACCTCGCGGGGCCCCGGTCGAGCGGCAACGGCCTGGGCCCCGCGAGCATGGCCACCACGAGTGTTGACGCGAGGATCCCGAAAACCGATGGGGCCGGCGACCTCCCTTCACCAGGGTGGGCGCGTGGCTCTGGTTCCGCCGACGGTGCCCTCCTGCTCGCAGCCGTCGTGATCGCCTCGCGCCCCGCCGGCGAAGCCCACCCGAGCCACCCGATCATCCGCAACGCCGGTCCCGGCGCCACTCGGACCCGGCCGTTGCGGCGAAGCCACCGCGCGGACTCCTAGGCACGATGGTCGGCATGCCGTTCCAGCTCCCCCACGCCCTGTCCACGCCCGATGACCAACCGGCGCTCGAACTCCTCCGGCGTTACTACTTCGGAGATCCGGAGACGGGCGCCCAAGCCGCCGTGGGAGCGGCCTTCGACGGCTGGGACAGCACGGGCACCCGGGCGGCGGATGCCGACCGCTTCACCGCCGATGACCTGGTCGCGGTCACCTTCCTCTCGGTCAACGTGCCGGCCACCGCGGCGGCGGCCCTTCTGGGTGACCGCGCCGCCGAGTTCAGCGGCCTGCTCACCGAGCTCGGCGAGGATCGCGATCTGGTGGCCGAGGAGGCGCTGGAGGACGACCGCTGGGAACTTCAGAAGAGGCTGTGCGGGCTTCGAGGGGTCAACACGACGATCGCGACCAAGCTCATCGCCCGCAAGCGGCCGCGGCTGCGTCCGATCTGGGACAAGGTCGTCGCCACGGTCACGGGGACCCATCAACGTCAGTGGGAGCCGCTTCGCGTCGAGCTCGGCAAGGACGACCGCGCCCTCCACCAGCGTCTTCTACGCCTTCACCACGACGCCCGCCTGCCCGCCGCCGTGACACCTCTGCGGGTGTTCGATGTGATCGCGTGGCGGGAGGGCAAGGACCGCAAGCTCGGTTAGTGGCCGGCTCGACGACGTGTTCCGGCAGATCCAGATGAGCTTGTTCTTCTTCAGGTCTAATTAGATGAGCTTGTTCTTCTTCAGGTACTTGGCCAGATCGCTGTACGCGCCGTCCTCGTTGGCGAACATCGCGACGTTGCGGGCGGTCTGCAGCCAGGGGCCGGTGGAGGGGCGCACCTCCTGCAGGGCCGCCTCCATGTCGCGCTGTTCGATCATGCGGACGTGGCCGCTGGTCACCGAGTCGTGCATGGCGTACTCGGCGGCGGTCTCGCAGAGGTGGGCCAGGTCGGCGCCGGAGAACTTGTCGGTGGCCGCGGCCAGGCGCTTGAGGTCGATGCCGGCGATCGGGCGGTCGCGCAGGTGCACCTCGAGGATCGCGGCGCGGGCCTCGGCGTCCGGCGGGATCACCAGCACCGTACGGTCGAGCCGGCCCGGCCGGCGCAGGGCGGGGTCGACGTCCCAGGGCGCGTTGGTCGCCGCCAGCACGAACACCCCGTCGTTGGTGCCCTCCATGCCGTCCAGCTCGGCCAGGAGCTGATTGCCGAGGGTACGCATGGACGAGCTCTGCATCTGGCTCCGCTTGTGGCCGAGCGCGTCCACCTCGTCGAGGAACAGCACGCACGGCGCGTTGCGCCGGGCCGCCTGGAAGATCTCGTGCAGGTTGCGCTCGGACTGGCCGATCCACATGTTCAGCACGTCGACCAGGGACACGGTGACGAACCGCGCGCCCATCTCCCCCGCCACCGCCCGGGCCAGGAAGGTCTTGCCGCAGCCGGGCGGACCGTACAGCAGGAGGCCGCCACGCAGGCTCTTGCCGTACATGGACCGCAGTTTCTCGTTCTTGAGCGGGGCCAGGAAGGCGAGGTCGAGGCGCTTTTTGACGTCCTTCATGCCGCCGACGTCGGCGAGCTTCACCGCGGACAGCTCGATGTCGATGGTCCGGTCCTGGTCGCCCTCGATCGGGTCGGGCTCGTCGTCAGCGCGGGCGAAGCGCGGGGGCACGGCGCCGTCCAACTCCTTCTCGTACGCCTTCCAGTCGACGCCGCGCTTCTCGTCAGCCGGCGGAGAGGCCGGCGGAGAGGCCTCAGGAGGGGCGCCGCCGAGGGCCTGAGACATCAACGCCTGGGTGCCGGAGTCGGCCGGCTCCTGGGCCAGCGCCACGGCCAGGTGGCTGACCGCCTCGGGGCCGCGACCGGCCGCGATGAGCAGCTCGGCGAGGTGCCGGCGCAGCGGCAGGTCGTCGGGGCTGGCCTTGACCGCGGCCATCATGCTCTCGATCAGCGAGTTGCTCATGGCCGACCATTATGCTGTGCGTCCGACCGACGAGACGGGACCGACCGATGACCGACGACCTGTTCAGCCCGACTGTCCGGGAACGTCCGGTTTCCGGCAGGCGTCCGTGGCGACCGGAGTCGATCTTCTACCCGGCGTTCTTCGGTGGCCCGCTGACCGCGGGGGTGCTGGGCGCGATCAACGCGCGGCGGCTGGGCCTGGCCGGCTCGCGGGTGGCGCTGATCGGGCTGGCGGGGATGGCCGGCTTCGCCCTGTGGATCGTGGCCGCGCTGATGACCGACGCCGACAACGTGGTGCGGCTGTTCGGGTCGATCACCGGCTCGCTGGCCTGGCTGGCGGTGATCGCGTTCCAGCGCGGGCCGTTCCGGGCCTACCTGTACGGCGACGGCGAGCCGGCGAGCCTGGTACGGCCGGGCCTGCTGAGCGCGATCGGGCTGGTTCTCCTCCAGGTCATCGTGATCTACGCGGTGGCGCGATGAGCACCGAGGTCTTCCAGCGCGCCACCGCCCTGCTGGGTGCCAACCGCCCCGAGCAGGCCCTGGCCGAGCTGGCGACGCTGCCGGCGAGCGACGCGATCAGCGCACGGGCCCACTACCTGCGCTGTGTCGCGCTGGCCAACCTGGAGCGCTGGCCCGAGGCGGCCGAGTCGGCCCGGCAGGGGCTGACCGCCGGCGGCCCCGACCCCGATCTGCTGCGCCTGCTGGGCCGGGCCGAGCAGGAGCTGGGTCATCTCCAGGTGGCGGAGCGGGCGCTGCTCGACGGCCTGGCGCTGGCGCCGAACGACGCCGACCTGCTCTGCGCGTACGCCCGGCTCTGCATCGCCGACAACCAGATGGACAAGGCCGCGAAGCTGGTCGATCGCGCCGCCGCGCAGGACCCGCACGCGCCGACGGTCTATGCGACGCGGGTGCAGCTGGCGTACGCGAGGGGCGACGACCGGGCGGCGCAGCGGATCGCCCGCGAGTTCGTGGCCGCCTATCCGGAGAACCCGGCCGCGCACGCCCTGCTGGGCAGCACCAGCGCCGCCCGCGGCCAGGTCGGCGACGCGTACTCGGGGCTGCGCCAGGCGGCCGCCTCGGCGCCGGGTGAGCAGGCGTGGGCCGAGTCGGCGCTGGAGGCGAAGATCGCCAGCCACCCTCTGCTGGTGCCGATCCGCCCGATCATCCGCTTCGGCCCGCTGAAGACCTGGATCGCCGCCATCGTGATCATCTACGGCCTGCGGGCGGTCGGCCTGGCCGGTCTGTCGGCGGTGTCCGCCGGGCTCTGGCTGATCCTCTGCGTGTACTCCTGGGTGGTTCCGCCCCTGGTCAGTCGGTCGATCAAGCGCCACTGGCGCTGATCGATGTCCCGGCACACAGTGGACATCCCTGACACATTGACCAGCGTTGTTACACCGGAGTAAACGCTTTTTGCCGGTGGACCTTTACTTTCGTCTATGGAGACCATAAGTTCTTCTCAACCACCGAAAGTTCTGAGTCAGCCGAGCCAAAGCCCCCGCGAGCACCACTCGACCCCACCATATCGAGCGGTGCGGATTCAGCGTGCCGGTCGACGTATCGTCCCGTGCACGCAATTCTGTCGCGCGCGCCTTTCGCCCGGCCGCGAAACGGAGAGAGATGGACGAAGCGTCCGGCATGGACCGCGAACCCCGCGGTAACGGCCTCACGTTCTCCCGCCGCACGCTGATCGCCGCCGGCGGCGTCGGCCTGGCCGCGCCGGCCATCGGCCTGGCGGCGTCCACTGTGCGCACCGGCCCGGCGGCCGCCGCGACCGGCGCGACGAAGAAGGTGACGATCTACGCCGAGTCCCTCGGCAACAACCAGTACGGCTACGGGCTCGCGCCCGGCCAGGCCTCGATCCCCGGTCCGCTCCTCGAGATGTACGAGGGCGACACGATGGAGATCACCCTGGTCAACAACACCACGCAGCGACTGTCCATCCACGCCCACGGCGTCGACTACGACACCGTCTCGGACGGCGCGCCGCTGAACAACTCGTTCAACAACCCGGGCGAGACCCGCACCTACATCTGGCGGTCGCACGAGATGACCGCGGCGGCCGGGCGCCGGTTCATGCCGGGCAGCGCCGGCTACTGGCACTACCACGACCACGCGATGGGCACCGACCACGGCACCGCCGGCGTCCTGCGCGGGCTCTACGGCGGGCTGATCGTGCGCCGCCGCGGCGACATCCTGCCGGACAAGACATTCACCGTCGTCTTCAACGAAATGATGATCAACAACCGGCCGACGACCAACACGCCGACGTTCGAGGCCAATCTCGGCGAACGGGTGGAATGGCTCGCGATCGGCCACGGCAATCTGATCCACACGTTCCACCTGCACGCCCACCGGTGGGCCGACAACCGCACCGGAATGCTCGAGGGGCCGAACGACCCGAGCATTGTCACCGACAACAAAGACCTGAATCCGGGCAGCTCGTTCGGCTTCCAGGTGATCGCCGGCGAGCACGTCGGCGCGGGCGCCTGGATGTACCACTGCCACGTGCAGCAGCACTCCGACACCGGTATGGCCGGGATCTTCCTGGTGCGCAACGCGGACGGCAGCGTGCCGGCCGCCGCCCAGGCGGATATCGATCGGTTCAAGGGCCACATGTCCCAGATGTCCACGGCGCACAACGCCATGGACCACACGAAGTAGGGGGCCAGCGAGGATGAGGCGAGGGCTGAGACAAGCTAGAGGCGGTTTCGGGGGCCGGATACACAGGGCTCTCGCCGGAGCCGCGGCTGCCGTGGTCGTGGTGTCGCTGACGCCGACGATGACAACGTTGGCACAGGCGGCGCCGAAGACCGCGGCGGCGGCAGCGGACATCAAGGTGCTGGTCTTCCACGGACCGGCCGCCGACCAGCAGGACCCGGTCGCCACCGCGGCCCAGACCATCGAGGATCTGGGCGCGGCGGCCGGCGCCGACGTCACCGTCACCAGCGACCCGGCCGCGTTCACCACGGCCGGACTGTCCGCGTACCGGTCGGTGGTGTTCCTGTCGGCCAACAAGGCGACCCTGAACGCCGCGCAGGAGCAGGCGCTCCAGGCCTACGTGAAGTCCGGCGGCGGCTTCCTCGGCATCGGCGACGCGGCCCAGGCGCAGCTCGACTCGGCCTGGTTCACCGGGCTGATCGGCACCCGCCCGGTCGGCGCGCTGCCGAACGCCGAGCCGGTCTCGGCGGTCACCGCCAGCGCGGAGAACCCGCCGAACGAGACCAAGGAGAAGCTCACCGACGGCGACTCCGGCACCAAGTGGCTGACCTTCAACCCGACCGGGTGGGTGGCCTACGACCTGGGCAGCGCCAAGGCGATCACCGGATACGCGCTGACCTCGGCCAACGACTTCCCCGGGCGCGACCCGAAGGACTGGGCCCTCCAGGGCTCGACCAACGGCTCGGACTGGCAGAACGTCGAGACCCGCGCGGGACAGAGCTGGGCCGAGCGCTTCCAGAACAAGCGGTTCGACCTGGCCACGCCGGCCACCTACCGCTACTGGCGGCTGAACATCACCGCGAACAACGGCGAGCCGCTGATCCAGCTGGCCGACTGGCGGTTGTTCGCCGGCAGCACCACCGCGCCGCAGCCGCCGGCCGCCGTGCAGTCGGTGGTCGACATCCTCGATCGGCAGCACCCGTCCACCAAGTCGCTGCCGCTCAAGGTCACCCGGACCGACCGCTGGTACAACTGGGACCCGAACCCGATCGGCACGGTGCACACCGTCGCGCAGGTCGAGGAACGGCACTACAACCCGGGCCAGGGCGCGAACGGCGCGTTCCACCCGGTCTCCTGGTGCCGTGACTACGAGGGCGGCCGGTCCTTCTACACCGGCATGGGCCACACCTCGGGCAGCTACGGCGAGGACGCCTTCAAGAAGCACCTCTCCGGCGCCCTGCAGTGGACCACCGGCATCGTCCGCGGTGACTGCCAGGCGACCATCGCCGCCAACTACAAGACCGAGCGGCTGACCGCGCGCAACCAGACCGGCCAGCTCGACCAGATCGGTGAGCCGCACGGCCTGACCATCGCGCCGGACGGCACCGTGTTCTACGTCGGCAAGGCGGCCTGCCCGTCCGGCTTCATCGAGAGCTGGGACAACCCGAACGTCGGCAAGGGCT
Organism: Actinoplanes sp. NPDC089786; assembly: GCF_040684855.1. NCBI lineage: Bacteria > Bacillati > Actinomycetota > Actinomycetes > Micromonosporales > Micromonosporaceae > Actinoplanes > Actinoplanes sp. NPDC089786. The sequence goes on from NZ_JBFBGU010000007.1 coordinate 109,612, forward strand.
GCGGCACCATCCACCAGTGGGACCCGGTCACCAAGACGGTCAAGCTGCTCACCACGCTCGAGGTGATGGGCAACCGCGGCGCCGGCGGCGAGCTGCAGAAGAACGAGGAGGGTCTGCTCGGCATCGTGCCGGACCCGAAGTTCGCCGAGAACCACTGGCTCTACGTCTACTGGATGCCGCACAACAGCATCGACCGGGTCAAGCGGGTCGGCCAGCGGACCGTCTCGCGGTTCACCTACGACCCCGCGGCCAAGACCATCGACCAGGGTACGCGCAAGGACCTGCTCCAGTTCCCGGTGCAGATCCACAGCTGCTGCCACGCCGGTGGCGGCATGGCGTTCGACGCGAAGGGCAACCTCTACGTCGGCTCCGGCGACAACAACTCGTCCGAAGGCTCCAGCGGCTACTCCGGCAACAACTGGACGCAGGAGTACCAGGGCATCTCGTTCCAGGACGCCCGCCGTACCTCGGGCAACACCAACGACCTGGCCGGCAAGATCATCCGCATCCACCCGGAGGCGGACGGCACGTACACGATCCCCGAGGGGAACCTCTTCCCGCCGGGCACCGACAAGACGCGCGCCGAGATCTACGTGATGGGTGTCCGCAACATCTCCCGTCTGCAGATCGACCCGGTGACCCAGTGGCTGACCGCCGCCTGGGTGGGCCCGGACGCCGCCTCGCCGAACCCGGAGCTCGGCCCGGCCAAGTACGAGACCGCCACGATCATCACCTCGGCGGGCAACCAGGGCTGGCCGTACTGCATGGGCAACAAGCAGCCGTACCGCGACCGCAGCAACACCGACGCGACCGTCCTGACCGGCTGGTACAACTGCGACAACCTGAAGAACAACTCGCCGCGCAACACCGGCCTGGTGGACATCCCGCCGGCCCGGAACAACATGATCTGGTACGCGCCGGACGGTGGCGGCCCGATCTTCCCGCCGCGCGCCGACGGCAGCGGCATCCCGTCGTACATCGCGGCGCAGGCCACCTACACCGAGCCGTACCTGCGGGGCGGCGGCCAGGCCGTGATGTCCGGCCCGACCTACCACACCGAGCTGGTCGACCAGAACAGCGGCGTGGCCTGGCCGAGCTACTGGGACAAGAAGTGGTTCATCGGTGACGAGTCGAACTCCCAGAACCGCGTCGCGGTGACGGTCGACCCGGCCGGCGTGCCCACCCAGTCGCCGCCTCCGTTCGCGGAGACGCTGCGGGCGATCTTCCCCGGCGGCAGCGCCGACAACCGGGTGCAGGACTGGATGGACGCCAAGTTCGGTCCGGACGGGGCGCTCTACACGCTGGACTACGGTGGCGGCTTCTTCAGCCTCACCCCGAACCAGAAGCTGCAGCGCACCATCTACACCGGCGGACCGGCCACCCCGGCGCCGGCCGCGACCTCGGTCGCGGTGCAGAACCGGGCGCTGACCTACCAGTTCACCGGCTCGAAGTCGGGCGGCGTGAGCTGGGCCTGGGACTTCGGCGACGGCACCACGTCGGCCGAGGCGAACCCGCGGCACACGTACACCCGGACCGGGTCCTTCACGGCCAAGCTGACGATCACCTACGCGGACGGCATCAAGTCCACCGTGCAGACCGTCGTCAACGTCGGCTGTGCGGTGCCGGACCAGCGCGGCACGGTGTTCCTCGAGGACACCGACACCGGTGTGCCGAACAAGGCGACCACCGGCGGCTGCACGATCAACGACCTGATCGACGACGAGGCCGCGTGGGACGACCACGACAGCTTCGTCCGCCACGTCACCGCGGTGGCCAAGGCCCAGCAGGACGCGGGCCGGCTGACCGCTCGTGAGGCGGGCACGCTGACCCGGCTCGCGGCGGCGTCGGCGATCGGCCGCGAAGGACACGCGGACACCGAGGCGATCTACGACGGCACCTCCCTGAACGGCTGGGAGATGGCGCCCTCCGGGCAGTGGAACATCCAGCCGGACGGGTCGCTGCGCTCCTCGGGCGGCCTGGGAATGCTGTACTACACCAAGAACTACGCCAACTTCTCGATGAAGACGCAGTTCAAGGACATCGCGCCGGGCACCGGGCGGGCCAACAGCGGCCTGTTCGCCCGGTTCCCCGACCCGCGGACCCCGCTGGCCCAGCGGCCGGCGGGCCGATGCGACACCATCGGGTCGGCACGTGACTCGCAGGCCTGGGTCGCCATCTACTGCGGGCACGAGATCCAGATCTACGACGGTGAACCGGGCGAGCCGCAGAAGACCGGGTCGATCTACAACTTCGACCCGAACAACCTGACCCAGGCCCGGCCGACGGCCAAGAACGTGTGGAACGACTACGAACTCCGGGTGGTCGGCCAGCGCTACACGATCATCCGCAACGGCGTCGTGATCAAGCAGTTCGACAACACCCCGGGCAAGCAGTCGTCCCGGGCCGGCGACCCGCCGACCGACCTGCGGCAGTTCACCGAGGGCTTCCTCGGGCTGCAGAACCACGGCGACGCCGATCTCATCGAGTTCCGCAACATTCGCGTGAGGCCCCTGTGAATTTAAAGATCCGCGCTGCCTTCGCGGCGCTGGTCCTGCTGGTCAGCACCTTCGTCGTGGCGGGGGCTTCCCCCGCCGCGGCGGCGGTGCAGACCTTGAACTGGACCGCTGACAGTGACATCACCCGCTACAAATCGGCGCCGTCGTCGGCCGTCGCCGGCGCCACCACGATCGTGTGGGAGAACAGCGAGGCGACCGGCAACAACATCGGCATGCCGCACACGCTGACCTTCGACACCTCGGCCGAGGGCTACAACCACGACGTCAACGTCAACCAGCTGGCCAGCCCGTTCGACCAGAACAACGGCCGCTGGGTGATCGACGTGGTGCTGACGCCGGGCAAGTACCGGTACTTCTGCTCCATCCCGGGGCACAGCACGATGGTCGGCGAGTTCACCGTCACCGGCGGGCCCGTCGAGGACACCACGCCGCCGACGGTGACCGGCTCGGTGGCCGGCAACCGGAACGACGACGGCGACTACGTCGGCTCGGCCACCGTCACGGTCAACGCGACCGACAGCGGGTCCGGGGTCGACACGGTCGAGTACCAGGTCGACGACACCAGCTTCCTGCCGTACACCGCACCGGTCGTGGTCGATGAGCTCGGTGACCACTCGGTGCAGTTCCGGGCCACCGACAAAGCCGGCAACACCTCGGCGGTCGGCTCGGTCTCGTTCACGGTGGTCGAGCCCGGCGACGAGGACGTGACCCCGCCTTCGGCGAGTCACACGATCGCCGGTGACAAGGACGCCAACGGCAACTACATCGGTACGGCCACCGTCACGGTGACCGCCACCGACGCGGACTCCGGGGTCGCCCTGATCGAGTACAACGTCGACGGCGGCGCGTACCAGCCGTACACGGCGCCGGTCGTGGTCAACACGCCGGGCTCGCACATGGTGCACTACCGCGCCACCGACAACGCCGGGAACCGGTCGGCCGAGCAGATGGCGATGTTCACCGTCGTCGCGCGGCCCACGCCGGACACCACTCCCCCGGCGACCAACGCGACCGTGGCCGGCTCCCGGGACACCAACGGCAACTACATCGGTACGGCCACCGTCACGGTGACCGCCACCGACGCGGATTCCGGCGTGGCCACCGTCGAGTACCAGCTCGACTCGGGCGCCTGGACGGCGTACACCGCGCCGGTCGCGGTGACCGCCGTGGGCGCGCACACGCTCCGCTACCGGGCGACCGACCAGGCCGGCAACGCCGCCCCGGAGAAGTCGGTGACCTTCACCGTGGTCGCCCCGCCGCAGCCGGACACCACCGCTCCGGCCACGACCGCCTCGGCGGCCGGTGAGCAGGACGGCGACGGCAACTTCGTCGGCGCCGCGACGGTGACCGTCACCGCGACCGACAGCGAGTCGGGCGTGGCGCGGATCCAGTACGCGCTGGACGCCGGCGGCTGGACGACCTACACGGCCCCGGTCGTGGTCCGGACGGCCGGCGCGCACACCCTCAAGTACCGCGCCACCGACAACGCCGGCAACACCGCGCCGGAGAAGTCGGTGACCTTCACCGTGGTCACCTCGGGCGAGGACGCCTGTCCCGCCTCGGACACCCGGCCCACGGTGATCATCGGGACCGACGACACCAGGGTCCCGAACCGGGACACCGGGGACGGCTGCACGGTCAACGACCTGGTCGCCGAGTTCGCTCCCTACCCCAACCACGCCGCGTTCGTCCGGCACGTCGAGACGGTCACCGGACCGCTCGTCCCGGGCACGCTCACCCCGCGGCAGCAGGGCGCCATCGTCCGGGCGGCAGCTCGATCGACGGTCGGCTCATGACCCATCTTTCGAACACCGACGAATCGGGGAGATCCACGATGCGCAGACGCTTAGTCGCCCAGCTCGCCACGGCCACGGCCGCCGTCACCGCCGGTGTCCTCGTCGGCGCCGCGCCGGCCAGCGCCGACCTGGTCACCTACTGCATCGGCACCGGTGGCGCCGTCACCGTGCCGAACGACCTCTACGTCCCGCCGAACGAGTCGTGCGCGCTGACCGGCACCACGATCACCGGCAACGTCAGCGTGGCGGCGGGGGCCAACCTGGTCGTCACCGGCGGCCACGTCAGCGGCAACGTGCAGGTCGCGGCCAACGGGTACCTGGACGCCGGCAACTCCGACATCGGCGGGACCGTGGTGGTCGCGTCCGGCGGCTACGGCGTCTTCCTCAAGTCGGCGCGGACCGGCACGATCACGGTCCGGGCCAAGGGCGCGTCGACGGTCGACTCGTTCCTGTTCGTCGAGGGCTCGACCATCACCGGCGCGGTCAACGCCAGCGCCGGCGAGGTTCGCCTGGACCAGAACACCCAGGTCACCGGCGCGGTGAACAGCTCCGGCACCTACTACACGGACGTGCACGACTCGTTCGTCGACGGCCAGCTCTCGGTGCTCAACAGCGCGACCGGCAGCGTGGTCTGCGGCAGCGCGGTCCGGGGCAAGGCGACGTTCGCCGGTAACCTCGGCGGCGTGCAGCTCGGCCCGAACGGCGCCCTGGACGGCTGCGCGTCCGGTGGCTACTTCGGCCGGGACGTCAGCATCACCAACACCCAGGGCGGCGTGACCGTCGACGACAACATCATCGACGGCGTGCTGACCGTGCAGACGAACAACCCGGCGGCCGTGGTGGCGTCCAACAACCGCATCCGCGGTGGCGTGGTCGGCGACTCGACCGCGACGGCGGCGGCGTCCAAGAAGGCCGCCAAGTCGGTCACGGCCGACCGCTCGGGCTCGCGTGACGCCCGGGCGTCGGAGCGGCGCACCGACGCGGTGGCCGAGGCCACGGCGGCCGGCGCGGCCAACCTGTAATCTGCTGTTTCCGGGAGCCCGGCGGACCTGATGGCCGCCGGGCTCCCACTTTTTTGGTGGAATTTCCCGGCGTCAACTAATCTTGGCGGCATGGCTTCGTTCAACGACACGATCATCGAGCAGTTCCGAGCCAACGACGGCGTGCTGGGGGGCCACTTCGAGGGCAAAGAGACCCTCCTGCTGCACACCCCGGGCCGCAAGACCGGCAAGGTGACCATCAACCCGCTGGTGGCGGCGTCCGACGGCGACACGTTCATCGTCTGCGGCAGCGCCGGCGGCGGCCCCTCCGACCCGGTGTGGGTGGCCAACCTGGAGGCGGTCGACGGCCCGGTCACCGTCGAGTACCACACCGACACGGTGAAGGCGGACCACCGTGTGGTCCGCCCGGGCCGCGACGACGACTGGGACCGCCTGTACGGCATCTGGCGCGCGTACTGGCCGGACGCCGCCGACTACGAGACGAAGACCGACCGCAAGTTCCCGGTCGCCGTCATCACTTTGCGTTGACGGCCTTCTCCAGCTCCGCCTTGGACATCGAGGAACGACCCTTGATGTTCTTCTGCTTCGCCTCGTTGTAGAGCTGCTCCTTCGTCCGGCCGCCGGGTCCGCTGTGCGACCGCTTGCCGCCCCGGTGGCCCGACGACACGTCCTTCAGCGAGCTCTTGCTGGCCGTCCGCGACTCGCCCGCCCGGGCGCGTTCCTTGTTGACGGTCCGCGCGGCGATCTCCTCGGCCACACCCTCGGACCGGCCGCTCTTCTTGAGTCCCTGCTTGATGTGCTCGTACTGCCGCTCCCGCTTGGGGCTCGAACCAGCCGGCATGATCAGACCTCCTTCGTGAGCACGTCCCGTAGTTCCTTGTCGTAGAAGTCGAGGAAGCCGTCCGGGTCCGGGCCGGCGTTCATCAGCACCAGGTGGTCGTACCCGGCCTCGGCGTAGGTCTTGACCTGCTCGACGTACTTGCGCGGGTCGGGCCCGACGACGAACTGCTCGCGGATGTCGTCGGCGGTGACCGTGGCCGCGGCGGCCTCGAAGTTGACCGGGTTCGGCAGCTCGCTCATCACCTTCCAGCCGGTGACCGCCCACGGCGTGAGCTTCAGCGCCGACTCGACCGCCGCGTCCTCACTGGTCGCCCAGGCCGTCGCGACCTCGGCGTACCGCGGGCCCTGGCCACCGGCCTTCGCGTAGGTCTCGGCGAGATCCTTGCGCGGCTCGGTCGTGAACAGCCCGCCACCATGCGTCGCGGCCAGTTCCGCGGCGTCCTTCCCACCGGCCGCGACCGCGATCACGGGCAGCTGTTCCGGCAGGTCGAAGACCCGCGCGTCCTCCAGGGTCAGATGCTTCCCGTCGTACGACCGGTAGCCGCCCTGCCACAGCAGGTTGATGATGTCGAGCGCCTCGGCCAGCCGCTCGTGCCGCCCGCGGACGCTCGGGAACCCCTGACCGACCACGTGCTCGTTGAGCCGCTCCCCCGCCCCGATGCCCAGCGTGAAGCGGTTGTCCGAGACGATCTGCAACGTCGCCGCGGCCTGCGCCACGATCGCCGGGTGGTAGCGCACCGTCGGGCAGGTCACGCCGGTGGCCAGACCCAGATCCCGGGTACGCGCGGCGATCGCGCCCAGCACCGTCCACGCGAACGGCGAATGCCCCTGCGCCTCCACCCACGGATGGTAGTGATCACTGATCTCGACGAAGTCGAATCCCACGGCCTCGGCCCGCTCCGCCTGCCGGATCAGCTCCCGCGGCCCGAAGTTCTCGGCGAACAACTTGTATCCGAAACGCATACTCATCGGGTTCCCCCGCCGCGCACGGACAAACCAGGGTCCCCGATCATGGATCGATGCCCACCGACCACTTCAGCACCACGACCAGCCTGGCCACACCCCCGGCCGACGTCCACGCCTTCCTGTCCGACCCGCACAGCTACGTCGGCCTGGCGCCCCTGGTCGTCGAGGTCCGCGACATCCGCGTCACCGGCGCCTCGACCCGCTACGTGGCCGCGGAACGCTTCCGCTTCGGCCCGTTCCACTGGGACAACGCGATCGACGTGACCATGACCTTCCCGACCCCGCTGGAGGTCGTCAGCTCGGTCCGTTCCCCCGGCTGGGTCCGCCTGACCTCCACCGTCACCCTGACGCCGACCGAGGCCGGCTGCACGCTCGTCGAGTCGGTCGAGCTGCACACGCCGTGGTTCCTCCGCTCCTACGCCCTGCGCAAGGCCCGCGAGGCCCAGGCAGGCCGCATAACCGGCCTCCAGTCCCGCTTCTGACCCGCCCGCGGTCCCCATCCAGGCGTCCTCGACGGCGCCGACCGCGGCCCCCAGCCGCCTTCCTCTCAGCTCCTGAGCCCCTCAGCCCCTGAGCCCCGCCTCTGGCGCCCCTTTGCTCTGAGCGCGTATAGGCAACACTTCGATGTTGGCGTATCCGGATGTCGTCGCCATCCAAGTGGTGCCTATACGCGCTCAGAGCAAAGGCGCCGGCGGAGGGGTCGGGCTCGGAGCGCCGGCGCGGAACGGCTCGGCCCGGAGTGGTGGTTTGGGCGCGGAGCGCCCGGAGGGTGACCACGCACGCAGAACGAAGGGTGCGCGGCTCTGTTCTGGCCGGCCACGGCCTTGGAGCCGCGCGCCCGGCCTCGGCGGGAGCTGCGGTCTGCACACCCCACCCAGCTACGACATCACGCTCTTGATCTTGATCTGGGGGTGGCGGGCCGACAATTTGCGCCCCGGCGGAAGCCGCTGCCGCTCTTGAAGTTGGGTGAGACGAAGAAGCCGGGGATCACTGAGCACGAAGCGGCTGCGCCCGGCGGTGGGCCTGATGCACGCCGAGCCGGGGCGGCCGTGGCAGCTGGTCGAGCCGGCCCGCGCGGCCACCATGTCCCGTCGGAGAGCGCGTTCAAGCGCGAGGTGGGCGTCTCGCCGCCGCGGTTCAGATCGGGTACGAGGGCAGATCGCCGCGCAGGGTGACCCACTGGGTCTCGGTGAACGCCTCGATGTTGGCCTGCGGGCCGCCGTGGCGGGAGCCGGTGCCGGACGCGCCGACACCACCGAACGGGGCCACCGCCTCGTCGTTGACCGTCTGGTCGTTGATGTGGACCAGGCCGGACGGGATGCGCTCGGCCAGGGCCAGGCCCGCGTAGACGTCCTTGGTCAGGATGCCCAGCGACAGCCCGTAGTCGGTGTCGGCGGCCAGCGCGATCACCTCGTCGATCGACGAGAACGGCGTCACCGGGGCGACCGGGCCGAAGATCTCCTCGGCGTACGCGGGGGCGGACACCGGCACGTCGCCCAGGACCGTGGGCCGGTAGAACAGGTTGTCGTAGGTGCCGCCGGTGCGCAGCGTCGCCCCGCCGGCCACGCTGGACGAGACCAGGCCGTGCACGCGGTCGCGCTGGGCCTGGTCGATCAGCGGGCCGAGCGCCACCTCCTCGCGGAACGGGTCGCCGACCGGCAGTTTCGCGACCCGCTCGGCCAGCTGGGCGGTGTACTCCTCGGCGATGTCCCGGTGCACCAGGTGGCGGGAGGTGGCCATGCAGATCTGGCCGGCGTGCGCGAAGGTTCCCCACGCGCCGACCGAGGAGGCCGCGGCGACGTCGACGTCGGGCATGACGATCAGCGCCGAGTTGCCGCCCAGCTCGAGGTGGGCGCGTTTGAGGTGCTTGCCGGCCAGCTCGCCGACCAGCCGGCCGGCGCGGGTCGATCCGGTGAAGGCGATGACGCGTACGGCCGGCTCGGTCACCAGCGCGGCGCCCACGTCCGCGCCGCCGGGCAGCACCTGGAGCACGCCGGCGGGCAGCCCGGCCTCCTCGAAGATCCGGGCGAAGACCACGCCGCCGGTCACCGCGGTGCGCGGGTCGGGCTTCAGGATGACCGCGTTGCCCAGCGCCAGGGCCGGGGCGACGGCGCGGATGGCCAGGATCGTGGGGACGTTGAACGGCGCGATCACGCCGACCACGCCGGCCGGGACGCGGCGGGCGAAGCTGAGGCGGGGCAGGCCGGTGCGGAGCAGTTCGCCATACGGGTGGGACGGCAGCGCCGAGGCCTCGTAACATTCGGCGGCGCTGGTGTGCACCTGGAAGCCGCCGAACGGCTGGATGGCGCCGGTCTCGCGGGCCAGCCACTCCTTGATCTCGCCGGCGTTGGCGTTGAGCAGGTCGCCGGCGCGGCGCAGCACGGCGGCGCGTTCCTCGTGGGGCAGGCCGGCCCACGCCACCTGCGCCTCCTTGGCCCGGGCGGCGGCCGTGGCGACGTCGGCCGGCGTGGCCAGCCCCATCGTGCCCAGCGTATCGCCGGTGGCCGGTTCGACCACGTCGTACGCGTCGCCGCCACCGTCGGCCCACGCCCCGGTCCAGATCTTGCCGTGCCACGCACCATCGCCGACGAGTGTCATGACCGGGACGCTATGCAGCTGCCTCAACAGACGGGAGTGGCGCCTTCCGCTCAGTGGAATCGGGGCCGGCTCGATCCATGCCCAGCCGCACCAGCACGATGCCTCCGATGATGAGGACGCCGCCGCCGAGCTGGAGCGCGGTCGGCAGCTCGTCGACGAACAGCCACGCGAACAGGACGGCGAACAGCACCTCGGTCAGGCCGACGAACGACGACAGCGACGCGCCCAGCAGCCGCGCGGCGCCGATGCCGGCCACGTACGCGATGGTGGCCGCGACCACCGCGAGCCCGGCGATCGGCACCAGCCAGCTCACCCGGAGCCCGGCCAGGGTCACCTGGCCGAAGGTGAACGTCATCGGCAGCAGTCCTGCCGCGCCCAGCCCGAAGAGCAGCACCGCGCCGACCGCCATGCCGCCCGAGGCCAGCGCGATCGACGGCAGCTCGGGGTCGACCCGGGCCGAGAGCACGAAGTAGCCGGCCAGCCCGACCGCGGCGATCAGCCCCCACATCACGCCCAGCGGGTCGAAGCGGGCGCCGCTGGTCAGGTCGAGGACCAGCGCCAGCCCGGCCAGCGCGGTGACCGCACCGGCCACGGTGAGCCGCACCGGCCGCTGCCCGTGCACCGCCCACATCCACAGCACCACCAGCAGGATGCCGGAGTATTCCAGCAGCAGCGCCACCCCGATCGGCAGCCGCTGGACGGCGTTGAAGTAGCCGACCTGGGCGGCCGCGATGGCCAGTAGGCCGAACAGCCCGATCGGGCCGGCCGACCGCCGCAGCGCGGCCCAGCGCCCCCGCATCGCGATCAGGGCCGGTATCGCCAGCAGCACGGCGCCGAGCCCGACCCGCACGGCCACCGCCGACCCGGCCGACCAGCCGGCGTCGAGCAGTGAACGCGCGAAGATGCCCGACGTTCCGAAGGTGGCGGCCGACAGCAGCGCCAGCAGCAGCCCGAGACGCATAGCCCCATCCCCTGTCATGAGTCAAACATTGCTATGCTCATGACACTAGGACCCGGGCGTGACAGGAGTCAAGATGATTTTCGCCCATGACACGGAGATCTCTCTGGCCGGCGCGGCGGCGTTGGTGAACACCACCGACGGCGGCGAGCAGCTGCCCGACCTGGCCGCTCTGGACGCGTTCTACCGGACCTGGCAGTGGACCGGCCGCCGCGCCGGCACCGAGGCCGAGCTGCGCGCGGTGCACAAGCTGCGCCCCCGCCTGCGCCAGGTCTGGGAGGCGGCCGGCGAGGAGCAGATCGTCGTCCTGGTGAACGAGCTGCTCCGCGAGGGCCGGGCGCTCCCCCAGCTGGTCCGCCACGACCAGTTCAGCTGGCACCTGCACGCCGCCCCGTCCGAGGCCCCGCTGGCCACCCGGATGATGGTCGAGGCGGCGATGGCGTTCGTCGACATGATCCGCGAGGACGAGCTGAGCCGCCTGCGCCGGTGCGCCGCCGACGACTGCGACAACGTGCTCGTCGACCTGTCCAAGAACCGCTCGAAGCGCTTCTGCGAGGCCGGCTGCGGCAACCGGGCGGCCGTCAACGCGTACCGCGCCCGCAAGGCCGGCCGCGTCCGACCGTGAGCATGGCAGGATGTGCCGGTGGCTGAACGTATCGTGCGCCCCACCGGGCGCGGCTTCCTCCTGCTCGACTCCCACCCGACCGGCTGCGTCGAGAGCGTCCGGGCGGCGCTGCCTCCCATCGCAACCGTGTCCCGGCGGCCGACGGCACTGGTGATCGGTTCCAGCGCCGGCTACGGCCTGGCCGCCACCGTCGCGGGCCTGGCCCGGCAGGGCATCCAGGGCGTCGGCATCGGTTTCGAGCGCCCGCCCGGCCGCCGCACCGCGACCGCCGGCTGGTACCGCACGATCGCCACGGCCGAGTTCGCCGCCGAGGCGGGCAGCGACTTCACCTTCCTGAACGCCGACGCCTTCGCCGACGCGACCAAGCAGGAGACCCTCGACCTGCTGGCCAAGCGCTTCGGCGGCCTCGACCACCTGATCTACAGCGTCGCCGCGCCCCGCCGCACCGACCCCGACACCGGCGAGACCTTCCAGTCGGTCATCAAGCCCCTTGGCGCCGCCCATACGACCCGCACGCTGGAGTTCGACCGCGACGGCACCCCCGCGCTGCGCGAGCTGAGCGCCGACCCCGCCGACGAGGCCGAGACCGCCGCCACGGTCCGCGTGATGGGCGGCGACGACTGGTCCCGCTGGATCACCGCCCTGTCCGACCGCGGCCTGCTGCGCGACGGCTTCCGGACGGTGGCCCTGACCTACATCGGCTCGAAGCTGACCTCGGCCATCTACCGCGACGGCACGATCGGCGCCGCCAAGGCCCACCTGGAGTCGACCGCGGCCGGCCTGACCGACCTCCTGAAGCCGGTCGGCGGCCGCGCCCTGACCTCGGTGAACGGCGCCGCGGTGACCCAGGCGTCGACCGCCATCCCCGGCATCGCCCTCTACGTCAGCCTGCTGCGCGCCGTCCTGGGCGACGCGCTCCAGTCCCCGATGGAACAGTCGATCCGGCTGTGGGACCAGCTCACCGGCGCGGCCCCCCTCGACCTGGACGAGCAGGGCCGCATCCGCCTCGACCGCTGGGAACTCTCCCCCGACGTGCAGGCCGCCGTGGCCGAGCGCTGGTCGTCGATCACCCCCGGGACGATCAGCGAGGTGGCCGACGTAGCCTGGTTCCGCGCCCAGTTCCGCGCCCTCTACGGCTTCGACATCGACGGCGTCGACTACGACGTCCCGGTCGAGCCCGACCTTCCGTGGCCGACGTGAGTTCACGATCAAAGGCTTGATGTCGTAGCTCGGTGGGTGGTGCTGACCGCCGCTCCCGCCGGGGCCGGTCGCGCGGCTCCTGGCCGCTGGCGCGCCCAAACCAGAGCCGCGCGACCTTCATTCCGCGTGCGTGGTCACCCTCCGGGCGCTCCGCGCCCAACCCTGACCGGGGCGGCGGGATCAGGTCCAGATCTGGTTGGGCTGGGCGTGGCAGGTCCAGATGATGATGCCGGCGCCGGGGGTGGTGGAGGCGCCGTTGACGTCGAGGCACAGGCCGGACTGGACGGCCGCGATGGTGCCGTTGGGGTTGAGGCGGAACTGCTGGTTGACGCCGCCGTTGCATTCCCATTGCAGGACGCGGGTGCCCGCCGCCGTGCCGCCGTTGAAGACGTCGAGGCAACGCGTGCCGTCGTAGACCCGCAGCTCACCGGCCGCGGTGAAGTTCCAACGCTGGTTGGCGCCGCCGTTGCACGGGTAGATCTCGGCCGCCGCGTCGTTGACCACCACGTTGTCGTGCACGTCGAGACACTGTCCGGAGGCTTGGCCGACCAGCTGGCGACCGGCGTAGGGCGACCCGCCGGACACCCGGAACACCGCGGTGCCATGGGCCGGAACGGTCGCCGAGATCGTTCCGGTGGTCGTCGAGGCGCCGCCGGTCCAGAGGTCGCGCAGACCGTAGGACCCGGCCGCGTTCATGCCGACCTGGGCCGCGCTCGTGGTGATCGTGGTGGCCGAGCCGTTCTCGTTGAACAATGCCACCGCGCGGTCGCCGTTCGCCAGCACCTTGCTGAACACCCACTGGCCGGAGTAGTTGCGGACCACGTACGCCGACCGGCCCAGCGAGTCCTGGTCGACCGCGATCAGCCCGGCGTTGGTCAGGATGCCGAACGTGGCGCTGGAGGCGGTCCTCAGGTCCGAGCCGATCAGCAGCGGCGCCGACATCATGGCCCACAGCGCGAAGTGCGTACGGTATTCGGTATCGGTCATCCCGCCGTTGCCGACCTCGAGCATGTCGGGGTCGTTCCAGGCGCCGGGCCGGGAGTACGGGGCCAGCACGTAGTTCTGCCGGATGATGCTGAGGACGGAGCCCCAGTTGTCCTCGATGTCGCCGGTGCTGCGCCACGCGTTGCCGACCGGGCCGGCCCAGCGCCACGGTTGGGTCGAGCCCCACTCGCAGATCGCGAACACGATCGGCCGGCCGGTGCGGGCCAGCGCGTCGCGCATCCGGGTGTAGCGCTCGATCGCGTCGCGGCCCTGGTTGTTGCAGTTGTCGTACTTCAGGTAGTCGACGCCCCACGAGGCGAACAGCCGCGCGTCCTGGTCCTCGTGGTCGAGCCCGCCCGGGAACCCGATCGGCGAGCAGGTCATCGTGCCGGCGCTGGTGTAGATGCCGAACTTCAGACCCTTGCCGTGTACGTAGTCGGCGACCGCCTTGATCCCGTTGGGGAACCGCGCCGGGTCGGGCACCAGGTTGCCGTTCGCGTCCCGCTGCGACAACGCCCAGCAGTCGTCGAGGTTGACGTACTCGTAGCCGGCCGCCTTGAGGCCGCGCGCCACGAAGATGTCCGCGATGCCCCTGATCATGGCCTCGTTGAACTCGGCCCGGCACTGCGTCGAGTTCCAGTTGTTGAAGCCCATCGGTGGTGTCCGGGCCAGCCCGTTGTCCAGCGCCAGGACGGGCTGAGCTGGAGCGACGAGCGAGGCGGCGAGTACGAGGACGGCGACGGCAGCGAGCCGGAGGATCCGCATCACATTGATGAACATCCATGTATTGCCGATATTTGTCAACGCCGGGCCGCGCCGGTGGCGTAGGGTCCCCGCCATGCCCGGTCGTTCCCGCACGCGCTGACGAAACCCGTCCGACGCGTGCCGCCCACTGAGATGCGTGGCACCAGCCTGCCCGAAGGATCTCCGTGCGCGACCGCGACTTCCGCTTGCTCTGGTTCGGCCAGACCGCTTCCCAGCTCGGCGAACACACCACCGCGGCGGTCCTGCCGCTGATCGCGGTGCTCGCCCTGAACGCCACCCCGGCCGACGTCGGCCTCCTCCGCGCCTTCGGCCAGGCGCCGTTCCTGCTGCTCGCGCTGTTCGCCGGCGCTTGGGTGGACCGATGGCGTACCCGCGACGTGATGGTCGCGGCCGACCTCACCCGGGCCGTCGCCCTGACCGTCGCGGCCGTGGCCGGGCTCGCGCTGCCGGGCCTGTTCGTGGTGGCCCTGGTCGTCGGCGGCATGTCGGTGCTGTTCGACATCGCCTACCAGGCGTCGATCCCCCGGCTGCTGCGCCGCGACCAGCTCATCACGGCCAACAGCGCTCTGGAGGGCACCCGCTCGGCCGCGCAGCTGGGTGGCCCGGCTCTCGGCGGCGCGCTCGTGTCGCTGCTGCCGGCCGCGGCGGCCATCGGTTCCGGCGCGCTGTTCTTCGCGACCTCGTTCCTGTCGATCCGCGCGCTGCGCGCCGACGACCCGGAACACCGCTCCCGCACCCGGATCCGCGACGGCCTGCGCTTCGTCGCCGGTCAGCCGGTGCTGCGGGCGGTGGGCCTGGCGTCGGCGGCGTTCCAGTTCTCGTTCGCCGGGTTCATGACCGCGTTCCTGGTCTTCCTGCCCCGGGACCTGGGTCTCTCGGCCGGCGCGATCGGGCTGGTGCTGGCCGCGACCGGGCCGGGCGCGCTGGTCGGGTCACTCCTGGCGGCGCGGCTGCCGGGTCTTCTCGGGTACGGGGTGACGGTGGTCGGCGCCGCGCTGATCGGGGACGGCGTGGCCCTGGTCGTCCCGGCCCTGCACGGGTCACCGGCCTGGACGTTCCCGCTCCTGCTGGCCGTGATGGTGATCTTCGGGGCGGGCGGTCAGCTGGTGAACGTGACGGTGATGGCCATCCGCCAGGCGGTCACCCCGGCCGCCATGCAGGGCCGCGTCGCCGCCACGATCACCTTCGCGGGCATGGGCACGCAGCCGCTGGGCTCGCTGGCCGGCGGCTTGCTGGCCGGCGCGTCGAGCCCGCGGACCACCCTGGTGGCGGCCGCCGCGGCGATGCTGCTGTCCCCCCTCGTGCTGGCCCTGTCACCGGTGCGGAGATGGAGCGATCAGGCGTAGAAGCGCTGGATGCTCTGCGCCACGCAGACCGGCTTGGGCGAGCCCTCGGCCTCGACGGTGAAGTCGAACACCGCCTGCACGCCGCCGTCGACCGGCTCGACGCTCGCCACGGCGCCGAGCATGCGGATGCGGGAGCCGACCCGGACGGGGGCCGGGAACCGTACCCGGTTGAGCCCGTAGTTGATCCCCATCGCGACGCCCTTGACCTGCAGCAGTTGGGAGAACAGCGGGATCACCAGGGACAGCGTGAGGAAGCCGTGCGCGATCGTGCCCTTGAACGGCCCGGCCGCGGCGCGTTCGGCGTCCAGGTGGATCCACTGGTGGTCGTCGGTGGCGTCGGCGAACTGGTTCACCCGCTCCTGGGTGATCTCCATCCACTCGGTGGCGCCCAGGTCCTGGCCGGCCAGGGCGGTCACCTCGGCCAGCCCGTTGGCGACGGTCGTCATGCGGTTGTCCCTTCGATGGGTCCGCCGTACTCACGGCGGAGTCGTGCCTTCAGCAGTTTGCCCGACGCGGTCCGGGGCAGATCGTCCACGAACCGTACGTACCGGGGAATCTTGAACTTGGCCAGCCGCCCCTCGAGGCTGCTCAGGATGTCGGCGGCCTCGACGGCCGAGGACCGCACGATCAGCGCCTGGCCGACCTCGCCCCACTTGGCGTCGGGCACCCCGATCACCGCGCACTCGGCGACGCCCGGGCAGCTCAGCAGGGCGCTCTCCACCTCGGCCGGGTAGATGTTCTCGCCCCCCGAGATGATCATGTCCTTGGCCCGGTCGACGATCCGGTGGAAGCCGTCGGCGTCGCGGACCGCGATGTCGCCCGAGCGGAACCAGCCGTCGTCGTCGAGCACCGCGGCGGTCTCGTCGGGCCGGCCCCAGTAGCCGTCGAACACGTTCGGGCCGGCGACCAGGATCTCGCCCGGCTCGCCGTCGGCGGTGTCACGGCCGTCCGGGGTGACCACGCGGACGTCGGAGAAGAACACCGGCACGCCGGCCGTGCCCGCCCTGCGCGCGGCGTCCTCGGCTGCCAGGTAGAGCACGCCGGGCGCGGCCTCGGTCATCCCGTAGCCCTGGAGGAACGGCACGCCGCGGTCCTCGTACGCCTGGATCAGCGACGCCGGCACCGGCGCGCCACCGCACTCGAGGATCCGCAGGCTGGAGAAGTCGGCGTCCTTGACCTTCAGAAGCAGGGCGAACATCGTGGGTACGCCGAACATCACGGTCACCCGTTCGGCCGCGATCGTGGCCGCCGCCCGCTGCGGGTCGAACGACGGCACGAGCACCGCCCGGCCGCCCTTGACCAGGATCGGCAGCAGCGACTGGGCGAGCGCGGCGATGTGGAACAGCGGCGCCGCCACCAGCACCACGTCGTCGCCGCGCAGGTCGATGTCGATCAGGTGGTTGCAGACGTTCCAGGTCAGGTTGCCGTGGGTGAGCATGGCGCCCTTGGGCCGCCCGGTCGTCCCCGACGTGTACATGAGCACGGCCAGGTCGTCGAGCCCCACCGGCTCGTCGATGGGGTCGCCGCCCACGCCACCGACCGTGACCGACGGGAGGTCGAGGTCGGCCGCGGCGCCCTCGTGTCCCGGCCCGGCCACCACCACGACCGGCTCGGCGTCGCGGACGATCACCATCAGCTCGTCGCGGGTCAGCCGGAAGTTGAGCGGCAGGTACACCGCCCCGAGCAGCCCCGCCGCGAACAGGGTCCGGACCGCGTGCGGATGGTTCACCCCGAGGTAGGCGACGCGGTCACCACGCCGCACGCCCAGTCGCCTGAGCCGGTGGGCGAAACCCAAAGCTTCCGAGGCGAGTTCCGCGTACGTCGTGCCGGCCGCGCCGTGGGTCAGGGCGACGCGGTCAGGTGACATCCGCGCCCGGCGGGCCGGCCAGGATCCGAGTCCCTGATTGCGCATCGCTCCCCCGCTCACAGCCAGTCGGGCAACTCCGGCTTCTCGCCCCGCACGTCATCACCCGGCGACCGGCCGGTGAGCCAGCCGGCCACCGCGGCCGGCGTGCCCGACACCGCCACCGCGCCGTCGCCCAGGGTCCAGCTGTGTCCCGCCGCCTCGATCCGCACCGACAGCCCTTTGAGACGCCCGGCGACATCCCCGATCAGCTCGATCAGGAAGTCTTCCGGAAAGCCGTCGAAGGTCAGCCCGGTGCCGAGGTCGGCCTGGTGCACCCAGACCTCCCGCGACCGCATCCAGAGCACCTCGGCCCCCTGGATCGCACGCCCCTGCCGCGTTCGCACGGTGGCCGTCCACGCCTCGGCCGGCATCTCCGCCGTCCGGGCCGCGAACCGCTCACTCGACCGGAGCAGGTCGGCACGCAGCTCGGCGGCCGGCCGCTTGGCGCCACGCTCGATGTCGTCGTCCCGCTGCTCCGGGCTCGCGTACATCGGGGTCTCCACCCCGGTGCGCGCCCACTCCAGCAGGTTGACCAGCGCATCGGCGTTGCGGGCGACATGCGCGACCACGTGGGCGCGGGTCCAGCCGGCCAGCGCCGACGGTTCCCGCACCTGGTCCTCGGTGAGCCCGGCGACCGCCGCCACGAACCGGGCGGTGCCCTCCCGGGCCCATTCCTCACTCCATGCGCGAGACACGTGAGGATTCTACGGTTGGCGCCCCCGAAACGCAGTCTCCGCGGCGGTGTCCGACATCCCGCCGACCTAGGTCCGATAGACCCCCGGCACCGTGGTCCAGCCCTGCCGTCCCCAGATCGCCAGCTCATCGCCGGCGAGCCGGATCCCGATGTCCCGGTGCTCACCGAGCCGCAGCCACTCGGTCTGTTGTGGACCGTCCGGCCGGCTGCTGGACCAGCCACCGATACTTCTGGCGCTGGGCGCTCGCTCGCAGCAGCGCCGTCGCCCGCTGCTCAGCCGTCCGGCGCCGATCCGTCCAAGGCACCATCCCGCACCTGCCCCCTTTTGCTCTGCGCACCTATATGCACCCCCTAGGCAAACCGCCTGACCAGGGGCGCCGGCGCCGACGCCGGGGTGCTCAGCCGCACCCCGGAGAGAAAGCCGAGGTCAGCGGGGGTTGCGTATGAGTGCGCAGAGCAAAGGCGGGCGGGGCGGGTAGCGTCGCGGTCGACAGGGCGGCCGTCGGAGCAGCCAGGACACGAATGTATGCACGGGAAGTGGGCATATCGGCCCCCAAGCGGCGACAATGCTTCGGCGTAGTTGACATCCTGTGTCCGATCGACGTCGGCCAGGAGGACCGAGGCACGCGCGGTAGCACAGAAACGCACCTGTTGACGGCGACCAGGCTCTTGGCGGAGGGTTCCCAGGTGGACGAGGACTGGCCACAACCAGGGGCGCTGCTGTCCCACCGCTACCGGCTGGTGGACCGGCTGGCCACCGGCGGCATGGCGGAGATCTGGCGCGCCGACGACGAGCTGCTCGGGCGGGCCGTCGCGCTGAAGCTGCCCACCCCGCACGCCGCCGAGGTGCTGCACCAGGCGTGGACCGAGGCGCGCACCGCGGCCCGGCTCTCGCACCCGCACATCGCGGCCGTCCACGACTACGGCGAGTCGCCCCGCCCGGACGGGTCGCTGGCGCCGTTCGTGGTGATGGAGCTGCTGGACGGCGAGTCGCTCGCGGCCCGGCTCACCGACGGCCCGATCCCCTGGCCGGAGGCGGCGCGGATCGGCGTCGAGGTGGCGTCGGCGCTGGCCGCGGCCCATGCCCGCAGCGTGGTGCACCGTGACGTCAAGCCGGGCAACGTGATGCTCACGCCGACCGGCACCAAGATCCTCGACTTCGGGATCAGCGCGGTCACCGGTACGCCGGACGAGGACGAAACCGGGTCGACGTTCGGTACGCCGGCCTACGTGGCGCCGGAACGGCTGGACGGACGCCCGGCCGAACCCGCGACCGATGTGTACGCGCTGGGCGCGGTCCTGTTCGAGATGGTGGCCGGCGAGCCGCCCTACCCGGTGGACACGTGGGAGGAGTACGCCGCCGCGCGGACCGCCGGGCCGGGCCGGCTGCCCGACGACCTGCCGGTGGCGTTCCGTGACCTGGTCGAGCATTGCCTCCGGGACGATCCCGCGAAACGGCCGCCCGCCGACGAGGTTCGCGACGAGTTGAGCACACTGATCGGCAACAAAGAGAAAGGACGTTCGTTCTCTCCCCGGGCCGCGGCGGGACCGTTCACCTCGGGCCGGGCGCCCGCGCACACGGTGCCGATCGTGCGGCCCCCGCGCCGTACCGCGGGACGCATCGCCGTGGTCGTCGCTCTGCTCGCCGCGGCCGGCGTGGCCGTGGTGATCGGCTCCTGGTCCTCCCCGGGCGACGAGAACCGCGCCGAACCACTGGTTCCGACGACCGAGCCCGCCGTCACCCACACGGTCACCGTCGAGCCGGACCTGCCGCCGGCCAGCCCACCGCCGTCGCCGGCGACGGAGACGGGGACGGGGACCGGGACGGAGAACGACGGGAGGCGGGACGCCGCCGTGCAGGACGTGACGGCCGCCGTCGAGGCGGGCCGCGACGCCGGCCGGATCCGCGAGGACGTGGCCGTCGACCTGCTCAACCTGCTCGGCCAGCTGGACGACGCGCCGGCCGGCGAGGTGGCCGGCCGGGTCGACGCGCTCCAGCAGAAGGTCCGCCAGCGCATCGGCGAGGGTGGCCTCGACGCCGCCCAGGCCGACGTCCTGCGGGCCCGCCTCGACGAGGTGAAGCGGACCTAGGCGTCAGGCCGAGCCGCGGGGCACCAGCCGGGTGGGCAGCACGACCTCGTGCTGCCCGAGGTCGGTGCCGTCGACCTTGGCGAGCAGCAGCCGGACCATCTCCTCGCCCATCTCCTCGATCGGCTGGTGCACGCTGGTCAGCCCGGGGTCGGTGTGCCCGGCGATGGACGAGTCGTCGAAGCCGACCATGGCGACGTCGTCGGGCACCCGCCGGCCGCTCTCGCGCAGCACCCGCATCGCCCCGGCGGCCATCAGGTCGGAGGCGGCGAACACCGCGTCGAGGTCGGGGTGCTGGTCGAGCAGCCGGCGCATGGCCGTCTCGCCGCTCTCCTCGCTGAAGTCGCCGACCACCACCGCGCCGGGCCCGACCACGTCGCGGTAGCCGGCCAGCCGGGCCACGCCGGGCGCCATGTCCTGCGGGCCGGCGATCGCCGCGATCCGGCGGCGGCCCCGCATCTGGAGGTATTCGACCGCGGCCCGGGCGCCGCCCCGGTTGTCCGCGTCGACGAACGTCTGCCCGCCGATGACGCCGGTCGGGCGCCCGGCGCGGACCGTGGCCACGCCGCGCTCCTCGAGCTTGGCCGGCAGGGCGTCGTCACCGTGCAACGAGAGCAGCAGGGCGCCGTCCACGTGCTGGCGGGTCAGGAAGCCCTCGGTGCGGTGCCGTTCCTCGGGCGACTGCGCGATCATCAGCAGCAGCTGGAGGTTGCGGCCGACCAGGGCCGAGGAGATCGACTGCACGATCCGGCCGAAGAAGGGCTCGGCGAAGAAGCGCCGGCCCGACTCGAAGATGACCAGCGCGATCGAATCGGTCCGCTGGGTGACCAGCGTCCGGGCGGCGCGGTTCGGCACGTACCCCAACTCCGCGATAGCGCTCTCCACGGCGCGCCGGGCGCCGGCGCTGACCTTGTCGGAGCCGTTCACCACCCGGGAGACCGTGCCCCGGCCCACCCCGGCCCGACTTGCGACCTGGTCCAGCGTCGGTCGTCCCGAGGCACGGCTTCGTTCCGTCGTCATGTCCCCCGCCTCCCCCAACCCGAGCGGTTGTCGCTGCACAAGCTACAACCACCCGGGTAGGGATTGGATCACGCGGGCATGCACATCAGTTCGTTGAGCGCCGCCGGGGCGGTCCCGTTGGCGAGGAAACCGATCGTTGCCGTGCCGCCGGCGGGCAGCGACCCGTTCCAGGTCTCGTTGGTGATGGTGACCAGTGAGCCGGCCGAGGTCTGGCGTCCGTTCCAGGCCTGGGTCAGGGTCTGCGAGCCGGGCCAGGTCCAGTGCACCATCCAGCCGTTCAGGGCCTCATCGCCCGCGCGTACCGTGACCTGGCCCTGGAAACCGCCACCCCACGAGCTGGTGATCGAGTACGCGGCGGCGCAGGAGCCGTCCGGCGGTTCGGTCGGGTCGGTCGGGTCCCCGCCTCCGGGCGGCGGCAGGGTGCTGTCGCCGACGCCGGTGACCTCGCCGTGGCCGCCGTCGAAGACCACGTCCGAGCAGCCGTAGAAGGTCTCCGTGCTGTCCGAGCGTGACCACACCGAGTAGATCAGGTGCCGCCCGGTCTTGTTGGCCGGCAGCATCGCGTTCCACGAGTAGCGGCCCTCCGCCGTGCCGGGGCCGCCGACCGACGACGGGTTGACCACCTGGCTGAACGGCTGCGGCTCCAGGTCGTTCCAGGCCAGCGCGCGGGTCGGGCTCCACGAGTCCTTGGTGATGTAGAGCGAGAACGTGCCCGGGTGCTTGGCCCAGTTGTTGTAGTCGAACCGCATGCTCGCGCCGGAGGTCAGGTGGGTGACCGGCCAGTCGGTGCGCGGCAGGTTGAAACCGGTGAAGTTGTACGGCCCGCCGGCGCCGCCGCTGCACGGCTGCCCGTCCGGGATGAAGCCGCTGGTCCGGCCGGCGCCGTCGGAGCGGAGCACGGCGAACCAGTTGTACAGCGAGGTGGCGCCGCTCTGCGCGACGGCCGCCGCGCAGGCCGGATTCTTGGGGTTGATCGCGCCGGTCGAGTCGAGGCCGTCCAGCCAGCAGAGGTACGTGCGGCTGCCCGGCGCCATCATCGCGCCGTGCGCCGCGGCCGGTTGTGCGGTCAGGGCGACCAGCCCCGTCGTGGCGGCGAGAACGGCCGCCGCCGCGAACGAGACCCAGCGTCCTCGTTTCATTGGTGTCCTTTCCGAAACAGGGCTTCGGGGCGGACGGAACCCGGTGGATGGTCCCGTCCGCCCCCGATCAGGAGCCGGCCCGGTCGGCGTAGAGGATGCCGCGGCCGTTGGTGCCGAGGTACACGCGCCCGTAGACGCGCGGGTCGCCGGCCAGCGCCTCGCCGGCGTTGCCGTACTGGTGCTGGTCGTCGTTGATCCGGACCCAGGAGCCGCCCGCGTTGTCGGAGCGGAAGACCCCGTCGAGACCCACGGCATAGACCGCCGGGTACGCCGACCCGGGCGCCGCCTTGCCGAAGGCGACGTTGACCGCCCCGTTGACGCCGGCCACCGGGGTGAACGTGGCGCCGGAGTCGGTCGAGCGGGAGAGACCGTTCGGGCCGGCCAGCCACACCTCGCCGGCCCGGCCGGGCACGGTCCGCAGCGTCCGGGCGTCGATCATGGCCCGGCCGGTGAACGTGGCGCCGCCGTCGGTGCTGATGTAGAGCCGGCCGGCGGCGTACCCGTAGAAGGTCTTGGGGTTGACCCGATCGGCCTCGACCTTGGCGCCGGTCGGCAGGCCGGACGATCGCGTCCACGAGCCGCCGCGCGAGGTCGAGTGGTGCACCTCGGCGCCGGCCGGGGCCCAGACGATGGACGAGGCGTCGGCCGCGATCGCGATGTTTCCGCCGCCGGTGACGCCGGCCGGTTCCTGCCCGGCGTACCAGTTGCGCCCGCCGTCGTTGGAGATGCCGACGTTCGAGCCGTCGCCGTTGCCGGCCCGGACGAACACCGACGGGTTGAGCTCGGCGAAGTCGATGCTGGTGTTGCTGCCCAGGCTGGGCTGGTCGTGGAAGGCGGCCGGCACGGCCGTAAGGTCGGCGTGGTAGAAGCCGCCGATGTCGCCGAGCGCGCTGACCAGCGGGGCGCCGGAGGGTGGGCTGGCCAGGTCGAGCACCGCGGTCTCCTCCAGCCCGCGCGCCTGCGGCCGGATCGTGAACGTGGTGCCGCGGTCCCAGTTGGTCAGCTCGGTGGTGCCGTAGATCGTGCCGCCGGTGCCGTACAGCAGCCGGTTGGAGTCGAACGGGTCGATCTCCACCGACTCGTTCATCCAGCCGAGCTTCGGGGTGGCCTCCGGCGGCTGCGGGTTGGTGTTGAAGTCGAGCCACGGGTTGGCCGAGATGTCCATGGTGTAGCGCTTGGACGTGTTCGGATAGCTGGTGTAGTCCCAGATCCGCGACCAGGTGGCGCCGCTGTCGGTGCTGCGGAAGAAGATCGCGTCCGGCCACCAGGAGATCTGCGAGGCGACGATCAGCGTGCCCGGCTTCTGCCGGTCGAGGGTCAGGCCGGAGTAGCCGAAGTAGGTGTCGGCCAGGCCGACCGGGCTGATGTCGGTCCATCCGCCGGTCCGTGGGTCGAACTTCCAGACCTGACCCTTGCCCCCGTCGTACGGGCCACCGGTGTCGCTGGTGGCGATGTAGAGCTGGTGGCTGACCGGGTCGACCACGCCCTTGTGCGCGAGGTAGCCGGTGGGCTGCCCCGGGATCCGCGACCAGGTGCTGCCGCCGTCACTGCTGCGGTAGACCGGGTTCTGCTTGTCCGCGACGCCGACGAAGACGTCACGCGTGGTCTCGTCGAAGGTCACCCAGGTCAGACCCTGGTTCTGGCTCAGGTAGCCGGTGGCGTCGGACGGGTCCTGCGCGTAGTTGCCGGCGTTCGGGAAGGCGGTGACCCGGACCCAGGTGGCGCCGTAGTCCTTGCTGCGCCACAACCCGTTGCCGCCCTCGGCCGCGTAGTAGACCGTCTTGTTGTCGCGGGGGTCGACGGCCAGTCGCTCGCCCTGGCCCCGGCCGGGCATGTTGCCGCCGTTCTTGAACGGGAGCGGGGTGACCTGCCAGGTGGCGCCGCGGTCGGTGGAGCGCAGGATCGCGCCGTTGTTCGGGTCCCACGAGTTGGTGTACATGCCGACCGCGGCGTACACCCGGTTGGGGTCGACCGGGTCGGTGGCGATGCTGACCACGCCGTTGTAGCCCCAGTTGCGCTGGCCGACCCAGTCGAGCAGCGGGATCCAGCGGCCGCCGGCCTGGTCCCAGCGGTAGGCGCCGCCGATGTCGGTCCGCGCGTAGATCAGGTTCCGTTCGCGGCGGTTGAAGACGACGCCGGGTACGAAGCCGCCGCCGTCGATCCGCACGTTCTTCCACGTGTAAGTTTCGGCAAGTTTCCGATCAGTAACCTCGGCTGCGGCGGATCCGGGTACGGCGGCACCGGCCACCATCAGGGCGGCGGCGAGCACGGCGAACGGGCGGCGGGGCACAGAAACTCTCCCTCCGGACAGGGGATGTGGGAGCGCTCCCAACACCATCGGCCGCCGTAACTATCCTGTCAAGGGCCCGAAACAAATACCGCACTTTTCGGGCCCGGGATTTGACACATGTCGATGTTCTTGAGTAGACAGAGACCCGTCCGTCGATGTGGGAGCGCTCCCGACCATCGATGGAGGACCCATGCGCCGCATCGTCTCCGCAGCCCTCGTGGCCGCGGCGATATCGATCGCACCGTCGCCGGCCCCGGCCGCGGACCGCCTCGCGCCCGCCGCCGGCATCCATGTCGACGGAACCCGGATCGTGGAGTCCACCGGCGACACGTTCGTCTTCCGCGGTGTCAACCACGCGCACACCTGGTACCCGCAGCAGACCACCGCGCTGGCCGACCTCAAGTCGCTCGGCGCCAACTCGGCCCGGGTCGTGCTGGCCAGCGGCAAACGCTGGACCAGGAACGAGACGTCGGACGTGGCCGCGGTCGTCGCCGAGTGCAAGCGGGTCAAGCTGATCTGCGTCCTCGAGGTCCACGACACCACCGGGTACGGCGAGGAGGCCGCCGCCGCGACCCTGGACGAGGCGGTCACCTACTGGATCAGCGTGAAGTCGGCGCTCGACGGCCAGGAGCCGTACGTGGTGCTCAACATCGGCAACGAGCCGTACGGGAACACCGGCGCCCCGGCCTGGACCGCCGCGACCACCTCGGCCGTCCAGCGCCTGCGCGCGGCCGGCTTCGGCCACGCCATCATGGTGGACGCGCCGAACTGGGGCCAGGACTGGCAGTTCGTCATGCGCGACAACGCCGCCTCGGTGTTCGCCGCCGACCCGCGGAAGAACACCATCTTCTCGATCCACATGTACGGCGTGTTCGACACCGCCGCCGAGATCACCGACTACGTCGGCCGCTTCCAGTCGGCCAACCTGCCGCTGGTGATCGGCGAGTTCGGCCACCTGCACTCCGACGGCGACCCGGACGAGGACACCATCCTGGCCACCGCCCGGTCCCGGGGCATCGGCTACCTGGGCTGGTCGTGGAGCGGCAACGGGGGCGGCGTCGAATACCTCGACCTGGTCACCGGCTTCAACAAGAACGCGCTGACCCCGTGGGGCGCCCGCCTCTTCAACGGCGCCAACGGCATCTCGGCCACCGCCAAGGAGGCCGCGGTCTACGGCGGCGCTCCCACCGATCCCCCTCCGGCCTCATCGTGCTCGGCCACCTACGCCGCCACCGGCGACTGGGGCGCCGGCTTCCAGGGCGCGGTGACCGTCAAGGCCGCCGCCGGCGCGATCACCGGCTGGACCGTCACCTGGACCTGGCCCGACGGGCAGCGCCTCACCAACAGCTGGAACGCCGTGGTCACCGGCACCGACGCGATCACGGCTCGCAACGCCGCGTACAACGGCTCGCTCCCGGCCGGCGGCAGCACCACCTGGGGCTTCACCGCCAGCCGGGGCAGCGCCAACCGCGCACCCACACCGACCTGCACCGCTTCCTGATCCGTCCGTCCCACCGCAGTCGTCCGCTCCCAGACCCGTCCCACCAAGGTCTTCCGCTCCCAGACCCGTCCCACCACAGTCTTCCGCTCCCAGACCCGTCCCACCGAAGTAAGGAGCTCCACGCATGCACCATCCATCTCGACGGATGCTCGCCGCCACCGCGGCGGCCGTCCTCGCCACCGGCGTAGGCCTGGTGGCCGCCAACGAGGCGAACGCCGCGGCCGGCTGCCGGGTCGCCTACACGGTCAACCAGTGGAGCACCGGCTTCACCGGCGACATCGCCCTGACCAACCTCGGCGACCCGATCAGCAACGGCTGGCGGCTGGAGTGGAACTTCGCCGGCAACCAGCGGGTCACCCAGGGCTGGAGCGGCACCTTCGCCCAGAGCGGGCAGCACGTCACGGTCACCAACCCGTCGTGGAGCGCCTCCCTACCTACCAACCAGTCGGTAAGTCTGGGCTTCAACGCCGACTACTCCGGCACCAACGCCACCCCGGCCCAGTTCACGCTCAACGGGACGGTGTGCACGGGCTCGACCACGCCCGGCCCCTCGCCGTCCGACCCGGGCCCGTCGCCGTCCGACCCCGGCCCGTCCACCCCGCCGCCGCCCGGCAACAAGGTGGACAACCCGTACGCCAGCGCGCAGGGCTACCGCAACCCGGAGTGGCAGGCCAAGGCCAACGGCGAGCCGGGCGGCAGCCGGGTCGCCAACAACCCGACCGCGGTCTGGCTGGACCGGATCGCCGCGATCGAGGGCACCGACGACTCCAGCTCGAACGGGTCGATGGGCGTCCGCGACCACCTCGACGAGGCGCTGCGGCAGGGCGCCGGCTACATCCAGTTCGTCATCTACAACCTGCCCGGCCGGGACTGCTCGGCGCTGGCCTCCAACGGTGAGCTGGGCGTCAACGACCTGCCGCGGTACAAGTCGGAGTACATCGACCCGATCGCCAGGATCATGGCCGATTCCAAGTACGCCAACCTGCGCATCATCAACATCGTCGAGATCGACTCGCTGCCCAACCTGGTGACCAACACCAACGTGGCGACCTGCGCGACGATGAAGGCCAACGGCGGCTACGTGCAGGGCATCGGGTACGCGCTGCAGAAGCTGGGCGCGCTGCCCAACGGCTACAACTACGTGGACGCCGCGCACCACGGCTGGATCGGCTGGGACTCCAACTTCGGCCCCTCCGCCCAGCAGATGCTGGCCGCCGCCCAGGCGTCCGGCAGCGTCAACAACGTCACCGGCTTCATCACCAACACGGCCAACTACTCGGCGCTGACCGAGCCGAACTTCACCATCAACACCTCGGTGAACGGAACCTCGGTGCGCCAGTCGAAGTGGCTGGACTGGAACCAGTACGTCGACGAGCTGACGTTCGCCCAGGCCTTCCGCAACCAGCTGGTCTCGGTCGGCTTCAGCTCCACCATCGGCATGCTGATCGACACCTCCCGCAACGGCTGGGGCGGCTCGGCCCGGCCGACCGGCCCGAGCACGGCCACCAACGTCGACACGTTCGTCAACCAGTCCAAGATCGACCGCCGCATCCACGCCGGCAACTGGTGCAACCAGTCCGGCGCGGGCCTCGGCGAGCGGCCGCGGGCCAACCCGGCGACCGGCATCGACGCGTACGTGTGGGTCAAGCCGCCGGGCGAGTCGGACGGGTCCAGCACGCTGATCCCGAACGACGAGGGCAAGGGCTTCGACCGGATGTGCGACCCGACGTACACCGGCAATGAGCGCAACGGCAACAACCCCACCGGCGCGCTGTCCGGCGCGCCGATCTCCGGGGCGTGGTTCTCCGCTCAGTTCCGCGAGCTGATGGCCAACGCGTACCCGCCGCTGTCCTGACTCCATCCGCGGCCCGGGACCGACCCCTTCGGTCCCGGGCCGTCCCCTTCCCCGGAGGGTTCTCATGCTTGTTCGTCGCCTTGTCGCGGCCGTGCTGCTCGCCGCCGCGCTGGTCATGGTCGTGCCGTCCCCGGCGAGCGCGCTCGGCGCCTGCACGGCGTCCTACGCGGTCACCGGGAGCTGGACCGGCGCCTTCCAGGCCGCCGTGACCGTGACGGCCGGCTCCTCGCCGATCACCGGCTGGACCGTACGGCTCACCTACCCCGGCGCCCAGACGATCCAGCAGTCCTGGAACGCCACGGTCACCACCAGCGGTTCCGTCGTGACGGCGGCCAACGCGTCCTACAACGGCGCGCTACCCGCCGGCGGCACCGCTTCCTTCGGTTTCATCGGCAACGGCTCGAGCACCACCCCGACGGTGGCCTGCTCCACCGGCGCGGCAGAGGATCCCGGCACCGGAACCGCCGTCCGGATCATGCCGCTGGGCGACTCGATCACCGGCTCCCCCGGCTGCTGGCGGGCCTCCCTCTACAACAACCTGGTCGCGGCCGGCCACGAGGTCGACATGGTCGGCACCCTGCCCGGCGACGGCTGCGGCGTGGCCTACGACGGCGACAACGAGGGCCACGGCGGCTACCTGGCGACCAACATCGCCGGCGGCAGCCAGCTCCCACCCTGGCTGGCCGCCACCGACCCCGACGTCGTGATCATGCACCTGGGCACCAACGACGTCTGGAGCAACCGCTCACCGACCGAGATCCTGGCCGCCTTCACCACCCTGCTCCGCCAGATGCGCGCCCAGAACCCGGACGTCGTCCTGCTCGTGGCCCAGATCATCCCGATGAACCCGTCGAACTGCGCCGCGTGCGGCGCCCGGACCGTGGCCCTCAACCAGGCGATCCCGTCGTGGGCCGCCCAGAACACCACGGCCGCGTCCCCGGTCCGTGTGGTCGACCAGTGGACCGGCTTCACCACGTCGACCGACACCTACGACGGCGTCCACCCCAACGACAGCGGCAACGCCAAGATCGCCGCCAGATGGCTCGCCGCCCTGGAGACAGTCCTCCCCTGACCCTTTGCTCTGAGCGCGTATAGGCACCACCCGCGGACGTTTCATGGGTGGTGCCTATACGCGCTCAGAGCAAAAGGCGCCGGTTCGCATGGGCCTGACAGGATCGTGGCCGTGCGACGGCTGCGACGACGTTTCTGGATCCCGCTGATCGTTCTTGTGCTGCTCGGGAGCGGGCCCTGGGTGTGGACCGAGGTCGGGGCCGCGGGGCACGAGCATGACGAGGCCACCGCGCCGGCGGCGGAGGTGGCGATCGTGCTGGGGACCGGGGTCGAGGCGGACGGACGGCCGTCGCCACGGCTCGAAGGGCGGCTGCGGACGGCGGCGGCCCTGGTGGCGAGCGGGCGGGCGCGGGTGCTGCTGGTGTCGGGGGACGGCGGCGGCGACTCGGGGGACGAGACCGGCGTGATGGCCGCGTACCTGAAAGGTCTCGGGGTTGACGAGAAGCGCGTCGTCGAGGATCCGCACGGACTGGACACCTACGACAGCTGTGTGCGGGCGCGTGAGGTCTACGGGATCGACCGGGCGCTGGTCGTCACGCAGGGCTATCACCTGTCGCGGGCGGTGACGCTGTGCCGGAGGGTGGGCATCGACGCCGACGGGGTGAGCGCGGGCTGCCCGGGCTGCGGGACCCTGTTCCTGGCCGGGAAGGCCGGGCGCGACTTCTTCGCCTGTTTCAAGGCCGCCTGGGACACCGTCCGCGGCCGGCCGCCGGTGACGAGCGAGCCGCCGAATCCGGCCGTGACCGAGGCACTGACGGTCAGCATGCGGTGACAGTTCAGATTTAGGAGCGGCCGGTTGAGCGCAGCGCCTGTTTCGACGTCTGTACGGTTGCCCGGTCAACAAAACAAAGAGGTAAGAAACATGGAAGCTGCGGTCTCCTACGGCTCGATCGAGCACCCGGTCGTGTTCTACGACGACCTGGACACCATGGGCATGGTCTACGCCTCGCACTACTTCACGCTGGTCGACCGGGCGTCCGCCGACTTCTGGGCGCGGCACGGCATCCTGCCCAGCCACCCGGACGCGATCCACCTGATCCGCGCGCAGTCGATCAGCTACCACGCCCCGATCCGGGAGACCGGGCCGCTGCGGGTTCGGCTCTGGCTGGACCGCATCGGCCGGACCTCGTCCGCGTACGGCTTCGAGATCCGCTCCGGCAACGGGCGCATCCTGCACGCCGACGGGCACCGGACGACCGTACGCGTCAGCCTCGCGACGGGTCGTCCGGCGCCCTGGACCGCCCAGGCCCGTCAGGGCGCCCAGGAGATCCTCAAGCCGGGAGCGGAACAGCACCAACCGGCCTGACCGGCTCAGCCGTTCGGGAAGAGCCGTCCGTAGTCGGCGTAGGCCATGGCCACGTCGGCCTGCGCCCAGAACCGGTGGTAGTTGAACGTCGGCGCGGCGCCGCCGTTCAGGTAGGTCTGGACCTTGGCCCAGTCCGGGTCGTTGCGGTAGAAGGAGCGGATGCCCAGGAAGGTGGAGCCGGGACGGATGGCGTCACCGTTGGGCATCGTGCCCGACCAGCCCGGCGGCAGGTAGAGGCCCTGGCCGGTGGACGCGTTGTAGGTGTCGTCGAAGCGGTTGAAGTCGGCCCGCGTCTCGGTCACCGACACGCCCTTGCTGTCCGCGTTCGCGTTCAGCGCGTCGATCAGGCCTTTCGCGCCGGTCTTGGCCGCGCTGTTGCCCGACTTGGCGGCATACCACATGAGGGTACGGGCGTACGCCGCCGCGACACCGACGTCGTTGCCCCGCTCGGTGACCGTGACGTGCAGGCCGCTGTTGGCGGCGGGGCTGGACGGGTTCCACGTGGCCGGCGCGCCCGACCAGGCCAGCGTGGACGGGATCGAGAAGGTGGCGCCCGTCCCGATGGTGGTGTTGGCGAGCGCCCACGGCACCCACTTGTCCAGCAGCGCCTTGGCCTGGGCGTTGCCGGTCTGGTGGTACAGCTCGGCGATCCGCTGCATCGACCACACCTGCATGCCGAACCAGGTGTTGCTGCCTGGGTCGGCGTAGACCGGGTTCTCCACGTACGGCATGCCGTAGAAGCTCGGCGTCCCGGACGGCGGCTGGGCGTACGCGCCGTCCCAGCTGTTCGTGGCGCCGCCGGCGATGCCGCCCTCGGACGACTGGAGCCAGGTGTAGAACTCGAGCTGGCGGGCCATCGACTTGGTCCAGTCGGCCGACGCGGTGCTCGACTTCATGCCCGCCGACAGCTCCGGCGTATTCGTCAGCGCCCAGGCCGCGAACGGGTTCTGGTAGCCGAAGTGGGCGTGGCTCGAGCCGATCCGCCAGGACCAGCCGGCGGCCGGGTCGGTCGCCCCGCCCCACGCGTAGTACCAGGAGAGCAGGTAGTGCGCCGAGTCCTTGCCGGTGCCGGCCGGGCAGGCGGAGGCGCCGACGCAGTTGCCGATCTTCTTGAAGTACTTGTCGAACATGGCGTAGCGCAGGTAGTCGCCCATCTTGCCGGCCTTGGTGATGGTGGACGACACGTCGGTCAGCTTGCCCTGCTCCTTGGCCCAGGTCAGCGCCCAGTAGGCGGCCTGCACGGCGCGGGCGTCGGCGTCCGGCGCGTTGGTGTACTTCCACTGCTTGGCCGGGGTCCCGCTGTCCTTGATCGAGATGTCCAGGAAGCCGTTCGGGCCGCCGTGCTTGAACGTGTCGCAGGACGGCTGCGGCACGGTTTCCCACACCGACTCCTGCGGGCCCCGCTGGAAGGTGTTGATGTACGCCGGTTTCGTGGTCCCGTCGCCGCAGCGGCCGAAGCCGTACGTGTTGTCGACGTCGAGCAGCCAGTGCATGCCGTAGATGTCGCCGGTGCCGTAGGCCGACTGGAGCTCCGACCGCAGCGGGTCCTGCCCGACCGGGACGCTGGGTTGCAGCTGGGACGGGTACTGGTCGGGCCGGTTGTACTCGGCGGCGTACTGCGGGGTGCCGTTGACGCCGGCGGTGGGCTGGTCGGCGTGGCTGGGGATGATGTACTGCTCCATCGCCGTCCAGGCCCGGTTGAACGGCGACCAGTCCTGCGTGACCCGGCCGTACTGCGCCTCGAGCCAGAGCCAGAAGCTGAACGCCTCGGACGTGGTCTCGTGGCCGTGGTCGGGCGCCTCCACGATCAGCGTCTCGATCGAGTGGTAGGGCACGCCCTGCGGGCTGAAGTAGCCGGAGTTCTTGATCTTCCGGTACTGCTCCAGGAACCGCGCGGTGTAGGCGTTGTCGCTGGACGGGACGTCGTCGTCGATCTCGGTGACCGGCACGGCCAGGGACGGATAACCGGTGGCGCTCGCCGTGATCGTCGCGCTGCCGCCGGTGGTGTCGGCGTCGGCCGCCGCCGAGACGGTCACCGGGACGCCGGTGTTCCAGTTCGAGGCGGTGAGGGTCGCGCTCGTCGGCGAGACGGAGACGTCGGCGTCGCCCGACCTGACCAACGAGACGGGTACGCCGGCCGCGGGCGCCGCCGTCAGCTTGAGGGTGAACGCGCTGCTCCCGGCCTCGGGCACGCTGACCGACGACGGGGTGGCGACCAGCGCCGCCGCGGGAACGTCGCCGGCGCAGGTGGTGCCGTTGAGCGTGAAGCTGGTCGGCGCCGGGTTGCGGCCGGTGTGCGAGCCGTTGAAGCCGAAGCTGACCGAGCCGCCGGCCGGCACCGAGCCGTTCCAGCCGGCGTTGACCGCGGACACCTGGCTGCCGGTCTGCGTGACGGCCGCGGACCAGCCCTGGGTGACCCGTTGACCGCTGTCCGGGAAGGTCCAGCCCAGGTTCCAGGAGCTGAGCGGGTCGCCGAGGTTGTGGATGGTGACGGTGGCGGTGAAGCCGGTGCTCCAGTCGCTGGTGGTGTAGCCGACCTCGCAGGCGGTGGCGGCGTACGCGGGCGCGCTCACCGCCCCGGAGGTCAGGAGGACGCCGGCGACCAGGGCCGCGCGCCATCGTTTGAGGACAGGTTGCATGGTGGTGGACTCCTCGCAACGGGTCGTGCTGGACGGAGGACTTGCGCCGGTCCGGCTCCCCGATCGCGATATCGACACTCTTCCATGGGAGCGTTCCCACGGCAACACCCCGGCTCGCGCCGCGACTCGCGCCATGTGCCCCTGGCCTTGGCCCGGGAGGCGTCATTCGATAGGCTGATCGGCATATGGGAGCGCTCCCATGAGCGTGACCAGGGCGAGCCTCACCAATTCGCCTTCATCCCGATCCGCCGACCGAGAAGGAGGCGCCACCACCCGAGCATCGACCACGCGGCCGGCTCCCGCGTGGTCACCCGCGGGGGACAGGGGACCGCCATCCCGGTCCCCCGCGCTCAGGGTCGATCACCCCGTTCTTGACCACCTTCGTGTCCTCCAGCTCGAACGTCGCGGCCACGTCCCGCAGCGGCGTCGTCAGCGGTTCGGGTTCTCGTCGTTGACCAGCTGAACCTGGCCCGACCGGCCTGACGATCCGCTTCAGGTGCGCCTACGGCGGGTCTGCGAAGATCAAGTAATGCCCTGGACCGCCCCGACTCCCCCGCGCCCCCTGACCCGGCCCGTGGCGTTGCGCCCGGCCGACCGGCGGCATCGCGCCGTCCTGCACAACCTGGGTCAGCTGTTCCGCTACGACCTGTCCGAATCGTACGGAATGCTGCCGAACGAGGACGGCACCTTCAACGACCGGATGGTCGACCGCTTCCTGGCCGAGGCCGACCCCGGCCACCGGGCCTGGCTGATCACCGCCGCCGGCCGGCTGGGCGGCTTCGTGATGACCCTGCCGATCGCCGGCGGCGGCACCACGATCGGCGCGTTCTTCGTGGTCCGGGCGCTGCGCCGGACCGGAGTCGGCCGGGAGGCGGCGCTGCGGACCATCGCGCTGTTCCCGGGCCGCTGGCGGATCGGCTTCCAGCGCTACAACCCCGGCGTCGAGTCCTTCTGGGCCGGCGTCGCGACCGAGGTGGCCGGGAACGAGTGGAAGGTCGAGGACGGCCCGCACCCGGAGAACCGCCCGCCGGACACGTTCATCGAGTTCACGACCGCTCCCGCCGGCGGCTGACGTACCGCTGCATCTTCTCGACCGTGCCGCAGTCGGCCATGTCGCACCAGCGGCGGCTGTGGTTGCGGGACCGGTCGACGAACAACCACGGGCAGCCCGAGCACCGCTTGACCAGGCGCAGGTCGGTGCCGGTCAGCAGCTCGGCCGCGGCGACGGCGACCGGGTGCAGCATGGCCGCCGGGTCGTCCCGGATCGACCACGACCAGCGCATCTCGTCGTCGAGGGCCGCGGCCGCCATGGCCTGGACGACGAAGGGCCGCAGGGCCGGCCACCGCTCCGCCACGTCGCCGGTCCGGTCGGCCGCCGCCCCGAACACGTCGTTGAGGACGTCGCGCAGCTCGTGGGCCCGGCCCAGCACCTCGCCGGGTCGCCGGCGCCGTGACGACCCGGTGGCCAGCGTGCCGGCCCGCTCCGACCAGGCCATCAGGTCGTCGTAGTCGCCGAGGTGGTCGTGCCGGGTCGGCCCCCACGGGTTGTCGACCGTGTTGGCGAAGTCGAGGGCCAGGTTGCCGCCGACGACCGGCAACGCGCGCGGGGGCGTCCTGCTCACCATGTTTCCACCGTATCGCTCCTTACCGGTTGCGGGCCTCCCGGCGCGATGCCAGTGTTTCCAGTATGAGCCTGATAGCCGGTAACAAGGGAACGTTCACCGCGCTGGCCGGTGCGGTGGTGCTGCTCGGGATCGCGGACTCGATGACCGGGGCGTACCTGGTGCTCTTCGCGGCCGGGCCCGCCGGGCTGAGTCCGGTGGAGATCGGACTGTTCACCTCGGCGCCCGCCGCGGGCGGGATCGTGATCGGCACGCTCGCCGGTCGCCGCTTCGACCGCCGACCGGCCAAGAGCTACGCGATCGCCACGGCGGTGCTCGGCGCGCTGGGCTTCCTGCTGCTCACCACCATCAGGTCGGCGCCGCTGCTGATCCTGGTCGGCGGCACCCTGCTCGCCGCCGGGCAGGCGATGTTCCCGCAGCTCTTCGCCCTCTCCCGGGTCGTGCTGGGCGGTCCGCGGTCGACCCCTCTGCTGCGCTCGACATGGTCGCTGGCCTGGGCGCTGGGCCCGCTCGCCGGGGCCGCCCTGCTCCCGCGGACCGGCTTCACCGGGCTGCTCGTCGCGGCCGCGCTGACCCTGATCCTGGCGGCGGTCGCGACGGCTCTCGTCCCCGCGCCCGCGACCGGCCGGGCGGCGGGCCCGGACGAGGCCGCGCCGGCGACGCCGCCGAAGACGCCGATCATGGCGGTGGCCGGCGTGACGCTGTTCTTCCTGGCGATGTTCGCCGGGTCGCTGGTGTTGCCGCTCTACGTCACGACCGACCTGCACCGGCCCAGCAGCGCGGTCGGCCTGCTGTTCAGCGCGTGCGCGGCGATCGAGATCGTCGCCGCCCTGGGCCTGGCCGTGCTGCCCGAGCGGGTGAACCAGCGGCTGCTGATCGGCGGCGGGATGGTGGCGATGGCCGCGTACTACGCGATCACCCTGCTCGCCCGGAGCATGACCGGCCTGCTGGTGGGCCAGGTCGCCCGGGCTGTCGCGATCGCCGTGGTCAGCGCGGCCGGGATCCGCTGGTTCCAGGAGCTGATGCGGCCGGCCGCCGGCCGGGCCACCACGCTGTTCGCGAACGCCACCGCGGCCGGTTCGCTGCTCGCCGGCGTGCTCGCCGGGCTGGCCATCGAGCACTGGGGACGGGTCGTGACGCTGGGCCTCTGCGGAGTGGTTGCCCTGGTGGGCGCCGCCGTTTTCACGTTTGCCCGGGAGCCGAGTCGGCATGGCGACAGACCGCTCGCCCGATCACACTGAGTCAGATCGGGGCTGACCGGCTGGGTGATCGACGGATGCGTCCGCGCCCGGTCGGGAGTGGACGGTAGCGCCATGACACAAATACGACAGCGCCCAACGACATGCCGATGGTTGGCGTTGCAGCCGAACGGCTACCGTGACCCACGTGCAGCCCAGTGATCTTCAGCCGGTGACATTTCACCTGCTCGGATCCCTTCGCGTCACTCAGGGTCACCATGAGCTTGCGCTCGGGGCTCGGCAGCAACGCCTCGTGCTCGCGCTGTTGCTCGCGCGGGCCGGCTCCCTGGTCACCATGACCGAGCTGATCGACCTGCTCTGGGAGGAGTCGGCGCCCGCGTCGGCGTCCAACGTGGTGCATCGGCAGATCGGGGCGCTGCGCCGGCTGCTCGAGCCGGGGCTGCCCACCCGCGAGACCGGGCGCTACCTGATCCGGCAGATGTCCGGCTACCAGCTGCACGTCGCCCCGGAGTCGCTCGACCTGCTCCGGTTCCGGGGCCTGGTCGCCCAGGCGCGGTCCACCGACGACCCCGGCGCCGCGCTCGACCTGCTGCTGGCCGGCCTCGGGCTGTGGCGCGGGCGGGTCGCGGCCGGGCTCGAGCCGGTCAGCCGTACCCATCCGGCCTTCACCGCGATCGAGGCCGAGCACGCCGTGGCCGTGCGGGAGGCGGCCGACGCGGCGGAACGAAGCGGGCGCGCGGCGGCGGTGCTGGTGCCGCTCCGGGACGCGGCCGGGCGGCATCCGCTCGACGAGGCGCTGCAGAGCCGGTTGCTGGTCGCGCTGGCCGCGGACGGGCGGCAGGCCGAGGCGGTCGACCTCTACCACGCGGTACGCCGCCGGATGGCCGACGAGCTGGGCATCGACCCGGGCGAGGAGATGCGCGACGCGTACGACCGGGTGGTTCGCCGGACCGCCGGGCGTACCCCCGCCCCGACATCGGCCGCGGCCCTGCCCGCACCCGCGCAACTCCCGCCGGACCTGCCGTTCTTCGCCGGCCGCGTCGGCGCCCTGGCCGAGGCCTACCGCGTCGCCGGGGCGCCCGGGCCGGACGGCGCCGGGGTGCTGGCGCTGGACGGCATGCCGGGCGTCGGCAAGACCACCCTGGCCGTGCACATCGCACACGCGCTCGCCCCGCGTTATCCGGACGGTCAGCTCTACGTCGAACTGCGCGGCTTCGACGGGCAAGGACCCGCGATGAGTACGGCCGAGGCGCTCCGCGGCCTGCTCGGCTCGCTGGGCGTGCCCCAGGACACCATCCCGGCCGAGCTGCACGCCCAGGCCGGCCTGTTCCGCAGCACCGTGGCCGGCCGCCGGCTGCTCATCGTGCTGGACAACTGCCGCGACACCGAACAGGTCCGCCACCTGCTCCCCGGCAGCCCGGGCTGCCTGGTCATCGTGACCAGCCGCAGCCGGCTGACCGGCCTGATGGCGGGCGCCGGCGCCCACCCGATGCCGGTCGCGCTGCCCACCCTCGAGGAGGCGCGCGAGGGGTTCATCCGGCGGCTCGGCCCGGCCCGGGTGAACGCGGCCGGCGACATGGTCGACGAGATCATCGAGAGCTGCGGGCGGCTGCCGCTGGCCTGCGCGGTGGTGTGTGCCCGCGCGGCGAGCCGGCCGGACACCCCGTTGGAACGGATCGCCGAGGAGCTCCGGCTGGCCCGGGGCAGCCTCGACGGGTTCTCCGGTGACGACCCGAACACCGATCTGCGCGCGGTGTTCTCGTGGTCGTACCGGGCGCTGAACCCGGAGACCCAGCGGCTGTTCCGGCTGCTGCCCGCGCACCCCGGCAAGGACGTGTCGATCGCCGGGGCGGCGGCGCTGGCCGGGGTGCCCGCCCGGGCCGGACGCCGGCTGGTCGGGGAGCTGAACCGGGCCCACCTGATCGCCGAGCACCGGCCGGGCCGCTATCAGACCCACGACCTGCTCCACGCGTACGCCACCGAGCTGCTGGACGAGGCCGGGGCCGCCGAGCGGAGCGCCGCCGAAGACCGCTGCCTGCGCTTCTACCGGTCCACGGCGGCCGTCGCCCATGAGCTTCTGTCCACCCGCGCCGAGCAGCACGGCGTACCCGACACCGGCCCGGACGTGACTCCCCTGGCCTTCCCCGGCCGGGTGGCGGCGATGTCCTGGCTGGAGGCGGAGGGGCAGGTCCTGATCGACCTCGTGCAGTTCGCCGCGCGGACCGGCCGGCACGCCGCCGCGTGGCAGCTCGCCGTCGGCATCCAGCACTACTTCGAGCGCAGCGGCCGGTCGCTGGACTGGGCGGCCACCGCGCTCGTGGCGCTCGAGGCGGCCGAGCGCGGCGGTGACCGGCCAGGCCAGGCGCGCACCCACCGCAGCCTGGCCGGCGCGTACTACTTCCAGCGCGACTTCGACGCGGCCGTGCTCCATCTGGAACGCAGCCGGTCGCTGTTCGTCGCGCTGGGGCTCGGGGCCGAGCTGAGCCGGGTCGAGTTCAACATCGCGATGGTGCTGCGCCAGCAGGGCCGGCACGACGAGGCGCTGGCCGCCCTGGCCAAGCCGATCGCCCAGGCCACCGCCACCGGCGACCGCAAGCAGCTGGCCGACGCCGCCGTCGAGCAGGCGGCCAACCACGCGGCGCTGGGGCATCGGGACGAGGCGGCGCGGCTGGCCCGGTGGGCGCTCGGGGTCTTCCAGGAGCTGGACGACCAGCTCGGGGCCGGGGAGTGCTGGGACGTGATCGGGAAGGTGCACACCGCCGCGGGCGATCACGAGGCCGCGGTGGCGGCGTGGCGGGCCGCCGCCGTGTGCTTCCGGGAGGCGTCGGCCAGGCCGCAGACCGCCGAGGCGCTGACCGCGCTCGGTGACGCGCTCATGGCGGCCGGCGATGCCTCCGAGGCGGGGCGGGCCTGGGACGAGGCGTTGAGGCTGATCTCGTACGCGCAGGCGGCGACCGCTCACGCCCTGCGTCGGCGGCTGCGTCCCTCGGCCTGAGCAGAACCCGCTCCGGGGTCTCCCGGACCGGTTCGGGCAAGGCGACCACCGCACGGGGAGAGGTGGCCGCCTTGCGTCACTAAGGACGCAAACCGGCAGCCTGTGTTCACGGTGACAACTGTGATCCAGATCACTTCCACCGGCCAAATGAACAACGCCTGGTCAGCACCGTTCTTAACGGATGGAGCCGGCGTGTTGCCGCTGGGGGGTCAGGGACAGCGCCGCTCCCGTTGCGGGCGACGGCGGCGCCGCACGCTGCCCGCCGGTGGCCGGCCCGCCGTCGTCCGCGTTCGTGACGGACCGTGACTTGTTTCCCGCACGCCGCGACGGCACTCATTCCGCACTCGAGTGTCAGTGCGATGACACCCTCGCCTTCTAGCGTTCTCGGGCAGACGGACCGGACCCGGTCCGTGACCTCATCTCGCCCTAGTTCGCCCGACGGGGGTTACGGATGCTCGCACCACCTCTGGAAACACCATCTCTGCGCGGGGAGGACCGGGAGGCCCGCATGGTCGCCCTGCACGCCGAACACTCACGCGACGTGTCCCGCTTCCTGCTCGGCCTCACCAAGGGGGAACGGCAGACCGCCGAGGACCTGCTCCAGGAGACGATGCTGCGGGCCTGGCGGCACATCGACTCGCTGCCCGACGACTCCGAGGGCATCCGCCGCTGGCTCTTCACGGTGGCCCGGCGCCTGGTCATCGACGTCGTGCGCATGCGGCACAACCGCCCGGCCGAGGTCGGGGCCGTCGACCTGAACTGGATCGCCGCCCGCGACGACACCACCGGCTCGGCGCTGGCCGGCGCGTCCATGCGGTACGCCTTCGACCGCCTGACGCCGGCCCACCGCGACATCCTGTCCCAGGTCTACCTGCGTGGCCGTTCGATCGACGAGGTGGCCGAACGCCTGGGCGTCCCGGTCGGGACGGTCAAGTCGCGCACCCACTACGCCCTCCGGGCTCTGCGGACCGGACTGGAGGCGGCCTGACCGCTCCGGTCGTGTTCTCGGGAGGTGCCCCTCCACCGCGGGGTGGGTGGAGGGGCACCGATTCCCCAGGGCCGGCGCCGTCGGAGGGGGGTCGCGGCGCCTGCGTACGGCCCCGGCACGGCCACCGGCTGGAGCACCGGCGCCGCAGCGGAAAGCGTGCGTCGGACTCCACAACGGACCGGTCAACCCGTTGTTCATGCCGATCCGAGTTTTTTCGCGGCGTGAAATGATCCTGACCATCCAATTCGGACAATATTGTCCGGGAAAGTAGCGTGTCGGCGTGAAGATGTCCGGTGGCGTCGAATGGGCCCTGCACAGCTGCGTGGTGCTGACCGCGGCCGACCGCCCCGTCCCCGCCGCCCGCCTGGCCGAGCTGCACGACGTGTCCGCCAGCTATCTGGCCAAGCAGATGCAGGCGCTGTCCCGGGCCGGCCTGATCGAGTCGGTGCAGGGCCACTCCGGCGGGTACATCCTCACCCGCTCCTCGGCCGAGATCACCGTGCTGGACGTGGTCGAGGCGGTCGACGGCGCCTTGCCGGCCTTCGTCTGCACCGAGATCCGCCAGCGCGGCCCGATCGCCATCAGCGCCTCCGAGTGCCTGACGCCGTGCGCCATCAACCGCGCGATGCTCTCCGCCGACCAGGCCTGGCGCCAGGCCCTGCGCGCGGTCACGGTCGCCGACCTGGCCGGCTCGGTCGCCGCCGACCAGGGCCCCGGCAGCCTCAGCGACATCCGGAGCTGGCTGGGCGTCCCCGCCACGCTCTAGCCGCAAGATCAATTTGCCTCCCGCGCGCGTGCCGCCACCTCCCCCACCCCGGCACTGGGTGGGCGGAAATGTAGCGCACGGGTGTGACGTTCCGGGACGGTTATCCACAGGGGCTACATGGCGGCCCGGCGGGCCGAGTACTCGGAACGGCCCCGGGACGGGTACTGGATCAGGTTGTCCGGCCGGGCCTCCGGCTGCGGCGGCTCCCAGCCGCGGCGGGTGTCCAGCGGGTCGGCCTCGTACGACGGCGGGCGGCGGAACTGGCTGCCGTAATCGATCATCCCGTCGATCAGCCGGTCCACGTCCCGGGCCGGCCGCACCACCATCCGCATGAACTGGCTGGTCATGCCCAGCTTGTTGCCGCACTCGCGGGTGTAGACGCCGTGGTTGGCGACCAGGAAGTCGCGCAGCGCCACACCGGACCACTCGGTGGGCAGCTTGACCAGGATGAAGTTGCCCTGCGAGGGGAAGACGGTCAGGCCGGGGATCCGGGACAGCTCGCCGGCCATCGACCGGCGGTCCCGGCTCAGCAGGGCGAGGCTCTCCTCGTACTCGCCGTCGTGCTCCTGAATCATGTAGACGACCTTCTCGGCCAGCGAGTT
Source organism: Actinoplanes sp. NPDC089786 (assembly GCF_040684855.1). NCBI lineage: Bacteria > Bacillati > Actinomycetota > Actinomycetes > Micromonosporales > Micromonosporaceae > Actinoplanes > Actinoplanes sp. NPDC089786. Next base: position 150,888 of record NZ_JBFBGU010000007.1, read on the forward strand.
CAGGTTCCACTTGGGCAGCGTCCTGGCGATCTTCCCGGCGATGGCCGGGTTGGCCAGCAGGTAGCCGAACCGGATGCCGTGCAGGCCGAAGTTCTTGCCCAGGCTCTTCAGGACGACCGTGTTGGGGCGGATCACCGCGTCCGGGCCGACCGACGGGTACTGCTCCTCGTCGGAGAAGTCGATGAACGACTCGTCGATGACGACCAGGTCGAGGTCGCCGAGCATGTCCATGAACCGGATCACCTCGCGCCGCGGGAGGTAGCCGCCGTCCGGGTTGTTCACGTTGCAGACCACGGCCACCCGGGTGCCACGCTCGCGGATGAAGCGCACGTAGTCGTCCAGGTTGAGCCGGAAGCCGTCCCGTTCCTGCAGCGGGTACATGTCGACCCGCTTGCCGGTCTCCAGCGGCTGGTCGGTCCACCGCCCGAAGGTGGGGATCGGGATCGCCACGCTCTCCTTGATGAGCAGGTGGTCGATCCAGGTGATCAGCTCGGTCGAGCCGTTGGCCATGGCCACCGTCTGCGGGTGCAGGTTGAGCACGCTGGCGAGCTTCTTGGTGATGTTCGCCGAGTCGCTCGGGTAGTACTTCAGGATGTTCTTGAGGTCGCGGGAGAGCTCGTCGAACATCTCCGGGGTCGGGAAGTACGGGTTGCAGGGAATGCAGAAATCGACGATCTCCACACCGTCACCCGCGTTCCGGGCGAGGTCGAAGTAGGACGCGCTGTGCGCACCCTTGTGCAGGATCGACGTATCGATTCCCGTCCCGGCCATCGCGACTCCAGTCCTCGGTGACATTGGCGTCTTTCTGTACGTGTCACGTCCGCGAAACGTTCAGCCGTTTTGGAAACCATCAATTCAGCCTTCAACCCTCGGGCTCGACCTGCGGCAAGACGATGCTCGAGGTACGCAGCGCGATGGCGTGCGTGGCCGGCCTCATGGCCGACCCGGTGCCCGGGTTCTCCCCGGTGCCGAGGTTCCGGGCGTACTGCGGGTGGGCGCCGCCCGAGATCAGCAGGCGCACCCGGCTCCCCGCGGCGAAACGGTGCGCGACGTTCCGCAGCCTCAGCGTGACCGGCCCGTCGCCACGCTCCGGGTCGAGCCGCAGGTAGCCCTCGGTGACGTTGCGCGACCGGGCACGCGCGCCCACGTCGGACAGCCGGGCGAAGACGTCGACGTGCGGGTTGTCCGAGCTGTGCGCCAGGGTCAGCACCGGGGCGCCGAGGACGGTCAGCGGCTCGGTCAGCGGGGCGCTGGTGAACGCGAGCACGTCGTCCCGGCCGGCCAGCGCGCTGTCGTCGACCACGCCGCCGCCGGACAGCACCGGGCCGCCGCTGACCGGGGTCGGCCGGGCCGGATCGAAGGTGAAGGCGGCCGTGGCGGCCTCGCCGGCGCGCTCCGCGGTCAGCTCGCCGTTCACATTCAGAAAGAACGTTCGTTCTCTTTCGGCCGGCGGCCACGACGGCAGGTCGCGCCACTCGCCCGCCCCGGTGACGAACACCCGGACCGGCGTCCGGCGCCGCCGCCGGCCGTGCCCGGCGAGGTGTTCGCCCAGCCAGTCGAGGGTCTCGCGGGTGATCAGGCCGGCGCCCTGGCCGGCCACCTGGGTGTGACTCCACGGCCCGACGGTCAGCGCCACGTCGACCCCGCGGTCACGCAGCCGGGTGTACTGCTCGATCGACTGCTCCAGGAACAGGTCCTGCCAGCCCGCCGCGATCAGGATCGGCACGTCGGCCCGCTCCAGGGCGGCCGCCTGCCGCATCGGCGCCCAGAACGGGTCGGCCAGGTCCGGGCGGGTCACCCGGTCCCGGTACCAGGGCGCCCGCCCGGCCAGGTACCGCTCCCCCGCGTCGGCCACCGGCAGCCCCGCCAGCACCGGTCCGAGGCGCTTGGCCGCGGTGGCCTGCCGGTACACGCGGCGCAGCACACCCGGGTCCTCCTGGTGCGCGACCAGGTCGGCCCAGCCGAGGAAGTCCAGGTTCAGCGCGCCGGTCCCCCACATGTGCCGGGCGAAGTCGTGCGGGCCGACGGTGACGATCGCGGCGGCCAGCTGCGGCGGCGGGTCGGCCATCAGCGCCCACTGGGTGAATCCCAGGTACGAGATCCCGAGCGTGGCGAACCGCCCGGTGAACCAGGGCTGCGCCACCATCCAGCGCACGACGTCCTGCCCGTCGTCGGCCTCCGTGATCATCGGGTCGAACACGCCACCCGACCCGAACGTCCCGCGCGACGACACGTAGAGCACCGCGTAACCTCGGGCGGCATAGACGCCGGCGGCGCCCGCCGCGAACATCCCCCGCCCGTACGGGCCACGGATCAGAATCGTCCCCGCCGCCTCGGCGACCGGCCGGAACAGATCGGCGGCCAGCGTCACGCCGTCGCGCATCGGCACCCGTAAATCCTTGGTGACCGTGTAGCCGGTGGTCGCGGGCGGCAGCTTCAGCAGCCGGGTGGCGAGGCGATCAAGGAGACGGGCCATGGCCGACTGTAACCCCGCCGCTACCCGCGTGCCCGAACGGGCAACGCGTTCATCGACGGCGCCTGGACCCCCGTGCCCGGCGAGACCCTCACGCTGGTCGATCCGGCGACCACGCCGCGCCAAGCTTCCTCGTTCAGCCCTTGCGGGCGAGCAGGGCGTAGGTGTTGGGGAGCCGGCCGTCGAAGGCCGCCGCCTCGACGTCGCCCATCTTCCAGAACGGCTCGGGGTGTTCGCTGAGGTGCTCGATCGCGAGGCCGGCGTTCACCACCGCGGTCACCAGCCGGCCCAGGGTCCACTGGTATTCGACGGCGCCGTTGGCCGGGAAGCTGTCGTTGACGTAGCCGCGGGCGAAGTACGACCGGTCGGGCCGGATGCGGGCGACATCGGTGTCCCACGACCACAGGGCGGAGGCGGGGTGGCCGTCGAAGATGAAGAAGTGGCCGCCGGGGCGGAGCAGCCGGGCGATGTCCCGGGCCCAGGCGTCGATGTCGGGCATCCAGATCAGGCCGCCCTTGCCGGTGTAGACCAGGTCGGCGCAGCCGGCCCGCAGCGGGGCGCCGGGCAGCGCGCCGGTCACGTAGTGGCAGGGCAGGCCGAGCTCACACGCCCGCCGCCGGCCGGTGGCGGCGGCCACCACGCTGAAGTCGACGCCGACCACCGAGGCGGCGCCGGCCCGCACCAGGGCGACGTCGTCGAGGGCCCAGCCACTCTGCAGATGGACCACGTGCGGCGCCGTTGCCAGCAATGGTCCGAGCAGGGCAAGCTCGGCCGGGAAGAGCGGATAGGTGCCCTCGGCGAGGCCGGAGAGCGAGGAGTACTCCCGCACGTACTTCTCCGAGGCGATCTCCCACGCGTGCCGGTTCCCCCGCAGCTCGTCCACACCCGGCATCGTGGCGGTCCACGGCCGGGCCGGTCAACCAGGTATGTTCTCGCCGTGCCGATGTGGAAGATCGTCGAAGAGGCCGGTAACGACCTCGCCGACCTGTGCCGGACCGCGGACGCGGAGGTGTACGACCCGCGCCCGCCGGATGCTCGCTCGCTGCGCGCCCGGCATGGCGAGTCGCAGCGCCGATGGGTCGCTCGGGCCGCGGACAACACGCCCATCGGGTACGCGACGCTGACGCTGCCGTCCGGCAAGCTGCGGATCGTGGTCCGGGCCGACTGGCGGCGCCGGGGCCTGGGCTCGGAGCTGATGCAATGGGTACGCGCGGCCGCGCTCGCCGACGGCCCGGCCACCGTCTACGGCTGGGCCGCGGAACACTCGGCCGGTCACGGCTTCCTGGTCGCCCGCTTCGACCGGCCCCGCGGCGCCGAGGAGTGGAGCCTGCTCGACCTGCGCGGGCGCGCCGCCGGCCCGAGCGACGACAGCCTGGCCGGCTGGTTCGGCCCGTGCCCGACCGCGCTACGGGAGTCGTTCGCGCAGGCCCACCGCATGCTGGAGATCCCGCCGCGCGGCACCTCGTCGATGACCGCCTCGCTCGGCCTGCTCGAGGAGCGGGCCGCCTTCGCCGGCGAGCGCTGGCTGACCCTGTGCGCCCGCGACCAGGCCGGCGTGATCACCGGCTTCACCCAGGTCACCCTGTCGCCGACCACGCCGGGGGTGGCCGAGCAGGAGTTCACCGGTGTGCTGCCGGCGGCCCGGGGCCGTGGCCTGGGCACCCGCCTGAAGGACGCGATGCTGTCGGTGCTGATCCGCGAGCACCCCGAGATCCGCTACCTGGTCACCCAGAGCGCCGCCGACAACACCCCGATGCTGGCCATCAACCGCCGCCTCGGCTTCCAGGTGTTCCAGCGTCAGGTCGCCTGGGAGTCGAGGCTGATGAGCCCGGCCTGAGTGGGGCGGAACCCGCAGCGGTCACGGTAGAAGTGGTCGAGGTGTGGCTCGTAGTCGACGTGCAGCCAGTCGCAGCCGGCCGCCTTGGCCTCGGCGGCGGCCGTCCGCACCAGCGCCGCGCCGACGCCTCGGCCCTGCGCGGCCGGGTCGACCGCGGTGTCGAGGATGAAGGCGTGCCCGCCGCCGTCCCACGCCACCTGCACGAAGCCGATCAGCTCGTCGCCGGCGTCGAAGGCGCCCAGCCAGGTCAAGGCGTGCCGGTTCAACTGCGAAGACCACTTCTTCACTTCGACGGGTACGCCGAAAGCACGCGAATGCAGAGCGCTGAGGACGGCATCGTCGACCGGGAACCGCGACCGAATGATCATTGCTCGAGGATGTAGTACCCGGTGCGGTCGAAGCCCGCGAAATAGTAGCCCTCGGCGAGCAGCCCGGTCAGCGCCTCGCGCACCGCGTGGCGCCACCGGTTGGCCGTGTCCGGGTCGGCCTCGCGCAGCGCCTCGATGTCATCGGGCACCGCCACCAGCACCCGCGGCCCGCCGCCGGGCTCGTAAGCGGGCCCGCCGTCGGCCGCCCGGCCGAGCACCACCTCGGCGCCGTCCACCGGAGTCGGAGGCGGTGGGTAGCGGGCCACCTCCCAGCGGGCCATCAGCCGGTCGCTCTCGTCCTTGCCGTTCCGCCCGTCCTGCATGGTGCCGTAGAAGTTGGTCAGGTAGGTGGTCGGCCGCGCGCCCAGCCGGGCCAGGTTGAAGTACGCGTTCCGGGCCACCAGCGGGTCGTACGTCCAGGTGATCGCCGCGACGCCGCGTTCCAGGCACCACTGCCGCTGGTGCAGCTTGAGCGCCCGGCCGACGCCGCGCCCGGCCGCCCGGTCGGTGACCCCGGTGACGTGGCTGTGCAGGGCGTTCGCCGCCGGCGCCTCGAAGAAGCCGATGCTGCACCCGACCATCTCCTCGCCGGAGTACGCCCCGACCAGGTAGTTGCCGGTGTGCGCGAAGGCCCGCATGGTCTCCAGCGGCAGCATCATGCCGGGCTCGACCGGTTGCCAGATGTCCCGGGTCAGGGAGTCGGCGGCCATCAGGTCGGTGATGCTCTCGAGCGCGCGGATGCGCACCCCGGCGGCCCGGGCGGCCGCCTCCGCTTCGGTTTCCGTCACGAGTCCGACCGTAGATCGGCGATCAGGGCCGCGACCAGGGCGACGCGCCCGTCCATCGTGTCCACCAGCACGTGTTCGTCGTCGGCGTGCGCCCCGCCGCCGATCGCGCCGAGGCCGTCCAGCGTGGGCACCCCGATCGCGGCGGTGAAGTTGCCGTCCGAGCCGCCGCCGACCGCGACACCGGCCGGGGCGGGCTGGCCCAGCCGCCCGGCCACCGCGATCGCCCGCCGGTGCAGGCCGGCCGAGGCTTCCGGCGGCATGGGCGGCCGGTTGACGCCACCGGTGACCTCGAGCCGCGCCCCGGGCAGCACCGGGCGCAGGCTCTTCAACGCGGCGTCGACCCGCTCCGCCTCGTCCGCGTCGGGCACCCGGACGTCGATGACCAGCCGTGCCCGCGCGGGCACGGTGTTGGCCGCTGTTCCACCACTGAGCACGGTCGGTGTGACGGTCGTGCCGCGGTCCCGGTTCCCGAGCCCGGCCACCGCCACGATCTGGTGGGCCAGCTCGACCGAAGCGTTCACCCCGAGCTCCGGGTTGAGGCCGGCGTGCGCCGCCTTCCCGTACACGTCGATGGTGTAACCCGCGATGCCCTTGCGCGCGGTCTTGAGCGCACCCCGGTCGTCGGCCGCGGCCTCCAGGACCAGGGCGGCGACACAGCCGGCGGCGTCCTCCTCGATCAGCCGGCGCGACGTCGGCGAGCCGATCTCCTCGTCCGCGGTGATCAGCAGCTCGACCCCGGCGCGATCGGGCCGGCCGGCCAGCGCGTGCATGGCCAGGACCAGGCCGGCCTTCATGTCGACGCAGCCGGGACCGCGCAGCACGCCGTCCCGGACGGTGGCCGGGTGGCGGGCCAGCGAGCCGATCGGCCACACCGTGTCGTAGTGGCCGAGCAGCAGGACACGCGGGCCGTCGTCGAAGGATCGCCAGCGGAGATGCGTACGCCCATCGACCTGGATCCGCTCCGGAGCCGCACCCAGCAGACGCTCGCCCAGCCCCGCGACCAGCCCGGCGCAGTCGGCCAGGGCGGCCAGGTCACTGGACGGCGACTCGCACTCGATCAGTCTCAGGGCGTCGGCGATCACGCAAGCTCCACCTTCGGGGTCGCGCGGATGGAGAGGTGCACGTAGCGCTCCCCGGTAGGCAGAGCGTAGAACCTGACCGGTGTCCAGACCGACGAATACGGCGAGCGCACCACGAAATGGTCCTCGGAGAGCGCGACCAGAGCGTACTCGGTGACCGGCTCGGCGGTGAGTTGCGTCATCTCGCCGGTGGCCGTGTAGCGCAGCGCCGGGCCGTCGGCCAGCACCTCGATCTCGGCGCCGGCCCGGCGGTAGACACCCACGTGCGGCGTGATGTCCACCTCGACCGGCTGCTCCGGCGGGGCCGGCGGCCGCGGCATGGCCACCCCGGCGACCTCGGCGAACACCTCCCGCAGCAGCTCGTCGGCCAGGTCGGCGGCCTCGTCCGAGTTGGTCAGCAGCGTCATCGCGAACCCGGCCTCGGGCAGCAGCCGCAGGAACGCGCACTGTCCCACGGTCCGCCCGTCGTGGCCCAGCACCAGCCGGCCGTCCCAGGTGGCGCGCATCCAGCCCAGCCCCCACGAGTCGTGCAGCGTGTGCCCGTCCGGCACGTCCACCTGGTGTTCGGTCATCGCCGAGACCGCCTTCTCGCCCAGCACGTGCAGGCCGTCCGGCGCCACGCCGCCGGCCAGGTGCATGCGTGCGAAGGCCAGTACGTCGCCGACCGACGAATGGATCAGCCCGGCCGGTCCGATCCCCCGCGGGAGCATCCAGACCGGCGTGGGTCTTAACCCGGTGCGCGCGTTCAGGTGGCCGACGGCCGCCCGGTGCAGCAGCGCCTCCTCGGGCATGGTGCCGGTGTGGGTCAGGCCGAGCGGCTCGCAGATGCGCTTCTGGACGGCGCCGTCCCAGGTCAGCCCGGTCAGCCGCTCGACCACACGGCCGGCCAGCACGAACCCGGCGTTGCAGTACGACCAGGTGGCGCCGACCGGGTGGTTCTGGGCCACGTCGGCGAGCAGGTCGACGTACTTCTCGACGCAGTCGTCGCCCCGGCCGGTGTCGGTGAACACGTCGCCGTCGATGCCGCTGGTGTGAGTGAGCAGGTGGCGCATGGTGACGCCGGGCCGTTTGAACTCCGGCAGCACGTCGCTCAGCGGCGCGTCCAGGTCGAGCCGGCCCTCCTCGACCAGTTGCATGACCAACGTGGTCGTCCAGATCTTGGAGATCGAGCCGATCTGGAACACCGAATCCGGCGTGGCCGGCACCTCGGTCGACGTGCTCAGCACACCGTGTGCGACCTCGATCGTCTCGCCGTCCAGGTGGGTGATGCCGAGCGCCGCGCCCGGGACGTTGTGCCGCTCGGCCAGCACCCGCAGCCGCCGCTCCCAGCGCACCGGGTCCAGCGTGGCCGGCCGGCCCGCGGTGTGCTCCAGCAGCCAGGCCACGGTCCGCCGGTGGTAGTCGATCCGGTAGGACGGCCGCCCGTTGAACAGGAACAGGTGATCGGCCTCCGGATACATCACCAGCCGCGCCGGCACGCCCCGCTGCCGCAGCGCGGTGTGCCACTGCCGGGCCTGGTCGGGCGGGCAGCGGCGGTCGTCGGCGCCCTGCAGGATCAGCGTCGGCGCGGTCACCCGCTCGACCTGGGACAGCGGCGAGAGCTCGGCCGACCGCTCACGGTCCTGCCACGGCAACACCCTGATCTCGTGTACGCCGAGGTACTGCGCGATGTCCGCCGTCCCGGTCATGCTGGTCAGGTCGCTGATCGGCGCCCCCGTGACGGCCGCCGCGAAGCGCTGGTCGCGGCTGGTCAGATAACACGTCATGAAGCCGCCGTAGCTGTAGCCGGTCACCGCCAGCCGCCGCGGGTCGGCGATGCCCTCCTCGACCAGCCGGTCGATCGGCTCGAGCAGGTCCTTGGCGTCGGCCTCGCCCCAGGCGCCGGAGACGGCCACGTAGAACGCCTCGCCGTACCCGTCGCTCCCCCGCGGGTTCAGCAGCAGCACCGTCCACCCCTGCCGGACCAGCTCCTGGTGGTACATGTGGATGCCGTCCGCGGCCCCGTTCCAGGCGTTGTGCGGGCCGCCGTGCACATCGAGCAGCAGCGGCTGCGGGCCGGTGGCGTCGTCGTCGCGGATCACCCAGCCGTGCACCACGGCGCCGTCCGAGATGGCGAACTCGCGTTCCCGCCGCGGGTAGAACACGATCTCCGGGTCGCTGTGCTTCGTGCGTACGCGTTCCTCACCGGTCTCCAGATCGACCACGACGATCTCGCCGAGCGACTCCGAAGTCTCCAGCACCACCACGGCCGTGTTGCCCCGCACGTCGTAGCCGGCCACGTTGCGCCCCGCGCCCTGGACGACCGCCTTGGCCTTCTGGTCGTCGGCGGCGTAGAGATGGGTGCAGCCGCGGTCGATGGCGGAGAAGTAGACCTTGTCCCCGCTGATCTTCGGCGCCACCGGTGAGACGTTCCGGTCGAGGGCGGCGGTCAGATCGGTCGGCTCCGTCCCGCTGACCGGCATGCGGAGCAGATGCTGGTGGCCGCCCGGCCCGTCCGGGCGCCCGGTCACCAGGAGCGCGTCGCCGTCCCAGGTCACGGTCGTCGCCACCCCGTCGACCGGCCCGTGCACGCGCGGCTCGCCCTTCCCGCCGGCGTCGATCACCCACACCGGTTCGCGCAGGCTCAGGTCGGCGTCCGGCCCGGTGCAGGCCGGGTACGCCAGCCGGGTGCCGTCCGGCGACCAGGCCGGCTGGCCCACCGGCCAGTCCCCGTCGGTGATCTGCCGGCAGGCGCCGGTGGCCAGGTCGAGGACATGCACATGTCCCGCCTCCCGGATACCGAGCCGATCCGCGACCACGGGCTTGTTCGGCTGCCTGATCTCGGCCCGCGCGGTGAACGCGATCCGGCCGCCGTCCGGGCTCCACACCGGCGCCCCCGCACCCTGTGGCAACGATGTCAGCTGTTGTGGTTCGCCGCCGCCGGCCGGCAGGACCCAGACCTGGCCGGCCCGCAGGAAGGCGATCCGCTCCCCGTCCGGCGCCCAGGCCGGCGCGGTGTCGGCGGGTCCGTGGGTCAGTTGCTGCGGTTCACCGTCCGTGGCGCCCACGCGCCACAGGCAGGTCACGGCGCGGTCGGCGGTGGCATCGGCGGTGCGCAGGACGTACGCGATCAGCGTTCCGTCCGGCGACAGTGCGGGCTCCTCCGGCGCGGCGAACGAGGTCAGGTCGTCGATGCGCGGGCGTCGGGTCACCGAAGTTCTCCTCGGGGTGCGGGGGTTCGATCAGCACATCGTGCACACACGATGACGCTCTGGTCACGCCCCGAAAGCAAACGGTCCTGTTTGCCCCATCACAGTTTCCTGTTGGCCCGAAACGCCCCTTCCGCGTCGACGCCCGTCAATGTCCCATGTCAAACCGCGCCGATCCCCCGAAGTGGATCTCCCTGGTCCGCCCGCCCGCGCCCCCTTTGGCCCGCTTCGCCAATTCCCAGCAGACGGACGCCACCGTCCCAATTCCGAGCCCTTCGACCGCCGATCCCGCCGCGCCGACTGTCCACCTTGTGCGCCCGGCATCCTGCTCGCGGCCCCGGCTCTTCGTCCGCTCCCGTCACCACCCTCATCCGGCCGCGTCAGCTCAACCAGCACGCGGAGTGAGCGCGGCCAGGATCGCGTCGAGCGACCGGCTTGCGGCGTCGGGCAGGAGCATGTCCGCATGGGTGAACCGGCCATGGTCGGCATGCCGGTTCGGCACCGCCACGCACGGCAGACCGGCCGCCCGCGCGGCGGCGACCCCGTGCGCGGTGTCCTCGAACGCGACCGCCTCCCGCGCCGGCAGGCCGAGCCGATCCAGGGCCAGCAGGTAGACGGCCGGATCCGGCTTGTGCGCGGGCACCTCATCGCCGGTCGCCAGCACCTCGAACCGCGCCCTCAGCCCGGTCCGATCCAGCATCGCGCCCACGTGGTGAACACCGGAACTGCTCGCCACCGCCAGCCGCAACCCCAGCTCACCGGCCCGATCCAGCCAATCCACGATGCCGGGTGCGGGTTCCAGCGCTTCGTTCAGGGCGGCGCGGTAGGCCATGCGCTGCGCATGGCTGGACGCCCGGTCGTAGGCCGGCCCGACGGCCTCGGCGAGCGCGGCGTAACGCGGCTCGTTGGCGTCGCCGCCATGGTCGGCGAAGAAGCCGGCCGGGTCGAGTTCCAGCCCGTGCCGCCACCACTCCCAGCGCCAGCTCTCCAGCAGCGTGGTCTCTGTGTCCATCAGCAAGCCGTCGAAGTCGAAGATCAGCGCCTTGGCGGTCACAGAAGCCAGTATGGTCCGGGCCAGTTTTTCCCCTCGCCGACGTTCTTTCCCTCTTCTCATCGGGCATCGCGTGCAGGTCGGCCGGCTCCCGGCGGGGTGCACGCTGCCCTTGTCCATTGCTCGATGAGCGGCGGCCAGTTCGTCAGATCCGTCTTTCCGGTCCAGCCATGCGTTGACCTCGCTCAGCGGGCGCGGGCTCGGCGGCCTAGAACCGGCGAACGCCCTCAGCCCGCTGCCACCAGGGAATCTAACGGCTATCGCTGATATAAGTGAAGGCTGTCATCTTGGCGAGGCGGCCCAGCAGCGCTCGGCGGTGGCGCCGCGTTAGCGGCGGGGGTGACCACTCACTCAGGGTGCAGGGAGGGCGGCCGCGGAAGCGGAGCGTGCGGCCGCCCGGACCGACCTCGGCGGGAGCGACGGTCTGTGCCACCCACCCCGGTGCGACATGGGTATTGATCTTGGTTGTCAGACACACGTTCGGGCAGCTCGGGTTCGGGTTCAAGAGCGCCGATCCGGAGTACGGCCGGATCTACGGCGTGGCGCAGGGCACGACGGTCAGGAGGCCGGCGCCGGTGAAGGCGCGGGCCGGACGCCGAGGATGAGCAGGTAGCCGATCATCCAGAACTCGCCGACGGTGGCGGGCACGACGAGCAGGTCGGCGACGACCCCGGCCGACGGGAGCAGGGCGCCCACGAAGGCGCTCACCACGTACCCGACGCCGCCGGCCACCAGGACCCACCCGAGAGCCCGCGGCATCAACGCCGAGCGCAACACCCACAGGCCCATCGGGATCAGCCACAGCCCGAAGAACAACCCGCCGACCTCCCACAGCTGCCCGCTGATCAGGTAGAGCGTCTGCACCGCCGCGGCGTCCGGCCCGACCTGGAGCGCGGCGCCGAGCAGGGCCGCGCTCACCAGCACGACCACGGCGTTGACCAGGCCGAACGCCGCCACTCCGGCCGCGGTGAACCGATCGGCGCGGTGGAACAGACGGTAGAAGCCGGCCGCCGCCAGCGCCTGCGTCAGTACGGTGACCAGTTCGAGCGAGACGCCCAGCCGGGCCAGCCCGGGGTCCGCGGTCAGGCGGGACAGGGTCGCGGCCGGATCACCGGCGACGAACAGGGCCGGCCGGATGGTCAGGAAGCCGAGCGCCCCACCGGCCGCGAGGCCGAGGTAGAGCAATCCGGTGACGCGGGCAATGCGAACGGACATGACGGCCCCCAGGGCGACGATGCGACCTTACGGCGTAAGGTAACCATACGATGTAAGGTAGCGGCAATGGTCAAGCAGGCACTGAGTCGCGAGCGGGTGCTGGGCGCGGCCGTCGCGCTGGTCGACGCCGAGGGGCTCGCGGCGTTGACGATGCGACGGCTGGCGGCCGGGCTCGGCGTCGAGGCGATGTCGCTCTACTACCACGTGCCCAACAAGGAGGCACTGCTCGACGGGGTCGTGGAGACGGTGCTGAGCGAGATCCCGCCGACCGGTGAGGGGGCGGACTGGCGCGAGACGCTGAGACGGCAGTTCCTGGCGGCCCGCGAGGTGATGATCCGCCATCCGTGGGCGCCGGGCCTGCTGGGGAGCCGCAGGTCGATCCCGGCGGCGGTGTTCGGGTACTACGACCGGATGGTCGGCACGATGCTGAAGGCCGGCTTCGACCACCATCTCGCGCACCGGGCGCTGCACGCCTTCGGCAGCATGCCGCTCGGCTTCGCGCAGGAGGTCTTCAGCCCGGCGGCGCCGGACGCGGCCGGGGCCGATCTCGCCGAGCTGGCCAAGGCTGTCCCGCACCTCACCGCGATGGTCGCCGCCGAGGTCAACGACCACGGCGGCGACACGCTCGGCTGGTGCGACAGTCAGGCCGAGTTCGAGTTCACCCTCGACCTGCTGCTCAATGGGCTGGAGGCGCGGAGGTGAGCGGGACGACCTCGGGGGCGCCCAGGCGGGCCGCGTCGGCGGTCTCGTCGTCCGGCTGTTCCTGCGAGGCGCGTTCGGCCTCGACGCGCAGCCGGTAGTTCTCGACCTCCTTCTTCGTCTGTTCCGGCGTCCACCCGAGCGCCTGGGCCAGCAGCTCGGCCGCGTGCGGAGCGGCGGCGACACCCCGGTCGAAGGTTTCGATCGAGATGCGGGTGCGCCTGGTCAGGACGTCCTCGAGGTGGCGGGCGCCCTCGTGCGTGGCGGCGTAGAGCAGCTCGGCCCGGAGGTAGTCCTCGGCGCCTTCGACCGGCTTGCCCAGGGTCGGGTCGTCGGCGATCAGCGCGAGGATCTCGTCGACCAGCGCCCCGTACCGCCCGAGCAGATGTTCGAGCCGGGCCACGTGCAGGCCGGACGACTCGGCGAGCACCCGGCGGCGGTTCCACAGGGCGCGGAAGCCGTCGGCGCCCAGGAGCGGGACGTCGTCGGTGCAGGAGGGCGGGACGGCCCGGCCGAGGTTGTGTACGCAGGCGTCGACCGCGTCCTTGGCCATCACCCGGTACGTCGTGTACTTGCCGCCGGCCACCACGACCAGGCCGGGCTGCGGGCTGGCCACGGTGTGCTCCCGGCTGAGCTGGGAGGTGGATTCCGACTCGCCCGACAGCAGCGGCCGCAGCCCGGCGTACACCCCTTGCACGTCGACCCGGCTCAGCGGCGTGGTGAGGACCTTGTTGACCTCGGCCAGCAGGTAGTCGATGTCGGTGCTGGAGGCGGCCGGGTGCGCCTTGTCCAGGGCCCAGTCGGTGTCCGTGGTGCCGATGATCCAGTGCCGGCCCCACGGGATGACGAACAGCACGCTCGACGCGGTGCGCAGGATCAGGCCGGTGCGCGACTGGATGCGGTCGCGCGGCACGACCAGGTGGATGCCCTTCGAGGCGCGGACGTGGAACTGGCCCCGCTCTCCCACCAGCGCCTGGGTGTCGTCGGTCCACACGCCGGTCGCGTTGATCACCTGCTGTGCCCGTACCTCGAAGGTGGTGTCGTCCTCGAGGTCGTGCACCCGCACCCCGGTCACGCGCTCGCCCTCACGCAGGAAGCCGACCACCTCGGTGCGGCTGGCCACGTGGGCGCCGTACGCGGCCGCCGTGCGGGCCAGGAACATCGTGTGCCGCGCGTCGTCGACCTGGGCGTCGTAGTACTGCAGGGCGCCGACCAGGGCCTCCTTCTTGAGCGCGGGGCACTCGCGCAGCGCACCGCGCCGGGTGAGGTTGCGGTGTCGCGGGAGCCCGCCGCCGAGCGCCATCGTGTCGTAGAGGGTGACGCCGCTGCCGGCGTACGCCCGCTCCCAGACGTGATGTTGCAACGGGTAGAGGAACTTCACCGGGCGCACCAGGTGTGGCGCGAGGCGGGTCAGCAGCAGCCCGCGCTCGCGCAACGCCTCCCGGACCAGGGCGAAGTCGAGCATCTCCAGGTAGCGCAGACCGCCGTGGATGAGCTTGCTGGACCTGCTCGACGTGCCCGAGGCGAAGTCGCGCGCCTCGACCAGGCCGGTGGACAGGCCGCGGGTGGCGGCGTCGAGCGCTGCGCCCGACCCCACCACGCCGCCACCGACCACCAGCACGTCCAACTCGGCGCCGGCCAGCGCCGCGAGGGCGCCGCGCCGGTACTCCGGGGACAGTGCTTCCTTCATGTCAGTCCACATCCACCCAGTTCAGGGTGCGTTCGACGGCCTTCTTCCATTTGCCGTACCCCTCCTCGCGCTGTTCTTCCGACCAGGTCGGCTGCCAGCGCTGGGACTCGTTCCAGTTCTCGCGCAGCTCGTCGGTGTTCTTCCAGAAACCGACGGCCAGGCCCGCGGCGTACGCGGCGCCCAGCGCGGTGGTCTCCGCGACGACCGGCCGGCTGACCGGGACCCCGACGACGTCCGACTGGATCTGCATGCACAGGTTGTTGACCGTGATGCCGCCGTCGACCTTCAACACGTCCAGGGTTACCCCGGAATCCTGGGCCATAGCGTCCACGACGTCGCGACTTTGGTAACAGATGGCCTCGAGGGTGGCCCGGGCGATGTGCGCGTCGGTGTTGAAGCGGGAGAGCCCGACGATCGCGCCACGCGCGTCGGAACGCCAGTACGGCGCGAAGAGCCCGGAGAACGCCGGTACGAAGTACACGCCGCCGTTGTCCGACACCGTGGCCGCGAGCCGTTCGCTCTGGGCCGCGTCGTTGATGATGTGCAGCTGGTCGCGCAGCCACTGCACGGCCGACCCGGTGACCGCGATCGAGCCCTCCAGCGCGTACACCGGGGCCGCGTCGCCGAACTTGTAGCAGACCGTGGTGAGCAGCCCGTTGCTCGAGCGGACCAGGTCGGTGCCGGTGTTGAGGAGCATGAAGTTGCCGGTGCCGTAGGTGTTCTTGGCCTCGCCGGGCGCGAAGCACACCTGACCGACCATGGCCGCCTGCTGGTCGCCGAGGATGCCGGTGAGCGGCACGTTGCCGCCGAGCGGCCCGTTGTCCAGGGTCGCGCCGTAGGTGTTGGGGTCGGACGAGGGCCGGATCTCCGGGAGCATCGAGCGCGGGATGTTGAAGAACGACAGCAGCTCGTCGTCCCAGTCCAGCGTCTCGAGGTTCATCAGCATGGTCCGGCTGGCGTTGGTCACGTCGGTGACGTGGTTGCCGCCGGTCAGGTTCCAGACCAGCCAGCTGTCGGTGTTGCCGAAGATGGCGTCGCCCCGCTCGGCCGCCTCGCGGACCCCGTCGACGTTCTCCAGGATCCACTGGATCTTGCCGCCGGAGAAGTAGGTGGCCGGCGGCAGCCCGGCCTTCTGCCGGATGACGTCGCCACGGCCGTCGCGGTCGAGGGCGGAGGCGATCCGGTCGGTACGGGTGTCCTGCCAGACGATCGCGTTGTAGTAGGGCCGGCCGGTGTTCTTGTCCCAGACCACGGTCGTCTCGCGCTGGTTGGTGATGCCCAGCGCGGCCAGGTCGTTCGGGCCGAGCCCCCGGGCCTGCATCGCGGTCCGGACGACGGCGACCGTACGCTCCCAGATCTCGATCGGGTTGTGCTCCACCCATCCGGCCTGGGGCAGGATCTGCTCGTGCTCCAGCTGGTGCCGCCCGACCTCGTTGCCACCGTGGTCGAACAGCATGAATCGGGTGCTGGTGGTGCCCTGGTCGACGGCGCCGACGAAGTCAGCCACGGGTTGCCTCCTGTGTCTCGGTGGTGGGCAGCTCGCCCGGCTCCTGGATCGCCGCGGACGGAAGGAACCGTCCGATCAGCGTCTGGTAGAGCCCGGCGCCGATCAGGCCGCCGATGATCGGGGCGACGATCGGTATCCAGAAGTACAGGTAACCCGTCTGATCTCGGAACGCGCCACCGTATCCGGTGAAGAAGCTGGCGAGTCGCGGCCCGAAGTCACGCGCCGGGTTGATCGCGTAGCCCGCGTTCGTGCCCCAGGCCATGCCGATGCCGACGACCAGCAGGCCGATGATGAACGGGGCCAGGTTGGCCGACGGCGGGGTGTTCGCCGCGTCGGTGATGGCCAGGATCAGGAACAGCAGGATCGCGGTGCCGATGATCTGGTCGCGGAACGCGCCCCACTCGCCGACCGGCAAGGTCCCGTTGCCGGGCAGGGTGGAGAAGACGCCCTGGGTCTTGATCGTGAGGCCGGGGTCGGCGGCGTGCAGGACCTCGGTGTAGTTCCAGCGCACCAGCAGCGCGGCGACGAACGCGCCGAGGAACTGGGCGATCGAGTAGGGGGCCACCTTGCGCCATTCGAAGCCCTTGAAGACCGCGAGCGCGATGGTGACGGCAGGGTTGAGATGGGCGCCGCTGATCCGCCCGGCCACGTACACGCCCAGCATCACACCGAGTCCCCAGGACCAGGCGATGCTGTCGTGATCTCCGATCTCCGCGCCGGCGACCTGCGCGACGACGCCGACACCGAAGAGGATGAGGATCATGGTCCCGGCGAATTCGGCGGCGAGCTCGCCCCAGATTCCCGGGATCTTGAGTCGTTCGGCCATGTGCCCTCCTGACGCTGGATGCACAGGACGCTAGGTAGCGGCACGAGCCCGAACAATGAACGCCGTTCGACATTGCCGAACGCTCAGCCCCTTGCGTCGTTCACCCGATCGCATGAAGCTCGAAACATGCCTGGAACAGTGCAGTCCATCGAGCGGGCCGCCGCCGTGCTGCGGCTGCTCGCCGGCGGCACCGGCCGGCTCACTCTGGGTGACATCGCGCACTCGCTCGATCTGGCCAAGGGCACCACCCACGGCATTCTGCGTACGCTCAAAGCGGTCGGCTTCGTCGAGCAGGACCGCACCACCGGCCATTACCAGCTGGGCGCGGCCATGCTCCGGCTGGGCACCGGCTACCTCGACATCAACGAGCTCCGTTCCCGCTCGATCAACTGGGCCGACCCGCTGGCCGCGCGCAGCGGCGAGGCGGTGCGCATCGGCACCGTGCTCGACGGTCAGGTGCTCGTCGTGCACCACGTGTTCCGCCCCGACGACACGTTCCAGACGCTCGAGGTCGGCGCGCTGCTCCCGTTGCACGCCACGGCCTTGGGCAAGGCGCTCCTGGCGTACTCGGCGGCCGGAGCGCACCCACCACCGATCTTGGACCGCTTCACCCACCGCACCCTGGTCACGGCCCGCGCGCTCAGTATCGACCTCAGCCACATCCGGGCCGTCGGGTACAGCGTCGAGATCGAGGAACTGACCCCCGGCGAGGCCGGCGTCGCCGCTCCGATCCGCGGGCACGGCGGCCTGGTGGTCGGCGCGATCGGCATCTCCGGCCACGTCGAACGGGTCTGCGACACCCACTACCAGCCTCATCCCCAGCTGGTGACCTACGTCCGGGATACCGCCCGGGCGGTTTCGAGGGATCTCACCGCTGTGGGGAGATGACGATGACCGAGCGTTACGTGGTCGCGATCGACCAGGGAACGACGTCGACGCGATGCATCGTGTTCGACCGCCGCGGTCAGCTGGTGTCCCTGGCCCAGCAGGAGCACAAGCAGTATTTTCCGAAACCGGGCTGGGTCGAGCACGACGCCATGGAGATCTGGCGCAACGTGGAGCGGCTCGGGCCCGAGGCGCTGCGCCGGGCCGGCATCACCGTGGACCAGGTGGCCGCGGTCGGGATCGCCAACCAGCGGGAGACGGTCGTGCTCTGGGAGCGGGACACCGGCCAGCCGGTCGGTCACGCCATCGTCTGGCAGGACACCCGCACCGACGCGCTGGTCAACCGGCTGGCCCGGGAGCCCGGGGCGGCGACCGTGCATGATCGTTCGGGGCTGCCGCTGGCCACGTACTTCTCCGGGCCGCGGGTCCGCTGGATGCTGGACCGCACCCCGGGGCTGCGCGAGCGGGCCGAGCGCGGCGAGGTGCTGTTCGGCACGATGGAGACCTGGCTGATCTGGAAGCTCACCGGCGGCCTGCACGTCACCGACGTGACCAACGCCAGCCGCACGATGATGATGGACGTGCACACGCTCGACTGGTCGGCCGAGTCGCTGGCCTTCTTCGGCGTCCCGCGGGCCATGCTGCCGGAGATCCGGCCCTCGGTGGGGGTGTTCGGCAAGGCGAGGAGCGCTTTCCCGGGGGTACGGATCGGCGCGGCGCTGGGCGACCAGCAAGCGGCGCTGTTCGGGCAGACCTGCTTCACGCCGGGCGAGGGCAAGTGCACCTACGGGACGGGCAGCTTCCTGCTGCTGAACACCGGGTCCGAACTGGTCCGGTCGACCCACGGGCTGCTCAGCACGGTCGCCTATCAGGTGGCCGGCTCCCCCGCGGCGTACGCGCTGGAGGGGTCGATCGCGATCACCGGGTCGCTGGTGCAGTGGTTCCGCGACCAGCTCGAGCTGATCGCCAGCGCGCCGGAGATCGAGACGCTGGCCCGGACCGTCGCCGACAACGGCGGCTGCTACATCGTGCCGGCGTTCTCCGGGCTGTACGCGCCGCACTGGCGTTCCGAGGCGCGCGGGGTGATCGTGGGTCTGACCTCGTACATCACCAAGGGCCATCTGGCCCGGGCGGTGCTGGAGGCGACCGCCTGGCAGATCCGCGAGGTGGTCGACGCGATGAACGCCGACTCGGGCCTGACCCTCAAGACGCTGAAGGTGGACGGCGGCATGACCGCCGACAACCTGCTCATGCAGTTCCAGGCCGACGTGCTGGACGTGCCGGTGGTGCGCCCGCTGGCCTCCGAGACGGTGTCGCTGGGCGCGGCGTACGCGGCCGGGCTGGCCGTCGGTTACTGGCCCGACCTCGAGGGGCTGCGGCAGAACTGGCACCGCGCGGCCCAATGGATGCCCACTATGGACCCGGCGCTGCGCGAACGGGAATACCGGAACTGGCGCCGGGCCGTCGAGCGCACCCTCGACTGGATCCAGCCCGCCTAGTAACCCTATAGGATTTGTCTGTGACCGCCGCCTTCGACCCGAAGACCTGTCAGGGCGGCACGCTCACGGTGCTCAACCAGGGCGGCATCACCCACCTCGACCCGGCCCGGCTCTACACCTCGGGCGGCGGCAACATCCCGTCGCTGCTGTTCCGCACGCTCACCACCCGCAACCGCCAGCCCGGCGACGCCGGCACCAAGCCCGCGCCCGACCTGGCGACCGACCTGGGCACCTCGTCGGACGGCGCCAAGACGTGGACGTACAAGCTGCGGGACGACATCTTCTTCGAGGACGGCACCCCGATCACCGCGGCCGACGTCAAGTACGGCATCGAGCGCTCGTTCTCGCCCGACCTGCCCGGCGGCGCGCCCTACCTGCGCGACTGGCTGGCCGACGCGGCGTCCTACCAGGGCCCGTACAAGCAGCCCGAGGGCATCAGGTCGATCGAGACGCCGGACGAGAAGACGATCGTCTTCAAGCTGAGCAAGCCCGAGGGCGACTTCCCCTTCCTGGCCACCGCCACCCAGTTCGCGCCGGTGCCCAAGGCCAAGGACTCCGGCGTGGGGTACGAGGCCCACCCGATCTCGTCCGGGCCGTACATGGTCGAGAAGTACCAGCCCAAGAAGACCCTGACCCTGGTACGCAACCCGCACTGGAAGAACACCGGCGACACCCTGCGCTACGCCTGCCCGGACCGGATCGAGGTCACCTCCGGCCTGGACGCCGCCGTGATCAACCAGCGGCTGGTCACCGGGGCCGGCGCCGACGCCAACGCGGTCACCACCGACGCGTCGGTCGGCCCCGAGCAGCTGGCCCAGCTCCAGCCCGGCTCCGAGCTGGCCGAGCGGGTCGCCCGCGGCGAGTTCCCGGCCACCTACTACCTGGCCTTCAACACCAGGAAAGCGCCGTTCGACGACCAGAAGGTCCGCGAGGCGCTGTCCTACGCGATCAACCGCACCTCGGTGGTGAACTCGCTCGGCGGCACCGCGGTGGCCGGCCCGTCGACCACCTTCCTGCCGCCGCAGAAGGCGCTCGGCTACCACGAGTACGACTACTTCCCGGCCGGCGCCTCGGGCGACGCGGCCAAGGCCAAGGAACTGCTCGCCGCGGCCGGAAAGAGCAACCTGACCATCGAGCTGGCCCACGAGAACGACGACTCCAACGGGCTCGGCCCGAAGGCCGCCGCCGCCGTCCAGGAGGCGTTCAAGCAGGCCGGCGTGACCGTGAAGCTGACCGCGATCGACTCGGCGACCTACCGTGACGTGACCGGCAAGCCGGCCACCCAGCCGGCCCTGTCGCTGCAGTACTGGGGAGCCGAGGTCTCGGTCAAGTGAGCCGCGCCGCGGTCGCGTTGCGGGACCGCGGCTTCGTGGCCGGCGCGGCGATCGCCACCGTGATGGTGGTGGTCGCCGTGTCGGCGCCGCTGCTCACCGCCCTGGCCGGGCAGGACCCGACCACCTACCACGACAACCTGCTCGATTCGGCGCGCGGCGGCGTACCCATCGGACCGTACGGCGGCGTCAGCGGCGACCACTGGCTCGGCGTCGAGCCGGGCACCGGCCGTGACCTGTTCACCCGCATCGTCTACGGCGCGCGGGTGTCGCTCGGCGTCGCGGTCGGCGCGACGATCCTCCAGGTGCTGATCGGCCTGCTGGCCGGGCTGGCCGCCGGGCTGGGCGGGCGGTGGGCCGACGCCGTGCTCGGCCGGCTGTTCTACCTGGCGCCGTCCGACCCCGCGGTGCTCACCTGCGGCAAGGGCTGCACCCCGGAGCGGCTGGTCGAGGTCCGGCACGCGATGGGCGTCGACGACCCGGCCCACGTGCAGTACGCGCACTTCCTCCAGGGCCTCGTGGCCGGGCGCGACTACTCGTCCGGCGCCCAGGCCCGGCACTGTCCCGCGCCCTGCCTGGGCTACTCCTTCGAAACCGACCAGTCGGTGACATCGCTGCTCGCCGACCGCCTCCCGGTGTCCGCCTCGCTGGCGATCGGCGCCGAGGTGCTGTCCCTGCTGGCCGGCGTCGGCGCCGGCCTGCTCTCCGGGCCGCGCCGGCACCGCTGGCTCGACCGGCTGGTCAACGGCCTGGTCCTGACCGGGTACGCGGTGCCGGTCTTCCTGGTCGGCCTGCTGCTCCTGCTGCTGTTCTGCGTCGTGCTCCAGTGGCTGCCGTTCCCCGCCTACGTCCCGTTCGCCACCGATCCCCTGCTCTGGGCCCAGAACCTGCTGCTGCCCTGGGTGGCGCTGGCGATCATCCAGACCGCCTACGCCCGGCTCACCCGGGCCGGCATCCAGGAGACCCTGGCCGAGGACCACATCCGGACGGCCCGCGCCTACGGGCTGCCGGAACGGCGGATCATCTGGCGGCGGGCGCTGCGCGGGGCGATGTTGCCGCTGGTCACGCTGACCGCGATCGACCTGGCCTCGATCATGACCAGCGCGGTGCTCACCGAGACCATGTTCGGCCTGCCCGGCATCGGCCAGCTGCTCGTGGGGGCGGTCAACCAGATCGACCTGCCGGTGGTCGTCGGCGTGACGCTGCTCACCGGGCTGCTCATCGTGATCGCCAACGCGGTCGCTGACCTGCTCTATGCCGCCATCGACCCCCGGGTGCAGTTGAGATGACCGCGAATCCTGTGGACAACCCACCAGAATCGTCACCGCCGCGCGCTACGTTTTCGCCCACCCACAAGGGCGGGGGTGGGGGCGGAAACGTTGCGCCTCTCAAGATCGAAAACTTGCGGATCAGGTTCGGTGACACGCAGGCCGTCGACGGGCTGTCGTTCGAGCTTCCGGCCGGCGGCGCGGTCGGCATCGTCGGCGAGTCCGGCTCCGGCAAGAGCGCCACCGCGCTGGCCCTGCTCGGCCTGCATCAGACGGCGTCGGTGAGCGGAACGATCGAGTTCGGCGGCACCGACCTGACCACGCTCACCGACCGCGAGTGGCGGCGGATCCGCGGCGCCCGGATCGCCATGGTGTTCCAGGAGCCGCTGACCGCGCTCAGCCCGTTCCACCGCATCGGCGACCAGATCGCCGAGGTCTACCGGGTGCACACCGGCGCCACGCGACGGGAGGCGCGGCGGCGGGCCGTCGAGGTGCTCCAGCAGGTGCACATCCCGGACGCGGCGTTGCGGGCGGAGTCGTACCCGCACCAGTTCTCCGGCGGGATGCGGCAGCGGGCGCTGATCGCGATGGCGCTCGTCTGCCGGCCCGAGGTGATCGTGGCCGACGAGCCGACCACGGCCCTGGACGTGACCGTGCAGGCGCAGATCCTCGACCTGCTCGACGAGGTGCGCACGACCACGGGCGCCGGGCTGCTGCTGATCAGCCACGACCTCGGGGTGGTGGCCGGGTCGACCGACAGCGTCGTGGTGATGCGGAACGGGCGGGCCGTCGAGGAGGGGGCGACCGAACAGGTGCTGGTGACGCCGCGGGACGCGTACACCCGGGAACTGATCGCGGCCGTGCCCCACCCGAACCCGCCCCGGATCGTCTCGGCCGAGCCCCTCCTGCGCCTCGACGGGGTGCGCAAGCATGTCCGGCTGGCCCGGCGGCGTGTCGTCAAGGCGGTCGACGGGGTGACGATGGACGTGCGGCGCGGCGAGACGCTGGGCATCGTGGGCGAGTCGGGCACCGGCAAGACGACCCTGGCCCGGATCATGGTCGGGCTGGTCGAGCCGTCGGCCGGGCGGGTCGTGTTCGAGGGCGCCGACGTCCGGCGGTCGGTGCAGATGGTGTTCCAGGACCCGCTGTCGTCGCTCAACCCCCGGCGGCCGGTCGGCGAGAGCATCGCCGACCCGCTCTACCTGCGCGGTGTACGGAAACCGCGCGAACAGGTCCTCACCCTGCTGGAACGGGTCGGGCTGTCGGCCCGGGAGTACGACCGCTACCCGCATCAGCTCTCCGGCGGGATGCGGCAGCGGGTCGGGATCGCCCGGGCGCTGGCGCCGTCGCCGCGGCTGATCGTGTGCGACGAGCCGGTGTCCTCGCTCGACGTCACCACCCAGGCCCAGATTCTCGCGCTGCTGGAGGACCTGCGGTCGACGCTCGACCTGACGCTCGTGGTGGTCTCGCACGACCTCGCGGTGCTGCGGCAGATCGCGGACCGGGTGGCGGTGCTGTCCGGCGGGGCGGTGGTCGAGGTGGGCGACACCGCCGACGTGTACGAGCACCCGCGGCACCCGTACACCAAGGAACTGCTCGCGGCGGTCCCGGTGGCCGACCCCGTCGAGGCCCGCCGGTTGCGTGCATTGCGGCGGTCTCGCCTGGTTTGACATTCATGAAGATCGATGTAGCGTCGGGCCGATGCATCCCCTGCTCCCGATCCTCCTGCTCCTGGCTCCCCCGCCGGCCCCCGCGCCGATGAGCATCGAGGTCTTCTCCCCCGACGGCAGCATCAGCCGCACCACGATCACGGCCGCCGACCTCCCCCGGGCCAAGGCCGCCGCCGACGCCGAGGTGGTGACCATCCAGCAGACCGGCCCGCCGGCCGACCGGTACGACCTGGTGTTCATCGGCGACGGCTACACGGCCGGTCAACAGGCCCTGTTCCACCGCCAGGCGGTCGCCCGGTGGGCGCAGATCACCGCGTACGAGCCGTTCCGCACGCTGAAGGACAAGTTCAACGTGTGGCAGGTCAACGCCGTGTCGAACCAGTCCGGCTCGGACAACGACCCGACCCCCGGCGTACGCAAGGACACCGCGCTGGGCGGCGGCTTCTACTGCGACGACCTGGCCCGGCTGATCTGCGTGGACACCGCGGTCACGAGGTCGTACGCGGCGCTGGCGCCCGGCGCCGACCAGGCCCTCGTGCTGGTCAACAGCACCACCTACGGCGGGTCGGGCGGCACGGTCACCGTCTCCAGCGGCGGCAACGCGCAATCCGGCGACATCGTCGTGCACGAGCTGGGGCACTCGATCGGCGGGCTGGCCGACGAGTACGGCGGGCCGGGAACCTACTCCGGCGGCGAACCCAGCGAGCCGAACGCGACCAAACGCCCGGACACCGCCAAGTGGGCCTCGTACCTGGGCCGGCCCACCCCCGACGGCGGCGTGATCGGCGCCTTCGAGGGCGGCGCCTACTTCGACAAGGGCGTCTACCGGCCCAGCCAGAACTCGATCATGCGCACCCTCGGCAACGAGTTCAACCTGATCGGCATCGACCGGCTCACCGCGGCCATCAACGCCCGGACGTAACCGTCCTCCATGCCCGATCTTCAGCGATCGGTGCCCGTCGTCAGGTGTGGACGGGGTTCTCACTTCCCGATGCCGGCGGTCAGGCCCCGGACGAAGGACCGCTGGGACAGGGCGTAGAACGCGGCCACCGGCAGGATGGACAGGGTGGCGACGGCCAGGACCAGCGGCTGGTCGGTGGCGTAGCGCCCCTGCGAGAGGGACAGCCCGCCCATCAGCGTGCGCTGGTTCTCGCCCTGCAGGAAGACCAGCGAGATCAGCAGCTCGTTCCACACCCAGATCGCGTTCACCACACCGACCGTCATCAGCGCCGGGCGGGTCAACGGCAAGATCACCGACCAGAGGGTACGGCCGGGGCCGGCGCCGTCGACCTGGGCGGCGTGGATCACGTCGTACGGGACCGACCGGAAGAAGCTGGTCAGGAAGAACACCGCGAACGGCACCAGCAGCCCGGTGTAGAACAGCATCACCGACGGCAGCGTGTTGATCAGCCGCAGGTTGACCATGATGACGAAGACCGGCAGCAGCAGGACCACCGGCGGCACCATGATCAGGCCGATGTTCAGCCCGAGGAGGAGCTGGCGGCCGCGGAACCGGCCGAACGAGATGGCGTACGCGCCGAGCACGGCGACCACCGTCGACGCGGCCACCGACACCGTGGTCACCAGCAGGCTGTTGAGCATCCACCGCAGGGTCGGCAGGTCGGTGAGCGCCCGCCGGTAGTTGTCGAAGGTGATCGAGGCCGGCGGCCCGGCCGGGTTGACGGTGTAGTCGGCCGACGTCTTCAGGCTGGTCAGCACCATGAAGACCAGCGGCGCGAGCGCGGCCACGGTGGCCAGGCAGAGCAGCACCTGCCGTGCGGTCAGGCTGAGGCGGCTCATGACTGGCCCTCCGAGGACAGGGACCGGCGCCGCAGCACCAGGTAGGCGGCGATGAGCACGGCGGCCAGCGCGAGCACGACCACCGCGGCCGCGTTGGCCAGCCCGACGGCGCCCTGCGCGAAGCCCTCTTTCCAGATGTAGAACTCCAGCACCATCGACGCGTTGCCGGGGCCGCCGCCGGTGAGCACGTACACGTAGGTGAACACCCACGACAGCACCGTGATCGCCTCGGTGACCACGAAGAACTCGATGGTCGGACGGATCTGCGGCAGGCTGACCCGGGTCTGCAACTGCCACCAGGAGGCGCCGTCGAGCCGGGCCGCCTCGACCGTCTCGGCCGGCAGCGACAGCAACGCGGCCAGGAACACCACCACCCCGAAGCCGAGCTGCTGCCAGACCACCATGCCGCTGACCGACCAGATGGCCAGATCGGGCGACCCCAGCCAGTCCAGGGCCAGACCGTTGAGATGGAGGGCGCGCAGCCCGCCGTTCAGGCCGCCGTTGAGCGACAGGAACACCGAGAAGGCCAGGCCGGTGCCGACCGCGGGCAGGATGTACGGGAAGAAGATGGCCGCCCGGTAGAACCGTCCACCCCGGACACCCTCGTGGATCAGCACGGCCAGCAGCAGCGCCACGACCGTCATCACCGGCACGGTCAGCAGCAGCTTGAGGTTGTTGCCGAGCGCTGTCCGGAACACGTCGTCACCGAACAGCGCCCGGAAGTTCCCCAGGCCGACGTACGTCAGCTCGTAGATCGAGCCGGTGTAGAGGCTGTTGCGCAGCACGCTGACCAGCGGGTAGCCGAAGGCGAAGAGGATCGCGGCCACCATCGGCAGGATGTACAGGTACGGCCAGCGGCCCTTGCTCACGAGCCGGCAACCCAGTCGGTGTACTTCTTCAGCTCCTCCGGGTGCTGGGTGCGCCACTTGTCGATGGCCTTGGTCCAGACCTCGACCGCCGCGGCCGGGGCGCCACCCGAGGTGATCACCTGGCCGGCCGGGCCGTTGCCGTCGGAGTCGACCGAGGGCGGCAGGTAGTTCTGCGGCCAGACCGCGCCCGGGCGGCTGTCGAACTCCCAGATCTGCTTGGCCATGTCCGACTTGATGGCGCCCTGGTCGAAGCGCTTGTCGGCCGGGAAGATGCTGGTCGCCTCGTACCAGGAGGCCAGGTTGGCCGGCTGGTGGAGCCAGGTCAGGAACTGGGCCGCGGCCCGCTTGTGCGGCGACCACGAGGTGATGAAGGCGGTCGACGACTGGGTGGTGTTGTGGGTGTCGGCCAGTTTGCCCGTACCCCACTTCGGGGTCATGGCGACGCCGACCTTGTCCGTACCCAGCGTCTTCGCCCAGCCGGAGACCAGGCCGTCCGTGCCCCAGGCCATCGCGGCCTGACCCGCGCCGAACTTCTGCATGCCCTGGTCGAGCGTGAGCGAGGCGATGTCGTCGTTGAGGCAGTTCTGCTTCTTCAGCTGGGCCAGCGCCTCGTAGAAGCCACTGACCTTCGGATCGGCGAACGGGGTCTTGCCGGTCATCGCCTGCTTGAGGTCGTCGATCGAGTCCCACCGCTGCTTGCCGACGATCGAGAAGAACCAGGCGCCGAAGAAGCCGTCCTTGTTGCCCATCCCGAACGGCGTCACGCCGGCCTTGCGGAGCGCGGTGCACTGCGACAGCAGCTCGTCCCAGGTGGCCGGCGGGTTGGTGAGGCCGGCCTTCGCGAACAGATCCTTGTTGTACGCCAGCGGAATGCCCATCAGGTAGATCGGCATCCCCCACAGCTTGCCCTGGTAGGTGTTCTCCTGCGTGTTGAGCCAGTTGGCGGTCTCGGTGGCCGGCACCAGGTCGCTGATCGGGGCGACCGCGCCGGCCCAGGCCTGGCTGAGCACCGGCATGGTCGCCCACTGGGTGGCGATGTCCGGCCCCGACTTGGTCTGCGCGGCCGTGGTGAACGCCCCGATGAGCGTGTCGGTGGGCTGCGGCACCAGGTCGACGGTCACCTTGGGGTGCTGCTTGGTGTATTCGGCGATGCGCGCCTTCATCCAGTCGTTGGCGCCCGGGGCGTCGCTCTCGGCCCAGTACCAGTAGGTGAGCGAGGCGCTCTCCGGGTCGTCGCCGCTGTCCGACGCGGTGGTGGCGGGCTTGGCCGTGCAGGCGGCGGACAGGAGCAGGGCGGAGACGACCGTCGCGGCGGTCAGGGCTGTTCGGTGAGTGAACATTCGCGGCACCTCGCACTAGGCGTTGTTGGCCGCAGATTATGCTCGGCTTTGATCAAACTTCAATCGTTCACTCACAAATGGACATTCCAGGGTGAGCGAATGATCGCAGCCGCCTGATCGGCGACGTCGTTGCCGGGCGGCCGGGTGACCAGATCCGACAGCGCGAACATGTCCAGCACCCGCCCGATCTCCCGCCACTCCGGGTGCCGGGGCTCATGCGCGGCGAAAGCCTCGTCGAAGCCGTCCAGAAATCCCGGCGGGTAGCCGTCCCCGAAGCGGGCCATGTTGGCCGCGTCCCCGTACGGGCTGCCGGCGTAGGCGAACTCCCAGTCCAGCACGGCCGTCACCCGCCAGCCGTCCGCACCCCGCGTCACCAGGATGTTCTTCGGGTTGACGTCACCGTGGGCCAGCCTCGCGCCCCCCTCGACGGCGGTGAGCCTCGGCGCCTGCTCGGCGCACCGCCGCAACCAGGCCGCCCGCTCACCCGGCGTGAGCCGTTCGGTCTTGGCCATGCACTGCTCCACGAACGGCACCAGCTGCTCCGACCAGGGCGGCTGAGCTCCGGGGGTCAGCGTCGCGTCGGTGAAGAACCCGGGCGCGTCGAAGCGCACGTCACCGATCCGCGCGATCACCCGCCCCACCTCCCGGCCGAGCCCCTCCGCGTCGTCCGGCCGCTCCTCGAGGACCCGGCTCAGCACCGTTCCCTCGACGAACGCGATGGCCATGGCGTCCGCTTCGACGAGCAGAACCTCAGGCACGGGTACGGGCGCCAGCCGCATCACCGCGGCCTCGATCGCCGGGTCTCCCCCGCCGAACCGGGCCACCACCCTCCGGTCGGCCAGTTCGAGCAGCACCGTCTCATGCGAATAGCCACCCGCCAGCGTGGTCGCCCTCCGCACCGCCCCGCCGAGCGCCGCCGCGATCCGTTCCCCGTCCTCAGCCCGCATCGCGCCAGTCAACCACTGCCGCCCGGCCGGGATTGACCCGGTGTGTCGGGTTCAGCTCCGGGGTGCGGACACCTTCTCGATCCGTTCCAGGCGCCGGATGGCGAGCTGGACGTCGGCGCTCCCCTGCGCGCCGGCCTTGCGCAGCGCCGGCAGGGCGCTCACGTCACCGAGCCGGCCCAGAGCGTAGGCGGCGGCGTCTCTCTCCGGCCGGTCGGCCGCGTCGCCGTCGCCCTTGCTCTCGCCGTCGCTCTTGCCCTCGCCCTTGCTCTCGCCGTCGCCCTCGCGTTTGCTCTCACCGGACAGGATCTCGCACAGGGCGGGCACGGCCCGGCGGTCGCCGAGGTCGCTCAGGGCGCTGACGATCAGCCACGTGTCGTCCCCGGCCGACGTCTTCTCCGTCAGCGCGCGCAGCAGGGGCTCCACGCACCGCGGGTCGCCGGTGTAGCCGAGCGCCGACGCGACGTGCGGCCGGTCGGCGGGCCGCCAGGACTCGAACAGCTCGAGCAGGGTGGTCACCGCCTCCTCGCCACCCAGGCGGCCGAGGCACCGGAGGACGGTGACGCGGTTGAGCCTCGGCGCCCGGTCGTTGCCGGCCGACCGCAGCCAGGCGACCAGGGCGCCGGTCGCGCGCCGGTGCTTCGTGCGGCTGAGCAGGTCGGCCGCGCCGAAGGTGCAGCGGGCCGGGTCGGTGACGTCGGCCACCAGGATGTCGGTCACCCGGGGGTCGTCGAACTCGTCGAGCGCCCGCAACGCGGCTCGGCGTACCCGAAAATCCTCGTCCTTGGCGCAGACGGCGATCGGCTCGAAGTGCACCGGGTCGGCCGCCTGCCCGAGAGCCTCGAGGGCGATCCGGCGGACCCGGGACGACCGGTGTCCCAGGGCGGCGAGCACCGGCGGCCGGGGCGGGGTCCGCCGGGCCAGGGCCGCCGCGCCGATCAGCTCGACCAGCTCACCCTTGCGTTCCGGCAGCTCGGACATCAGCGCCCACAGCTGCTCGTCGACCACCACCCCCGGGATGGCGGCGAGCGCCTCGACCTCGGCCGCGGTGACGTGCCAGCTCCGCCGCAGCCACCCGGTGAGCGCTTCCACGGTGGCCCGGCCGCGCAGCGAGGCGAGCGCGAGATAGGCCTCGGGCACGAACTCCCGGTCGTTCCGCACGAAGTCGGTCAGGTCGGCCACGACCGCCCGGTTCCCGGTCCCGGCCAGGGCGAGGTAGACCTCGGGCATCGCCTTGGGCCCGCGCCGCATGTGTTCGGTCAGGTGGGCCAGCGCGTCGGCGCTGCCGATCGAGGCCAGCGTGCTGATCGCCGCCACCCGCAGGTCGAACGGCATGCTCGCGTCGTCCATCAACCCGATCAGCGCCGGCACGTCGTCGGCGCCCGCCCGGCGCTGGAGCAGCCGCCGGGCGCCGGCCGCGACCCCGGCGAACTCGCCGCGGGAGAGGCCGGGCCAGGCATGCCGCCGCAGCGCGTCGATGAACTCGTCGACGAAGAACCGGTGCCCCCGCCCCTCGATCCGATCGAGCGCGGCGATGGCGCCGGCCAGCTCGACATGGCCGAGCAGCGGCCCGATCGCCCGCTCGTCACCGACCTCACCCAGCGCCGCGATGACCGACCCCGGGCGACGCCCCCGGCTCAGCGCAGCGAGCAGCCGCTTGACGTCACCCCGACGCTCCCACCGCTTGATCCGGTACTCATCGAACACGCCTCCAGTATGGTCGTTCCGTCACGGCGGCCGGCGCCGCCATGGACGCTCCCGACCCGATCGCGTCGGCGACTCAGGGAGCGTCGGAGCCGGCGAAGCGCAGCGGTAGCTCGTTCGGGCCGTTGATGCCGATCGCCGGGCGCCAGGTGACCTCGCCGGCGATGACCGGTGCGCCGAAGCGGCGGGCCAGGATCGGCAGGGCCTCGCCCAGTTCGGCGTGGGCCAGGGCCGAGCCCAGGCAGTAGTGCGGGCCGGCGCCGAACTGCAGCAGCGGGGCCTCGCGGACGGCCGTGATGTCGAAGACGCGGCCGCCGGGGTAGGCGCGCGGATCACGCTGGGCGGTCGTCACGGCCGCCGTCACGAAGGTGCCCTCGGCGATCGCCAGGCCGCGGTACTCGAAGTCCTCGGCGGCGCGGCGGAACACCGTGGCCGCGGACGGGCGCCAGCGCATCGACTCGGCGACGGCCCGCGGCGCGAGGGACGGCTGGTCGCGGAGCAACTGCCACTGGTCCGGGTGCTCGGCGAAGGTGACCATCAGGTTGGCGAACTGGTGGCGGGTGTTGTCGTGGGCGCCGAAGACCAGGGTCACCAGCAGGTTCCGGAGCTCGGCCCGGGTGACGGTCCGGTCGGCCCGCCAGGCGGCGACCATGTCGGAGATCAGGTCGTTTCCCGGCCTCGCCGCCTTCTCGTCGATCAGCGCGTCCACGTAGCCGTCCAGCCCGGCGACCGCACGCTCCACCCGTTCGGCCGTGTCGCCGCCGGCGGCCAGGCCGAAGATCAGGCCGATGTCGCTGGTCCAGACGCTGAACGTGTCGTAGTCGGCGGCGGGCACGCCGAGCAGCTCGCACATCACGGCCAGGGGCAGCCGGTTGGCGAAGGTGTCGACGAAGTCGGCGTCGTCGACCGAGTCGGCCAGTTCCTCGGCCCGGGCCCGGATGAACGGCCGCAGCGCCTCGATGGTGCGCGGCGTGAACGAACGGCCGACGAGGCCACGGAGCCGGCGGTGGTCGGCACCGTCCTGGTTGACGAGCATCGGCACCCACCAGTCGTGGATGGGACCGCCGGTGATGCCGTTGCGGCGCATGTAGTCGTCACCGCCGTGGTCGAGGCGGCGGTCGCGCATCAGCTCGTTCGCCTCGGCGTACCGGAGCACGATCGGCCCCAGTGGACTGTCGGCGTACCAATCGGCATCTTGAGCTGCGAAGACAGAGGGTGAGGTGAAAGCGAAAGCCGGATCGACGACGTCTAGGTACGGCATGTCACACAGTGTGCCGTACCGGTCACCAAGGTCGGAACGCCTAACGTCGCCCTCGCGGGGCGGGGATAGCCACGGCGTCCCGCCCGGCCGATCGGGGCGGCATCGTGATCGGCATGAGCTTGCAGCTACCGAAACTGGGCCTCGGCACCATGGGCATGACCGCGATGTACGGCACGCCGGACGAGGCCGAGGCTCTCCGGACCATCGACCGTGCCGTCGACCTGGGCGTCACGATGTTCGACACCGCCGACATGTACGGCCCGTTCACCGGCGAGGAGCTGCTGGGACGGGCGCTCGAGGGCCGCCGCGACGACCTGATCGTGGCCACCAAGGGCGGCGGCGTCACCCTCGACGAGACCGGCCGGATCGTCGGCGGGCCCAACGGCCGTCCGGCCTACCTGCGGGCGGCCGTCGAGGGTTCGCTGCGCCGGCTCGGCACCGACCACATCGACCTCTACTACCTGCACCGCGTCGACCCCGGCGTCCCGGCCGAGGAGACCTTCGGCGCCCTCGCCGACCTGGTCCGGGAGGGCAAGCTGCGACACCTCGGCATCAGCGAGGCGTCGCCGGCGAGCATCCGGGCCGCCCACGCGGTCGCCCCGCTGGCCGCGGTGCAGACGGAATACTCGCTGTTCACCCGCACCGTCGAGGTCAACGGGGTGCTCGACACGGCCCGCGAGCTCGGCCTCGGCTTCGTCGCGTACTCGCCGCTCGGCCGGGGTTTCCTCACCGGAACCGTGCGATCGGCGCGCGACCTGCCGGCCGGCGACTTCCGCCGCACCTCGCCCCGCTTCGCCGACGAGAACCTGGACCAGAACCTGGCCCTGCTCGACCGGATCGTCGCGATCGCACAGACGCGAGGCGTGCCGCCCGGTCAGCTCGCCCTCGCCTGGGTGCTGGCCCAGCCGGGTGTCTCGGCCATTCCCGGTACGAAGCGGCGCGCCTACCTCGAGCAGAACGTCGCCGCCGCGGCCATCGACCTCACCCCGGAAACCCTCGCGGAGCTGAGTGCGGCGGTTCCGGTCGGGGCCGCGGCGGGCGACCGTTACGCTCCGATGGGCATGGCCTCGATCCAGGAATGAGGGTGTGCGATGGCCGACGAGCTGGGTGTGTTCCTGCGTGACCGGCGGGAGGCGCTGCGACCGGCCGACGTGGGCCTGGCCCCGGGCGGCCGGCGGCGCACCCCCGGGCTGCGCCGCACGGAGGTGGCCATGCTGGCCAACGTCTCCGTCGAGTACTACGAGCGGCTGGAGCAGTCGCGCGCCGCCAATCCGTCCGAGAGCACGCTGGCCGGCCTGGCCCGGGCGCTGCGGCTCTCGGTCGACGAGCGCGACTACCTGTTCCGGCTGGCCGGCCATCCGGCGCCGGCCCGGCACGCGGCGGGCAGCTACGTCGACCCGGCCATGATGTTCCTGCTCGACGCGCTGACCACGGTGCCGGCCCACGTGATCGACGACCTGACGACGATCCTGGCCCAGAACGACCTGAGCCGGGCGCTGCTCGGTTCGTGGACGGACGCCGACGGGCCGGAGGCCAACGTCATCTGGCGCTGGTTCACCGATCCGTCGTCGCGGCGGCTCAACGTGCCGGCCGAGCACGAGACCATCGGCCGGGGCTATGTCGCGGACCTGCGGTCGGCGTACGCCCAGCGCGGACGGGACGGCGTCGCCTCCCGGCTGATCGCCGATCTGCACGAGGCGAGCGAGGAGTTCACCCGCTTCTGGGACTCGCACGAGGTCGGGGCGCTGGCCTCGACCCGCAAGATGCTCGACCACCCGCGGGCCGGCCTGCTCGACGTCCGCTGCGAGTACGTCCTGAGCACGGTCACCGGCCAGCGGCTGGTCATCTTCCGCCCGCAGCCCGGCTCCGCGACCGCCGGGAACTTCGACTTCCTCCGCGTCCTCGGCGGCCAGTCCTTCGACCCCTAGGCCCGGCGTTTCTCCTCGACGAGGCGCTCGCCCGGATGTGATGGTGGGCGAATGCTGTTGATCGTGGGTGAGGCCATCGTCGTCTACCAGCGCCAGGGCGACGGGCCGTGGACCGGGCCGTGGCCGAGCGGGGCGCCCGCCATCAGCTCGTACGTGGCGTCCCGGCTCGGTGTGGAGGTCGCGTTCGTGGGCGGCGTCGGCCGGGACGACCACGCCCGGGTGATGGCCGACGGGCTGGGCGCGGCGGCGCGTCTGGTCGTGTCCGACGACCGGCCGACCGCCACGGCCTACATCACCTACCACGGCGAGGACCGCTCCTTCGACTTCCGCGTGGTGGGCTCGGCGGCGGCCGCGGTGCCGTCGTCGGCCCTGGGCGACCTGCCCGAGCGGGCGCGCTGGGTGCACCTGTCCGGCTCGGCCCTGATCTTCGGCGAGCCGCTGGCCACCACCGCGCTCGAGGCGGTGCGGCGCGGCAAGGCCGCGGGGGCCACGATCTCGGTCGACCCCAATGTACGGGTGGAAGCGCTCACGCCCGCCGGCCGGGCGGCGCTGATCGCCGTGCTCCACGAGGCCGACGTGTGCCTGCCCAGCGAGGGCGAGCTCGAAGCCCTGGGCGTGGACCCGGCTTCGCTGAACGCGGTCGTCTGCACCACCTACGGTGCGGCCGGCGCCGAGGTCAACGGCGTACACATCGAGGCGCCCCCGGTCGACGCCATCGACACCGACGGCGCCGGCGACACCTTCGCCGCCGGTTTCATCGCCGCGTCCCTGGCCGGCGCCGACCCGGTCACCGCCGCCCGCAACGGAATCCGCGCGGCGGGCGCGGCGGTGACGGTGGAGGGCCCGATGACCGTGACGTTCGACTGACCGGGCGCCGGCCAAGATCTTCGGGTGGGCCTGGGTGAACCCGTGGTATCACCTCCGGGTCTGCTGACCTGAGCCGGGAGCGCCGCGCCTGGATCAGAGGGCGCGGCGCAACCAGTCCTCGACGCCGGCGATGTGGACCATGGTCCAGGAGCGGGCCAGCTCGGGGTTGCGGGCCTCGATCGCGTCGATGATGGTCTGGTGCTGTTCGCGGGTGCGGTCGACCGCGCCCTCCTGGGTGAGGCCCCGCCAGACGCGGGCCCGGACGGTCGGGCCGGACAGGCCGTCGATCAGCGAACACAGCACCGAGTTGCCGGCGCCGTCGGCGATCTGGCGGTGGAACTCCAGGTCGTTGGCGACCAGCGCCTCCACGGTCGGGTCGGGGCCCAGCTCGGCCAGGACCTGGCGCAGGCCGGCGATCTGCTCGGCGTTCATCCGGTCGGCCGCCAGCGCCGCGGCGGCCGGCTCCAGGATGCGGCGGACCTCCATGAACTCCAGCACGGTGTCGTCGCGGTGGAAGTCGACGACGAAGCTCAGCGATTCGAGCAGCAGGTTCGGGGCGAGGCTGGTGACGTACGTGCCGTCGCCCTGGCGGACGTCGAGCACCCGGATCAGCGACAGCGCCTTGACCGCCTCGCGCAGCGAGTTGCGGGACAGGCCCAGCCGCTCGGCCAGGTCGGCCTCCTTGGGCAGCCGGTCCCCCGGGCCCAGCTCCCCCGAGGTGACCATGCCCTTGATCTTGCTGATCGCCTCGTCGGTCAGCGCCATGAGCCCAACTCCGGGAGAGTCAGGGGCGAGCCGAACTCCGGGAGAGTCAGCGGCGAGCCGAGCTCCGTCAGTGCCATGGTCAGGAATCTAGCCGGTGACCCACACCGGGCCGTCCGGGTACGCGTACTCGGCCAGCGTCGCGGGGTGCATGGCCGCGCTGAAGCCGGGCGCCCGCGGGGTCAGGTAGTGACCGTTCCGCACGCGTACCGGATCGACGAAGTGCTCGTGCAGGTGGTCGACGTACTCGATGACCCGGTCGCCGATCTCGCCGGACACCGCGACGAAGTCGAACATCGACAGGTGCTGGACCAGCTCGCACAGGCCGACCCCGCCGGCGTGCGGGCAGACCGGCCGGCCGAACTTGGCCGCCAGCAGCAGGATGGCGATGTTCTCGTTGACCCCGGCCACCCGGGCCGCGTCGATCTGCACGTAGGAGACCGCGTCGAGCTGGAGCAGCTGCTTGAACACGACCCGGTTCTGCACGTGCTCGCCGGTGGCGACCCGGATCGGGGCGATGCCGCGGGCGATGGCGGCGTGGCCGACCACGTCGTCGGGGCTGGTCGGTTCCTCGACCCACCACACGTCGTACGGGGCCAGCGCCCGCACCCACTCGATGGCGTCGGGCACGTCCCAGCGCTGGTTGGCGTCGACCGCGATCCGGATGTCGGGGCCGCACACCTCGCGGGCGATCCGCATCCGCCGCAGGTCGTCGGACAGGTCGGCGCCGACCTTGAGCTTGATCTGGGTGAACCCGGCATCGAGCGCCTCCCGGCAGAGCCGCCGCAGCTTCTCGTCGTCGTAGCCGAGCCACCCCGGCGAGGTGGTGTAGGCCGGGTAGCCGGACTCGAGCAGCTGCTGCTCGCGCTGGGCCCGCCCCGGGGCGGCGGCGCGCAGGATGCCCAGCGCCTCGGCCGGGGTGATCGCGTCGGTGAGGTAGCGGAAGTCGACCAGCGCGACCAGCTCTTCCGGCGAGAGCCGGGCCAGCAGCTGCCACAGCGGCAGCCCGGCGCGCTTGGCCTTGAGGTCCCACAGCGCGTTGATCACCGCCGAGATGGCCATGTGCATGACGCCCTTCTCCGGCCCCAGCCAGCGCAGCTGCGAGTCGTGCACCAGCTCGCGCCACATCCCGCCGAGGTCGTTCAGGACCAGATCAACATCACGATCGATGAGGTACGGCCGGAGCGCGCCGATCGCGGCCGTCTGCACCTCGTTGCCGCGTCCGATGGTGAACGCGAACCCGTGTCCCTCGAGGTCGCCCGCGGAGGTGCGCAGCACGACGTACGCCGCGGAGTAGTCGGGGTCGGGGTTCATCGCGTCCGAGCCGTCGAGCTCGCGCGAGGTCGGGAAGCGGATGTCGTACGTGTCGACCGAGACGAACCGGGCGCTCATCGAACTCCTCTGTGCGTTGGTGCGTTTCACAGCGCGCGGCGCAGCCATTCCTCCACGCCGGCGACGTGCACGGTGGCCCAGGAGCGGGCCAGGTCGGGTTGGCGGTTGGCGATCGCGTCGACGATGGCGAGATGCTGCTCCCGCGTACGCCGGTTCGCGCCCTCCTGGGTGCGGCCGCGCCAGATCCGGGCCCGGGTGGTCGGCCCGGACAGCCCGTCGATGAGCGAGCACAGCACCGTGTTGCCGGAGCCGGCCGCGATCTGCCGGTGGAACTCCAGGTCGGCGGCGACCAGCCCGTCCACCGACGCGTCGGCCGGGCCCCGGGCCAGGTCGCGCAGGACGGCGACCTCCGCGTGGCCCATCCGGCGGGCCGCCATCGCGGTGGCCGCCGGTTCCAGGATGCGGCGGACCTCCAGGAACTCCAGCACGGTGTCGTCGCGGTGGAAGTCGACGACGAAGCTGAGCGACTCCAGCAGCAGGTCGGGCGCGAGGCTGGTGACGTACGTGCCGTCGCCGCGCCGGACGTCGAGCACCCGGATGACCGCCAGGGCCTTGACCGCCTCGCGCAGCGAGTTGCGGGACAGCCCGAGCCGCTCGCCCAGGTCGGCCTCGTTGGGGAGACGGTCGCCGGGGCCGATCTCCCCGGAGACGATCATCCCCTTGATCCGGCCGATGGCCTCGTCGGTGAGCGCCACCTAGTCCTGCGCCTTTCCGGTGGTGAGCCGGGCCAGCATCAGCGCGATCAGGATGATCAGGCCGTAGATGGCCTGGATCCACTGGGCCGAGACGCCGGCCAGGGTGAGGATGTTGTTGATCAGGCCGAGCACGACGACGCCGCACAGCGCCCCGAAGAGCGTGCCCTTGCCGCCCTCCATGCTGACCCCGCCGATCACCGCCGCGGCGAACACCGTGAAGATCATCCCCTGGCCCTGGGCCGCGGCGACCGAGCCGAGCCTCCCCGTCATCATCAACCCGGCCAGGGCCGCGAGCAGGCCGCCGACCATGAACACCACGAAGATCACCCGATCGGCGCGGATGCCGGCCGCCTTGGCCGCGTCCGCGTTCCCGCCGATCGCGTAGACCGCCCGGCCGCTGCGGAACCAGCCGAGCAGCGTGATGCCGGCGGCGAAGAGGACCGCGCAGATCCAGATCGAGGCGGGCAGCCCGAGCCAGACCGCGTTGCCCAGGTAGAGCACGGACGTCGGCAGCTCGAACAGGTTCTGCCCGCCGGTGATGCCGATCTGCAGGCCGCGCAGCACGATCAGCATGCCCAGGGTGACGATGAACGCGCTGAGCCCGAACCGCAGGATCAGCATCCCGTTGAACGCCCCGATCAGCACCCCGACCAGCAGGCAGATCGGGATGGCGAGCCAGGTCGCCCACTCGGTGCCCAGCCCGTTGCTCGCGGCCGGGATGACCAGCGTGACCGCGAGGGCGGGGGCGAGGCCGACGGTGGACTCCAGGGACAGGTCGAACCGGCCGCCGATCAGGATGATCGCCTCGGCCAGCACCAGCAGGGACAGCTCGGTCTGCTGCTGGAGGACGTTGACGATGTTGGCGCTGGACAGGAACACCGGGTCGATCAGGGCACCGACCAGGATCAGCACCACGATCGCGGGGACCAGCGCGAGGTCGCGCATCCTCCCCAGCCTGGGCACCCGGGCCGCGATGGCCGTGGTCATGACGACACTCCTTCGATGGCGGCGACGACCTGCTGGTCGTCCCAGCCGCCGGGCAGGGAGGCGGTGATCCGCCCGTGGAACATGACCAGCACCCGGTCGCAGTGCCGCAGGTCGTCCAGCTCGTCGGAGACCATCAGCACGGCGGTGCCGGTGTCGGCGGCGGCGCGGACCGCCCCGAGCAGCGACTCCTTGGAACGCACGTCGACGCCGGCGGTGGGGTTGATGAGGACGAGGACCCGCGGATCGGTCGACAGGCCGCGGGCCAGGACGACCTTCTGCGCGTTCCCGCCGGAGAGGCTGCCGACCGGCGCCGCCGGGCTGGACGTGTGGATGTCGAAGCGCCGGATCATCTCCTCGGCCAGGGCGGTGCGCCGGGCCGGCAGCGCGGTCCCGGCCGGCCCGAGCCGGTCGGTGAGCGGCAGCGTGGCGTTCTCGGCGACCGACAGCAGGGGCACCAGGCCTTCCCGGTGGCGATCCTCGGGGACGAGCCCGATGCCGGCCTTCAGGGCCGCCGGAACCCCGGGACGCACCACTCTCCCGGCGACCTCGATCGAGCCCGCGTCCGCCTTGCGCAGCCCGCCGACCGTTTCGGCCAGCGACACCTTGCCGCTGCTGCCCGAGCCGGTCACCCCGACGATCTCGCCCGGCCGCAGCTCGACCGAGATGTCGTCGTACGCGCCGGCCAGCCGCAGCCCGGACAACCGCAGCACCGGGTCGGCGGAGGACGTGAAGCCGCGCGCCGCGACCGCCGCCGGCCCGGTGTCCGACCCGGTCATCGCCGCCACCACGGACGCGTGATCGACCGAGCCGACCGGAGCGGTCAGGATGTGCCGGGCGTCGCGGAACACCGTGACCGTGTCGCACACCTCGAAGATCTCCTTGAGGTGGTGGGAGATGAACAGCATGGTGACCCCGGCCGCCGCCAGCGACCGCATCCGGTCGAAGAGCCGGTCGATGGCCGCGCCGTCGAGCCGGGCGGTCGGCTCGTCCAGGATGATGAACCGCGACCCGTGGGACAGCGCCCGGGCGATCTCGACCAGTTGCCGCGCCTCGACGCCGAGGTCACCGGCCATGGCCGCCGGGTCGACGCGTACCCCGTACTCCTCGAGGAGCGCGCCGGCCCGCCGGCGCAACGCGCCCCACCTGATCGGGCCGTGATCGGCCTGGCGGTTCAGGAAGAGGTTCTCGGCCACGGACAGCGCCGGGATGATCGTGGACTTCTGGTAGACGCAGGCCACGGTGCGGCGCCAGCCGTCCCGGTCGGCGAGCGCGGGCGCCGGCTCACCGCCGAAGCGGACCGTGCCGGCGTCCGGCCGCAGCAGCCCGGTGAGGACCGCGACCAGCGTGGACTTGCCGGCGCCGTTCCGGCCGACCAGCGCGTGCGTGGCGCCGGGTTCGATGGCGATCCCGGCGTCGTCGAGCGCGATGGTCGGTCCGAACCGCTTGGTGATGCCGGCGGCCTCGACGAGGGCCATCACTTGCCGATCTGGTTGCCCCACAGGGCCTTGTCGTCGACGTTCTCCTTGGTGACCAGGGGCGCCGGGAGCTGGTCCTCGAGGTTGCCGCCGCCGACGTCGACGATCGTGCTGTCGTGGTCGGTGGGTCCGGGCTGGAAGGTCTTGCCCTCGACCGCGGCCTTGGCGTACGTCAGCGCGTACTTGGCGTAGAGGTCGGCGGGCTGGGAGACGGTGGCGTCGATCTCGCCCTTGCGGATGGCGTCGAACTCCTGCGGGATGCCGTCGTTGGAGACGACGAAGATGTGCTTCGGGTCGGTCGGCGGCACGATCAGGTTCTTCGAGCGCAGCAGCTGCAGCGTCGGCGCGAGGAAGGCCCCGCCGGCCTGCATGTAGATGCCGTTGATGTCGGGGTGCTGGGCCAGCCGGGTCTGCAGCGCGGCGGACGCCTTGGCGCCCTCCCACTCGGTCGGCTCGGCGAAGATCGTGATGCCGGGGAACTTGCTCTTCATGCACTCGGCGAAGGCCTCCGAGCGGTCCCGGCCGTTCACCGACGACAGCGAGCCCTGGAACTCGATGACCTTGCCCTTGCCCTTGAGCTTGTCGCCGAGGAACTCGCAGGCCTTCTGCCCGTACGCCCGGTTGTCGGCCCGGACCACCATGAACACCTTGCCCTTGTCCGGGCGGGTGTCGACCGTGACGACCGGGATCTTCTTCACCTCCAGCTGCTGCAGCGTGGTGGCGATGGCGCCGGTGTCCTGCGGGGCCATCACGATCGCCTTGGCGCCCTGGCTGGACAGCGCCTGGGCGTTGGCGACCAGCTTGGCGATGTCGTTCTGGGAGTTGGTCGGTGGCATCAGGTTGATGCTGTTCTCCTGCGCGAACTGCGGGATGTACTTGGCGTAGGAGATCCAGAAGTCGGTGTCGGCGCGGGGCAGGTCGACCGCGATCTGCGGGCTGCCCGCGTTTCCCGAGGCCGATGAGGAGTCGCCGGAGTTGCAACCGGCGGCCGCGAAGACGGTCACGGCCGCCATGGCGACGCCGAGGAGGGAGCGTCTCATGTCGGGATCCTTCGAAGGGGTGGGAGCGATAGGTCCGATGTCTACCAGCCCCACACCCCCCGAATCAAGACTCTTCTGACATGAAGAAGGGAAGACGTCCTATCTTAAGAACCAAATCGAACTTCTCCCACGGGCCGATCGTGTCGCGGTTGGCGATCAGCGGCTGGGCGCCGGAGTTCTCCGCCGTCACGTACTTGCCGTTGACCGTGGCCCGCAGGCTCTCGCTGCCGTCGGTGTTGCGGATCAGGGTGAAGGTCTCCCAGGCGCCGGCCGTCGGCCGGTTGGCGATCAGCGGCTCGGCGCCGCCGTTCTCGGCGCAGACGAACTGGTTGCTCGCCCGCGAGCGCAGGGCGATGGCGCCGTTGCCGAGGTCGACCACGTCGAAGCGTTCGGTGTCCCCGGCCGTGGTCTGGTTGGCGATCAGCGGGCTGGTGGTGCCAAGGGCGCTGACGAACTGGTTGTTGATCAGCGCCTTGAGCGTCGCCCCGCCGGCCGGGGCGGTTCCGGTGTCGAAGGTGAACGCGTCCAGGTCGAACAGGTTGCCCGTGCCGCCCTTGAACACGAAGTAGACCGACACCGGGCCGGACGGCGGGTTGCTCAGCGCCGCCGAGACGGTCGTGAAGGTCTCCCAGTCGCCGGTCACCGGGACGGTCACCGTGCCGTGCAGCGTGCCGGTGGGCGAGCCGCTGCGGACCTCGATGGTGCCGCCGGCGCCGGCCGACGCGACCCGCGCGACGAACCGGGTGGCGTTCGACAGGTTGTACGGGAAGAACGAGACCCAGTCGTTGTTCTCGATGAACCCGGACGTCGCGCCGCCCTCGGCCGCCGCGTGTGCGGCCACCTGGACGCCGCTCATCGTGGTCCAGTGCTCGGCCTGCCGGTGCCGCGGTTGCAGCATGATCCGGCTGGTCGAGGTGAGGCCGCCGTTGTCGGTGTACGAGACCACGAAGTACCCGAAGATGTTCGCCGCCGCGTCGTGCTCGCCGTCGACCGGCACGGCCATCGTCCCGGAGCACCCGTTCTGCCGCTTGATCTCGTGCTGGTGGCTGTCGTGCCCGAGCTCATAGGCGACCGAGACGCGGGTGCAGTCGACCACGCCGTCCTCCGGGTCGGTCACGGTGACCGAGTACGGCACCGCGTCGCCGAACGAGAACAACCGGCCGTCGCCCGGGGTGGTGAACCGTACCGTCGGCGCGGTGTTCCCGACGGTCACCACGAGGCTGGCGGTGGCCGTGAGCCCGGTCGGGTCGGTCACGGTCAGCGTCGGGGTGAACGTACCCGTCGCGGTGTAGGTCTTGGCCGGGTTGGCCGCGGTCGAGGTGGTGCCGTCGCCGAAGGCCCAGCGATAGGTGAGCGCGCCGCCCTCGGGGTCGGAGCTGCCGGCCGAGGAGAACGCGACGGTGAGCGGCGCCGGGCCGGACGTCTTGTCGGACGAGGCCTTGGCCACCGGCGCCCGGTTGCCGCCGCCGATGTACTCGACGCGCCACAGCGCCTGGTCGTCGGCGCCGGTGCCGTAGTCGAGCACATAGAGCGCCCCGTCCGGCCCGAACGCCATGTCCATCACCTGGGTGCCGGTCCACGGGAAGTCCTCGATGGCGCCGCGCGAGCCGTCGGCGCCGAGGGTGATCGCCTTGATCCAGCGGCGCCCGTACTCGCCGGCGAAGTACTTGCCGTCCAGCGACTGCGGGAACTTGACCGGCGAGTCGAGGCTCGCGTTGTAGCGGTAGACCGGGCCGCCCATGGGTGATTCGGAGCCACCGCCGAACTCGGGCGGCGAGCCCTCGAAGCCGTACCGGATCCAGGCCGGTCTGGCCCCGGGCAGCGTCGGCTGCCCGGTGTTGCGGAACGAGTTGTTGGTCGCCCCGCCCGCGCAGTTGTACTTGGGCCCGGTCGTGCCGGCCGCGAAGTTCCACTCGTTGTAGACCTCGTTGCCGGTGTTGGTTCCGGTGCAGTACGGCCAGCCGAAGAAGCCGGGCGAGGTGATCCGGTTGAACTCGACCTGCCCGCCGGGGCCCCGGTTGGCGTCGCCGCCGCCCGCGTCCGGCCCGTAGTCGCCGAGGTAGACGACGCCGGTCGCCTTGTCCACGCTCATCCGGAACGGGTTGCGGAAGCCCATCGCGTAGATCTCGGGCCGGGTGTTCGGCGTGCCGGGGGCGAACATGTTGCCGCCCGGGATGCTGTACGTCCCGTTGGCGTTCACCTTGACCCGCAGCAGTTTGCCGCGCAGGTCGTTGGTGTTGGCCGCGGTGCGCTGGGCGTCGTACGACGGGTTGCGGTCGGTCCGTTCGTCGAGCGGGCTGTACCCGTTGGACTCGAACGGGTTGGTGTCGTCGCCGGTGGTCAGGTAGAGGTTGCCGGCCGCGTCGAAGTCGATGTCCCCGCCGACGTGGCAGCACATGCCGCGGTCGTTGGGCACCTGGAGGACGACCGCCTCGCTGCCGGTGTTCAGCGTGTTGTCGGCGTTCAGGGTGAACCGGGACAGGTTGAGGTGGCCGGTGAACCGGTCCCAGTCGGCCTGCGAACCGGTCGGCGGCGCGGCGCCGCCCGGGGTGCTCAGCGGCGGCGAGTAGTACAGGTAGATGAACCGGTTGGTGGCGAAGCCCGGGTCGACGCCGACGCCCTGGAGCCCCTCCTCGTCGTTGGTGTAGACCGGCAGGGCGCCGGCCACCTTGGTGTTGCCGTTGGCGTCGGTGACCCGCAGCGTGCCGTTGCGGGCGGTGTGCAGCACCGAGCGGTCGGGCAGCACGGCCAGGCTCATCGGCTCGCCCAGTTCGGCGCTGCCACTGGCCAGGCTGACCTGCTGGTAGTCGGTGGGCGGGATGGCCACGGCTCCGGTCTGGACCGCGCCGCCGGCGGCAACCAGGAGCATGGCCACGAAGGCTGGAAGTCGAAGCATGTCAGGCCCCGTACACATTCAGGTCCCACAGCGAGTAGCCCCACTGGGTCGCACGCTGGGTGCCGTAGACCCGCACATACCGGGCGTTGGCGCTGAGCGTCGACTCGTCCACCCCACCGTCGCCGTTGGTGACGGTCACCGCGGTGGTCCAGGCACTGCCGTCGGTCGAGGTCTGGATCTGGTACGCCCGGCCGTACGCGCCTTCCCAGGTCAGTTTGACCCGGTTGATCGGTCGGACGGCGCCGAGGTCGACCCGGATCCACTGCGGGTCACTGAACGCGCTGCTCCACCTCGTGCCCGCGTTCCCGTCCACCGCGTTACCGGCGCCGTAGGACGCCGCCTCGGTGCTGGACGCCGTGGCGGGCTTCCCCCGGGCGAGGTCGGTGCTGACCGTCCCGCCACAGTTGGCGGTCACGGACTGCGCGGCGATCCGGATGCCGCCCAGGAGCATCCGGGTGAAGTTCGCCTCGGTGTACGACTCGTCGGTGTGCCCGAGGCCGGTGTACCAGGCTCGGCCCGCGCCGACGTTCTTGCACCAGCTGATCGGGTGGTCGGCGCCCATGTTCCCGCCCGAGTACGTGCTCTCGTCGAGCGTCGCGAGCACGTGCGCGCCGCCGCTGCGCGGGTTGGTCTGGTAGTTGTACCACTCGTCGGTCCGCGACCACGCCGCCGGCAGATGCGCGGTGGCGTCGGTGTTCGGGTCCTCCACGCGT
Source organism: Actinoplanes sp. NPDC089786 (assembly GCF_040684855.1). Lineage (NCBI taxonomy): Bacteria > Bacillati > Actinomycetota > Actinomycetes > Micromonosporales > Micromonosporaceae > Actinoplanes > Actinoplanes sp. NPDC089786. Next base: position 194,935 of record NZ_JBFBGU010000007.1, read on the forward strand.
ACGGTGGCGGTCTGGATCGCCGGGTGGGAGTGGAAGTAGGCCCCGACCGTGGTGCCGTACCAGGTCCAGGCGTACTCGGTGTCGGCCGCCGCGTGCACGCCGACGTACCCGCCGCCGCTGCTGACGTACCCCTCGAATGCCGTTTGTTGCGTGTCATTGAGGACGTCGCCGGTGGTGGAGAGCCAGACGACGGCCTGGTACTGCGCGAGGTTGGCCGCGGTGAACTGGCCGGCGTCCTCGGTGGCGGTGACGCTGAAGCCGTTCTGCGAGCCGAGTCGCTGGATCGCGGCGATGCCCTGGGGGATGGACGAGTGCCGGAAGCCCGCGGTCTTGGAGAAGACCAGGACCTTGGTGAGCGGTGCGGCGGTGGCCGGCGCCGCGGGGACGGCGACGGCCGTGGTGGCCAGGAGGACGGTTGCGGCCAGGACTTTCCAGCGCATGGGTGCGCTCCTTCGGGGGATGAGGGTGGGGGGCATGCCTTTCGGCGCGACAGGCCCCCACCGGTTGGGATGGGTCAGCCGTCGACCGCGCTCAACTGGTCGCGGGCGGCCTGCACCGAGTTGCCACCCGCGGCGTTCTTGCGGCTGGCGGCGGTGAACCAGACCGTGCAGCTGCTCGCCCCGGCGATGCTCAGGCGTACCCGCGTGCCGTTGATGGTCTGCGACGTGAAGCCGGCGCCCTCGACCGTGGCGGCGAACGTGTAGCCGAAGCCGTTCGGGTCGCTCTGGCCGCGGCTCAGGCCCACGCCCGTGCCATCGGCGAACGTGCCGGCCGTCAGTCCCTGGACCGGGCTGGAGTTCGGCCGGTTGTAGACGATGTCGTGCTTGGCCAGGTAGCTGCCGTAGTTCACGTTCAGCGCGCCGGTGCCGCTGTTGAACGCGGCGTCGGCCGGCGAGGCCTGGGCGGACGCCGCTTGCTCGGCGAGGAGGAGGACGGCGGCGGCGAGCGCCGCCATGATCGGCGTACGCACCTTCATCGACACGATCCCTTCGATCGCTCGTGGCAGGGGCCTGCCCGTCCGCCGAAAACGAGCAGTCGACGTGGGTCCGGCAACTGCCTGACCCACGCCCGTGACCCGTAGTTAACATTGGACGACTTTGTTCGTCAATCCGTCACCGTCAATGTTTTTAACTATCCGAAGCATTCAGACATCGGACCTTTGACTACATCGGAGACGGCGGAGGCATCGCGGCAACCTTGTCGAACTGGGTCCAAGCCGGGGCGGCGCGCGGCGCGACGGCTCACCATGACCACCGACGGGCTCACGATCGGCGACCACCGCCGGGTACTGGCCGTCCTGGCCTACTTCAACTCGTGACGGATACCGCGGGTCGCGCCCTCATCGCGGCATGAAAGTGCAACGCTGACAACAACGTAGCCGCTCCTTGCCGCTAAACTTTGCCTCGTGAAAGACGTTGGAACTGCTTCGCAGGTCAGCTCCTTGATCTCGGTATTTATATCGCTCACCGCTCTCACCATCGCCGGATTAACCTACCGCGATCGGCGCAAGCAGGATCGCCGCGACCTCTTCTTGAAACTTCATGAGCGCATGGTCGACTCCGACCTGCAACGCGGTAGGAGACTACTGTTCACCCGCGCTCAGAGCGTGGCAGATGTCAATAGGCTTCGTGCGGAGGAGCCCGAAGTCTTCGACCAGATCAATCGTGCTGTGGCAATGTTGGACATCGCCGGTATGTACGTGGCCAAAAACTACATCAACAAGGACGATTTCGTGGCAGAGTGGGGATCTGCTTATGGTCGAGCCTGGATCGCAGCTCAGCCATTCCTTGAGGTGCGATTGGCCGGGTTTGGTGGCGGCACGCCCGGGTGGCCCTACTTCAGGGGTTTGGGAACCGAGTTGGCTGCCTCCTGCGAGGGATAGATACCCGCCGATGGGCCAACCGCTAGCTTCATCGACACGAGTCGGCGGGCCTACTGGAGGGCTCAGCCGACGCCGCAACAGGCCGCTCCCTACCCTCCATGACGAGCCGTCGCCGCGGCCAATCACCGCTAGCCAGCACGAACGACCAACCACCGTGAGCGAAGAGCTGCCCGACGTCGCGCCTTATCGGCGGCAGATGAATGCAATGCGAGAAGGACGAAAGTGTTAGGCGCTGATTTAGCCCCCTGTCACGGCCCATTGCCGGCCAGTGGGGGCGGTTCTTGGTTCGGGTCCGGTGCGTCACCTGGGTAGTAGTGCGACGGGGCGGAGTTTTTCCTGGTTCGGTCGATCGCCGCTTCGGCCTCGGCTGAGGTAGGCGGCCGGTTGGCCTGCTTGATGATTTCGGCGATCTCGTCGTCGGACAGGTCGGTTCCGCCTCCGCTGGTTGCCCTGATGTTGATCGGTGTGGCCGGACCGACCGGCGCTTCATCTCGCCCGTCGGCGGCAGGCTCGGGACTGCCCAAGGCACCGCACAGGGCGGCGGCCAAGGCAACGGCGATGAGTCCGGGTCGCAACACTCATGCCTCGTTCCGGGTCGATGTTGGCGAACGTCGCCGGGCGTCGCTCGGGCCATTTCTATCGTTGCGGTTCACCCAGGTATATTCAGCTGACCGCACGGCCGCTATGAGGCCGACAAACCGCTTGATGTAAGTGCACGACCGGTGGAAGCGGTGAAACGGGAGCGGCGGAATCGACACCGTGTGACGATTGAGGTTGACGAAGCAGCGCCCTCATCTCGGCGCTGACCGCGCGCTGTCGTTGAACGGGGCCCAACAGGGCTGACGATTGCCGCCCGGCCGCCGGTTACGCGACGGTCTGGCACGATCGCCGCATGCCGACTGACGACAGGCCCGTCGTGATTGCCGTGTGTGGGTCGCCAGCGGCCGGGAAGACCACTGTCGCCGCTGCGACCGCACGCCATCTTGGTGTGCTGTTCCTGACCCGGGACGAGATCAAGACCGGTCTTGGGCTGTCGTCGGCTCGCGCGGCCGAGGATGGGAGCGTCCGGCTCGACCCGGACGTCCACCTTGCCGGCGGTCCCTTCGGGGGCCGAGCCGAGAGGGTGATGGTCAATACCGCGCGGCTTCTGGCGTCATCCGGGGTGAGTTTTGTGGTGGAGTCGGCGCTGATCTCCGGGGATCTGGTCGATGCGCTGCACGCGTGCGGCGCTCGGGTGCTGGCTGTTCACGTGGCCGCTGACCAGGCAGTCGTCCGCGAACGGCTCCGGGCGCGGGCGTCGAAGGGCTGGACGGTGGATGAGCAGCTGGCCGCCCAGTTCGAGCGAGGTGAGATGGATCCCTCGATCTTCCACCCGCCACGAGGGGCCGACGCCGTTATCGAGGCCGACACCTCGGCCGGGGAGGAACCGAGGGTCCGGATCATCGAGGCGGCGGTCGTTGGCCTGCTGACCTCTGGCAGCGCGACCGGCTGCCTCGGTACCGGAACCAAGAGATCATGATTCGCCCGAAGTCCCGATCATGACGCAGCGTAGCTGCCGACAGTGCCACGATATGGGGGGTGGTCATGCCGCCCGCGCCAATCGCTGACGGGCGTGGCCGACGTTAAGGTTGCGACGAAGACGACATCGGGACGGGGTGTGTGGATGCGTTTGGTCGCGCGGCGGTCGGAGTTGCGCGAGCTCGGCGCGCTCGCGGCGGGCGGGCGTGGAGGCGCGATGCTTGTCGTCGGCGGGGCGGGCATCGGCAAGTCGACTCTCGTCGGGGCCGCGGTTGAGTCGCTCGACGGCTGGCGGGTGCTGCGCGCGAGCGGCGTCGAGTTCGAAAGCGAGCTGCCCTATGCGGCGCTGCACCAGCTCTGCGCTCCGGTACTGGAGTACCGCCGCGAGCTCCCGGCAACTCAGCGGCTCGCACTGGATACGGTCTTCGGGCTCGGCGCCGGTGCCGCACCGGATCCCATGCTGGTCGGCCTGGCGGTGCTGAGCCTTCTGGGCGCTGCGGCGCAGGACGTCGCGGTGTGTTGCGTGCTCGACGACGCGCAGTGGAGTGACAGAGCGTCACGGCAGGCGCTGGCATTCGTCGCACGCCGTATCGGCGCCGATCGGGTCGTGATGGTGTTCACCGCCCGGGAAGTCGACGCTGTTCCTGAGCTCGATCGCCTCCCCCGGCTCGCCGTTGCCGGGCTCGCGGCCAGCGAAGCCCTTGACCTGCTCCGCATGTCAGCGCTGGCCAATCACGACGCCCCGGTCCTGGAACGAATTGTCGCCGAGGCGGACGGCAATCCCCTCGCACTGGTGGAGTTCGCGCGGGACGCGGATCCGTTGGGCCTGCCGAACGTGGTGACGGGTGGTGTGCAAGGCGCGTTGGAGGCGCAGTTCACACGTCGGATCCTGCGGTTGCCGGCGGGCACCCGGCTGGTCATGGCGCTCGCCGCGGCGGAGCCCTTGGGCGACATCATGCTGCTACGCCGGGCCATGACAGTTCTCGGTCTGGACGCCGCCGATCTCACCCCGGCCGAGGAGGATGGCCTGCTGGTGGCCGGTCCCTGCTTGCACTTCCGGCATCCATTGGCTCGTTCCGCGGCGTACCGGTCGGCGGATGCCCGGACACGCCGGCAGGTACACGCGGCGCTGGCCGAGGCGACCAGTGCCGATACGGCTGCGGACCGCCGCACGTGGCACCGAGCCAACGCGGTCGCCGTTCCTGACGAGTCGATCGCGGCGGAGTTGGAAAGGTCGGCTTGCCGCGCGCGCGAACGTGGGGGCTTCGCCGCGGCATCGGCATTTCTGGAACGCTCCGCCCAGTTGACGCCGGACGCTTCGCGGCGGACAGGTCGGTTGCTGTCCGCCGCCCGAGCCCGGTTGAAGTCCGGGGCGCCCGAAGCCGCGCGGGAACTGGTCAATCAGGCTCGGCAGGGTCCGCCTGGAACGGCCGACCGCGCCGAGCTGCGCCTCCTGGACGCGATGATCGACTACCACGTGGCGCGCAGTATCCCGGCGACGCTCGCCCTTGCCGACGCGGCCGATGGCCTCGAGCCCGACCAGGCCCGCGAGATCTACCTGGAGGCCTTCGCCTCCCTGATGTTCAGCATCGATGAGCCTGGCCGGCTGCGCCGTCTCGCCCTACGCATCCAGGAGCGGGTACCGCGACGGCGTCCGCCCCGCGTCGTCGATCTTCTCCTCGACGCCCTGCTTGCCCAGAACCTGTTGCCCGTCGACCAAGCGGCACCCGAGATGCGCCGCGCGATCGAGGCGTTTCAGGATCAGGCCCGGGCGTCCGATGCGAATCCTTGGTGGATGGAGCGCGCCTGCGTGCTGAGCGCCGACCTCTGCGACGAGGTCGCGATGGAGCAGCTGACCGACCGTCAGGTCGAACTGGCCCGGGCACAGGGAGCCTACGCGATTCTGCCGCATGCGCTGCGTTTTCAGGCGGCCGCCAGGACGATGGTCGGCCGGTTCGACGATGCGGCCGCCAGCATCATCGAGGCACGCGCGGTCGACGAGGCGGCGGGCACGACCAATCTCCTCGGCTCGGACCTGACCCTCGCCGCCTGGCGTGGTGACACCGAACGGTTCGGTGAGGTGCGGGAGGTGCTGCGCCATTGGGACGGCGTGGAGTACACGGCCGTCTTCCACGCGACCGGCGTGTTGTGCAACGGGCTCGGCGACTACCAGGCCGCGCTCGACGCGTTGCTGGTCGCCCGAGATCGGCAGCAGCAGGGTTCGTACGTCGTCTCCGGGTTCCACAGTGAACTCGTCGAGGCGGCCGTGCGTACCCGCCGGCCGGAGGAGGGCAAGCTCTCAGCCGCCTGGCTCGAGGATCTCGCCCGGGTCAGCCCCACGTCGTGGGCGGTCGGCGCGAACCTGCTCGCGCAAGCGCTGCTCGAGCCGGGCCTGGGCGCTCACGAGCTGTACATCGGCGCGATCGATCGGTTCGCCCACACCCGGCTACGCGGACACTACGCGCGTGCTCGCTTGCTGTATGGGGAGTGGCTACGCAGTGTGGGCCGCCGTGCCGAGGCGCGGATGGAGCTACGTGCCGCGCACGAGTTGCTGAAGACGGTCGGCGCGCGGGCCTTCTGCGACCGGGCCGCGCGGGAGCTGGCGGCCGTCGACGAGCATCCCGGTGCCGACGAGACCGATCCGCTCAACGCGCTGACCGAGCGGGAGTTGCTTGTCGCTCGCAGGGCCGCTTCGGGGATGGGCACCAAGGAGGTGGCCGCGCTGCTGTTCGTCAGTCCTCGCACGGTCGACGCCCACCTGCGCAACATCTATCGGAAGCTGGGGATAACGTCGCGGCGCCAGCTCCGTGAGCTCCAGCTGTAGAAGAGACGGCCGGCCCCGCCACCGGCGGGGGTCGGTGGCGGGGCGTCGGGGGTTCAGCGTTGTCAGCGGCGGTGCCGGCCGCACTCGCTTTCAGCCGCGGTCTTCAGGTTTGCCAGCCAAGCCTCGAGACCCGCTCCGAGAGCGGCGGTGCCGATTTCGACGTTCGCATCGACCTGGGGGCCGCTCCAGGTTTCCTCGGTACGCACGAGAACCCGGCCCCTGACCTCGGTGAAGGTCCAGACGTGGACTCCCTCGTCGATCAGCAGTCCTTCGCCCACCGCTGGGCCGCTCCACCGCAGGCACTTGTGCCGCTGAAGCTGGTGAACGGTGGAGGTGACCACGAGAGTGGTGGCGGGATTGAGGGGCGTCTCCGGCACCGGAGTCGTCCACCGGAACGACGAGCCGGCGCGAAGCGGACCGGAGTCGAGACGCCTGCTGGTCAGGACCGGTGGTTGCCAGGACGGCCAACGCTCCACGTCGGTTTGCAGATTCCAGACGGTCCGAAGCGGTGCGTCGATGACGACCTCGGACCGGTAGCGGATCTTCGCCTTCGGGTCGATGCCCTGTCCCGCGCAACTCGGTGCTCCGGAGTTGGCGCCGCCGCCCTGAACGGAGGCGTGCGCCGGCGTGGCCAGGAACCCCAGAACGCCGGTCAGGGCGAGCGAGACCACCAGCATGCGTTTGATGCCCGACCCAGGTGCTGGACGGATGACGGTCATAAATTCCCTCTCATTGGTTCTCATCGCGATGGAGGCGCGTCGGTCTCCGCGGTGTCCTTCAGCCGTTGCAGCCAGGTGGCCAGACTCTCGTCCAGTGCGGCCTGGACGGAATCAGGATCGGCATCGACCGGCGGGCCCGCGAAGGACTCCTCGGTGGACACGAGCAGCCCGCCGTCACCGGGAGCAAGGTTCCAGACGTGTACGCCCAGAATGCCGTCCGGTCCGTTGGCGTGCCCGGACCAGACCAGGCGCTCGTACGGCCGTACCTCGGCGATGGTCGAGACAATGTCCAGCCCGGACACGGACCACCGGAACACCGATCCCGGCCCGATCGGGCCCGGGGTTTCCACACGCGCGTACGAAAGCTCCGGCAGCCACGTCGTCCACGCGTCAATGTCGGTCAGAAAGAGCCACACGGTCTCGGCCGCCGCGTGCACCGTGACGCTGTGGCGACTGATCACCGGCGCCGTCTCGTCGATCCCCAGACCTTCGGTCGCCGCGCCGGTGAGCTGCTCGTTCTCCATCGCGCTACCTCTCCGCGGTGAACGGCGGCCGGCTGGCCGCCACCGTGTCGCGGGGCTGACCCCGCACACCGCAGACGATCTTGCCAAGGCACCCGTCTCGCCCGCATCGGCGAGAATTACCTACTCGTCGTGGCCGCTCTCCGCCCGGCGCGGGTGGCCAGCTTCCGCGACCCGCCCGACCCGCCCGACCCGCCCGACCACCCGGTCACCCGGTGGCTCTGGCGGTGTGTGCGAGGGCGGTATGTGCGGGGCGGTGTGGGCAGTGGATGGTGCGGCAGGATGGCGTGCATGGCCGTACGCAAAGTGATCATCGCCGGTGGGGGTGTCGCGGGGACCGCGACCGCGCTCGCCTTGCTCGAAGCCGGCATCGAGGCCGAGGTGTACGAGGCGCACGCGTCCGCCGGCGAGGATGCCGGCGCGTTCCTCACCGTGATGCGCAACGGCATGGCCGCGCTCGCGGAGATCGGCGCCGCCGAGGCGGTGGACGCGGTGTCGTTCCCGGCGCGAGCGGTGGCGTTGCTCGACGCCCAGGGCCGGCGGCTCGGACACCGGCCGATCGAAGGCCCTGCCCGCTCCCTCACGCGCGCCGCGCTCTACCGGGCGCTGCAAGAGCTTGCGACCACGCGAGGCATCCCGGTGCACCACGGCAAGCGGATGACCGGGGCCTCGAGCAGTCCCGATGGTGTCGAGGTCAGGTTCGCCGACGGCAGCCGAGCCAACGGTGACGTACTCGTCGGCGCGGACGGTGTCCATTCCCGGGCCCGCCGGCTCATCGATCCCCACGCCCCCGAGCCCCGCTATTCCGGGCAGCATGTGGTGTACGGCTACGCGCCCGGCAACCCGGCCGGCCTCGACCTGGACGAGTACTACATGGTCCGCGGCAGCCGGGCGTTCTTCGGCCTCACCGCGCCCGGCGGCGACGGCCGGACCTGGTGGTTCGCCCGCGTCCACGGCGACCAACCGGCAGCGGGGCTCAGCCCGGATCAGTGGCGCGACCTGGCCCTGCAGATGTGCCGCGACGACGCCACTGGCGTCCATGCGCTCATCGCCGCCTCCGGCACGGACGTCGTGGGCAGCGATTCCTACGACATCCCGGCCACCCCGCACTGGCACAACGCCCGCATGGTCCTGACCGGCGACGCCGCCCATGCCGCGGTCCCGGCCGCGGCCCAAGGCGCCTCGATGGCCCTCGAGGACGCCGTGGCCCTGGCCACGGCACTACACGACCACCACGACCCGATGATCGCCTTCGCCGCTTACGAGGGCCGCCGCCGTGCCGAGACGGAGGAGACGGTCGCCGTGAGCGCCAAGCTGAGTTCCCGATGAGCCGGCCACGTCGGGCACCGCGTACGACCTGCGGTAGAAGAGGCGCACCGCCAAGCCCAGCCGACGACCGTCAGGCGCGGTGTGTGACCGTCCCGTCGACCACGGTCAGCGGGACCGGCGACTCGGCGAACTCGTCCGGGCCGGCGGTCAGCGGGTCGAGGGTGAACGCCGACAGGTCGGCCTGGAAACCGGGGGCGATCCGGCCGGCGCGGTCGGCCAGCCCGGCCGCGGCCGCGGCGGCCGAGGTGTAGCCGTCCAGGGCCATCCGCGCGGTCAGCGCCTGGGACGGGACGATCGGCTCGACGTCCGGCGAACCGGCCGGGCGGCGCAGACGGGCCGAGGCGATGATGCCGCGCGGGTCGTACGGGGCGATCGGCCAGTCCGAGCCGAGGGCGACGCGGCCACCGCCGTCGCGGACGTCCCGGATCCGATAGGCGCGGCCGGCCCGGGTCTCGCCGAGCCGCTTGGACCAGTTGTCCTGCCCGTCGGCCCGGGTGAAGTGGCTGCAGTGGTTGGGCTGCATGCTCGCCGTCACGTCCAGCGCCGCGAACCGGGCGACCAGGTCGGACGGCATGGTCTCCAGGTGTTCCATGCGGTACGGAACCGGCGAGACGCGAGGCACCGACGAGTAGGTGTCCAGCACGTAGCGGATGCCCGCGTCACCGATGGCATGGGTGACGATGGGAACGGAGTGCGAGGCGAGCTGCCGGACGGCGGCGCGGTACGCCGACGGGTCGGGCCAGAGCGACGACGTGCACTCGCCGTGGGAGTCGGGTTCGTCGAGCCACGCGGTGCCCACGTCGACGACCCCGTCGATCATGAACTTGGCCCCGTCGACCCGCCACCGCCGGCCGCCCGCGCGTTGCAGGTCGACCACCGCGGCCAGCCCGTCCGCGTCCACGCCGGGGTTGACGAACGGCGCGCACCGCCAGCGGATCGGCAGCTCACCCTCGTCCTCCAGGGCGTCGAACAGCGCGGCCGAGTCGTCCTCGAAATCCATCGCGTTCGCCCCGGTCAGCCCGCTCGCGGCCATCGACCGCAACAGCGCACGGAGCCGATCGCGGCGCTCGGAAGGCTCGTCGGCCGGCATCACCTCGTCGAGCAGCGCGGCGGCCTCCATCTCGAGCAGGTGCCCGGTGGGCCGGCCGGCCGGGTCGCACACGACGCTCGCCCCGGACGCGAAGCCGCGCGGCCCGCCGATCCCGGCCAGCTCCAGCGCCCGCGGGCTGGCGATGGCCGAGTGCGCGTCGAACATCTGGATCGCGCCGAGCACGTCCGGCCCGAGCGCCTCGACGATCGGCGCGTGGGTGACCGGCACGTCGCCGAACACGTTCGGGTCGAGCCCCCAGCCCTCCACCCAGCCGCCCCGCGCCACGGATTCGCCGGCCCGCTTCAGAGCAACGACAAGATCGTCCAGCGTGCGTACGCGGGTCAGGTCGGCGCCCCGCGTCATGCCGATGCCCATCACCGGGTGGAAGTGCCCGTCGACCAGCCCGGCGGTGATCGTGGCCGGCCCGAGATCGATCACCTCGGTGCCCGGGCCACGCCAGTCCCGGGCGTCGGACCGGTCGCCGACCGCGGTGATCACGCCGCCCCTGATCGCGATCGCGCCCGCCGGAGGCCCGGCGGCGTGGATCGTGTCGGCCATCAGGATCAGGTCGGCGGCGGGCATGACCCCAACCTATTCGATGATCTTGCCGGCGGCCGCCACCACCGCCCGGCCGATCCGCTCCGGGCTGAACTCCGACTCCACGTACACCACGGCCAGCGCGGCGCCGGCCACCGCGAGGGGCGCGGCGACCGAGCGCAGCCCGGCGATCACCTCGCCCAGCGAGGTCGCGAACCCGGCCCGCCGGGCCTCGACCAGCTCGGGCCGGTCGGTCTCGCCCGGCGGGTCGGCCATGAGCAGCGCCAGGCCGGGCGCGCCGCGGTCGACCGGGTGGCGGATCCCCGGCCGGTAGACCACGTGCGCCTGCGTGTCCTGCGGTTCGACGCTGGTCACGGTCACCGCCTCGGCGCCCGCCCGGACCACGAGGAAGGCGGTCATCCCGAGCTCGGCGGCCAGCGCGGCCAGGTGCGGGGTCACGGCCGACTGCAGATCCGTCCGTACGCCGCGGGCCAGCGCGGCCAGCCCGAGACCGAGACCGTACCGCCCGGCCGGATCACGCTCGACCAGGCGGTGGTCCTCCAGGGTGCGCAGCAGCCGATAGGTGATCGACCGGTGCATGCCCAGCCCGTGCGCGATCGCCGTGGCCGTCCGCGCGTCGTTCGCGGCCGCGAGATGTTCCAGGATCCGGATCCCACGGTCCAGCGTCTGGGACTGCGGCGCCTCATCACTCAAAATGTTGCCTCGACCCGGCCGGTCACCTCACCGAAGCCGATGCGCTCGCCGTCCGGGCCGGGCGCGGAGGCGGTGATCGTGACGACGTCGCCGTCCTCCAGGAACGCGCGGGTGGTGCCGTCGGCCAGCTTGATCGGCTCGGCGCCGTTCCAGGACAGCTCGATCAGCGAGCCGCGCTGGTCACGGTCGGGCCCGCTGACCGTGCCCGAGGCGAACAGGTCACCCGTACGCACCGAAGCGCCGTTGATCGTCATGTGGGCCAGTTGCTGGGCGGCCGTCCAGTACATCGGCCCGAACGGTGGCCGCGAGAGCCGTTCGCCGTTGAGCCACACCTCGAGGGTCAGGTCCAGGCCCCACGGCTCGGCCGCGTCGTCGAGATAGGGCAGCACGGCCACATCACGCTCGGGCGGCGCCACGCGGGCCGCGGCCAGCGCCTCCAGCGGCACCACCCAGGGCGACACCGAGGTGAGGAAGGACTTGCCGAGGAACGGGCCGAGCGGCACGTACTCCCAGGCCTGGATGTCCCGGGCCGACCAGTCGTTGACCAGGCACACCCCGAAGACGTGCTCCGGGAACGCGCCGACCGGCACCGGCTCGCCCAGCCGCGACGGCGCCCCCACGACGAACCCGACCTCGGCCTCGATGTCCAGCCGCCGCGACGGGCCGAACGCGCCGTCCTTCTGCTGGCCACGGGGCCGGCGGACCGGCGTACCCGAGACCTGCACCGTGCCGGACCGGCCGTGATAGCCGATCGGCAGATGGGCCCAGTTGGGCGTGAGCGGCGGCTGGCCCGGGCGGAACAGCCGGCCCAGATTCTCGGCGTGGTGCCGCGAGCTGTAGAAGTCGACGTAGTCGCCCACCTCGACCGGCAGGTGCATCCGCACGCTCGCGCGCGGAACCAGATGTGGCTCCACCTCGCCCCGGCGCGCCGGATCGGTGAGCCACTCGACCAGCTGCCGACGCAGCCGCCGCCACTCGTCCGGTCCTTTGGCCAGGAACGCGTTGAGGCTGCCCGTCGCGTGGACGGGGTCCCCGGTGAGCGCGGCCAGATCGAGCACCCGGTCCCCCACCGCCACCCCCGTGCGCCCCCTTTGCTCTGCGCACTCATACGCACCACCCTGCATCCCGGGCGTGTCGTCGCCGGAGAACACGCCCAGCGGCAGGTTGGCCAGGCCGAACCCGGTGTCCCCGGGCAGATCGAGCCAGCTGCTCATGCCGACGGCCCCCGCCCCGACCAGGACCACGCGTACTTGCCGTCGTCCGACGCCGTGCCGCCCTCGCCCAGGCTGAGCGGCCGAAATGTGTCAACCATGACGGCGGTCTCGTCGAAGAACTCCGCGCCCAGCGAGTTCTCGACCGCCCCCGGCTGCGGCCCGTGCGAGTGCCCGCCCGGATGCAGCGAGATCGACCCCTGACCGATGCCGGAGCCCTTGCGCGCCTCGTAGTCCCCGTCCACGTAGAACATCACCTCGTCCGAGTCGACGTTCGAGTGGTAGTACGGCACCGGGATCGCCAGCGGGTGGTAGTCGACCTTGCGCGGCAGGAAGTTGCAGATCACGAAGTTGGCGCCCTCGAACACCTGGTGCACCGGCGGCGGCTGGTGCACGCGCCCGGTGATCGGTTCGAAATCGGCGAGATTGAAGGTGTACGGGTACAGGCAGCCGTCCCAGCCGACCACGTCGAACGGGTGCTCCGGCACGACGTGGACGGTGCCGGCCAGCCCGCCCGGCCCGTCGCCACGGTGCTTGACGTAGATCTCCACGTCGCTCCCCTCGGCCAGCAGCGGCTCGGCCGGGGCGCGCAGGTCCCGCTCGCAGTAGGGCGAGTGCTCCAGGAACTGGCCGTAACGGGAGAGGTAGCGCTTGGGCGGTGCGATGTGTGAGTTCGCTTCGATCGCGTACGTACGCAGCGGCTCCTCGTCCTTGGGCAGCCAGCGGTGGGTCGTGTTGCGCGGAATGACGATGTAGTCGTTCTTGACCACGTCCAGCGCCCCGAACACGGTCTCCACGGTCGCGGCCCCCCGCTCGACGAACACACACTCGTCCCCGGTCGCGTTGCGGTAGTAGGGCGAGGGACGGTCACTGATCGAGTACGAGATCCGCACGTCCGCGTTGCCCAGCACAAGCCGGCGCCCCGTCACCGCGTCCCCATCCGGCTTGGGGAACAGGTCATGCAACTTGAGGTGCCGCGGCAGCAACGGCTGATTGGGCGTCAGCGACTGGTCGGGCAACTCCCAAGCCCGCGCGCCGACCAGCGACGACGGGATGCCACGGTGATAGAGCAGCGACGAGTCGGACGAGAACCCTTCCTCGCCGACCAGCTCCTCGGAGTAGAGCCCGCCGTCCGGGCGGCGGTGCTGGGTGTGCCGCTTGGGCGGGACGCTACCCACCTGCCGGTAGTAAGCCATCCGATAATCGAACACCAAGCCCGCATATCGATCCAGCCCTTCCAGCTCTTTCAACCCGATTCCGAGGTACGCCGTGAGCAATCCGCGCGACCTCCGCCCTCCGCCGAGCCGTTCCTCACCTCCGCCCTCCGCCCGGCCGCTCCTTCACCTCGGCCCGGCCGCTCGCTCACCTCGGCCCAGCCGCTCGCTCACCTCGGCGTGTGCGGCTCCGGCCGCGCAGTTCCATCCAGCTTGTGCTCATTTCCGCCGTGAGCGACTGGCCTCGACCTCCGGTAGGTGGCGGGCCGACCAGGCCAGCAGGTCGTCAAAGATCGGCTTCAGCGAGCGACCCAGGTCGGTGACGGCGTACTCGACCCGCGGCGGCGACTCGGCGAAGCAGTTCCGCACGATGAAGCCGTCGGCCTCCAGCTCCTTCAACCGCAGCGTGAGCATGCTGGGCGCGATCCTGGGCAGCTCACGGGCGATCTCCCCGAAGCGCAGCCGGCCCCGGGTGAGCAGCGCCCACAGCACCTGCGCCTTCCACCGCGGGAAGACGATCTCGACGACGGGCGCGAGCGGAATCTGGACCTCGACCTTCACACCCTCTCGAACGGATGGAATGCCGCAGGCTTCACAGCCTCTTGAGCATCCTAGGATCATGACTCATTTCAGATGTTGCCGGTATTCAGATGTCGTCGGTATCTTGCTGGTGCGTATAGGTGCGCAGAGCAAAGGGGCGGCGGGTGGCACGGTTGAGCCGGGCGGAACAGCAGGTGCGAACGCGGGCGGCGGTGCTGGCGGCGGCGCGGGCGGAGTTCTCGGAGCACGGGTATGCCGAGGCGCGGGTCGATCGGATCGCCGAGAGCGCGGGGCTGACGCGCGGCGCGATCTATGCCAACTTCCCCGGAAAGCGGGCGCTCTACCTGGCCGTTCTGCTCGACCTCGAGGGCGCTGAGGAAAGCGCGCCGATGGAGAGTGGGCGTGATCTGGCGGACGCGGTTGAGGCCTTCGCGCGGATCTGGCTCGAACGTCTCCCCCTCACCTCGGATGCGCCGGCCGACGGGCGGTTGCGACTCCGCTCGCTGACCGGCGTCTTCGAGACGGGGGGCGCGGAGCGCGCGGCGATGGCGGGGGTGGCCCGGCTGGAAGGGCTGTTGCTGGCACTGGCGCTGGAGGAGCGGGCGCTGGAGGGACGGGTGCCGGAGGGACGGGTGCCGGAGGGGCGGGCGCCGGGGCGGCGGCTGGTGCGGCTGGCCGAGGTGGTGCGGTCGCTGCTCGACGGGGTTTGTCATCAGGCCGAGGTGGCGCCGGGGGTGGGTGATCCGTTCGATGTGGTGCGGGCCGGCCGGCATCTGGCCTCGCTCGACCTCGGTGAGGCGTGGGAGCCGCCGCATCGGGCGTTCGTGGCGCCGGCGGAGCGGGATGGCCGGGCCTGGGATCCGCCCGAGCCGTTCACCGATCTGGTCGGCGGGGACCAGGTTGATCTCTGGCGATGGGACGGGCTGATCGTGGTGCTCGGCACCGGGCGGCTGGGGGCGGCCGAGGAGGCCGTGCGGTCGGGTGAGCCGGTCACGCTGGTCGTGGTCAGTGAGCGGCCGGCCGAGCTGGGCGCCCTGGTGCGCCTCCGGGTCGCGGACATGGCGCGCTGCCTGCGACGGATCGCGCCGACCAACGCCGCCGAGCCCGGCGGCGAGACACAGACGGGCGGCGGCACAGCGGAAGGCCTCAGCACAGAGGCAGGCCACGGCACAGAGGCAGGCGGCGGCATAGAGGCGGGCGGGAGCGCGACGGGACGCAGCGCGGGACCAGGAGGTTCAGCGGATCGCGACGCGACCGTGAGGGCTGGTGCGGCGAAGGGCGGTCCGGCGGCGTTGCGGGTGGTGGTGGATGACGATGGCGCGGTTGCGGGAGCGCTTCGGGTGGGGGTGGCGGAACAGGCCGAGGTTGCGGTGCGGGTGCGGGGGCGACACATGGTCGCGCGGGCTGAAGGGCGGGGTGCCGCTCTGGCCGTTGCCGACTACAGAGCGGACGGGCGGCGGTGACCGGCGGGCGGTGGGAAGTGCTGCATACGTTGCGGTGTATGGGGTTCAGCTCGGTGGGGCGGGTGGCTGAGGCCGCGGGGATCGATGTAGACCTGGCTGAGGGCGAATTGCTCGGGCTGGCGGTTGCTGGGCTTGTCACGCATCAAAGGGGTCCGTTCGGGGGGTGGGGAATCAGCGCGGCGGGCAAGGTTGCGGATGCTGAGTGGGTGGCTCGGGAGTTGGATTCGATGGGGGCTCGGCGCTTGCTCACGGAGGCGTACCGGAGGTTTGAGGGGTTGAATTCTGAGGTTTTGGATCTCTGCACGGCTTGGCAGATGCGCAGCGGGGCCGTCAATGACCACGGGGACGGGGGATATGACGGGCGGGTGCTTGACGGGCTGGTTGAGGTTGACGGGCGGGCGGGGGTGCTGCTCGGGGAGATGAGCGGGGTGGCGGGGCGGTTCGGGCGGTATCGGGAACGGCTCGGGGTGGCGTTGGGGCGGGTGCGGGCGGGCGACGGGGCGTATGTGTCGGAGGAGCTCGAGTCGTACCACGGGGTGTGGTTTCAGCTGCATGAAGATCTGCTGGTGACGTTGGGGATTCCGCGGTGATCGCGCGGCTGGAGGCGGGGCTTGACGCGAGCGCGGAGGTGATCGGGGGGAAGGCGGTTGGGCTTGTGCGGCTGCTGCGGCTCGGGCTGGCGGTGCCGGACGGATTTGTGGTCGGCACGGCGGACTGCCGGGAATATCTCGCCACGGGGCGGCGGCCGGACGGGCTGGATGAGGCGGCCGCGGTGCTGGGTGGCGGGGCCGGGTCGGCGGGTGGTGGGGCCGTGTCGGTGCGGTCGGGGGCGGCGGTGTCGATGCCGGGGATGATGAGCACGCTGCTGGATGTGCGGCCACCGCTCGGTGATGCGGTGGCGGCCGTGTTCGAGTCGTGGAACACGCCGCGGGCGATCACCTACCGGCGGCTGCACGACATCGCGGACGAGGCCGGCACGGCGGTGATCGTGCAGGCCATGGTGTACGGCGACCGGGACGGGCGCAGCGGCTCAGGCGTGGCGTTCAGCCGGGACCCCAACACCGGCGATCCCGGGCCGTACGGCGAGTTCCTGCCGGGACGGCGCGGTGACGCCGTGGTCGCCGGCGAGGAGCGGACGCTGCCGGTCGGCGAGCTGGCGTCCCGTCTGCCGGATGTCTGGGCCTCCCTGCGAGCCGCACTGGAACGGGTGGAACGGCACTATCGCGATGTGTGCCACGTGGAGTTCACCGTCGAGTCGGGACGGCTGTGGCTGCTCCAGGTGCGGCCGGGTGGCGTGGCCGGACACGCGGCGGCGCGGGTCGCGGTCGACCTGGCCGAGGAGGGGCTGATCACCCGGGCCGAGGCGGTCGCCCGGGTCGACCTGGACCGGCTCCCCCGCGTGCCGCGCCTGCCGGCGGAGGTGCCGCCGCTGGCCCGGGGGCTGGGCGCCTCCCCGGGCGTGGCCACCGGGCGGGTCGCCACCACCGCGGACGCCGCGGTCCGGATGACGGGACCGGTCATCCTGGTCCGCCCGACCACCTCCCCGCTCGACCTGCACGGCCTCGCCGCCGCGGCGGGCGTGGTCACCGCCCGCGGCGGACCGGCCAGCCACGCCGCCGTGGTGGCCCGCTCGATGGGCAAACCGGCCGTCGTCGGCGCCCCGCTCGAAGCCCTCGCGGAGGGCACGGTGATCACGGTCGACGGCTCGACCGGGGTGGTCGCCGCCGGCGAGCACCCGCCGCGCATCCCGGGCGCCGACCCGGCCGAGACCCGCCTGCGCGCGTGGGCGACGGGCCTATGAGAACGTCTCGTGCACCGGATCGCCGGCCGCGCGGGCGCCCAGCGCGGCGGTCACCACCGCGATCAGACTCAGGACGAACCCGAGCAGGACGCAGCCGTAGCCGTAGGTGAGGCTCAGCGACCAGAACGGCTGGAAGGGCGGGCTCGTCGCCAGCGGCTCGGCCACCATGGCGACCACGCCGAACACGGTCTGGGGCAGGGTGATGATCAGCGCGAGGCCGGCGGTGGTGTGGCTGACCGCGCGGGCGCCGGGGGTGGAGCGTTCGGTGTGGCGGCTCACCCAGCCGGTCAGCAGCCAGCCGACGATCGCGCCGAGCAGCAGGCCCACGGCCGCCGCGGCGGTGACGTACCAGGGCGGCAGGCGGGTCAGGGTGGCCGAGGCGTAGAACGTGCCGGGCGGTTTGCGGTCGGTGTTGATGATGGTGCTGGCCTCGAACTCCATGCTCAGGCCGTCGCGGGTGGCCCAGAAGGCGCGGCCGCTCTCGTCGAGTTCGCCGGTGGCGATCCAGGTGTTGCCGGTCGGCCACACGTCGTGCACGGTCCAGCCGGCCCGCTCCAGCCGGACGACCGCCTCGTCGGTGAACCGGTGGTATTCGCCGGGCACGTAGTTGCCGCCGACCGGGCCGAAGTCGTACGTGGCGTATTCGAAGTCTTCGTTGCGACCGAGGAAGAGCTGCTCGGTGAAGCTCTGCTCGGAGATCCCCAGGAACAGGCCGTCGTCGCTGCGGTAGCCGTCGATCGGCGCGCCGGGGAACACGGTTCCGGTGATCTCGGCCAGGCGGGCGCCGGTCGGGTAGCCGGGGACGGCGGTCCAGGTGATCCGCGCGGCGAAGGCGGCTCCGGCGTACCCGATGGTCAGCGCGACCAGCACCGCCGTGACCACCACCCAGCGGCCGGCCGGGCGGCCGAGCCGGGCGCGGGCGCCGTGCCGGACGAGGTCGAGGGTTTCGGCCGGGGTGGGCCGCGGCCGGCCGGGTGGGGCCGCGGCCAGGAGGGTGTCGAGCAATTCGTCGCGGCGCGGCCCTTTCGGGTACGCCCGGAGCAGCCGCCGGTACCGCCGCTCGAGCCCGCTCACGCCGTACCCAGCTGAGGCCGCGTCCGCAACTGGGCCACCGCGGTCTGGGCGTTCTTCTGCAATCGGGACGACTCGGCGGCCAGCGCGGACGCCCCGGCGTCGGCGAGGCGGTAGTAGCGGCGGGTCCGCCCGTCGACGACCTCGTCATGGTCGACCTCGACCAGGCCCTCGGCGGCCAGCCGGTCGAGCGCCGCGTAGAGCGTGCCGGCCAGCAGGGTGACCTGGCCGTCGGACAGGCGGGCGACCTCTTGGATCACGCCGTACCCATGTCGGGCCCGCTCGGCCAGCGCGGTGAGGATCCAGAAGGTCGGCTCACGCATCGGCTTCCCCATGCCAGGCAATATAAAGATCAGTTGACTATGGGTCAACCTGTGATCAGCGACACCGACGGTGTTGTTGAAGTTTCAGCAAGATAGGTCGAGTGTTGTCGCTGATACGTCAACAACCTGGGAGTCACGATGACGGACGTGCTGACCGTTCCCGCCGCCGCGGTGCGCACCCGCGTCGTGGTGCCGCTGGAATTCCCCGACGGGTACGCCACCAGCGCCGACGTCTTCACCTTCACCGGCCTGGTCGACGGCAAGGAACACCTCGCGCTCGGGCTGGGCGACTGGCGTGGCGCGCTTGCCGGCCACCCGCTCGTCCGGCCGCACAGCGAGTGCCTCACCGGCGACGTCTTCGGCAGCCGGCGCTGCGACTGCGGTCCGCAGCTGCGCGAGGCGGCCGAGCGGATCACCGAGGCCGGCGGCTTCCTGCTCTACCTGCGTCAGGAGGGCCGCGGCATCGGGCTCTACGCCAAGCTCGACGCGTACGCGCTGCAGGACACCGGCCTGGACACCTACCAGGCCAACCTGGCGCTCGGCCACGGCGAGGACGAACGGGACTACACCGCGGCGGCCCAGATGCTGACGGCGCTCGGCGTGACGAACCTCCGGCTGCTCAGCAACAACCCGGACAAGGCGGCCCAGCTCGGCGCGCTCGGGCTCACGGTCGACGAGCAGGTGCCGACCGGCGTGCACGTGTCGGCCTCGAACGTGCGCTACCTGACCGCCAAGCGCGACCACACCCACCACACGCTCGACCTGGCCGGCTGACCACCATGCGCCACGACGACCACCACTGGCTGAGCGCCGCGATCGACCTGTCGCGCCTCTCCCCGCCCTCCCCGGCCCACTACGCCGTCGGGGCGATCATCGTCGGCGCCGACGGCCGGGTGATCGCCACCGGCTACACCGGCGAGGGCGACGACCACAACCACGCCGAGGAGGTCGCGCTGGCCAAGGCCGAGGGTGACCTGGCCGGCGCCACGATCTACAGCTCGCTCGAACCGTGCACGATGCGGCGCTCCCGACCGTACCCCTGCACGAACTTGATCGTGAACGTCGGCCTCAGACGGGTGGTCTTCGCGATGCGCGAGCCGGAGCTCTTCGCCGACTGCACGGGGCTGGAGACGTTGCGGGCCAACGGGATCGACGTGGTCGAGCGGTCCGACCTGAGCGACCGGGTGGCCGCGGTGAACGCGCACCTGCTGAAGCGGGAGTGTGATGAACGAGCCGCGCTGGCTTGACCCGGCCGAACAGGCGACCTGGCTCGAGCTCGTGCAGATGTTGATGCTCCTGCCGGCCGCGCTCGACCGGCAGCTGCGCGAGGAGACCGGGATCCCGCACGCGTACTACCAGATCCTGGCGATGCTGAGCGACCGGCCGGGCCGGGCCATGCGGATGACCGACCTGGCCCGCCACACCGGCACCACCAGCAGCCGGCTGTCCCACGCGGTGGCCGCGCTGGAGCAGAAGGGCTGGGTGTGCCGGCAGGCGTGCTCGACCGACCGGCGCGGGCAGATCGCCAAGCTGACCGACCTGGGCCTGTCCACCCTGGAGGCGGCGGCGCCCGGTCACGTGGCCGAGGTGCGCCGCCGGGTGTTCGACGCGCTCACGCCGGACGACGTCGAGCGGCTGGGCACGATCGCGGGCAAGATCAATCAGGCGGGTAGCGCAGGCGCGAGGCGTCCGGCGTGATCCCCGGGCGGGTCGGTGACCCGCCCTGCCGCGCCCGCGTCTTGTAGGCCAGGCCGCCGAGCACCTCGAAGACCACCCGATGAGCGTTGTTGACGGTCAGATCGGCGTGATCGTACGGCGGGGACACCTCGACCACGTCCATCGCGACCAAGGGCGTCTCCAGGGCGACCTGCCGTACGGCGCGCAGCAGGTCGGCCGCGGTCATCCCGCCCGGCTCGGGCGTCCCGGTGCCGGGCGCGGTCCCCGGGTCGAGCACGTCGATGTCGACCGACAGGTAGATGGCGTCGCAGCCGTCGCCGGCCCGGGCGATCGCGTCGGCCAGCACCGCGGTGATGCCCCGTTCCCACACCTCGTGCATGAGGTGCCAGGTCATCTCCTGCTCGAGCATCCAGTCGAAGACCTCGGGTGGCGGCCAGTAGCCGCGCAGCCCGATCTGCACGAAGTTCCGCCCGCGGACCGCGCCCGACTCGATCAGCCGCCGCATCGGGGCGCCGTGCGAGGCCAGGTTGCCGTCGATCTGGTCGGCGGTGTCGGCGTGCGCGTCGAAGTGGATCAGCCCGAGCCGCCCCCAGCCGTGCTTCCGGGCCACGGCGGTGGCCGACGGCCAGGTGATCGAGTGGTCGCCGCCGATGACGATCGGGAAGATCCCCTGGTCGACGACGCCGGCCACCTTGGCCTCGATGTTCCGGTGGGACGCCTCGGTCTGGCCGTGGGGGCAGTGCGCGTCGCCCGCGTCGACCAGGTCGATGAAGTCGAACAGCTCGACGCCGAGGTCGAGGTGGTAGGTGCCGGGGTGGTAGGCGGCCGCCCGCAGCGCCCGCGGGCCGAAGCGGGCGCCCGGCCGGTAGGTGGTGGAGATGTCGAACGGAGCGCCGACCACGGCCGCGTCGGGTCGCCGTTCCCGGAGCGCGTCGGCCGAGGGCACCCAGTCACGTTCGCCGAAGGTCGGCAGTCCGTCCGTCACGCCATCACCCTACGGCCGGGAGCGCTCCCATACGCCGGAGAATCACCGTAGTCGATCTCTTGACATCTTTCCGAAATGGACTGAAGACTCTGCGCATGGCCGTGGACATCCGCAAGGCAACCCGGACCACAGTTCTCGCCGCTCTCCTGGTCGCCGCGGGGTGCGGCGCCCCCGACGCGCCCGGCGGAACGTCCGGGAGCACCGACGGGCCGGTGCCCGCCAAACCGTCGAAAGCGATCACCCTGAACATCCTCGACGTGGCCGGGAACCTCCAGCTCACCCAGGGCATGATCGACGACTTCGCCAAGCGCAACAGCGACCAGATCGCCCGGGTCACCTACTCCAAGGCCACCGCCCCCGAGCTGGTCGGCAAGGTCAAGGCGCAGCAGAACGCCGACCGGGTCGACATCGACCTGGTGCTGACCGGCGTGGACGGGCTGGCCGCGGGGATCGACCAGGGCCTGTGGCTGAAGGTGCCCGACCGCGCGGCCCGGCTGCCCGGCATGGCCACCTACCTGCCCGGGGCCGCGGCCATGCAGAAGCTCGCCGGCGACGAGGGTGTCACGGTCACCTACTACCCGTCCGGGCCGCTCATCGAGTACCTGCCGGCCAAGGTGCCCAACCCGCCGAAGACCGCCGAGGAGCTGCTCGCGTACGCCAAGGCGAACCCCGGCGCCGTCCAGTACGCGCGGCCGTCCAACTCGGGCCCGGGCCGTACCTTCCTGATGGGCCTGCCCTACCTGCTCGAGGACAGCGACCCCAAGGACCCGGTGAACGGCTGGTCGAAGACCTGGGCCTACCTGGCCGAGCTGAACAAGCACATCACGCTCTACCCGTCGGCCACCTCGGAGACGATGAAGAACCTGGCCAACGGCTCGGCCAAGATCATCGTCAGCACCACCGGCTGGGACATCAACCCGCGCGTGCTCGGCACCGTGCCCAAGGAGGCCGCGGTCGGCACCCTCCAGGGCTTCCACTGGGTCACCGACGCGCACTACGCGGTCATCCCGCGCGGCGTGCCGGTCGACAAGCAGGCCGCGGTCCTCAACCTGCTCGCCGACATGCTCACCCCGCAACAGCAGGCCAAGGCGTACGACAAGGGCTACTTCTACCCGGGCCCGGCGGTCAAGGACGTGCCGCTGACCATGGCGCCGGAGGAGAGCCGGCAGGCGCTCGCCGACTACGGGCGGCCGGAGTACGAGCAGCTCATCGCCGCCAACCCGCTCGAGGTGCCGCTGGACGCGAAGGCGCTGGTCGCCGCGTTCGACCGCTGGGACCGGGAGATCGGCGGCGCCAAGGTGAAGAAGTGACCTTCTCCTCGCTCCGGATCGACGGGGTCACGCGCCGCTTCGGCGGCAAGGACGCGCTGACCGACCTGACCCTGACCATCCAGCGCGGCGAGTTCATCGCGCTGCTCGGGCCGTCCGGCTGCGGCAAGTCGACCGCGCTCAACTGCCTGGCCGGGCTGCTCCCGCTCACCGAGGGCAGCATCTGGCAGGACGACCAGCGCCTCGACACGCTGCCGCCGGAACGCCGCGGCTTCGGCATGGTGTTCCAGAACTACGCGCTCTTCCCGCACCTCACGGTCCGGCGGAACATCGCGTTCGGGCTGCAGATGCGGCGGGTGCCGCGGGCCGAGGTCCGCCGGCGCACGGACGAGGCGATCAGTCTGGTACGCCTGGAGGAGCACGCCTCGAAACTGCCGGGGCAGCTCTCCGGCGGCCAGCAGCAGCGCGTCGCCATCGCCCGCGCGGTGGTGCTGGAGCCGTCCCTGGTGCTGATGGACGAACCACTGTCCAACCTGGACGCCAAGCTGCGGCTGGAGATGCGGACCGAGATCCGGCGGCTGCACCAGACGCTCGGGCTGACCACCGTGTACGTGACCCACGACCAGGAGGAGGCGCTGTCCCTGGCCGACCGGCTCGTGGTCCTGCGGTCCGGCCGCGTCGACCAGATCGGCACCCCGGCCGAACTGCACGACCTCCCGGCCAACGCGCACGTCGCCGACTTCATGGGCTACCGCAACCTGCTCCCGATGAAGGTGTCGGCCGAGGGGACCGTGGAAGGATCCGGTCTCACGTTCCGGGCGGCCTCCTCGCTGCCGGTGGGATCCAGCGTCATGGTGGCCATCCGGCCCGAAGACCTCGCGGTCGGCCCCGGCGGGGTGCCGGTCACCGTCGAGGTCGTCGAATACCAGGGACGCGAGGTCGCCGTCGAGGCGCGGACCCTGGCCGGAGTGCCGCTGCACCTGCGGGCGGCCCACCGGCCGGCGCCGGGCGACCAGGTGACCGTGGTGGCCGACCCGGCGCGTGTGCTGGTGTTCCCGGCATGACGGCCCTGCGGCACCGGCTCGCGGAACGCGGGATCGACCGGCAACTCGCGCTCCTGCTGCCGGCTCTGCTGTGCGTTCTCGCGCTCTTCGTCTACCCCTTCGCGTACGGCGTGGGCCTGTCGTTCCAACCCGACCGGGGTGGCGTGCTCGGGGCGTACCGGAGCTTCTTCGATGATCCTTATCAGCGGGACACCATCGCGACCACGCTCGGCCTGGCCCTGCCCGCCGCGCTGCTCAACGTGGCGGCGTCGGTGCCGATTGCATACCGGATGAGGGGTCGCTTCCGCGGCAAGCGCCTGATGACCACGGTGCTGGTCGTGCCGATCACGCTGGGGACGGTGCTCACGGCCGAGGGGCTGCTCAACTTCCTCGGGCCGACCGGCTGGTTCAACCGGATCCTCCCCGGCGATCCGGTCCGCCTCACCAACAACTTCTGGGGCGTGTTCTTCTCCCTCGTCATCACCGGTTTCCCGTTCGCCTTCCTGCTGATCCTGTCCTACCTGAGCGGCATCGACCCGAGCCTGGAGAAGGCCGCCGCCACCCTCGGCGCCCGTTCGTGGCAGCGCTTCAGTCGGATCACCCTGCCGCTGCTCGCGCCCGGCCTGGCCACCACCTTCTGCCTCACCTTCGTGCTGGCGTTCAGCGTGTTCCCGTCCGCGATCCTGGTCGGCGACCCGGCCGGCAGCACCCGCGTGATATCCATCGCGGCCTACCACGCCGGCTACGAGGTGTACGACTATCCGCTGGCCAGCGCCATCGCGGTGATCATGGGCGTGGTCGAGCTGGCCGTGGTCGGCGTGGTGCTCGGGCTGCGGTCCCGCTTCTACACCGGCACTTCCTCCGCCGGCAAGGGGTGATCCTTTGAAGCGGCGCATCATCGCCTCCCCCGGCGCGTGGCTGGTCTGGGGTGTGGTCGCGTTCTTCTTCGTCAACCTGGCCGGCGTGATCCTGTCGGTGCTGGTCAGCTCGTTCGGCCGGCAATGGTTCGACAGCTGGCTGCCGCAGAGCTTCACCACCGACTGGTACGGCCAGGCCTGGCGCGAGTTCGGCCTGTTCGACGTGCTGACCGTGACGCTGGAGGTGTCGCTGCTGGTGGTGGCGATCTCGGTGCTGGTCGGGCTGCCCGCCTCCTACGTGCTGGCCCGCCGCGCCTTCCCCGGCCGCCGGCTGCTCTACCTGCTGTTCCTGCTGCCGATCCTGATGCCGCCGATCACCTACGGCATCCCGCTGGCCACGGTCCTCTACAAGTACGGCTTCGCCGGCCACCTCTCCGGCGTCGTCCTGGCCAACCTGGTCCCGTCGATCCCGTTCGTCATCCTGACCATGACCCCGTTCATCGAGCAGGTCGACCCGGCCATCGAACGCGCGGCGCGCATGTGCGGCGCGCGTACCCGTCAGGTCTTCACCCGGATCCTCGCCCCCCTGCTCGTGCCCGGCATCCTGGCCGCCTCGATCCTGGTCCTGGTCCGCACGGTCGGCATGTTCGAGCTGACCTTCCTGACCGCCGGCCCCGACTCGCAGACCCTGGTCGTCGCCTTGTACTACACGATGTCCGCGGCCGGAATCCGAGCCCAGCAGTCGGTCGACGCGATGGCCGTCATCTACACCTCGATGATGCTGGTCCTGCTGGTCATCGCCCTGCGCTTCGTCAACCCGACCCAGCTCGTGGCCCGGGTCAAGGACGACACCGACTGACCGCGACAAGCACCTCGGACGGGTATTCTTCCGGACCCGATCTGGAAAAGGGCGCCCCGGCCGCGTTAGCGTTTCCGGGAGAATATGCCCCGGCAATTGGTCACGGAGGAATGTATGCGTCGGACGATCGTGGCGCTTTTCGGGGTCATTCTGATCGGCATGTCGAGCCTTGCCGCGGCGAGCCCCGCTTCCGCGTCGGCCGGCGTTCTCGCGAGGGCTGACCTTCCGTCGTGCCCTCCGAAGCCCGGCGAATTCGCCTCCTCGCAGGAGAAGCAGGACTACGCCGTCGCGCTCTACATCGGTTGCAAGCCGTTGAAGCCGAAGCCCTGGTTCAAGAACAACTGCGGCATCGTGTCGTGTTCGAGTTACTACTCACGACACGCGGTGAAGATCATCAACGAGGCCAATGAAGACACCAGCTTCTGGGATCTGCTCAAGGACGCCGGTGCGAGTATTGCGTGCGACAAGATCGCGACGAAGCTGAAATTCTCCGGGACGGCCTACTGGTGCGCCGGGGCGGCCTTCGAGATCGCGCTCCTGAAGGAATTCTCGAAGCGGAAGTATCGCGAGGCGGCGGAGAAGGACACCTGCGTCAAGGAGACATCCAACGCGGTCACGGGGTCATACACTTTCACCGTCACCGACCGGAACAACAAGTACTGCTTGGAATGAGCCGTTCTGATCAGCCGGCCGCCTCGCGCGGCGTGGGTGCTGTCGCCTTCTCCACAGCATCGCTGTCGCAGGCGGTGATGAGCAGCAGAGGGATGAGGACGGCGAGAAGGCGGCGTGACGGCATCGTGGAACTCCGGGTCAGCGCAGCGGGATCTCGTGTCCCGGGCCGCGCTCGGTGTCGGGGCGCGGGCCGTGGAGGCGGCGGTCGGACTCGGCGATGGCCACGTCGTTGATGGACGCCTCGCGCCGGCGCATCAGGCCGTTGTCGGCGAACTCCCAGTTCTCGTTGCCGTGGCTGCGGAACCACTGGCCCGCGGCGTCGTGCCACTCGTACTGGAAGCGGACCGCGATGCGGTTGCCGTGGAAGGCCCACAGGCTCTTGCGCAGCACGTAGTCGAGTTCGCGCTCCCACTTCGCGGTCAGGAACGTGACGATCCCGGCCCGGCCGGTCAGGAACAGGTCGCGGTTACGCCAGACCGAATCCTCCGTGTACGCCAGAGCGACCCGCTGGGGATCACGGGAGTTCCAGCCATCCTCGGCGGCCTGCACCTTGAGCAGCGCGGTCGTCTCGTCGAAGGGCGGCACCGGCGGGCGGGCATCCTCAGCCATGGCGCGAGAGTACCCGCCGCCCGCGCCCGTGAGCACGTGCGGCGGGTCCCACCCCGGACCCAAGAGGAGACGCAAACGGACCAGGCCCGTGGCGCCGCGACCGGGGCGCGCGACCACCTGCCGGGCCGGGCCGAGGCCGCCGGGCGGCGCGGCACCAGCCGGCTTCGGACCGAGGCCGCGCGACCGGGCCGGATCCTCGCTGCCTAACCTGGGCGGATGCGACTGCACGTGGGGTGTGCCCAGTGGACCCACAAGGCCTGGCAGGGGCGGATCATGCCGGACGGCGACAAGCTGCGGTCGTACGCGAGCTGGTGCAATGCCGTCGAGGGAACACCACGTTCTATGCCACCCCGGGGCGGGACACCGTTGCCTCGTGGGCGGAGCAGACCGGGGCGGGGTTCCGGTTCGTGGTGAAGTTGCCGCGGACCATCACGCACGATCGGCGGCTTCAGCACGCCGAGGGGGAGCTGCGGGCCTTTCTGCGGGCGATCGAGCCGCTGGGACCGCGGCTGCACGCGCTCTGGATCCAGTTGCCGGCCTCGTTCGCGCCGGGTGATCTGCCGGCCCTTGATCGTTTTCTGCGGGGGCTGCCGGCCGGCCATCGGTACGCGGTGGAGGTGCGTGACCCGGCGTTCTTCGACGGGCAGCCCGAACGGGACCTGGAGCGAACCCTGGGCGGCGCGGAGTGGGTTCCGTTCGACACCACCGAGTTCTTCCGGACGCCGCCGACCAGTGACGCCGAGCGGGACGCCTGGACGAAGAAGCCGCGTACCCCGCTGCGTACCCGAGCTCTGACCGCCGGCCCGATCGTCCGCTACCTGGGGCGGGACGACCCGGCCCGGACGGAACAGGGGTGGCGGCGCTGGGTCGACGCGTGCGAGGCGTGGCTGCGTGAGGGCCGCTCCCCCACCGTCTTCATCCACACGCCGGACAACGTCGACGCCCCGGCCCTCGCGCGTCAGTTCCACGAGGCGGTGCGCAAGCGCGTACCGCAGCTGGAGCCGCTGCCCGATCCCGACCCGATGGACGAGCCCCTGACCCTGTTCTGACGCGGTGAAGCCAGCGGTGAAGCCAGCGGTGAAGCCAGCGGTGAAGCCAACGCGACGCACGCGGTGACGCAGGTCTCGTCACGACGGCAGATGCCCGCTCGTCCTGATGGTGTTGAGACATACGGACGAGGAAGTGATCGCAGTGGGACAGCACCGGGTTGTCATCATCGGCGCGGGTTTCGGGGGTCTGTTCGCGGCCAGGACGCTGCGCCGGGCCGACGTGCACGTGACCCTCATCAACGGCACCACCTACCACCTGTTCCAGCCCCTGCTCTACCAGGTGGCGACCGGCATCCTGAGCGAGGGCGAGGTGGCGCCCCCGATTCGCGAGGTGCTCAAGAGCCAGGACAACGTCGACGTACGGCTGGGCTGGGTCGAGGACATCGACGTGGACGCCAAACAGGTCCTGGTGAACGGGCCGGGCGTCAGCTACACGGTTCCGTACGACACCCTGATCGTGGCCGCCGGGTCGTCCCAGTCGTACTTCGGGCACGACGGGTTCGCCCTGCACGCCCCGGGCATGAAGAGCGTGGACGACGCCCTGGAGCTGCGGGCGCGGATCTTCAACGCGTTCGAGATCGCCGACGTGCAGACCGATGACGCGGCCCGGGAACGCTGGATGACCTTCGTGGTCGTCGGCGCGGGCGCCACCGGCACCGAGATGGCCGGCCAGATCGCCGAGCTGGCCCACCGGACGCTGCCCGGCCAGTACCGGCACATCGACCCCCACCAGGCCCGCATCGTGCTGGTGGACGCGGTCGACCGGGTGCTCACCACCTTCGACGAGCGGCTGTCCACGGCCACCCTGCGCCGCCTGCACCTGCTCGGCGTCGAGGTCGAGCTGGACACCAAGGTGGTCGGGGTGGACGAGACCGGCGTCGACGTGGTGACGGTTCGCGGCCCCGAGCGCTTCGAGGCGATGACCAAGGTGTGGGCGGCCGGGGTGGCCGCGTCCCCGCTGGTCGGGCGGCTGGCCGAGGCGGTCGGCGCGACCACCGACCGGGCCGGGCGGGTGCACGTCGAGCCGGACGCGACGCTGCCCGGTCACCCGGAGATCTTCGTGGTCGGCGACCTGATGGCGTTGCCCGGCAAGGACGGCCGGCAGCTGCCCGGCGTGGCCCAGGTGGCGATCCAGAGCGGCCGGCACGCGGCGAAGCAGGTCCTGCGCCGCCTCGCGGGCAAGCCGGACGGGCAGCCGTTCCACTACTTCGACAAGGGCAACATGGCGGTGATCTCGCGGTTCAACGCGGTCGCCGACATCGGCGGCGTGCGGCTGTCCGGCTTCCCGGCCTGGCTGGTCTGGCTCGGCGTGCACCTGTTCTACCTGGTCGGTTTCAAGAACCGGGTGACCGCGGTGCTGCACTGGGCGGTCAGTTTCCTCGGTCGCGGCCGGTCCGAGCGGGTGAGCACGCTTCAGCAGGTGCACTCCAGGGCCGCGATGCGCGAGTACGGCGACCCGTTCGCACCGCGGCCCCTCGCACCTCAGCCGAGCTTGGCGAGTGCCGACCGCAGCGCGGCCGGTCCGGAGGCGACGTCGTCCAGTCCGAAGCCCAGCGTGACCGTGCGCTGAGTGGAGACCGCCGCGTACGAGCGCAGCACCGCGCCTGCCCGGCCCCACTCGCCCGCCGCCGCCGACCAGCCGCCGAGGTCCGCCTCGAAGCCGTCGGTGGCGGTGGCCGTCCCGCCGATCACCACCCGGGTGTCGTCGACGAAGACGCCGCGCCCGCCGGTGCCGCCGTCACTGAGGTAGGTCACGGACAGCTCGACCGGCTTCCCGGCGTAGGCGGACAGGTCGACGCTGACCTGCTCCCAGCCGTTGCTGCTCCCGCTGACCGAGTGCCACGCGCCGGTGGTGCCGGTCGCGGCGCAGGTCGGGCCGTCGGGCGTCAGGTAGTGCGCCAGGTGCGGGTGGCGGTCGACCAGAACGGCACAATCCTCGGGTACGGCGGTGCCGGAACCGGTGAACGGCAGCGTCGTCCAGTCGTCGCCGCCGGCGGTGCGCGCCTCGATCACCAGGTGGTCCCAGCCGGGCTCGGTGTCGTAGGAGAGCGCCATGGTCAGCGCCGGGTCCTGTGCCGCCGAGGCGCCGGTCAGGTCGACCGTGCGGGTGAGCCGCGCGGACGCGTTGTCGCGGTGCGCGATCGCGGCCTGCCCGTTGCCGGCGAACGGCTCGAACGGCCCGCGCAGCCCCTGGTAGACGCCCGCCGAGGCGGAGGCGACGCGCGGGATCCCGGGCAGGATGTCGCCGGTCGCGCTGAACATGGTGACCGGGCCGGCCGGGTCCTTCAGCGTCGCCGACGCGCCCTGGAGCACGCCGCTGCCGGTGAAGCCGGTCGCGCCGGCCGAGGTGACCGGGGCGTCCACGCCGAGCCAGTACTGGGCGAAGTCGTCGGCGTTGACCCGGGTGAAGTTGAGCGGCTCGTGCGCCGCGGCGGCCCGCCCGGCCTTGACCACCTTGCCGCCCTCGTTGAGGTAGTCCCGCACGGCCAGCGTGGTGCCCGGGGCCGCCGCCGCGGCCGCCACCTCCCAGACGACCGCCCGGTAATGGCTCAGCACGCCCAGGTCGTCCGGCGAGCCCTGGGTGGCCACGTCCCAGACCGGCGCCCCGCCGACCGCATCCGCGTAGAGCTTGGCGCGGGTCGCGGGCGCGCCCTCGTCGGCCAGGATCAGCACGTCACCACGCTTGGGCTTCACGACCGTGTAGGTGAACCGGTCGCTGGCCACCCGCTTGCCGTGCGCCGTCCCGGTGAACCACACCTCGACCGTGGCGCCGCCCGGAGCGCCGGTGACGGCGCCGCGGTACTCGTCGTAGTAGAGGTTGTCGGTGCCGCCGTAGACCTCGCCACCACGCCAGGCGGTGACCGCGGCGGTGCGCTCGGCGCCACCGTTCACCCGCCAGTGCAGCTTCCGGCCGGTCAGCGACCTGGCCGCGGTCACCGCGACGGTCTGCGGGGCGCCGGCGGCGTAGGAGGTGGTGAACGGGTGGGCGGCGAGCGGGGTGGCGGCGATGCCGACCGACGACTTCGGGTTGGCCGGGTCGGCGGTGGACGCGGCCACCGAGAGCATGAACGGCAGGTTCCTGGTGAACTCGGCCTGGATCAGCTTCTCGTCGTCCGGGAAGTGGAAGATGCTCGGGCAGGTGTCCGGAGTCCACTCGTCGGCCGGGTCCGAGGCGGCCGCGGCCTGGCAGGTGGTCAGCTCGGCGGCGATCATGGGTACGCCGTTGACGTTGACCGAGTTGCTCAGCGAGTCGCCGTTCGAGGTGTAGATGTCGGAGAGCACCTGGGGCCGGAAGCCGGGCACCGCCGGGTTGCCGGGCACCCCGACCAGGCTGCGGTAGAGCACGTCGTCGGGCGACGGCGTGGCCGTCTGGAAGCTGACGCCGTACATCAGAACCTGCTGGGCCGAGTGCATGTTGAGCGCGAGCTCGGGCTTGACCCGGCGCTCGAAGGCGTTGAATGCGACGTTCTCCGGCTCGGAGCCCGGCCCGGGGCCGCGATAGCCCTCGCTGCCGGGATCCGGCGAGGAGCCCTCGTCGTCCCAGGCCCAGCGGAAGCCGAAGTTGCGGTTCAGGTCGACACCGTCGGCCACGGTGAGCTTGCCGTCGCCGTCGTTGTCGCGCAGGTTCTTGCGCCACAACCGGGCGCCGGGCGCGTCGGTGAAGGTGAAGTCGTAACCATCCGGGTTGGCGACCGGCAGGAACCACATCTCGGTGGTGTCGACCAGGCCGGTGATCCGCGGGTCGGCGCCGTACTGGTCGATGACGTGGTGCATCAGCCGCCGGGTGACCTCCGGGGTGATCCACTCGCGGGCGTGCTGGGCGCCGAAGAAGAAGCTGCCCGGGCGGGCGCCGTCCGGCGTGGCGGCGGCGTCCCTGGTCACCTTGACCGCGAGGATGTCCTGGCCGCGCAGGGTCTTGCCGATCGACTCGACCTTGGCGATACCGGGATGCGCGGCGGCCACCGCGCGCAGCTCCTCGGCGATGCCGCCGCTGCCGCTGTACGGCCGGAACACGCCTTGGCCGGCCGGGGCGGCGGCCCGCCGCTCGGTGAGCCGGACGCCTTGGTCCCGCAGCCCGTCGGCCTGCTTGCCGGTGAGCACCAGCTCGACCGGTCCGGACCGGCCGCCCTCGGGCAGATCGATTTCGGTGGTGTCCGCGCCGGCCTTGCCCAGGTCGTCGACCTGGGCCGGGGTGACCTGGGCGGACCAGACGCGGAGCCGGTCGTCGCCGGTTCCGGGTGCGGCCTGGGCGGCGGTCGCCCCGGCGAGCGGGAGGAGCGCGGCCGCGAGGGCCACGAGCGTACGTCTCACAATGACTCCTGGTGACGTCGGTATGTGTCCTTTGACTGCAACGGGCCGCCACGCCGGAACTTCAGTCCGCGTTCCGTCCAGTCCCGACAGTCCCCGCGTTCCTGCCCGAATGGTCGCCGCCGCAAGATCCGGCCGGCGACCGGCACGGACGATTCCCGACAAATACCTCCGGACGCGGTGAATGGCCGGGCGCGCCAAGATCACGTGACATCGGGGCAGTTCATAGCTCGGAACTTATTGGTTGAACCTGCATCGGATTAGCGTGGAGGCATGGCCCCCGACGACGCCCCGGCGATCCGCTTCTCGCTGCTCGGACCCGTCCGCGTCACCCGTGGCGACCTGGAGCTGAGTCTCGGGCCGCGGCAGCAGCGCCTGGTGCTGGCGCTGCTGCTGTCCCGGGCCGGCGGCCTGGTCACGATGACCGAGCTGATCGAGCTGCTGTGGCCGGCCGACGCCCCGCCCAGCGCCGCCAACGCGGTCCACCGGCAGATCGGGGCGCTCCGGCGCATCCTCGAGCCCGGCCTGCCGCCCCGGTCCACCGGCGCCTACCTGCACCGGGAGGCGGGCGGCTACCGGCTGCGGGCCGACCCGGACACGCTCGACCTGCTGGCCTTCCGCCGGGCCGCCGCGCGGGCCGCGGCGGCGCTGGCCGGGGGCGATGCGGCCGAGGCGGTGCGCCGGTCGCAGGAGGCGCTGCGGGAGTGGCGCGGGCGGGTCGCGGCCGGGCTCGAACCGGTGTCGCTGGACCACCCGGCGTTCACCGCGCTCGAGGCGGAACACATCCAGGCCGTACGGACCGCGGCGGACGCGGCGGCGGCCGGTGGCGACACCGGGGCGGTGCTGGTCCCGTTGCGGCAGGCGGCCGACCGGCACCCGCTGGACGAGGGGTTGCAGAGCCGGTTGCTGGTGGCCCTGGCCGCGACCGGGCGGCAGGCCGAGGCGGTGGACCGGTACCGGGAGATCCGGTCCCGGCTGGCCGACGAGCTCGGCGTCGACCCCGGCCCTGAGCTGCGCGAGGCGTACGACCGGCTGCTGCACCAGCGCTTCGAGCCGCGTGCTCCGGCCGTACCCCGGCCCCCGGCTCTTGATCTTGATCGGAACGGCCCGCCACGACCGGCTCAGCTGCCGCCCGGCCAGCCGTTCTTCACCGGCCGCACCGCGCTGCTGGCCGAGGGCCGGGCGATCGCCGAACGGCCCGGCGGCGGCGTGCTGGCCATCGACGGGATGCCCGGCGTCGGCAAGACCACCTTCGCGGTGCACCTGGCGCACGAGGTGGCCGCGAACTACCCGGACGGTCAGCTCTACGTCGACCTGCGCGGCTACGACGAGCAGGGCCCGGCGATGACCCCGGCCGAGGCGCTGCGCGGCTTCCTCGGCGCGCTCGGGGTGCCACAAGATCGGGTGCCGGCCGAGCTGCACGCCCAGGCCGGCATGTTCCGGAGCACGGTGGCCGGCCGGCGGCTGCTGATCGTGCTGGACAACTGCCGGGACGCCGAACAGGTGCGGCACCTGCTGCCCGGTACCCCCGGCTGCCTGGTCGTGGCCAACAGCCGCAACCGGCTCACCGGCCTGCTGACCGGCGCCGGCGCCCACCCGATGCGGATCGACCCGCCGTGCGTGGCCGAGGCCCGGGACGGCATCCGGCACCGGCTGGGCGCGCGGGCCGACCGGGAGCCCGAGGCGGTGGACGCGATCATCGCCGCGTGCGGGCGGCTGCCGCTGGCGCTGGCGGTGGTCTGCGCGCGGGCGGTGAGCCGGCCGGAGACGCCGCTGGCCGCGATCGCGGCCGAGCTGACCGAGGCGCAGGGCGGGCTGGACGGGTTCGGTGGCTTCGGCGCAGAAGACCCGCACACCGACCTGCGCGCGGTGTTCTCGTGGTCGTACCGGGCGTTGCCGGCGCCGGCGGCCCGGCTGTTCCGGATGCTGCCGGGCCATCCCGGCCCGGATTTCTCGACGGCCGCGGCGGCGGCGCTGGCCGGGGTGCCGCCGCGCGAGGGGCGGGCGCTGGTCGGCGAGCTGGAACGGGCCCGGCTGGTGGTCGAGCACCGGCCGGGACGGTTCCGGCTGCACGAGCTGCTGTGGGCGTACGCGAGGGAGCTCTTCCGGGCCGTCGACTCCCCCGACCAGCGGCTCGCGGCGCGGGACCGCATCGTCGCGTTCTACCGCGACACCATCCTGGCCGGACACCGGCTGCTGCTGGCCCGGCGCGCCTTCCTGCTCGAGCCGCTGGTCCTGCCCGAGCCCGGCCCGACCCCGCTGGACGGCGCCGGCCGGGACGCCGCGCGGGCCTGGTTCGACGCCGAACGCGACGTGCTGGGGTCGCTGGTCGGGCTGGCCGCCGCGGACGACCGGCACGGACCGGCGTGGCTGGTCGTGGTCGGCCTCCAGCCGTACTTCGACCGCAGCGGCCGGGCGCTGGACTGGGCCGCCGCCGCCCGGGTCGCGCTGGACGCCGCGATCCGGGCCGGTGACGCGCTGGGCGAGGCGCGCATGTGCCGCAGCCTGGCCGGCGCGCACCACTTCCTCCAGGAGTACGACCAGGCCCTGCGCCTGCTCGGCCGGGCCCGCGAGCTGCTGGCCCGGCACGGCTCGCCGGCCGAGCTGTCCCGGGTGGGCATCAACCAGGGCATGGTGCTGCGCGGCTGCGGCCGCCACGAGGAGGCGCTGCGGGTGCTGGAGGCGAGCACCGCCGAGGCCGAGGCGGCGGGCGAACGTCTCCAGGTGGCCGACTGCCTGACCACGCGGGCGGACAGCTGCGTGGCGTTGGGCCGGTTGGACGAGGCGCTCGATCTGGCCGAGCGCGCCCGCTGGGACCTGGCCCGGCACGACGACGTGTTCGGGCTCGGCGACGTGTGGATGGTGATCGGCTCGGTGCACGCGGCGCGGCGCAAGCACGACGAGGCGGTACGCGCGTGGCGCAAGGCGGTCACCTGTTTCAAGAAGGCGTCGGCGCCGGCGCTGACCGCCGAGGTGCTCACCCGGATCGGCGACTCGCTGAGCGACGCGGGCGACCGGGCCGGCGCCGAGCGGTCCTGGCGGGAGGCGCTCGACCTGACCTCGGACGCGCAGACCGCGGTGGCCCAGGCCCTGCGCCACCGCCTCCGGCACGTGGCCTGAACGGCCGGGATTGAACCGTACGAATCCTGTTACGTAGTAAGCGCAGTGACACGCATTCAGCTTCGTGGACGTTCCGCCGAACAGGCCGCCCTCCGCCGCTCCGGTCGCGGCGTGGTCATCGTCGGCGGCGAGCCCGGCATCGGAAAAACCGCCCTGCTGCGGGCCGAAGTGGCCCACGCCGCCGGTGACGGGTACGCCGCCCTGGCCACCGCCCGCCCCGGCGACACGGTCGCCCCGCTCGCCACGCTGGCCCCGGCCCTGCGCCCGCTGCTGTCCACGGACGGCTTCCACGCCCTCGCCGATCTGCAGGACAAGCCACTGTGGCTGGCCGAACGGCTGGCCTCGGTGCTGGCGGCCAAGGCGCCCGCGCTCATCGCGGTGGACGACGTGCAGCACGCCGACCCGCTGAGCGCCTTCCTGCTGCGGGCCCTGCCCGCCCGGCTGGCCGGGGCGCCGGTGCGGTGGCTGCTGGCCGGCTCGCTCCCCGCCGGCGCCGACGTCCGCCGGCTCGACCTGGGCCCGGTGAGCGCCGAGGCACTGGCCGAGATCGCCGCCGACCGGCTCGGGCACCGGCCGGACGCCGGGTTGCGGG
This sequence comes from Actinoplanes sp. NPDC089786, assembly GCF_040684855.1. NCBI lineage: Bacteria > Bacillati > Actinomycetota > Actinomycetes > Micromonosporales > Micromonosporaceae > Actinoplanes > Actinoplanes sp. NPDC089786. The sequence continues at coordinate 230,731 of NZ_JBFBGU010000007.1, forward strand.
CCCGCCTGGCCGAGACGGACGGGCTCCCCTACCTGGCCGTCCGGATCATCGAGGACGACCCGGCCGGGCTGCGCGCCGACGTCCGGCGGCGGCTCGCCCACGCCACCGATCGGTGCCGGGCCCTGGTGACCGCCGCGGCCGTGCTGAGCGAGGCGATCCGGCTCGACGACATCGCCTTGCTGATGGACGAGCAGCCGCTCGACCTGATCGGCCCGTTCGGCGAGGCGGTCGCCCTGGGCCTGCTGTCCGACGGCGAGGACGGCGCGGCGTTCCGGCACCCATGGCTGCGCCGCGCCGTCCTCGACGACCTCACCCCGTCGGCCCGCCGTACCCTGCAGACCAGCGCGATCGACCTCGGCGCCGGCACCGAGATGTCCACCATGGACGAGGAGCTCAACCGGCTGCTCGAGGCCGAGGCGCCCCGGCCGGACAACGCCTGGGCCACCCTGACGGCGATGGAGCAGCGTGTGGCCACCCTGATCTCGGACGGCCACACGAACCGCTCGGCCGCCGCGACCCTGCACCTCTCCCCCAGCACGGTCAGCACCCACCTGCGCGCGGTCTTCGCCAAGCTGGCCATCAACTCCCGCGTCCAGCTGACCCGCCTGGCCATGCGGCGGCAGTTGACCTGAGACTTCTCTCAGAGGGTGAGCGGGCGCTGGTTCTCGAACTCGTCGGTGCGGCCCTGGGCCCAGAACAGGTTCGGGGTCTGCTGCGGCGGCATCAGGGCGACGATCCGGCGGTGCAGGTCCGGGTACGTCGTGGCCGCGCCACTGGCCCAGACCTCGCGGAACCGCTGCGTGAACAGGCCGTTGCGGGTGCCGTCCAGGGACAGCTGGTTGTCCTGGCAGCCGGACATGAGCAGCACGCTCGCCGGGCCGGCCGGAACCGCGCGGGCGGCCTGTTTCGCCGCCCGGTAGACGTCGCGCCGCCCGGCCGCGTCGGCCGCGAGCACCTCGGCCGGCAGGTTGCGGGTGGTCGGCACCCGGGACAGGTCGACGCGCTCCGGCTCCACCACGGTCGACCGCAGCGCCGGCAGGACCAGTTCGGCCAGCCGGGTCTGCCGCTCGGCCGCCTCGGCGCCGAATGCTCGCGTCCCGTACAGCTCGTCGGCGACCGGCCCCAGAACGGCGTCGACCGCGTCACGCAGCCCGGCCGCCGAAGCGAGAACGAACGTTCTTTCTCGCTGTCCGTCGGCCGTCTCCTCGGTCGCCGCCGAATACGCCCGGTAGGCCAGGTCCACCGACCGGGCCACGGTGCCGCTGTGACAGCTGTCCGACAGGAACAGCACGCGCACACCCGGCCGGAACCGGGCCCACACCGCGCTCAGCTCGTCGTCCAGCAGCTGCCGGTCGTAGAGCACCAGCGTCTCGTCCTGCCCGTCCGGCTCCTCGCCGGTCGGGTCGGGCATCTGCGAGCCGTGCCCCGAATAGGTCAGGAAGAAGAAATCCCCCGCCCGCAACTCGTCCGCCGCGGCTCCGATCCCGGCCACCACGGCCTGGGCGGTGGCCTGTCCGTCGACCAGCACGGCCGGCGCGAACCCGCGCTCGACGGCCAGTTGCCGCATGTCGTTCGCATCATTCACACAGCCCTTCAGCTCGGGCACCCGGATCGGGTACGCGCCCGGGTCGACGACGTTCACCCCGACGTGCAGGGACCTCGCGGTTCTCGGGGAAAACGCGGCCATCGTGATCGGGCCGGCCGCCCCGTCCACCACCAGACCCTTCGCGCGCTGGAAACCGCGGACCGCGGCATCCGTACGCGTACCGAAAATGCCGTCGATCGGACCGGGATCGAACCCGGCCTGCCGGAGCAGCTCCTGAAGCCTCCGCACGTCGTCGCCCTGATGACCGCGGAGAAGTGTTCGAGCCATGATCGTTCTCCTTTCCGTTGGGGCGGCGCCACCCGGGGCAGCGCCGCCCGCGTTGACGCAGCGGTCAGTCGGTGAACAGCGAGATGATGTCCGGCACGGCCGACACCAGGGCCGGGATCGCCATGCCCAGCAGCGGCCCGAGGAAGCGGGTGGCCTCGTTCGGGTCGGTCAGCGCCACCGAGCGCCGGCCGCCGGTCAGCGCCTCGATGATCGACGGCGCGGCCTGCACGAGCTGCGGCACCACCGTGCTCAGCAGCGGCATCAGCCAGCGCGTCTGGAGCTCCTCGTCGTTGGCCGGCACGCTGCGGATGCCGGCGAAGAGCTGGCCGAGGACCGGGGCGGCCTGGGCCACGACCGGCATGACGGCCGAGAACAGCTCACCGAAGAACCGCTCCTGCACCTTCGGGTCGCGGGTGTCCTCGGCGAAGATGTCGCGGTTGTTCTCGACGATGCTGTCGATGATGGCCGGCGCGGCCTGCGCGACCACCTGGGCCAGCTGGCCGATCAGCGGGACCAGCCAGCGCGGCTGCTGACCCGCCACCGGGACCGGCGCCGAGGCCGGAGTCGTGGCGGGTGTCGTGGCCGGCACGTCGGTGCCCAGGTCGCGGCTGGAGCCGGCCGAGGCGGCCAGCAGCTCGCCGAGCCGCTGGATCACCTCCTCGGCGTTGGTGCGGGTGGTGCTGCTGTAGGCGTACGTGGTGGTCATCTCGTCCCCCTCGGGTCGGTGTTGCGGTCGATCTCAGGCAACTACCGATCCGGTCCCGGCCGTACGTGTCATCCGTCCCCCGGCCGACGGGACGATCCGGCGGCGATTCGGGACCGGCGGCAACCGTGCGGGGTTACGGTCAAGCCCGTGCAGGCGGTACGGGCCCTCGTCGTGGACGACCACCCGGTGTTCCGGCGCGGGCTGCGGTCGCTGCTCGCCGACGAGCCGTGGGTGGCCGAGGTCGGCGAGGCGGACACGGTGGCGGCGGCGGTGCCGGCCGCCAGGGAGGCCGACGTCGTGGCGATGGACGTCCGCCTGCCCGACGGCGACGGCATCGACGCCACCGCCCGGATCCTGGCCCACCGCCCGGAGACCGCGGTCCTGCTGCTGACGATGGTCGGCGACGAGCGGATCGTGCGCCGCGGGCTGGCCGCGGGCGCCCGGGGCTACCTGCTCAAGGACACCGATCCGGACGCGGTGGTGGACGCCCTGCGTACGGTCGGCCAGGGCGGGCTGGTGCTCGGCCCGCGCGTTCCCGCCACGGTGCTGACGGCCCCGGCCGCGACGGGTCCGCCCGCCCCGTTCGACCGGCTCACCGCGCGCGAGCGGCAACTCGCCGAGCACCTGGCCGGCGGCCGGACCAACGGTCAGATCGCCCGGGTCCTCGGCGTGAGCGAGAAGACCGTCCGCAACGCGGTCTCCGCGGTGCTGGCCAAGCTGGCCGTGCCCGACCGGCTCGCGGTGGCGCTGCTCGCCCGCGACGTCGGCCTGATCCCCGCCCCGTCTTCCGACGACCGCGTTCACCACCCCTTCGGCCCGGTTGTCGACGCCCGAGGTCACCACAGATGAGGGGGTACGCGGTGCCCGCCGCCGCCGCGACCGTGGTCGGGGCCGGGCTTGTCCACCAGTGGACCGGCGGCGGCCTGGTGCCGACCCTGTCCCAGCTCGCGCTGCCCGCGTCGATGGCCCTGTCCTACTCGTCGCTGGGCGCGCTGATCCTGGCCCATCGGCCCGGCCACCGGGTCGGCCGGCTGATGACCACGATCGGCGCCCTCGCCACCCTGGCCGTGCTCGCGGTCAGCTGGCCCTCGCTGGGGGTCGCGGCCTGGGTCGCGCAGTGGGCCTGGTGGCCGCCGATCGGGCTGATCCCGCTGCTGCTGCTGGCCTTCCCGACCGGCGGACTCCGGCGCGGGCCGGCCATCGCCCTGACCGTGACGGCGTTCCTCCCCGCAGTCGCGCTCGCCCTGGCCGCCCTGCCCGGCGGCCGGCCGCTGCTCGCCGGCGCGGCCCTCACCGGCCCCGCCCTGATCATGCTGCGGGTCGCCTGGCTGGGCATCGCGGCAACGGCAATCGGGATGATCGTCGTGCTGGGCGCCCTCGTCGCCCGGTTCCGCCGGGCCGCGCTCCCGGTCCGCCGCCAGCTGCTCTGCGCGGGCGCGGCCGGCGTCACGGTGCTGCTGGGCGAACTCCTCGACACGGCCGGCGTGCCCGTGGCGTGGGTGGCCGAAGGGGTGGCGCTGCCGCTCGCCCTGACCGTGGCGATCCTCCGGCTCGGCCTGTGGGACCTGGACGTGCACGTCAACCGGGCGCTCGTCTGGCTGGTCATGTCGGCCGGCGTCACCGCCGCGTACATCCTGATCGTCGGCGTGGTCCTCGGCCAGGGAATCAGCCTTCCCGTGCTGGCCCTGACCGCCCTCGTGGCGACCGGCTTCGAACCGGTCCGGCGGCTGCTCCAGCGGGCCGTCGACCGCCTGCTCTACGGGCATCGCGACGACCCGTACGCCGTGCTCTCCCGCCTCGGCCGGCACCTCGAGGAGGTGGTCGCTCCGGCCGCCGCGCTGCCCCGGCTGGTCGCCGCGATCACCGACGAACTGCGCGTCCCGTACGCGGCCGTCCGCATCACCGGCCACGCCTCCGCCCTGGTCGAACACGGTCGCCCGGCCGTGCCGCCGATCTCGTTCCCGCTGATCACCCACCGGCAGGAGGTCGGCGCCCTGCTGGTGTCACCACGCCAGACCGGCGGCGGCTTCACCCGCTCCGAACGGCGCCTGCTCCGCGCCCTGGCCCGGCAGGCAGCCGTGGCCGTCGACGCGCACCGGCTCACCCTCGACCTCCAGCGCTCCCGGGAGCGGATCGTCCTCGCCCGCGAGGAGGAACGCCGCCGCCTGCGCACCGACCTGCACGACGGCCTCGGCCCCGGCCTGGCCGGCATCGCCATGCAGGTGCGCGCCGCCCGCCGGCACGCCGACCCGACCGGCCAGGACCTGCTCGACCGGCTGGTCAGCGACCTCTCCTCGTGCAGCGCCGAACTGCGCCACCTGGTCGACGCCCTGCACCCGCCGGCCCTGGACGGCGGCCTCCCGGACGCGTTGCGGCTCGCGGCGTCGAGGCTGTCGTCGGGGCCACTCACCGTCACTGTGGACTGTCCCGCTTCGCTGGGGCTGCTGCCCGCCGCGGTCGAGGTGTCGGCGCTGCGGATCGTGGCCGAGGCGATCACCAACGCGGTCAAGCACTCGGGCGGGACGACGTGCTCGGTTGTGGTCCGCCGCCACCCGCCTGTGGATAACTCGGCGGAGTTGTCGGGCCCAGGCGCTACATTCCTGCCCACCCACAAGGGTGGGGGAGGCGGCGGTGGCGGCGAACTCGAGTTGATCATCGTCGACGACGGCGTCGGCCTGCGGCAGTGCGATGCGCAGCGCGATGAAGCCCGGCGCGGCGATGCGTATGGGTGCTCAGGGCAAAGCGCCGGCGGCGTTGGCCTCGGGTCGATGCGGGAGCGCGCCGAGGAACTGAACGGGACCTGCGAGATCGGTCCGGCGTCACCGCGCGGCACGCGAGTGGTCGCGCGCCTGCCGATCGCCCGCGACCCGGCGTCCACCGCGCGTGGTCCGCGTTCCACCGCCCGCGACCCGGGCCCCAATGCACGAGATCGGGGCTTCGTCGCGCGGGATTCGGCTTACGAGGAAGGGAAAAGCGATGCCGAAAGTCAGCTGGCCGGTCGTGGTGCTGTCGTCGAACGACCGGTTCCTGCACGTCTGCCGTGACGCCGCGGGGCTGCGTGAGCACATTGCCGCCGATCTGGCCGGTGGGCTGGCTCCGTTGAGCGGGCGACATACGGCGCTGGAGTTCTTCGGGGTCGACGGGCAGCGGCTCCAGCCGACCGTTGGGCCGCACTGGACGGTGGATGGCTTCGCGCCGGCGGGTCAGCGGGTGGCGGAGCGGGATCTGCTCGTGCGTATGGAGTCCGCCCTGCGCACGGCCGAGCGGATCGACCGGCGGCACACCGTGGGCGCGCTGGTGGCCGAGGGGCTGCCGGAGGCTGAGGCGCGGCTGGTGGCGGGGCGGGATCGGCGGCGGGTTCCGCGTACCCAGGGCAGCGTCGCCGATCAGGCCGAGCAGATTCTGGCGCTGCTGGACGAGGAGGTGGCGGATACCGCGGTCGCGTTGAACCGGGGTGGCTGGCTGCACACGGCGTGGCATGCCGCATTCGGCTGAGCTGCACGCGGTGGCGCGGGCCCGGCGGCGCCACTCGCCGGCGTTGCTCGCCCATCCGAACGTGATCGGTACGGCTGCCGGACCCCAGCTGACCGGCGGGCGGCCGACCGGGGATCTCGCGGTCAAGGTGTACGTGGAACGCAAGGTTCCCGGGCTGGTCGCGCCCGCGGCGGTTCCGCGCCTGGTGGACGGCGTGCCGACCGACGTCATCGAGACCGGCCCGGCCCGGGCGCTACCGGCCGGCGGCGAAGAACAAGGCGACGGTCAAGGCAGCGAAGAAGGCGGCAGGCAAAGCGGCGAAAGAGGCGGCGGAAAAGACGTGCTGGGAGGCGGCGACCGGGTCGGCTTCCCGGGCGACGAGGGCGGCACGATCGCGACGGTCTGCTTCGACGCGAGACCCGAGCGGATCGGACGGACGGGACGGACCGGGCCGACCGAGGGAAAAGGACGGATCGGGCGGCCACTTCTGCTCTCCAACCACCACGTGCTCGTGATGGCGCCGGGGACCAGGCTGCGCAACCGGCTCGTCCGGCCGCCGTCGCCGGATGACGTGGTGGGCCGGCTGGCCCGCGCCGCGCCCCTGCGCCCGGACGGCCCGAACCGGGTGGACGCGGCGCTCGCCCGGCTGGCGCCGGACGTCGAGGTCGAGACGCCCGAATTCGGGCCGGTGAGCGAGGCGACGCTTGCTCAGCGCGTACGCAAGAACGGCAGTAGCACCGGAATCACCGAGGGGCGGGTCCAGGACCTGGACGCCGACATCGTCGTCGAGGTGCGCGGGCGGCCGATCCGGTTCACCGGGCAGCTGGTGCTCGACCTGGCCGCGAGGCCCGGCGACTCGGGCAGCCTGGTCGTGACGCCGGACCGGGCGCCGGTCGGGCTGCTGTTCGCCGGCACGGACGCGTTCGTGCTGGCCAACCCGATCGGCGCCGTGCTCGCCGCGCTGCGGATCAGGCTGCCTTGACCATCCGGCGGTCGAGGTCGTCGACGTCGACGACCTGCTGGCCGAGCGGCCAGAAGGCGACCGGCACCAGCTTGAAGTTGGCGATGCCGAACGGGATCCCGATGATCGTGACGCACTGGGCGACGCCGGTGACGATGTGCGTGAGGGCCAGCCACCACCCGGCCAGCACCACCCACAGGATGTTGGCGAGCCCGGAGGCGACGCCGGCGCCGGGCTTGGGCACCACGGTCCGCCCGAACGGCCACAGCGAGTAGACGGCCAGCCGGCCCGCGGCCACCCCGAACGGGATGGTCACCACGAGCAGGAAGCAGATCAGTGCGGCGATGCCGTACGCGATGCCCAGCAGGAAGCCGCTGCCGAAGATGAACCACAGAACGTTCAGAAGGAATCGCACCAGCCCAGCATGACCGGACCGCGCATCAGGGTCGTCTCAGGGTCGGTAGTCGTCGTGCAGCACCACGCGCGACAGCTCGTACCGCTCCCCCAGCCGCCAGTAGTGCATCCGCCGCGCCGCCGGGGTGTCCCGTTGCAGAGCCACCCGCCAGCAGGTCGCGCCGTCGTCCCGCCGCCGGTAGGGGCTGCCCGCGCCGCCCTCCCGCAGCTGATGCGGCTCGCGTCCGGCCAGGTGGGGCGCCTGCCCGGTCAGCACCTCGACCACGACGGCGACGACCTTGGCCCGGCTGACCCCTTCGATCCGATCCAGCGAGGCGAGAAAATCCGGTCCCAGGGTGTACGCGGCCAGCGCCTTGTCGTCCCGCTCGGCGGCCGGGATGCGCCGTGCCCACTCCTGCACCACCTCGCATCGGAACGCCACCTCGGCGTCCTCGCCGCCGGTGGCCGGTTCCGGCCGGACGTGCGACGACTTGGCGTTCTTGACGGCGATCTGGCGCAGCCGGTCGGCGTTGCGGTAACGCGTCTGCCAGGCCTCGCGGGCCTGCGTCTCGCGGCCGAGCTGTGCCTCGAGCTCGGCGGCGCGGGCACGCAGGCCGGCCAGGTCGATGGCGAGGGCGGAGCGGGTGGAACGCTCGGCCGCCAGCTCGTTGGTCAGCTCGGTGACGCGGGCCCGCTCCCGGTCGAGGGCGCCGGGCGCGGAGGCCGCCTCCGATCGGGGTGGGCGGTTCCAGGGGGCGATGTCCAAGGGCGACGGACGTCTGGGCGCCGGGGCGACCGGAGCGAGAGCCACGGCCGGGGGCGCCGGGTCCGGCGGTGGCTCGATGGGCGGGAGCGCGAGCGGCGCCGGCGGCGGTGGGCGCAGCCAGGGCGGGCCGCCGTCCAGCAGCGCGGGCGCACGCACCGGCTCCTCGTCGTCGTCGATGTCGTCGAGCCGCAGCGCGTACGGTTCGACGCCGACGACCCGGCAGACCACCACCTCGCCGATCGTGAACAGCTCGCACAGCGTGTCGTTGGGGTTGGAGGTGACCGCGGCCCGCTCGGCCTCGACGACCCGGCCCGGCACCAGCCGGAGCCGCACGGCCTCTTCCGACACGCCGGCCACATCGGCCAGCACGACATCACCCACGGCGTAGTCGACCGGCGCCTCGGCCGGCAGGCTGCCCCGCACGTCGAGGCGTTTCGCGGCCGGGTCGTACACCCCGCGTACCACCTGCTTCTCGACCAGCACCCGATCGAGCCCCACGCCGGGCAGCGTGAGTTCCTCCCACACCGAGGCGGGCATGCCGTCGTCGAGCTTCACCAGCGCCCGCGAGCCGATCAGCCCGATCACCTTGGCCGACCGTTCGCTGAGCCCCGGCCGCGCCTGGGGTGTGAGCAGCCCGGCCGCGAGGGCCGCGGCCAGCGCGTCGTTGATCAGATGTTCGGTGATCCGCTTCCGGTCGGCCATCGAGTACGCGAACCGCAGCCGGCTGAGCGACGGCCGGGCCACCCACGCGTGGTCGACCGGATAGACGCGTCCGGCGCCGCCGTACACCTGGGTCTGCGGTGGCATCGCCCCGGTGAACGCCCAGGACACGTCGCTGGTCGGCATGAGCACCACGTCGGCCAGGTCACCGACCTGCGACTCGATCTCGTCGGGCGACCCGAACGGCTCCTCCTGCCCACCGGCGATCGTGAGCACCACGACGGGACGGGTGCGCCGCCCGGGCAGGGTGAGCCGCCCGGCCAGCGCCGCCGCCTGGTCCGCGGTCGTGATGAGCTCCACAGGCCGGATTATCGTCCGCTGCCGTCCCAGGTTGAGGGTCCGTTCGGCCAGGACCGGCCGTCTTCATCCGCGGGTGGCGACTCGGCCGACAAAGGTCGGATGTCTACCAGACATCGATCGTTGACATTCTCGAAGGATCGTTGGGCCGAGCACGGCGAGGTCAAAGGGCGCCGGCGCCTTCCGCCGACCGGTCACGCTCCGGTCGGGGAGGTCCGTGACCGTGCGTATCCCATAGCCGGGCGCGGCTCTTCGAAGACCAGATGGGTACGGGTGTTGAGCACGCCCGGCATGCTCTGGATCTCGTCGAGCACCAGGCGGCGGAGGTCGGCGTTGTCGCGCGCCCGCACCAGCAGGATGACGTCGAACTCCCCGCCGAGCAGCCCGATGTGCGCGACCCCCTGAAGCTTCAGGAGCTGGGCCCGGACCTCGCGCCAGTCGTGCTGACGCAGGTTGACCGTGACGTAGGCCGAGGTGCCGAGGCCGGCGGCGGCCGGGTCGACGTCGACCGTGAAGCCGCGGATCACCCCGGACTGCTGCAGACGCTCGACCCGGGCGTACGCGTTCGCCCGGGAGATGTGCAGGCGTTCGGCCAGCGTACGCATGGACATCCGCCCGTCGGCGGTCAGCTCGTCGAGGATCCGCCGGTCGGTGTCGTCAAGATCAGCCATCCGTCTCAGCACCCCTTCCCGAATGTCCGTTCAGGTAGACGATCGGCAACACTACCCGAGGGTACGAGCGACATGTTCTCGCGTTTCTCCCAGCTCTGGAGTTCATATGGCGCCGGCGAGAGCATGAGTCATGACACGTGACGCGGACCACCTGCTCCCCACGAGGGATCCGGTGCGGCTGTTGACCGAGGCGGGCAAGCCGACCGGGCTCCCGACCGTCGCGATGCCGCCGGACGAGGCGCTGGTGCGGGCCTACGCCGCGCTGGTGGCCGGGCGCCGGCTCAACGACCAGGCGTACGCGCTGGTCCGCCAGGGCCGCCTCGCCGTCTACCCCTCCTCGCACGGGCAGGAGGCCTGCCAGGTGGCCGCCGCCCAGGTGCTCGCCGACGGCGACTGGCTCTTCCCGACCTACCGCGACACGGTGGCCGCGGTGACCCGGGGCGTCGACCCGGTCCAGGTGCTCACGCTGCTCAAGGGCGACTGGCACTCCGGCTACGACCCCTACGAGCACCACGTCGCCCCGCAGGCCACCCCGCTCGCGACCCAGTTGCCCCACGCGGTCGGCGTCGCCCACGCGGCCACGCTGCGCGGCGAGCCGACCGTGGCGATGGCGCTCTGCGGCGACGGCGCCACCAGCGAGGGCGACTTCCACGAGGCGCTCAACTTCGCCGCCGTGTTCAAGGCGCCCGTGGTGTTCTTCGTCCAGAACAACGAGTACGCGATCTCGGTGCCGCTGTCCCGCCAGTCCGCCGCGCCGTCGCTGGCGCACAAGGGCGTCGGGTACGGCCTGCCCGGCGAGCGGGTGGACGGCAACGACATGGCGGCGCTGCTGGCCGTGCTCGGCGCCGCGGTCACCCGGGCCCGCAACGGCGAGGGGCCCCAGCTCGTCGAGGCGCACACCTACCGGATGCAGGCGCACACCAACGCCGACGACGCCGCCCGGTACCGCTCCGACGACGAGGTGGCGGCGTGGACCGGCCGTGACCCGATCACGCGGCTCTCGGCGTACCTGAGCGATCGTGGTCTTCTTCCCGCCGAGCGGCGGCAGGAGATCGACGAGGCGGCCGAGCGGCTCGCCGCGGTCACCCGGAACGGCATCAACCAGGATGTGACCCCCGACCCCGACGATCTTTTCGCCCATGTGTACGCGACCCCGACGCCACAACTTCGTGAACAACGCGCGTTGCTGACCGACGAGCTGGCCCGGGAGGCGTCATGACGCACGAGAAGCTGTCCATGGCGCAGGCGCTGAACCGGGCGCTGCACGACGCGATGGCCGACGACCCGGCGGTGCTGATGTTCGGCGAGGACGTCGGGCCGCTCGGTGGCGTCTTCCGGATCACCGACGGGCTCACCGCGGCGTTCGGCGAGCAGCGGTGCTTCGACACCCCGCTGGCCGAGGCGGGCATCGTCGGGATGGCGGTCGGGCTGGCCATGAACGGGATGCGGCCGGTCGTCGAGATGCAGTTCGACGCGTTCGCGTACCCCGCTTTCGAGCAGGTGATCTCGCACGTGGCGAAGATGCGCAACCGGACGCGGGGGCGGGTCGCGCTGCCGATGGTGATCCGGGTGCCGTACGCGGGCGGGATCGGCGGGGTCGAGCACCACTGCGACTCGTCCGAGGCGTACTACGCGCACACCCCCGGCCTGCACGTGGTCGCTCCCTCCAACCCCGCCGACGCGTACGCCCTGCTGCGTGACGCGATCGCCTCGCCCGACCCGGTGGTCTTCCTGGAGCCCAAGAAGCTGTACTTCGTCAAGGACGAGGTCAGGCTCACGGACGCCCGCCCGCCGATCGGCACGGCGGTGGTCCGGCGCGAGGGCACGGACGCGACCTTGATCGCGTACGGGCCGTCCGTTCCGGTCGCGCTCGAAGCCGCCGCGGTGGCGGCGCAGGAGGGCCGCGACCTCGAGGTGGTCGACCTGCGCTCGATCGTGCCGTTCGACGATGAGACCGTGTGCGCCTCGGTCCGGAAGACCGGCCGGGCCGTCGTGGTGGCCGAGTCGAGCGGGTTCGCGAGCGTCGCCTCGGAGATCGTGGCCCGGGTGACCGAGCGGTGCTTCCACTCGCTGGCCGCGCCGATCCGCCGGGTGACCGGCTTCGACATCCCGTTCCCGCCGCCGAAGCTGGAGCAGTTCCAGCTGCCCGGCGTCGACCGCGTCCTGGACTCCGTCGACGACCTCCAGTGGGAGCCGGTGTGAACACGTTCCTGCTGCCCGACCTCGGCGAGGGTCTGACCGAGGCCGAGATCGTGCGCTGGCTGGTCGCCGAGGGCGACGTGGTGGCCGTGGACCAGGCGGTGGTCGAGGTGGAGACGGCCAAGTCGGTGATCGAGCTGCCCAGCCCGTACGCCGGCCGGGTCTGCACCCTGCACGGCGCCGAGGGCCAGACCCTGGACGTCGGCAAGCCGCTGTTCTCGGTCGAGCCCGCCCCGGTGGCGGCCGAGCCCGCGCCGGCGGCCGCCGAGACCGAGCCCTCGTCGGCGGCCGCCGAGGCCTACCGCGAGGAGGAGAAGGCCGGCTCCGGCAACGTCCTGGTCGGCTACGGCACGGCTTCGTCCGCCGGGAGCGGCCGGCGCCGGAAACCCCGTACCGCCGCGACCACGCCGAAGGCCGCGCCCGGCCGCGCCGCGCGGGTCATCTCCCCGCTCGTCCGCAAGCTGGCCCGCGACGGCGGCGTCGACGTGACCGGCATCGACGCCACCGGCCCCGACGGCCTGGTGCTCCGCGCCGACGTCATGCGCGCCCTGGCCAAGCCCCCGGCGTCGTCGCCGGAGACGCGCATCCCGCTGACCGGCTTCCGCAAGGCCGTGTCGGCGGCCCTCACCCGCAGCCGCACCGAGATCCCCGAGGCCACGGTCTGGGTCGATGTGGACGCCACCGAGCTGTGGAACATCCGCGAGTCGGTCCGCCCCGGCCCCGGCATCCTGGCCTACCTGGCCCGGTTCACGATCGAGGCGCTCAAGCGGTACCCGGTCCTGAACAGCAGCCTCGACACCGAGCGCCAGGAGATCGTCCAGCACGACCGGATCAACCTGGGCCTGGCCGCCCAGACCCCGCGTGGCCTGCTCGTCCCCACCGTGGCCGGCGCCGGGTCGATGAGCGTGACCGGCCTCGACGAGGCGATCCGCAAGGTCACCGAGGACGCCCGCGAGGGCCGCCCGATCGACCAGTCGGGCACGTTCACGCTGAACAACTACGGCGGCTTCAACGTCGACGGCAGCGCCGCGATCATCAACCACCCGCAGGTGGCGATCCTCGGCTTCGGCCGCATCATCGACCGCCCCTGGGTGGTCGACGGTCAGATCGTCCCCCGCAAGATCACCCAGATGTCCTTCGTCTTCGACCACCGGGTGTGCGACGGCGGCACGGCCGCCGGCTTCATGCGCGCGGTGGCCGACGCCATCGAGAACCCCCTGGCCGCGATGGTCCGCTGGTAGGCGTCACCGCCAGTCGCGCGGGAAGCCCGGCCGCGGTGGTTTCGGCGGGCTGACCTTGCGGGCGGGGCCGGTCGTGTCGGTGCCGGCCGAACACCCGCGCAGGTCGAGGTCGAGCGACTTCAGCAGCTCGGCGGCGCTGCGGCCGAGGTCACGCCAGCTCGGTTCACGCTTCATGATCGTCCCCTTCGGTCGGGCTTCTCGAGGGTCCTGCTCGGTCAGTAGGTGGCCCGCTCATGTCGTGGACGGCCCCTATGGAGAAGGTAGCGTGGCCGGGGTCAGATCGCCGAGGTGGCGACCCGGCGACCTCAGCAGGATGACGAGCGCGGCGACCGCCGGGAGGGCGAGCAGCAGCAGAGCCGGCGTGATGCCCGCGGACGAGGCGATCGCGCCGCCCGCGAAGGCACCAACCGGGGCGCCACCCCACGCGACCATCCGGCCCACCGTGTTGACCCGGCCCTGCAGGTCGTCGGGGGTGAGCAACTGGCGCACGGTGATACCGCTCATCGTCGAGCAGAAACGGGACAGCTCGAACAACGACCACAGCACCAGAGCCAGGCCGAAGTACGGGTTGAGGGCCAGCGCGACCAGGGCGGCGGCCAGGGAGGCGTAGGCCACGGTGAGGACGCGGCCGTACCCGGCCCGGCGGACCAGGAAGGACAGCGCCAGGGTGGCGACCAGTGAGCCCACCGCGCGAGCCCCGAAGAGCAGGCCGATCCGGGCGTCGTCGGTCATCACGTGCAGCGTCCGCTCGGCGTGCACGACCAGCAGCGCACCGGCGCCGCCGAAGGACATGGACAGCCCGCAGGCGGCGATGGTCAGCGGGCGTAACAGCTCGTGTCCCCACAGGAAGGTGAGCCCGGTCCGGATGCGGGTGTCCCGTGGCGGCGTCTCGGCGTCGAAGCCGGCCAGGCTCGCGATGAGCGCCGCCGAGACCAGGTAGGTGGCCAGGTCGAAGGCGAGCAGCAGCACCGGGTCGGCCACCGCGGCCACCGCGCCGGCGATCACCGGGACGGCGATGCCGATGACCACGTCGGTCGACCAGGCCAGCTGGTTCGCGGCGGCCAGACGGTCGCGGCCGGCGATCCGGGCCTGCGCGCCCCACGCCGCCGCGTTGTTCCAGGCGAAGCCGGTGCTGATGCCGAACGCGGCGACCAGGAGATGCCACGTCTGAACGGTCCCGGAAAGGTAGCCGGCCAGCGGCACAGCCAGCGACAGGGCGCAGAAGCAGTCGGCCGCGATCATGATCAGTTTGCTGCTGTGCCGGTCGGCGACCGCGCCGGCGAACAGGCCGAACAGCAGGTAGGGAACGGCCTCCATCCCGGCCACCACCGCGGTGAGCGCGGCCGAGCCGGTGAGCCGGTAGGTGAGCAGCGGCAGCACGACGGCCGTGGCCACCGCGCCGGCCTCGGAGATCTCCCGGGCGGCGTACCAGCGGCGGAAGCGTGGCTCCGCGAGCAGCGACCTCAACCGGCGTCCCCGGCCATCACCCGCAGCAGGGCGATGGCGTCGTCGCGGCCGGCGTCCGGGATCTTGTGCCGGATCAGGTCGCCGAGGTGGGCGGCGACCTCGGCGCCGGTCTCGGCCGCGAGCAGGACGAGCACCCGGTCGAGGGTGCGCTCGGCGAAGTACGTCTGTTCCGCCAGTTCCAGGAACCGCGCGGCGCCGGCCGGGCCGTCCGCGAGCCCCAGCCGCCAGTCGATCAGGCGGCCGTCGCTGCCGGGCGCGGCGGCCACCTCGTCGTCGGCCTCGACCCGGCCGGAGGCGTACGCGTCGAAGACCGCACCGACCCCCACCATGCCGAACGGAGCGCACTCGGCCGCGCGCAGCGCGCCGACGCCCGATGACCCGTAGACCGTGACGCCCGCGTCCAGCGCACGCAGCACCTCCGTGGGTGTGACGCCCAGGACGTGCGGGAATCGGCCGTCCACGATCCCGACCGCATCCGGTGGGTGATCGCGGGCGAGCAGCCGGTCGAGGTCGCCGCGGGTGATCGGCGGCCGGTACTCGGCGGGCAGGATGTCGCGGGCAGCATCCAGGTCGAGGCTGGGACCGAGGAAGACGATCGCGTTCACGACGTCGGCCCGGCGGTCCGGCGGACGGCGTCGTTCCAGGCCGCGGCGCCGCGGAGGCCGAGCTTCGACCGGTCGATGTGCCACGACTCGGTGCCCGGCACGAGCACCCGCACCACGTGCGCCGGGATGCCCGGCGGCGACAGGTCGACGACGATCGCCCGGCCGAGGCCGCGATCGCGCACCCGGTCGAGCAGAAAGCTCAGGTCGGCGGCCAGATCGTCGGAAGGGTACGACGTGGGTGGCGGCACCGTGGGCGAGGTGATGTCCCAGACCCAGCCCGCGGGATCGTCCTCACCGAGGTCATCCCGGAGCCCCTGAAAGCGCGCGGCCCGGCCCTGAGCGCACTCGGTGATCGCCCGCAGCGCGGCGGTCCCGGCGTCCGGGTGCGTGCCGGCGCCGCTCGCGCGGGACTCGTCGCCGGCTGCCACGGCCAGGAACGTCGGGACCCCGAGATCCGAGGTGATATCGAGGAGCCGCAGCCGCACCCCGGCCCCGGCGAACCGTTCGGCCGTCGCACCGGCCAGGGGCGAGACGGCGCCCGGGTCGACGAGCCGGTGGTGATCCAGCCGGGTGGACGCGTCGCCCATGGCCGCCGCCAAGGCGCCACCCACCAGCCCGGCGAGCGTGCTGGCGTCGCGCTCCACGATTTCACAGAGGGCGTGGACGATCGCCTCCTCCAGGCTGTTTCCCGAGGCCAGGCCGTTGGTCGTGGTGATCCGGAACGGCGACGGCTCGTGCGGCGCGGTGTGAAAACCGGCTGCGGCGTACGGCACGAGCACCGGCGTGGCGCTGATCAGCTCCCAGCCCTCGACCCACGAGATCGGCCAGTCGTCCGTATAGCCCGGCGCAAGCGTCCAGCTGTCTCCAAGATGGATCGAACCGAGTCAATCTTGAGCTAATAGGTGGCCCGCCCGCCGCTGATGTCGTAGACGGCCCCGGTAGAGAAGGTAACCCGGTCGGAGGCCAGCCACGCGATCAGCTCGGCCACCTCTTCCGGCTGCCCGACCCGCTTCATCGGGATCAGGCTGGTGATGTGGGCCAGCGCGGCCGGGTCGGTGGAGGCGTTCATCGGCGTCTCGATCACCGCCGGCGCGATGGTGTTGACCAGCACGCCGGTGGTGGCCAGCTCCTTGCCCAGCGACTTGGTCAGCGCGATCACGGCCGCCTTCGAGGCCGAGTACGCGGACATGTTCGGGTTGCCGTCCTTGCCGCTGATGCTGGCCATGTTGATCACCCGGCCCCAGCCGCGCTCGATCATGCCGGGGACGAAGGCCTGGCACAGGTTGAAGGTGCCGCGCACGTTGACCGCGAACGTCCTGTCCCACCCGTCCGGCGGCAGTTCCCACAGCGGCCCGGCCGGCCCGATGATGCCGGCCGAGTTGACCAGGATGTCGACCGGGCCGACGTCCAGGGCCCGGATGGCCTCGGTCGACGTCACGTCGGCCACCACGTCGGCCCCGGCCGCGATGTCGAGCCGGATGACCCGGATGCCGTCGGCCGCGAGGCGGACCGCGGCGGCCGCGCCGAGACCACTCATCCCGCCGGTGACCAGTGCTGTTCTCATCCGGGCAGCCCGTCCATGCGGGCCAGCACCGAGAGCATGACCTCGTCGGCGCCGGCGCCGATCGCGGTGAGGCGGACGTCGCGGGCGAACCGGGCGGTCCACGTCTCCTCGAGGTAGCCCATGCCGCCGTGGAACTGCAGGCACCAGTCGGCGACCTCGCGGATCAGCCGGCCGGCCTTCAGCTTGGCCACCGTCGCCATCCGGGTGATGTCCTCGCCGGCCATCAGCGCCTCGCACGTCTGCAGGTTGTGGCTGCGCAGCAGGTCGACCTCGGCCTGGAGCTCGGTGAGCCGGAAGGCCACGTACTGCCGGTCGGCGAGCTTGGTACCGAAGACCGTCCGATCGCGGACGAAGTCGCGGGTGCGGTCCAGCGCGTACTGGGCCGAGCCGACCGTGGTGTACGCCGCGAACATGCGCTCGGTGACGAACTGCCGCATCTGCTGCTGGAAGCCGCGCCCGACCGTGCCGATCGTGTTCGCGACCGGCACCCGCACCTCGTCGAGCACCAGCTCGGCCGTGTCCGAGCAGTGGTTGCCGAGCTTGGCGAACGTGCGCGCCACGCTGAACCCGGGCGAGTCGGCCGGCACCACGATCTGCGACATGCCCCGGTGGCCGCCCTCGTCCGAGGTGCGCGCGAGCAGGCAGACCCAGTCGGCCTGGCTGCCGTTGGTGATGTAGACCTTCCGGCCGGTGATCACCCAGTCGTCGCCGTCGCGGACCGCCCGGGTACGCAGCCGGGACACGTCCGATCCGGTGTCCGGCTCGGTGACCGCGATCGCGGCGACCGCGGCGCCGGCGATCGCCGGGGCGAGGAACCGCGCCTTGAGGTCGGCGGTGCCGAGGTCGTGCAGGGACGGCGTGGCCATCATCGCCTGCACGCCGATCGCCATGCCGACGCCGCTGGCGTGCACCCGGCCGTACTCCTCGGCCGCGACCATCTGGAAACTGTGGTCGGCGCCCTCACCGCCGTACGCGGTGTCGTACTCCAGCCCCAGCAGCCCCAGCTTGGCGGCCTTCGGGAACAGCTCGTGCAGAGGTACGCGACCAGCCGCCTCCCAGCCGTCGACGTACGGATTGACCTCCGCCTCGACGAACCGGCGGACACTCTCCCGGAACGCGTGATGGTCCTCGTTCAACCGCATGAGCCGACGATGCCACCGGCGTACCGCGGAAACAAGCACGCTTGCTTGTTTTTCCGGGTTGTGCGACCGTCACGTGGTGCTGCGCATCGGCAACTGCTCCGGCTTCTACGGGGACCGGCTCCCGGCGATGCGGGAGATGCTGGAGGGCGGCGGCCCCGACGGCGTCCTCGACGTCCTCACCGGCGACTACCTGGCCGAGCTGACCATGCTCATCCTCCAGCGCGACCGGGCGGCCGACCCCGGCGCCGGTTACGCCCGCACGTTCCTGGCCCAGCTCCGCGACTGCCTCCGGCTGGCCCTCGACCGCCGTGTGACCATCGTGGCCAATGCGGGCGGTGTGAACCCCGCCGCGCTCGCCGCCGCGATCAAGGATCTCGACCCGGCCGCCCGCGTCGCCACGATCAACAACGTCCGGCACGACGACGGGTACGCCTACCTGGGCGCCTTCGGCATCGCCCGGGCGATCGAGGCCGGCGCCGACGTCGTGGTCACCGGCCGGGTCACCGACGCGTCCCTGGTCGTCGGCCCGGCCATCGCCCGCTTCGGCTGGAACCGCACCGACCTCGACGCGCTGGCCGGCGCCACGGTGGCCGGGCACGTCCTGGAGTGCGGCACCCAGTCCACCGGCGGCAACTACGCGTTCTTCGCCGAGATCGACGACCTCGACCGGCCCGGCTTCCCGATCGCCGAGATCCGCCCCGACGGTTCCAGCGTCATCACCAAGCACCCCGGCACCGGCGGCGCGGTCACCGTCGGCACGGTCACCGCCCAGCTGGTGTACGAGATCGGCGACGCCCGCTACGCCGGCCCCGACGTGACCACCCGCCTCGACACCGTCGAGCTGCGGGCGGCCGGCCCCGACCGGGTCGAGATCACCGGCGTACGCGGTGAGGCGCCGCCGCCCGACCTCAAGGTGGCCCACACGTCGGTGGGCGGCTTCCGCAACGAGCTGACCGTGGTCCTGACCGGGCTCGACATCGAGGCCAAGGCCGCCCTGTTCCGCCGCCAGTTCGAGGCGGCCGCACGAACCCGGCCGGCCGAGGTCACGTGGACGCTGACCCGCCTCGACGTGCCCGACGCGCCGACCCAGCAGCAGGCGTCCGCGCTGCTCACCGTGGTCGCCCGCGACCGTGACGAGAAGGTGGCGGGCCGGGCGTTCGCCGATGGCGCGGTCGAGCTGGCGCTGGCCTCGTACCCCGGCTTCTTCGCGACCTCACCGCCCGGCCGCGCCCACCCCTACGGTGTGTTCACATCGTCATATGTCCGGCAGGGCGAGCACGAGGTGGTGCTGGCCGACGGGACGGTCGAGACGATCGCCCCGCCGCCGGTGACGCGCGCGTTGGAGCCGCTGACCGGCCCGCCGCCGGGCGGCGCGGCGTTCTCTCAAGCCCGCCGCCTCCCGCTGGGCACGCTCGCCGGGGCACGCTCCGGCGACAAGGGCGGCGACGCCAACATCGGCCTCTGGGTACGCGACGCGAGAGCGTACCCATGGCTCAGCGCGCTCATCACCGAGCGCACCCTGAAAGACCTGCTCCCCGAGGCGGCGGAGCTGCCGATCCGAATCACCCGCCTGCCGCGCATCAACGCCGTCAACGTCGTGATCGAGGGCCTGCTCGGCCAGGGCGTGGCCTATCACGCGCGGTTCGACCCGCAGGCCAAGGGCCTCGGCGAGTGGCTGCGCGCCCGGCATGTCGACATCCCCGCCTGGCTGCTGGAGGACGCGTGACCACGATCAGGTCCACCCTGGACACCGCCGGTCCGGAGGCGCTGGCCGCCCGGGACTCCATGCTGGCGGCGCTCGACGAGATCGGGGGCGAGACGGCCAAGGCGGTCGCGGGCGGCGGGCCGAAGGCGGTCGACCGGCACCACGGGCGCGGCAAGCTGACCGCCCGCGAGCGCATCGAGCTGCTGCTCGACCCGGACGCGCCGTTCCTGGAGCTGGCCGCGCTGGCCGGGTACGGGTCGGACTTCACCGTCGGCGGCAGCGTGGTGGCCGGGATCGGCGTGGTCAGCGGCGTCGAGTGCCTGCTGATCGCCAACGACCCCACGGTCAAGGGCGGCGCCAGCAACCCGTGGTCGCTGCGCAAGACGCTCCGCATGCACGAGATCGCGCTGGCCAACCGGCTGCCGGTGATCTCCCTGGTCGAGTCGGGCGGGGCCGACCTGCCGACCCAGAAGGACGTGTTCATCCCGGGCGGCGCGGTGTTCCGCAATCTGACCCGGCTGTCGGCGGCCGGCATCCCGACGATCGCGCTGGTGTTCGGCAACTCGACCGCCGGTGGCGCGTACCTGCCGGGGATGAGCGACCACGTGGTGATGATCGAGCAGCGGTCGAAGGTCTTCCTGGCCGGACCGCCCCTGGTCAAGGCGGCCACCGGCGAGGAGTCGGACGACGAGTCGCTGGGCGGCGCCGAGATGCACGCGACGGTGTCGGGGCTGGCCGACCACTTCGCGGTGGACGAGCCGGACGCGATCCGGATCGGCCGGCGCATCGTGGCCCGCCTGAACTGGCGCAAATCCGCTCCCGCGCCGGGGCCTGTCAAGCCGCCGCGATATCCCGGCGAGGATCTGCTGTCGATCGTGCCGCCAGGCCTCAAGGCCCCGTTCGACCCGCGGGAGATCATCGCCCGGATCGCCGACGACAGCGAGTTCGACGAGGTCAAGCCACGGTACGGGAGCTCGCTGGTGACCGGCTGGGCCACCGTGCACGGCTATCCGGTCGGCATCCTGGCCAACGAGCGGGGCGTGCTGTTCAGCGAGGAGTCGCAGAAGGCCACCCAGTTCATCCAGCTGGCCAACCGCTCGCACACGCCGCTGCTGTTCCTGCACAACACCACCGGCTACATGGTCGGTCAGGAGTACGAGCAGGGCGGCATCATCAAACACGGCGCCATGATGATCAACGCGGTGGCCAACTCGACCGTCCCGCACATCTCGCTGCTGATCGGCAACTCGTACGGCGCCGGGCACTACGGGATGTGCGGGCGGGCGTACGACCCGCGGTTCGTCTTCGCCTGGCCCAGCGCGCGTTCCGCCGTGATGGGCGCGCAGCAGCTGGCCGACGTGCAGTACATGGTCTCGAAGGCGTCCGCGCTGTCCCGGGGCCGGCCCTTCGACGAGGACGGCGCCCAGGTCGTCCGGCAGATGATCGAGCAGCAGATCTCCGCGGAGGCGATGCCCATGGTCCTGTCCGGGCTGGTCTACGACGACGGCATCATCGATCCGCGGGACACCCGGGACGTGCTCGGGGTCGCGCTCTCGGCGATCCACAGCGCGCCGGTCCGCGGCACCGACGCCTTCGGCGTCTTCCGGATGTGAGGGCACCCATGATCACGTCGGTACTGGTCGCCAACCGGGGCGAGATCGCGAGCCGGATCTTCCGTACGTGTCGCCGGCGCGGGCTGGGCACGGTCGCGGTGTTCTCGGACGCCGACGCCGGCAGTCCCCACGTTCAAGAGGCAGATGCAGGGGTACGCCTCCCCGGCGCTTCCCCGGCCGACACGTACCTCCGGGGTGATCTGATCATCGAGGCGGCCCGCCGCGCCGGGGCCGACGCGATCCACCCCGGGTACGGGTTCCTCTCCGAGAACGCCGGCTTCGCCCAGGCCGTGCTGGACGCCGGGCTGACCTGGATCGGGCCGTCGCCCTCGGCGATCGCGGCGATGGGCTCGAAGGTGTCGGCGAAGAGCCTGATGGCCTCCGCCGGCGTCCCGGTGCTCCCCGGACTCGACCCCGCGTCGATCGCCGCGGCCGACCTTCCGGTGCTGGTCAAAGCATCGGCCGGGGGCGGCGGACGCGGGATGCGCGTGGTCTCCGACCTCTCCGAGTTGTCGGATGCGGTGGCGGCCGCCTCCCGGGAAGCGGCCTCCGCGTTCGGCGATCCGACCGTCTTCTGCGAGCGCTACCTGCCGGCCGGGCACCACGTCGAGGTGCAGATCCTCGCGGACGGGCACGGGACGATCTGGGCGCTCGGCGAGCGGGAGTGCTCGTTGCAGCGCCGGCACCAGAAGGTGATCGAGGAGGCGCCCTCGCCCCTGGTCGAGCGGCTCGGCCGCGACCTGCGCAAACGGCTGCTGGCGGCGGGCCGGGACGCGGCCGCCGCGGTCGATTACGTCGGCGCCGGGACGGTCGAGTTCCTGGCCACCGCCGACGGCGACTTCTGGTTCCTCGAGATGAACACCCGGCTCCAGGTCGAGCACCCGGTCACCGAATGCGTGACCGGCGTCGACCTGGTCGCCCTCCAGCTCGACGTGGCGTCCGGCCGGCCGCTGACCGGCCCCGAGCCCGAGATGACCGGCCACGCCATCGAGGCCCGCCTGTACGCCGAGAGCCCGCTCGACGACTGGCGCCCCCAGACCGGCACGGTCGCCGCCTTCGAGATCAGTGGTAGCCAGGGGCGGTATCCGGGCGCCGGATACCGCGAGGAGCTACCACTGCTGCGGGTCGACGCCGGCGTCGAGGCGGGCACGGTCGTGGGGCCGCACTACGACGCGATGCTGGCCAAGGTCATCTCCTACGCCGCCACGCGTGACGAGGCGGCCCGGAGCCTCGCGGCCGCGCTCCGCCGCGCTCGCCTCCACGGCGTCACCACCAACCGCGACCTGCTGGCCGGCAGTCTGCTGCATCCGTCCTTCCTGGACGGCACGGCCGACACCAGCTTCTACACCGCCCATCCCCCGGCGACCCTGATCCACTCCCCCGACCCGGGCCTCTTCGCTCTCGTGGCGGCGGTGTCCGACGCGGCCGCCGGACGCGGCCCGCTGCTGCCCGGCGTGACGAGCGGCTTCCGGAACATTCCGGTCGGCCACCGGCGCCGGACCTACGCGGTGGGCGACCACCCGATCGACGTGCGCTACCGCTTCACCCGCGACGGGCTCGACGCTCCCGACCACCCCTCGGCCACCCTGGTGCGGGCGGACGCGGACACGGTCGTGCTCGACGTGGACGGTGTGCGCCGGCGGTGGACGGTCGGGCGCTTCGCCGATCGGGTCGTCGTCGACGGACCGGACGGGTCGGTGGAACTGCGGGTGGTGCCGCGCTTCGCCGACCCCTCGGCCCAGGTGGCGGCCGGGGCGCTGGTCGCGCCGATGCCCGGGACGGTGGTGCGGGTGGGCGTGGCCGTGGGCGAGACGGTCACGGCGGGACAGCCGCTGGTCTGGCTCGAGGCGATGAAGATGGAGCACGCGGTCCGAGCCCCGGGCGAAGGCACCGTGGGCGAGATTCCGGTGACCCTGGGTCAGCAGGTGGGCCAGGGCACCACGCTGGTCGTGGTCGAGGATGACTGAGACGGCGCCGAAACAGGACCGCAGCCGCGCGACACGCCGAAGGCTCCTGGAGACCACCATCCGATGCCTCGCGACCCATGGATGGGAAGCTTCCACGGTCGGTTTCATCGCGGCGGAGGCCGGGATGAGCCGGGGTGCGGTGCAGCATCACTTCCGTACCCGGGAAGATTTGATCTTGGGGGCCCTGGAACACATGTTCGCGGAACGCGCCGCGCAACTCGACACCCTGCCGGAACCGCGGGGCGCCGGGCCGCAGCGCATCCACCGCGTCGTCGCCGGGCTGGTCGAGGGCATGCGGGGCGAACTGTTCCAGGCCGCGCTCCAGGTGTGGGCGGTGGCCGCGGCGGACCCCGAACTGCGTGCTGCGGTCGTACCCCTGGAAAGGCATTTTGCGCGGGCCATGCACCAACGGGCGGTCCGGCTGCTCGGCGTCGACGATGCCGACCCGGCCCAGCGGGCGATGGTGCAGGCAACCCTCGATCTGGCCCGTGGGCTGGCCCTGGCCGACGTCCTGACCGACGATTCGCGAAGACGGGCGGGTGTCGTCCGGGCCTGGTCGACGCAGCTCGCACACGCTTTGGCACCCTGAAAGAACGCCCGTACGTGACCATGGACACTACGAAGGAGCCCCGGATTGCTTAAAATGCCTGCCGCACCATCCGCCGCCGTATGAACGAGGACCCCACGATGCCGCTCACTCCCGCAGACATCCACAACATGGCGTTCAAGAAGCCGCCCATGGGCAAGCGTGGATACGACGAGGAGGAGGTGGACGCGTTTCTCGACGAGGTCGAGCAGGAGCTGATCCGGCTGCTCGAAGAGAACGGCTCCCTCCGCGACCGGGCCCAGCGCGGCGGCCCGCCACCCGGCGGGGCCGCGTCGACGATGGTGCTCAACTCCGAGTTCGCCGAGATCGCGGCCCAGCTCGAACGCGCACAGGAGGCCCGGGCCCGGGCCGAGCAGAGCGCCCGCAACACGCAGGACCAGCTCGAACGCGCCCGGCGCTCCACCCCGCCGACGCCGCCGCCGATCGCCGGTGACGACGACCGCAACCAGCGCGTGCTGGCCATGGCGCAGCGCACCGCGGACGACCACATGCGCGACGCCGAGCACGAGGCCGAGCAGGTGATGGGCACCGCCCGCAGCAAGGCCGAGCAGATCACCAGCGAGGCCGAGATCAAGGCGGCGACCATCGAGAGCGACGCGCGGCGCAACCACAGCGAGGCGCTGAGCACGCTGACCGCCAAGCGGTCGGCCACCCTCGACGAGATCGACCGCCTCGGCATGCTGGCCCGCAGCTACCAGACGGCGCTCAACGACCACGTCACCCAGCAGCTGCGCGAGCTGAACAGCGTCCCCGCCGGCGACGACTGAGGCCGTTCGCCGGTGCGCATCGCGCACTTCAGTGACAGCCACCCGGGCCGGCCGGACGGGGTGTCGGCCTCGGTCGGCCGCACGGTCGCGCTGCTCCGGTCGGCCGGGCACCTGGTCCGTGACCACCGGCCCGGCCGGCTGCTCGGGCGGCTGCGGCCGGACGAGCTCCGCTCGGTGCCGTACCCGGTCCGGCGCATGCGGGTGGCGGTCCCGTGGGGCGCCGGGCCTTCGGTTCCGGCCGACGTGGTGCACATCCATACGACGGGTACGGCCGGAATGACCGGGTTCGCGTACGCGGCCCGGCACCGGCTGCCGGTCGTCGTCACCTGGCACATCGACATGCTGGCCTACGTCCGGCACTACCCCGACCTGGCGTTCGCGGCCGCCTCGTCGGCCCACCGGATGCGCCTCGGCTGGTCGGCCCGCGACTACCTGGAACTCACCGACTGGAACGGGCGGCGGCACCACCGGCTCTCCGTGCTCGGCCATGGGCTGTTCGCCCGTACCCACCTGATCCTGGCGCCCTCCCGGAAGGCCGCGGCGTCGCTGGCCGCCGTCGGTCACACCCCGTCGATCCGGGTCCTGCCCACGCCGGTTGCCCTTCGCGCGGCCACCATCGCACCGCGCTCCGGCGGGCCGGTCGTCCTCTGCGTCGGGCGGGTCACGCCGGAGAAGAATCCGGCGCTGCTGCTCGCCGCGTTCCAGCTGGTGCTGCGCTCGTTCCCCGACGCCCAGCTGGTCTTCGTGGGCGCACACCAGGGCCGGCCGACGGTCAGGCGGGCCGCCGACCGCCTCGGGCTGGGCGACCGCGTCTCGTTGATCCCGCCGGTGCCGCCGTCGTCGGTCGATGACTTCTACGCGAGGGCCGACGTGTTCGCCTTCCCGTCCCTGACCGACACGCAGGGGCTGGTGCTGGCCGAGGCGGAGGCGGCCGGGGTGCCGGTCGTGGTCGCCGACGCGGCGCTGGCCCACCGCATCGACCCCGCCCTTCCGCCCCGGGTGACCGCCTCGCCCGACCCCGAATCCTTCGCCGCGGCGATCGTCAGCCTGCTCAGCGGCACCCCGCTGCGCGCCGCCGTGGTGTCGGCCGGCCACCGCGACATCGCCGCCCACACCCCCGCGCGCTACCTGTCCCTCCTCACCCAGGCCTACCGCGACGTCAGCTCACGCTGATCACGGCCGAACTCACGCTGCCAGGTGCCCACTCGCCGGATGCCGCCCCACAACAGAGCAAGCGATGCCGGGCTGCGACTGGCGCTGGGTATCAGCCGGCTGACAAGGGTGTGCGCCGCGGCAGGATCACGCGGTGGGAGATGCGCCAGCCGGTCTCGGTGTGCACAGCCACGTCGCAGCCCTGGCTGATCCACGAGACGCCCTGGATCAACCGTCGAGGTGGGTGCGGAGCTTGGCCAGGGCCTTGGTGAGCAGGCGCGAGACGTGCATCTGGGAGACGCCGATGCGGGTGGCGATCTCCGACTGGGTGAGGTTGCCGTAGAAGCGCATGGACAGGATGCGCTGCTCGCGCTCGTCGAGGGCGGCCAGCGCGGGGCCCAGGGCGACGCGCAGCTCGGCCAGCTCGTACCCCTTGTCCTCGCTGCCGAAGGTGTCGCCCAGCTCGCCGCTGCCCTCCTCGCCGGCGGGGGTCGACAGGCTGGTCGGTGCGTACGCGCGGGCGCCCTCGAGACCCTCCAGCACCTCATCCTCGGTGATGCCGAGGTGGGCGGCGACGTCGGCGGCGGTCGGCGAGCGGCCCAGCGTGTGGGTGAGCTCGTTGGTGGCCGCGGTGATCTCCAGCCGCAGCTCCTGCAGGCGCCGCGGGACCCGGATGAACCAGGTCCGGTCGCGGAAGTGCCGCTTGATCTCGCCGACGATCGTGGGTACGGCGAAG
Organism: Actinoplanes sp. NPDC089786; assembly: GCF_040684855.1. NCBI lineage: Bacteria > Bacillati > Actinomycetota > Actinomycetes > Micromonosporales > Micromonosporaceae > Actinoplanes > Actinoplanes sp. NPDC089786. The sequence continues at coordinate 257,357 of NZ_JBFBGU010000007.1, forward strand.
CCGGAGAACTCGACGCCGCGGTCGGGCTCGAACCGGTCGACGGCCTTGATCAGCCCGACCATGGCGACCTGGGTCAGGTCGCCGAGCGGCTCGCCACGGCCGTGGTAGCGGCGGGCCAGGTGTTGCGCCAGGGGCAGCCAGGCCTCGATCGCACGGGCGCGGCGGACGGCGCGGGCGGGGTCGTCGGCCGGCGTGAGGGCGAACTCGGTGATGAGGTCGCTGGCGGCGGCGGTGTCGGCGAGCACGGATGCGTTCACGGGACCCTCTCCCCTTGCCGGTCGGCAACGTTTGCCGTCGGGCAAACATAACCGTACGGCCGGACGCCGCCAACCGAAAGGATGAGGGACTTGGCGATTCGTCGGCTTATGAGGTGATCGGAAGGTGGCGTCCTGCCGGTCGCCGCTCGGAGAAGCGCTGCTCAGTGGGTCGATGCGAAGCACGAAGTCGCAGTGACGCAGGTAGCGGCCGGGATAGTTATAGGACCCGAACGAGACCAGGCGGCGTCGGCCAGGCCCGCCACGCGGGAGAAGGTGGCGTCGCACGTACCCGCTGGGTACGTTCCGGATTTACGAATCGTCGCGCTTCAGCCACGCCCGGCGGCGCGCCTCCGACGCCCGGGCCAGCCAGGCGTCCTGGATCACCTCGGCCAGCTCGGCGCGCGTGATCTCGCCGAGGCGGGCGGCCCGCACCAGCACCGACAGGTGGCCCTCGAAATGCGGCGTGGTGAAGAACGGCGTGGTCTCGTCCTGCACCAGGGCCTGCTTGTCCGCGTCCGACTCCACCCAGAAGACGATCACGTCGGGATAGCGTTCCCCGGTCGCCGGGTCGACCGCGTCCGGTCGCGGGTTCCGGAAGAACACGAACGACTTCCCGCCGACCTGGTAGACCGGGTTCTCCCCGCCGCCGTACTCGACCTTGACATGCGGCATCCCGAGCGCGATCTCATGCACATCCTCGACGGTGGCCGCGTCGGTCATCCGCCCAGCCTAGTGCCGATCCAGCCCCGCGCCGGCCTTCCTCCACCAGGCCGCGCCGCGCCGCAGCTCCGGGCCACTCGCCCGGCCCCGCCCCGCGTCACCTCGGGGCCGCCCGCCCAAGCACGCCGCGCCGCGCCGCATCCAGATCAGCGCACGGCCGCGCCAGCCGGATCGGCACGCCCGGATCGATCATCGTCCTGCCCCCGTTCCACCCGGACCGCCGCGATCGCCAGCCACACCAGGTTGACCAGGATCAGCACCCGCTCGGCCGCACCGATCCCGGGCATCGACGGCCCGTCCATGACGTCGATCATGAACACGGCCAACACCACAGTAGTCATCGCCGACACGACGGCCAGCCCCCGCAACGCCCGCGTACGCCCGAGCAGCACCGCCGCGACCGGAAACACCGCGAACGCCGTCCACGCCGCCGCGCCATGCAGCATGTCCGAAGTGGACGCCTGATCCCACCGTCCGGGCGGATCCGCCGGAAACACCCCGGCCACCAGCACCCCAGCCGCCCAGCACCCGAGCGCGATGCGGCCGACGCCGGCGCGGACCAGCCAGGTCACCCCGGCCGAGGCCACTCCGATCCCCAGCAGCGCCACGGTGATCAGCCACCCGGCCGTGAAGTTCACGTAGCGGCTGACCATCTCACCGACCGGGTCCACCTCCGGATTGACCGCGTCCGCCGCCACGATCGCCGCGGCCGACACCCCGAGCAACGCCACGATCCCCCATCGCATCCTTGTCATGCGAGCAAGCTAGGAGCGGGCGACCCACCCGGTCGTCGTCCGAATGACGTCACCCACGGATACGCCGCACGGAGACGTTCTGCACCGACGGGAGTACTACGCGACGTCGGGCCGGGTCATCAGCGGCGACCGCAGGTGGAGCGTCAGGCCGGGGCCGGTCAGGGGCACCGTGTTCCACGTCGCCACCGCGGTTCCGGCGTCGGCGTCGACCGCCAGCCGGACCCGGTGCGGGGTGGTGATGACGTACAGGTCGGCGACGAAGGTGTTGCCCTGCCAGGCGCCGGCCGCGACGACCGGGCGGCCGAGCGGCGCGCTCTCCCGCCACTCGCCGTGGCCGGCCGCGATGGTGAGGGACGGCCCGAGCCGCAGGAGCCATCCGCCGTCCGTGGGCTCGACGGACACCGCGGTGCCGTCGGGCAGCGGTGCATCCGCGGCGGAGCCGTCGAGTTTCGCCTCGGCCGAGCGTCCCGGGGCGGCCACGCCCGGCACCGGCGGCAGGGACAGCCCTCGCAGGCGATCGGCCAGGATCTCGTCGTCCCGGGGGCTGTCCCCATGGTCCAGACCGGGCAGCAGGCAGCCCCAGATCGCGTCCAAGGCCAGCTGCTCATCGGTCGTGGCCGAGGTCAGGGCAACCACGAGATCGTGTTCGGGTACGACCAGGCATTGCTGGCCGTTGTGACCGTTCCCGAAGTAGCCGTGCCGCGACATCCAGAACTGGTACCCGTACCCGTGGAGGAAGTCGGCGCCGGCCGCACCCGTCTCCGGGGGCAGGGTTTCGACGTGCCGGCTGGTCGCGAGCCGCACCCAGGCGCCCGGAACGAGTTGCCGGTCGCCCCACCGGCCCTCGCGCCGCAACAACTCGCCGAACGCGGCCACCGCCTCGGTCGTGAGATGCAGCCCGTGGAATCCGAAGGCGGCCCCGCCGGCCACCCGGTCCCACTCGGCGTGATCGACGCCCATCGGCTCGAACAGGCGCTCGTCGAGCAGCTCGGGCAGACCCCGGCCGGTCACCCGTTCCACCATCCGGGCCAGGAGGAACGTGGTCGCGTTGTCATAGGCGTGCCGGGTCCCCTCCGGGTCGGGGAACGGCACGCGCAGGAAGCCCTTGACCAGGTCGCCCGGTTCCAGCCGCCAGGCCTCGGCCAGGCTGTCCGTCCGGTGCCCGCTCGTCATCGACAGCAGATGATGGACGGTGATCCGGCGGCCCTGCTCCGGGATGCCGGCCGGGACGTGATCGGGCAACACGTCCACCACCCGGTCGTCCAGCGAGAGGAGCCCGTCGGCGATCGTCAGCCCGACCGCGACCGAGGTGAACGACTTCGTCAGCGAGTACAGCAGATGAGGACGCCCGGCCGAGAAGGGCGCCCACCAGCCTTCGGCCACGACCCGGCCGTGCCGCACGACCATGATCGAATGAAGCTCGACGGACAAGGCGTCGAGCCGGTCCAGCAGCGCGGCGATCGACCGGGACGACACCCCGGCGGCGGCCGGCGTGGCGCGCGGCAACAGGTTGGGCACCCCGGCACGGTAACCAACCGCCCGGTCCGGCCGCACTGAATAACCGCTACGTCTGGCGGAGGACCGAGACGACCTTGCCGAGGATGGTGGCCCGGTCGCCGTCGATGTCGGCGTACGCGGGATTGCGGGCCTCGAGCACGACGTGGCCGGAGCGGCGGCGGTAGACCTTGACCGTCGCCTCCTCGTCGATCATCGCGGCCACGATGTCGCCGTTGTAGGCCTCGGACTGCTGGCGCACCACCACGATGTCGCCGTCGCAGATGGCCGCGTCGACCATCGAGTCGCCGCGGACCCGCAGGCAGAACAGCGTGCCCCGGCCGACCAGGTCGCGGGGCAGCGCCAGCACCTCGTCGTCGGCGCTCTGCTCGGCCAGGATCGGGGCGCCGGCGGCGATGTCACCGACGACCGGGACGCTGACCGTGGCCGGCTCCCGGCGCTGGCGGGGCGGCCGCAGGAACATGCGGATGTCGACCGGGCGGCTCACCGTGCGGCCGCGGCGCAGGAAGCCGTACTCCTCCAGGGCCCGCAGGTGCCGGCCGACCGAGGACGCGCCGAGGCCGAGCGTGTCGCCGATCTCGCGGGTGGACGGTGAGTGGCCGTGCCGGATCGCCCAGTCCCGGATGACGGTCAGCACCTGCCGTTGCCGCTCACTCAGGGTCGACGTGTCGAGGTCCTCATCCGGTAGCACCTCCCGATCCTGCCTCACGGTGACGACGCAGGTCGCGAGCCACGCCGGAGACCGGGCTCTCGGAACTCATCACTTCGGACGGTAGCGTGTCGGCATGACGGGGAGGTTCCGGGACAGGTGGTGGCTGCTCCTGCCGATTCTGGGGTTCAGCTGCCTGGGCGGGGCGGCGTTCATCTATCTCGGCGCGCGGACCCGGCGGGCCGGCTGGTGGATCGCCGGGATCGTCTACCTCGCGCTCGGCTGGACCGCGGTCTACACCTTGCGGGACGCCGATCCGGACGGCCGGCTGTACCGCTGGGCGATGGGCCTGGCCTTCGGCGTGTGGATCGCGAGCATCGTCCACGCCTTCATGATCAACCCTTCCTGGCAACGCTGGCGCGCCACCCATCCCTGAGGACGCCGGTCGGCGACGGGGTCGCGGCGTAGGGTTCGGCGCATGACGATGACGTTGGAAGCGGCGTGGGAACTCAGCCGGGGCGACTCGGGCCTGGCGATCGTGTCGACACTGCGGGCCGATCAGACCATTCAGGCGTCGCTGGTCAACACCGGGATCGTCAAGGGAGACCTGGCGTTCGTCACGTACGGGCCGGTCAAGCTGGCCAATCTCCGTGCGCGGCCGCAGCTGACCGTGACGTTCCGCGACGGCTGGCAGTGGGCGGCCGTCGAGGGCCGGGCCGAGCTGATCGGGCCCGACGACCCGCGCGACGGCGTTGACGCCGAGGGCCTGCGCCTGCTGCTGCGCGAGATCTTCACGGCCGCCGGCGGCACCCACGACGACTGGGACGCCTACGACCGCACCATGGTCGAACAGCGCCGCACAGCCGTCTTCGTGACCCCTACGCGCGTCTACAGCAACGCGTCTTGACGATCTTGGAAGGGTGACCATTCACCCACGTGGAGCGGAGCGACCCTCGGCGGGAGCGACGGTCTGAACCACCCACCGGCCCACGACATCAAGCTCTTGACCGTCAGTATCTGACGTCGCCGGCGAGCAGGGGCGGGTAGACGGCGCGGTCAGCCAGGCCGGCGTGTTCGAGAAGCCGATGTACCGGATCTTGCCCGCCCGGACCAGGTCGTCGAGGGCGCGCATAGTCTCCTCGATCGGGGTGTTGCGGTCCCAGTTGTGCAGCCAGTAGAGGTCGACGTGGTCGGTCTGCAGCCGGCGCAACGACTCGTCGAGCTGAGCGGTGATCGAGCCTCGGCCGGCGCCGCCGCCGTTCGGGTCGCCGGGGAACATGTTGAAGAAGAACTTCGTCGCCAGCACCACGCGGTCGCGGCGGCCGGGCTGACGGGCGAACCAGTCGCCGAGGATCTTCTCGGAGTGGCCGTTGGTGTAGAAATTGGCGGTGTCGATGAAGTTGCCGCCCCGGTCGAGGTAACCGGCGAGGATCTTCTCGGACTCCTCGACGCTGCTGCCGGCGCCGGGCGGATCCTCCCCGAAGGTCATCGCGCCGAGGGCGAACGGGCTGACCCGGAGGCCGGAGCGGCCGAGCGTCACGTAATGGTCCAGAGGCATGTCACAAGCCTCTTCCCGAGAGCGCCGCGGGGGTAGTCAGGAGCACCGGCGGTCTTGCACAATCCTCCCTGTGGAGCTGGAAACCCTCATCGAGCGGCACGCCCGGCCGGACATGCGCACGCGCATACCGGGCCTGTTCCTGTCGCGCGTGACCGGCAGTGACCACGAGTTCTCGATGACCGACCCGTTGCTGGTGGTGATGGCGCGCGGCGGCAAGCGGCTGCTGCTCGGCGACCGGATGTACGAGTACCGGGCCGGCGAGTGCCTGATCGTGACGACCGGTGTGCCGGTGAGCGGCCACTTCTTCGACACCCCGGCGCTGGGCCTGGGCCTGACGCTGCGTCCGGAGACGATCACGCCGCTGCTGCTGTCCGCTCCCCCGGCCCGGCCGTCCGCCGCCCGGTCGGCGCTGGCCACCGGCCCGGCCGGCCCGGCCCTGCTGGACGCGGTCACCCGGCTGGTCCGGCTGCTCGACGAGCCGCGCGACGTCGAGGTGCTGGCGCCGCTGTACGAGCGGGAGATCCTGTGGCGCGTGCTGACCGGCCCGCACGGCGAGTCGCTGCGGCAGATCGCCCTCGCCGACAGCAACCTGTCACACGTCAACCGGGCCATCGGCTGGCTGCGCGCCAACTACGCCGAGCCGATGCGGGTCGACGACCTGGCCCGCCGGGCCGGCATGAGCGCGTCCGCGTTCCACCGCCACTTCCGCGACGTCACGGCGATGAGCCCGCTCCAGTTCCAGAAACGGCTCCGCCTCCAGGCGGCCCGTTCGCTGCTGCTGGCCCGCCCCGACGACGTGGCCGGCGTGGGCCACCTGGTCGGCTACGACAGCCCGTCACAGTTCAGCCGCGAGTACCGCCGCCTCTTCGGCGCCCCGCCCGGCGCTGACGCGGCGCGGTTGCGCTCGGCCGCCGGCCCCCTCGAACCGAGCCTTCCGTGACGGCGGTCAACCTTTAACAAGCACGACACACCCGGCGGATGAACCTGGCCGGTGCCGGATCCGTATCGCAGGGTGATCGACATCTGTCACCGGGAGCACACATGGACGTCACCGCCACAGACGGCCGCGAGTCACCGCCGTCCATCTCCGACTATTGGCCGGACCTGCCGCATCGGATCGCCGAGGCCGACTACTACACCGAGGAACCGACCGTCCCGTTCCCGCCCGCGCCTCCGGCTGACAACCGGCCCACCCTCCCGCTGCCCCCGAAGAAGTCGCCGCGCCCCAGGTCACGCCGCCGGCCGGTGGTGCTGTCGGCGCTGGCCGTGGTGGTGCTCGCCGCCGCGGGGACGTACTTCTACACCCAGCGCCCCGCCCCGACCGCGACCGCTACGCCGACCGCGACCCCGACCGAGGAGAAGGCCGCCGCACCGCAGCTGGTCTCCGCCCCGACCGGCGACCGGACGACCGCGGTGTTCGTGGTGACCAGCAACGCGTCGGCGGTGCGGATCCGGGCCGGCAACACCGAGACCGACCTGTTCCGGGTGAGCAGCCCGGACGGCGGCAGCGTCCGCCCGGACACCAGGCTGGACGGCGACACCGTGAGCCTGAGCCTGGTCGCCACCGGCAAGCCCGGGCCCGAAGCGGTCGACGTGATCCTGTCGGCCGCGGTGCGCTGGACGCTGCGGGTCGACGCGTCGATCAACAACGCCGACATCGACGTCACCAAGGCGGTGGTGGATCGGGTCGACCTGGCCGGGGACGCCGCGGACGTCCTGCTGCGCCTGCCGCAGCCGAGCGAGACGCTGCCGGTTCGCGTCACCGGTGACATCAACCGGCTGAAGGTGTCCGCCGGCGGCGCGGCCCCGGTCCGGGTTCGAGCGCGCGGCGGCGCGGGCAGCGCCACGATCGAGGGCAAACTCGTCCGCGGCGTCGCCCGCGGCACCGTCTTCGAGCCGGGCGCCTGGCGCCGCGCCGACGACAAGGTCGACGTGGACGTCCGGGTGGGGCTGGGCTCGATCAACGTCGAGAAGCCGAAGTGACTCAGTTGCCGACGTCAAGGAACGCCATCATCGGCGCCGGGTAGCGGTCGCCCCGGGCCGCGCCCAGCGGGACCGCCTTCTCGATCTCGGCCAGGTCGTCGGCGGTCAGCGTCAGGTCGAGCGCGGGCAGGGCCTCGGTCAGCCGTACGCGGGTCCGGGCGCCCACCACCGGCACGATGTCGTCGCCCCGCGCCGCCACCCAGGCGATCGCGAGCTGGGCCACCGTGCAGCCCTTCGCCTCGGCCACCCGGGCCAGCCCGTCGACCAGGCCGAGGTTGTGCCGCACGTTCTCGCCCGCGAACCGGGGCATGATCGCGCTGCGCGGGTCGCCGGCCTTGTCGGCCGACCAGTGCCCGGAGATCAGGCCGCGGCTCAGCACGCCGTACGCGGTCATTCCGATCCCCAGCTCGCGCAGCGTGGGCAGCACCTCGTCCTCGACGCCGCGGGAGATCAGCGAGTACTCGATCTGCAGGTCGGCGATCGGGTGCACCGCGTGCGCGCGGCGGATCGTCTCGGCGCCGACCTCGGACAGGCCGACATGGCGCACGTACCCCGCCTCGATCATCTCCTTGACCGCACCGACCGTGTCCTCGATCGGCACGTCCGGGTCGAGCCTCGCGGGACGGTAGATGTCGACGTGATCAACCCCCAACCGATTCAGCGTGTACGCCAGGAAGTTCCGCACCGCCTCGGGCCGGCAGTCGGCCGGGCCGAACACCCCGCCCGGCCCGCGCATCTGCCCGAACTTGACGCTGAGCTGGTAGCTGTCCCGGTCGACGCCACGAAGCGCCTCGCCGAGCAGCAGCTCGTTGTGACCCATGGCGTAGAAGTCGCCGGTGTCGATCAGCGTGACGCCCGCGTCCAGAGCCGCGTGCACGGTGGCGATGCTCTCCGCGCGGTCGGACGCGCCGTACGCCTCACCCGACATGCCCATCGCGCCCAGCCCGAGCGCCGAGACGGCCGGCCCGGTCGTTCCCAAGTTTCGTTTCCGCATGCCTCCACCCTGGGCCGGGTCCGGGCCGGCCGGGAGCGGAGCGTTCATCGTGGGAGAGCCACTCCCTGGATGCACGCCGCCGGATCCGGCCATCATGGGGACATGCAGCGTGAGCAGCTAGCCGACTTCCTGCGCCGCCGCCGCGAGGCGATCCGGCCGGCCGAGGTCGGGCTGGCCGACGGCCCGCGCCGCCGCACCACCGGGCTGCGCCGCGAGGAGGTGGCGATGCTGGCGGGCATGTCGGTCGACTACGTCGTACGCCTGGAGCAGGCCCGCAGCAGCCAGCCCTCGACCCAGCTGCTCGGCGCGCTGGCCCGGGCCCTGCGACTCTCCGACGACGAGCGCGACCACCTGTTCCACCTGGCCGGCCACCAGCCGCCCCCGGCCGACGGCCTCGCCCGCCTGGCCCGCGCCGGTCTGGTCCGCCTGCTCGACCTGCTCGACGGCACCGCGGCCGTGGTGATCTCCGACCTGGGCGAGATCCTGGCCCAGAACCGCACGTCCATGCTCGTGGCCGGCGACCACACCGCGCTGACCGGCGACCGGCGCTACCTTCCCTACCGCTGGTTCACCGAACCGGAGGTCCGCGACATGCACACGGCCGAGGACCGCGACCGCCACGCCCGCGAGATGGTGGCCGACCTGCGGGCCACGGCCGGCCGGCGGCCCAGCGACCCGGTCGTCACCGGCCTGATCGAGCGCCTGCTCACGGCCAGCACCCGGTTCCGCGACCTGTGGGAGGAACATGAGGTGGCGGTCCGCCGGGCCGACCGCAAGACCCTGATCCACCCGCGGGTCGGTCCGCTGGTGATGGACTGCGAGACGCTGATGACCCCCGACCAGGGTCAGAAGCTGCTGGTGCTCACGCCCGCCGACGCCGAGACCCGCGAGCGCCTGGCCCTGCTGCGGGTGCTGGGCACCGAGGAGTTCCCGGTCGGGGCCTAGGGCGGCGGGCGGAGGCGGACGCGCATCGCCCTGGACGCTGACACCGGTGACAAGGCCACGCGGGACCACTGCAGGGCCAGCCGCCGGTCCGGGTAGTTGACCGCCCGCAGGGTCAGCCCGTCCCCGGCCGCGGGCTCGGGGCAGAACGTGGCGTCGGCCCGGAACAGGCCGGAGCCGTCGTGGCGGTTCAGGCGCAGCACGAAGTCGCGGTGGCGCAGGTAGAAGTTGTCGTGGTTGGTCGCCTCGAACGACAGGCAGTCGTCGTCGGCCAGCCCCGGCCGCACCACGAACGTGGCGTCGGCCCGGTCGAGCGCCCGGCTGGAGCCGCCGATCGGGTCGGCCCGGGCCACGAAGTCACGGTGCCGCAGCAGCAGGCCGGACTGCCCGTTGATCTCCAGCGCGACCGGCTTGTTCAGCCAGGCCGCCCAGGCCGGCGGCCGGGCCGTGCGCGACGGCGGGGCCGGTGCCGGCGGCCGGGGCCGGTGCGACGGCGGGGCCGAGGTCCGGCGGGGCGCGGCCACGTACTCCGCGGTCGGCCCTCCGGTCGGCGCCGCCGACGGCGACTCCAGCGGCGGCACGCTGATCGTCGCCTGCGGCGCCGGGTTGAGCGGCGGCATCGACCCGAAGTCGTACGGGGTGGCGCGCGCCTCGAGCGGCCCGGCGCCCTCGCGCGGGGCCAGCGTGAGCGTCACCAGCACGGCCAGCGCCACCACCGCCGCGATCAACAGGCCCCAGAAGGTGAGCGAGTCCCGATCACCGCGGATGAAATCACGATACGAAGTCAACGAATTCCTCGGATCACGCAGGATCACGAATGGGAGCAGAGGAATCGTCGTATATGGACGCGCCGCACGCAAGCCCTGACTGTCCGTCCTGATTGATGAATTACGGTGAGCTACGTCAGCGCGGGAGTCCAGAACGGGTCGCGGCCGATGAAGCCGAGCAGCCGGGTCTGCGGGCCGGCGTCGGCCGGGACGGGCACCCGGGGGCCGTACTGGCCGGAGTTGCGGATCAGCTCCTCCATCGGCTCCATGCCGGCCACCAGCAGCGCGCAGTAGCCGGCGTCGAGCCGGTCGTCCTGGCCGGTGGCGCGGGCCAGGTCCCAGGTGTGCATGAACACGTCGGTCGTGTAGAACTGGTCGATCGCCCGGTCGAGCGGGACGTCGCCGATGTGCGGGTTGGACAGCGTTCGCCCGGCCGTCGCCGGGTCGTCGAGCAGCGTCTGCACCGCGTCGTACCGGGACCGCCAGGCCGCGACCGGGTCGTCGTCGACGCCGGGGCCGGGCGGCAGGTCGACGCCGGCGCCGCCGGCCAGGAACGGCGGGAACCATTCGACCAGGTGGCGGACCACGTCGCGGGCCGCCCACCCGGCCACCGGCGCCGGGGCGTCCCAGTTCTCGGCCCCGTTCACCCGGTCGGCGAAGACGCCGCCGATCTGACGGTGGCGTTCCGCGGGGGTGAGCTCAGACAAGGTCATCGGTCAGCATCCTCTCGAGTTTCGCGTGCCCGTCGGTCAGGCCGGCCTCCATGCCGCTCGTCAGCCAGGCATCCCGGCTCGCGAAGCTGTCCACCAGGGACTGTGAGCGGAGCCGGGACCGGCCGTCGCCGAGGTCGTCGAACCACAACGTCTCCAGGGCGACCCCGTCGGGGTTGCCCTCGTAGGTGAATGTCTGCACGATCCGGCCGGGCTGGATCTCGTGGAAGCAGCCGTGGAACGCCCACTCACCGCCGTCCCCGACCGACCGGTAGCGGTAGCTGCCGCCGGTACGGGCGTCCCAGTGGTCGATGTGCGTCCGCAGGGAATCGGGGCCGACCCAGCGCGCGAACAGGTCCGGGTCGGTGTGGGCCCGCAGCAACGCCGCCGGAGTGGCCCGGAACTCCCGGCTGACCCGGATGATCGGAACGGCCGGGTCGGCCTCGATCACGGTCATCGCGGGGGCTCCTCGTCCATGGCGGCCAGCACCCGGTCGAGGCGCTCGTACCGCTCCTCGGCCCGGCGGCGGTACCGCTCGATCCAGTCGTCCATCCGGTCCAGCGCTCCGATCTCGAGATGCACCGCGCGCGGCTGACGCCCCGGCGGCCGGCTCACCACGCCCGCCTCCTCGAGCACGCGCAGGTGCTTGTAGACCGCCTGGAGGCTCATCGCATAGGGCTCGGCGAGCTGGTTGGCGGTCGCGTCGGCCGCCGACAACCGCGCCACCATGTCACGCCGGGTGGGGTCGGCCAGGGCCGCGAAGACCCGGGACAGCGTGTCGCTCGGCATCGACGACCTCGTCCTTTCAACTAATCGGTTAAAAGGCAACGTAGCCCTCGATCACGAGCCGGTCAACCGGTTGGCGGAAGATCCAGCGCGCGCGGGGCCGGGCGGGGTGTGCTGGTGGGATGATCGCCGCGCTGGTCGCCGTTCTCCTCGCCGCCGCCACACCGGTCCCGGCGGCACCGGTGGCACCACACGTGGTGGCCGTGGACGCGGCGGAGATCCCCGACCGGGTGAGCGGGCGCGCCGACGACCCCCGCTGCGGACCGGCCGCGCCTTCGCCGGTGCCCGACGGGAGGCCGATCCGGGTGGTGATGCCGCCGGCCAAGGCGTTCACCGTGGGGGCGATCCCGGCCGCGATGTGGCGGCGCCCGCCGGTGACCGACCCGACGTGGCGGCTCACCTTCCAGGGCCTGATGTGGGTGCGCCCGCTCGCCCGCCGCGCCGCCCTCGACGGCCAGCAGAAGTCGCTGGCCGCGCTCGTCCGCCAGGTCGTGCTCTTCCATCGGCAGAACCCCGACCCCGGCTCCAACGGGTACGGGTGGGACGAGGGCACCGCCCTGCGCCGGTTGGAGGCGGAGAACTGCCTCTTCACGCTGACCCGGTCGGCGGCGCTGATCCCGGGCATGACCGCGGACGTGCGCGTGCTCACCGGCCCCCGCTACTACGGGCCGCCGCGCTACGCGGTGCACAACCACGGCTCACCGTCACCACGACCGGCAAGGTGGCCGCCGTGCTGCGCGGCGCGACCAGCGGCCCGTACGGCTGGCACTTCCCGCGCTTCCAGGTCCGCGAGCCCTCGTACCAGATCATGATCGACAACCTGGGCAACTGGACGACGACGACGTTCAGAGTCGGCTGAGCGGGGTCGGCGCCGTCGCGCGGGACAGCTTCGAGGGGTTGCGCACGTAGTAGAGCCCGGTGATCCGGCCGCCGGCCATCGCGGCCGTCATGATCCCGTCGAGGTCGCCGTTCAGGCGCATCATCAGGGCCGGGTTGCCGTTGATCACAATCGACGCCACGGTCACCGGGTCGGTGACCCGGCTGGTGCCGCGGATGAGGAACCGGGCCACCCGGTCGGCGCCGACGATCGGGTTCAGCGCGGCCTGCACGACGCCACCGCCGTCGGCCAGCGCGACCACGTCCGGCGCGAGCACGTCGAGCAGGCCCTGCAGGTCGCCGGTCTCCAGGGCCCGGCGGAACGAGTCCAGCGCGACCCGGGTGTCGGCCGCGGACACCGTCTCGCGCGGCCGGCGGGCGTCGACATGCCGGCGGGCGCGGTGGGCGATCTGGCGTACGTTGGCCTCGCTCTTGCCGACCGCCTCGGCGATCTCGTCGTACCCGACGGCGAACGCCTCCCGCAGCACGAACACGGCCCGCTCGGTCGGCGACAGCGTCTCCAGCACCAGCATCATGGCCATCGACAGGCTTTCCGCCAGCACCGCGTCCTCGGCCACGTCCGGGCTGGTCAGCAACGGTTCGGGCAGCCACGGGCCGACGTAGTTCTCCTTGCGCCGGGCCAGCGTGCGCAGCCGGTTGAGCGACAGCCGGGTGGCGATCCGGACCAGATAGTTGCGGTGGTCACGGACCTGGTCCAGATCGACGCGGACCCACCGCAGCCAGGTGTCCTGCAGCACGTCCTCGGCGTCGGCGGCCGAGCCGAGCAGCTCGTAGGCGACGGTGAAGAGCAGGTTCCGGTACGCGACGAAGGCGTCGGTGTGGTCGGTCATGTCACTGTCGGTGTGGTCAGTCATGTCACCGTCGGCGTGGTCGGTCATGTCACCCAGGACACCGCCCGCCCGGCTCCTGTGACAGGGTCGCGGGATGGCTCACATCGATCTGGGTGACAACCCCGCGCCGGGCATCCGCGGCCTGCTGGCCTACCGGCCCGACACCGGGCGGGCGCTGATGCAGCTGGCCGACACGCTGCTGCGCTCGTCCGACGGCCTCACCCCCGGCGAGCGCGAGCTGATCGCGGCACACGTGTCGAAGCTCAACGACTGCACCTACTGCGAGTTGTCGCACGCGGCCGTGGCGTCGCTCCACCACCCGGCCGTCTCGGCCAAGCTGGAGGCGCTGCTGCGGGTGGCCGCGGCCACCCGCGACAGCGGCCACGCCGTCACCGACGACCTGGTGTCGCAAGCCCGGGCCGAGGGCGCCACCGACGTCGAGATCCACGACACCATCCTGATCGCGGCGGCGTTCAGCATGTTCAACCGGTACGTCGACGGCCTCGGCACCGCGGCACCGACCGACCCCGCCGCCTACCTTCCCGGTGCCGAACGCATCCACCGGCACGGCTACACCTCCTGATGCGCCCGGTCACCGGCGGCCTGATCCGCGGCGGTCTGGTCCGCGGCGGCCTGGTCTGCGGCGGCATCACGGCCGCGGCCCTCTGCGTGCCGCTCGGTCTCCTCGATGAATACCAGGTCGACGACTACTCCGACATGGATCCCGTGATCGGCGTCTTCGGCGGCCTCCTCCTCGGGGCGGTCGCCGCGGCCCTGACCCGGCTCGTGCACAGCCGTCCCAAGGCCCACGCCGTCGTGCCGTTGTTCCTGGTCCCCGGCGTGCTGGCCCCGCTGACCCTGGGCCTGGAACGCAACCGCCTGGAGGCCGCGGTCCTGTGGAGCGCGGTCGCCGTGGCGATCCACCTGCTCGTGGCGACCCGCCGCCGGCGCTGGGCGGTCCCGGCCGTCGTCCTGGTGACCACGCTCGGCGCCGGCGCCACCTGGGCCCTCCAGGAACGCTGGCGCGCCCAGGAGTTCGAGGCGATGAGCGTGCCGCTCTACGTGCCCGAGGTGCCCGGCTACCGCCTGACCGGCACCCACGCGGGCCGCTCGATGCTGATCGAACGCCTGGAGAAGGACCGGCGCGCCCTCGACGTGAGCGTCGACCGCGCCTATCCCGGCTGCCCCACCCGGACCGACGCCGAGGTGACCCAGATCTGCCTGCCGGACGGTTATGTGGTCACGCTGCACGCCGTCTTCCCCACCGGCACGGTCGGCGTGCGCGAGGCGACGGCCGCCGAGATGGCCCGCCACCCCGACAAAGTGGGTCTGAGCGAACCGGATTGAACGGCACCGCCACAGCCTGGCCACGTCCGTCACCGTCACCGATCGCGGGCAGCGGCCGCCCGCCCGGTGTCCCCTTCGGAGGAGGTGGGTTGGGCTGATCGACGCGCGGCCGTCTCCCCACTCGGGCACTGGGTGGGTGGAAAAGGTAGCGTGGACGGCGGCGAGGACAACGACGTTGCCCAGAGGGCTGGTGCTTTCACTCTGGGCAATAGCTGGCACTCAGACGTGGCCCACACACTGGGCAGCGCCGTGGCGTCCGGCGGTGGTTGGCACCCGGAGTGCTCCGACGACGTCGGATGCCCGTCACCCTGGGTAGCATGAGGTTGATCGTCATTCAGGGAGGGCCGCTATCTGCGGCAGAAGAGTATGCATTGCCAGCCGTCGGACTGGCGCACAGCAATCATCTGGGAACCGCCGGTCGAGCACTCGCCCGAACAAACGGTGAGCTGGATCTTGGAAGAGGTCCCAAACGGCCGGGTAGGGCGATCCGTGCGACCGGCCGCAAGGGCGCTGTGACTGCTCAGCGGCCCGCTGCGCTACTCAAGACCGTCCACGCCTTTGGGTTGCGGCGGCGTGCGGAGACGGGTGGGGTCTATTCGGTCCAGTGCTCGCCGAACAGCGCCCATAGGCGCGGGTAACGGAGGGCCACCATGTCGGTGTTCAGCCGGGCCCAGTCGCCGTCGTGGGGGTTGGGATCGGTGCGTAGCGTTACGGCGCGTTCTGCGGTAACGACATCGCGGATGTCCCCGTCGATGTCCGCCCGCTGGTCGCCGACCTCGCAGGCTACGTATTCCAGGGACTCCCACGTGGGGTGGTCGTCGTCCTGCCAGGGTCGTGGGAGAGACGCCAGCCTCTGTACGGCCGGTACCGTGGCGAGGCTGTCGGGGTCGGCGATCGCTCGCTCGTGAGCTGTGCGGCCGAGCCCGACGAGCCACATCTGGAAGTAGTGGAATCCGTCGGTGCCGCAGCGGCCCTCCATGAGGATGTCGGCGGATCGCCATAGGCGATACGTGTTGGCCGGTTCCCGAGTCCCGGACAGGTGCTGGACGAAGTCGAGCAGATCTGAGCGGGAGATCCGGCTGAGCCTCTGAGCCAGAAAGGCCTCGCGGTCACCGGGCTGGGGCCCGGCTCGGTGCGATAGCTCGATGAACGACGAACAGGTCCGGGTCGTCACCCGCAGCGGCGGTGGGCCCGAGCACCCCGCGATCGAGCGGGTCGCCGCCGACGCCACCGATGGCGACCGGCTCACCGAGCTCACCGCCGGCGCGGCCGCCCTCTACAACTGCGCCAGCCCGCTCTATCACCGCTGGCTCACTGACTGGCCGCCGCTGGCCGCCGCCCTGCTGACCGCCGCCGAGCGCACCGGCGCGACGCTCGCCGTGACAAGCAACCTTTACGGCTACGGGCCGGTCGACAGCCCGATCACCGCCGACACCCCGCTGGTCGCCACCGACGCGAAACTGCGCGTCCGTGCGGACATGTGGCGGGCCGCCCTCGCACTGCACGACGCCGGCCGGATCCGGGTGACCGAGGTGCGTGGCAGCGACTACATCGAGGCCAAGTCGCTGCTCGCCGACGGCCTGGCCAGGCCGCTGCTCGCCGGCCGTCGCACGCTGGTGCCAGGCGCGCTCGGTGCGCCGCACACCTGGACATCGATCAAGGACGTGGCACGCACACTGACCACGGCAGCCATCGAAGAGCAGGCATGGGGCCGCGCGTGGCTGGTGCCGTCGCATGCCCCGATGACCGTGCGTGAGCTGGCCGACCGGTTCACCCGCGTGCACGGCGCCCCGGCGCCACGGCTGGCCCGGATCCCGTACCCGATGCTGTGGGGCGCGGGGTTGATCTCGCCGATGACGCGGGAACCGCGGGCGACCTACTATCAGTTCGCGCGGCCCTTCGTGCTGGACGCATCGCTGACCGAGCGCACGTTCGGCCTGATGCCTTCGGACCTGGACGAGGCGTTGGCGGCGGTCGGATCACCGGAGCGCGTGGGCGCTCCAGGCCGCGGCACGACCGGCTCATAGCA
Source organism: Actinoplanes sp. NPDC089786 (assembly GCF_040684855.1). Lineage (NCBI taxonomy): Bacteria > Bacillati > Actinomycetota > Actinomycetes > Micromonosporales > Micromonosporaceae > Actinoplanes > Actinoplanes sp. NPDC089786. Next base: position 274,096 of record NZ_JBFBGU010000007.1, read on the forward strand.
ACGATGGTGGCCACCATGGTGCTGCTCCTGTGCCGCCGGCGGCCGGCGCATCGCTCGTATCGGCGGGTTACCCCCAAACAGGATCGGTCTGTTGGGGCGCTGGCGCGGCCAGCCGCGTTAGCGCGGGCGTGCGCGCGGTTCATTTGTCAGAGCACGCCACCTCCCCGATTGGGTGATGCCGGTCGCCCCGGGCGACACGTGGGCGACATCGGCCCCGCGACGCGCGGTCATACGGTCCAAAACGATCACAATCGCGTTCTCGACCGCGTCGAGCCGATTGCCACCCTCATCGACCTGCCAGAAGTCTCAGTTGGAACGCGCCAACCGACGACATACCTGCCGCGCTCGCGTCCCTGCCGCAGGCGACGGGCCCGGATCCGCGAGCGCCGCACGGTCGAAGGCGATCACCTCGGCGTCGGTGTCGTCATCCGATTCGGTGATGGCGATGGTGTGGTCATCGTTGGCATGGTCTACCGCATGACCGGGTCAGCTGACGACGCGCCTCGTCGCCTCGACTGGCGTGGTCGAGCCGTCTCCCTGCTGCTGGGCAGTGCTGGCGGGATGAGCGTCAATCTGGTCAGCACCGACGTGGGCTACCGGGGCGTCGCGGCAGCGGCGGCCATGGCCGCAATGATGATCGTGGCATCTCGGCTTCGGGCGCTGCCGGTCCGCGCCCCCGATCGTCCGGATCAGCATCCGGGTAGCGCTGCTGGCGAGTTTTGCGGCCGCGGTTGCCATGCCGCGCGGTCCGGGGGCGTACTCGGTCTTCGCGGCGGCGGTCTTCGGGGCGGTGGCTGTTCTGGCGACATCCAGCGTTCAGGAGGCCCTGCGGGTGTTGTGCGGTGCCGCGTGCGCGGGCGGCGGGGTAGCAGGCTTCAGCTTCGGTGTCGGTGCCTGTAATGACGGTGATCTGTTCGCCGGTATCGCGTTCGCCGGCGTCGGTGTTTCGGCCGTCGCGTTCGCCACAGCAATCGTGGCCGGTAGCGGCTGGCTGCGCGTCACCGCATTGCTCGTCGGCGGCTTGTCGGCCATCTGTTTCGGCATCGCCTTGAATTTCGAGAACTCCTCCTTCGGGATCGCGGTAAGCGCGGTGGGCGCTGCGTAAGCGGGCTCGGGATCGCGACGCTGGTCGGTGGCCGGCCGCCGATCAGCGTCGCGATTTTCGGTGCCGGTCTGGCGATCGCTGTGCTGGGAGTCGCCTCGCTCGCTGTCGGCTCAGCCGGGCAGGTCGTTGCGATGATCGTGTTCGGTATCGCCACTGTCTGCTTCGGAATCGCAAAGCTCACTGGCGACAAGCTGCTGTACGGGGCGGCCCTTGCCGGGGGCGGGACGGCGAGCATCGGATTCGGAACTATCGTGCTTGTAGCCGGACAGCCGCTGCCCTCGATCGCCCTTATCGGGCTCGGGGCGGCCTTCCTCGGAAACGGCGTTACCGGGCTGCTCGGTGGTGTCCTCGGCCACCAGCTCCGCGCGGGACTCGCAGACCTCACCCGAGAGCCGGACGCTCCAGCGAAGGGCCCGAGTTGATCAGTCGCTCGAAGGACGCGCTGCCTATATAGCGGTCTCCCAGCGCAACGTCGGGCAACTCGATCCGCCCGCCGCGCGCGTCGGTCCAGCATTCGCTCACCGGCGAGCTACCTCGTTGAGCAGGTGCCGCGGGCACGTCCGACCAAACGAACGAACAGCGCGGCGTCGCTGCCGAATCTGTCGCTGCACCACGAGGCCGGCTGGGGGGTTGGGGTGAGGGGCAGGCGGGATCGTTCTGCCCCTGCCCCTCAGATGTATGGCGTGCTTGTGCTGTGGTGTTACCGGCGTACGCGCTTGACCCACAGGGGAGCGACGACGGCGACCAGGGCGATGGCGGCGGCGATCTGAAGGATGTGGCGGATCCAGTCGAAGCCCCCGGTGTCCCTGACGCCCAGAGCAGAAGCGATGAGGTTGCCGATGATGGCGCCGATCACGCCCAGGATGATGGTCAACCAGATGGGGATGTTCTGTCGGCCCGGCAGAATCGCTCGTGCGATGAGACCGATGATCAAACCGGCGATGATGGCCCAGATGAACGACATTGTGCGCCCTTCGGTGAGTGTCCGATGTCCTGCAGATGCCCGTGAAGTACCCGTGGGGATTCGTCGGCTTGCCGGTGAGGATCCGCGCAAGATGCTGGTGCTTGGGTCGGTTGCGACGTGCCTGATCGACGATGACCGTGTTTCCTCAACGTGTGACCGGCAAACACCCGCGTCGAGGTTTAGATGAGCAGGTTTTCCGGATCGCTGATCGGCGCCCTCCCGGCTTCCCAGCCGTGATACCACCACCGCACGATCTGTCAACCATGGTTGACGGCTTGCGTTCTGTCAACTACCGTTGACAGGATGACGACCTCGACAGCCATTGCCGCCACTACGCCTGAGCGGCCTCCTCCCCACCCGAGTCGGCTGCTCGTGGCCGGCCTCCTCGTCGGTCCCCTCTTCACCGCGGCGTACCTGGTGGAAGGCGCTCTCCGTGGCGACGGGTACTCCCCGCTCCGCCATCCGGTCAGCTCACTCGCTCTCGGGCCGCAAGGGTGGCAACAGATCGCGAACTTCGTTGTCTGCGGACTGCTGGTGGTCCTGTTCTCGATCGGCCTGCGCCGCACCCTGCGCACCGGCCCGGGCGCGCTGGCCGTGCCGCTACTGGTGGCCGTCTGGGGTATCGGGCTGATCGGCGCGGGAATCTTCGTCACCGACCCGGTCGGCGGTTATCCGACCGCGGCCAGCCCGGTCACCTGGCACGGCCAACTGCACGATCTGGCCTTCTCCCTGCCCGCCTTCGCTGCGCTGACCCTCGCCATGCTGACCGCGACCGTCGCATTCGCGCGCCGGCGATCGGGCTGGTTCGCCCTGTACTCGGCTCTGAGCGGGACGGTATTCGCCGTGCTGTTCGCCTTCGCGCTGATCGGCTTCGCCGGCACCGACCCGTGGACCTCCACCGCGGGACTGTGGCAGCGGCTGTGCGTGTCCGTCGGCTGGCTGTGGCTTGCCCTCCTCGCCACGAACCGCCGACGAGCGGCCCGCCGAGCGGGGCGCTGAGCGGGGCGCTGAGCGGGGCGTCGCCGACCGCGTGCGCTGGGAACGGAGCCACCGGCGCGAGCTGGACGCGCTGCGCCGGGGCTGGCGTCAACGGGTGGCCGACGCCGCGGCTATCCGTCCGTGAGGCGGGGCATGCGGGCCGGGACCGTGCACGTGGTGGTCAGGTCGGTGGGCCGGCCCGACTCCAGGGCCAGCATGATCTCGAGGACGTGCAGGGCCACGTCGGCGCCGGTGCGGTGCGAGGTGTCCGCCTCGATGGCCTGGGCCAGGTCGGCCAGGCCCACGCCGCGGCCGCCGGGCTGGTAGCCGGCGTTCCACGGGACGGTGGTCCAGGCCGGGTCGGCGCGGGTTAAGATCTCCACGTCGCCGTCGAAGCGGTTGGGGTCGGGGACGGACAGCGTGCCGGAGGCGCCGTAGACCTCGATGTGCGGGAGGCGGGCGGCCCAGGTGTCGAAGCTGAACATGACCGTCGTGACCGCGCCGCCGGCATGCGAGAGGTAGCCGGTCGTGTGGGTGTCGACCGCGACCGGGAACGACGCGCCCTCCTTCGGGCCCGAGCCGATCAGCCTCGTGTCCTGTGGGCGCACCGACAAGCCGCTGACCTGGCGGACCGGGCCGAGCAGGTGCACCAGGGTGGTCAGGTAGTACGGGCCCATGTCGAGGACGGGACCGCCGCCGGGCTGGTAGTAGAACTCGGGGTCGGGGTGCCAGCGTTCGTGGCCGGGGGTGGTCATGAAGGCGGTCGCGGCGTGCGGGACGCCGATGGCGCCGGAGTCGAGCACGCCCAGCGCGGTCTGGAGGCCGGCGCCCAGGATCGTGTCGGGAGCGCAGGCGAGCCGGACACCTTCGGACGAGGCGGCGTCGAGAAGAGATTCCGCGAGGAGAAGGGACGGGGCGAGCGGCTTCTCGCCGTACACATGCTTGCCGTTCTTGATCGCGGCGAGGGCGACCGGGGCGTGACCGGCCGGCGTGGTCAGGTTGAGGACCACGTCGACGTCGGGGGAAGCGCACAGGTCGTCGAGGGTAAGGACCCGGGCGCCGGGATGCTGTGCGGCCAGGGCCTCGGCCCGAGAGGACGAGAGGTCGGCGACCGCGGTGACCGGCAGGGACGGGAACCGGGACAGGGTCTGGCTGTACTGGGCGCTGATCTTGCCGGCGCCGACGATGCCGACCCTCATCGGGCCGCCCACAGCAGGCCACGCTCGACGATCGTGCGCACGTTCTCGTCCTCGAGCACCTCGACCCGGTGGCCCGGCGTACACACGAAGACCTTGCCCTGACCCCACTGGCGGGTCCAGACGGCCGGGGCGGTGATCGGCCGCGACCACTCGCCCCACGGCCGGGTCGCGGTGGTGGTCGTGGCCAGCACGTCGTTGTAGTCGTCGGTCAGCACCCAGTACTGCTCGGTGTGGAGCTCGAAGTCGGAAATCCCGGAGGTGATGGGATGATCAGCGACGATCTCGATGCGGTGGTTGACGTAATTGTCCGACATGTCGCCGGTGCGGTCATCGGGAGCGAGCCGCGAGGCGTGCGTCGCGAACTGCCCGCCCACCAGCTGGAGGTAGTCCGAGCTGGCCCGGTAGGAGTCGCAGATCCCGCCGTGCCAGCCCGCGAACCCCGCGCCCCCGGACACCGCCGCGATGAGCCCCTTCAGCGCCTCCGGAGAGATCGTCGACATGGTCACGCTCTGGACGATCAGATCGACCGACGCCATGTACGAGGCTTCGGCGTAGACGGAAGGATCATCGGAGACGCGTACGGAGAAATCGTTGTCCTTGAGGAAGGGGATGAACAACTCGGTGGCCTCGACGGGCTGATGCCCCTCCCAGCCGCCGCGGACTACCAGGGCTTGTCGCATGCCCCATTCTTAACGGGTGGCTGGAACTTCCGGAAGACCCGCGAGAGCCGCCTCGAGCGCGGGGCCGGACAGCTCGTGGTCGACCATCTCCCCGGCCAGGTACCGGCTGTAGGCGGGCAGGTCGAGGTGGCCGTGCCCGCAGAGTGCGGTGAGGATCACCTTCTCCTCACCGGTCTCCTTGCACCGCAGCGCCTCCTCGACGCAGGCCGCCAGCGCGTGCGTGGGCTCGGGCGCCGTCAGGTCGGACGGCGACGGGTGGATCGTGCGTGCCGAGCGCCTTCTCCAGCCGGTGCGCGCGGAACAGCGGGGACGGCCGCCACAGCCGGTACACGTCGAGGACCTCGGGCGGGATGTCCACGTACCGCTCCGTGGTCACCTCCTGCTCGATCAGCGCCATCGGGAACAGCGGCGCCAGGTCGTCCGGGCCGATCGGCTGGAGCGTGCCCGGGTGCAGCACCGGCGGCGGGGGCGACGGCAGGTCGGGCACCAGGTTGTACCAGCGGCGCGGCATCTCCGACTCGTCGAGCAGGATCTTCGTGGCGGTCATGGGTGCATCATCGGCGATCCGGCCCGGATTCCTCAGGTCCGACACGACCAGGTCGATCAGAGGGGGCATGGGGACCGGCATGCGCAGGTGGGACACGACTGGGCTGGTGGTGCTGCTGGCCCTGGGCGCGTTCTCGATCGTCGCGATCCAGGTGTCCGGCTCGTCGACCAGGCCGCTGTTCAACGCCGTGGCCGGGTTCGCCCAGCTGTTCTTCGCCGTGCTCGGGCTCGCCTTCGCGATCCGCACCGCCCGCCTGGGCCGCGAGCTGCCGAGACATCTGAGGCGGGCGTGGCGGATGATGCTGCCGGTCTACGTGCTGTGGCCGGTGACCATCGTGCTGTACGCGGTCTACCCGGGGCAGGGCTTCCCCAGCCCGCCGGACATCGGCCGGCTGCTCATCGCCGTGGCCACGCTGATCGGCATCCTGGCCTTCGCGCGGCTGCCCGGCAGCAGCGCCGAACGGGCCAAGCTGCGTCTCGACGCCACCCTGGTCGGCGTGGGAACCGCCATGGTGCTGTGGTTCTTCGTGGTCAGCCCGGCCCTGCGGGACGACGCCACGTCGACGTGGCGGGAGATCGTGCCCAGCGTCGTGCACCCGCTCTTCGGCGCGGCGCTGCTCTTCTGCATCAGCGTGGTGCTGCTCCGCGGGCCCGGCGCGGCCGCCGCCCACCGCCCGCTGCTGGTGCTGGTCGCCGCGGTGGTCATGATCCTCACCGGGGACATGATCCGGGCGTACGTGATCAACCACGGCGGGCCGGTGATGCCGACCGCCCTGCAGACCACACTGTGGACCGGCGGCATGTTCCTGTTCATGCTCGCCCCGTACGTGCAGCGCTTGTACTGCCGCCGCCCCGACCGGATCCGCTGGGCCACCGAGGGCGGCGCCTCCTCGCGCCCGCCGCGCTGGCCCTACGTGACCGTGATCCCCGGCTACGCCCTGCTGCTGCTCGAGGTCGGCGCCAAGGAGCCGTACCCGGCCGGCGGCCTGATCGCCGGGGCGATCATCGTGTCGTCGCTGGTCTTCGCGCGGCAGATGATCGCCGCGCAGGAGAGCCGGCGGCTGGCCGTCACCGACGGGCTGACCGGGCTGGCCAACCGCTTCCAGCTGTACGAGGTGCTGCCGCGCGCCCTGGCCAAGGCGGCCCGCAACGGCACCCGGGTCGGCGTGCTGATCATCGACATGAACGGCTTCAAGCAGATCAACGACACGCTCGGCCACCGGGCCGGCGACCAGTTGCTGGTCGGCTTCGGCGACCTGCTGCGCCGCTGTGTGCTCGGCTCCGACCTGGTGGCCCGGCTGGGTGGTGACGAGTTCGCCATCGTGCTGCCCGAGCTCACCGACGAGGCGCAGGCCCAGGCGGTCATCCGGCGGATCCGGGCGGCGATGGCCGAGCCGATCGACGTCGGCGAGACCGTGGTCCAGCCCAGCGCCAGCATCGGCGTGGCACTGTCCGAGCCGGAGGAACTCGCCACCGACGACGTGGTCGCCCGCGCCGACATGGCGATGTACGAGTCCAAGAAGAACAGGACGCCGAGCCGTTAGCTCTAGGGTGTCGGCGTGGACATCGCGCGTCGTGGCGCCTACCGGCGTACCGCCTTCTTCGTGCTCGCTCTCGCCGCCCTGCTCGCGGTGGCCCGCCCCGGCATGCCGTCCTTCGTGGTCGTCGGCGTCTTCTTCCTCTACGTCGCGATCGCCGCGGTGTGGATCGCCGGTCAGTACGCGCAGAGCCTGGGCGGCCGGCAGGAGGTCGTCCCGGCCTGGCTGTGGGGCCTCGGGCTGCTGGCCGCCGCCGGGCTGATCACGCTCTGGTTCGTCAAGCACTGGAGCGGCACGCTGCTCGGCGGGCTGTTCCTGATCTACCTGCTGTCCGGCAGCGCGGTCGCGGCCTGGCGGCAGCGCCCCGGCCTGCCGCGGCGGCTCGGGCTCGGGCTGACGGTCATCGCGGTGCTGCTGACCGTGGCCGGGTCGGCCCTGCTGTGGCTGACGTCGTGGCGGCTCGCGGCCGGCATCGTGCTCGCCCTCGGTGTGCTGCTCTTCCTGCCGCTCGCGCTGACCATCGGGGCGGAACAGACGATCAACACCGTGCGGACACCGTACGCGCTGATCCTCGGCTTTCTGGGTCTGCTCCTGCTGGGCGCGACGGGATATCTCGGTGTCCGGATCAGCCACTCCTCCCTGGTCCTGTGGGTGCTGGGGGCGATCGCGGTGCTGGTCGTGGCCATGGCCTCGGCGACGCAGGCGGACGTCGTCCTCATCATGTCGTTGATCGCGGCGATGGGCGTGACCCCGCGCCCGGCCGGCGAGCCCGGCCACCTCGAGGTGCAGGGCCGGCAGCGGGTGCTGGTCGCGCTGGGCGACTCCTTCATGTCCGGTGAAGGGGCGTCGATCTACTACCAGGGTACGGACGAGGCCGACCCGGATCGCGGCGACCAGTGCCGCCGCTCCCCCACCGCCTGGGCCGTGCTCGCCGCGCGGAGCCCCGCGTTCGACGGGCTGGACTTCCTGGCCTGCTCCGGCGCCCGCACCTGGAACGTCCTCCCGCAGCCGCCGGCCGACCCGCCGGCCGACGTGACGCTCACCCGCAAGGGCGTGCCCGCGGCCGTGCCGGACCGGTCCGCGCAGACGCAGCTTCAGCAGTACCAGCAGCAGAAGGGCTTCACGCCGGCCATGGTGGTGCTGAGCGTCGGCGGCAACGACGCCGGCTTCTCGACCATCGGGCAGATGTGCCTGGCCCCCGGCTCCTGCGACGAGAAGGCCGACCTGTGGACCACGTCGCTGGCCCAGGTGGAACGCAACCTGCGGGCGACCTATGTGGCCGTGGACGACAGCTTCCCCGGCGTACCCGTCGCGATCGTGCCCTATCCCGACCCGATCCAGCTCACCCGGGGCTGCAACCAGCTCGCCCTGTCCCGCCGCGAGAAGGAGTTCCTGCACGACTACGTCGGGCAGCTCAACGGCGTGATCACCCGGACGGCCGGCGAGTTCGGCTTCCACGTCGTCGACGACATGCAGCGCGCCCTGGCGTCCGAGCACCTCCAGCTCTGCGACCCGCGGAACGACGGGCGGCCCGGCCTCAACTTCGTCGGGCTGCGGTCGGTGCGGGGCGGCGCCGAGGAGCGCTACAACCCGCGGAACTGGTCGCACAGCAGCCTGCACCCGAACGAACGCGGCCACGCGGCGATGTCCCGCACGTTCCAGGGCTGGCTGGCCCGGCAGCCGTCGCCGCTCCCGCCACGGGTGGCGATCAGCGCCCTCGCGCGCGACCGGCAGCAGGCCGCGCTGACCGCCCAATCCTCCAAGACCCTGACCCAGGCGGCCCAGGAGGCCCGGGCCGAGGCGCCGCTGTGCCAGCTCGGGTACGGCGACGACCAGGGCACCTGCCGGCCGCAGGGTACGGACTGGACGCTGAAGCAGATCGGCCACCTGCTCCTGGCCCGGTGGGGCCTGCTCGCGTTCTTCGCGACCGTGCTGGGCGCCTGGCTCGTCGCGGTCGGCTTCTTCACCTGGCGACGTCGATCTACGGAGGATTCACCATGAGCGACGATCTGTGGGCCGTGGCCGATCTGGTGACGCCGATGGCGGTCCGGGTGGCGGCCACGCTGCGGCTGGCCGATCACATCGCGGCCGGGGTGACCTCGCCCGCGGCCCTGGCCCCGTTGGTGGGCGCCGACCCCGATGCGCTCGACCGGCTGATGGCCCATCTGGTGACCGCGGGTGTGCTGACGCCGTCGTACGGGCTCACCGCCCTCGGCGAGCTGCTGCGCGACGACCACCCGGACGGGCAGCGGGCCTGGCTCGACATCGCGGGAGCGGTCGGGCGGGCCGAGTTGTCGTTCGTCCACCTGCTGCACTCGGTACGGACCGGTGAGGCGGCCTACCCACAGCAGTACGGGCGGGAGTTCTGGGACGACGTGAGCGGTGATCCGGCCCTCTCGGCGACCTTCGACGCGCTGATGGGCGGGCGGCTGGGCGGCGACGCCGGGGAGATCGCCTCGGCGTACCCGTGGGGCGATCTTGGTCGTCTGGTCGACGTCGGCGGCGGGAACGGAACCCTGCTGATCGCCATCCTGCAAGCCCACGACGATCTGCGCGGCACGGTCGTCGACCTGGCCGGCCCGGTGGCCCGCGCGACCACGGCGATCGCGGCGGCCGGGCTCACGGCCCGCGCCGACGCCCAGGTGGGCAGCTTCTTCGCCCCGCTGCCGGCCGGGGCCGGGGGCTACCTGCTCTCCGGGGTGATCCACGACTGGGACGACGAGTCGGCCGTGCGGATCCTGCGGCGGTGCGCGGCGGCGGCCGGTGACACCGGCAAGGTCCTGGTCATCGAGGACAACATCGGCGACGACCGGTTCACCTCGGGCGACCTGCGGATGCTCTGCTACGTGCGCGGCCGCGACCGCACCGTCGACCAGCTGAACGAGGTCGCCGCCGCGGCCGGGCTGACGTTCTCGTCGGTGACCCCCGGCGGCAACCGCCTGATCGTCGAGTACCACCGGTAGGTGGCTGGCCCGACCACCTGATCCACGACGCGACGGGGTCAGCCGTTCGGCTTGGGTTGTTCCTGGCGGAGGCCGGTGACCAGCAGGGTGACGATCCGGCGGACGTCGTAGTCCGAGTCCGGCACGGCCCAGGCGCACAGGTCGCCGACCGCTCGGAGCAGTTCGTAGGCGCTGATGTCGGCGACGACCTCGCCCTCGGCCCGGGCCGCGGTCAGCAGGTCGGACAGGACCGGCATCAGCCGGTCGAGGAAGAGCGTGTGCAGCGCCGAGAAACCGGTCGGGTCGCCCTGCATCACCGAGGCCAGGCCGTGTTTGGTGCCGAGGAAGTCGACGAACAGGTGGATCCAGTCGAGCAGGGCGGCGAACGGCGACGACGCTGAGGCCAGCAGGGCCGGGCCGGCGTCGGCGCACGCGTCGATCTGGTGCCGGTAGACGGCGACCACAAGATCGGCCCGGGTCGGGAAGTGCCGGTACAGCGTCCCCATGCCCACGCCGGCCGCCGCCGCGACCTCGCGCACGGTCGCGTCGACGCCGGAGGTGGCGAACACCGTGGCGGCCGCGTCGAGCAGGGCGCGCTCATTGCGTTCCACGTCCGCGCGGCGCTTCGGGGTCGCAGACATCCGTGCATCCTCCCACGCTCTCGGGTCCGCTCGCGGTTTCCCTTGTCGAAACGGAGCATTGCTCCGTATAGTGAACCGGAACGCTGCTCCGATTCTAGCGAGAGGACCACTCATGCTCCTGTCAGCCAAACCGGTCGTCCTGCCGGCGCCTCACCGCGGCGACGACCTTCAGGTCCGCGTCTCGGCCCCGGCCACCGGGCGCGACCTGCCCGTCGTCGTGTTCGCGCACGGGTTCGGGCAGGCCATGGACTCGTACGACCCGCTCGTCGACTTCTGGGCCGACAACGGCCTGGTCGTGGTCCAGCCCACCTTCCTCGACTCGGCCACGCTCGGCCTCACCCCCGCCGACCCGCGCTACCCGGAGATCTGGCGCACCCGCGTCGCCGACCTCGTCCGGGTGATCGACGACCTCGACACGATCCTCACCGCGATCCCCGGCCTGGCCGGGCGGGTCGACCAGGAACGGCTCGCGGTGGCCGGCCATTCCTGGGGCGGCCAGTCGGCCGGGATGCTGCTGGGCGCCCGCGTGCTCGACGCCGACGGCCGGCCCGGCCCGAGCGCGACCGACAAGCGGGTCAAGGCCGGCGTCCTCCTGGCCACGACCGGCCTCGGCGGCGACGACCTCTCGCCGTTCGCCCGGGAGCACTTCTCCTTCATGAGCCCCGACTTCACCGAGCTGACCACACCCACCCTGGTGGTGGCCGGCGACCACGACCAGTCACAGCTGTCCACCCGGGGCCCCGACTGGTTCACCGACGTGTACGACCTCAGCCCCGGCGCCGAGAGCCTGCTGACGATCTTCGGCGGCGAGCACTCCCTCGGCGGCATCCACGGCTACCGGGCGGCCGACACCACCGACGAGAGCCCCGACCGCGTCGACCTGGTCCGGCGGGCGTCGTGGGCCTTCCTGCTCAAGGCGCTCGACATCGACAACACCGCCTGGCCGAAGATCGTGGCGTCCCCCGGCCCCGCCGGGCGCATCGACTACCGGCCGGTGTCGTCCGGGCCGGCCGAGACGTTGTAGGCGTCCTTGGCCGCGACCACGGCCGCCTGAAGGTGTTCCGGGTCGACGCCGTGAACGTTGAGCGGCGGGTGCAGGCGCCGGACCAGCGCGGCCTCGACCACCGCCGGCTCCGCGTCCTCGGCCCAGGTCAACCGCAGGTGAGCGTGCATCCACGCGGACAGCCGCTGCTCGTCCTCGGGAACCAGGACCACCCGGTTGGTCCACATCGTCCGATAGCCCTCGGACACCAGAAGGCCCACCAGCGTGCGGCGCAGGGTCGAGTTGCCCGACCGCCTCAGATGGTTGCGCAGAATCCGGCCCCGCAGGTTGGTGGCCCTTCCGAGGTAGAGCAGCCGCAGCGACGGGTCGTTCTCGTTCGGCGGCCCCGGCAGGTCGGCAAGGACCGAGGAGTCGGCCCACCACGCGTAGACCCCGCTGCCCCGGCTGAGCCCTTTGACGGCAACGTCGAGCTCGAGGGGCAGGCCGGACAGCAGCCGCAGCGCCTCCTCCACCCTGGCCTGGTCGGTCGGGACGTCGTCGTGTCGCATTCCGGAAGTGGTCATCGAGCCCATGTTAGGCGTCGTGCCCGGCCGGCCGGCACACCGGTTGGGCCGCGACGCTATTGAGCGTCTCTCATGACCAGCATTTCCGACAATTTCCTCGTCGTGGCCCAGCTGCGAATGGTCATCGACCTGTAGAGCGGTGAGGTGATGATCGAGCTGAGCCGGCTCTTGGTGCGCTGAGCGCTGAGGCGCTGCGAATAGACGACGCCATTACCCGGCCACACCCGGTCGACGCCGTCGCGCGGATTGAACACCGGCATCACCTCGGCGACGTCGACACCCATCAGGAAGATCGCGTCGCTGTGGAACTTGTCCGGCTGATCACCGAAGCCTTCCGGCCGGTCGTCCACCACCGACTGCAATTGCTGTCGCGAGAGCACCAGAACCTTGATGATCTCGCTGTCAAGAAGAAAGTGTCCGGGCAGCGCCGTTTCGATGCGGGACGCTATCTCGTCAGCATCCTGATCCGACGCCAGAATGGCGTTCCCACTGGCGATGTAGGTCGAGACATCGGCGAACCCGAGCCCTTCGAGGAACTTCTTCAGGCTCGCCATCGGAACCTTGTTCTTTCCCCCTACATTGATGCCGCGAAAGAGAACGAGGAAAGTCTTCACCCGATGATGATACCCGTTACCGATAGTGCGCCGCGCGACCGAGCGGCGGTACTGAATCGGTTACACGCCGCACACTCGTCAACTTCAAACCCGTCCGCGCGGGCGGGGTCAACGTTCTTGAAGCTTCTTCCATTCCTCCCACTGCTTGCGGTAGGCATCACGGGCGAGCTCGCCGCTATCGGTTCTGGCCTTGTCGAACAGGTCCCGGAAGACGAGCGCGAAGGCCTTGTCGAACCCGCCAGGCTTGAACGACAGGCCGTCCGGGGTTTTGACCAGAAACGGACGGATGGTTTTCTGAATGGCAGCGTTGTACACCAGCCCGGCCTCCTCGGCCCGACGGGCCGTGGTGAGAACGGTCGTCGTCTCAGCCTCGATCACCTTGCGTGCCCAGGCCGTGCCGTCCTTGACCGTTGTCCTCGACTTAGCCGCTTCCCTCAAAAGGTCTACGTTCTCCGCGTTGGCCGTCTCGTAGATCACTCGTATGACCGCGTCGGACTGGGAGACGTCGCTCGCGATGAAAATCTGCCTGAGCGCGATGTTGGTTACCGACTGCCCGGGATTTCCCGCGTGATAGGTGAATCCCTCTCGTTTGACGCGGGCGATCGCCGCCGCGATCGACGGTGACTTCGACGCGGCCTCTACGACCGCTTTGTCTACGTCGTTGCTGGGCTTCGGTGCAGGCGGTTGCGGGCTCGGTGGTGTTGGCGCCGGTGGTTGCCGCGCAGGTTGCTGGTCGATGGTCACGGGCTCCGCCACGGGCCCTGTCCCGGGATCGGCTACGGACAACCCGCTATCCTCGTCGCCGCGCCGGACGTCCGGGCTGGACGGCAGTTCGGGCAGATCGTCGGCCACCGGCTTCGGTCTGGCCGGAAGGAGGCCGTCGAGCGCCGACAGCGTCCGGGCGCCCGCCTCCCATCCGCCGGGTGCGATGCCCTTCCTCTGCTGGAAATCGCGCACCGCACGGGTCGTTGCGGGACCCCAGACGCCATCGAACCCGTCGAAATCTCCCGTCGAGTGCGTCGGCGGAGAACCAGTCGCGGCGAGCCCCTGCTGCATCATCGCTACATCTGATCTGGCATCCGCCGCCGTCAATGGCGGTGCGTTGTCATGCGCACTCGCCATGCGGGGCTCGCCACCCAGCAACTCGCTCTCCAAGGCGGGATGGCGCTGCACGGTCGCCCCGTGCAGGAGTTGTGTGACTGCCCGGTTGCCGGCCGCGCGCTGCAAGGCCCACATACCCAGCGCGGCCGAGCCGGAGCGCCGAGCGGCTCGGGCACAAGGCGCTTGTTCGGCCGACGAACCCTGCTCCTTGGACGGCCTCCCCAGGCTCATCGTGTCATGCTCGCAATCAGCGCTATCGAAGGCAGCGCCTCTTCGGGCAGCAACGAGGGTAACCTTGCGTTCCCGACCGACCGTATCGGCAGTCGAAGCGGGCCGCCGCCGAAACTCGATCGGTCAAATATACCGGCCGGCCTCACGGGGCTCGAGGCAAGAGCATTGCGGACCGTCCGTGTCGCGAACCTTTACGGTGATCGGTATGCAAGGGCTCAACGACACAATGGCATGATCACTGGGATTGTCATTTTTCCAGGACACATTGATCATTGAGCCCTTTCCACCTTGACGAGGGCGCGGGCGGTCGGGCTTTTTCTGGCCGGTCACGTGCGTGATGATGTTGGGCGTGGTTGCGGAGATTCGTCTGGCGGAGGCGTTGGTCGTGGTGGACGTCCAGGTGGCGTTCGTCTGCGGGGCTGGCGCCGTGCCCGCGGCAGCACCTCTGACGGAGGCCATCGTGGGGTTGGTGACGAAGGCGCGGGCGGTCGGGGCGGTTGTCGTTCACCTGCAGAACGATGGGCCGGCCGGGGAGGTGGACGAGCCGGGCACGCCGGGGTGGGAGCTGTACCTTCCGGTCCACGAGGGCGCCGACGAGGTGGTCATCGGCAAGACCGGCGATGACGGTTTTGACGACACCGACCTCGGCGGACTGCTCCACCGTCGTGGCGTGCGCAGGCTGGCGATCTGTGGGGTCATGTCAGAGATGTGTGTCAGCGCGACGGCCCGGGCTGCTCTGCGGCTCGGATTTGGTGTGGTGCTGCCACACGACGCGCATGCGACCTACGACATCCCGGCGGCCCCCGACATCAGTGACGTCGTCCCCGCGGCGGTCGCGTCGCGGGTCGCGGAGTGGGCACTCGGCGACGGTATCGACATCGTGGCGCGTGCTGCGGCGGTCGACTTTGTCGCTCCTGATACCTCTCCTGGTGAGGGTCGCCGGGTGGGCGACGCCGACCTGCTAACGTCCGCCAGGACCGCTTGCAAGTTGCAATCGCTTGGGAGGTTTGCGATGTCGGACACCACGTGCCACATGTCGATCTCGCTGGACGGCTTCGCCGCCGGGCCGGATCAGAGCCGCGACAACCCGCTGGGCAAGCGCGGCCGGGAGGTGCACAGCTGGCACATCGGCGACCCGCGGGCCAATGACGCCGACAAGATCGCCGCCGAGTGGCTCATGCGCCCGCGCGGGGCCTACGTGATGGGCCGGAACATGTACGGGCCGATCCGCGGGGACTGGGATGAGGAATGGACCGGGTGGTGGGGCGCCGAACCGCCGTATCACGCCCCGGTGTTCGTGTTGACCCACTACGAACATGACCCGATCGAGATGGAGGGCGGGACGACCTTCCATTTCGTCACCGCGGGCTTCGACGCGGCCTACGCCGCGGCGCGCGAGGTCGCGGGCGACAAGGGCGTGGACATCGCCGGTGGGGCCTCGACGGTTCGGCAGGCCCTGATCGCGGGCGTGATCGACGAGCTCACCCTCGACATCGCGCCGGTGCTGCTCGGGTCGGGCGAGCGCATCTTCGACGGGGTCGAGTCGTTCGGCTTCGAACCGGTCGAGGTGCTTCACTCGCCGCTGACCACCCACATCCGCTACCGCCGGGCCGGCTGACCGTCCTACGTCGGATTCCGCACCGGGTTTGCGAGAATCGGCCGGTGAGGCGGTCGCGGGCGGCGGGAGTGGTGGCCGCGGTGGCCGGGCTCGGGGTGGCCACCGGGGCGCTGGCGCCGTTCCGGGACCAGGTGTCGCTGCCGGTTGTCGTGCTGCTGTTCCTCGTGCCGGTGCTGGGCGGGGCGGCGTTCGGCGGGTTGTGGCCGGCGCTGGGCGCCGCGGTGGCCGCGGAGCTGCTGGTCAACTGGTTCTTCGTGCCGCCGTACCGGACGCTGGCCGTGCAGGGCGGCGACAACCTGGTCGCGCTGGCCGTGTATCTGCTGGTGGCGGTGGCCGCGGGGCTGGCCGTGGACGCCACGGCGGCACGGGCCGCGGAGGCCGCGCGGCTGGCCGAGACCGATCGGTTGCGGTCGGCGCTGCTCGGGGCGGTGGGTCATGATCTGCGTACGCCGCTGGCCGGCCTCAAGGCCTCGGTGAGCAGTCTGCGGCAGCCCGACGTCGAGTTCAGCGCCGAGGATCGGGCCGAGCTGCTGGCAACGGTCGAGGAGTCGGCCGACCGGCTGACCGCGGTCATCGACAACCTGCTGGCCGTGAGCCGCCTCCAGGCCGGCGCCCTGGCCGTCGACCTGCGCCCGGTCGCCCTGGACTGGGTGGTGGCCGAGGTCGTGCTGCACGTCGGCGGGGACGTGCTGGTCGACGTACCCGACGATCTGCCGGAGGCCCTCGCCGACGCCGGCCTGCTGGAGCGCGTGCTGGTCAATCTGCTGGCCAACGCGCAGGCCGCGGGCGGGCCGGTGACCATCCGCGGGTGGACGGGCGGGGTGAACGTCAACCTGGCCGTGGAGGATCATGGGCCGGGCATCGCCCCGGAGCGGCTGGCGGAGGCGTTCGCGCCGTTCCAGCGGCTCGACGACCACACCGGCGGCGGGCTCGGCCTCGGGCTGGCCATCGCCCGCGGCTTCACCGAGGCGCAGGGCGGCACCCTGACCGCGACCCCGACCGAAGGCGGCGGCCTGACCATGAGAATCAGCCTGAGGGCGGCGCGGGCCGAGATAAGAGCGGCCGGAGAGGCGGCGGACGGCGGTGGCTGACGGCCGGATCCTCGTGGTCGACGACGACGACCAACTGCGGCGGGCGTTGCGGATCAACCTGAACGCCCGCGGCTATCAGGTGGCGACGGCGGCGGACGGGCGTACCGCGCTCGAAACCGCCTCCACATCGCCGCCCGACCTGGTCATCGTGGATCTCGGGCTGCCCGACCTGGACGGCGTCGAGGTGGTGCGCGGCCTGCGCGGCTGGACCACGACGCCGATCATCGTGCTCTCCGCGCGGGACGCCCAGGCGGTGAAGGTGGCCGCCCTCGACGCGGGCGCCGACGACTACGTGACCAAGCCGTTCGGGATGGACGAACTTCTGGCTCGGGTACGCGCGGCGATGCGCCGGGCCGCCCCCGAGCCGGGCGCCGCCGTCGTGACGACGCCCGACTTCACCATCGACCTCAGCGCCAAGCGGCTGACCCGGGCCGGCGAGGACGAGGTCCGGCTCACGCCGACCGAGTGGCACATGCTCGAGGTGCTGGTGCGTCACCCGGACAAGCTGATCACCCAGAAGGACCTGCTCCGCGAGGTGTGGGGCCCGCGCTACGAGCACGAGACCAACTACCTGCGCGTACACCTGGCGAACCTTCGCCGCAAACTCGAGCCGGAGCCGTCCCGCCCGCGCTACCTGATCACCGAGCCGGGCGTCGGCTACCGCTTCACACCGTGACGACGAGCTTGCCGGCCACCCGGTTGTGCTCCATGTCGTCGTGCGCCTCGGCGATCCGGTCCATCGGATAGACCTTGGCCACCGGCACCCGCAGCCCGGCGTCCAGGAACTCCTGCAGCGCCGCGGCCGGCAGGTTCGCGGCCTCGCCCCCGTAGCCGGTCAGGCGCACCCCGGCGGGCAGGTATCCGATCGGATAGAACTCCGGCACGATCCACTCGTCGGAGAGCAGACCCGAGAAACACACCGTCCCGTGTACGCGCACCGCGCGCAACGTGTCCGGCAGGGTCGGCGTGCCGACCAGTTCGATCGCCCCGTCGACCCCGTCCGGGAAGATCTCGCGCACCTGATCGGCCACGTTCCCGTCGTCGATCAGCACGTGGTCGACGTTCTCCAGCGCGCTCTTCTTGGCCGGGTTGCGGGTGGTGGCCAGCACGGTCAGGCCCCAGTGTTTCGCGAGCACGGCCGCGGTCATGCCGACCGACGACGTGCCGCCCCGGATGAGTACCGACTGCCCGCGCCGCGCGTCCAGCCCGACGGTCAGCGACCCGTACGCGGTCTGCAGCGTCTCCGGGATCGCGCCCAGCTCGGCCGGCTCGCGGTCGCTGCGGAACGGGATCACCTGCCCGGCCGGCACCAGCGTGTACTCCGCGTACCCGCCGTCGAAGGCCCGGCCCATCCCGCCCATCATCGTCATCACCGGCTGCCCCTCGGCGAACTCGCCGCCCGGCGCGGCCGCCACCACCCCGGTCGCCTCGATCCCCGGCACGCGCGGGAACGTGGCGTTCTCGGCCAGGCCGAGCCGCAGATGGAGCTCGGACCGGTTGAGCCCGAACGCGCTGACCTTGATCAGCACCTCGCCCGGTTCCGGCTCGGGGATCGGCAGCCGCCGCTCGACCAGCGCCGACGGCGGGCCGGGCGCGTCCAGCACGATGGCCCGCATGGTGTCGTTCATCTCGGGTTCCTTTCGATGAGCACGCTTCGCAGAGTGGCCAGCGAGCCGGCGAAATCGTCCAGCGGTACGCCCTCGAGCAGCCGGTTCAGCTCCTCGCCGAGCGCCTCCTCGGCCGCGGCGACCAGGTCCCGGCCGGCCGGCGTGATCTCGATGAGCGAGGAACGCCGATCGCCCGGCTTGGCGACCCGCACGCAGTGCCCGGCCGCCTCGATCCGGTCGACCAGCTTGCTGATCCCACCCACCGTGACCGCCATCGTCCCGGCGATGTCCTGCACCCGGACGCCCTGGCCGCCGGCGATCACCCGCATCACCTGGAACCGCCCCACGGGCAGCCCGAAGCGCTCCTTCAGCCGCCGATCGACCGCGTCCCACAGCTCGATCTCCACCCTGACCACGTCATCGAACAACGCCGCCAGCCGAGATGTATTCCACGGAATCATTCTGCGATCGTAGGCGGCCGGTTCTCGTACGGGGTGGACAGCACCACCGTGGTGCGGGTCGTGACGTTGGCCGCCGTGCGGATCTGTTGCAGCAGACGCTCCAGGTCGGCCGGACCGGCCACCCGCACCAGCAGCAGGTAGAAGTCTTCACCGGCCACCGAGTAGCAGGAGTCGATCTCGGAGAGATGGGCCAGCCGCTCGGGGGCGTCGTCGGGCTGGGAGGGGTCGAACGGCCGGATCGCCACGAACGCGGTCAGCGGCAGCTCCAGCGCCTCGTACGACACCTTGGCCGTATAGCCGCTGATCACGCCCCGCTGCTCGAGGCGGCGGACCCGCTGGTGCACGGCCGAGACGCTCAGCCCGACCCGCTCGGCCAGGTCGGTGTACGACAATCGGCCGTCGGCGGTGAGGGCGCCCACGATCGCCCGGTCGATCTCTTCCACGGCGACACCCTAGTCGGGTCATCAAGCACGGCCTAGCGTTCGCCCTTGGCCAGCGCGCGGCTGATAACCAGCCGCTGGATCTGGTTGGTGCCCTCGACGATCTGGAGCATCTTCGCCTCCCGGAACCACCGCTCCACCGGGTGGTCACGCACGTAACCCGCGCCACCCAGGACCTGCACGGCCTCGGTGGTCACCCGCATCGCGACGTCGGAGGCGAACAGCTTGGCCTTCGCCGCCTCGATGCGGAACGGGCGGCCGAGGTCCTTGAGCCGGGCGGCGTGCAGCAGCAGCGCCCGGGCCGCGGACACCTGCGTCGCCAGGTCGGCCAGGAGGAACCCGATGCCCTGGAAGTCGCCGATGGGCCGGCCGAACTGCACCCGTTCGCGTGAGTACGCCAGGGCGTAGTCGAGCGCGGCCTGGGCCAGGCCGACCGAGCACGCCGCGATGCCGAGGCGACCGGCGTCCAGGGCCTGCATGGCGATGGTGAACCCGGCCCCCTCGTTACCGACTAGTCGGTCGGTAGGCACCCGGCAGTCGTCGAAGACGATCTGGGCCGGGGCGGACGAGCGCAGGCCCATGGTCCGCTCGGCCTCCTGCGGCACGAGACCGGGCGTGCCCCGGTCGGCCAGCAGGCACGAGATGCCGGTGGCGCCGGGCCCGCCCGTACGGCAGAAGATGTTGTAGAAGTCGGCCTGGCGGGCGTGCGTGATCCAGGCCTTGGTGCCGTTGACCACCCAGTCGTCACCGTCGCGGACGGCCTTGGTGGTCAGCGACGCGGCGTCCGAGCCGCCGGCCGGTTCGGAGAGGCAGTACGCGCCCAGCAGGTCGCCGCCGAGCAGGTCGGGCAACATCTTGCGCTGGCGTTCGGAGCCGAACTGGGCGACCGGGAAGCACGACAGCGTGTGCACGCTGACCGCCTCGGCCACGGCCAGCCAGCGCCCGGCCAGGACCTCGAGCACCTGCACGTAGACCTCGTACGGCTGACCCGAGCCGCCGTCGTCCTCGGCGTAGGGCAGCCCGAGGAGGCCGGACCGCCCGAGGGTCAGCATCACCTCCCGGGGGAATTCGCCCCGCTCCTCGAAGTCAGCGGCCCGGGGCGTGAGCTCCCCGTCGGCGATCTCCTCGGCGAGTCCCAGCAGCTGGTACGCGTCGTCCGTCGGCAGCACCCGCTCCACCATGGCCCTAGCTTAACGCTCGTTTGGTTTTTGTGGGGGTGCCCTGTTCCACATTCGCCACCTGGTGAAGCGCCTCGAAAGTGAATTGAGACAGGGCATAGGCTCACCGCATGTCTGAACCTCGACAGCCGCTCCTCGCCGTGGACGCGCCGAGCCTCTACTTCCGTGCGTTCCACGGGATTCCCGAGAAGGCCGCCCAGACCAAGGCCGGCGAGCCGGTGAACGCCGTCCGGGGATTCATGGACATGATCTCCCAGCTGATCCGCACCCGGCGCCCCGACCGCCTGGTCTGCGCCCTGGACGCGTCGTGGCGGCCGGCCTGGCGGGTCGAGCTGGTGCCGTCGTACAAGAAGCACCGGGTCGCCCACGGCGACGTCGAGGTGGTGCCGCCGTCGCTCGAGAAGCAGATCCCGATCCTCCTCGAGGTGCTCGCCGCGGTCGGCGTTCCCGCCTTCGGCGTCGACGGGTACGAGGCCGACGACGTGCTCGGGACGCTGGCCGCGACCCAGCCCGCCCCGGTCGAGGTGGTCTCCGGCGACCGCGACCTGTTCCAGCTGGTCGACGATGAGCGCGGCACCCGGCTGCTCTACTGCGGGCGGGGCGTGGCCAAGCTCGAGGACGCCGACGACGCCCTGGTCATGCAGAAGTACGGGGTGCCGGCCCGCTGGTACGCCGACTTCGCGGCGATGCGCGGCGATGCGAGCGACGGCCTGCCCGGCGTCCCGGGTGTCGGCGAGAAGACCGCCGCGCGCCTGGTCAACCGGTACGGCGGCGTCGACCAGATCCTGGCCGCCCTGGACGACCCGGACGCCGGCTTCGCCCCGGGCGTCCGTAACAAGCTCAAGGACGCGAAGGAGTACCTGGACCGGGCCCTGCCGGTGTGCAAGGTGGCCCTCGACGTGAAGCTGCCCGACTTCGACCCGGCCCTGCCCAAGGCGCCCAAGGACGAGGAGAAGCTGCTCGCGCTGGCCGAGCGGTGGAACCTGGCCGGCTCGGCCCGCCGGCTCGTGGACGCGCTGGCCGGCTGACCGGACGGACCCGGCCCGGCCCAGGGCTGGCATCGAGCGTCAGCCCGGCCGGCCCACCGGCTCAGGGGTGCGCTCGGGCGCCGGGTCACGGCGCGAGGCGACCACGTCGACGACCGCGGCGACCAGCGCCACCAGCACGAAGCCGATCGCTACGAGCAGGGCGGCCCGCAACGCCGGGATCCAGTCTCCGCGCGAGCTCGCCAGCTGGGCGAAGAAGACCGTCCCGGCCACGGCGATGCCCAGCGCGGTGCCGATCCGCTGCCCGGTCTGGAGGACCGCCCCGGCGCTGCCGGCCCGCCGCACCGGCACCTCGGCCAGGGTGAGCGTCTGGTTCGGGCTGATCACCAGGCCGCTGCCCACCCCGGCGACCAGCAACGGGACGGCGGCCGGCCAGACGCCGCCGCTGCCCGCGACCAGGCTCAGCACGAGCACCGTCGCGCCCAGGCCGCCGGCCACCATGACCAGCCCGGTCACGACCAGCGGGCGGCCCGACCGCGCCACGATCCGCCCGCCCAGCGCCGACGCCGCCGCCGCGCCCACCGCGAACGGCGTGACCGCCAGGCCGGACGCGAGCGCGCTGAACCGCAGCCCGTTCTGGAGGTAGAGCGTGTAGGTGAAGAAGATGACCGGGAAGCCGGCGAAGTAGAGCATGCCGATCAGGGCGCCCAGCGCGTACGACCGAACCCGGAACAGGCCCATCTCGATGACCGGCGTGTGGCTCCGGGCGTGGTGGCGCTCCCAGGCGTAGAACGCGGCCAGCACGGCCACCGAGGCCGGGATCAGCAGCCACTTGGCCGGGCCGTGCCACTCCCGTTCCTGCACCAGGGGCAACAGCAGCAACAGCACACCCAGGCCGAGCAGCAGGACGCCGATCGGGTCGAGCGACTCCCGTTTCGCCTTCGCCTCGGCCGGGCCGGGCAGGTAGCGCATGGCCAGCACGATGGCCGCGATGCCGATCGGGACGTTGATGTAGAAGATCCAGCGCCAGCCGCTCTCGGCGCCGAACAGGGCGATCAGCAGCCCGCCGAGCAGCGGGCCGACCGCCGTGCTGACGCCGATGGTGGCGCCGAGCAGACCGAACGGCTTGCCCCGCTCCTTCGGCTCGAACAGCTGCTGGATCAGGCCGGACACCTGCGGGTTGACCACGCCGGCGGCGGCGCCCTGGATCAGCCGGGCGACGACCAGGAACAGCGCGCTCCGAGCGAGGCCGGCGGCCGCGCTGGACAGCGTGAACAGCGCGACGCCGACGATGAACACGTTGCGCCGGCCGCGGGCGTCGCCGAACCGGCCGGCCGGCACCAGCAACAGCCCGAAGGTCAGCGCGTAGCCGGACAGCACCCACTGGAGATCCCCCGCGGACAGGTCGAGGTCGGCGCGGATGGAGGGCAGGGCGACGTTGACGATGCTCACGTCGAGCAGCGTCATGAAGCCCGCCACCAGCGCGACGGACATCGCCTTCCAGCGGTTGCGGTCGGTCATCACCGCGGACTGCCCCTGGCCGGGCCGCGGCAAACTGCGAGCGCCGTCACGGCAGCCGATAGGGCCGCACGTCGGAGAGAACAAGCAGCGCGGCGCCGACGAGGAATCGCACGCGATGAATCTAGTCTCGCGGTATGACAAGTTTCGTCGTGGTGGGCGCGGCCTGGCGGGCCGAGATGTTCTGGCGGATCGCCGCCGAGATTCCGGGACTGGAGTGCCTGGGCGCGGTCGTGCGCTCGCCGCGCGACCTGGCCGTGCCGGCGCTGACCTCGCTGGACGACGGGCCGCGGCCGGACTTCGTGGTCACCGCGGTGCCGTGGGACGTCAACCCCTCGGTGGTCCGCGCGGCGGTCGAGCGTGGCCTGCCGGTGCTGGCCGAGACCCCGCCCGCCCCGGACGCCGACGGCCTGCGCTCGCTCTGGGCCGACGTCGGCGCGTCCGGCCTGGTCCAGGTGGCCGAGCAGTACCTGATGGTCCCGGCCCACGCGGCCCGCCTGGCCGCCGTCCGGGCCGGGGTGATCGGCACGCCCACGCAGGTGCAGGTGTCGTCGACGCACATGTACCACGCGATCTCGATGATGCGGGGATTCATGGAGATCGGGTACGGGCCGGTCACCGTCCGGGCCACGCGCACCACCGCGCCGCTGGTCGACCCGCTGACCCGGGACGGCTGGACCGGCGACGACGAGCCCAAGCCGGCCACCACCACGTTCGGCGTGCTCGACTTCGGCGACGGGCGTTCCGGCCTGTACGACTTCACCGACAACCAGTGGCACAACCAGTTGCGGTTCCGGCGGCTGCTGGTCCGCGGCACGCACGGCGAGCTGCGCGACGACGAGGTGGTCCGGCTGCTCGGCCCGGAGACCATCGCGCGGACGCCCATCGTCCGCCGGCAGACCGGTTACGACCTCGACCTCGATGGCTACAACACCGACCACCTGACGTTCGGTGACCGGGTGCTGTTCCGGAACCCGTTCCCCGGGCCGCGGTTCAACGACGAGGAGATCGCGATCGCCACGCTGCTGACCCGGATGGCGGACTGGGTGCGCGGCGAGGGCTCCCCTCCGTACCCGCTGGCCTCGGGTCTGCAGGATCATCTTCTGGCGCTGGCGGTCGAGGAGGCGGCCGACACAGACCGGACAGTGGTGACGTCGCGGGAGGCGTGGGCTCAGGAATGGGCGGCGCCATCCGATCTTCCCGATGACGGGGTGATCGCCGGATCGGAGTGACGGATGCGGGCGCGTGTGGCGCAGTGGTGCTTCGTCGCCTGGATCGTGCTCCTGTCCGCGATCTACTACGCCTGGCCGGGCAGCCACGTGTACGCCTGGAGCGCGATCGGCCTGTCCAGCACGGCGGCGATCGTGGCCGGCGCCGTTCTGCACCGGCCACGCCGCCGGCTGCCCTGGGCGCTGATCGCCGCCTCGGTCGCCTGCTTCGCGGCCGGCGACTCGATCTACTACGTCCAGGCGCTGAGCGGCACACCATCGTTTCCCGGGCCGGCCGACATCCTCTACCTGGTCGTCTACGTGCTGCTCGCCGCCGGGCTGCTCATCTTCGTACGCGTACAGGCCGGCGCCGGCAGCAACCGCGCCGCCCTGCTCGACGCCCTGGTCCCCACCGTCGGCCTGGGCCTGCTGTCCTGGGTCTACCTGATCGCGCCGTACACCCGCGCCACCGACCTGTCGCTGCTGGAGAAGGTCGTCTCGGTCGGCTACCCGCTCGGCGACGTGCTCTCGCTGGCCATCCTGCTGCGCCTGCTGGTGGCGCCGGGCCGCAGCCCACAGTCGCTGACCGTGCTCGCCGCCGGCATCGTCGGCCTGCTCGCCTCGGACGTCGTCTACGGGCTGGCCCGGCTGGACACCGCCTGGGCCACCGGCAGCCCGGTCGAGATCGGCTGGATCCTCTACTACCTGTTCCTCGGTCTGGCCGGCCTGCACCCGTCGATGACCCAGCTGGGCAACCAGCGCGAGGCGCACGCCGAGGCCGGGCCGGGCAGCCGCCGGCTCGCCATCATGACCGTCGCCGCGCTGATCGCCCCGGTGGTGCTCTACATCGAGTACCTGCAGAACGAGATCGACGACGCTCCGGTGATCGCGGCCGCGGCCGCGCTGATGTTCCTGCTCGTGCTCTCCCGGGTCGGCGGGCTGATCACCGCGCAACGGCAGGCCGCGGCCCGGGAGCGGGGGCTGCGGGAGGCGAGCGCGACGCTGTTCTCGGCCGCCACGTTCGACGATGTGCAGGGCGCGCTGCGGGAGGCCACCGGCAAGCTGATGCCGCCGGCCAAGCCGTACGAGCTGTTCATCACCGAGCGCGAGCTGGGCGACGAGCGCTGGGAGCCCGGGTTCGGGCTGGTCCCGGCGGTCGAGGTGCCGCCGGACGTGCCCACCAACGGCTACGACACGGTGCTGTACGGCGTGGTCCCGCTGCCCGGCACGCCACCCCGGCTCGGCGTCGCCGCGCTGGGCGCCCCGCTCGGCGTGCTGCACTCGGTCCGCCCGTCCTTCGAGGCGCTGTTCCAGCAGGTGGCGGTGGTTCTCGAACGCATCCGGCTGACCAGCGAGGTGCACCAGCGGGACAGCGAGGCCTATTTCCGTACGCTCATCCAGAGCGCCTCCGACGTCATCCTGATCATCGGCGACGACGACACCATCACGTACGCGAGCCCGTCCGCCGCCACCACCTTGGGCCGCACCGAGCTGACCGGGCAGCCGCTCACCGCGATCATCGCCGACACCCACCGGCACGAGCTGACCGACCTGCTGGACCAGGTCCGGGTCGGGCGCGGCGCCACGCTGGACGGCGCCGACCTGACCGCGGTGTGCGCCGACCGCCGCCTGCTCCAGGTCGAGTGCGACGCCCGCGACCTGAGTGACGACCGCACGGTCAAGGGCGTGGTGCTCACCCTGCGGGACGTCACCGAGCGCCGCCGGCTCGAGAACGACCTGGCCCATCAGGCGTTCCACGACGAGCTCACCGGCCTGGCCAACCGGGTGCTGTTCCGCAACCGGCTGGAGCACGCGTTCACGCTGGCCGAGCGGGACGGCGCGGCGATCGGCGTGCTGTTCGTCGACATGGACGACTTCAAGGAGGTCAACGACACGCTCGGGCACGCCGTCGGCGACCAGTTGCTGGTCACCGTGGCCAAGCGGATCGCGTCGGCGGTCGGGGCCGGCAACACGGCGGCGCGGATGGGCGGCGACGAGTTCGCCATCCTCATCGAGCAGAGCGACGACCCGGGCGCGGCCGAGGACATGGCGGCCCGGATCGTGGCCGCGCTGAGCGTGCCGGTCGACCTGAGCGACGGCCTGGGCGGCATGTACGTGGTCAGCGCGGCGTCCAGCGTCGGGGTGGCGGTCAGCCGGGACGCGAAGAACGCGACCGAGCTGCTGCGGCACGCGGACATGGCGTTGTACCTGGCCAAGGGCGCGGGCAAGGGCACCTGGCAGCCGTACCGCAGCGACCTGCACTCGGCGATGAAGGAACGGCTGGAGATGCGCACCGCGCTGCACGACGCGGTCGACTCCGAGCAGTTCGTGATCCAGTACCAGCCGATCGTCGAGCTGAGCGGCCGCGCCCTGGCCGGGGTGGAGGCGCTGGTCCGCTGGCAGCATCCGGCCCGCGGGCTGCTCGCGCCGCAGCACTTCATCGAGCTGGCCGAGGAGAACGGCGCGATCACCGGGATCGGCGCCTGGGTGATGCGCGAGTCGCTGCGCCAGGTTGTGGCCTGGGGCCGGTCCGGGGAGGCGCCCGGCTACGTGAGCGTAAACGTGTCGGCCCGGCAGTTCCGGTCGGCCGGGTTCGTCGGCCAGGTGCGCGAGGCGCTGGCCCAGACCGGCGCGCGGCCCGGGCAGCTGCTGCTGGAGATCACCGAGAGCCTGGTGCTGCGCGACGTCGAGCAGGTCTGGGAAGACTTGCGAGAGCTTCGATCGCTGGGCGTACGCATCGCGATCGACGACTTCGGCACCGGTTACTCGTCGCTGAGCTACCTGCGCCAGATGCCGGTCGACGTGCTGAAGATCGACAAATCGTTCATCGACGACATCCTCGGCAGCGGCCAGCAGCGGGCGCTGGTCAACGCGATCGTCACGCTGGCCCGCAACCTCGACCTGACCGTGGTCGCCGAGGGCATCGAGGAGCCGGCCCAGCACGAGCTGCTGGAGCGCATGGGCTGCCCGTACGGCCAGGGCTATCTCTTCGCGAGGCCGGTCTGGCCGGACGTGGTCACCGGGTGGATCCGCTCCAGCCCCGCCGTCTTCCCGGTGTAGAACGTCGCGGCCGGACGCTGATCAGCGCCCGGCCGCCCGGCCGTTCCCGTCCTGATCAGACGGTCGGTTCGATCCACACGTTGCGGTAGCGGACCTTGTTGCCGTGGTCCTGCAGGCGGATCGCGCCCGTCGAGGGACCCTCGGCGATGTTGCCGCCGGTGCCGCGCGGCAGTTCGACGTTGTCCTGCACCTTGACGCCGTTCCAGATCACCGTGATCCGGGCGTTCTCGGTCTTGACGCCGGCCGCGTCGTAGCGGGCCGCCCGGTACGTGACGTCGTACGTCTGCCACGTCTCCGGCGCGGTCGCCGCGTTCACGTCCGGCGCCTTGATCGTGTACATGGCGCCGGCCTCGTTGTTGTCGAGCGTCGTGTCGCCGTACGAGTCGAGGATCTGAAGCTCGTACCGCTCCTGCTGGTAGACGCCGCTGTTGCCACGGTTCTGGCCGGTGACGTCCGGGGGCAGCAGCGGGACCTTGAACTCGACGTGCAGCTTGTAGTCGCCGAACGCCTCCTTGGTGCGCAGGTCACCGCAGCAGACCTCGACCGCGTTGCCCTCGACCGACGGCCACTCGGGGAACCGGCCGTCGGTGTGCTGCCAGTCGGCCAGGCCGGTGCCGTTGATCAGGTTGATCCGCTCGCCCGGCTTGCGGATGCTGATCGCGTCCAGGTTGACGTGTCCGGTGTCCTCCGCGTCGACCCGGTAGCTGATCGTGTTGATACCCCGCTTCAGCGTCAGCTTCTCGGTCGCCTGCGCCCAGTCATCCCACGTCACCGTGGTCGGCAGGGACACCTGACGGACCTTGCGGTTGTTCACGTAGACGCTGACCGTCTTGGTGCCGCTGAACGGGTTGGGACCGTTCGAGTAGCGCAGGCCGACCGCGTACTCGCCGGCCTCCTTGACCTTGACGTGGGTCGTGACCTTGGCGTTCATGGTGCCGAAGCCGGCCACGAACCCGACGCCGGTGAAGCCGCGGTGGTCGGTGGCGAAGGTGGCGCCGCCACCCGGCTCGCCCGCCTCGAGGTCGTAGAAGACCTCCTGCTCGGGGGTCACGCCCGGGATCTCGTTGAGCGTGTACCAGGCCTCGGTGCTCCACAGGGTCTCGCCACCGCGGGCCGCGAACGGCCGCGGCGAGCGCAGGTGCACGACCCGGTCGCGCTTGAGTCCGGCGATGTCGAGCTTGACGGTCTTGCGGTCCTTGGAGACCGACACGCCGGTCACGTTCAGCGTCTCCTGGTCGACCTTCGGGCCGCCGTACTGGGCGCTGGCGACGTACCGCCACTGGTCGACCTTGTACGCGGTCGCCAGCTTCTCGATCGTCTCGTCGGACAGCGGCTTGGTGTACTCGATCTTGAAGCCGGTGCCGGTGGCGCTCATCGTCTTCATGTCGAACACGTTCGTACCGTTGGGGGTGAGCTTCTGGAGCCCGAACTTGAGCTTGCCGTCCTGGCCCCAGTTGCCGGTGTCCCCGATGCCGCCGACGTAGATGTCACCGTCCGGGCCGAGCGACACCTCGTTGATGCCGGCCTCGAGGCCCTGGGTGTGCCGGAACAGGGCGCCCTGCTCCTGGCCGCGCACCGTCTCCAGGGCGGCCCGCTGGAGGCCGCCGTAGGTGACGTCGCCGATCACGAACTGACCGCGGTACGGCCCGGACTTGAGCAGCACCGGGGTGCTCGGCGAGTTGGCGATCTCGTTCTGCGGCATCCACAGCACCGGCCGGGTCACCGGGTTGCCGTCGAACTGCCCGTCCGGGTTGGTGTAGTGGTTGTAGAAGTCGCCCTGCTGGATCTTGACCAGCTTCGAGGACGGGAGCCAGCCACCCTGGTTGTCCGTCACGTACACGTCGTTGCCCTGGCCGAAACCGATGCCGTTCGGCGTACGCAGCCCGCCCGCGACCGTGGTGACCTTGCCGGTCTTGCGGTTGATGACGAGGCTCACGCCCCGGCCGGGCGAACCCTGCGGGTCGGTCGTGGCGCCGCCCAGGTTGATCGACACCGACAGGTTGAGGTAGAAGTTGCCGCCCTTGTAGAGCAGGCCGAACGCGAACTCGTGGAAGTTACCGTCGTACGGGAAGGTCGCGACCGTCCGCTTCGCGTCCAGCACCTCGTCGCCGTCGGTGTCCTTCAGCTCGGTGAGCTCATGCTTCTGCGACACGTAGGTCAGGCCGTCGACGTACGCGATGCCCATCGGCTCCTTGAGACCACCGGCGAGCCTCGTGTACGTGACCTGCTCGGGCGAGGTCGCCCCGGTCACGTGGTCGAGCAGGTAGACCTCACCGGCGTTCTTGTCCGAACCGCCCCAGGTGGAGATCAGCAGCTTGCCGTCCGGGCGCCAGGCCATGCCCGACACGGTCGGCTCGAAGCCCGGCGGACGCAGGTTGGTCAGCGTGTAACCGGGGTTCACGTCGGTCAGCGGGAGGCCGTCACCCGGGGAGTCGGCGCCGGTGGTGCACTCCTTGCGACCCGGCGCGGTGACCCGGACCGTCTCGGCGTCGGTGCTGAGCACCGTGTTGGGCACCAGGGCGAACTCGCTCGCGCCGGGCGGCTGCCAGGCCAGCGTGAGCTGCTGGCCGCCGCTGCGCTCGAAGTGCTCGATCCGCAGCCCGTGCACACCCGCGGTGAGCTGGACGGAGCCGTCCTTGGGCTCGGCGCCGTGCAGGCCGTCGTGGTCGATCACGACCTTGTCGTCGACGTACAGCTTGGAGCCGTCGTCGCTGGTCAGCCGGAACGCGTACGAGCCGTCGGACGGGACCGTGAGGTTCGCGATGACGTGGGTGAGGAAGTTGTCCTCGAAGCCGAACTGTTCCGCGGTGGTCCAGTCGATGCTCTGCATGAGCTTGTCCACGTTGGGCGTCTGGCCCTGCTTGAGCTCGCAGATGGTGTTCAACGGCCCGATGTCGTACGTACGCATCGTGACGCCTGGCTCTTGCGGCGGTATCTCGTCGGCGGCGTACGCCGGCGTGGCGATCGCCAGCGACCCCACAAGGGCCGTGACGAGCAGTGGACGGATCATCGGCGCTCCCCGGGTGTTACACGAGAGATTCGGATTGATGAACATGTTGGTCCACTACCGACGCCACGTCCATATCTTTCGCCGTATATAAAAGAACTTTTCTCTCGCGCGCCGAAAGTCCCTCGGAGGGATATGCGAGCTTCGCGATTAATGCATGGGTGGTCCCGCTGGTTAACCTGTCGCGGTGTCAGCTCTCACCCGGCGGCGGATCGGCTCGGTCGAGATCCTCGCGATAACTGGCCGTCCTGCTGTCGATCTGCACTTCGCGGCGGCCGTGCTGGCCGCCCTGCGCGTCGGGGCGGTGCTCCTGTGAACCGCCAGGCCCAGGCCGTCATCCTGCTCCTCTTCGGCGGCGCGATCGCCAAGGCCGGCGTCACGGACCTGTCGCTGCGCTACGTGAAGGAGGGCCTGCGCCCGTTCCTGGTGGTCGCCGGCCTGCTCCTGGTCACGGCCGCGATCATGACCCTCTGGTACGACCTCCGCCCGCCCCGCCGCGCCACCGGCTCCTCTCCGGCCGCCGGCTCCTCTCCGGCCGCCGTGGTCGAGGACGGCGGGCATGACGAC
Organism: Actinoplanes sp. NPDC089786; assembly: GCF_040684855.1. Classification (NCBI taxonomy): domain Bacteria; kingdom Bacillati; phylum Actinomycetota; class Actinomycetes; order Micromonosporales; family Micromonosporaceae; genus Actinoplanes; species Actinoplanes sp. NPDC089786. Next base: position 304,942 of record NZ_JBFBGU010000007.1, read on the forward strand.
CACGGCCACGCCCACCACGAGCCGCGAGTCGGATGGCTGCTCATTCTTCCGGTGCTGGGCCTGCTCCTGGTGTCGCCACCCGCCCTCGGCGCGGACGCCGCCGAACGCTCCGGCAGCGTCCTGAGCGTGGCACCTTCCGACGCCGTCTATCCCGCCCTGCCGCCCGGCGACCCCGTGCCGGTGAGCCTCCTCGACTACGCCTCACGCGCCGTCTTCGACGACGGCAGAACCCTTCGGAGCCGCACGGTACGGCTGACCGGCTTCATCACCCCCGGCCCCGACGGCGCCCCGATGCTCACCCGGATGGTCCTCTCCTGCTGCGCCGCCGACGGCCGCCCGATCAAGGTGGCGCTCGCCGGCAACCTGCCGTCCGGCCTGGCCCCCGACACCTGGGTGGAAACCGACGGCACGTGGATCAACCGCACCGCCGCCGACGAGATCAACCAGGCCGCCGTCCCCTACCTGGAGGTCCGTACCTGGAAGCAGATCCCCGCACCAAGGCAGCAGTACGAGTGACCGAGCCACGCAACCGCGTCGCCTTGATCGGCCTGGCCGCCGCTCTGGCCGCCGCGGCGTTCCTGATCCTTCTGCCCCAGCGGGAAGACCCCGCGCCCACGACGCCGGCCGTGTCGCGGGCGCAGCGGGCCCAGTTCGCCGGGAACCTCGCCGACGGGCCGATCTTCACCCCTGGGCTCTTCCTCGACGCGCGCAGTGCCATCGGCACCTCGCCCAGCCCGGCGGGTGATCAACTCCGGCTCGTGGCGCGGGCGGCGGACGGGTCCTTCGCCGAGTTGCGGCGCCGGCCGTTCGCGGACATCCCGGTGTTCGACTCGTTCACCACGGACGGCACGACGATCGCCTGGGTGGAGTCCTCGACCTCGCAGGGTGACGACGGCCGGGTGGCCACCGAAATCTGGGCGGCTGACATCGGCACCACCAAAGCGCGGCGGCTCACCGCCGACACCGGAAACTTCGTCGGCTACGGCTCGGCCTACGACCTGGTCATCGCCGACGGCGCCGTGCACTGGGCCGCCGCGGCGGCCGGCACAACAACGACGGCCACAGCAACGCCCGGCGGAACGCCAAGCGCCAGAGAAACGCCCGGCGCGGCGACGGATGTGGAGCCCGTCGAGCGCACCGAGATCCGCTCGGTCCCGCTCGCCGGCGGCAAGGTGACTGTGACGGTGCAGGATGGGGTGTGGGCGCTGTCCGCCTGGCCGTGGCTGGTTGACGGCGCCGGGGATCAGACCGGGGCTACCACCCTGCGCAATCCGGTGACCAGCCGGGATGTCGAGGTTCGAATCAGCGGCGCCGAGCTGGCGACCTGCGTCCCGGCCTGGTGCCGCGTGATGGTGGTGGCGGCGGGCGGGCTGGCGCGGATCGACGTGATGCGGCCGGACGGCAGTGACCGGCGCCAGATCGCGGGGCCGGAGGCTACCGCGGCGCTCACCGACGCGGCCCTGCTGGACCGGTTCGAGGTGCTCGGGCGGCCCCGGCCCGACTCGGATCTCACCGGGACGGAGGCTCTGGTGGTCCATGACCTCGCCGACGGTACGACCACCGAGCTGGCCGCCGACGCCGGCACCGCGCACGCCCGCAACGGCGTGGTCTGGTGGTCTACGGGAGATCAGGACACCACCGTCTGGCACACGATCGACCTGCGCACCGCCTGAGGACCTCTGCTGCGCTCCAAGGTCAACGGCGCCCGCCCTGAGCGGAAGCCAAGCGCAGGCGGATCAGCGGCAGGAACACGTCGTCCACGATCTCGACGATGCTCTCGTCGGACAGGGGCTTCATGGTCAGCATCGCCTCGCCGCGGAGCAGGTCGAAGGGCAGCTCGCGGATCCGGCGTGGCAGGTCGGCGGGGGCCTCGCCCCGGGACGCCGCGCGGGCGAGGACCTCGTCGAGGACCTGCGGGCGGTCGCCGATCAGGTGTCGGCGTAGTTCGGCCGGGGTGACGCCGGTGTCCTCGTAGAACGAGCCGACCTGCGCGCCGATCACGGCCATGGCGCTCAGCCGGACGGAGTTCGTGAAGCGGAGCAGGGTCAGCATGTCGTCGCGGAGGTTGCCGGTGTCGGGAGTGGGCGGCCGGGTGCGTTCGCCGAACCAGCGGATCGTCGCCAGGAGCAGGTCGGCGCGGGTGGGCCAGCGCCGGTAGAGGACGGGCCGGCTGGTGCCCGCCCGTTCGGCGACGGCCTCGATGGTGAACCGGGCGTACCCGGACTCCTGCAGCTGCTCGGCCGCGGCCGACAGGATCGCCTCCTCGAGGGCGGCGCCGCGGCGACGAGATTTAAGACTCACTTGCGTACCTTATCAGCCGGGGTTACGGTCTTAAGAAACACGGACGTATCTTATGAAGCCCTGGGGGACCCCATCATGCCCACCGCACTCGTGTCCGGCGCGAGCATCGCCGGACCAGCCGTCGCCTACTGGCTGCACCAGGCCGGATGGGAGGTCACGCTCGTCGAGCGGGCGACCCGCATCCGCGGCGGCGGCTATCCGATCGACGTCCGCGGGTCGGCGGCCGAGGTCGCCCGGCGGATGGGCATCTACGACGCGATCAGCGCCGCCCGCACCCGCCACCAGACCGCCCGGATCCTCGCGCCGAGCGGGCGCCCGATCGCCTCCTTCGCGCTCGGCGACCTGATCGCCGGGGTCAGCACCGAGGACGTCGAACTGCCCCGCGGCGAGCTGACGCGCATCCTCTACGACCTGACCAGGAACGACATCGAGTACGTCTTCGACAACTCCGTGGCGGCCATCGACGAGCATCCCGACCGGGTCGACGTGAGCTTCGTGACCGGGCCGCCGCGCACCTTCGACGTGGTGATCGGCGCCGACGGCATCCACTCGACGACCCGCCGGCTCGCGTTCGGTCCCGAGGAGCGGTTCATCCGGCACCTCGGGCCATGCGCGGCCATCTACGACATCGACGAGCCGATCGGCGAGGCGGGCGTCGGCTACATGTACAGCCGCCCCGGCAACACGATGATGGTCGGGCGCGGCGAGACCGGTCCCGCCCGGGCCTTCCTCGCCTTCGAGGTTCAAGACCCAGGTTCGGTTGATGTACGCGACCCCGCCGCCGCCGCGCGACTGGCCGAGCAGGTGTACGGCGACGCGCGCTGGCCCCTGGCCGCCCGGGTCGTGCGGGCGCTGCCCGAGGCCGGCGACCTGTACTTCGACACCGTCAGCCAGGTCCGGATGCCGTCCTGGAGCACCGGTCGCGTGGCGGTGGTCGGCGACGCGGCGTTCGCGCCGTCGTTCCTCTCGGGGCAGGGCACGAGCATCGCGCTGATCGGCGCGTACATGCTGGCGGCGGAGCTGGCTACCGCCCCCGATGGCCCGGCCGGCGCGCTCCGGGCGTACGAGAACCGCTTGAGGCCCTTTGTCGAGCGCAACCAGGCACTCGCCCTGCGCCCGCACTCCAGCGTCCTGCCCCGCACGGCCCGGGCCCTGCGGCGGCGCAACCTGAAGTTCCGCGTCGCGCCCTGGCTCCAGCGCCTCGGCCTGCTCAAGCTGCTGGCCAGCGCGCCGGTCCGGGACGCCTCGAACGACATCGAGCTGCCCGCGGTCAGCTCCCGATCGGGCCTCCGTCCAGGCGCCAGGTGACCACCACGGCCGGCTTGGCGAAGTCGCCGTCCGGCCAGGTGGACGCCGGGTTGTCGAGCGTGGCCCCGGTGATCTCGCCGGGGTGCTGGACGGCCACGAAGACCGAGCGTTCGTCCTCGACGATGAACGGGCCGCACGTCTCGGCGCCCGGCGGCACGGTCAGGAACTGCTTCAGGTGGCCGCGCTCGGCGCCCTCCAGCGGCGTCGCGAAGAGGCCGTCGTTGCTGCCCAGCGCGTTGCCGTCGGTCGAGATCCAGAGGTTGCCGGTCGAGTCGAAGGCCACGTTGTCGGGGCACGAGATCGGTGACACCTTCGACTTGTCGTACCCGGCGAAGTAGGTCGAGGGGTCGGCCGGGTCGCCGCACACGATCGGCAGCGCCCAGGTGAAGGTCTCGCCGGTGTGGTCGCCGCCGTCCTCGGTGATCTCGAAGATGTGGCCGTGCTTGTTCTCGCGCCGCGGGTTGGCCTCGTCCACGCCGGGGTTCGAGCCGACGCCGCGGTTGCTGTTGTTGGTCATCGCGGCGTAGATCTTGCCGCTGTGCAGGCTCGGCTGGACGTCCTCAGGCCGGTCCATCTTGGTCGCACCGACGGCGTCGCCGGCCAGCCGGGCATAGATCAGCACCTCCTGCGCGCTCATCCCGGCGACGTGCGAGCCGCTGGGCGAGGCCAGCTTGATCCATCGGCCGGTCCCGTCGAACAGGCCGTCGGACGGGAGCCGGCCCGAGCCGTCGATCTCGGCCGGCGGGCTGTCCCCGGTTACCTTGGCGACGTAGAGCGTGCCCGATTCCAGCAGCGTCTTGTTGTGGGCCCGATCCCCGGGCCGATACTTGGCCGAGCTGACGAACTTGTACAGGTAGTCGAAGCGCTCGTCGTCGCCCATGTACGCGACCACGTGACCCGACCCGGCCACGATCACGTTGGCGCCCTCGTGCTTGAGGCGGCCCATCGCGGTGTGTTTGCGGGGCGTCGAGTTCGGCTCGTACGGGTCGATCTCGACGATCCACCCGAACCGGTGCGCCTCGTTCGGGTGCTTGGCCAGGTCGAACCGCTCCTGCGCGCGCTCCCAGCGCCGGGAGCCGCTCGGGTACCGCGCGGTCGTGGTGATCCCGTAGCGGGCCATGGTCGGCTTGAGCGCGGCCGGCACCGCGTCACCGCCGACGAAGTACTGGTTGAAGTTCTCCTCACCGGAGAGCACCGTGCCCCACGGCGTCACGCCGCCCGAACAGTTGTTCAGGGTGCCGATGGCGATCACGCCGCGCGGGTCGGCCGCCGTCCGGAGCAGCGGCGACCCGGCCGCCGGGCCGTCGAAGCGGAACGGCGTCTCGAGCATGGTGTAGCGGCGGTTGTACCGGCGGCGCCCCTCGGTCACCGCCCGCCACTCGCCGGTCCGGGCGACGCGCTCGAGCTCGACCACCGACATCCCGTGCGCGGCCATCGCCACCCGCACCTGCTCGACGGTCAGCGCCTCCTGCGAGGTGAAGCCGGGGAACATCAGCTCCTCGTTGGTGTACTCGTGGTTGGACACGAGCAGCGCGCGGTTCCGGCTGATCGGCAGCACCGCGAGGAAGTCGTTGTTGAAGCCGAACTGCTTGAGCTGCCGGGCCGCGGTCTGGTGGTGCACGTCGAGCGCGGGCGCGCCGGGCAGGATCGGGTCGCCCCAGCGGATCACGACGGCGTGGTCGTAGCCGTTGGGCACGATCACGGTGTCGATCTCGTTCGGCGGGATCGGCTTGAACGTGAGATCTCCGGCGCTCGTCCCGACCGCCGCGGCCGCCGCGGCCGGCTCGGCTGCCGCGGCCGCCTCGGGAAGCGCCACTCCCGTGCTGAGCACAACCGCGCCGGCCGCACCGGCCCGCAGCAGGCCGCGCCGGGAAATCACATCACCGAGGTACGGGTTGTCCGAGGTGTTGGCCACGGGATGATCACACGCGTTGCCGCACCGGTAGAGGCAGGTCATCGGGTCGCGGCCGGGAGAGCCGAGCAGTGGGAGGAGCCGTCGATCAGCCATGGGCCGACGTTAATGCCCCGTTCACTTCTTGGATACCTCCCGGCCGCATCGCATCAGTTGATCAGCTGCCGACCGGGCCGCCGTCGAGGCGCCAGCTGACCACCACGGCCGGCTTGGCGAAGTCGCCGTCCGGCCAGGTCGACGCCGGGTTCTGCTGGGACGCGCCGGTGATCTCGCCGGGGTGCTGGACCGCGGCGAAGACCGACCGGTCGTCCCCGGTGACGAACGGGCCGCAGGTCTCGGCGCCGGTCGGCACGGTCAGGAACTGCCGCAGGTGGCCCTTGTCGGGACCCTCGATCGGCGTCGCGAACAGGCCGTCGTTGCTGCCCAGCGCGTTGCCGTCGGTCGAGATCCAGAGGTTGCCGGCCGAGTCGAAGGCCACGTTGTCGGGGCACGAGATCGGCGACACCTTCGACTTGTCGAAGCCGGCGAAGTACGTCGACGGGTCGGCCGGGTCGCCGCACACGATCGGCAGCGCCCAGGTGAACGTCGTACCCGTGTGGTCGCCCTGGTCCTCGGTGATCTCGAAGATGTGGCCGTGCTTGTTGGCGCTGCGCGGGTTGGCCTCGTCCACGCCGGGGTTCGTGCCGACCGCGCGGTTGGTGTTGTTGGTCATCGCCGCGTAGATCTTGCCGGTCTTCAGACTCGGCTGGACGTCCTCGGGGCGGTCCATCTTGGTCGCCCCGACGGCGTCGCCGGCCAGGCGGGTGCGGATGAGGACCTCGGCCGCGGTCATGCCCGGGACGAACGACCGGTCGCCGGACACCAGCTTGATCCACTGGCCGGTGCCGTCGAACGCGCCGTCCGTGGGCAGCTTGCCGGTGCCGTCGATCTCGGCGGCCGGGCTGTCGCCGGCCACCTTGGCCACGTAGAGGGTGCCGGACTCCAGCAGCGTGAGGTTGTGCCGGCGGTCCTTCGGCCTGTACTTCTTGTCGCTGACGAACTTGTACAGGTAGTCGAAGCGCTCGTCGTCGCCCATGTACGCGACCACGTGACCCGACTTGGCCACGATCACGTTGGCGCCCTCGTGCTTGAGGCGGCCCAGCGCGGTGTGCTTGCGCGGCTTGGCCAGCGGCTCGAACGGGTCCACCTCGACCACCCAGCCGAAACGGTGCGCCTCGTGAGGGTGCTTGGCCAGGTCGAACCGCTCCTGCGCCCGCTCCCACTTGCGCGACCCGGACGGGTACCGCGCGGTGGTCGGGATGCCGTAGCGGGCCAGCGACGGCTTCAGCGCCTCGGGAGCGCCGTCACCGCCCACGAAGTACTGGTTGAAGTTCTCCTCGCCGGAGAGCACCGTGCCCCACGGCGTGACGCCGCCCGAGCAGTTGTTCAGGGTGCCGATGACGGTACGCCCACGCGGGTCGGCCGCCGTCCGCAGCAGGTCGTGGCCGGCCGCCGGACCGGTCAGCTCGAACCGGGTCGCCAGCGCGGTGATCCGCTTGTTGTACGGCAGCGCGCCCTTGGTGGCCGGCCGCCACTGCCCGGTGTCGCCGACCCGCTCGATCTCCACCACGGACAGACCGTGCGCGGCCATCGCCACCTCGATCTGCTCCACGGTCATCGCGTCGAGCGAGGTGAAGCCCGGGAAGATCAGCTCCTCGTTGGTGTACTCGTGGTTCACCACGAGCAGCGCCCGCCTCTGGTTGATCGGAAGCACGCCCACGAAGTCGTTGTTGTAGCCGAACTGCTTCGACTGCCGCGCCGCGGTCTGCTCGGTCACGTCGAGCCCGGGCGCGCCCGGCACGACCGGGTCGCCCCAGCGGATGACCACGGCCGAGTCGTACCCGTTGGGCACGACCAGCGAGTCGAGCTTGTTCGGCGGGATCGGCTTGAACGACAGCGCGCCGGCCGGCGTGCCCGGCTCGAGCGGCATCATCTCCCGTGGGTCGACGGCGGCCGCGGCGGCCGGCTCGGCGGCGATGTTGCCGAGCACGAGCGCGCCACCGGCGGCGGCCGCTCCGGCCAGCATCACGCCACGCCGGGAGACGCCGGTGGTGACGACGTCGGTCAGCGACGGGTTGCCGCTCCGGTTCGGTATCGGGTGTTCACAAGCGTTGCCACAGCGGTAGAGGCAGGTCATCGCGTCGCGGCCGGCGTGGCCCGCTGGGCCGAGCACCGGGAGCATGCGGGGTCGTTCAGTCATGACGTGACGCTAGGGAACGTCGATGCATCGGACGCCAGGACTGGGTGAACGTCAGATGAACGCGGTGGTCAGCAACCGGATACTGCTGTCCACTTCTGATCGATCCGCACCCGTCAGGACCCGGTAGTGCAGCACGCCCACCAGCGCGAGCGCCGCCGCCCCGGGATCGGTGGCCGCCGGCAGCCGGCCGCGATCCTGCTCGGCGGCCAGGTATCGGGCGACCGCCTGCTCGACCGCGGCCAGGCCGGCGGTCCCCGGGCCGAGCACCCGCTCGACCTCCGCGGCCAGGTCGGCGCGCGACGCGAGCAGGCGGGTCAGCGGCACGACGACGTCGAACGGAGTGGCGTTGACGGCGTCGTCGAGGTTGGCCGCCACGGTCGCCGTGCCCGCCCGGCCGGCCAGGTCGGCGACGCCGCTCGCGAGCTGGAAGGAGCGATCGGTCGCGTACTGCGCCAGGAAGCCCTCCCAGCTGCGGAAATGCGTGTAGAGCAGGCCGGTCGCGACGCCGGCGGCACGGGTCACGGCCCGGCCGGTGAGGCCACTCAGGCCCTCGGTCGCGATCAGCCGCTCCAGGGCGGCGAACAGCTGCTGCCGGACCTGAGGAATGACGACACCGCGGGGCATGGCCTCGAGTCTAGGGGCTGGTCGTGCCGGCTTGCGCCAGAATGAACACTTGCTCATACTGGCGTGCGTGAAACGAGCGACGGTGGTGGGCGCGGGGATCGCGGGACTGGCGACGGCATTGCGGCTGGCCCGGGACGGCTGGTCGGTGACCGTGCTGGAACGGGCGCCGGCCCTGCGTACCGGCGGCTACGTGGTCAACCTGGTCGGGTTCGGCTACGACGCCGCCAACCGGCTCGGGCTGCTGCCCGCGCTGCGCGAGCGCGACCTGGGCCTGGTCACGACGACGCTGGTCCGGGCCGACGGCAGCCACAAGTACACGGTGCCCTCCGCGGTGGCCGAGGCCACGGTCGGGAGTCGCGCTCTCACGGTCTTCCGCGGCGATCTCGAGACCGTCCTGTACGAAGCCGTGCGCGACCTCGCCGACATCCGCTTCGGCGTCACGGCGGACCCGTCAACCGACACGGATCTGTTCGTGGGGGCGGACGGGCTGCACTCCGCCACGCGGTCGGCGCTGTTCGGCGACGGCTTCCGGGTCGACCTGCCGTACGTGGTGGGCGCCTTTCCGGTGTCCGGCCCGGCCACCGGCGAGGCCGTCACCTACATCGGACCCGGGCGTACCGCGGGTCTGATGAACTTCGGCCCCGACCGCACCGCGGCCTTCTTCACCTACCGCACCGACAACCCGCCCGCGGCGCTCGCCCGGGGAGCTCTGCCCGCGCTCCGCGACGCCTTCGGCGACCTGGGCGGCGTGCTCGGCGACGCCCTGCGCACCGAACCGCGGGACGTCTACTTCGACGCGGTGAGCCAGGTGGTCGTGCCGCGCTGGAGCGACGGCCACGCCGTGCTGCTGGGCGACGCGGCCTGGTGCGTGACGCTGTTCGCCGGCCACGGCGCCGGACTGGCCATGGCCGGCGCCGACCGGCTCGGCGAGGCGCTGCGCGCGCACGCCGGCGTTCCCGACGCCCTGAACGCGTGGGAGTCGGCCCTGCGGCCCGAGGCCGTGAAGCGCCAGGCGATGGCCCGCCGCGGGATGCGGCAGTTCGCCCCGCCCAGCGACTTCCACGTCTGGCTGGGCGACGTGGCGCTGCGCGCGATGACCCTGCCCGGCATCCGGACCCTGGTCCGCAAGGGCGTGGAGCGCGCGAACCGCTGACTCACTCCGGGCCGGCCACCTCACGCACCGCGTCGGCGACGGCCCGGAAGTCCTTGCGCAGGATCCGGTCGTGGTTGCTGGGCACCTTGGCGCTCACCCGGATGTGCGGGTTGCGGGCGACGACGGCGTCGAGGCTCGCCCGGATCTTCTCCTGCTCGTCGCCCCGGCTGCCCAGCGAGGTGCCGGAGGCCAGCACGTACCGGGTCGGTACGGTGACGGCGTCCAGCACCGGGGCCAGTGCGCTCTCCCGGGAGACGCGACCGAGCTCGATGTTGCTTTCGGCCTGCTGGGCGGCGGACATCCGCGGCGTCAGGCCGAACGGGCGCGCCAGTGGGGTCAGCCAGCCGAGGCGCTTGAACAGCGTGCGGATCCGCTGCTCCATCGCCTCGTCCAGCCAGTCGTAGGGCAACGCGCCGTCGACCAGGACCGCGCCGATCGTCCGGTCCGGGTTCCGGCTCGCCCAGTGCGCCCCCACGTACGCGCCGTAGGACCAGCCGACCAGCAGCGCGCGGTCCACGCCCCGGGCGGCCAGGACGGCATCGACGTCCCGGACGGCGGCGTCGAACGAATAGTCGGCCGAGGTTCCCGACTTCCGGCCCCGCGCTCGTTCGTCGTAGGTGATGTGCCGCCACCCGGTTCCGAGCTCGGCGATGACGCGCCGCCAGTAGCCCTGGGTGGCGAACTGGCCGTTGAGGTAGAGGACCGGCACGCCCGAACCGCCGGTGTCGGTGACCGCCAGGGCCGTGTCGTCGACCGGCAGCAGGCCCGTCCAGCTGGTATTCATCGTCGTCCCTTTCACAAGCTGCGGGCGACGATGTCGCCGTGGTCGGTGGTGGCGCGGACGGCGAGCGTGGCGCCGCCGTCGTTCTCCAGGGCGTTGCTGACCCGGCCGTGGCCGGTGCCGGCGTCCAGCGCGGCGGAGACGCCCGCCGCCGCCGCGATCTCGATGTCGCCGGACCGGGTGCTCAGCACCACGGCGCCGCCGGCCGCCTCGGCGATCCGGATGTCGCCGCGGGTCGTGCTGATCTCGGCCGGGCCGCCCAGCCGGCCGACCCGGACGTCACCGTCGACGGCGGAGAGACGGACGCTCGCGGCCTCGTCGACAACGATCTCCCGGTACGCGCCCTCGACGACCAGATCGCCGAGGCGGCCCACGGTCCGAAACTCAGCACTCGCCGCCGTGGCCTCGACGCCGGAGCCGGCCGGCACCTGGAGGGTGACCTCGATGGATCCCTTGGTCTCGGATCCGTCGGTCCGGATCCGCAGGACGCTGTCGGCATAGGCGACCGTGGTCCGCTCGGCGGCCCGGACATCGGTGCGCTTGGCCGGATCGGTGGGCCGCACCTCGACGGTGGTGTCGGCGCGCTCGGCCGCGATGACCTGGACGCGCCCCGCCGGGATGGTCAGGACCACCGCGATCGCGGCGGTGGTGTCGAACTTCTGCATCGTGATCTCCCCTTTTCGGTTCGTCTTTCCTACAAGGGAAAGGCTACGTTGCTTTCCATACGTCAGAAAACCACTGCCATCGCGCTCCGACCCGTAAACGCAGCTAGACATGTGTGCAATCGTTGCACTGGTCCTAAGGTCAATGCAATGAGCCCGTTGCAATGACTTGCCGATCAACGCTATGGTGGCCGGACCAGCACCATCACGGAGGAGAGCGCTATGCCCGGAGGCAGGCTGACCCAGCAGGAACGCCGGCGGATCGCGCTCGGGCTGGCCGACGACCTGCCCTACGCCGAGATCGCCCGCCGGCTCGACCGTCCGACGTCGACGGTCACCCGCGAGGTGATGCGCAACGGCGGCCCGACCGGCTATCGCGCCGACCTGGCCCACCTCGCCACCGAGCAACGCGCCCACCGCCGCCGCCCGGCCGCGGCGCGAGGTCCGGCGCCGGAGCCGCAGCCGCACGGACGCGACGCCCGCGCGGTCGCCGACTACGAGGAGACGCTCACCGGCGCCCTGATGGCGTCCGGCCTGCCCCGGATGACGGCCCGGGTGCTGACCTGCCTCTACACCACCGACGAGGGCAGCCTGACCGCCGCCCAGCTCGCCCGCCGCCTGCAGGTCAGCCCGGCGTCCATCTCCAAGGCGATCGCGTTCCTGGAGGGCCAGAGTCTCGTCCGCCGCGAACGCGACGACCGGCGCCGCGACCGCTACCTGGTCGACGACGAGCTGTTCTACCAGGCGACGATCGCCGGCGCCCGCTCCAACGACCAGCTCGTCGCGACCGCCCGCCAGGGCGTCGCCATCCTCGGCCCGGACACCCCGGCCGCGGCCCGCCTGGAAAACATCGCCCGCTTCCTCGCCTTCATCGCCGAGAGCATCCTCCGCGCGGCCGAGCAGGCCCGCGAGGTGCTGCACACACCGGCCGCGCCGGTCGACCGCCGCGATTAGGGCGACGTGGCGCTGCGCGCGATGACCCTGCCCGGCATCCGGACCCTGGTCCGCCGGGGTGTGGAGCGGGCCAACCGCTGACATGATGGCGCGGTGATCATCCCCGGCTACCCGTCCCGCTTCCCGCTCGTCGACGGCAACGCCCTGATCACCGACGAGCTGTTCTGGCCCGCGTACCTGTCCGCGGTCGGCGGATCGGCCACGGCGCCGCAGGCCTTCGCCACCGACCCGGCCGACCTCGACGGCTTCCTGCGGGTGCTGGAGAGCCGCGACGTGTGGCCGGTGCTGACGCTGCCGATGGCCGGGCACGCCCGCCTGCACATCGTCATGCGCAACCTGCCCGACGACGCCGGCACCGACTACGTGCTGGAGTCGGGCGACCGGTCCTTCACGCTGGCCGCCCTGGAGGGTGGCTTCCGCGGTCCGGCGCTGTCCTGGGCCGAGCTGGTCGCCACCGCCGGCCGGCCCGACCCGGCCCGCTCCCCCGCCGAACGTCTGCTCCTGCTGCTCCCGGCCTCCGGCGACGTCGCCCGCGACCCGTCAACCGTGGCCGCCGCCGTCACCTCGGCCGGGGCGGTGGCCGAGGCCGGCACGGTCGCCGGCGAGCTGCTCGGCGACCGGCGCCACTGGCCGGCCGACGTCACCTGGCGGACGTTCGGCGACGCCCTGATCTGCGAGGACGACCACTCGCCCCGGAGCCTCACGGGCGGGCTCAACCCGGCTGAGCTGGTGCTGGTCACGGCCGCCTTCCGCTGAGCTTGTGGCCGGTCCTCCGGCGGGTCCGACGTCAGCGGCCGCTGCTGATGCGGGCTCGCTCGGCTTTACAGCTCCTCGCCCGGCTCCACAGCTCCTCGCCCGGCTCCACAGCTCCTCGCCCGGGTCCACATAGGGCGCCGGCTCCACATCCGGGAGGGCGGCTCCGCATTGGGGGCGGCTCCACATCCGGGGGGCGGCCCCGCATCGGGGGCGGCTCAGGTCGCCGCCGGGGCGAACAACGTCTTGTCGTCGGCGCGGACGACGGCGTTGCCCAGCTGGTCGGCCGGGGCCGAACTGAGCGGATCGGGCTGGACCGGCGTGGCGTGGAGTTCGGTCAGCTGCCACACGTTCCGGCTGTCGGACATCATGGCCTTCACGAAGGTCAGCTTCAGGTCGGTGGTTCCCTGGACGACGGCGCCGGGGGCCGCCTTGGCGCCGGTGACGCAGGACGGCGCCCGCTCCACCACCCGGACCGACAGCACGGTGTGCTTGGCGTTCGTCTCGACCGTCCGGACCTGGCCCGGGGTGATCGTGATGCCGGTCAGGGCGTCGCACTCGTGGACCTTGCGGTTGAGGGCGGTGACGCGGTCCCCGGCGAAACTGTCCTGGTGCACGGCCTCGATGCGGGCGGCCGGCCGCTCCGAGGTCAGCAGGTGCTGGTACCGGTCGAGGTAGGCGTTGGCCAGCTCCGGGCCGGGCGGCAGGGTCGCCACGGGCAGATCGGCCTGCGCGGCCGGCTCCTCCGCCTCGGCGCCGGCCTCGGGCGCCGGGCAGAGGTCGTCGACGCCGGCGTCGCGGCCGGGTTCGCCGCACAGTTGCTCAATCATGCCGTCCGGGGCCGGCCGCGGGTCCAGCGCGGTGGACACCATGCTGGACGCGGCGATCCCGCCGAACCCGCAGACCGCCAGCACACCCACGACCACCACGACGATCCCGCCGACGCTGAAGCCACTCTTCTCGGCCGCGGCCGGCGCCGGGCCCAAATTGGACGCTCCCGGAGCGAACAGGCCAAGTTCGGATTGCCCCGGAGCGAACAGGCCAGGTTCGGAAGGCTCGGGCACGGACGGCTCAGACGCGGATGAATTGGAGGCGGACGGCCCGGGTGCGGACGGGTCGGAGGCGGGAGGCGCGGACTCGGGTTGCACGGGGGTCGACACGATCGACGATTATGCACGGCGGTGGCGGGAGGCGCGGACCCACGGCGCGGCGGTGCGAGGTGCCGGCCCCAGCCACGGCGGCCGATCCCGATCCGGCCGCCGCCGGCCGGACCCGGCAGCTACGCCCGGCGCAGGCGGCACCGGGCCCGGCCACCGACTGGCTCGCCGAGGGGGCGGGGCTTTGCCGTGCCCGTACCTGAAAGGCCGTTGATTGTGCCGTCAGAAGTAGCTGTTGATCTTGGTGAGGTTGACCCGCGCGCTGTCGGCGGCGCGCTCCTCCCAGGCGAAGACGCACACGGTCGCGATGCCGTCGAAGCCGATCTCCTTCAGCGTGCCGAAGAACAGGTCCCAGTTCACCTCGCCCTGCCCGATGTCGAGGTGCTGGTGGACGCGGGCGGTCGAGCCCGGCGGGTTGACGATGTAGCGCAACCCGGACGAGCCCCGGAAGTCGAAGCTGTCGGCCATGTGCACCTGGGTCAGCAGCGGCCCGGCGTGGCGCATGATCTCGGCCAGGTTGCCGCCCTGGTGGAACGTGTGCGGCGCGCAGTAGAGGAACGTGACCAGGTCGGAGTTGATGCCCCGGACCAGGTTGACGCCCGCGATGCCGTCCTCGATGAAGTCGTCGGGATGCGGCTCCAGCACCAGGCGGACACCCTCGCGCTCGAAGATCGGCAGCAGCTCCTCCATCGAGCGCCAGAACTGGGCCTCGCTCTCGGCCGCCAGCGCGGGGCGGCCGTTGAACTCGGAGTTCATCACGGTCACGCCGAGGTCGACGGTGATCTCGATGGCCCGCTTCCAGTAGCGGACCGCCGCCTGACGCTCGTCCTCGTCCGGGCCGCTCCAGCGGTAGAGCGGCAGCACCGAAGCCACCTCGACCTCCGCCTCGGCGAGCGCCTTGCGGAACGCGGCGACGGTCGCGTTGTCGGCCCGCGGGTGCAGGAAGAACGGCAGGAAGTCGTCGCGCGGCGACAGCTCGATGTACTGGTAGCCGAGGTCGGCCACCGTGCGCGGCAGGTCGAGCAGCGGCACCTTGCGCAGCATGTAGGGGTCGAGGGCGATCTTCACGCGGTCACCTCCGAGTAGAGCTTCGGCTGCTCGGCGAGCTCGACGTTCTCGGCCGAGCCGGAGTGCAACGCGGCGACGGCGGCGTCGGAGACCACCGCGGCCGCGTAGCCGTCCCAGGCGCTCGGCCCGACCGGGGCGCCGGTCCGCGCGAGCGAGTCGATCCACTCCTGGAACTCCACGTCGTACGCGGCCAGGAAACGCTCGCGCCAGTCGGCCGGCACCGGGTCGGCCGCCCGCAGCGAAGTGCGCACCCGGACCGGCGACAGCGAGCCGAGGGACGCGGTGCCGTGCTCGCCCACGATCTCGCCGCGGATGTCGTAGCCGTACCGGATGTTGACCGAGATCTCCACGTCGACCAGCACCTCGTTGGCCATCTCGAGGATCAGGAAGAGCGGGTCCTGCAGCTCGCCGCCGTTGCGGTTCTTCCGGGGTACGAGGACCCGCGCCGCCTTGATCTCGGTGCCGAACATCCAGCGCACCATGTCGATCTCGTGCACCGCGGTGTCGGTGATCGCCATCTCCTTCTCGTAGTGCGAAGGGACGCGGGCGTTGCGGTGGGCGCAGTGCATCATCAGCGGCGCGCCGATGTCGCCGGCGTCCAGGATCTTCTTCAGTTCCCGGTACGCGCTGTCGTAGCGCCGCATGTAGCCGACCTGCACCAGCCGGCGGCCGTGCGCCGCCTCCGCCTCGACGATCCGCAGGCACGCCTCGGCCGTGGTGGCCAGCGGCTTCTCGCAGAACACCGGCTTGCCGGCGGCGATGGCGGCCAGCACGTACTGCTCGTGGGTCGGCCCCCACGAGCAGACGACCACCGCGTCCACGGAGGAGTCGGCGATGACCTCCTCACCGGTGGCGTGCACGGTCGCGCCGATGCGGGCGCCGACCGCCTCGGCGACGGAGGCGTTGACGTCCGTGACCGCGGTGACGCGGACGCCGGCCAGCACGTGGGTCATCCGCCGGATGTGGTCCTGGCCGATCATCCCGGTGCCGATGACGCCGATGCGGAGCATGGTCACCTCTTCAGCTCGTGGGACAGCTCGGCCAGCTCGTCGCCGCCGGCCATCTGCGCGGTCAGCTGGTCGAGGGAGACCTCGCCG
>NZ_JBFBGU010000008.1:0-310611 GCF_040684855.1 Actinoplanes sp. NPDC089786
TGAGCGAGGTCCTGGCCGGGATGGGCTTGACTCTCTCCCCGGCCAAGACGCAGGTCGTCTACCTCGCGGACGGGTTCAACTTCCTCGGCTTCCGCCTGCCCGGAAATGACCGCCCTCGCCAGCCTCGTGGGTTCCTTCGCCGCGCTCCTACGCCCCGCCACCGCCAACAACGACCGGCTCACCGCCTGGATCAGCGCCACGCGCGAAGAAGACCTGCCACACCTGCACGCCTTCACCCGCGGACTCGACCGGGACCGCGACGCAGTCGACGCCGCCGTCACCTTGCCCCACCACAATGGAACGACTGAAGGTGTCAACACCAAAACCAAACTGCTGAAACGCCAAATGTATGGAAGAGCAGGATTCACTCTCCTCCGCCACCGCATCCTGCTCGGATAACCTCACCCACCGTCACCACCGAAAGTGCGACAGAGCCGTTCGCGTTACGGACCCGACAGAGGGGAACGGGAACAGCTGTGGCGTTACACCGGCGCGGGTATCGCGCTGTGTGTCGGCGCGATGGAGGCTGGCGTGCGCAACGGGCTGGTGCTGTGGGCGGCGCTCGCGGCTAGCTGACGCTGAGGGCGTGGATCGCGTCGGGGGTGAGCGTGCCTTGGTAGGCGCGTACGGCGTCGATGTCTCCGGGGAACCATTCGGTGTTGGTGCCGTTGCGGCGGCTGCGTCCGGCAGTGAAAGAGCCGGTGGCGTTCCAGGGCGTCGCGGTGATGGTCGCGGTGTCGGCGGCTCGGCCGTTGACGTAGAGAGTCATGGCGCCGGTTGCCGCGTCGTAGACAGCGGCGAGGTGGGTCCAGGTGTTGACGGGTGATGCGGCCGGTGAGACGGCTTGGCTGGTGGTGGTTGTTGCCTGGTCGGTATCGGCGCTGACGAATCGCCAGCAGTTGCATTGATGGTTCCATTGGATGGTGAACCGGCCGGTGTTGGTGCCGTCCTGGCCGAGCACGGTGTAGGTGCCGTCGGTGCGTGTGGGTCTGGCCCAGGCGGCGACGGTGAAGGACTGGTCGGTGCGCAGCAGCGTTGGCGCGGTGATGGCGGCGTCTGTGCCGTTGAGCCGTACTGCTCGAAGGTCTCCTTCGCGGTGGCCAGGAGCGGTGTAGGTGGCTGCGCCGACGAGCGTGCCGTGGTTCTGCTCGCGCGTGAAGTCGACGGCCTTGGCGGGGTCGGTGTCGTCGTCGAGTTCCCATCGTGCGACGGGGGTGGGGGCGGCTTCGGTGTCGAGTTCGGCGTCGTTGAGGGTGCGGTGCCAGATTTTCAGGTCGGCGATGTCGCCGGCGAAGCGGCTGGTGTCGCTGCGACCGATCCAGGTGGGGCCGTCGGGGTCGTTGAACGCGGTGACCTGCTCGACCCGGCTGTCGGCGGCGCCGCCGACGTAGAGGGTGAGGGTGTTGAGATCGGCGTTGTAGGTGGCGGCCAGGTGGGTCCAGAGGCCGGTGCGGGCGGGTTCGGTCGCGAGGGCTTCCCGCCAGGTAACGGTGCCGCCGGCGGCTGCTGAGGGCATTTGGGCGACCCAGCGGTCGGTGAACTGCTGGTAGCGCAGGTTCAGCGAGGCGAAGCCGTCGTCGGATTCGCGGGCGTACACGACGCGGTCGCTGGTTTTGTCGGTCAGGCGTGCCCAGGTGGAGATCGTGAAGCTCTGGACCGTGTTGGTGTTCAGGCCGGTGTCGGCGTAGCTGCCGGTGCCGTCGAAGGCGCCGGCCGTCCGGCGTGGGATGCGGCCTGCGCCCCAGGTCACCTGGTGCAGGGCGGCGTCGTGGGTGGTCTGGTCCGCTCCGGTTCCGTAGCCGGTGTCGACGGCGGTGGCGCCTGCGGCGTCGCCGAACGTCCACACCGCGACCGGGCCGGCGTCGGGATCGGTGCCGCCGGTCTGGTCCTCGGTGACCCAGTCGTCACCGTCAACTTCGTTGAGGTATTGCTCGGCCAGGGCCTGGTAGTAGTCGTTGTTGGGCACTCGCGGGCTGCTGGTGCTGAGGTATTCGTCGCGCGTGGTGGCGGAGGCGTGGTCGTTGTCGGTGGAGACCGCTTCGGCGAAGTCGACGGGCCCGTCAGTGTTGCTCTGCAGGTTGTTGCTGCCGGCTACGGCCAGGATGTAGTCGTTGACCGCCTTGCGAGCCGTCTCCTGCGTGGGCGTGGCAGTGGTGGCGAACGGCGGCAGCGTCGCCACGTAGACCTTGATCGCACCGGTCCCGTTCTGGGTCCGCGGGATGCGGGTCAGGTCGTTCGCGTCGTCGGTGGTGAACCGGCGTGCCTGCACGGCGAGCGCGACCAGTTTGTCGCGGACCGGGCCGGCGCAGGCCTCGGCGGTGGCGGCGGTGCAGGCGAGCAGATCGCTGGAGCCGGCGGAGATGAGTACGGCTCGTACGTTGCTCTGGTTGAGGATGGCGCGGTCGACGGCGGCGGTGGCGGTGGTCGGTTCGCCGGTGGTGGCGGGCAGCCTGGCTTTGCTGGAGCCGAGGTTGAGGACACCGAACGGGACGGTGTTGCCGGTGGCGGGCGCGGCGGCGAGGGCCTCGGCGAGCCGGTTGTCGAGCTGGTTGTGACCGTCGGCGGTGGCGGTGTCGGCGTTTACCGTCTGGTCACCGAAAAGGACGACCGACCCGGCGGGGTGCGCGGCCGTGGTGGTGACGTCGACGCCGGCCAGGAACGGTGTACCGAGGATGCTGGATTGGGTGAAGCTGGTGGCGGCTTTCTCGCCGGTGTGGTCGATGTTGTCGGCGGCGCTGACGTAGATGGGGGTGCGTCCGTCCTGGTGGCCGGCCAGCGTGGTCAGGGCGCCGCGGACCTTGAAGCTGACCAGCACATCGGCCCGGTCGGGGGCGGCCAGCGAGATCGGGTCGCTGAGCCGGTCGGTGCCGGCGGGCAGGGTGAGCGCACGGGCGCCGCTGAAGGTGACCGGGGTTGGGGCGGCTGCGGCTGCGGAGCCGTTGTCACGCAGGGCGAGGGTGACGGCGTCGAAGGCGACCGGGGTTTTGCCGAGGCTATTGGTCAGCCGGACGCGCATCTGGTGGCCGGCGGCGGTGCCGATGCTGAGCTGGGCGGGGATGCGGACGCTCTGGTTGTTGAGGGTGGCGTCGATGGTGGTGCTGCCGTTGGCCTGTTTGACGGCGGCGGTGTCGTGGGCGGTGGCCCAGCTGCCGGTCCAGCGCACCGGATTGCTGCTGCCGGTGGTGGAGGTGGGCCGGATGCCGAGGCCGAGGATGTGCAGCGACGAGGTGCTGGCCGATAGTTCGTTCGAGATCAGCGGCAGGGTGATGCTGGTGACCGGTACGCCGGGGCAGAGCAGGGGCACGGCGATCGCGAAGAGGCTGACCGGCACGTTCTCCTGGGTGGCGTTGCTCTTGTTGCGGCGCGGGAAGGTGAGCACGGAGTCGCCGGGCGCGGTGGCGGCCCAGTCGGTGATCGCGTCCAGCGTGAAGGGCTGGCTGGTCAGGTCGCAGCCACTGCCGTAGGTGATGGTGCCGGTCTTACCGGCTGGGATCGCCCCGGTCGAGAATCCGGTCAGGACCACGGCGTTGCCGTTGTTGACCACGCCGGTAGCGGGGATGGTAACCATCTGGCCGGTCGCCAGCATGTTGTCGCGTACGCCGGTTCCGTAGGCGGCGGGCAGGGTGATCGCGGCGCCGTTGACGGTGACGGTGCTGCCGGGGGTCCAGCCGGCGGCGCGCAGGCCGGCGGCGTCCAGGCTGGTGCCGTTGCCGGTGGCGTCGGCCGGGGTGACGGTGGGTGTGGTGCCGGCGGTGTAGGTGCTGATCGCGGTGTTGTTGAAGCAGGTGGTGGTGTTGTTGATCGGGCACGTCATCCTCGGGGCGAGCCGGAAGGCATCGATGCCGGCCTGGAAGCCGGTCGACGCAGTGTTCTTGCCGGTGATGTCGAGGGTGATGCTGTGCAGCCCAGCGGCAAGCTCGCGTGGTGTCTTGGACGCGTCCTCAACGATGCCGAAGTTGAGATATTTAGTCAGCACCGTGCTGCTGTACGCGTCGATGCCCGTGCCGGCACCCTTGTCGAGTCTCGTGGCGTTCGCGGTGCCTTTGTCCAAGGTCAGCGTGAAGGTGCCGTAGTCCTGGGCGGTGGTGAAGTTGGCGCCGATCTCCCAGGGGCCGGTGGTGGGCACGTTGATGTAGAAGGTGGCGCTGTCACCGTTGGCGACCTTGCTGGTGGTCGACTGGTTGGCCAGCATGGCTTGCTGGCCACTGATGTAGTAGCGGCCCGGCCGGGACACCTGGGCGGCGAGGGTGCCGGTTCGGCTGGTGGTGGTCGCGGCCGGGACGACGGTGGTGCTGCCGTCGCCGTTGGTGGCGGTCCAGCCGCTGATCAGCTTGTCGCCGGTGGCGTAGATCGGGGTGCTGTTGCCGGCGTAGAAGGAGTAGATGGTCTGGGTGGATGTGGATCCGGCCCGGTCGAGGGCTTTCGCGGCAACCCTGTGCTGGCCGGAGGTGGCGGGCGCGAAGGTGACCCCGGCGAAGCCGTTGAGCACGAAGTCCGAGGCGGGCGCCGTCCCAGCGGCGTTGTCGGCGGTGGCGCGGTAGATCAGGCCGGGCTGGATCACGGTGGTGCTGGTCCAGGGTTTGATGTTCGGGCTGGCCGCGGTGACGCTGCTGAGGTCGCCGTCGAGGGTGAACAGGTAGGCGCTGACGTTGTTGGTCTTGTCGTTGACCAGTTCGAAGACGCCGCGGTCGGTGTAGCCGCTACCGAGCTGATCGGGCGGGAACTGGGTCGACTTGATGCCCGGCGGGTTGGGCTTGCTGGTGTCGACGGTGAACGCCTGAGTGGCCGACCAGACACCGCCCCAGACCCCGGAGGCGTTCTTGATAGCCGCTTTCCAGGTGTAGTTGCCCTCCGGCAGGCCAGAGTTCACCTGCCAGGGACTACCGGTGAGGTTGTAACCGTTGGCCGGCCCGTACCCAGACAGGATCTTGGTGCCGGCCGCGTTGAACACCTGGTAGGCGATCTGTACGTTCTCCTGCAGGCCGTTGGCCTTGGGGGTGAAGCCCTGCGCGTGCAGCGTCGGGTTTTGGGTGGTGGTCAGGAGCAGTCCGTTGTCGATGATCGCCGGGGTCAGCCGCGGGGCGCCGGTGCCGTTGAGGAACTGCGGTTTGTAGCTGTAGGTGACCGACAAGGTGGCTCCGCCGCCGTAGGCGAGCTGCTTCCACGAGAACTTGTCGTTCTCGTTCTTGGCTTGCACGACGAACGTGGCGTTGCTCATCCGGCTCGTCGAGGCGGCCTTGATATAGCTGAGCACGTTGAAGTTCAGACTCGCCGGGCTGACTCGCTCCTTCGAGGTGTTGCAGTCCACCTGCCGGCCGCTCGCGCTGGCCAGCAGATTACTTTTGTGGGCGGGTTGCTTGCCCCAATTCAGCGCGGACGAGTTCCAGGCGCTCGGCCGGGCGGTGGCGTATACGTCCGCGGCGGTGTTGATGCAGGAGGCGGCATGCCGCTGCTGTACGTACAGGCTGGCCGCGAAGATCTCCGCGCCTTTGATGCCAGAGGTGTTCATCTGGTAGTAGGTGCGGGCCGTCTCCCCGGCGCCGCCATCTTCCGGCCAGTCGTCCAGGCCGATCCGTGCACTGGTCCCGGAAGTCTTGGACGTGGAGTTGTAGTGGTTCCAGCCGTTGGTGGAGATTCGCGCCCAGTTCAGCTGCGACGGTGACGGTGAACCGGACCAGACCGGGTCCACGTACACCGGGAAGATCGTCGACGGGCCGGTCAGCAGATCCCGGTCCAGGGTCAGCTGCTGCTTGCCGTCCTCGATGTCGATTTTCACCTCGGCCACGTTGCGGCCCGGCTGCTGTGCGCCCGGCACGTCGCCGGCCGGCCGGGCTCCGGTGGTCCTGCTCGCCGCAGTGCGCGGGGTGCTGTCCCACATGAGCGCGGTATCGGTGTGGAAGACCTGCCCGCCGTCCACGACGTCGACGGCTTCGGCGCCGCCGTGGGCGCTCTCCCGGAGGTGCACGTTACGGCCGGTGAGCCCGAAGTCGATCGTCCGCAACGCCGGGTTGGCGGCGGCATCCCTTGTCTTGACCACCAGGACCGACGAGTAGCCGGTCGGGTCCGCGGTGATCTGCAGATCGACGCCTGGGTAGACCTCCCGGTAGGTGGCGGTGTCGCCGGCTATGTCCGGGGCGGGCAGCGCCTGCGGCCAGGTGAACGAGATCTGCCGGCTGCCTTCGGTCATCGTCACCAGGCGGGTGGAGCGGTCGGCGGCGATCACCAGCCCGGCCGTCGCGGCGCGGGGTGTGTAGCTGCCGTCGCTCTGCCGGGCCAGCGTCGTGTCGATCGGCGCCCAAGTTCCGTCTCGTCTCGCCCGCTGCGGGCTCGAGGAATGGGCGGTGGTGAGCGTGCCGTCCGGGTTGGCCGAGGTCGTCGAGTACTCGTCGGTCAGCCGGTCCACCGGAACCGGCCGGCTCTCGGCGCGAGCCTTGGCGACCGCTGCCGCTACGGGGTCGGCCGGTGGCTCGGCACGCTTGCCGGCCAAGCCTGGAGTCGCAGCCATAGCCGACTGCGCCGGGACGGCGACAGCCAGCGTTCCGCCGGCCAGCGCGGCAATCACGGTCATGGTCCACGAAAGACAACGCTGGGACGGCGCGAGCGACACCATGATGCCTCGGGACTCCTTCATGGGGGCATCGCATCACCACCGACGCGACCGGGTCGTCATTGTCATCCGCTGCGAGCGATGAGATCGACCCTCATGATGCCGAAAGCGGAGAGTGTGGTTTCAATCACAGAGAGGAATCTCGGCTTCAAAAGTCCATTACGGAGCAAACTCGGACAGCGCGAGAGCCACTGTGGACCGTAACCTGAGCGCGCCGCGCTGGAGATCGTCCGGCATGGATCTGTCGCGGTGCGGTACACACGGAGAAGGCGGGAGCTCATGCTGTCCACCATCGTTGGCAGGAAAAGGATGCAGAGCCGAAGGCGGCGTCTCACCGCAGTCGCGATCACCGCTCTCCTGGTGGCTACCAGCCTCACCGTCGGGCAGCTAGCCACCGCGGCACCGGCTACGCCGGGCATCCCGGCGCCGCCGACGACTCCGCCGATGAAGCTGTCCCCGCCGCGCAAACCAGCGAAGGTCACACCGCTGCCCGCGTACCCGACGTTCACGCCCGGCGGCAGCGCGGCCCTGCCCGGAGCCCAGCAGGTAACGGTGAGTCTGCCCGTGGCCGGCAAGGCCGACGGCCGCGAGGCCGACGCCGCCCCCGTACGAGCCGGCAAGACGCCGATCTCGGTCTCGAGACCACGCATCGGCGCCGCGCCACAGCAGGTGCGCGCGGCCACGACCGACCAGAACACCGCCCAGGCCGCCGGAATCCGGGGCGTGCTGTTCAGCGTGACCGCCACCGCTGGCACCGGCAGCGTCGGCGTGCAGGTCGACGCCGCGACCTTCCGCCACGCCTACGGCGGTGACTACGCATCCCGCCTGCACCTCGTGCAGATGCCCGCCTGCGTCTTGACGACACCGCAGCTGTCCGACTGTCAGACCCAGACCCCGCTGCCCACCGCGGCGACGGCGCCGCTCACCGCGACAGTTCCGGTATCCGCCGCGGGCCAGGGCGCGACGGTGCTCGCGGCGACGTCGACAACCGACGGGTCAGACGGTGACTACAAGGCGACCAGCTTGTCGCCGGGGGGAACCTGGTCAGCTGGCGGTAACACCGGAGCGTTCACCTACAGCTACCCGATCGCGGTGCCGCCGCCGATCGCCGGCGTTGCCCCGGCCGTCTCGCTCAGCTACGACTCGACCACCCAGGACGCGCGGACCGCCGGCACCAACAATCAGTCGTCATGGATCGGCGACGGCTGGAGTTCCACCGAGAACTTCATCGAACGCTCCTACCAGTCGTGCAGCGAGGTCGACGGCTCCGGCGCGCCGCAGGGCAGCGGCGACCTGTGCTGGTACGGCCAGATCCTGACCTTGTCGCTGAACGGGCAGTCCACGCCGATCGTCTACGACGACGACACCAACACCTTCCGGCCGGCCGACGACGACTCCACCACCAAGATCGAAAGCCTGACCGGGGCCGAGAACAACACCAGGAACAAGGAGTACTTCCGGGTCACCGAGAACGGGGTGCAGTACTACTTCGGCCTGAACCGGCTGCCCGGCTGGACCGACCAGAAGACCACCGACTCCGTCTACACCGTGCCCGTTTACCAGGCCCACGACGGCGGCGTCGACGACTGCCCGGACGGCGCGTTCGCTGTCACCGCCTGCACTCTTGGCTACCGGTTCAACCTCGACTACGTCGTCGACCTCAACGGCAACGCGATGGCCTACTACTACCAGCCCGAAGCCGGCTTCTACGGTGCCAACGCCAAGGGTGACGCGGCGCCGTACACCCGCGGCGGCTATCTCTACCGCATCGACTACGGCCTCACCCCGTCGACGATCTACAGCGCCACCGCCCCGGCGCAGGTGCTCTTCAACACCACCGAACGGTGCATCAAGGACGCACCGGCCGGTAACGACTGCGCCGAGGACCGGTTCACCGTCACACATCCGGAGTACTGGCCGGACACCCCGATCGACCTGAACTGCGCTCGCACCGCGACCAACTGCCAGAACCATGGACCGAGTTTCTGGTCCCGCAAGCGGCTGGCCTCGATCACCACCCAGATCCAGTCGGGTGGCACCACCAAGCTCGTCGACCGCTACGAGTTGACCCAGACCTTCCCCGACGGCGGCGACCACCCGCCCACCCTGTGGCTCGACAGCATTCAACGCACCGGACTGTCCCGCCTCGGCGAAGCCGGCGCGGACCTGGAGCTGCCCGCAGTGAGGTTCAATCCCGAACAGCTGCCCAACCGGGTCGACGTCAATATCAACTCGCCGATGTACCACAACAGGATCAAGAACATCATCACCGAGTACGGTGCGGAGACAACCGTCGACTACGAAGCGCCGGCCTGCCCGAACCTGCCGGCAAGTGATCCGGACGACGACAAGGACACCCGGGCGCAGCGGTTCGCCTCGACCAACACCACCGGTTGCCAGCCGATCTACTGGACTCCGGTCGGCCAGCCCCGTCCGATGATCGACTGGTTCCACACCTACCGGGTCAAGCGGGTCACCACCCTCGACCGCCACAACCGCTACGCCGACGGCAGCCCCGTCACCCTCATCACCGAGTACGGCTACCCGGGCGAGCCCGGCTGGCACTACGACGACAACGAGCTTGTGAAGAAGAAATACCGCACGTGGGGTCAGTTCCGCGGCTACTCCGAGGTCGACGTCACCACCGGCGACCCGGCGGTGTTCCACAAGACCGACGGCGTCAACACCCACGACCAGAAGACGCTGACCAGGACCATCTACTTCCGCGGCATGAACGGTGACACCCTGCCCGACGGGCGCAGTCGCGTCGCCGAGCCGCTCGTCAGCGGAGACCAGCAGGTCACGGTAGCCGACCATAACTCCTACGCGGGACGGGAGTTCGAGACACTCACCTACAACGGTGTGGGCGGAACCGTCGACACCGCCACCGTCACCGTGCCGACCATCATCGGCCCCACCGCCAGCCGCAGCCGCACCGGCCTGCCGGCGCAAACCGCGCAGATGGTCCGCACCATCAAGTCACTCACCCGGCAGAAGGCGTCCTACGGGTGGCGCCGCACCGAGACCGGCACCTTCTACAACACCACCCTCGGACAGACCACGACCGGCATGACAACACAGGTCGCCGACCGCGGCGAGACCAGCGCCGCCGGCAACATCACCCAGTGCATGTTCACCCGCTACCTCGACGGCGCCGCCACCACCCTCGTCGTCCCGGCCGAAAGCATCACCACCGACCAGGACTGCCCCAACGCCGGCGCGACCCCCTCCGGCAACCTGGTCTCGCACACCCGCACGTCGTACGACGGCAACGCTTTCGCGGTCAACGGCCAGACCTCACCGGCCCGGCCCAGCAAGGGCAACCCAACCCTGGTTCAGCAGGCTTCAAGCGCGTCCGGAGCCACCGGCGGCGGCTTCATCGACATGGCCGCGACGACCTACGACAACTACGGCCGCGCGATAACCACCACGCGTACGCCGCACTCGACCACACCCGCCGGTGGCACCACCACGGCCAGCCTCGCCCAGAAGACCTACACCAGATACACACCGGCCGCCGGCGCCTTGCCACAGCGAATCGACACGGTCACCCAGGCCGCTGCCGGGGTGAACTGCTCCGCAGTCACTGTCTCGTCCAAGGACTGCCACCTCTCCTCGGTCGATATGGAACAGGCCCGACAACTACCCATCTCCAAGGTCGACGCTGCCGGTCAAAAGACCTCTCTCACCTACGACGCGCTCGGCCGGCTCACCGCCGTGTGGCTACCGAACAAGAACAAGACCACCGGTGCCGAGGCCAACCTCATCTATACCTACAAGATCTCGGCCGACAGCCCCAACGTCGTCACCACCAAAACCCTGCTCGAACGACCGAAGGATGCGACAAACCCTCTCTACGCGACCAGCAAAACACTTTTCGATGCTCTGCTGCGTCCACTCGAGACGCAGACCGACGGCGAGAACGACACCACCAAGGTCACCAACGCCCAGTACGACTCACACGGCCGCACCGTCATCACCAACAATGCCTACGCCGTTACCGGGGCGCCGGCGGACCAGCTCTACTCCGACCGAATCTCCCAGGTCGACCTGCCGTCGAACACCGTCACCGACTACGACGCCGCCGGCCGCGCCACCCAGGTCACCGAGCAGCACAACTACCGGCAGACGTGGTTCACTCGCACCGCCTACACCGGCGACACCACTACCGTCATTCCTCCCACAGGTGGCGTCGCCACCACCAGCAGCACCAACGCCCGCGGTCAGCTCACCCGCCTGCAGCAATACACCACCCAGCCAGCCCTCACCGGCAACCGGACGAGCGGATTCATCGCCAGCGGCGGCAGCAGCCAGGACATCACCTACCAGTACAACGCCGCGGGACAGCACACCGTCACCACCGGCCCAGCCGGCGACAACGGCGCCCCCGGCACCCGATGGGTCGATGACTACGACCTCAGGGGCCGAATCACCAGCCACGTCGACCCCGACACCGGCACCAGCCTCACGACCTACGACGACGCGGGCAACGTCACCTCGACCCGCGACGCCCGCGGCAACTGGAATGACTTCACCTACGACCTGCTCGGCCGAAAACTCACGGCCACCGACCGCGGCCAGGATTTCAAGATCGCGTCCTGGACCTACGACACCCTGCGCATCGGCAAGCTCACCGCCGCGACCCGCTGGGTCAACGGCGTCACCGGCGGATACACGGTCGCCGTCACCGGCTACTCGATCCTCGGCAAACCCCTCGGGCAGCGGCTCTCCCTGCCCACCGTGGAACGTCCCCTGCCGGTGCAGTACGAGACATCCTTCGCGTACACCCCCAACACCGAACTGCTATCCGCCCAGACCGAACCCACGGTCGGCAACCTGAGTGGCGAGAAGATCGACTACCGCTACACCAAGCTCGGGTCGCCTGTCAGCGCCTCCGGAGCTCAGGCCTACGTCACCGCCACCACCTACGACCCGATCGGCCTTCCGTCGCTGGTCACCATGGGCTCGACCGGGCAGGTAGCGAAGGTCGGCTACACCTACGACGCCCAAACCCGGCGGATGCAGACCCGCACCCTGAGCCGGGAAAAGGGCATCGGCCCCGAGGTCGACAAGACCAGCTACACCTACGACCAGGCTGGCAACCCGCTGTCGATCACCAACGAGCAGTCCGAGACTGGCAACACTGTCGCCGATGCCCAGTGCTACCGGTACAACACCCTCGCCCGGCTCACCCAGGCCTGGACCTCCGCCAGCGCATGCCCCGACCCCGCGACCGTCCAGCCACCGCCTGGGTCGCTGGCCTCGGGACCAGGTTCCTACTGGCAGAGCCTCGCCTACGACAAGACCGGCAACCGCACCCAGCTCATCGAGCACTCGACAACCGGCGGGGCCGACACCACCACCTCATACATCCACGGCTGCCAGGTCAACTGCGCCAGCACCGGCGTCCAGCCGGACACGCTAACCGCCACCACCGGCGGATCAAAACCCAGCACCTTTCGATATAACGCCACCGGCCAACTCGTCGCCCGCACCCCTGCCGACGGAAGCCCCGGCCAAGCCCTCACTTGGAATCGCGAAGGCCGCTTGGACGAAGTAGCCACCACCGGCGCCAACCCGCAATCCACCACCTACCTCTACGACGCCGACGGCAACCAGCTGATCCGTCGTGAGCCCGGCCGCACCACCCTGTTCGCCGGTAACACCCAGATCGTCGTCGACACCACAACCACGCCCAAGACGATCCTCGGTGCCTCCCGAACCATCACCCACGCCGGCGGCACCGCCGCGATCCGATCCACCCTCCCCGACGCCGGCAACCACTACCTGCTCAGCGACCCGCACGGCACCTCGACCGTCGCGATGGACACCACCACGCAGGCCCTGGCCCGCCAGCAGTTCAAGCCCTACGGCGAACCGCGATCCACCGCCAACCCCACCATCTGGCCCGACCCCGTACGCGGCTACCTCGGCGCCCCCAAAGACACCACCACCGGCTACACCAACCTCGGCGCCCGCAAATACGACCCCACCCTCGGCCGCTTCATCAGCGCCGACCCACTCCTGCAAACCACCGACCCCAACCAACTCGGCGGCTACACCTACGCCGGCAACAATCCCATCACCCTCTCCGACCCCAGCGGCCTCGCCGGCAAAGACCCCCGCTACAACGACGAACGAAAAGCTATGCAAAAGCTGCCGGACTACGGCAGTCCTCACAAGAGATCGACCAGCCACGGCTCCTCGAACTCAAGGCGCGACATCCAGGTCAACAATGATTTGGAAAAAGCAATCACCAGCGACATAGAAAACACGGCCGCCGGGACCGTGGAACAGGCCCGTGACAACATTCAATGCGCCACATCGTTCCAGGGCTGGGAAAGTTGCAAAAGACTGGCCGCGACCGGCGTGGAGCAGCTCAAGTTCGTCAGGGATATCAGTCAGTGCAGCTTCCTCAACATAGCGCTCGACGATCCTGGAGGCGGTTGCGGCCGGGCCACCAAAACGATCGGATGCACCGCCGACGCGTCCGCGGAAGCGTGCGCGGGCCACATCATCTTCTTCGTAGGATCGATAGTCGCAAGCGAGGGCCTCGGCCGTCTTCTGACCAAAGCTCCAAAATTGCCGGCCTGCCACAGCTTCGCCGCCTCCACGCCAGTACTGATGGCCGACGGGACAGCCAAGCCGATATCTCAGGTCGAGGTAGGCGACCGAGTCTTGGCCACCGACCCTCGGACTGGCGAAACCACCGAGCGCCGAGTCAACCGGCTCTTCATAAACGATGACGTCTACCTCACCGACCTGACCATTGTCACCAACGACGGCGTAGCAACGGTGCACACCACCCAGCACCATCCGTTTTGGAGTGTTGACCGCCGCAAGTGGATTGCCGCAGCCCGGCTCAGGACCGGCGAGCAGCTTGTGACAGCCGGCCGAGGATGGGCCGTCGCCGCAACGGTTCAGAACCTCGTTCGCCCTGCAGTGATGTACGACCTCACCGTCGACACCGTCCACACGTACTATGTAGTCGCCGGCAACACGCCGGTCCTCGTGCACAACTGCGGCGGCGATGGCTGGACGAGCAAGGGAAATCTAAACTCTCACTTTGATAAGCACGGACCGGAAATGGAAATCGAAAGTCCGGCTGAGTACGACGCGGCGGCGCAGGATCTCATGTGCACATGTGACGGGCGGAGGTCGGGCGTCCTTCAGAAGCGGGACGGCACAACGAATTACTTTGTCGACCCGAAGACCGGGGAGTTCGGTATCAGCAGTGAAAATGGAATCGTGACTTATTACAAGGTGGAAGATCCAAGGGCCTACTTCAACCGTCAGCCCGGGGTGGAGGTGCCGTGATGGGATCGGCGTCCTTGTTTCCGTGCGTATGTTGTGGGCACCTAGTCCTTGATGACCCGCCAGGTTCGCACCAAATTTGCCCAGTTTGCGATTGGGAAGACGATCTTGTGCAGCTTCGCTGGCCGACCCTAGGTAGTGGTGCCAACAAGGATTCCCTTGTTGAATCACAGTGCAAACTTGATCAAGCTGTTCGACGTGGAGTCGAAGGTAAAATCAAGGAACCTGGTTTCCGACCGGTTGACTTGGCGACGGATAATTTCGAGAACCTAGACGACCAAGCAACTCCGTGGCCGCAGGATAGAACCGTCCTTTTTTGGTGGAGGCCAACCTACTGGCGTCGGGATTCAGGGCGCCGATTGATGGCGGAGTAACCGTACGGCACATGCAATCGATGTGATGACGCGCATTATCGGCGTGCTGTTGCGGTGCGTTGTCGCTCGGCATCACAGTGTTTCGGCGGGCATGGTTGGTCGTCTGGGTTGCTGTCACGGTTGCTGTCAGCCACCTGGCATGCATGCAAATGTATCGATGGAGTGTCGGCGGGGCTCATTCCGGCTTGGGCTTGCGTGGCCTATCGCGCAACGGTGGGCGCCGATCGCCAGCGCCACCATCGGTGACTGTCCTGTTGAGCGATCGTCACGGCGCGACCGTCACGGCTTGTGTCGCTGGCTACGTGAGCGTTCTGGTGGATGGTTCTCTTCGGTGGGCGTGCGCGCGGGGCCGTAGGCCTTGAGCGCGTGAGCGAGGCCCGGCCTTAGGCCGGGCCTTCTTGATTACGTATAGCTTTCTTAGCCATACCCTTCTGCTCACAGTGTCGTGAAACAGTCTGAAGCCGACATCTCGGGCGCTCGGTGGTGCTCCGCTGTCCTGGCGGCGGTCGGCGGCGTGGCTGGGATGGGCGCCGTAGGCGTCTGCCCGCGTGGTGTCGGCGTCTGTGGGGCCGTAGTGGTCTCCGGGGTCAAGGGCCGCCCGTAGGGCGGTCGCTGTGGCGACGCGGTCGCGCCCTTGAGACCGGAGGGGCGGCCTCGTACCCTTCCGGCGCCGGCCGCTGCTGATCTCCTCCAGGTGCATGGGCATGCTCCGCCGGTTCGTTCGTGTCCAGCGGTACGCCTCCGGTCCTGCACGTGCGCGGGGGTTGCTGTCACCGTTGCTGTCACGATCGATGATCGCGACTCTTCGGAGCGATGAACCCGCCTGAAACCGCAGGTGAAGTTAGGTGTGACGTAGCGTAATTGGCAGTCGCGGCCACACGTACTATGTGATGGCTGGCAACACGCCTGTCCTGGTGCACAACTGCGGCGGAGCGTCGGTGATCAGTGACGCCCGGCTTGGTCATATCGAGTACCGGCATGGTCCAGGTGCCCAGGACATGGCCCGAAAGGCAGGCGAACGGAATATCCCTGGCGAATTTAGCGAGGATTTCCTCTGGAACGGAGATAACATGGCATTGGGGACCCGGCTTCGTGCGGGGGTGGATTCCTCGCCCGAGCTGCCGAACCCGAATGGTCCGGGTCACATTCACCAGTTTGACTATGGTTCCCCAGTGGGGGTAGATGGCGCCGGTCGGTCGACGTCCAGAGTTGAGGTTGTCGTTCGCGATGGAAATATGGACAGCATATCCGAGGTGAAAAACCTGTGCCTGAGATACCAAGAGTGCCCAATTTTGACTGGGTCAAGGTCTCCCATGGTTGGATCTCGTTCCGCCTTAGTGGGCCATCTGGCCAGTATGTATGCACGGTTAGCGATACGAATGATGTGCCAGCAGAACTGTTGTCTGCGGTGGAAAAGATGTTGGGTGGATCGACAGCTGAACACGTGTCATTTGACCACGAGCCCAGCGAGATCAGATGGACCTTCTCCCGTTTTGAGGGCAAGATATGTACGATTGTCGAATCGTATGATGAGTGGGGGTCGTCGTCGGGCGGATATTTGGAATGGAAGGGGGAGTGGGTCGATTTAGCCGTCTTTGGTAGAGCGTTTCTAATTGCTACGGAGGCGTTCTTGCGAAAGCTTGGTACGGATGGCTACTCCGTAGGGTGGCCGACCTATCCGGTGCCATTATTGGCCTGCGAGAGGCTGCGTCGTAGGCTAAATGACCTGGCTTAGCGGCTCGGGTGATCGTCGGCATTGCTGCCGATTTATGTGAGTGTTCGATCGCAGGACCGTGATCAGCGGGTCCGGGAGTCCGCCGGGAGTGAAGCTCGGCGAAGTATTTTCGTTGAAGTAGAACGTCAGCTGCTCGCCGCTGCGGGACAACACCCCCATCACTGCCCGGTCAGTACACAGGTACCCGTTGGGCTCCACGATCATCGTCCACTCGCCGACGTTCGCGGCCGCGACGAGCACCAGCCCGGTCACCCGGTCGGTATGGAATACGCCGTCCTCGTAGACATCGGGACGCAGCTGCACCAGGCCGGCCGCTTCGTGCAGCCGGCTCGCCCCGACAATGTTCACCGTCTGGGTGCCGCCAAGTCGCTCGGTAACCTCTGCCGGTGCTGCCCCGCGAACGAAGGACAGGCAGAAGTTTCGGCCCAGCGGGCTGTCGTCATCGCCGAGCCAGCGGAAGTCGTCAACAGCCACGCCCTCAGCCTGCCCAACTCTGTCAGCCGGCACAGCACGTTCACAGAGAAAGAGGCGAAACAACGCACTTCGGAGGAGCGGAAGCATGCGCTTGGAATGGATGGCTACCTCGCCGGACACCGGACGATTTCCTGCCCTGTCGACGGAATCTGAGCCGGAGGACCTCGTCCAGCGGTTCGATCAGCTGCGAGCCCGCGGCGAGGGCTATCTCGACATCCGCCGAGCAGGAAACGATTACCCTGCCCTGATGCTTGGCTTTCGCGGTGATGATGCTGTACTCCACCTCGGCAGCGACGAACAGACGTTATCGCTGCTCAGAGGGGACGGCAGAGTAACCCCATTCGACACACTCGAGATCCCGACACCTGATGGACCAGTCGAGTTCACCGGCGATGTCGTTACCGGCACGGACAAGGCCTGGGCGGTTATTGACCGCTTCGTCAACGATCAGCCGCTCGACGACGTCGGAGACTGGATAGAGCTGTAAATTTCAGACCTTCTGCGCTGCGCGCCACAAGCGGCTCTCTAAGGGATGCGGAGACAATGCAACGCCGTTGCTGGACGGTTGGGAATGGCTAGACGAAGTCCCATCAGGGTGAGCGCTGGCGTCCCAAGGCCAGGTGACCGCTGACGGGTCAACCCGAGGTGTAAAGATCGGCCTGTGTCCTTGATCGGCAGAGCTCGGGAGCTCGCAGCGGTGCGTCGCCTGCTCGACGACGTCGCGGCAGGCATCAGCGGCCACCTGACCGTGAGTGGCCCGCCAAAGTCGGGCAAGACCGCGATCGCCGACGCGGCCGTGCGCGAGGCTCGGGGGCGCGGCCTGCGGGTCAACCGGGCCTTCGGCCGGCTTGTCTGGGACGACCACGATGATGGCGGCGGCCCCCGCTTGCTTGTTTGCGACGATCTTGATTGGAGTGGCGCGGACGTCGTCGCCGAGTTACGGCAACGCTCGTCGCAGCTGTCATCCAGTCCCACCGCGGTACTGGTCACTGTCACCGGGCAGCCGCCGGGCCACGCCGTGGACCTGAGGTTGGCACCGCTGACTCCGGCCGAGCTGGCCACACTCGTGTCGGGCCTGCCGCCGGATGCGATCCACGCACTGTGGCTGGCATCTGCGGGCTGGCCGGGGACAGCACTCGAACTCGCCGCGCAGGTGACTGACCCGGAAACGAACGACACCCTGGTCGAACTGGCGCTCACCACCGCGTCGCGGGCCCAGTTCCTCGACCGTGACGTGGCGTTGGTCCGGCTCCTGGAGGAGGCGGCGGCGCGCCCCCTGCCATCTACGGTCAGGGCTCGGGTACTTGCCCGCCTCGCCCGCGAGTTGCTCGGCGACCAGTCCACGACCGGCCGGCGCCGGGCTCTGATCGACGAGGCCACCGCGCTGGCACGGGCCGCCGGCGACCCGGGTGTGACCGCCGAGGTCCTCGATTGCCGTCTGCATGCGCTCTGGGACCCGGCGGCTGCCGCTGAACGTCTCACCGTCGCTTCGCAAATCGTCGGCTGCGCCCGCGCCGCCGGCGATGCCGCAACAGAGCGCCGGGGCACGTTCTGGCGGTTCATCGCGCTCATCGAGCAAGGCGAGCTCGATGCCGCCGAGGCGGCGCTCGCTGCCTACGGCAGAGCCGGCGAGCTGGACGGCGATCCGGAAGCCGGAGTCGTCGTCCTGGCGCGGCAGGCCGTACTCGCCATCGTTCGCGGCCGCTTCGCGTTGGCCGAATCGCTGACCCGCGAGGTCGCCGAGCAGGGCCGCCGGATCGGGCTCGTCGACACAGATCGCCTCACGGCGACGCTGACCGGGTGGCTTGCCCTGCTGCGCGGCACGGGCGCTGACCACATCCCACCGCTGATGGAAATGGCGCGACGCTTCCCCGGGCAGTTCTATGAGGCGACCGCGGCGCGAGCGATGGCCGAGACGGGACAGGTTGCCGAGGCGCTGCTGGAACTCGACCGGCTGCTGCCCGCGGTGCTGGCCGGCGACGGTCCTCGCTGGCTGGGAGCCGCCGCGGACCTGGCGCTGGTGGCCTCGCTCGGCGCCGCCGAGCCCTCGACGCGGGCGCTTTACCAGGCCCTCGAACCGTACGCCGGCCGCTTGGTCGTCTGGGGCGGCGCCAACATGATCGTCGGGCCGGTCGACGAGTACCTCGGCCGGCTGGCGGTACGCCAGGGACTCCTGGACGTCGCCGCTGGTCATTTCGATCGGGCCGCCGAGACCGCCGAACGGCTGGGTGCACTGCCGTGGCTGGCCTCGATCCTGGCCGCTCGTGGCCGGCCTGGCGACGCCGACCGGGCGCGCGACATCACTCGACGCCTGGGCCTCGGCTCGCCAACCACCGAGGAGTGGATCTTGCGCCGGGACGGTACGGATTGGCAGCTGGAGGCTGACGCCGAAACTGTACGAGTCCGCGACAGCCTCGGCATGCGGCACCTGCGCGCGTTGCTGGCGGCTGCGGGACGCGAGATCACCGCGCTCGATCTGGCCGCCGGCGGTGCCGGACTCCGGGCACCGGCCACCGGTCCCGTACTCGACGACACGGGCCGCGCCGCGTTCCGTCATCGGCTCGCCCGGATCGAGGAAGGGCTGGCGGCCGCCGACCGGGCGGGTGACGCCGACCTGGCCGCCCGACTGATCGCGGAACGCTCGGCGCTGGTGCGGGAACTGCGCCACGCCACGGGGCTCGGCGGCCGCATTCGCCAACAGGGCACCGAAGCAGAGCGCGCCCGGGTCAACGTCACGCGTGCGGTCCGTACCGCCCTGCAACGGATCTCGTCGCTCGCGCCGCTGGCCGGCGCGCACCTGCAGGCGTCGATCCGCACCGGCTCCTCGCTGCGCTACCAGGCCGCCGCGGGTGGGCCGGAGCGCTGGCGGCTGTGAGGCGGGCAACGAACAATTCGTACGCTGCGGTGTTACGCCTTTGTGGTTATGACGATTTTCGACCAACTGGCGGGAACCCTGACCGGTGACGCCGACGAGCGTGCTCCGCTCGTACTGCTGCACGGCCTGACCTTCGACCGGCGGCAATGGCAACCGCTGCTGCGCGAATTGGCCACGGTCGACCCGGGGCGCCGGGTTCTCGCGCTCGACCTGCCGGGTCACGGTGAGTCGCGCCATGTCGGCTATCACACCACCACCCTGGCGGACCTGGTCCACGGCGCGGTGACCAGCGCTGGCCTGCGGACTCCGACCGTCGTGGGGCATTCGGCCGGCGGTGTGCTGGCTACGATGTACGCCGCCCGGTTTCCCGCGCGCGAAGTGGTCAACCTCGACCAGCCGCTGACACTGGGTCCCTTCGGTGATCTGGTACGCCGTTCCGAGCCCGCACTGCGTGGGCCCCGCTGGCGCACGGAGGTGTGGGACCGGCTGCTGGCCGGCATGGGCGTGGCCTCGCTGCCCGCGGAAGGGCGTGAACTGGTGGAGTCCTGCGTACCCCACGCCGACCAGTTCCTTGGTTACTGGGACGACATTCTGCGGAACCCCAACGAAGTCGTCGACGACGCGCGCCGCGCCGAACTGCGCGCGATCGCACAACGTGGCATTGGCTACCACTGGGTGCTGTCGGCCGAGCCGTCTCACCCGTACGACGAATGGATGAGGGTCACCGTCCTGCCCGGCGGGCACTTCCCTCACCTCGTCTACCCGGCGGAACTGGCCGCCCTGCTCGCGGGCGCGCCGACAGCGGTCGTCGGACGCTGATCGCGGGTGTTGCCGACCTCCGGCCGGCCGAGTCGGCCGACGCGGGGCGACCACCCGGAGGTCGTACGGTGTGAGGATCCTTGCGGCATTGGTCATTCCTTCCACTGCCGCCCGGCCGGCCACGGCGGCAGGATGGGTGCATGCTCACGAAATACGCGGTGGCCGGGGAAGCGGCCGGCCTCACCGAGTTCTGGTCCCAGCGGGTGCTCGCCTCGGCCAACGGCAACCTGCTCAAGGTGGCGAAAGGCACCGGGTCAACAAACTGGCACGCGCACGACGACCAGGACGAGACCTTCCTGCTGCTGTCCGGGAAGATGACGATCCAGCTGCGCGACGGCGACGTGCCCCTGCTCCCAGGTGACCTGCTGGTGATCCCGCGCGGGGTCGAGCACTGCCCCCGCGTCGACGGGGACGAGGCCCACTTCCTGCTGATCGGCCCGGAGGTGACCTCGACCGCCGCCGGCGGCAAACCGGATTGGAGCAGAACCTGACCCGGGCCGCAGGATGCCGTTGAGCCGCCCCGCATGCGGTGAAGCAGCGCGGTCCCTCAAGCGGCCCGCAACACCTCGCCGGCCGGGCGGGACGCGCCGATCCGGGCCGGCATCGCGGTGCAGACCACGATGACCAGCGCCGTGCCGAGCACGACCGCGCCCAGCTGCCACAGCGGCGGGACGGCCAGCGCGTCGTCGTCCAGGACCTGGGCCAGGCCCAGCCCGCCGGCCACACCGAGCAGCGCGCCGCCCAGCGCGGGCAGCAGTTGCGCCGCCGACAACCCGGCGCTGACCTGACCGGGTGTCGCGCCGAGCGCCCGGGCGAGCGCCGCCGCGTGCCGGGTGTCGAGAGTGGTCGCCCAGACCACGCAGATCGCGTTGACTGTCGCCTGCACGGCCAGCATCACACTGATCACCAGCAGTCCCTGCGTCATCGCAACCCTCGGATCGACGCCGGGCGCGGCCTCCACCAGCCGATTCGCCCGGGCGGACAGCGAGGCCACGATCCCGGTGATCGCCACCGCCACCGCGAACACGCCGAGCCAGGTGCGGCGCGGGCGGCGCGCGGCGATCCGCAGCCCGAGCAGCAGCGCCACCGGCAGCCGGGCCGACAACGCGATCAGCCGGGCGTTGCGCCGTGGCGGACGGACCGTGCCCGCCAGCGCCTGGATGGTGTTGATCCGGGCGGCGCGGATCGCCGGGACGAAGGTCGCCAGCGCCGCGATGCCCAGCGCCACCGCGGCCACCACCGCGACCGTGCCCATCGTGAACGGCGGGGGGCCGGCCCGGCCGAGCAGCCCGGCGCCCGGATCGGACAGCAGCGGGGCGAGCAACCGCCCGGCGGTCAACCCGACGCCGCCGGCCGCCAGGGCGATCGCGAGATGCTCGGCGAGCAGCACCGCGGCGACCAGCGCCGGGGTCGCGCCGACGGCTTTGAGCAGGCCGACCCGGTGTACCTGGTCGGCCATCCGGCCGCCGACCAGCACCACGATGCTGGCCACCGCGACCAGCACCAGCAGCGAACTGCCCAGCATCAGCGAGAACTGCTTGTTGCGGAGCACCCAGCCGTTGATGACCTCGAGGTCCTGCCAGGTCGCCGGGGCCAGCACGGCCTGCTCGGTGACAAAGATGTGCGTGGCGGCGAAGGCCGGCGCGGCGGCCGGGTCGGCGAGCTTGAGATTGAGCAGGTAGGCGAGTGTGCTCGGCCCGGCCAGGGCGCGGGTGTCCGCCTCGGTCAGCCAGATGAGCCCGGCCGGGCCGAGGTAGAACCCGTCGGGCGGTGGCGCGCCGAGCGCCGGCCCGGGATCGCCGCCCGGGGCGGGCAGCGGGGGTTTGGCATCACCGTAGAAGATCGGAGAGAAACCCGTTTTCGGGTACGGCCCGGAAGCCGCGGTGACCGCGATCCCGCTGACCGTGAACCGGCGGCCGCCGATGTCGATCCGGTCGCCGACTCCCGCGCCGATCGACTCGGCGAACCCGGCTTCCAGAACGACCCCGCCGGGCCGGGTCCACTGCCCCGCGGACAGCGCCGGCCGGTCGACCGCCGCCGTGTTGGTGTCCCGGCCCTGAAGCCAGGCGTGCACCGAGAAACCGCCGACGGTCACCACCTTCTCGGTGTACGGGAACGGACCGCTCGACGCGGTCACCCCCGGCTCGCTGACGAGTTTCCTCAGGTCAGCGGGGTCGACGGTAGTGCCGGGCTGTGGCGCGAGCCCGAGCACGACGTCCGGTCCGGCGGTCGCCGCCCGGGTGCTCTGATAGGGCTTCTGCCCCGCTCCCTGCAACACCAGCCCGAGGGTCAGCGTCGTGGTCGCCGACGCGATCGCGACCAGCAGCAGCGCCGCCTGCCCGGGCCGGCGCCGCAGGTCACGCGCCGCCAACCGAAAGATCAACAGGGCCCGGCCCATCGCTCAGCCCTCCAGACCGGCGAGCTGGCTGAGCCGACCGCCGGTGCCGTGGGTCAGCCGGGTCTGCTCGACGAACACTCCGTCACGCATCGAGATCAGCCGGTCCGCGGTGGCCGCGACCCGGGCGTCGTGCGTGACGATCACCTGGGTCTGCCCTTCCGAGCGCAAGCCGTCGAGCAGCCGCAGCACGTCGGCGGTGGACGCGCTGTCCAGGTTGCCGGTCGGTTCGTCGGCCAGCACGATCAGGGGTCCGTTGCTCAGCGCCCGGGCAATCGCGACCCGTTGCCGCTCCCCGCCGGAGAGCGCGGCGGGCAGCCGCCCCGACTGCTCGGTAAGCCCGACCCGGTCCAGTAACTGGACTGCGCGGCGGCGAGCGACGGACGGTGACCGGCCGGCCAGCAGCGCCGGAAGCTCCACATTCTCCACCGCGGTGAGCTCGTCCAGCAGGTGGAAGGCCTGGAAGACAAAGCCGATCGTGCCCTGACGCAGCCGGGCGAGAGCTCGTTCGCCGAGGCCGTCGATCCGCCGGCCGTCGACCCAGACCTCCCCGCGGCTGGAGCGTTGCAACCCTCCGAGCAGTTGCAGCAGCGTCGACTTGCCGCATCCGCTCGGTCCCATCACCGCCACCGTCTCGCCCGGTGCGACTTCAAGGTCAACACCCTCCAGCGCGTGTACGAGTCCCGCGCCCCGTCCGTACGTCATCCGCAGATCGCGGGTACGCAGCACCGCGTTCATGGCCGCCCTTCCTGGCTCTTCTTGGGCTTCGTCCAGAATCGGGCGCAGGATTCCAGCCAGTGCAGATCTGCCTGCAGGCGAAGCACGACGCCCTCCAGCAGCAGCCCGGCCGCCGAGCCGGACGACTCGGCCAGCGCCGCTCGTTGCACCGCGGCCAGTTCGGCCAGCACCGCGTGCCGCTGCGTGTCGACGATCCGCTGTGGATCGCCCAGGCCGGCGGCCGCGGCAGCCACCAGCTTCAGATGGAACTCGGCCGGGGCCGGCTTGGGCCAGCTCGTGTCGGCCAGCCAGTCGATGACCCGCTGTCGGCCGGCCGCGGTGAGCGCGTAGACCTTGCGCTCGGACAGGTTGGCCTGGCCGACGCGCTCGGAGCTGACCAGGCCGGCGCGCTCCAGCCGGGTGAGGGTGACGTAGACCTGGCCCTCCTTGAGCGCGTCGGCCAGCGGGCCGAGCGCCAGTTGCAGGCCGGCGCGCAGCTGATAGCCGTGCGATGGCTCCTTGGCCAGCAGGGCGAGCAGCACTTCCTGCACCACGCCCAGTTGGATTCCCGGCGACGGCTGGCCGCTCGCCGCGCTCACGGCTGCCGGCATCGCTTACCCCCTAACGGTTAGGCTGGACACTAAACCGTTAGGGGTGCGCGGTCAATGCTCACAACTGTCAATTCATGAGCCGCCTGACCACACCGGCCGACGCGCCCCATGGCGCCACAGAACCTGGATAACGGCTCGCGGGCCGCTCGTCGCCTGACGGTCGTCGACGGACGCGGTCAGACGAGTTGTCGCAGGCTGCCGGTGATCTGCGTCAGCGTCGGACGATGCTGTTGCCAGTCGCGATCCAGCGCCTCCGCCGACTCGGACGTGACGGAGACGGAGAGCATGATGATCTTCCCGGTCGGAAGCGCCAAGGCCCTCGTCAAGGTGTGTGAGAAGCGTCGTTCCCCGTGCTTCGCGACGTACTGAGGAAGCACGCTGGTGTACTCCCATTCGGCCGCGCTGCTCGCGCCGGGCGGCACCGCCACGCCGGTCAGGCGGATCCGGTGATAGGACCCCTTCGGCATTCTCTCGTGCGCGAGCGTCAGGTAGGCGGCGGCCGAGATGCGCGTGTCCGTCCCGGACGGCGTCTCGACGGAGGGCCGCGCACGCAACAGCGAGCCCGCCCGGCTGTCGTCCTGATTGGCCCAGACCAGGTTCTCCTCCACCCACGGCTGGGGCAAGGCGAAGACGAACGTCTTGAAGGAGGTGACGGTGGTGAACCCGGGCGGTGGCGGCGGCAGGTTCCGCACGGGCGGGACGGCCGGCGACGACGATGTCACGGTGCTCGGCGACGGGGCGGCCGCCGTGCCGCCTCGTGGGCCGCGGTCCCGCCCGTCCGGCATCACCCAGATCAGCGCGGCCGCGATGATCACCGCGATCGCGACCGGGATTCCTGCCCACCGAACCGTCCGTGTCGACCAGATCCTCGCCACCGTGCCGCCCGCCGACGGCGACGTCAGCGCGGGAGACGACGGAGCCGCCGCCTGGCTCGCGGCGGCCGGCTGCCCCGCCTTCGCCAGCAGCTCTGCGGCGCGGTCGGCGGTCAACCGGCGGGCCGGGTCCTTCGCGAGCAGTCCCTTCAGGACCGGCCAGAGCCGGTCGGTGCCGGCCGGCCGGGCGACGCGGCCGTGAAGCACGGCCGCGAAGGTGCTCGGCACATCCTCACGGCGGAACGGTGAGTGGCCGGTCACCGTTTGGAAAAGGGTGACCCCCAGCGCCCACAGGTCGCCGGCGGCCGTGGCGGGCCGGCCGCTGACCCTCTCGGGCGGCAGATACTCCGGCGAGCCGACCATCTGCCCGGTGGCAGTGAGCGCGGTGGCGCCGTCCACGGCCGCGATGCCGAAGTCGGTCAGCACCACCCGGTCACCGTCGAGCAGGATGTTCGACGGCTTCACGTCCCGGTGCAGGATGCCGCGCCGGTGCGCCGCCTGGAGCGCGTCGAGCACCCGTACCCCGATCATCGCGGCCTGCTGCTCGCCCAGAGCACCCGCCTCGGCGATGACCTGAGCCAGGGATCGCCCACCGACCAGTTCCATGATGATCCACGGCCGGCCGTCGTCGACGATGACGTCGTGCACGGTGATGATGCCCGGATGTCGGAGCCGGGCGGCCGCCTGAGCCTCGCGCATCACCCGTGACGCAAGCTGATCAACGGCATCGCCGGTGTCCGCGCCGTCCGCCGGGAGAAGCATCTCCTTCACCGCCACGTCGCGGTCGAGCAGCCCGTCGCGGGCGAGCCACACGACGCCCATTCCACCCCGTCCCAGGCGCCGCACCAGGCGGTAACGGCCGGCGATCACCCTCGCCGCGTCTGTAGGCACCAACGAAATCTACCTTTACCGATTTTTAATAAACAGGTTCCGGGTACGAGTCCCCGGCGCCCCACGAGTGCACGACGTGTCTACGAAAGCGCGGATTCGATCCGCTCGTTGTCCTGCCGCGGGGCCAGGCGGGAACCCCATGCTGCTGGGCCGCTGGTCACGCCCTTGTGCGGAGTTGCACGAGGTGGTTGCCTCTGTCCCGTATGAGACCAGCCGTTCGGTTCGGCCGGGCTGACGTGCGGCGAAGGCGTTCGCGCGGTGGCCGACGGTGCCTCGGGTTCGCCCTCGACGTGTCGGTCGTCTCGTCGCGTCGTCCGTGGACATTGCCGCGGTTCAGAGGTGTGGTGTCATCTGAAGAGGGCGGCGGCGAGGGGCGAATTTTCTTTCACAACGGTGATGATTCGGGGTTCCAGGCCGCGCGTGCCTGATGTCTCGCCGGCAGGTCAAGGAAGCGAGTGGACTCGTCGTTCGGCCAGGTCGGGAAGGTGCCGTGCGGCGGTTGCGAAGTCGTTGTCGTCGTGCAGGATGACGAGCCCG
This sequence comes from Actinoplanes sp. NPDC089786, assembly GCF_040684855.1. NCBI lineage: Bacteria > Bacillati > Actinomycetota > Actinomycetes > Micromonosporales > Micromonosporaceae > Actinoplanes > Actinoplanes sp. NPDC089786. Next base: position 26,222 of record NZ_JBFBGU010000008.1, read on the forward strand.
CGGACAGCGGCACAGGCGCAGATGAGCAGGTCCACGCATGACAACGCCCGGTGTGCGCCGGAACGCATCAGGCGGTATTGGGCGGACTCTACCCATTGCCACGCCGACTTCGGTACCGGGACGTCGGGATAGAGGTCGACGAACATGGAGGTCATCTGCTCGTACTCGTCGAGGTTGCGGGCTGAGCGGCGAAACTCGGTGCGTTGGGGCTGGCCTGACCAGCTGCCGTGACCTCGCTCGCGGCCTCTCGGATCGCGGCGATCGCGGCTTTGATCCTCGATGAGGCCGCAGAGTGTCGGCAAGGGCTGTGCCCGTCGCGGAGGTGTTAGCGCGGACCCGGGGCTACGTCATCGGGTTGACGACGAAATTCTTGTCATCGTAAGGACGACGTGCTAAAAACAAGTTATCGCGCATTGACTCTGACGTTGAGATCACAGGAGGTGGGCACCATGTTGATGCGCAGCGAACCCTTCACCGAGGTCAACCGGCTCGCCCAGCAACTGTTCGGCACTACGGTCGCCGGGACCTGGTCACGCCCGACGGCGATGCCCGTCGACTCGTTCCGCAACGGCGACGAGTTCGTGCTCGCGTTCGACCTGCCTGGCGTGGACGCCGACGCGATCGACATCGACGTGGAACGCAATGTGCTCACCGTGCGAGCGGAGCGACGCCCGATCGACCTGGGAGATGACGCCACACCGCAGGTCAGTGAGAGGCCGTCGGGCGTGTTCTCCCGGCAGCTGTTCCTGGGTGACGCCCTGGACGCGGACCGGATCGACGCCGCCTACAACAACGGCGTGCTGGTGCTGCGGATCCCGATCGCGGAGAAGGCCAAGCCCCGCAAGATCAGCGTGACCGGGCGTCAGGACAGTGAGCAGAAAGTGATCAACGGCTGACCTGACGGTTCGTCACGTCAGCTGCCCACTGAGGACGACTGCGGCGGGTGGTGACCGACATGATCAGCAATCCCACAGCGCAAGCCGGCACCGCGCTGTCCCCGGAATGGGACCGCGGGTTCGACGAAGAATTCACCGAGCTCATCAGCGGCGACCCCGACCTGGTCCGCGGCGAGTTCGACGCCCTGATCGGCGCCAACTTCACCGAACCGCCCACGCCGCCCGCGCCTCCGTCACCCCCTGCACCACCCTCCGCGGCCCCACCCGCCCCGCCACACCCCGGGTCGGACCCGCCGTCACCATCGCCGACCCGGCCCCGCGAGCACGAACCCGGCGCTACCAGCACTGATCCACGACCGCCACCGTGAAGTCCCACCCGCGAGGCCGCCACCCGGTTCGGGTGGCGGCCTCTCTTTCACCACCACGGCGGGACTGGGGACGGCCCTTCCGGATGCCCGCCGGCGAGAACTCGACACGCAGGTCAGCGGTGTGGTCCAGCGGGACCTCGGCATGTCCACCGTGAAGCTGTCCAGCCGTTGTCTGGTTCATGGTCCAACGTGAAGTACTGCCGAACGCCTGCGACGGGCCGGCGCGCGTTGTTCGCGGCCGGGAGGAAGCCGCCAAATGGGCCCGAGCCCGATCCTCGGTCACGTCTGGGCGGCCGGCCACCGGGTGGTCTGCGAGCGGTGGCCCCCGCCGAAGGCGGCACGGTGTTGCAGGGGCTTGACCTCTACCGGATCCACAACGGCCGGATCACCGCCAACGACGTGTACAGCAAGATCACCACCGGTCTCGACGAGAGGTGAGGCTGACACGCCACACGCGCATGAGCAACACGGAGCTGGCGCTTACCAACCAACTAGTCGGTAAGGAGATCGATGTGGACCGTCGGCGGGCAGCTTCGACCGGCGGGGACATCCCTGACGCGGACCAGTTCTAGAAGATGGCCAGCGGGTTGACCGGCAGGCCGGTGGTGCCGGCGATCCGGGGCACGGCGACGACGAAGAGGAACGTGTAGCGGCCCAGCTCCGCGCAGATCGTGGCCGCCGCGTCGGTGGAGGCGCCGTCGACCAGGGGAATGCCGAGCCGGGCCAGCCCGAGCCGGTGCAGGGCGCCGGGGAACTCGTCCTTGAGGGGCGGGTGCGCGTCGCCGATGTCACCGGCGTAGATGGCGATCCCGTGGTCGTGCATCCAGCGGACCGCGCCCACGGTCATGCCGGGCATTCCCTGGCCGAAGTCGGTGCCGCTCGCCCAGCCGGCCCGGATGACGAGGGCGTCGCCGGATTGCACCTCGACGCCGGCGCGTTCGGCCGCGGCGTCGAGGTCGGCGGCCGTCACCGCGTGACCGGCCGCGAGGCGGGTTCCCGGGGCCAGGTCGAGCAGGACGCCCCGGGTCAGGATGCCGTCGGCGTACACGTGGGTGGCGCCGTGGGTGACCCCGGTCATGCCGGAGCTCTCGTGCTGTGGAACGCCGGGGTAGACCTGCCCGTCGGTGACGAAGTGGCCCATGGCGTCGAGGTGGGTGATCTCGGGGTGGTGGGTGTTGACGATCATCAGCTCGGCCATCGCCATCGGCGACGCCCCGGTGAAGAGCATGGCGGTCTGGACACCGGTCGTGTCGGCGCTCATCCGTGCCATCGGCCCGCCGACCAGCGGCGCGGGCCGGGTTTCCTGGGCCAGGGAGACCGTCCGGCCGGTGCGCGCCTCGGCGGCGCCGCGCGCCCGGGCCTCCGCGGTGATGAGGTTGACCGCCCCGAGCTCGTCCTTGTCGCCCCAGCGGCCCCAGTTGGTGGGGAATTCGGCGATGTTGATGTCGGTCATGGAGTGATCGTCGACGGGCCGGCCGGTGCCCACCAGCCCATTCCGGTGCCCATCCGCTGCCCATTCTTCTGGGCGACGCTGGCTACAGTCGGGCGCGTGACATCTCTCGGACACACCCTGCGGGAGTTGCGGCGGCGGTCCTTCACCGGCCGGGAGGAAGAGGTCGCCGCGTTCCGGGACGCGCTGGGCGCCCCCGGCGTGATCTTCGTGCATGGGCTCGGCGGGGTGGGCAAGACCGCCCTGCTCGACGTGTTCGCCGACCTGGCCGCCGAGAAAGGCTTCGATGCGGTACGGGTGGACGCCCGGCACCTGACCCTCGGGCAGGGAGCGCCGCCCGTCCTGCCCGGCGATGTGCCCGCGGTGCTGTTGATCGACACGTACGAGCTGCTGGAATCGGTCGACGACTGGATCCGCGACCACTATCTGTCGGCTCTGCCGGCGTCCTGCCTGGTGGTGATCGCCGGGCGGCGTGCCCCCGGGCCGCGGTGGCGCACCGACCCGGCCTGGCGGACCTTGACGCGGGTGATCGCGCTCGGCAACCTGTCGCCCGAGGAGGGGCGCGCCTACCTGTGCGCCCAGGACGTTCCCGGTGAGATGCACGATCGGCTGCTGACGATCAGCCGTGGCCACCCGCTGACCCTGTCGATGATGGCGGATGCCGTACGGCGCGGTGCCACGCCGCGATCGCTGTCCGACCAGCCCGACACGGTGAGCGCGTTGCTGGCGCTGATCATCGACGAGGTGCCGAGCGCCCGGCACCGCACGGCGCTGGAGGTGTGTGCGCTGGTCGCCGTCACGACCGAGGACCTGCTGCGCGCGATGGCCGACGGCGATGCCGCCGAGTTGTTCGCCTGGCTGCGTACGCAACCGTTCATCGACGAGTCCCCGTACGGGCTCTATCCGCACGACGTGGTCCGTGACGCCATCACCGCCGATCTGCGCTGGCGCTCCCCGGCCCGGTACGCCGAGCTGTACCGCAGAAAATTCGCCGTGTTCCACGAGCTGGTCCGGGCGACCGCGGATGAGCGGGAGCGGCTGGAGATGTTGGTGCTGACCGTCGTGCTGAACGGCGCCCGTTCCCCGCTGGCCGCGTTCGCTTCGCTCCCACCAACCATGCGGGCGTACGCCGACCAGCTGCATGACCGTGACCGGCCGGCGATCGTGGCCATGACCGCCGACCGGCAGGGGCGCGACCAGGCCGAGCTGGCGGCGTACTGGATGAATCGCCGGCCCGAGGCGTTCCGGGTCTTCCGCACCGAGACCGGCGAACCGCTCGGCTACGGCGCGTGCCTCGACCTGACCGAGGCCGATCTCGGCGTGGACCCGGGCGCCGACGCGATGTGGGCGTACACGTCGAAGTACGGGGCGCCGCGCTCAGGTGAACGGGTCCGGGCCTGGCGCTTCTTCCTCGACCGCGATCACGGGCAGCGCCCGTCGCGGTCGCTGACCCTGTTCGTCGCCTGGCAGATGCTGGACAACCTCCTGGTCGGCGACGACGCGGCGTGGAGCTTCGTGGGCGCGTTCGAGGATGCCGAGCTGTGGGCCCCGGCCATGGAATCACTCGGCTTCTGGGCGGCGGCCGAAGCCGAGTACACGGTCGGCGAGTCCCGGTTCCCGGTGTTCGCGCACGACTGGCGCCGGACCGGCGTGGCCGGACTGGCCGACCGGCTGCACGCCCGGCAGATCGGCGCGCCGACCCCGCCGGCCGGGGAGGTCCTCGGCGAGGCGGTGCTGTCCGAGCCGGAGTTCACCGATGCCGTCCGCTCCGCCCTGCGCAGCCTGCACACGCCGGAGCTGCTGCGGTCGAACCCGCTGCTGACTTCCCGGGTGGTCCGGCAGCACGGGAGAGCGGGACGCGCGCCCACCGAGACCCTGCGGGACCTGCTCGACGAGGCCGTCGCCACGCTGACGCCCGAGTCCGGCGTGGTGATCGATCGCACGTTCCTGCGGCCGGCCGGCGCCCAGGAGCGCGTCGCGGACTCCCTGCACCTGTCCTTCAACACCTACCGGCGGCACCGGGACAAGGCGATCGCCCAGCTCACCGAACTGTTGTGGGAACGCGAAACCGGATCCCGCCGCGCCTAACCCGTCTCGCGCTCGTCGGTCGGCAGAGTGTGCCAGATGTCGAACGCCACCGACGCGGCCTGCTCGGCGTCGCCGGCGGCGATCAGGTCGATCAGCCGGGAGTGCAGCTCGACGGAGGCGTGGCCGTCGGCGCTGAAGCGGAGCCGCTCCGCGCGGCGTACGAGCGGATCGAACTGTTCGAGCACGGCCTCGAGGGCGTGATTGCCCAGCGCGGCGACCGGGATCCGGTGTACTTCCTCGTCGGCGTCCAGGGCCGCGGCGAGGTCGCCTGAGTCGAGCGCCCCGGCGAAGCGGCGGTTGGCGTCCCGCATGCGGTCGAGGTCGTCGTCGCCCAGGCGGCCCGCGGTCTGGCGGACGGCCAGGGCGTGCATGGCCGCGATGACGTCGCGAGCATCCCGCACCGACGGCGTGTCGATGGCGCTGACCCTGGTCGATCGACCGGGCAGGGTGACCACCAGGCCGCTGCCCCCGAGGCGCAGCAGGGCTTCGCGGACCGGAGTGCGGCTCACCCCCAGCCATTCGGCGAGCTCGCCGTCCTTGAGCTGCTCCCCGGGCCGGAAGGTGCCGTCGACGATGGCGTCGCGAAGACGCCGGTAGACATCGTCACGCAGGAGCAGACGGCCTACGGCGGGGCTACCCGGCGGAATCGGCATGCAACATATTGCACACACTACGCACGGTTCGACAAATCGATGCGGGGCGCGCCCGGGGCGCGGTGTGGCGTGAGATGTCAGCCGACCAGCGACCGCACCGCGGCGATGATCTCCTTGAAGATGGTGATCAGTCCGATGACGACACCGATGGCCAGGGACAGCGTCTCCAGCCGGTTTCGGGGTGACCGACCGGCCGAAGCCACGGCGCCCGGAACGGCCGGCGTCCGGTCGACCGCCACGGGCCGGTCCGATGGCCCGGTGGGCACGGCCGGCTCGGGTGACCGACGAACGGGCGGGCCGGGCGTCGGAAGTGCGGGCGTGGCGGGCTCGGGCGTCGGAAGTGCGGGCGTGGCGGGCTCGGGCGTCGGAACTGCGGGCGCGCCGGGCTCGGGCGAGACCACGCCGTCGTCGGGTGCGGGGCGGGGCAGGCCGCCGCGGAACCGGCGCAGCGGCAGGCCACCGATCACGAGTACGGCCACGATGCCGACGACCGTCGCGGTGACGGTCGCGGCTCGATAGCCGATCGGCGCGTACGTCTCGTACGCGCCATAGCCCGCGAATGCCACACCCAGCACCGCCGCCACGACCAACGTGACGCCCACGCCCAAGGAGTGCGCGAGCGGCGGCCTGGCGGCAGCGCGGAAGCCGGCCACGAGAGCCACCGCACCGAGAGCGGCGGCCCAGGCCCGCAGAACCGCCTCGTCCTCACTGCCGTTGTACGGCAGCGCCACCGACAGAAGCCCGGCAGCGGCAAGCACGCCACAGGCGCCGCTGAGGCCGGCCATCCGGAACCCGTACGCGAACAGCAGCACGCCCAGCCCGACCACCGCGATCAGCAGCGCGGCGACCGTCATCGGCGTCTCCCAGCCCGCCCGCAGCCACCACCAGACCTCATGCTGGGTGATGGCGACGGCCAGCCCGGCGACGCAGAGCAGACCGCCACAGATCCGGGTCGCAGCCTCACCGAGCTCCGACGCGACCAGCAGGAGACCGGCGGCGAGCACCACCGCGGCCGTGGTGCCGACCACCCCGGACCCGCCCTCGCTGTCGATCAGCCACCAGGCCGTGGCCAGGCCGAGCAGACCGGCGGCCACCGAGGCGAGTCCCACCCGGGTACGGTTCACGGCCACCTCCGCAGCGTCGTCGCCTGCCGTCAGTGTTCCGCTTGGCGACACCGCCTACAAGGGACCGTGCGGATCGGCCGCACGGGATCGGCGAGCAGCCGCGGATGGCCCGGGCGGGTTGATGGTCTCGGCGGGGCGGAGCCGGCCGAGCTCACCGGCTCCGGGTGGTGAGCAAGGCGTACACACCGAGGGTTTGCAGCACTCGCAGCGGCAGGCCGGTGGGGTTGGTCACCTGGAAGGTGGTGCGGCCGGCGGCGTCGTGGCGGGCGGAGAGCAGGGTGGTGATGCCGCCGCAGTCGCAGAAGGTGGTCAGGGCCAGGTCGATCAGGAGTTCGGCGGCGCCGGTGCGCAGGGCGCCGGCCATGGCGCGACCGAGGTGCCCGGCGGTGTACATGTCGATCTCACCGTTGACGGCCAGCCGGATGCCCGCGGTGGTGGGGCGGCTGATGATCGAGAAGGCGGCGGCGGGGTCGGCGTACGGCGCGCTCGTCATGGTGTACCTCACCTCGCCTCGTCAGCAGGGTGCGGCCGGGCCGGCCGGACGGCGCCGAGGGGGCGCGAGTGACACCGTCACCGTACGCGCGTCCAGATCGATTCCACGATCGGCTGACCAGCGGTTCCTGGCGGTCTGATATACCGTTGGGTCGCGAGGGACGGTGTCTCGTCCCTCAGCCCGCTGCCCCAGCCCCTGGTGGCGCACCACGTTCTGTCAAGGTGCCCGGGAGCAGCTGTGACCGTCGAGAACCGTCCGACGAAGAGTTCATCGTGACCGCGGATCGACCCGCGCGGGCACAGCCGATGGAGCCGCCGTACCTGCTCTCCGCCGTCATCAGCCGCCGCGGGGTCGGTGTTGCCGTCACCGGCGACGCCGGCAACACGATGGTCGAGATCGCCGCGCACGGCCGCTGGTCGCCGCTGCTGTGCCAGCACCTGACCGCGACCCTGCGCCTGTGCCTGGCCGGACCGTCCGCCGCGATCATCGTCGACCTGCACGACCTGGGCGATCCCTACGGTGCCAGCCTGCCGTTCTGGGTCGCGTCGGCGCAGCAGGCCCGGTCCGGGAGCGCGCCGGTGCACCTGGCGTTCTGCCTGCCCAGCGCGGCCGCGTTGAGCCGCCGCCTCCGGGGCGTCCAAGGATCGCAACCATCCGTGTTCACCATGGTGCCCGAAGCGCGCCGGGCGATCGCCGCGCGGATATCGCGCGCGGACCGGATCCAGGCTCGCCTGGAGCCCCGGCCCGCGTCCGTCAAGGCCGCCCGTGACCTGGTCACCGAGGCCTGCCGGGCCTGGCATCTGCCCGAGCTGCGGCACGACACCTGGCTGGTCGTGTCCGAGCTGGCCGCCAACGCGGTGCAGCACGCCCGCACCGACTTCATCATCACCCTGTCACGCAGCGGCACCCGGCTGCACGTCGCGGTCCACGACTGCGTCAGCCGGTTCCCGCGCCCGGGCGAACCGAGTCCCACCAGCCCGCAGGCCTCGCTCGACGAACGGGGGCGAGGCCTGCGGCTGGTGCACACGATCGCCTCGGCGTGGGGGGCCATCCCGACCCGGGACGGCAAGGTGGTCTGGGCCACGGTGACATGACCGGCGGAACGGTCAGGTACCGGGAGGGCCAGGGAAGGACGCGATCGGAGGGGGACTGATCAGGCGCCGGATTCTTGCTCGCGCTTGTAGGACTCGTTCTGCTGGAGGGCCTCTTCGAGCTGGTCCTCGAGAACGATGATGCGGCAGGCCGCTTCCAGAGCGGTTCCCTGCTCGACCATCTCCCGGGCTCGCGCGGCCAGGCGCAGCTGGTAGCGGGAATAGCGGCGGTGTCCGCCGGCCGAGCGGAACGGGGTGAACAGTTTCGCCTCGTCGAGCCGGCGCAGGAAGTCTTGTGAGGCGCCCGTGATCTCTGCGGCACGGCCCATCGTGTAGGCGGGGTAGTCGTCGTCGCCGAACATGTCGTCGGATAGAGCCATATAGAAATCTTTCATGACGAGGGCCCCGGCGCGAAAGCGCCGGGGCCCAGGGTTATGGGTTACACACCATCTACCGACACGATCGTCGGGTTGTCTTATCCGCACCTACCGCCGCTGGCGGCATGGGGTGCGAGGATCGCATAAGCGTGACCGGAGACCACCTCTCGTTCGATGGAAACTGCGGTGTCCGCCCCAGAGCTCAGAACATGTTCTGGTCGCGGGCGATCCAACGGTGTTCAGCCCTCCCTTTCCTCTGCTTCCAACATCTGACGTGCTACTCGCCGGTGTCGAAGCCCCACGCAAACTTCATGGCCCCGCACACGTGCGACGAGCGTTGCCCTGACCTGGAATTACGTCAAGGTCTTGTCTTGCCACTTGCCGATCTTGCCTTGCCACTTACCAATACCTGTGCCGAGCGAGCCCGCGACATGGGTGTCGGCGTGAGCCCTGCTTGACGCTCGGTCACTTCGTCGGCTTGTTCCGCGATCTCGTTGTCAACACCAGGAACATTAGACGACCTTGCCGAGGATGTCTAGTACTTCCGTCATAGATTTTCTCGGCGAGTTTTCCCAGCTTCGGCGAAGGAGGATAGCGTCGGATCCGGGCCGGGTCGTTCGTGGAACAGGTGAGCAGAACGGCTGACGGGCGGCGGACGAGCCGCCGCGGCACGACCCAGGGAGCCATGGGATGACCCGGTACTTGATCTCGTTCAACGACGGCGCGATGGACCACATCCCCGACGCCGACTGGCCCGACGTGGGCAAGGCCGCGCACGCGGTGATCCAGGAGGCCGTGAACGCCGGCGTGTTCGTCTTCGGGGCCGGACTCGAGCGCCAGCGGGCGAGCGTCGTGGCCACCGACGGGCTGGTCACCGACGGCCCCTACCCGGAGACCAAGGAGGTCATCGGCGGGTTCGTGGTCGTCGACGTGCCCTCACGCGAGGAGGCGCTGGCGTGGGCGGCCAAGGTCGCGGCCGGGTGCCGTTGCGCGCAGGAGGTCCGCGAGCTGATGGCCGACCCCGAGACCGACGCGATGCTCCGCCGGGCCGGCCGAGGGTGACGGGGCCGGCCCGGCGGGCGTGACGCACCAGGGCGTCAGGCCAGGATCCGGTCACCGATTGTGGTGGCGATCCCGGTGACCGCGGCCGGGCTCAGCGGCGTGGCGGGCTGCGCGACGTAATCGTTGGTGACCCCGCTGCCGGGCTTGATGAACTGGTTGGTGACGGCGACCATCAGCACCCGCCCGTCGGCCAGTTCGACGTTCGTCTCCTGACTGAGGAAGCCACCCAGGCTCTCCATCGTCTGCACCCGCCGGCGGCGCCCGTCCTCGCCGGTGCCGGTGGTGCACGTCTTCGCCGCCGGCCCGCAGGCGAACAGGCCGGTCAGCGGGTCCGTCCCCGTCGGAGGGCACTTGGCGAGCGAGCCGCCCGTACACGGATCGGTCGAGATGACCTCGAGGCTGAGCGTGCCGCGCCGGCCGTCGAGGGCGATGCCGGTGGTCCCGGTGAACATCTGGCTCGACGGGCGTCGCTGGTCGTCGCCGAAGATCCGTGGCGGCCGGCCGTCCGGCGTCGCCTCCTTGGTCAGGCCCTGCGTGAGCCAGGTCGCGCCCGGTGCGGTCCGGCGCACGGCGTCGTCCAGGGCGGCCCGCAACGTCTCGGCCGTGGCGGCGGCCGACGCCCGGTCGTGGGCCACGAGCCGGAAACCCGCTGGTCCGGGCGTCGTGGTGGACGAGGGCTGCGCCACCACCGAGGGCGCCGGCGGCGGGTCACCCGGGGCGAGCACCGCGATCGCCGACAGGACGGTCAGGGCGGCGGCCGCCGGGGCGCCGACGCGGAGGAGGCCGCGGCGACGCCTCTCCCGGCGGATGATTCCCGGCACGTCGACCGTGCTGGGCGGAGCGTCGGCCGTGAGCTCGTCGAACAGCTGCTGATTCATGAGTCGGTCACTCCTTCTCGCGCGGTCTTCAGCCGCGCAGGGTCTGCTGGGCCGCGCGCAGGGCATCGAGCCCACGCGCCGTCTGGCTCTTCACGGTGCCGACGGTCACCTGCAGGATCTCGGCGGTCTGCTCGGTCGAACAATCGAAGTAGAACCGCAGGACCAGCACCGCCCGCTGACGTGGCCCGAGACCGCGCAGCAGCCCGGCGAGCGCGTCCCGGTCGGCGAGGTGATCCGGCGTGGTGACCGGCTGGTCGGGCAGCACCTCGGCGGAACGTTCCCGCCGCCACGGCCGCCGCCGCTCGCTGAGCCAGGTGCGGGTCAACACCTTCTGCGCGTACGCATCAGGGTTGTCGGCCCGTCGAACGTCGCGCCAGTGGCGGTAGATCTTGGCGACGGCGATCGAGACGAGGTCGTCGGCGGTGTGCCAGTCCAGGCACATCAGGTACGCCGAACGACGCCATCGCTCCATGCGCTGCGCCACGAAATCGTGGAATTCCTGGTCGTCGCCGCGGCTCAAGGTGCCCTCCGGCCTCCGCTTCGTGATGGACGGAGATACGACTCAGCGGACCCCGCGCCAGGTTGCACGGCTCACCGCCGCGGCTCATTGAACCGCGGCGGTGAGTACGGGCTCAGCCCGTCGGAGCGGTGGAGGTGTGGGGTGCCGAAGGGGTCAGCCGGTCCGGGTGGTCCGGCGCGCCCGGGCCATCACGATCCCGCCGACGACCGCCGCGATCAGACCGAACACCACGGCCGCGCCGGCCCCGACGACGCCGTTGCCGGTGCCGGGGCCGCAGTCGGCCACGGCCAGCACCAGGACGCCGGCGGCCGCCCCGGCCGACCCCGCCACCACGGCCAGCGCCGCGCCCCGCGGGCCGATGCGGCGGATCAGGGCCAGGACCGCGAGGATCGTGGCGGCCAGGGCCAGGACGGCGCCCGCCGTACCGACGGCTCGTCCGCCGGTCAAGCCATATTCGTCGATCATCAGAACCCTCCTTCAGGTTGAGACCCGAGTCTTTCCGCGAGGCGGCGGCCCGGGCATCGTGCCGGCGCCGACACTCCACGCTGCTGCGGACGCGGTAGAAACCGCCGGGCTGCCGCGTCGGCGGTAGCCGCGGGTCATCCGGCGGGACGAGTCGCTCCGGCGGTACGCCCGGCTAGGGTGCCCCCATGGGCCGGGCGCGGGACTGGGCGGTCGCGGCCGGGGTGGCCGCGATCCTGCTGATCGTCGGGCTGTCCGAGGGACACCCGCGGGGCGGCCTCGCGGTGCTCGGCCTCTCGGCGCTGGTCCTCGGTGGACTGGCGCTGGCCGCGCGGCGCCGGGCCCCGATCGCCGTCCTGGTGGCCGCCGGGGCGTGCGCCGTGGGTTACCAGGCGGCCGGGTTCGACGTGTTCGCGGTCGGATACCTGGTCGCGGTCTACAGCGCCGTGCGGGCCGGACACCGTAGGGCCACCATCGTGGTGAGCGTGCTGATGCTGGTCGTCCTGCCGCTCGCGGCGATGGCCTCGGGCCGGCACGACGCGGCCGAGGCGTTCGGGCGGGGACGGGGTGTGCTGGAGCTGGCGTGGCTGATCGCCGCCGGCGCCGCCGGGGAGGCGGTGCGGCAGGCCGAGCGGCGGGCGGACGAGGCGGAGCGGACCCGGGAGGAGACCGCGCTGCGCCGGGCCGGCGAGGAACGGCTCCATCTCGCCCGGGAGCTGCACGACTCGCTCACCCACCAGATCTCGGTGATCAAGGTGCAGGCCGAAGCCGCCGTGCACGTGGCCCGGAAACGGGGCGAACCGGTGCCCGAATCGCTGCTGGCCATCCGGGACGCCGGCCGGGAGGCCGCCCGCGAGCTGCGCGCGACCCTGGGCCTGCTGCGCGACGACGACAACAAGCCGCGGTACGGGCTGAGCGACGTCCCCGACCTCGTGCACCGCACCCGGGCCGCCGGCCTGGACGCCTCCCTCACCATCGAGGGCGACCGGACCAGCGTGCCGGCGGCCGTCGACCGCACCGCGTACCGCATCGTGCAGGAGTCCTTGACCAACATCACCCGGCACGCCGGCGCCGCCACCGCCTCGATCCAGATCACCTACCGTCCCGGCGCGCTGGCCGTCCGGGTCGACGACGACGGCACGGCCACCGCCTCGGATCCGCCGGTGCCCGGCGTCGGCCTGCTCGGGATGCGTGAACGGGTGACCGCCCTCGGCGGCCGCCTGGACGCCCAGCCACGCGAGCAGGGCGGCTTCACCGTGCACGCGGAGCTTCCCGTGCCGGGCCCGCCGTGATCCGGGTTCTGCTGGTCGACGATCAGGCCCTGATCCGCAGCGGATTCCGGGCCCTGCTCCAGGCCGAGGACGACATCGACGTCGTGGGCGAGGCCGCCGACGGCGCCGAGGGCGTGGCCCTGGCCCATGAGCTCCGCCCCGACGTCGTCCTCATCGACATCCGGATGCCCCTGATGGACGGTGTGGAGGCGACGCGCCGGATCGCCGCCGCCCCCGAGCTGGCCGGCGTTCACGTGGTCATCCTGACCAACTACGGCCTGGACGACTACGTCTTCGACGCGCTGCGCGCCGGTGCCGCCGGTTTCCTGGTCAAGGACATCCTGCCGGACGATTTCCTGTACGCCGTCCGCGTCGCCGCACGCGGCGAGGCCCTGCTCGCGCCCTCGATCACCCGCAAGCTCATCGACCGGTACGTCACCCGGCCGCCACGCCCCGACCCGGCGGCGCTGGCCGGGCTGACCAACCGCGAACGCGAGACGGTCGCCCTGGCCGCCCGCGGCCTCTCCAACCAGCAGATCGCCGCCCACCTGGTGATCAGCCCGATCACGGCCAAGACCCACCTCAACCGCGCCATGGCCAAGCTGCACGCGCGCGACCGCGCTCAGCTGGTGATCCTCGCGTACGAGACCGGCCTGGTCGTTCCCCAGCAGCCGTGACCGCTATTGCATCAAACCAGTTTGATGTAATCTCCGGTCATGATGCCGCCGGCGTTCCTGACCGCGGGCGGGCACCCGCTGCGCTGGCGGCTGCTCGGCGAACTCGCACACGGAGACCTGGCCGTCCGCGAGCTGACCGAGCGTCTCGGCCAGCCGCAGAACCTCGTCTCGTACCACCTCGGGAAGCTGCGGAAGGCCGAACTCGTGTCCACCCGGCGCAGCAGCGCCGACCGCCGCGACACGTTCTACACCCTCGACCTCACCCGCTGCGCCGACCTGCTCGCCGGCGCCGGCGCCGCCCTGCATCCGGCCCTCCGCCTCGGCGCGCCCGCCCTGCCCCCGGACGTCACCGCGCGGGTGCTCTTCCTCTGCACCGGCAACAGCTCTCGCTCCCCGATGGCCGAAGCGCTCCTGCGCCACCGCACGGGCGGCGCCGTCGAGGCGCACAGCGCGGGCAGCCGCCCCAAGCCGGTCCACCCGCGGGCCATCGCGACCATGGCCGCCCGGGGCATCGATCTCACCGGCGCCCGGCCCCGGCACCTGGACGAGTTCACCGGCCGCCGTTTCGACCGCGTGATCACCCTCTGCGACAAGGTCAAGGAGACCTGTCCCGGCTTCCCCGGGCACCCCCGCCCGATCCACTGGAGCATTCCCGAACCGGCCGGGCCCGCCGACTTCGAGGCCGTCGCCGACGAGCTGGACCAGCGCATCACCTACCTGCTGCACACCTTGACGAAGGAAGCGCCCTGCACATCTTGACGAAGGAAGCGTCATGACCGACACCACCACCGTCAGCGTCCGCTACCTCGTGGACGACGTCCGAGCAGCGATCCGGTTCTACACCGGCCACCTGGGGTTCACGTCGAACACGACGTTCCTGCCCGCCTTCGCCGACGTGACCCGTGGCAACCTGCGGTTGCTGCTGTCCGGCCCGGAGAGTTCCGCCGGGCGGCCGATGCCCGACGGTCGTCGCCCCGAACCCGGCGGCTGGAACCGCATCCACCTCATCGTCGACGACATCGGGAGCGAGGTCGCCCGGCTTCGCGAGGCCGGAGTCGCCTTCCGCAGCGACATCATCACCGGGCCCGGCGGCCGGCAGATCGTGCTGGACGACCCGGCCGGCAACCCGGTCGAGCTGTTCCAGCCCGCGGGGACGTGAGATGAGGGCCGGGCCGGTGGGACGGCTGCATCACCTCATCCTCGACTGCGCCGACCCGGCGGCCGCCGCCGCGTTCTGGAGTGCCGTGCTGGGCCGGCCGATCACCTACGACGACGGCGATTTTGTCGTTGTCTCGGGCGACACCACCACCTCCGGGCTGGCCTTCCAGCGAGCACCCGAGCACCGGCCACCCACCTGGCCCGACCCGGCCGTCCCGCAGCAGATGCACCACGACGTCATGGTCGACGACCTGGTCGTGGCCGCCGAGCAGGTCCTCGCCCTCGGCGCCACCCGCCGCCCCGGCGGCGACCATGTCTTCGCCGATCCCGCCGGCCACCCGTTCTGCCTCATCCCCCGACCAGGATGGGCGCCGCCCGTCCGTCCGGTCGTGGCCGAGGAGGAGTAGCCGCCGGCGGAACTCGGCGTGGCTCACGGGCGGCCCACGATCAACCGCAACGCACCGATGAACTCGGGCTGCGTACGCAAGGAGCCGTACTTGTCGTCCCACGCGCCGGAGGTCAGGTCGTCGCGCAAGTGGCCCACCGCGCGGGTGGTCGCGGCCGGGTCGACGAAGCCCCAGGCCGACTGGGCGGCGCGCACCTCGAGGTGCACGGCGATGTCGGCGACCGTGGGGGAACGGCCCAGCGTGTTGGTGAGCGTGGCGTTCGCCGCGGTGATGGCCAGGCGCAGCTCCTGGAGCCGGCGCGGCACCCGGATCGACCAGGTGCGGTCGCGGAAGTGCCGCTTGAGCTCGCCGACGATGGTCGGGATGGCGAACCCGGCGAACTCGACGCCGCGGTCGGCCTGGTACCGGTCGACCGCCTTGATCAGGCCGACCAGCGCCACCTGGAACAGGTCGTCGTTGGGCTCGCCGCGGCCGGCGTACCGGTTGGCCAGGTGCCGGGCCATCGGCATCCACGCCTCGATCGCCCGGTCACGAACGGCCGCCCGCGACGGGTGCCCGGCCGGCAGTGCGCCCAGCGCGGCGATCAGCTCGCCGGCCCGGTCGGTCTTCGCCGGCTGCTCGGCCGCATCAACGGTGCTGGGGGCGGGCGCGGCGGCAACCGTCATGAAGAGTTCCTCGGGGGGTCCGGCCGCCGCGCTGCAGCGCGGCGGTTCGACCTTGGACATGCCCGGAACGCCCACCTGCGCAAACTCCCCCGATCGGATTGACTCCGGCACCGAACGGGTGAAGCCGGCGCATTCGGGCCCGGTCAGAAGGGATCGGTCTCGGTGGTCGGGGCGTTGCCGGCGATGGACTTCTCCAGGCTGATCCGCCAGTCCGAGCGGGTGTCGAAGAACTGCTGGAAGGTCTCGTACGAGCAGTTCCGGGTGAAGCCGCGGCGTCGCTGGTCCCAGTCGGCGCCCTGCTTGAACTTGATCGAGAAGGTGCCGCTGCGGTTCCCGGCGACGCCGCGGACGGTGGTGGACTTCCCGGCGCGGACGTAGACCATCACCCGCGGCTGCTTGCGGCCGCCGTCCATCAGCACGGCGGTGTCGCCGTCGCTCTTGTTCTGGATCCGGATGCTGCTCGGGCCGCGCCGGCCCGACCGCTGCACGACGGTGCCGTTGCCGGGGCGGCGGTTCTGCAGCTTGGGCGCGACCGGCTCACGGGGGAGCAGCGACCGGCCGAACGTCAGGCCGGCGGCCGACGCGCTGGCGGCCGCCTCCTTGGCGCCCTCCTCGGCCGACCGGTACAGGCTGATCTTCGCGTCGTAGAGCTGCTGCGCGGCGGGCGGGGCGACGCCGCAGTCGTTCTTGCCCGCGACCTCGGCCGTACGCATCGACTGGTAGTTGCCCATCACCCGGCGGATGTCGTCGTGTGCGGTGGAAACCTCCGCGGGCGGCAGCACGTCCTGCTGTTCCCAGGCGCGGGAGCGGCGGGCCAGCACCGACACCAGTGAGCGGCGCACGGCTTCCACCTGCGCCGGAGTGCGCGCGGCGGCCGCCTTGTCGAGGTGGCTGCGGTAGTCGCGTTCGAACGCGGAGATCTCGGCCTGGTACTCGGCCCGGGTGAGCTGCTGTGGGCCGGTCGAGGTGGGGCGGGTCGAGGTGGGGCCGGCCGACGGTGTGACCGGCGGGGACGGCGTGGTTCGTGGGGGGTCGTCGGCCCCGGAGCAGCCGGCGGTGAGCACCAGGGCCGCGACGACGAGCAGTCGTAGGGAGCGCATGGACCGACGCTATGGTCGTACGCCGCTCCGTCCCGGTGACTGACCGCTACCTGACGCGGAACGGCACAGTGGACGGATGGTCGAGACGGAGGGCTTCCGGAGCGGGGCGGTGATCGGCGAGGATGAGGGCGTGGCGAGGCGAGGACTGAGCGACGACTGGACCATCGAGCTTCCGGCCGGCTTCGGCGCCGACCTCCGTCATGCCGACGGCCGGGTCCTGCTGGCCGAGGTGATCGCGACACCGCCGGCGCGGGCGCCCGAGGCGCTGCTCGACGAGATCCTGCAGGACGTGCATCAGTCGCCGGAGCAGCGGTGGCGTGAGGCGGGCACCGACTCGTACGAGGTGCGTTACGCGTCATGGTTCCCCGAGGACGGGCGCTGGGCGTTGTACGCCTACACCGTCCGGCGTGGCTCCTATGTGCAGCTGGCCGTCCTGACGCCCGACCCCGCCGACCTCGTCTGGGCGCTGGCCACCTGGCGATCGTTGCGGTTCGCGGGTTCCCCGATGCCGAAGCGGCAGCTCAGGCCGGCTTGACCCCTTCGTAGAGGGTCAGATACCGGGCGTAGAGATCGTCGGCGCGGGCGCCCACGCTGCCGGGGCCGACGATGTCGTGGGGGAGCTTCAGCTCGGCCGGAATCTCGTACTCCTGGAGCGGCACGTCGTTGATCCGGGCGATCTCGCGCGGCAGGTCGAACGCCTCGCCGAGGTCGATCAGGCCGTCGGCGGCCGAGGCGGCGACCGCGATCGAGGTCAGCGACTCGTTCACCGGGCGGTCCTTGAAGTTCGCCCGGACCTGCAGGTATTGCGCGAGCGCGTAGTAGAACATGTCGCCGTTCCGCCGGTCCGCCATCACGTGCCGGCCCCACAGCACGGTCATCGGCTTGATCAGCATCGGCGGCGCCTGCGACGCGTCGGGGGCGTAGAACGGGGCCAGCAGCAGCGCGCGCTTGACGTCGGAGCGGTACTCGGTCAGCCAGGTCGCCAGGTTGCCGCCGCCGGACAGGCCGAGCACGCCGAACTCGTCGCCCAGCCCGGCCGTGATGCCGGCGGCGCCGTCCGCGTAGCCGACCAGCTCGGTGGCGGTCACCCACTCGTGCGCTTCGTCGTCGACCCGGCCGTGGCGGGGCTCGCGCGGCACGTACACGTTGTAGCCGTGGTCGAAGAACTGCCGGGCCAGCCGCCCGAACTCGGCCGGGCAGCCGGTGTAGCCGTGCAACATCAGGACGGTGCGGGCGGTGCGCCGGCCATGGGTGAGGAGCTGGGTACGGCATTCCGGGCGTACCGTCGGATCGGCCTGATCGTGGGCGACCTGACGCTGAGCCGCGGCCGTGGCGGCGGCGAACCCCAGCGCCGGCGCCTCCGATCGCCGCAGGCGGCCGTCGCCGAGCGGCCAGAGATAGATCGTGGCCACGGCGAGCAGCAGCACGGCCACGGGCAGGACCACGGCCAGGACCCAGCGCCGGCGGCGGCGGGTCGCGGCCAGCTCGGGCCGGGTGGGCTTGGTGATGATGCGCATGTCAGTGACGCCACTTCTGGTTGCCGGTGCCGTTGCAGGACCACAGCTGCGCCGGGACGCCATTGTTGCCGTCTCCGGCGGGCACGTCCACGCACTTCTCGGCGGCCACGCTGACCAGGTCGTACGCGCTCTCGTAGCGGAACTTCTGGGTGGCCGCCCCGGAACAGGTGGCGGCGATCAACCCGGCGCCGTCGCCGGTGTTCTGCACCTGGACGCACTTGCCGAGCACACGCATCGAGCCGTCCGCGGCGAAACTGAACTTCTGGCCGTCGGAGCTGTCGCACGCCCACAGCTGCAGGGTGCCGCCCCCGGCCGGAAGGTGCAGGCAGGTGCCGGTCTGCATGTTCTCGATCGGCGCGCCGGCGGTGGCCGGCGGGGCGACCGGTTTCGTCTTGGTCGGCTTCGACACCGGCGGCTTCGCGGTCGACGGCTTCGGCGCCGCGGGCCTCGGTGTGGCCGGCGGGACGGACGGAACCGGCGCGACGGCCGCGCTCGGCGGGGTGGTCGAGGGCGATGGCCGCGCTTCCGGCGCCAGCGCCGGCGACGGGATGAAGGCCGGACCGCGCTGGGCATCGGCGCGGTCGAAGACCAGGGGCCGGAGCGCGAACGCGCCGGCCGCGACGATGATCGCCGCGGCGGCGATCAGGCCGGCCTTCTTGACCGGGAAGCCGGCCCGTCGCGGGGAGGGGCCGGTCAGCGCCGCCCGCAGCAGCGTGTCGGCCGTCGCCGCGTCGGCGCGCCGGGCCGGATCCTTCTGGAGCAGGGCGTCGAGGGCGGGCTTGAGCACGCCCGCCTGCTGTGGCGGCCGCGGCGGCTCGCTGGCCAGCGCGGCGAGCGTGGCCATCGGCGACGATTTCGAGTACGGCGGGCGCCCCTCGACGGCCGTGTAGAGGGTCGCGCCCAGCGACCACAGGTCGGCCGCCGGACCGATCGGGTCGTCGAGCGCCCGCTCCGGCGCCAGGTACGACGGCGACCCGAGCACCACGCCGGTGCTGGTCATCGAGCTGTCGCCGGCCGCCGTGGCCAGCCCGAAGTCGGTGAGCACGACCCGGCCGTTCGAGCCGAGCAGGACGTTGCCCGGTTTGACGTCGCGGTGCAGCAGGCCGGCCTGATGCGCGGCGCGCAGGGCGGCCAGCACGCCCAGCCCGATCTCGGCCACCCGGACCGGCGGCATCGGGCCGTCCGTGCTGACCATGTCGAACAGCGACCGGGACGGCACCAGCTCCATGACGATCCACGGCTCGCCGCGTTCGTGCACGACGTCGAAGACGCGGACCACGTTCGGATGGTCGAGCCGGGCGATGGCGCGGGCCTCCCGGATCACGCGTACGCGAAGATCTTCCTGCTCGGCCTCGGTGAGTCCGCGGGGCAGCACCAGTTCCTTGACCGCCACGTCCCGCCCGAGGAGCTCGTCGCGCGCCGCCCAGACACGACCCATCCCGCCCTCACCCACGAGGGCCACCAACCGGTAGCGCTGCGCGATCACGGCAGCGTGGCTCTGCGGCACGACGGAACCGTACCGTCCGACGTGGGCGCCGGACGAGAACGACGCGTGTCGATCACCCGCTGTGGACGGCTGCCCCCCGCTTCCTGCCTGGTCGTGCATGTCTCATCCCCCCGGGCAACACAACGGGAGGATTCCGGCACGGTTCAACCGCCTACCATCAGTGGCATGGCCTGGAATCTCTTCGCGTGCAGCCCGGTGACCGATCTGGCCAAGGCCTCGGCCTGGTACGAACGCTTCGTCGGCAAGCCGTCCGACTTCAGCCCGAACGACCACGAAGCGGTGTGGGATCTGGCCGAGCGCGCCTCGATCTACATCGAGCTGCTGCCCGAGCACGCCGGCCACGGCAAGCTGACCCTCTTCGTGGACGAGCTGGACACCGTCGTCGCCGGCATCTCGGGGCGCGGCCTGGAGCCCGAGTCCCAGGAGACCTACGACAACGGCGTCCGCAAGCTCATCTACCGCGACCCGGACGGCAACGAGGTCGGCCTCGGCGGGATGCCCGCCGGCGACTGAGCCCGGAGCCGGGCCACCAGGGCCGGCGTGACCTCGCGGTAGGCCGACGGGTCGATCGGGTTCAGCCAGTGCGACGCGCGTACCCGCTTGCTGATGTTCAGGTCGAGGTCGCCGAGCACCTCGTCGACGTTCTTCATCGAGAACGGGATGATCTTGGTGCCGTGACCGTGGTGCCGGTCGGTGGCCTCGTCCATGAAGGCGATCTGCTTCTCGACCTGGGTCCGCATCTCGTCCGGGGCCGGCAGCGGCACCGCGCCGGCCAGGTGCGCCGCGATCCAGACCGCGGCCATCTCCGCGTTCAGCGGGCTGAAGAACGACGAGTTGTAGCCGTTGAAGTAGAGCCCGTCGGCGCACAGCGGCAGGATCTGCCGGTAGAGCAGGAAGTTGCCGCGGTCGTCCTGGAGCCCGGGCACGTCGAGGAACGGCACGCTCTGCTTGAACCCGGTCGAGCAGACGATCAGGTCGGCCGGGAGCGTGGTGCCGTCGGAGAGCTCGGCGAAACCGGGCCGCAGCCGGGTGATCGTGGTGTCCCGGTGCACGACGATCGAGCCCTGCTCGACGCCCTCGAAGAAGCCCTCGGTGGCCAGGCCGATCGCGCCCTTGACGATGCCCTCCATCGTGCCGCGCGGCACCAGGCCCAGCTTGTCCAGCTTGAACTGGCGGCGGGACACCGTGCCGATCGAGTTCAGCATGCTGCGGCGCACCGGGTCGGCCGGGCCGTGCAGGAACTTCTCGACGCCGCGCAGCCGGTGGTAGCGGAACAGCGCCTCGCCCATCCGGGTGAGCAGCAGCATCTTGAAGTTCATCACGTTGGCGATCTTGCGCGGTATCTTCCACAGCAGCTGCCGGGCGATCACGTGGGTGCTCGCGGCCTCCTGGCTCAGCGGCACGGTCACGTCACAGGCCGACTTGCCGTAGCCGACGACCAGCACGTTCCTGCCGCGGGCCAGTGACGCATCATGCATCTCGGTGCCGGCCATCACCTCGCCGCCGGCCTCGATGAACGCCTCTTGTCCCGGAAGATCCGGCATGGTGGGTTCGCAGAAAACGCCGTTCGCGACGACCAGCCGGTCTACGACCTCGACCTCGCCGGAATCAAGCGTCACCGCCCATCGGCCATCCACCGGCGCAGCGCGTGAGACACGTGCGTTGAGACGCGTCGGGATCCGGAATTCTTCGGCGTACGCCGCCAGCCACGACTGCACCTGCGCCCCGGACGGCCACTCGGGCAGGTCCTTCGGCATCGGGTAGTCGGAGAAGCCGTAGGTCGACCTGGCGCTCTGCGTGGTCAGGCCCGGATAGCGGCGGGTACGGCTCCACACGCCGCCCACGTCCGGCGCCGAGTCATAGACGACGACCTCGTGCCCCGCCTGCATGAGCGTCTTGGCGGTGGCCAGCCCGGCCACCCCTGCGCCGATGATCCCGACCCGCATGGCTCAGTGCCCCCCGCCCGGCGGCAGCTGGAGCTCGATCCCGAACTCCTCCATGATCGGCTTGAGCGTGGCCATGTCCTTCGGCCCGGGCGGCAGCTCGCCCAGCGCCTGGTAGTACGCCTCCAGGCCGGCCGGCGAGACCACCGAGATGACCCGGGCCTCGTCGCCGTACGGGTTGCGGAAGGTGTGCACCACTTTCCGGGGCAGGTAGAGGTAGTCACCGAACTCGAGGGTGAACTCCTCGCCGCCGAGGGACACGTCCAGCCGGCCGGCCAGGCAGATGAACGACTCGTCCTCGCGGGTGTGGATGTGGGCCGGCGGACCGTTGGTCTCCGGCGGGATCGCGTACTCGAACAGGGAGTAGGCGTCCCGGGTGGCCGACCCGTTCGCCTTCATCGTGACGTTCAGCCCGATCGCCGGGATCTGGGTCCCCTTGCGCGAGCTGAGCATGTATCCACCGCCGAGACTCACGGGTTACCTCCATGTTTCGCCGATGTGCGCCGGCTCACAGCGTGCGGGCCCCGGCCGAATACGGCCTAGCGACGGTCCCGCTCAGCGGGACGGAAAACTGGTGCTGGAGTACGCCCGCGAGGCCGCCGCCGCGGCCAGGCGCACCGCGGGCCCGGCCCGGTCGGCCCGGATCAGCGCGGCCGGCCCGGTCACCGAGACGGCGGCGACCACCCCGCCGAGCGGGCCGAAGATCGGCGCCGCCACGCAGCTCATCCCGATGTTGCCCTCCTCGCGCTCGACGGCCAGCCCGCGATCGGGGATGGCGGCCAGCTCCCGGCGCAGCGCGGTGGCCGAGGTGATGGTCCGCGGCGTACGCCGCTCCAGCCCGCCGTCGATCACCGCCTGCACGGTGGCCTCGTCGCTGTGCGCCAGGATGGCCCGGCCGAGCGCCGAGCAGTACGCCGGCAGCAACGCCCCGACCTGCGACAACATCGGCATCGGCCGATGCCCGGTGATCTTCTCGACGAGCAGCACCTGGATGCCGCTGAGCACCCCGAGCTGCACGGTCGTCCGGGTGGCGTGGAACAGGTCCTGGAGGAACGGCAGCGCCGCCTCGCGTAGCTCGTGCCGCACCGGCGCCAGGCCGGACAGCTCGAAGAGCCGGTTGCCGATCCGGTACCGCTCGGCCGGTTTGTCCAGCCAGCCCAGCCGGAGCATCTTGTCCGCGGTCCGGTGCGTGGTCGAGCGCGGCAGCCCGGAGCGGGTGACCAGCGCGGCCAGGGTCAGCTCGCGGTGGTGCTCGTCGAAGGCGCCGAGGATCGCGGCGGCCCGATCGAGCCCGCCGACCCCCGCGTCCCGCTCAGCGGGACTCACTGTAGGTCCCGAAAGGTCATGACGGTCAGGCTAGGCGCTATGGGGGAGCCAGTCAGCAGAAGAACGGCGCTCGTCGGCGGCGGCGCCTCGGGCATCGGCTTCGCCACCGCGGAGGGCCTGGCCCGGGCCGGGCACGACGTCGTGCTGGTCGGCCGGCGCCCGGCGGCGCTGGACCGGGCCGCGGCCACGCTGGCCGAACGCACCGGCGCCGGGATCAGCACGGTCGTCGCCGACCTGGCCACCGACCTCCCGCGGCTGACCACGGCGGCCGACGTGCTCGTGCTCAACGCGGGTGGCCCGCCCCCGGCCCGGATCCTCGACGTGACCGACGACGGTTGGCAGGACGCGTTCGAGCTGCTGCTCCGTGGTCCGCTGCGGCTGGCCCGCGCGGCCTTGCCGGCGATGGCCGGGCGCGGGTTCGGCCGGGTGGTGTTCGTGACCTCGACGGCGGTCCGCCAGCCCCAGCCCGACCTGGCCACCAGCGTCGTGCTGCGGGCCGCGGTGACCAGCGCGGCCAAGCTGCTCGCCCGCGAGCACGCGGACCGGGGCGTGACGGTCAACTGCGTGGCCCCCGGGCCGACCGCGACCGACCGGCGCCACCAGATCCTGACCGCCCGCGCCGGCGCCACCGGCGCCACCTACGCCGAGCTGGACGCGGCCGACGTCGCCACGGTGCCGGCGGGCCGGGCGGCCCGGCCCGAGGAGGTCGGCGCGGCCGTCACGTTCCTCGCGTCGGCTGCCGCAAGCTACGTCAACGGGACCGTGCTCACGGTCGACGGT
This sequence comes from Actinoplanes sp. NPDC089786, assembly GCF_040684855.1. NCBI lineage: Bacteria > Bacillati > Actinomycetota > Actinomycetes > Micromonosporales > Micromonosporaceae > Actinoplanes > Actinoplanes sp. NPDC089786. Next base: position 50,035 of record NZ_JBFBGU010000008.1, read on the forward strand.
GGCAGAACGGAGACTCCCTGATGACGACGTCCGGACCCGGATTCGACCTGGCCGACTTCCTCGGCGCGATCTCGTCGGCGGTGCGGCCGGGCGAAGCCCGCCCGATCGTGGTGCATGATCGCGAGCTGGAGACGTTGCCGGCCGCCCAGGTGCACAACCCGACCACGCTGCGGATCGCCGGGAAGCTGCCGACCACCACGTTCGAGCTGTTCCGGCAGACCATCCCGGCCGGGCTGAGCTCGGACATGCAGCGGCACTACCACGAGACCGTGCACTTCGTGATCTCCGGAACCGGCCACACCGAGGTCGAGGACGAGGTCGAACAGTGGTCGACCGGCGCGTTCGTCTACACCCCGCCGTGGACCTGGCACCGGCACTACAACGACTCGGCCGACGAGCCGGTCGAGTTCCTCACGATCGAGAACTCGCGGCTGCTGAGCCTGTTCGGGGTGGCCCGCCGGGAGAGCGCCGGGCTGGTCACGATGAAGGAAGCCCGGGAAGGGGCGGGGACATGACCCATGTGAGCATCTGGGGCGAGCTGGCCACGGTCGAGCACGAGCTGCGGTTCGTGGATGTGGGCGGTGTTCGTACCCGCGTGGTGCGGGCCGGGAACGACGGCCCGGACCTGATCCTGCTGCACGGCACGGGCGGTCACCTCGAGGCGTACGCCCGGGACCTGGCCGGGCTGGCGGCCGACTTCCGGGTCACCGCGTACGACATGGTCGGGCACGGGTGGTCGGACACGCCGGACCGGCCGTACACCATCGATGTCCTGTCCGATCATCTGATCGGGCTGATGGACGCGCTGGGCATCGGCCGCGCCCACCTCTCCGGCGAGTCACTCGGCGGCTGGGTGGTGGCCTGGACCGCCGCCCATCACCCGGAACGGGTCGACCGGCTGGTGCTGAACACCCCGGGCAACATCGCGAACAGGCCCGAGGTGATGGCCCGGATGCGGGACAGCACGATGGCCGCGGTGCGCGACCCGAGCGACGAGACCGTGCGGCGGCGGGTGGAGTTCCTCTTCCACCACAAGGAGATGGTCACCGACGAGCTGGTCCGGCTGCGCCAGGCCGTCTACACCCGGCCCGGGTTCCTCCAGGCGATCACCAACACCCTGGTGCTTCAGGATCCCGCGGTACGCAAGGACTACGCGTGGAGTCCTCAGTGGGTCTCCCGGGTGGCCGCGCCGACGCTGCTGCTCTGGACCGAGCACGACCCGACCGGCGGCCTGGACGAGGCCGACCTGCTGCTCGGCTGGCTGCCCGACGCCCGGCTGCACGTGATCGCCGACGCCGGCCACTGGCCGCAGTGGGAGAAGGTCGGCGAATACCTCAAGGCGCACCGATCCTTTCTGCTCCACGGCAAGGACCTGTCATGAGCGAGATCATCGGCTTCGCCGGGATGTCCCATTCGCCGTTCGCCACCCTGCTGCCGCCGGCGCGGGACGGCGAACCGGGCGGGCGATTCCTGGCCGATTCGACAAAGGTCGGCGCCGCGGTGACCGAGCTGCGGCCGGACGCGGTGGTGGTGATCGGGCCCGACCACTTCCACGCCAACTTCTACGACCAGATGCCGCCGTTCGTGCTGGGCGTCGAGGAGGCCACCGGCTTCGGCGACTTCGGCAGCACGGCCGGTCCGGTGCCGGTCGCGTCCGGGCTGGGCTGGGCGATTCGCGACGGGCTGGCCGAGTCCGGGTTCGACGTGTCGTTGTCGTACGCGCTGACCGTCGATCACGGGGTGGTGCAGAGCTACGAGATGGCCACCGGCGGCGCCGGGATCCCGCTGGTGCCGCTGGTCCTGAACACCGCCGCGCCGCCCCTGCCGAGCCTGGCCCGCTGCGTCGCGCTGGGCGAGGCGCTGGGCCAGGCGATCCGGCACGCCCCGGACCCCGGCCGGGTGCTGGTGGTGGCCAGCGGCGGGCTGTCGCACTGGCTGCCGTCCAACGACCCGCGCGACCCGTCGGTGGTCGGCGAGCGCCGCTCGTCGCTGATCCACGGCCGGCAGGACGCGCGCGCCTTCGCCGCGGTCCGGGAGCCACGGGTACGCGCGATGGCCGGCAACCCGGACGCGCCGGTCAACGCCGACTGGGACCGCTGGTTCCTGCGCCAGCTCTACACCCGCGACCTCGGCCCGATCGTCGAGCTGGGCCACGACAAGCTGGAGGAGGAGGCGGGCAGCGGCGGCCACGAGATCCGCACCTGGCTGGTCGGCCACGCGGCGGCCGGGCTCCCGCTGGTCTGGGACAGCTACGAGCCGGTGCCGGAATGGATCACCGGCATGGCCATCGGCACGACCTTCCCGGTGCCGGCGTGATGTCCTGATCGTCGACATGGCTCTGGACCTCGCCGGCCAGGAGGGGGACCGGCGAGGTCCAGGCACGATCTAACGCGATGCGAGGCGCAGGTGGCGGTGGGCGGCCATCCGTACCGGAGCGTTGGTCTCGCCGAAGGCGTCGTAGCCGCCGGAGCGCTGGACGATCTCGAAGAAGACGCGGCCGCCGTGGACCGGGGTGTAGAGGTGCAGCAGTTCGCCGCCGGCCGCGTCGCGGTCGTAGAGGATGCCGAAGCGGCGCAGGCGTTCCACGGTCTCGGCGGGCAGGGCGAACCGGGCCGTCAGGTCGTCGTAGTAGTTGTCCGGCACGGGCAGGGCCGGGCCGATCGCGGCCGCCGTGGCGAAGATGTCCCCGGTGGCGAAGGCGACGTGCTGCGGGTCGACGACCGCGGGCGCCCAGTCGCCGCGGCGCAGCAGCGCCACCGTGAGGGCGAGCCGGATCGTGCGGCCGCCGGTGGCGAAGGCCCGTGAGCGCATCAGCCCGAACGGCGCCGCGTACTCCTCGGTGGTGAGCTGGTCGAGGCCGAGCACCGAGCGGTAGAAGAGCCCGGCCTCGTCGAAGTGGTCGAACGGCTGCGCCAGCCCGAGGTGGTCGACGCCGGTCAGCCCTGCTCCCACAGCTCGACCGGCTTGGAGCGGTGCTGGCCGGTGTGCGTGAAACCGAGGCCGCGCAACGCGTTCTGGAGCTCGGGCCCGGAGCGCCCGTCCACCCCGAACTCGGTGAAAGCGTGGGAGTGCAGGTCGGGCGCGGCCGGGAGCCGGTTCTCCAGGGCGAGCAGGGAGCGCATCGCGTCGACGGCCGTCCGCTCGGGGTCGGACTGCCGGAAGACGTCGTTGAAGACCTCCAGCGACAGCGGGCCGTCGTACCCGGCGGCGTGCACCCGGCGGACGAAATCCGGCAGGTCGAACGAACCCTGCCCGGGGAAGAGCCGGTGGTGGCGGCTCCACTGGAGCACGTCCATCCGCAGGTGGGGCGCGTCCGCCAGCTGCAGGAAGAAGATCTTGCCGGGCGTGATGTCCTCGATGCCGGTGAGGTCGGCCGACCGGGACAGCACGTGGAACGAGTCGAGGCAGAGCCCGAGAGCCGGATGATCGGCGGCTTGCACGATCCGCCACGAATGGTCCCAGGTGGACACGTGCCGGCCCCAGGCCAGCGCCTCGTAGGCGATGCGCATCCCGCGGTCGGCCGCCCGGGACGCCAGCGTGCGCAGATGATCCGCGGCGAGCGAGTCGTCGTCGACCGCCGCCGGCGACACCGAACTGCACACCAGCATGGTGTCCACGCCCAGCGAGGCCATCACCTCGAACTTGACCGAAGCCCGGGCCAGGTTGGCGGCAAGGGCGGCCGGCGCCGCCTCGAAGTCGCGAAACGGCTGGTAGAGGTCGATGCTCAGGCCCAGGTCGGCGCAGCGGGCCCGGATCTCGGCCGGCGACCACGGCGACACCACCAGGTCGTTCTCGAACAGCTCGATGCCGTCGAACCCCGCCGCGGCGGCCGCGGCCAGCTTGTCGTCGAGCGTCCCCGACATGCAGACCGTGGCGATCGTCCGGCGGGTCATGGCTGGGCTCCTTGATGTACTGGTTCGTACATAAGGGTAGCCGTGAAGGTCGTCCCGGCGCCCGGCGTGCTCTCCACCGTCAGGCCACCGCCGTGCGCCTCGGCGATCTTGCGCGCGATGGGCAGGCCGAGGCCGCTGCCGCCGGTGGCCCGGTTGCGCGACTCGTCGGCCCGCCAGAACCGGTCGAACACCTTCGGCAGGTCGTCCGGGGCGATGCCGGCCCCGGTGTCGGCCACCGCGAGGTCGAGGCGACCGACGCCGGCGGCGGTCCGGACGGTGACCGTGCCGCCGGGCCGGCTGTGCCGGATCGCGTTCGACAGCAGGTTGCCGACGAGCTGCCGCAGCCGCAGCGGGTCGGCGACCACCACCGGGTCACCGGCGACGTCGGTGGCCAGCCGCACCCCGGCGGCCGTGGCGTTCGGGCGGTGCGCCTCGACCACCTGCTCGATCGCGTCGGCCACGTGCAGCGGCTCGGGGTGCATGCGCAGGCTGCCGGCGTCGGCCGCGGCCAGGTCACGCAGGTCGTCGACGATGTGCTGGAGGTGCACGGTCTCGTCGTGCAGCAGGGTGAGCAGCGGACCGTCCACCGTGGCCAGACCGTCCTGCACCGCCTCGAGCCAGCTGCGGATGTTGGTCAGCGGGTTCCGCAACTCGTGCGCGACGTCGCTGACCATGGCCTGGCGCTGCTGCTCGGACTGCTCGCGGCGCTCGGCCAGCTCGTTCAGCGCCGTGGCCAGGTAGCCGATCTCGTCCCGGGTGGTGACCGGCACCCGCTGATTGACGGCCGGTCGGCGGGCCGCCTCGGCCAGCGCGCGCAGCGGTCGCACCAGCCGGCCGCCGACCACGATGGTGACGAGCACGGCGAGGATCAGCACGACGGCTGTGGTCGTACCCGTGCGAATGAGGTTCTGGCGGGTGAGCGGGAAGCCGGGCCGGGCGGTCGGGTCGGCCGGGTCGGTCACGAAGAGCAGGGCCGGGGGAGCGGTGTACGGCTCGAGCTGCGTACGCCGCGCCTTCTCCAGACATCCGGCCGCCCGCGCCGACCGGGCCGGGTCGAACGTGCCCCGGGCCGTGTCCAGAACCCGGACCGTGAGGTCCGGCGCGACCCAGACCTCGTCGTAGTTCTCCGTCGCGCAGGTGGCGATCAGCTTCCGCAGCGAGTTCAGCGCCCGCGTCTCGGACCGGGTCGCCTCGGGCAGCAGCCGGCAGGTGTACTCCGGCTTGCCCACCTCGGTGATGACCAGCTTGGGCCGGTTGTGCGGACCGGTCACGATCTGTCCGTCGCTGCCGAAGTGGCGCAGGCACTCCAGGGACGCCTCCAGGGTGGCGCGCATCCCCCGCTGCTCGGCCGGCGTCAGGCGGTAGGGGCCGATGATCCGGGGATCGATCCGTTCGGTACGCCCGGACAGCCCGAGATCCACCGACAGCGGGTCGACGGTCGCCGACGGACGTGCCGTGGCCAGCGCCGGCCCGGCCGTCGAGTCGACGATCACCTCCCGGTTCCCGGTCATCAGGGTGATCCGCCGGTTGAGCTTCGCGGCCCGCGCGGCGATCACCGGCTGGACGCCCGACCAGTCCCGGTGCGTCGCGGCGTAGCCGAGCAACTCGTCGTACACGCTCTTGTCGTCGCTCAGCGACTGCCCGATCTGCTGGCTGATCGTCTGCGACGTGGACTGCGACGCGAGCCACGACGTCGCCACGATCGCGGCCACGGCGATGGTCAGCGACGCCATCAGCAGACGGAAGATGAGGCTGCGGTGCGGTGGCACCCGCGTCACGCGGGGCCGGCCGTGAGCTTGTAGCCGATCCCGTACACGGTGACCAGCCGGGCCGGCCGCCGCGGGCTCGGCTCGATCTTGCGCCGCAGGTTGAGCACGTGCACGTCGATGCTGCGCTCCACCGAATCCCGCTCCACGCCGCGGGTGTGCTTCAGGAGCTGGCCGCGGGTGAACACCCGGTCGGCCTGCCCGGCCATGACGGCGAGGATCGCGAACTCGCCCGGCGTGCACTCCACCAGCCGGTCGTCCACGTGCACCAGGTGCCGGCCCACGTCGACGGTGATCCCGCCGACGGTCAACACCGATTCCTGGGTACGCCCACCGCTCCGCCGCAGCAGCGCACGGGCCCGGGCAGTCAGCTCCCGGGGGCTGTACGGCTTGGTCAGATAGTCGTCGGCGCCGCCGTCCAGGCCGGTCAGCAGATCACTCTCGTCGGCCCGCGCGGTCAGCATCAGGATCGGCACCTCCGATTCCGCGCGCAGAATGCGGCAGACGCTCAACCCGTCCAGCCCCGGCATCATGACGTCGAGCACCAGCAGATCCGGCGTGCGCCGCCGAACCTGCTCCAGCGCGGCCCGCCCGTCGTGCACCACGACCGCGTCATGACCGTCGGCGGCCAGATAGCGCCGAAGCACCTCGGCCTGACCCCGGTCATCCTCAGCGACCAGCAGATATGCACACACGGCGACGACCATAACCGCCCCATCGAGCGGGCGGCGTGAACCTAACAGGTTCCTAAAACGGCTGGTTGGTCAGCGAAATGCCGGATACCGTCTCGCGGTGAGCAGGCTGGTTGACCGCGCGGTTCCACCCCGGCTGGGTTCCCCGTTCCGCTGGCTGCTGGCCTCGTCCTGGCTGACCAACCTGGGCGACGGCATCGCCGCGGCGGCCGGGCCGTTGCTGGTGGCGGCGCTGACCGACGAGCCGTTCCTGGTGTCGATGGCGGCGTTGCTGCGCTGGGCGCCACCGATGGTCTTCGGGCTGTACGCGGGGGTGCTCTCCGACCGCCTCGACCGGCGGCGCATCGTGCTGGTCGCCAACGCGGTCCGCTTCCTGGTGCTGCTCGGGCTGGTCGCGGCCCTGGCCACCGACCGGCTCACGGTGGCCGGCGCGCTGATCGGACTGGGCCTGCTGGCCACGGCCGAGGTGTTCGCCGACAACACCACGGCCACGCTGACGCCGATGCTGGTGCCCCGGGCCGACCTGGCCATCGCCAACGCCCGCACGCAGACCGGCTTCCTGACGCTCAACCAGTTGGCCGGCCCACCGATCGGCGCCGCGCTGTTCGCCGCCGGCTGGGTCTGGCCGTTCGTCGCCGAGACCGTGCTCATCGTGGCGGCGTTGCTGCTGCTGGCCCGGCTCACCCTGCCGCCGGCCACGCCGTCCGCGAGGGCGTCGGTCTGGCAGGACGTCCGGGCGGGCTTCGCGTGGACGATCCGGCACGCTGCCGTCCGTACCCTCGTCCTGACGATCTTGATCTTCAACTTCACGTTCGGCGCGGCCTGGTCGGTGCTGGTGCTCTACGCGTCGGAGCGGCTGGGCCTGGGCGCGATCGGCTTCGGCCTGATGACCGCGGCGTCGGCGGTCGGCGGCCTGCTCGGCACCGCCCTGTACGGCTGGATCACCGCCCGCGTCAGCCTGGGCAACGTGATGCGCGCCGGCCTGATCCTCGAGACCCTGACCCACCTGGCCCTGGCCGTGACCACCTCGGCGCCGGTGGCGCTGGCCATCTTCTTCGTCTTCGGGGCGCACGCCTTCATCTGGGGCACCACGTCGATCACGGTGCGCCAGCGAGCCGTCCCGGAAGCGTTGCAGGGGCGCGTGACCAGCGTGAACACCATCTGCGTGTACGGCGGCCTGGTGGTCGGCTCGGTCATCGGCGGCACCCTGGCCACCAACTTCGGCGTGACCGCGCCGTTCTGGTTCGCCTTCGCCGGGTCAGCCGCCTTCGTGGTGCTGCTGTGGCGCTCGATGACCAGCATCGCCCACGCCGACAGCGACGCGGCCTCCGTATAGGGGCCGCGATGCCGGGCGGCCCTACCACTGGTCGCGATCACCGGGCAACGTTGGCCGCCCGTTCGGCCCGAGATTGATTGATCAAGTTTGACCCTTGGTGATCGACCGGTACCCTGCTCTGGGCGGCCCTCCATGGTGGATGGCCTGAACTCCAGGGACGTTCTGAGGTGGCCGGTCGGCGCATTGCGGTGATCATCGGCGTCGACAACACCGCGCTCGATGACGGCCTTCCGTCCCTTCTTTTCGCCGAAAAAGATGCACGCTCAGTGCGGGATATTCTCTGTGATCCCGAGATCGGCACGTTCGACCCGGCCGACGTTCGACTCCACCTGGGTCCCGAGGCGAGCGTCGCCGACCTCAAGGCTTCCCTCTCGTGGGCCGTGCACGACGCCGGCCACGACGACGTGCTGCTGGTCTACTTCGCCGGGCACACCATGGAGCCCGAGTGGAGCCGCGGCACCGACGTCTACCTGGTCACGCCCGACCTCGACGATCGCGTGCTGGCGCACGACCCGGATGCGGGCCTGCGCATGTCGTACCTCAAACGGCACGTCCTGGGCCGCTTCCCCGGCACCGCCCTGCTGATCCTCGACTGCTGCCGGGCCGGCAGCCTGATCGCCACCACCGAGCAGACCATCGACATGATCAGTCACGAGGGCCGGCCGGAGGCCCGGTACAGCGCCCTGATGGCCTGCGCGCGGAACGGCACCACCCGCGAGGACGCCGCGCTCGGCCACGGCGTGCTGACCCATCACGTGCTCCGCGGCCTGCGCGGCCAGGCGGTCGACCGCCGCGGCCAGGTGACGTTCCAGGCGATGAGCAACTACGTCCAGGAGCAGGCGCTCGACCCGACCCCGGGGGTCGTGACCAAGTGCTGGGGCGGCACCACGGTCCTGACCCGCCCCGAGGCCGACGAGTCCGGCGTCGGCCCGTCGGTGGTGTCCTCGGTGCCGGTCGGTGTCGACCTGACGCCGCTGGGTAACCCGCTCGACGCCCACTCGGCCGGTATTCTGGCGCTGATCGACCGCATCTCGCACGCCGCCCGCACGTCGACCGCGTCGGGCAGTTCCGAGCCGCTCCCGGCCAATGTTCAGCACATCCGGTCGGCGACCGAGGCGGATTCGGTGGCGCTGCTCGAATACACCGCGGCCGAGATCAAGACGGTCGACGCCACCCCGCGCTTCGACCTGGAAGACCTGCGCCACCTGATCCAGCCGGCCGAGGAGTCGGTCCTCCCGACCAACCCGGAGTGGTTCGGCCACACCGTCGAGTTCACCGGGCTCACCCTGCTGTGCACGCCGGTGAAGCGGGCGGCCGACAAGGTGCTGGTCCTGGTCGTGGTCAACCCCCGGCCCGATCTGGCGGCGGCCGGGCAACTGGTGGCGAAGGTGCTCGAGACCGTCTGGCGGGCCGACTTCGCGACCCATCCGCTGGAGGCCGAGGTGTCGGCCCTGACCGCCCTCCGGGCCACCTTCGGCCGGCTGCCCACGCCCATGTTCGAGCGCTGCTACCAGCAATATCAAGAGGTCATCCGGTCGCTGGAGATCGTCTTCCAGCCGGTCGTCACGATCGGGCCCACGCCTCAGCGGGTCGGCGTGCACAGCTATGAGGCGCTCGCCCGGCGGTCCCTGGAAGATCCGCGCGCGCCCGCGGCGATGCTCCAGGTGCCGGATGTCTGGGGCGACTGTTTCGTGGTCGCCCGTGACAAGATCATTACCGAGAAGGCCCTCATGGCGTACGCCCGCGCGCACGCCGAAGGCCCCTGGGATGTGCCGAAGCCGGTGTCGGTCAACGTGTCGGTGCGGGCGCTGCTCAGCGACCCGTACATCGAATCGGTCCGCGACGCGATCGCCGCGGCCAACCTCGACCCCGCCGCGGTCACCCTGGAGATCTCCGAGCGCGACCCGATCGAGCCCCGGGCCGGCGAGCAGTGGCCGGACGAGCCGCACGCCTACTTCCACAACCGGCTGGTGGAGATCGCGCGGGACATCGGTGTCGGCTTCGCGGTCGACGACTTCGGCGCCGCGTACGCCTCCCTGTCCCGCATGGCCGAACTGCCGCTGACCCAGATCAAGGTAGACCGGGCGATCCTGCACCACCGGCAGGCCCTGCTGGAGCTCTCGTTCGTGGTGGCGATGGCCCGGGACGCGCTCGACCGGGGCGAGACCCACGCGCCGCGGGTGGTCATCGTCGAGGGCGTCGACGCGGAGTCGCCGGTCACCCTTCGGCAGATCGCCGAGCAGAAGATCCGCCACGTGCAGGGCTACATCACCGGCGAACCGGCCGCCGCCCGGCTCCGGCGGTTGCCGCTCGAGACCCGCAAGGAGATTGCCGCCCGTGTCAACGGTGACGACGAACCACGTGCGATTGAACTTGCCCGAGGAAGTGCTGCGAGAGGTGGCTCTTCCCTACGAAGGGGTGCGTGACGCCGCCGGCATCGTGATCGCCATCGAGGGCGTCAACGTGGCCGCGAGCATCGTCACGCTGGCCACCCTCAAGCAGTACGCGCCTCGGCTGGCCTCGTCGCTCCGCCAGTGGCGCCTGCGTCAGCCCCGTCGCGCCGCCGGCGAGCCGACCACGCTGACCGTGCGCGGCCCGGGCCTCAGCCTGACCGTCGACCTGCCGCCCAACGTCAGCACCCAGCAGCTGTTGACCCAGCTCGCGCCGCTCCTCGACGACGAGCGGCCGTCACCGTAGGCCGACGCAGTCCAGGTCCCAGAAGGTGTGCAGGTAGACCAGCGTCCCGGTCATCCACTCCTCGTACGCGGACAGCTTGACCACCTGGAACGCCACGTCCGGGAGGCGCAGCGACGGCTTCCGGAACCCGTGGTCGCCACCGGGCGAGAAGCCGCGGCGCGAGTAGTAGGCCGGGTCTCCTTCCAGAAACACCAGGGGTACGCCGCGCTCCTCCAGGAGCGCCAACCCGTACTCGATCAGCCGTTTGCCGACCCCTTGCCGCTGCCGGTCCGGCGCGACCGCGATCGGGCTGAGCACCCGCACGTCGACCAGCCGGCTCGGCGCGTCGAGCAGGCTCGTGGTGAACAGCACGTGCCCGATCACCTCGCCGCCGTCCTCGGCGACCACGCCCGTCCACTTCGGATCATCGCGTCGCAGCGCATCGAGCAGCCGTGCGACCACGTCGCCCTTGGCGCCACCGAACGCCGCCCGCTGCACCTCACGCGCGGCATCGTGATCGGCGGCGGTTTCCTCACGCAGGATCATGTCTCGGACGCTACCCACGCTGTCATCCGATTTTCGGCATCATGTCGGCGTGACTGTGCTGTTCGACGGCGAGATCCACGTCCATTACCGCTTCATCAACCTGACCATCGCCGGGGAGATGCCCGACGTCAGCCGCGCGTCCGGCGGCCAGCGCAACGGCCTCTGCGGCGCCGGCGTCCCCGATGCCCTGGCGATGATCACCGGCCTGCACACCGGCTCGGTCCCGTTCACGATGACCTGGCACGAGACCGAGCCGCCGGTGTCGGACGAGTGGGAAGAGGTGGTGGAGGTGCCGTTCGCGCCGTCCTCCACCGACCTCACGCTGTCGGCTTTCGACCATTTCTATGGGGTACGCCTGCCGGCCACCGGCAGCCTCCGGGCCCGCTACTGCGCCCGTGGCCTGGACGAGGCCGCCGACGCCGACACCCGCATGGACGAGCCCCCGATCGACCACTACCTGCTCGAACTCTGGCCGGCCCCACCCGCCCCGGACGCCGTCCTGAGGCAGACGAGCCGATACGCCGCCTACTGGCACGACCACGCCCGGAAGACCCCGCCCCCGCCCACGGCCGAGGAACGGGCAGCCGCCCGGGCCGCCGAGGAGCAACGGCTGGCCGCCGTGCGAGCCGAGCAGAAAGCCGCGGCGGAACGCCGGGAGTGGGGTGGCCGCGCGCCCACCCCACGCCTGCGCGAGCTGACCGGCAACGCCCGCAACATGGCCCGTTCCCACCGGGACCTGCTCGATGAGCTCGCCGCCCAGCCGCCGTCGGCCCAGCGCGAGATCGCCACCTGGCTGGCCCGCCAGGCCTTCGAGATCGCCGACCTGACCGGCGATCCCGCGGCGGCCGCGGCGTTGACGGCGCTGGAGAGCGGCGACCCCTTGCCGCCACCCTTCGACACCCCGGAAGCCGCCTACGACCACATCCACCCGCGCGCGACCAGAAACTTCGTCGGCTACGTGTCCTTCGGCAAGCCCACCGGCCCGCGCCCGCCCATCCATCGCCCGTCGTTCGCCGTCCCGGCCCTCTTCGGCGCCGCCGAGTCCGACCCTCTCCAGGCCATTGTGGAGGCGTTTCACCACACCGAGGCCACCTTCGACGACCGCAAGGCCGAACTCGTCCCGGCCCTGCGGTCCCGCTGGCTGACGTGATCGCACTTCCTGTCCGTTGACCAGCGACCAGTTGCGGCTTGACTAGTGCACCGGCAAGGGACTACAAACTAGCGATTGTCGGAGGCGGTTCGGATGAGTGTGTTTCTCGGTGCTGAGGAGTTGGACGGCGTGGGTGAGTGGCGGAAGAGCTCGTTCAGCGGCGCCGCCGGCCACTGTGTCGAGGTCGCCGCGGTGGAGGGCGGCATCGCAGTTCGTAACAGCACATCGCCCGAGTCCGGCGCGCTGACGTTCAGCGACGCGGAATGGGCGGCGTTCGTCGCTGGGTGCAAGGCCGACGAGTTCGGCTTCATCGAGTGACGAACCGCGGCGGGAGCGCCCGGCCACAGGCGCTCCCGCCGCTCAGCCACCTCAGAGCTTCTGCGCCTCAGAGTTTCTGCAGCTGGGTGACGACCATCGCGACCGCGAAGAAGCCGTAGAAGGTGATCGCCGCGAAGATCCCGAACAGGCGCCAGCCACGCAGGCGGATGGCGGCCGGCAGGTCGCGTACGTTGAGCTTCACCAGCAGGCACGAGTAGAGCAGCGTGACCACCGACGCCGCGCAGGTCGAGACGATCAGCAGGCCCAGCGGCTGGGTGAAGCCGGCCAGCAGGATGATCGACCCCAGCACGATCTCGCCCCACACCACGGCGAGGTAGAGCTTCGACTCGCTGACGCGCTGGGAGACGAAGGACGAGACGTAGTCGCTGACCACCCGGCCGATCACGTCGAGCAGGCCCATCGCGGCGGCCCACAGGGACACCGCGGCGATCGCGAAGAACAGGATCCTCAGCCAGGTGCCGACCGACGCGGCCAGCACGTCACCCTCGATACGGAGGAACGACGGGTCGTTCTTGAGGTCGTCCCGGCCGAACAGGGTCTCGTACGCGAGCAGGCTCATGATCGTGATCGTCAGGAAGCAGACGAGCAGGAACGCCACCAGGTGCTCGGTGTTGGCCCGCTTCCACCACACCCGCCAGCGCGACAGGTTCTCCGGGTCCTGCGGGAACGTGTAGCGGGCCGCCCCGGACGCCTCCTCCTGGCCGGTGATCGGGGAGATCAGGCGGGGCACGTGCGCGCCCATCCCGTACCGCTTGTCCCGGATCCAGTTGCTGAGCACCAGGTTGTGCACGCCGCCGGCGCCGGCCGCCCCGATCGCGCTCAGGATCAGCGTGAACGTGATCGCCGACGGGATCTGCCCGAAGCCGGTGACCGCCTCGCGCGCGCCCTCGCCCCAGGTGGCGGCCGAGATCACGAACACCACCACGACGACCAGGAAGAACAGGGTCAGTCCGACCTTGACGGCCTCCACCCGCTCGATCGTCTTGTAGATCACTTTCGAGATGCTGAGGAGTACGCCGATGAGCACCAGCGCCACCACGGTGATCCACACCGGGTTGCCGCCGCCGACCAGGTAGGTGAAGACGGTGGAGCCGCTGGTCGCCCAGCCCGGCCACACGTACTGGAACGCGCCGGCCAGGCAGATGATCACGCCCCAGCCCCGCCACCAGCGCGAGAAGCCGGCGACCGCGGTCTGCCCGGTGGCCAGCGTGTAACGCTCGATCTCCATGTTGATCACGAACTGCACGAGCAGCGTGGTGATCGACAGCCAGAGCAGGCCGAGCCCGCCGATCGCGGTCAGGTAGGGCCACAGGATGATCTCGCCGGCGGCCAGGCCGATCCCCACGGCGACCACGCCCGGGCCGATCATCCGTCGCAGGGACAGGGGTTCGGGCAGGTCGCGGAGGACGGGCTCGGCGTCGGGCGGGCGGGTCAGGGGCTTGCTCATCGGACACCTCCGGGGGCGGGGTGGGTCAGCAGACGGTTGAGGTGGTCGAACATTCGGCCGGTGTCCGGCACGAGCCCGGTGAACAGCTCGAACGCGGCCGCGGCCTGGAAGACGCACATCGTGGTGCCGCCGAGCGAGCGCAGGCCGAGCCGGTCGGCGGCGCGCAGCAGCGGCGTTTCCACGGGCATGTAGACGATGTCGGCGACCCACAGCCCCGGCCGCAGCAGGTCGATCGGCAGCGGCAGGCCCGGCTGTGCGCTCATGCCGACCGGGGTGGCGTTGACCAGGCCGTCCGCGCCGGCCAGCGTGCCCGGGAGACGGTCCGGCGGCGCGACCGCGATGCGGTCGATCTCGAAACGCGCGCTGAGGGCTTCGGCCAGCCGGCCGCGTCGCTCCTCGTCGGGGTCGATCACGGTCAGGTGGCGTACGCCCAGAGCAAGCTGAGCGAACGCGCAGGCCGCACCCGCGCCGCCCGCCCCGAGTTGCACCACCCGCTCGATTTCGGCGCCGGGCAGCCCGCGCCGGAACGCCTGCGCGAACCCGTACGCGTCGGTGTTGTCGCCGAACCGCCGGCCGTCCCGGAACACCACGGTGTTGACCGCGCCGATGTCCCGGGCCTGCGGCGACAGGTCGTCGAGCAGGCCGACCACCTGCTGCTTGAACGGGTGGGTCACGTTGACGCCGGCCAGCCCCGCCGCCTCGGCGCGAGCGAGCAGGGTGCCCAGGTCGTGCGGCGTGTGCGGGTCGTCGACGTCGATCAGCGCGTACGTCAGATCGAGCCCGTGGGCCCGGCCCTCGGCCTCGTGCAGGGCGGGGGACAGCGAGGTCGCGATGCCCGCGCCGATCAGGCCGCACCGTGTCGTCGGCATTCGTGCTCCTTGATGTACTAACTGGTACGTTAGTAACCGGCAAAGGCGCACCCTTTGTCAAGGAGACGCGATGGACCGTGCCGCTCAGCGGAACCCCGACGTCGTCGTGGCCCGCGTGGCGGCCGTCCTGTCCACCTTCGACACTTCCCCCCGCGCCCAGCGCGTGTCCGACATCAGCCGCCGCCACCACCCTCACTGCCCACCTGGCGACGCTCGACGGCCCCCGCGTCACCTACCTCATCACCACCCCACCCCTTTGCTCTGCGCACTCATACGTACCCCCCAGCCGGACGCCGCCAGGCCAGGCTGCCGCGGGAGAAAACCCCAGGTCACCCGCCGATTCCGGCCCGGTTGCCCCGAACGCCTCGGCCGAGCCGCCGGCCCGGAATGAGGTCCGCGAAACCCCCTTCGAGACGTTTTCCCAGGTCGATCGGGGGGTGAGTATGAGTGCGCAGAGCAAAGGGGGTGGGCATGCGCATGCGTGTGCGGCGGGGAGGCGTCGCTGGCGGCGGGGGGCGAGGACGCCGTGGATGAGATCTGCGAGGCGCCGCTCGTGGCGGCCGGGCCGCAGACGATCACCGATGCGCGGCAGTTGCGGCGGGAGCTGGCCCGGATCCGGGCCGGCGGCATCGCCTACGAGTGTGAGGAGTCCGGCCGGGGGCGCGGCGGGCTGGCTGTGGTCGTACCCGGAATGCGGGTTTGCCGTGGGGGTTTCGGGCCGGGCCGATGCCGTCCACCCGAGAGCCGTCGGGCCCGCGCTCCAGGTGGTGGCGCGGGCCCTCGGGCGGGAGACGCCTCAGTCACGCACGTAGTAGTGCCCGTTGGCGTCGTCGAACCGGCCGCCCCGACGGCAGCACCGGCGGAAACCGCCGCCCGGAACCACACGGGCACGGGTCGTTGCCGCCGAGTTTCTCGATCAGTTCCTTGTCCGCGCCGACCACCCGGTCGCCGCGTTTGACCTGCGTCTCGCTAGAGGGAACCCCCGGCGACGCTTGCTGGTCGGCTCAAAAGGACGCCTCGGCGTCGTGGTCGCGGTGCATGGCTGCCTCCCAGGGTCGACGTTGCGCCGGAAGGCTAGCCGAAGGGTCCGTCACGACGCAGGTCATTTAGTGGATGGGCCAGAGATCGGCGACCACCGCGCGGCCACGGTGATCGCCGATCTCACGGGCGGCGGCTCAGTCGTTCAACACACAGGGGGCGAGTGCGTCGAGTCCGACCGGCTTCGCCGCGGTGCGGCCGATTGCGGTGGCCATGCGGTTGATCGTGGCGACCCGCTTGTCCTCCAGCGGCCCGAGGATCGCGTTGTTCACGAAGTTGGGGCCGCCCTGGTCGCCGTCGCGGGAGAGGCGGGCGTTGGCCTCGTCGATCTGGGTCTGCAGCAGGGCGAGGTTGCGGTCGATCTCGGCCTGGGCCGACGCCGGGACGTCCGGCAGCTGGCCGGCCACGTCTGGGCAGGAGATCACGCCGAACGGAGCGTCCGCGTTGTCACCCTCCTCGGCCGGGGGCGCCTCTTCGGCCGGCGGGGCCTCCTCGGCGGGCGGGGCCTCTTCGGCGGGCGGGGCTTCCTCGGCCGGCGGGGCGGCCTCGTCGGAGACCGAGCACGCCGCGAGCGCGTCCAGGCCCTGCGGCTTCTCGCCGGCCCGGCCGATCGAGATGGCGATCCGGTCGATCGTGCTGATCCGCTTGTCCTTCAGGGGAGTCAGGATCGCGTTGTTCACGAAGTTGGGGCCGCCCTGGTCGCCGTCGCGGGACAGCCGGGCGTTGGCCTCGTTGATCTGGGTCTGCAACAGGGCCAGGTTGCGGTCCACCTCGGCCTGGGCGCGAGCCGGGATGGCCGGCAGCGCACCGGCCACGTCAGGACAGGAGATTACGCCGAACGGGGCATCCGCGGAGCCACCCTCCGAGGCCATCGCCACGCCGAGCCCACCGGCGGTCACGGCCAGCGCCGCGGCGCCAATTGTCACGGGCTTCCACCAGCGGCGGTTTCCCTGCCTGCGCAACGAGCCGTTCATGTTCTTCCACCTCTTCGCTAGGGCGTTCTACGTCGATCGATACGGACGCCCGGAGCCGGCTCGTTCAAGAATTTCCGGAGCCGTGGAAAGCGGTCGGGAAGGTTGCTCTCGACTTCCTTAAGTTCCGATGAAGTCGCCGCGGGAGGTGGCGTCGGCGTTCCCGGAGCGGGCGTCCACGGTGAAGGTGTCGCCACTCGGCCCACGTCCGGCGCCGTGTGAGAACTGCGCCGCGAAGACGTAGGTGCCGGGCCGTAGCCTGGCTCCCTCTTTCAGGGTGTACGTGTACAGCAGCGCGTCCGCGGTGTCTTTCGCGGTGAACGTGAGGTCCGAGTTGGGCACGGTGGTGAACCAGCCGGCCCGGGCCGCGTCCCTGGTCCGCTCGACCCGCACGGTCACCGAGACCCAGGTCGGCTTGTCGGCCTTGATGGTGACCGTGTTCTGCGTCCAGGTGGCCACCGACGCCTGGTCGACGATCCCCGAGACGGTGACCAGGCTGGGCGTGGCCGGCGGCTTCTTCGGCGCCCTGCTGCCGGCCGGCGGCCGGTCCGGGTCTTCGGTGACGGGATCGGGGCTGGTCGCGGCCGGTGGGCTCGGCTTGGGCGCCTTCCCGGCCGGCGTCCGTGATGGGGCGGCGGCCGGTGGCCGGACGGCCGCGCCCGGGGGCGGCGGCTCGGGGGAGTCCTGGTCGAGCCGCACCGTGATCACCCCGCCGACGGCTACGGCCACGACGGCCAGGGCGACGGCGGCCGGGCGGATCCGGTCGCGGCGGGCGGCGGCCGCACGCCGGGTGGCGGCGCGCCGGGCGATCATCGCGCTGTCCGGCACGTACGCGTCGGCGGCCTGCCGAAGCTCGAAGCGCAACCGGTCGTCGGAGTGGCTCATCGGCGCTCCAGCACCGGCAGCAGCCCGAAGTCGGCCGTGTGGCCCGCCTTGCGCAGCAGCGTGGCCAGCTGGTCGGCGCCCCGCGAGGTGTGGCTCTTCACCGCGCCCACCGAGATCCCGAGAATCGCCGCCACCTCCTTCTCCGGCACGTCGAACGCATAGCGCAGCACCACACACTCGCGCCGCCGGAGCGGCAGCTGCCGCAGCGCGGCCCGGACGTCGAGCACCGCGGGGACGTCGGGTCCGCGGTACTCGTCGGTCGTCAGCCGGCTGCGCAGCAGGCCCAGCCGTTCCCGGCGTTCCCGGCGCAGCCAGCCGCGGGCGGTGTTGGCGAGCACGCCCCGGGCGTACCCGAGCGGATTGTCGGCGCTGGTGACCCGGCGCCAGTGCCGCCAGATCTCCACCAGCGCGTCCGCCGCGATGTCGGCCGCGGCGTCGGCGTCACCGGTGATCAGGTAGGCCAAACGCGCCAGATCGGCGTGATATTGCTCGAAGAACGCCTGGTAGGCGCCTTCCCGATCGGCCCGCACGGACAGAGGTACGGATCAGAGCCGCCGAGGGTTCGAACGGACGTGAGGAGAGACACATTCGATACGAGCCCGTTCCGTATCGAGTGGGAGGCGATCTAGTCTTCGTCAGGAATACGGATCAGTCTCGTATCGAAAATGAGAGAAGAACACCATGAACGGACATCCCCGGCGCTGGGCCATCCTGGGCGTCCTCGTCATCAGCCTGCTGGTGGTGGTTCTGGACAACACGGTTCTGAACGTCGCCATGCGCACCATCGCCGACCCCGACCAGGGCCTGGGCGCCACCCAGAGCCAGCTCGAGTGGGCGATCAACTCGTACACCCTGGTCTTCGCCGGTCTGCTCTTCACCGCCGGCGTGCTGGCCGACCGCTACGGCCGCCGGCTCAGCCTGATCATCGGCCTGTCCATCTTCGGCATCGCGTCGCTGGTGTCGGCCTACGCCGCGACCTCCGGCCAGCTGATCACCGCCCGCGCCGTGATGGGCCTGGGCGCCGCCGCGATCATGCCGGCCACCCTGTCGATCATCGCGAACGTCTTCGACCCGCGTGAGCGCGGCCGCGCCATCGGCGTGTGGGCCGGCGCCGTCGGCCTCGGCGTCGCGATCGGCCCGATCGTCGGTGGCCTGCTGCTCGAGAACTTCTGGTGGGGCTCGGTCTTCCTGATCAACGTGCCGGTCGTGATCTTCGGCATCGTCATGGTCGCCGTGCTGGTGCCGGAGTCCCGCGACCCCAAGCCCGGCCGGATCGACATCGGCGGGGTGCTGCTCTCGGTGGTCGGCCTCAGCCTGCTCACGTACGGCGTGATCGAGGGTGGCGAGGAAGGCTTCGGCGACCCGCGCGCCTGGGGCACGCTGCTCGGCGCGGCCGTCGTGCTGACCGGCTTCGTGCTGTGGGAGCGCAGCCGCGAGTTCCCGGCGCTGGACGTCAAACTCTTCAAGAACCGCCAGTTCGCCGCCTCCACCGGCGTGATCGGCCTGATCTTCTTCGCCGCGATGGGCGCGATGTTCTTCAGCGCCTTCTACCTCCAGCTGGTCCGTGACTACGGCCCGCTCGCCTCGGGCGCCCTGTTCGTCCCGTTCGCGGTCGGCCAGCTGGTGTTCGCGCCGCGCAGCGCGGCCATGGTCCAGCGGTTCGGCCCCAAGGCGGTCAGCACGGTCGGCCTGCTGCTGGTGACCGCCGGCCTGGCCGGGTTCATCTTCATCGGCGCGACCACCCCGATCTGGATCGTCGGCGGGCTGTTCTTCCTGATGGGCGTGGGCATGGCCAATGTCATGCCGCCGGCCACCGAGTCGATCATGGCCGCCCTGCCGCGGGAGAAGGCCGGTGTCGGCTCCGCCGTCAGCAACACCATCCGGCAGGTCGGCGGCGCGCTCGGCGTGGCCGCGATCGGCGCCGTGGTCAGCTCGGTCTACCGGAGCAACCTCGACGGCGCGGCCGACGGTCTGCCCCCGGCGGCCCGCACGGCCGCCGAGGAGTCCATCTCCGGCGCGTACGGCGTGGCCGAGCAGGCCGGTGCGGCCGGCTCCGGTCTGATCCAGTCCGCCAACGACGCCTTCATCACCGCGATGCACTACGCGTCGATCGGCGGCGTCGTGGTCGCCCTGCTCGGCGTGGCCGCGGCCGCGATCTGGCTGCCCGGCAAGCGCCCCGCCCAGGCGCCCGCGCCGACCACCGAAGAGAGCCTGGCCGAGGAGCAGGGCGTCGCTCTGGTCGAGGCGTAACGCGCAGGCAACAATGGATGCCATGACGACCGCGAGCGCGGAAACCGGAACCGACCTGGAGCGCAAAGCTCCAGGTCGGCCCCGCAGCGCCAAGGCCGACGAGGCCATCATGAGTGCCGTGATCGACCTGCTCAGCGAGGGGCAGGCCGGTTCCGCCCTGTCGATGGAGGCGGTCGCGGCGCGGGCGGGGGTCGGCAAGGCGACCATCTATCGCCGCTGGCCCAACAAGGAAGCCATGCTGGTCGACGCGGTCCGCACCATGAAGGGCCCGCCGGTGCAGCCGCCCGGCGAGTCGATCCGGGGCGACCTGATCGCCCTGGCCACCGCGAACCGGGGCAAGCGCATGGAGGCGTACGGCAAGGTCACCGCCTGTCTGCTCCCCGACCTGGTGCGCGACGAGGAACTGCGCAAAGCCTTCGCGGCGGTGATGGAGCCGCGTCGCGACCTGACGCGGGCCGTGCTCCGCCGCGGCATCGAGAACGGCGAGCTGCGCGCCGACCTCGACATCGAGCTCAGCCTGCTGATGCTGAGCTCGCCCACCATGGTGCAGAACTGGCTGAACTGGAACCCGAACGTCCCGCGTGAGGGCTTCGCCGAGAAACTCGTCGACGCGTTCCTGCGCGGCGCGGCGACCTAGGAAGCGGCTCGGCGCAGCGCGACGACGGCGATGTCGTCGGCGCGCTGCCCGTTGCCGGCCAGCCGGTCGAGCAGGCGGCTGCAGAAGTCGTCCAGGTCGGCCTCGATCTCGGCGGCGCACCGGGCCAGGGCGGCCAGGCCGACGTCGATGTCCGCGTCGCGGCGTTCGACCAGGCCGTCGGTGTAGAGAACCAGCGTCCCGCCGGGCGGCAGCACGAATTCGAGGTCGGCGGGCCGGTCGGCGTTGATGCCGAGCAGCGGGCCGTGCGTGTCGAGGAAACGAACCCCGTCGGGGGTACGCAGCAGCGGCGGCGGGTGCCCGGCGCTGGCCAGGCGGACGTGACCGGTGGCCGGCTCGATCGTGAACAGGCAGACCGTGGCCGAGTCGGTCGGCAGCACCGTACGCATGAAGTGATTGACCAGGTCGAGCACCGCACCCGGCGGATGTCCCTCGACCGCGTAGGCGCGCACGGCGTGCCGGATCTCGGCCATGACCGTGGCCGCGTGCAGCGAGTGCCCGGCCACGTCGCCGATCGCCACCAGCAGACGGCCGTTCACCATGGTCATCTCGTAGAAGTCGCCGCCGACCTCGGTCTGGTTGCCGGCCGGCTCGTACCGGACGGCCCGCTCGAGGCCGGGCACCACCGGCAGCCGCGACTGCAGCAGGCTGCGCTGCATCATGATCGCGATCCGGTGCTCCTCGTCGTACGACCGCTGCGCCTCCACCGCCGCCGCCATCGCCTGGACGAGCTGACGCAGCACCGGGAAGCCGGGCATCTGGGCGCTGTTCGGCACCGCGACGTACACCGGCGGCCGGTCGACGCGCAGCCGGGCCACGGCCACCGCCACCGTCTCGCCCTCGGGCCACTCGGCCACGTCCCAGTCGGCGGGCTGGTCGGTGCGGACCAGCGAGCCGACGGCCACGTTGCGCTCGTCCAGCGACCACGGGATGACTTCCGGGGGGCTGCCCGTGGCGGCCAGGCTGACACCCTCGGAGGTTTCGGCCAGCACCACCACCGGACCGCCGAAGATGCTGACCGCGCCCACGGCGGCGGCCTGGAGCAGACCACCCAGGGTGCGCGCCGAGTTGATCTCCAGGGTGGTCTCGGCCAGCGTGATCATGCGCGCGGCCAGGGTCTCGGCCCGCTGCCGGGCGCGGTAGTAGCGCAGCACGGCCTGCACGGTCGCGATCAGCTCGTCCGGCTCGATCGGCTCGGCCAGGTAGGCGTCGGCGCCGCGGTTCAGGCCGTGCGCCCGGTCCACCACGTCCACCGCGTGGGCCGACACGTGGATCACCGGCAGCACGCCGTACACCGGATCGGTCTTGATGCGTTCGCAGACGTCGAAGCCGCTCATGTCGGGCAGTTTGACGTCGAGCACCACCAGATCCACGTCGGAATCGGGCAGCAGGGCCAGCGCCTCGGTGCCCGTCTCGGCCTCCAGCACCGAGAACCCGGCCCGGCTCAGCCAGCTGACCAGCAGGTAGCGCTTGGTGGCGCTGTCGTCGACGACCAGGATCGTGGCGGGCGTCACGGCGTACCGACCGGCAGGGCGACGGTGAAGGTGCTCCCCTTCCCGGGCTCGGACGTGACCCGGAGACCACCACCGAGGATGGTCACCAGGCGCCGGGCGTACGGCAGGCCGAGCCCGGTGCCCTTGCCGCTCAGCGCCCGGCTGCCGGGCACCTGGTAGAACTCCTCGAAGACGCGTTCGTGCAGCTCGGGCGGGATGCCGGTGCCGGTGTCGGCGACCTCGAAGACGGCGTCCTGGTCGACCTGGGTGACGCTGAGCCGCACCGAGCCGGCCGCGGTGAACTTGATCGCGTTGGTCAGCAGGTTGCGCAGCACCTGGACCAGCAGCACCTCGTCGGTGCGGATCGAGGCCAGGCCCGGCTCGTCGACGACAAATGTCACCTCGGGCCGGGTGGCCAGCGGGCGCAGCGTGCCGCGCAACTGGCCGAAGACCGCCCGCAGGTCGACGTCGGTCCGCGCGGGCTCGATCCGGCCGGCCTCCGCCTTGGCCAGGTCGAGCAGGTCGTTGACCAGGGACAGCAGGTCGCTGGCGGAGGTGCGGATGAGGTCGACCTGGCGGCCCTGGTCGCTGGTCAGCTGGTCCGAGCCGTCGTCGGTCAGCAGCCGGCCCAGCCCGATGATCGCGGTGACCGGCGCCCGCAGCTCGTGGCTGACGTTGGCCAGGAACCGGGTCTTCGCCTCGCTGGCCGCGCGCAGCTGCACCGACTTCTCGTCCAGCTCGGCGTAGAGCGCCACGACGCCGCGGTTGGTCTCTTCCAGCTCTTCGGAGAGCTGATGGTAGAGCGCCATCACGCCCTGGTTGGTCTCCTCGAGCTCGGCGTTCAGCCGGGCCAGATCGTCACGCTGGGCCCGCACCTCGTCGAGGGCGGCGATGAGCTGCTGGTTCTGCACCGCGAGCTCGTCCAGCGGGCTGCCGGGGCGGTGTGCGTCGAGGCGGGAGCGGATCTCGTCCATGGAATCGAGGCTCAGCCGATGGGCGCCGGCCGGCAGGCGGCGGGCCATGCGCACCACCGTACCCGTCTCGCCATCACCGACCTCCATCGTGTCGACCAGCCGGTTGACCGCCCGCAACTGCTCGGCGAGCGAGACGGCGTCACCTGGTCCCGTCATCTCTACCAGAAGGGTAGGTGCAGGGTCTCGGCGAAGAAGGAACGCCACGGTGGTGACCTGTCCGCCGACCACCATCACCCGGGCCGCCTCGCTCAGCGCGGTGGCCAGCCTGGTCTGGTCCTGGCCCACCAGGCCGACCTCACGGGCGACCTCGCGGCCGAGGTGGCGGACGGCGAAGATGTCCTGCTGAACCCGGAGCCGCATGCGGGCCAGGACCTCATTCATGCCGGGCCACCAGCACGCCGGCGTCGTCCCGGCGGGTGCCCGCGTCGCGCAGCACGGTCGCCGCGATCACCTGCGGCGAGCGGCTGAGCAGGCCGGGGTAGTCGGCCGGGTTCCACCGGTCGACCACGCCGTCGGAGTGCATCAGCAGCACGGCGCCGCGCGGGAACGGGTAGTCGTAGGCGCGGACCTGCCGCCGCTGGTGTCCGGCGATGCCGGGCAGCGAGACCAGGCCGCGGCGGGGCGCGTCGAGCGCGTGGATCGACCCGGAGATGTTGCCCAGGCCGGCGTAGTGCACGACACCGGCGGCCTCGTCGATCTCGGCCACCGCCACGGCGGCGCCGCGGGTGTGCGAGAGGCCGCGGTGCAGGGCGTCGATCAGGGTCGCGGGGGGTGCGGGGGCGGCGAGCCGGAAGACGCGTACGGCTTCGTGAGCGGCCGCCGCGGCCAGCGGGCCGTGTCCCAGCCCGTCCACCATCAGCACCTGCCGCCGGCCCTCGGCGACGCGTACGGCGTACCCGTCGCCCGAGGCCGGTTCGCCGGCCAACGGCCGGGTGAGGCCGTCGGCCCAGGCCGGTGCGGGCGCCGTCGCGGGCCAGACCTGGGCGGCGAGCACGGTTCCCTTGCCGGGTACGGAGTGCAGGTCGGACCAGGTCGCCTGGCGCAGGATCGCGCCCAGCCCGATGCCCAGCGTGCCGGCCGTGGAGTGCCCGTCGAAGGCCGCCCGGGCGACGTCGGCCATGCCCGGCCCGCGGTCCACCGCGATCACCTCGACCCCGGCGGTGGCCGCGTCCCGCACCGTACGCACCAGCATCACGCCCTGCTCGGCGTGCTTGACCAGGTTGCCGGCCGCCTCGGCGACCAGGATGGCCAGGTCGGCCATCGGCTTGGCGGGCAGTGCCAGCTCGGTGCCCAGCCGCTCCGCCGCCCGTCGTACGCCCGAGGCCGACGCGGCTTCCTCGACGCGGAACCAGACGCCGTCGTCCATCAGACCCTCGGGCAATGACGACACGGCGGCTCCGCTCATCGGCACCATTTGGTCACGGTGATGCTCGTACCCTCGCCGACCTTGGTGTCGATATCGAACTCGTCGACCAGCCGGCGTGCGCCCGAGAGACCCAGCCCGAGCCCTCCGCCGGTGGTGTAGCCGTCGGTCAGGGCCAGGTCCAGGTCGGGGATGCCCGGGCCCTGGTCCGCGAAAACAATCCTGATGCCTTTACGCCGGCCGTTGTCCACCGAGCTCACCTCGACGGTGCCCCCGCCGCCGTAGACCAGCGTGTTGCGGGCCAGCTCACTGGCCGCGGTGACCAGCTTGGTCTGGTCGACGAGAGAGAGCTTGGCGGTCACCGCGGTGGTCCGGACCAGCTGGCGGACACGGACGACGTCCTGGTCGGAGGCGACCGCGAGCCGATCGGTCATGGCGTGGGCACCGGCAGTTCCTCGTCGTCGCCCTCCTCAGGTTCGGCCTCGTCCGTGGCCCGGGCGAGCATCTCCATGCCCAGCTCGACGTTCAGCGCGGTGCGGATGCCGGGCAGCGACAGGCCCAGCTCGACCAGGGTGATCGCCACCGCCGGGCGCATGCCGACCACCACGGTCTCGGCGTCCAGCACCCGGGAGATCGACGCGATGGTGGCCAGCGTCCGGCCCACGAACGAGTCGACGATGTCCAGCGCGCTGATGTCGATGATCACGCCGTGGCAGCCGGTGGCCACGATCCGGTCGGCGAGATCTTCCTGGAGCTGGAGGGCGACCTGGTCCTCCATGTCGATCTGGATCGACACCAGGAGGACGTCGCCGATCTTGAGAACCGGGACGCGCTCCACGTCAGCGGCCCTTGAGCCGGGCGCTGTTGAGCTTGATGACGTGCTTCAGGGCGTCGGCCAGCGAGGACTTGGTGGCGATGTCGCCGAACTCGATGCCGAGGGCCACGATCGTCTGGGCGATCTGCGGGCGGATGCCCGAGATGATGCACTCGGCGCCCATCAGGCGGGCGGCCACCACGGTCTTGAGCACGTGCTGGGCGACCTGGGTGTCGACCGCCGGCACGCCGGTGATGTCGATGATCGCGTACGGCGACCCGGTGTCGACCAGCGTCTGCAGCAGCCGCTCCATGACCACCTGGGCGCGCGCCGAGTCGAGGGTGCCGACCAGCGGCACCGCGACCACGCCGTCCCAGAGCTTGACCACCGGGGTGGACAGCTCCAGCAACTGCTCGGCCTGGTCGGCGATCAGCTCTTCCCGGACCCGGACATAGCTGGTGACCGTGTGGAGGGCGGCCTGGTCGACGAACCCGGAGAACGCCAGGTAGTCACGCAGGGTGGTGCCGTCGTTCGCCTCCAGCAAGCTGAAGGCCGCGTCCTTGAGCGCGAACACGCTGACCGCGGTCTCGTTGGCCGAGAAACCCTGCCGGGCCCGGGTGGCCGAGAAGTCGCTGAGCAGCCCCCGCAACTCGGCCGAGGCGTCGCCTTCGAGGTCGGTCGCGCCGGCCTCGAACGCCGCCCCGAAGCCGCGTTGCAGCTCGGTGATCTGACGTTCCAGCTCGGCATGGCTCAGCCGGCCGCGAAGAGAGGCGGTGACGCTGTCCGTCCAGCGGCGGATCAGCTCGTCGCCCTGTCCTTTCAACAGGCCGGCGAAGCGACTCGCCTCCTCCGAACTCAGCCCCACTGCGGCCTCCCCAGCTGTGGTCCCCTATCCGACGGCGGGACTCTATCACCGGACCTGCTAATACTTGCTGTAAGCCAACTAACGCCCCGTGCTGCACGCCACGAGGTCCGTGGAGTACCGTCTGCACAGAACTGGGAGGTCCTGAATGTCCCTGACGGTGCAAACGGAACAACGCGGCGACGTCGTCGTGGTCTCGGTGGCCGGCGAGCTCGACATGGCTACCGCCCCCCAGCTCCAGGACCAGATCAGCGACCTGCTCGAAAAGGGTCGCAACCGCCTGGTCTTCGACCTGGCCGAGGTGTCGTTCTGCGACTCGACGGGCCTGTCGGTCTTCGTTCGCGCCAAGAACAGCACCGACGACGCCGGCGGCGTCGTCCGCCTGGCCGCCCCCCAGCGGGGCGTGCTGCGCATCCTCGAGGTGAGCGGCCTGGTCGAGGTGCTGCACACCTACCCCTCGGTGGACGAGGCGGTCGACGCCCAGGAAAGCCCGACCGCCTAGCCCGATCTTCGAGCAAAGCCCCCCTCGACCGAGGGGGGCTTTGTCGTGCGGCTGGACGGCCGCGCGTCTCCCAACCCCGCGCTGCTCCCTCACAGCGCGGGGTTGTTCATCGCACACCTCCCCCGGGGCGGCGGGGGGTTAGGCCAGCCCCACCACATCCAGGATCCAGGCGGCCACGAAGGCCTCTTCCTTCCACGCGTCATAGCGCCCACTGGGCCCGCCATGGCCCGCCCCCATCTCCGTCTTCAGGAGATAGGACCCCTCCGGCGCCACCGCCCTCAACCGCGCCACCCACTTCGTCGGCTCGGTGTAGAGGACCCGGGTGTCGTTGAGCCCGCTCATGGCCAGGATCCGCGGGTACCGAACCGCCCGGACGTTCTCATAAGGGCTGTAGGCCTTCATATAGGCGTACACGTCAGCCGACTCGAGCGGATTGCCCCACTCTTCCCACTCGGTGACGGTGAGCGGCAGCGACGGGTCGAGGATCGACGTCAGCGGGTCGACGAACGGCACCTGCGCCACGATCCCCGCGAACGCCTCGGGGGCCAGGTTGGCCACCGCGCCCATCAGCAGCCCGCCCGCCGACCCGCCGCGGGCGACCAGCCGGTCGGCCGACGTCCACCCGTGCTTGACCACGGCCTGGGCGCAGGCCACGAAGTCGGTGAAGGTGTTCTTCTTGGCGAGCATCTTGCCGTTGTCGTACCAGCGCCGCCCCATCTCGCCGCCGCCCCGGATGTGGGCGATGGCGAACACCACCCCGCGGTCGAGCAGCGACAGCCGGGCGATCGAGAAGTAGGGGTCGATGCTGTATTCGTACGACCCGTAGCCGTAGAGCACCAACGGCGCCGTGCCGTCGCGCGGTGTGCCCTTGCGCGCCACGATCGAGATCGGGACCTTGGTGCCGTCGTCGGCCACCGCCCACTCGCGGAACTGCTCGTACCCCTCGGGGTCGTAGCCGCCGAGCACCGGCTGGCGTTTGCGCAGCGTCATCGCGCGGGTGATCAGGTCGACGTCGTACACCGACTCGGGCGTGGTCATCGAGGTGTAGCTGATCCGCACGGACGACGTGTCGTATTCCGGGGTGGAGGTCAGCCCGACGCTGTAGAGCGGCTCGGGGAACTCCATGTCGTACGCCTCGGTGCTGCCGTCGGCGATCACCCGCAGCCCGGTCAGACCGTCCTTGCGGAGCGAGATCACCACGTGTCGCTGGAACGAGTCGACCGACTCGAGCCGGACGCCGGGCTCCTCGGGAATCAGCTCGACCCACTCGCCCGGTGCGTCGGCCGACGTGTAGGCCAGCGCGAAATCCTCGGCCTCGTGGTTGTGCAGGATCAGAAACCGGTGCCCGTGATGCTCCACGTTGTATTCCACGCCCTGCCGGCGCGGGGCGACCAGCACCGGCCCGGCCGTCGGGGTGTCGGCGGGAATCGCGCGTACTTCGGACGTGGTCTTGCTGTGGGCGTCGATCAGGATGAACTTCTCGCTGCGGGTGAGCCCGACGCCGACGAAGAAGCGCTCGTCGGGCTCCTCGAAGATCTTGATGTCGCCGGACGCGGGGCGGCCGATGATGTGGCGCCACACGCGGTAGGGACGCCAGGCCTCGTCGACCGTGATGTAGAACAGCACCGACGCGTCGAGCGACCAGGCGCTGCCGTAACCCGTATCGGTGACCTCGTCGGCCAGCACCTCGCCGGAGCGCAGGTCCTTGACCCGAAGCGTGAACCGCTCGTCGCCGGTGAAGTCGGTCGAGTAGGCCAGCCAGTGACCGTCGGGGCTCACGTCGAACGCGCCGAGCTGGAAGAACTCCTTGCCCTCGGCCAGCACGTTGCCGTCGAGCAGCACCTGCTCACCCGCCGCACCCTCGGCCGGCGGATCGGTCTCACCTGGACGGACCGGCACCCGGCAGTGGATGCCGTATTGCTTGCCCTCCTCGGTGCGGGTGTAGTACCACCACTCGCCCTTGCGGACCGGGACGGTCAGGTCGGTCTCCTGCGTACGCGCCTTGATCTCACCGAAGACCGTCTCGCGCAGGCCGGCCAGATGGGCCGTGGCCTGTTCGGCGAAGGCGTTCTCGGCCTCCAGATAGGCGATCGTGTCGGGGTTGTCCTTATCTGCCAGCCAGGAATAGTCGTCCGTCACCGTGTCGCCGTGGAAGGTCCGCTCCGAGGGCACACGGGCGGCCGAAGGCACATTGCTCGTCACCCCGCTCAGGATACCGGCGAGTTCACCCATGTCAGGTGTGACTAGTCGCATGAACAGCCCTCCCCGGGGCGATTAGAACATGTGTACGATACGCCAGAATGGACGATCTTCGGGGTCATCGATGTCAGGGGAATGTGTGATGCCCGCGACGAATGGCTCGCCTCCGTTACCACCACGCCGTGAGCCGGTGCTGCGCGCGCTGGCCGACATCAGCGGCCCCGACTTCGCGCGTACCGCCCGGTCGATCGACACCGTCGGCGGCCGGCGGGTCAGCTTCGTCACCGTGCCCGCCACCGCGCGTCAGGTCGAGGACACCCTGCGGATCGCGGCGGAGCGGGGGCTCGCCGCGCGGGCGCGGGGGTCCGGCAGCAAGATCGATTGGGGTACGCCACCGGCCGGCGTCGACCTCCTGGTCGACACCGGGCGCCTCGGCGGCCTGTGGAACCACCGTCCGTCCGAACTGTCCGCCGAGGTGGGCACGGGCACCCCGGTGCGGGCGCTCCAGGCCGCCCTGGCCCTGCGTGGCCAGCGGCTGGCGGTCGACCCGCCGTCCCGATCGGCCACCGTCGGCGGCATGCTCGCCACCAACGAGTCCGGCCCGCTGCGCCACAAGTACGGCGCCCCGGCCGGCCAGGTCGCCGGGGTGGGCTATGTGGACGCCGACGGGCAAAGGCGCGAGGCCGAGCTGGTCGGCGACGACTTCGACGGCGTGCTCCTCTCCGCGGCCCTGCGCCTCGAACCGCTGCCGGCCGCCCGGCGCTGGGTCTCGGTGCCGGTGTCCACCCCGCTCCAGGTCCACAACCTGGTCGACGAGGCCCTGGCCCAACAGGTCGATCCCAGCGCGGTCGAGGTCGACCTGCCCACGCCCGCGCCCGGCGGCCGCACCACGGCCCAACCGCCCGGCGCGGTCTCGGTCCTGCTCGAGGGCGGGGCCCAGTCGGTGGTCGAGCGGGCCGGCCGGTTGGCCCGGTCCCTGGGCCCGGGCGCCGAGGTCGCCGAGATCGCGCCGACCTGGTGGGGCCGCTACCCGTTCGGCGTCAAGGACGTCGCGCTACGCATCTCGGTCCGCATCGAAGACCTCCACGCCGCCGTGTACGCCCTGCGCGACGCGGCCGGCGGCGCGGTGCCGATCCGGGGCTCGGCCGGCGTCGGCACGGTCCACGCCGTGCTGCCCGGCGACCTCGAACCGCAGCGCGTCGAGGGCATCGTCGACTCGGTCCGCAGCGTGCTGATGGCCCGCAGCGGCCGCGCGGTGATCATCGGCGCGCCACCCGCGATCGCCCGCGAGGTCGACATGGCCGGTCGCCGCGAGCTGTTCTGACGCGGTTTGATGGTCCGATGATCGAACGCCTGACCGCCGCCGACTCCGCCCTCGTCGACGACATCACCCGGCTGGTGAACCTGGTCTACGACGAGTCGGAACGCGGCCTGTGGCACGCGGGCGCCACCCGCACCGACCCGAACGAGGTCGCGTCGCTGCTGGCCGCCGGTGAGCTGGTCGCCGATCGGCGCGACGGCCGGCTGGCCGGGGTGGTCCGGGTCCAGCTGCTCGATGACCAGACGGGCGAGTTCGGCCTGCTGGCCGCCGACCCCGCGCGGCGGGGCCAGGGCATCGGCCGTGACCTGGTCGCCTGGGCCGAGTCGGCGGTGCGGGCCACCGGCCGCCGTGCCATGCAGCTCGAGCTGCTGGTCCCACGCGAGGGCAGGCTGGCGTCGAAGGAATTCCTGCACGCCTGGTACACCCGGTTGGGGTACGAACAGACGAGGATCGGCGCCATCGAAGAGCACTATCCCGCGCTCGCCCCGATGTTGGCCGTCCCCACCGACTACCGCGTCTACCGCAAGCTGTTGGTGTGACGCTCTAACGGATGATCGCGGCCGGCTCGGACGGGTCGTGGCTGCTCAGGACCTCGGCGGCCTTGTGGCGGCCGAAGTCGGCCAGCGAACCCACGGCATAGCTGAGATAGGCGAACTGGCCCATCTGGGCGACCTGGGTGAGCGCGAGCTGGTGGGCCGACAGGTGGCGGGGGAGCAGCGGCGCCCCGGCGCCCAGGGTGACCGGCGCCACGCCCAGGATGATCTCGTCGAGCAGCCCCTGGTCGGCGAACTCGCCCACCAGGTCGCCGCCACCCACGAGCCAAACATTCTTGCCCTGGGCGGCGACCACCATGGCCTCGTGGACGCGCTTCACGTCGCCGCTGATGAAGAAGATGTTGGCGTCCGGCACCGGCGGCAGGTCACGGTGGGTGAAGACCCAGCACGGCACGCCGCCGTACATGTCGTGCCAGTTCTGGGGCTCGTCGAGCAGGTTGTCGTTGGCCAGGATCCACTCGTAGGTGGTGGCGCCCATCGCGAAGGCGCCCACCCCGGCGAAGAACGCGCCGAACGGGTTGTCCGTGCCCTCGTCGACCTCGAACAGCCAGTCGAGCGAATTGTCCGAGTCGGCGATGTATCCGTCGATGCTCGTCGCGGTGTAGTACTGCGTCTTCACGACGACCACGATGCCACCCGCAGCGGACAAATACGGCCGAAATGCCTAACTGACCGCGTACGTCAGATAGGCGAACTGATGCACCTGCCGCACCCCGGTCAGCGTCAGCCGGGACGACTCGAGGCGGCGGGGGAGCAGCGGAGCGCCGCCGCCGAGCGTGACCGGGGCGACGCCGACGATCAACTCGTCGAGCAACCCGGCGTCGGCGAACTGCCCGACCAGCTCACCACCGCCGACCAGCCAGATGTCCTTCCCGGCGGCGGCGGCGGTCATCTCGGCGTGCACCGGGCGCACATCACCCCGGACGAACCGGGCGTCGACGCCGGGCACCGGCTCGAGCGGGCGGTTGCTGAACACCCAGGCCGGGACGTCACCGTAGTAGCCGTGCCATTTGCCCGGATCGGCGCGCAGGTCTTCGTGGTCGATGACCCACTCCCAGGTGGTGCGGCCCATCGCGAAGGCGCCGACCGAGGCGAAGAAGTCGGCGAACTCCGAGTTGTCGCCGGAGTCGGCCTCGAAGAGCCATTGCAGCGAGTTGTCGGCGTCGGCGATGTAGCCGTCGAGCGTGGTCGCGGTGTAGTACGAGGTCTTCGGCATGCCGACGAGCCTGCCACCGGCGTACGACAGTTTCAGGCGTCGTTGCGCAGGACCAGGATCGCGATGTCGTCGCGCGGCTCCTCGACCGAGTAGTTGATCGTGGTGGAGCGCAGCCGGGCGGCCATCACGTCGGCCGGGTAGCCGGCCAGCGGCGCCGCCGCCTCGCGCAGCCGGGCCGTGCCGAACAGCTCGCGCCCGCGCCGCCGCTCGGTCACCCCGTCGGTGTAGAAGATCAGCGAGTCGCCCGGATCGAGGGTGATCTGCGCGTCCGGCGACGAGATCGTCTCGAGCAGCCCGAGCGCCGTGCCGCCCTCGCCCACGAACGACGTCTTGCCGTCGGCCCGTACCAGCACCGCCCGGTCGTGGCCGGCCAGGTGCAGGCAGACCGAGAGGGTGCCGTCCTTCTCCTGGACCACCGAGGCCATCGCCAGCGTGCAGTACCGGCCGCCGCCCCGCTGCACCAGCGTGCGGTTGACCCGGCAGAGGATCTCGGTCATCGGCTTGCCGTCGTCGACCAGGATCCGGATCACGTCGCGGACCAGGCCGGTCACCGTGGCCGCCTGCACGCCCTTGCCGGAGACGTCGCCGACCACCACCACCCAGCCGTTCTCCGACGCCACCACGTCGTAGAAGTCGCCGCCCACCTCGCTGCCGGTGGGCACGTACTCGGCGGCGAACCCGACGCCGTCGACGTGTGGCAGGGCCGGGGGCAGGAGCGAGGCCTGGAGCGTACGCGCGACCTTGCGCCGTTCGTCGTGGATGCGGGCGTTGTCGATGGCCAGGGCCGCCCGGCGGGCCACGTCCTCGAGCACCGCGACCTCGTCGGCGTCGTGCCGGTGGGTCAGGTGGCGGCCGATCGCCAGCGTGCCGAGGCGCTGGCCCCGGGCCACCAGCGGCACCGCGAAGCCCTCGGCGGGCGTGCCGAACATCACCTGCGTGCCGAGCCGGGACGCCTCCTCGAGCCGGGCCACGATCGAGTCGGTACCGGTCTCGGCCAGGGTGGCGTGCAGCTGGGCGACCGCCGCCTCGTCGGCGTGGGTGGCCGCGGCCAGCTGGAGCCGGCCCCAGGCGTCGGTGGTGTGCACCGCGCACCACTGGCCCAGCCGCGGCACCACCAGCTGGGGGATCAGGGCCATCGTGAGGTTGACGTCGAGCGACTGGGCGAGCAGCTCGCTGGCCTCGGCCAGGAAGGTCAGCCAGGTCTGCCGGCGCAGGTCGGCGCGGCGCAGCCGGTCGTTCTCCAGGTGCAGCGCGAGGCGCTCGGCGACGATCTCGGCGAGCGGTCGCCCGTACCCGTCGGGGGAGGCATCCAGCTCGAGCTCGCCGGCGTACGGCCGCTGCACGGTGAGCCCGACCCGGATCGTGGCCGCGTCGTCCCGGGGCGCGCGACCGTAGCGGGCCATGATCTGACGTCCGGTGCCGTCGCCGCGGTCGAGGCGCACCACGCCGCCGGCCGCGCCGGTCAGCCGGGCCAGGCGGGAGAGCAGCTCGAGGGCGAAGTCGGCGAGACCCTCCTCGGTGCTGCGCTCGGGCCGGACCTCCAGCAGCGTGGCGAGCGCGCCGACGCTGGGCAGGTCGGCCTCGGGCGCGGCACCGGTGGGAACGGCCGTGGCCACCGCCGTACCGCCGGCCCTGGCCTCGAGCCGGAACCAGACACCCTTGCCGGTGCCCTCGTGAACAGTGCCCCAACGGCTGGCGAAATGGTCGACCAGCAGCAGCCCGCGGCCACGCTCCGCAACCTCGCCGATGTCCACGGTCTCGTTGCGCGGGCCGACCGCGAGCTGCTCGACCGGGCCCGGCGCGAAGTCGGTGACGGTGACGGTCAGGCCTTCGTTATCGGCCGTGACCTCGATGTCGAGCTCGGTGTTGGCGTGCACCACCGCGTTCGTGGAAAGCTCGGTGGTGAGCAACAGAGCCTCGTTGAGCAGCGCATCCAGACCGGCTTCCTCGAGCACCGAGCGGACCAGGGCGCGGGCGGCGGCAGGCGTGCGCCGGTCGTTGGGCAACCGGACCCGGCGGACCAGCGCGCTCACGGCGCCCGCTTCAACCGACACGTCAGCATCCTCTCCTGATCCCGGCTCGATGCACAAAGCTGTGTCTCGCATTGACCCGCTCGGGCGAGGGATGATGAAGCACCCTATGTCGGTGGACAGCGAGTGAGGACAGCATGACTGCGGCCAAACAGGTCAGCGTCGGCGCGCCCGACGACGGCGCTCTGCTCGGCGAACTGGCTGAGGCGCTGCGGCGGGTGCGCCGTGGCGATCTCAAGGTACGCCTGCCGCGATGGTCCGGCACCGCGGGCGAGGTGGCTGATGCGTTCAACGAGGTCGTGTCGCTTCAGGAGCGGCAGACGCTGGAGGTACGCAAGATCAGCCGGATCGTCGGCCGGGACGGGCGGCTGACCGAACGCCTCGACGAGGAGGGTCTTGACGGAGCGTGGGCCGACTCGGTGCGCTCGGTGAACTCGCTGATCGACGACCTGGGCCGGCCGACCACCGAGATCTCCCGGGTGATCGTGGCCGTGGCCGACGGCGACCTGTCCCAGCACATGGCACTCGAGATGGACGGGCGACCCCTCCGGGGTGAATTCCTGCGAATCGGGCGAACCGTGAACACGATGGTGGACCAGCTGTCGTCGTTCGCCGACGAGGTGACCCGGGTCGCCCGCGAGGTGGGCACCGAGGGTGAGCTGGGCGGCCAGGCCGACGTCCGCGGCGTGGCCGGCACCTGGAAGGACCTCACCGACTCGGTGAACACGATGGCCTCCAATCTGACCCACCAGGTGCGGTCCATCTCGCAGGTGGCCACCGCGATGGCCCGCGGCGACCTGACCCAGCGGATCACCGTCTCGGCTCGCGGCGAGGTGGCCGCGCTGTCCGACACGATGAACGGGCTGACCGACACGCTGCGCCTGTTCGCCGAGCAGGTGACCCGGGTAGCCCGCGAGGTGGGCACCGAGGGCAAGCTGGGCGGCCAGGCCCAGGTGCCGAACGTGGCCGGCACCTGGAAGGACCTCACCGACTCGGTGAACTCGATGGCGTCCAACCTGACCAGCCAGGTGCGGAACATCGCCCAGGTGTCGACCGCGGTGGCCACCGGCGACCTGTCGCAGAAGATCACGGTGGCCGCGCAGGGCGAGATCCTCGAGCTCAAGGACACCGTCAACACGATGGTCGACCAGCTCTCGTCGTTCGCCGACGAGGTGACCCGGGTGGCCCGCGAGGTCGGCACCGAGGGCAAGCTGGGCGGTCAGGCCCAGGTCCGCGGCGTCTCCGGCACCTGGCGCAGCCTCACCGAGAGCGTGAACCAGCTCGCCAACAACCTCACCGACCAGGTGCGGAACATCGCCCAGGTGTCCACCGCGGTGGCCAAGGGCGACCTGAGCCAGAAGATCACGGTCGACGCGCGCGGCGAGATCGCCGAGCTGAAGGACACCGTGAACACCATGGTCGACCAGCTGTCGTCGTTCGCCGACGAGGTCACCCGGGTGGCCCGTGAGGTGGGTTCGGAGGGCAAGCTGGGCGGTCAGGCCCAGGTCAAGGGCGTCGCGGGTACGTGGCGCGACCTCACCGACAACGTGAACTATATGGCGACCAACCTGACCAACCAGGTGCGGAACATCGCCTCGGTCACCACCGCGGTGGCCAAGGGCGACCTCGGCCAGAAGATCACGGTCGACGCCCGCGGCGAGATCCTCGAGCTGAAGTCCACGGTCAACACCATGGTCGACCAGCTCAGCTCGTTCGCCGACGAGGTCACCCGGGTGGCCCGTGAGGTGGGTTCTGAAGGCAAGCTGGGCGGTCAGGCCCAGGTCCGTGGCGTGGCCGGCACCTGGCGCGACCTGACCAACAACGTGAACTACATGGCGACCAACCTGACCGCCCAGGTGCGCAACATCGCCCAGGTGTCCACCGCGGTCGCGAAGGGTGACCTGTCGCAGAAGATCACGGTCGACGCGCAGGGCGAGATCCTCGAGCTGAAGAACACCGTGAACACGATGGTCGACCAGCTCAGCTCGTTCGCCGACGAGGTCACCCGGGTGGCCCGCGAGGTCGGTTCGGAGGGCAAGCTCGGCGGTCAGGCCCAGGTCCGCGGCGTGGCCGGCACCTGGCGCGACCTCACCGACAACGTGAACTACATGGCCTCCAACCTGACCGCCCAGGTGCGCAACATCGCCTCGGTCACCACCGCGGTGGCCAAGGGTGACCTGAGCCAGAAGATCACGGTCGACGCCAAGGGTGAGATCGCCGAGCTGAAGGAGACCGTCAACACGATGGTCGACCAGCTCAGCTCGTTCGCCACCGAGGTCACCCGGGTCGGCCGGGAGGTCGGCATCGAGGGCAAGCTCGGCGGTCAGGCCCAGGTCAAGGGCGTTTCCGGCACCTGGCAAGACCTCACCGACAACGTCAACCAGCTCGCCGCCACGCTGACCATCCAGCTGCGCGCGATCGCCGAGGTGTCCACCGCGGTGACCCGCGGCGACCTGACCCAGAGCGTGTCGGTCGAGGCGCAGGGCGAGGTCGCCGAGCTCAAGGACAACATCAACCAGATGATCGTCACTCTCCGCGACACCACCAAGACCAACGCGGAGCAGGGCTGGCTCGACTCCAACCTGGCCCGCATCGGTGGTCTGCTGCAGGGCCAGCGCGACCCCGGCGAGGTCTGCCGGATGATCATGACCGAGGTCACGCCCCTGGTCGACGCCCAGCTCGGGGCCTTCTTCCTGGTCGACAACGAGCAGGCGGTGATGCGCCTGCGGCTGGCCGCCTCGTACGGCTACGTGGCCCGCAACCACGAGGTGACGTTCGGGCCCGGCGAGGGCCTGGTCGGCCAGGCCGCGGTCAGCCGGCGGACCATCCGGGTCCGCGCGACGCACGACGGTGTGCTGACCATGCGGTCCGGGCTGATGTCGATGCCGCCGAACGACCTGGTCGTGCTGCCGGTGGTGTTCGAGGGCGAGATGCTCGGCGTGATCGAGTTCGCGTCGGTGGCGGCGTTCTCCGGCCTGCACCTCACCTTCCTCGAGCGGCTGGTCGCCAGCATCGGCGTCGCGCTCAACACCATCCAGGCCAACCGGCGCACCGAGGAGCTGCTCTCCCAGTCCCAGCGGCTGGCCCGGGAGATGCAGGACCAGTCGGCCGAGCTCCAGCGCACCAACGCCGAACTGGAGGACAAGGCCAAGCTGCTGAGCGACCAGAAGGCCAACATCGAGACCAAGAACCGCGAGATCGAACTGGCCCGGCTCGGCCTGGAGGAGAAGGCCCAACAGCTCACGCGTACGTCGGCCTACAAGAACGAGTTCCTCGCCAACATGAGCCACGAGCTGCGGACCCCGCTGAACTCGCTGCTCCTGCTGGCCCGCCTGCTCGCCGACAACC
Source organism: Actinoplanes sp. NPDC089786 (assembly GCF_040684855.1). Taxonomy (NCBI): domain Bacteria; kingdom Bacillati; phylum Actinomycetota; class Actinomycetes; order Micromonosporales; family Micromonosporaceae; genus Actinoplanes; species Actinoplanes sp. NPDC089786. The sequence continues at coordinate 87,224 of NZ_JBFBGU010000008.1, forward strand.
CCGACGCCAACCTCACCGAGAAGCAGATCGAATTCGCCCGTACGATCCACAGCGCCGGTTCCGACCTGCTGTCCCTGATCGACGACGTCCTCGACCTGTCCAAGATCGAGGCCGGCCGGATGGACGTGGAACCCGACCAGGTCGACCTGGAGGGCCTGCGCAGCTACGTCGAGCAGGCGTTCCGCCCGCAGGCCGACGAGAAGGGCCTCGAGTTCCGGGTCGACCTGGCCACCGACCTGCCCGCGGTGCTGGTCACCGACTCGCAGCGGCTCCAGCAGATCCTCCGCAACCTGCTCGCGAACGCGGTCAAGTTCACCGACAACGGCCTGGTCACGCTGAGCATCACGGCGGCCGAGGCGGGCACCGACTTCGACATGCCGTCGCTGCGCCAGGCCGGTCAGGTGGTCGCGTTCGCGGTCACCGACACCGGCATCGGCATCTCGGACGAGAAGCTCAGCCTGATCTTCGAGGCGTTCCAGCAGGCCGACGGCACGACCAGCCGCAAGTACGGCGGCACCGGGCTCGGGCTGTCGATCAGCCGGGAACTGGCCGCGCTGCTGGGCGGCGAGATCGTGGTCCAGTCGGTGCCGAACGAGGGCTCCACCTTCACGCTGTTCATGCCCGACTCGTTCGTACCCGATGCCATGCCCGCGCCGCTCCTGCCGCCACCGGCCGCGGTGACCCCGCCCCGCACCTCGCCGCCGACCTTCGACTTCCCGTTGATCAACTCGCGGCCGGAGGACAAGCACGTGGTCACCCCGGCCAGCCGCCAGCTCGACGGCGCGACCGTGCTGATCGTGGACGACGACGTACGCAACGTCTTCGCCCTGACCAGCGCGCTGGAGATGCACGGGCTGAACGTGCTCTACGCCGACAACGGCGTGGACGGCGTCCGCAAGCTGGCCGAACACCCCGAGGTGGACATCGTGCTGATGGACGCGATGATGCCTGACCAGGACGGCTACGAGACGACCCGCGGGATCCGGCGCAACCAGCGCTTCCGCGACCTGCCGGTAGTCTTCCTGACCGCGAAGGCGATGCCCGGCGACCGGGAGTCGGCGCTGGCCGCCGGCGCCAGCGACTACATCACCAAACCGGTCGACCTGGATGAGCTGATCGAGCTGATGGCCCGCTGGGTCAACGCCGACAAGACCGAGACGGAGCGTGGCTGAGCGTGGCTGACCGGGCCAAAGCGCTGCTGGTGGACGACCGGCGGGACAATCTGCTCGCCCTGGAGGCCATCCTGCAGGGCCTGCCGGTGACGGCGGTGGCCGTGGAGAGCGGTGAGGCGGCACTGAAACAGCTGCTCACCGACGACTTCGCGGTGATCCTGCTGGACGCCCAGATGCCCAACATGGACGGTTTCGAGACGGCCAGCCACATCAAGCGGCGGGAACGCACCCGGCACGTGCCGATCCTCTTCCTGACCGCGGCCGACCGGGACGCCCAGCTGGCCCTGCGCGGGTACGCGGTGGGCGCGGTCGACTACCTGACCAAGCCGTTCGACCCGTGGGTGCTGCGGGCCAAGGTGTCCATCTTCGTCGAGCTGTGGACCAAGACCCAGCAGCTCAAGGCCCAGGGCGAGGCGACCCGCGAGCGGGACGCGCAGTGGCAGAAACTGACCGAGACGGTCGACGAGGCCGCCCGGGTGCTGCGCGCGAACGGCGACAACGCCGCCGTCGAGGCCCTGGAACTGCTGGAGAAGGCGCGCTGGGGCCACTGATGATCCTCGTTCCGTACCACCAGGACCACCGCCTGGCCGACGACCTGCTGCCGGTGACCGCGGCCGTCTCGGCGATCACCCCCGAGCTGCCCCAGGGCGACCTCTGGTCCCGCCTGGTCGCCCTGCACGACGCGGCCGCCGACGCGATCGCCGCCGAGATCAAGGCCGACGGCGACACCATCGTGCTCTCCGGCGACTGCCTGGTCGCGATGGCCACGTTGGCCGGCGCCCAGCGGGCCGGCCACGACCCGGCGGTGATCTGGTTCGACGCCCACGGCGACGTCCACACCCTGGAGACGAGCACCTCCGGCTACCTGGGCGGCCTGTCCCTGCGCCTGCTCCAGGGCGCCCACGCCGACCGCCTGGCCACCCCGCTGGGCGTACGCCCGGTCGCCGAGGCCCGCAGCGTCCTGGTCGACGCCCGCGACCTCGATCCCGCCGAGGCCGAGTTCCTCCGCACCAGCGCGATCCTCCGCACCGGCGTGACCGACCTGGACGTGGCGAAACTCCCCGACGGCCCGCTGATCGTCCATGTCGACCTCGACGTGATCGACCCCGGCGAACTGCCCGGCCTGCTCTTCGAGGCCCCCGACGGCCCGGCCGCCGCCGACGTCCTGCACGCGGTCCGCCGCATCGTCGACACCAACCGCGTGGTCGCCCTCGACATCGCCTGCCCCTGGCACCCCACCTCCGACCCGGCCGTCCAACAGACCCGAGCCGCCCTCATCGAGGACCTGACCCGCGCGTTCTAGAGAGCTTTCCGGGCGGCGGTCTGCGCTGATGCTCGTCCTCACCGTCGCCGGCTCCCTCTGGCTAACGGGTGGTGCGGTAAGGGACGCGAGCGGTGTGGGGACCGGCGGCGCCGTCAGGGCCTACCACTGCCACGAACGGTGGTAGAGCAGCGCGGCGTTGCGGCCCGGAATGCCGTCAGGGCCTACCACTGCCACGAACGGCGGCCGGCGGGACCTCCACGCTGGAAGCTCGCTAGTGGTGCCAGGGGAGTTGGACCGGGGTGGTGGGGCGGCGGCCGGCCAGCAGGTCGGTCAGCAGGGGTGGCAGGCCGAACGGGTAGATGGTCTCGGTCGCGGAGCGGAGTTCGGGGAGGCTCCACCAGCGGTGGCCGGTGTGGAAGCCGCGCTCCAGGTCCTCCATGCGGCTGGTGTCGATGTCGTGGTGGTCGACGCGGTGGAAGAAGAAGTCGTCGCGGAACGTGCCCTTGGCGAAGCTCAGGTCGGCGTACCCGGAGGTGAACGCGACCGGCGCACCCAGGTCGCGCCGGTCGACGGTCAGGCCGACCTCTTCGAACAGCTCGCGCGCGGCCGCCTTGGCCAGCGGCTCGAACCGGCCCTTGCCGCCGCCGGGCGTCAGCCACACCTCGCCGTGCGAGAACCGGTTGCCGAGCAGCAGCAACCGGTCGTGGCCGTCGACGAGCAGCACACGAGCGGATCGGCGGGCATACACCCGGCCAACGTTAGTGGTTGGCGTAGGGCTCGACGGCCTCGGTGAGTTTGGCGCGCAGGTAGGCCGCGGGACGGGCGCCGACGATCGTGGTGATCGGGCGGCCGGCCCGGAAGAGCAGGAGCGTCGGCATGGACATCACGCGGTAGGCGCGGGTCGATTCCGGGTTCTCGTCGGAGTTCAGCTTGGCGAAGACGATGCGGCCCGCGAACGACGGGGCCAGGGTGGCCAGTGTCCGGGCCAGGGGGCGGCAGGGCGGGCACCACTCGGCCCAGAAGTCGACCAGGACCGGGGTGGTGCTGAGCAGCACCTCGTCCGCGAAGGTGGCGTCGGTGACGACTTTCAGCAGGTCATCTGGCATCGGATGGTGCGCTCCTCGATTGCTTCGGCCAGCTGGGCGTGCAGCCGGTCGCGGACGGCGTGGAGCTGATCGAGAACCCCGTCGACCTCGGCCAGTTTGCGGCGCAGCACGGCCACCGAGTCGGGGCAGACGTGACCGGCCTCGTTGCCGGCGCGCAGGCAGGCGACGAAGGGCCGGATGTCGTCCAGGGCGAACCCGGAGTCGAGCAATGACCGGATCTCGCCAACCACCCGCAACTCGGCGTCGTCGTAGCAGCGGTAGCCGCGCGCGTCCCGGGACGCCCGCACCAGCCCGTGCTGCTCGTAGTAACGCAGCGTGCGGGCCGACGTCCCGGCCCGAGCGGCCAGCTCCCCGATCAGCATGCGTCGACGTTATGCCGTGACACCCACGTCAAGGCAACAACAAACCCAAGAAAAGCAAGGTGAGCCCAAGCAGGGCCCAAAGCGAACCACCGGGGCGGCCGCGCACTCAGCGCATCAACCCACCGCCCGGACACTCCCAGAACATCTCCCCGCGCGATTAGGGCCGGAGTGGCGGAACAGCGCTGCTGATCATCAGGGCGGAACGCAGGCCGGTGATGTCGAGCACGCGCATCAGGAAGTCGCCGACGTTGGCCAGGCTGAGCACCGAGCGTGCATGCTGGGCCTTGCGGCTGAGCACCACCAGGGTGCCCAGGCCCTGGCTGTCGCAGAAGGTGACACCGGCCATGTCGAGGACCATCCGGGCGGGCGGGTCGGCCAGTTCCTCGTTCACCAGCGCGCTCAGCTTGGCCACCGTGAGCACGTCGATCTCACCGGCGAGCACGAAAGTCAGCTCGTCGGGGGCACGCTGCACCGTGATGGACAGCTCCGGTCGCTCCACCGCTTCACCCTATCGCGAGCCGCCACGGACTTCCTGTTGAGAGCGCCCCACGCGGGTCACCCAAGGTGACATGAACAACCCTCTTGCCACTTCGGTCGTACGCCGCTGCCAGAATGGATGACGCTGTGACCACCTCATACCGCGCCGAGCCGTTCCCCTACTCGGAGGACGCCCCGGTTTCCCAGGCCCTGTTCGACCGCGCCCGCGCCATCGTGCCGGGCGGGGTCAATTCACCCGTGCGTGCGTTCCGCGCGGTCGGCGGCACGCCCCGGTTCATGCGATCGGGGAAGGGCTCGTGGCTGACCGACGCCGACGGCCGCCGCTACGTCGACCTGGTCTGCTCGTGGGGGCCGCTGATCCACGGCCACGCCCATCCCGAGGTGGTCGCGGCGGTCCAGGCCGCCGCGGCCAAGGGCACCAGCTTCGGTACGCCCACCGAGGGCGAGGTCGAGCTGGCGGCCGAGATCGTCGCCCGGACGCCGATCGACCAGGTCCGGCTGGTCAACTCGGGCACCGAGGCGACGATGACCGCGATCCGGCTGGCCCGCGGCTTCACCGGCCGGTCGACGATCGTGAAGTTCGCCGGCTGCTACCACGGTCACGTGGACGCGCTGCTGGTCGCGGCCGGGTCCGGGGTGGCCACGCTGGGCCTGCCCGATTCGCCCGGTGTGACCGGTGCGTCGGCGGCCGACACCGTGGTAGTTCCGTACAACGACGTCGCGGCGGTCGAGGCGGTGTTCGCCGAGCGGCCGGGCCAGATCGCCGCGGTGATCACCGAGGCGGCGGCCGGCAACATGGGCGTGGTGCCGCCGCGTGACGGCTTCAACCAGCGGCTGGCCGAGATCGCCCACGCCGACGGCGCGCTGCTGATCGTCGACGAGGTGATGACCGGCTTCCGGGTCACCCGGAACGGCTGGCAGGGCCTCGATCCGGTGGACGCCGACCTCTACACGTACGGCAAGGTGATGGGCGGCGGTCTGCCGGCGGCGGCGTTCGGCGGCCGCACCGAGATCATGTCCCGGCTGGCCCCGGCCGGCCCGGTCTACCAGGCCGGCACGCTCTCGGGCAACCCGCTGGCCTGCGCCGCCGGCCTGGTCTCGCTGCGGCTGGCCGACGACGGCGTCTACAAGCGCCTCGACGAGCTGTCCGCGACCGTCGGTGCGCTGGCGTCCGACGCGCTGACCGTCGCGGGGGTGCCACACCGGCTCTCGTACGCGGGCAACATGTTCTCGATCTTCTTCACCGGCGCCGACGTGCACGACTACGAGACGGCGAAGACCCAGGACGCCGGGGCGTTCAAGGCGTTCTTCCACGAGATGTTGTCCCGGGGCGTCTACCTGCCGCCGAGCGCCTTCGAGTCGTGGTTCGTGTCGGCGGCGCTGGACGAGGCCGCGCTGGAGACGATCGCGGAGGCGTTGCCACCCGCCGCCCGGGCCGCGGCGGCCGCCATGGGGGAGAGTCGATGAGCGAGTCCACCACCGTCGTCCATGTGCTGCGCCACGGTGAGGTGCACAACCCGACCAAGATTCTGTACGGGCGGCTGCCCGGCTTCCACCTGTCGGAACTGGGCGTGCAGATGGCCAAGGCGGCCGCCGAGGTGCTCAAGGACCGCGACGTCACCCATGTCGTGGCCAGCCCGCTGGAACGCGCGCAGGAGACCGCGGAACCCTTCGCGGCTCAGTACAAGCTGGACGTCGCCACCGATGTGCGGCTGATCGAGAGCGCCAACTACTTCGAGGGCAAGGGTGTGTCGCCGGGCGACGGCTCGTTCCGCGACCCGCGCAACTGGTGGGTGCTGCGCGACCCGATCACCCCGTCCTGGGGCGAGGCCTACCTGGCCATCGCCAAGCGGATGTTCGAGGCGGTCCAGGCCGCGCGGGTGGCGGCCGAGGGACACGAGGCGGTCTGCGTCTCACATCAGCTGCCGATCTGGACCCTCCGGCGGTACGTGGAACGCAAGCGCCTCTGGCACGACCCGCGCCGCCGCCAGTGCGGCCTGGCCAGCCTGACGACGTTCCGGTTCGAGGGCAGCAAGATCGCCGGCATCGACTACTCCGAACCCGCCGCCCATCTGGTTGCCATGTCCCCGGGCGCCCGGACGGCCAAGGGGGCCTGACCGATGCGCCGCCTCGTTGCGCTGCTCACCACGGCCGTCCTCGCCGGCGGCGCGCTGGCGGGCTGCGGCAGCGACAGCTGGGTCGACGACTGCGTCACCACCCAGGGCGTCATCGAGTGCCCGGCCGGCCAGCGCCCCCAGGTCGAGGACGTCACCGGCGAGCTGCTGGACGGCGGCACCTACGACGTGGCGGCCGACCGCGGCAAAGTCGTGGTGGTCAACTTCTGGGGCTCGTGGTGCAACCCGTGCCGCGCCGAGGCGGACGACCTGGAGCAGACGTTCCAGGCGACCAAGGCCAAGGGTGTCTCGTTCATCGGCGTCAACTCGCGCGACGACCGTGACGCGGCCCGGGACTTCGAGCGGGGCCGGGTCACGTACCCCAGCGTCTTCGACCCGGACGGCAAGGTCGCGCTGAAGTTCGACGTCAACCAGGTGAGCACCCCGCAGACGCTGATCCTCGACCGTGAGGGCAAGATCGCGGTCGCGCTGCGCCGGGCCACCGTGGTCACCGAGTTGCGGCCGCTGGTCGAGCGGGTGGCCGCCGAGAGGACGCCCTGATGGGCGAGACCTTCGCGGGCATCGCCGGCAGCGGCCCGCTGATCCTCGCGATCGCCGTGTCGGCCATCGCCGGCCTGGTCAGCTTCCTGTCGCCGTGCGTGCTGCCGCTGATGCCGGGTTATCTGTCCTATGTGACCGGTCTGGCCGGTTCTGATCTGGAGGACACCAACGATCGCTCGGACACCCAGAACTCCGGGTCGGTCGCGGTGGCCACCCCGGTGCGTACGAAGGGCAGGGTGCTCGCCGGGACCAGCCTCTTCGTGCTCGGCTTCTCGGTCGTCTTCACGCTGCTGGCCACCCTGGCCGCGAACATCGGTGTGGCCCTCCAGCACAAGCGCGAGCTCGAGATCGTCCTCGGTGTGCTGATCATCGTGCTCGGCCTGGCCTTCCTCGGCGTGGTCCCGGGAATGCAGCGCGAGTTCCGGATCCACAAGCTGCCGAACGCCGGGCTGGCCGGCGCCCCGGTGTTCGGCGCGATCTTCGGGCTGTCCTGGATGCCGTGCACCGGCCCGACCCTGGGCGCGGTGATGGGCCTGGCCACCACCACCGGGCAGACCGACCGGGCGGTGGTGCTCGCGCTGGCCTACAGCCTCGGCCTGGGTGTGCCGTTCGTGCTGTTCGGGCTGTTCTTCCGCAAGCTCATCGGGGTGTTCAAGGCGGTGCGGCGACACAGCCGCTGGGTCACCCGGATCGGCGGTGGCCTGCTCATCCTGGTCGGGCTGGCGCTGGTCACCGGCGGCTGGAACGGCTTCCTGATCTGGCTGCTGACCACGTTCAACTACGACGCCGGGACGCTGCTGTGACCATCAAGCAACGGACCGCCGTGCAGGACCGGGCAGCCCAGGACGCGCCGCCGCCGCGCCGGGCCAACCCGGTGTGGGCCTTCCTGCGCAACTCGTGGCGCCAGCTGACCAGCATGCGTACCGCGCTGGTGCTGCTCTTCCTGCTCGCCATCGCGGCCATCCCGGGCTCGGTGCTGCCGCAGCGCTCGGTCAACATCGAGCGGGTGGCGGGCTACTTCCGCGCCCACCCCGACCTCGCCCCGTTCCTCGACCGGCTGGGCATGTTCGACGTGTACGCGTCGGTCTGGTTCGCCGCGGTCTACCTTCTGCTGTTCACGTCGCTGGTCGGCTGCGTGGCGCCGCGGCTGCTGGAGCACTTTCGCGCGCTCCGCTCCGTACCCCCGGATGCTCCGAAGCGTTTGGACCGCCTGCCGCAACACGCCCCGGCGGCGGACCAGGCCGGTGAGCCCGCGGCCGTCGCCGCAGCCGTTGCGGAAAGCTTGCGCAAGCGGCTCTGGCGGGCCCGGCTCCGGGAGCATGAGGGCGGCGTGTGGACGGTCGGCGCCGAGAAGGGCTACCTCAAGGAGACCGGCAACCTGCTGTTCCACGTCGCTTTGCTGGCCGTGCTGATCGGCGTGGGTTTCGGCGCCTGGTACGGCTGGCACGGCAACCGCCTCCTGGTCGAGGGCAAGGACCGTGGTTTCTGCAACGCGGTGACGCAGTACGACGAGTCCAAGCTCGGGGCGCGCGTCGGTCCGGAAGATCTTCCGACGTTCTGCCTGGAACTGGAGAGGTTCTCGGTCACCTTCCAGCCGACCGGGCAGCCCAAGACGTTCGGCGCCACCGTGCTGGTCGACGAGGACGGCAAGGAGACCACCCGCGACTTCCGGGTCAACCACCCGCTGCGGCTCTCCGGCGCCACGGTCAGCCTGATCGGCCACGGGTACGCGCCGATGCTGCGCTACACCGACCGGTTCGGCCGGCAGCAGACCAAGGTGGTGCCGTTCCTGCCGCGCGACGGCATGTTCACCAGCGAGGGCGTCGCGACCTTCCCGGACGTGAACATCGACCCGAAGACCGACCGGCGGGACGAGAACCTGCAGGTCGGCTTCGAGGGCGTCTACCTGCCGACGGTGGGTGACGACAACCGGCCGACGTCGGTGTTCCCGGCCGAGAACAACCCGGTGCTGTTCCTCACGGCGTACCGCGGGAACCTCGGGGTCGACGCGGGCGTGCCCGGATCGGTGTACTCCCTGGACCGCGGCCAGATCGCCACCGGCAAGCTGAAGCGGGTCAGCGGCGACGGCCGGCCCCACGAGCTGAAGCCGGGCCAGGCCTGGACCCTGGACGACGGCACGAAGCTGGAGTTCCTCGGCACCAAGCGGTTCGCCACGCTGGCCGTCCGGGACGATCCGACCCTGCCGGTCGTGCTGGCCGGCGCGGTCCTCGGCCTGCTCGGGCTGATGGCGTCGCTCTACGGGCGGCGCCGGCGGGTCTTCTTCCGGATGTCGCCCCTGGCCATCGAGGGTGCCCCGGGCGGGCGTACCGTGATGGAGGCCGGCGGCCTGCCACGTACCGACTATCCCGGTTTCGCCGACGAGTTCCGGGGTGTCGTGAAGGCCGCCCGAGGGGACGAGGGGACCGCGTGATGGCGGAGTTGTCGAACCAGTTGATGGCGATCACCGTGCTGGCCTACCTGGCCGCGATGGTCTGCTTCGCCGCCGAGTACGCCTTCGGCAACCGGAGCCACATCGGCCGGGCGGCCGCCCGCGAACTGGTCGGTGCCGGCGGACCGCCGGTGACCGCCCGCGAGGCCTGGAAGGACGAGGCGGTCACCGACCGCGGCGCCCTGATCGGCCGGATCGGCGTCGGTGTCAACGCGCTGGCCCTGGCCCTCCACCTCGGCACCCTGGTCACCCGCTCGGTCGCGGCCGACCGGATGCCCTGGGGCAACATGTACGAGTTCATCCTGTCGGTGTCCTTCGTCGGCTCCGTGGTGTGGCTGGGCGTGCTCAGCCGGCGACCGGCCATCCGGCACCTCGGCCTGTTCGTGACGCTGGCCATGGTCGTCCTGCTCGGCGCGAACGGGCTGATCGCGTACACCCCGGTGGGCCCGCTGGTCCCGGCCCTGAACTCGTACTGGTACGTCATCCACGTCTCGACGATCATCCTGGCGTCGGGCATCCTGCTGTTCGGCGCGGTGCCGGCCACCCTGTTCCTGATCAAGTCGGGGTACGACCAGGGCCGGACGAGGTTCCCGTACCCCCTGGGCCGGCGCGTCCCGGCCGCCGAGACGCTCGAGCGGCTCACCTTCCGGCTGCACGCGTTCGCGTTCCCGCTGTTCACGTTCGGCGCCCTGATCGCCGGTCCGCTGTGGGCCGAGGCGTCCTGGGGCCGCTACTGGGGCTGGGACCCGAAGGAGGTCTGGGCGTTCATCTCCTGGATCGTCTACGCCGGTTACCTGCACGCCCGCGCGACCCCGAGCGTCAAGCGCACCACGGCCACCTGGATCGCGCTGATCGGCTTCGCCACGATGCTGATGAACCTGTTCGGCGTCAACCTGTTCTTCGAGGGCCTGCACTCGTACGCCAACGCCGGCTGACCCTTGTTTGCATGACTTCTTGCAAGGATTTGCATGACGCGTAAGTTGTAGCGCGTGACGAGCAGGCTCGCGGCCGTTGCCGCGTACGCGGGGGTGTCCGAGGCGACGGTCAGCCGCGTGCTGCACGACAAACCGGGCGTCGCCCAGGCCACCCGCGACACCGTGCTGACCGCGCTGGACGTCTTCGGCTTCCCCCGGCCCCGGCCGGTGCGCGGCGAGCGGGCCCGGCTGGTCGGCCTGGTCCTGCCCGACCTGTCCAACCCGGTCTTCCCGGCGTTCGCCGACGTGATCGGGGTGTCGCTGGTGCGGCGCGGCCTGGTCCCGGTGCTGTGCACGCGCACCTCCGACGGGGTGTCCGAGGCGCACTACATCCAGATGCTGCTGAGGACCCAGGTCGGCGGCATCGTCTTCGTCGGCAGCAGCTTCGCCGACGCCGGCCCGGAGCAGGTGCGCCGGCTGACCGAACGCAAGCTGCCGATGGTGCTGATCAACGCGGCCGACGAGAACCTGGGCGTGCCGCAGGTCAGCATCGACGACGCGGCCGCGGTCCGGCAGGCGGTCGCCCACCTGGCCGGCCTGGGCCACTCGCGGATCGGGCTGATCCTCGGCCCGTGGGGTCACCTGCCGTCGATGCGCAAGCTGGCCGGGTTCGCCGGTCCGGTGGAACACACGGTGTTCAGCGTCGAGGGTGGCCGGGCGGCGGCCGGGCGGCTCCTGGAGCAGCAGGTCACCGGCATCGTCTGTGCCAGCGACGCGCTCGCCCTGGGCGCGATCCGGGCGGTCCGGCGCCAGGGTCTGGACGTGCCGGCCGACGTCTCGGTGGTCGGCTTCGACGACTCGACGTTCATGGCCATGACCGATCCGCCGCTGACCACGCTGCGCCAGCCGATCCGCGAGATGGCCACCGCGGCGGTGTCGTCGCTGGTCGCCCAGCTGGACGGGCGGCTGCTGGTCACCGATGAGATCACCTTCGATCCGGAGTTGGTTCTCCGCGGCAGCACCGCGCCCTTGCAGTCTCGTGCAAACAAATAGGCCCCTAAGTATCTAGTTCTTGCACAGAACTATGGACTCCATCACATCGACGGTCCTAACATCGGCGTGCGCAGCGCTTCCACCGAACGCTCCGATGGAGGGACCCCCCTCATGCGACGACGCCTATTCCTCAGTGCCTCGGCCTCCGTGTTCCTGGCCGGCGCGTGCTCCACCGACGACCCAGCCGACCAGGCCGAAGCCGGCGGCCCGGTGACGATCGTGGTCAACGGCCTGCCGCCGGACACCGACCCGATCAACCGGGCGAACTTCCAGAAGGACGTGCAGGCGTTCCAGGCGAAGTTCCCGACCATCACGATCGACGCCCGCGAGGGCATGATGGACCCGCAGACGTTCTCGGCCAAGCTCGCCGGCGGCCAGCTGGAAGACGTCTTCTACGTCTACTTCACCGACCCGCAGGCGCTGATCCGCAAGCGCCAGGTCGCCGACATCAGCGAGCACCTCGGCGACGTGCCGGCGGTGAAGAACATCCGGCCCGAGCTGATGCGGATCTTCTCCGACGACGCGGGCAAGGTCTACGGCCTGCCGTCGCAGAACTACTCGATGGGCCTGGTCTACAACCGGGTCCTGTTCCAGAAGGCCGGCCTCGACCCGGCCGAACCCCCGAAGACCTGGGCCGAGGTACGCGCGGCGGCCAAGAAGTTGGCCGCCCTCGGCAACGGCGTGACCGGGTACGGCGACTACAGCAAGTCCAACACCGGGGGCTGGCACTTCACCGCGGAGACGTACTCGCTCGGCGGCGACGTGGCGGTCCAGCAGGGCGACGCCTGGACGGCCGCCTTCAACGGTCCCCAGGGCCGGCAGGTCCTCCAGCAGCTCCGCGACCTGCGCTGGACCGACCGGTCGATGGGCGAGAAACAACTGCTCGAATACTCCGACCTGCTGCGCCTGATGGGCGGCGGCAAGCTCGGCATGTACCTGGGCACCGGCAGCGACATCGTGAACATCGTCAACCAGTTCAAGGGCGACTTCGCGACCTTCGGGCTCGGCCCGATGCCGGACGGCCGGGCCACCCTGGGCGGCGGCGACGGCTACCTGTTCAAGGCCGGGCTCAGCCCCGCCAAGATCAAGGCCGGGCTCGCCTGGCTCAACTTCAAGAACCTCGACCCGGCCCGGATCACCGAGACTGCCCGGCGCGCCTCGGCCAACAAGGAGCCGGTCGGCCTGCCGCAGCCCAACCTCTGGGTGGCCGGCTCTGCACCCGACAAGGCGCTGACGGCCGCCCGCAAGCGGTTCGGCAACGTGCCGGCCGAGAACTTCGCGCCGTTCGCGGCCACGGTCGAGAAGATTCCGCTCAAGCTCGAACCGCCGCTCGCGCAGCAGATCTACGCCGTCCTCGACGTGCCCATGCAGAAGGTGCTGACCGACCGGAACGCCGACGTCGACCAGTTGCTGGCCGCGGCCGAGAAGCAGGTCAACGAGATCCTGGGGGCGGCGTGATGACGAGCCTCCTCGCCGCCACCGTGGCGGCGGCGGTCGTGATCGCCGCGCCGTCGGGGGTGTTGCCTATACGCGCTCAGAGCGGTGGCGAGAGAGCCGTTGCGCCTGCTCAGAGTGGTCGCGGGGTGTTGCCTATAGGCGCTCAGAGCGGTGGCGAAAAAGCCGTCGCGCCTGCTCAGAGCGGTCGCGGGGTGTTGCCTATACGCGCTCAGAGCGGTGGGGAGAGAGCCGTCGCGCCTGCTCAGAGTGGTCGCGGGGTGTTGCCTATACGCGCTCAGAGCGGTGGGGAGAGAGCCGTCGCGCCTGCTCAGAGTGGTCGCGGGGTGTTGCCTATACGCGCTCAGAGCAAAGGGGCCGCGGCGGTGGGTCTGGAGGCCGAGGCGGCCCAGCTCAGCGGCGGTGCCCGGGTGGAAACCGAACACCCCGGCTACACCGGCTCGGGCTATGTCGGCGGCTTCGTCGACGGGAACCGGGGCAACGCCACCGCCGCCTTCACGGTCAGCTCAGGCTTGGCCGGAGCGGGCACGGTCACGCTGCGGTATGCGAACGGCACCGGCTCGCCCCGCACGGCCTCGCTGATCGTCAACGGCGTGACCCAGCAGGTCACCCTGCCGGCCCTGGCCAACTGGGACGCCTGGGGCACGGTCGACGCCGGGCTCAGCCTGACCGCGGGCGCCAACGTGGTCGCGGTGAAGTACGGCACCGCCGACAACGGGAACTTCAACCTCGACAACCTGACCGTCACCACGCCGTCGGCGCCGAGCAGCGGCCTCGAGCTGGAGGACGGCTTCGTGGCCGGGGCCACCGTCGCCACGGATGTCGCCGGGTACACCGGGAACGGGTTCGTCACCGGGCTCGGGGCGGGCGCCCGGATCCTCCGTACCGTCAGGAAGGAAACGGCCGGGACCGCCGCGACCACCCTGCGCTTCCGCAACACCTCGGGCTCGAACCGCACGCTGTCGGTCTACGCCAACGGCCTGAAGCAGGGGCAGCTCAGCCTGCCCAGTGGCGCCGGATGGCAGACCACGCAACGCGATCTGCCGCTGCGGGCGGGGGTGAACATCGTGGGCTTCCAGGTCGACGGCGGCGACTCCGGCGGCGTGCAGCTGGACAACCTGGCGGTCGCCGGGAGCACGGCGCTGGCCGCGCGCGGTGCGACGCTGCCGTACACCACGTACGAGGCGGAAGCCGGGCGTACCAACGGATCGGTGCTCGCGGCGGGCCGGGCCTACACCACCGAGCAGGCCGAGGCGTCCGGGCGGCGGGCGGTGCGACTGACCGGCGCCGGCCAGTACGTCGAGGTGACGCTGACCAGGCCGGCCAACGCGATCACGGTTCGCGCGGGCCTGCCGGACAACAGTTCCGCGCCGCTCGCGGTCCACATCGGTGGCACGAAGGTCGCCGACCTGCCGCTGACGTCGAAGTACAGCTGGATGTACGGGCCGTATCCGTTCGACGGGGCGCCCGGTGGCGAACGGCCGCACCGCTACTTCGACGACGTGCGTACGCTGCTGCCGCAGACCTACCCGGCCGGGACCGTGCTGCGGCTGGTCAAGGAGACGACCGCGACCGCGTACGTGACGGTGGACCTGGTCGACGCCGAGGTGGCCGAGGCGCCGCAGCCCGCACCGGCCGGCTATGTCAGCGTCACGTCGTACGGCGCGGTCGCCAACGATGCCGGGGACGACACCATGGCCTTCCGCTCGGCCGTGTCCGCGGCCCGGTCGAACCCGGCCCGGGGCCTGTGGATCCCGGCCGGCCGCTTCGTGATCGGCTCGCTGGTCGACGTGGCCGGCATCGATGTCCGCGGCGCCGGCCTGTGGCACACCGTCCTGCTTGGACAGAACCGCCGCGGCGGCCTCTACGTCACCGGCGGCAACACCCAGCTCGGCGACTTCACCTTCGACGGCGACGTCACCACCCGCGACCCGGACTGCTGCCCCAACTCGGACGCGGCGATCGAGGGCGACTTCGGCGCCGGCTCGCTGATCCGCAACGTGGCCACCAACCACGCCAAGGTCGGCCTCTGGGTGAAGAGCGCGGCCGGGCTCTACGCGGTCGGGCTGCGGATCCGCAACACCATGGCCGACGGGGCCAACATCAACGGCAACACGTCCAACGTACGCGTCGAGCAGAGCACCACCCGCAACACCGGCGACGACGGCCTGGCCATGTGGTCGTGGGTGAACGCCGGGACCGTACGCGACTCGGTGTTCGCCTTCAACACGCTGACCCTGCCGCTGCTGGCGAACGGCGCCGCGATCTACGGCGGCGCCGCGAACCGGATCGAGGACAACCTGATCACCGACATCGTGTTCCAGGGCGCCGGCGTCACGGTGTCGACCTGGCACGACTCGGTGCCGTTCGGCGGGACCACGGTGGTGCAACGGAACACGCTGACCCGGGCCGGCTCGTACAGCCTCGACTGGGGCAGCGCGATCGGGGCGGTGTGGCTCTACGCGCCGGCCAACCCGATCGCCGCGCCGGTGGTGCTGCGTGACCTCGAGGTCGTCGACAGCTCGTACCAGGGAATGCTGCTGAGCTGGCAGGTGCCGATCAACGGGCTGACGCTCGAGCGGGTCGCGTTCCGCGGCGCCGGGACCATCGGCATGGAGTTCAACACGCCCGGCTCCGGCACGTTCGGCTATGTGACCGTCGCCGGCACCGGCGGCCCGGCCCTGGCCAACAACAGCGGCTTCCAGATCACCCGTGGCCCCGGAAACAGCGGCTGGTAGGGAGTCCGGCGATGGAGTGGTGGCGGTCGGCCGCGATCTACAGGGCGGGCCGGCCTGGCCTGAGTTCGGCGCCGGGGAAGGCGCTGCCACCGGACACGGCCGTCTGGCTCCTAGACTCCGAGGCATGAGCAGCCGCCGCCTGGCCGACATCGCGCAGCACGTCGGCGTGAGCCAGGCGACCGTGTCCCGGGTGCTCAACGACAAGCCCGGCATCTCCCAGGCCACCCGCGACGCGGTGCTGACCGCGCTCGACGTGCTCGGGTACGAGCGGCCGAACAAGCTGCGCGGCGAACGTACCCGGCTGGTCGGTCTGGTTCTGCCCGAGATGACCAACCCGGTTTTCCCCGCGCTGGCCGAGGCCATGGCCGGCGCGCTGGCGAAGCGCGCGTTCAGCGTGGTGCTGTGCACGCGCACGGTCGACGGCGTGACCGAGGCCGACTACGTCCGGCTGCTGCTCGACCAGCAGGTCTCCGGGGTGATCTTCGCGGGCGGGCGCTACCAGGAGATGGCGGCCGACCACACGCACTACGCGGCGCTGCGCGAGCGGGCGCTGCCGACCGTGCTGGTCAACGCGGCCGTCCAGGGGCTCGGGTTCCCGCAGGTGTGCACCGACGACGGGCACGGCGTGGAGATGGCCTACCACCACCTGGCGGCCCTCGGTCACGAGCGGGTCGGCCTGCTGCTCGGCCCGCCGGACCACGTGCCGTCGGCGCGCAAACTGGCGGCTTTCCAAGCGCTCAACGGCGAGTTGGTCGGCCGGGCGCCGTTCGCCATGGCCGAGGCCCAGGTCGCCGCCGGCCACCTGCTCAAACAGGGGGCGACCGCGCTGATCTGCGCGAGCGACGTGACCGCGATCGGGGCGGTGCGCGCGGCCGGCCGCCTGGGCCTGGCCGTGCCCCGGGACGTCTCGGTGGTCGGGTACGACGACTCACCGGTGATGGCGTTCACCGACCCGCCGCTCACCACGGTCCGCCAGCCGGTCGACGCGATGGGCCACGCCGCCGTGTCACTGCTCCTCCAGCAGATCGACGGGCGCCCGGCCGGCGGCGAAGAGCTGTTCTTCGAGCCCGAGCTGGTCGTCCGCTACTCGACCGCGCGCTTCTCGCCCAGCAGCCCCAGCCCCGGGCAGTCCCCGGCCGTCCAGGTGTCGTAACGGGTCTTCCAATCAAGACAGAATCCGCCGGTACGCTGCGCGGCTGAGTCCGCCGTCAACGTGTTCACGTCGGCCCGCCAGAACCGCGGGTCGCCGCCACCGGCTGGGCGCAACTGCACGTTGTCCACGGTCACGGCGGGCACGTCGATCCGGGTGGCCCGGCGCGGGTCGGCGTAGACCTCGACGTACTGCTCGACGTACGCGCTACCGCCGACCGGCAGCCGCTGCGCGGTGAGCAGGTTCCACCGGTTGTTCCACCACAACCACGCCTGCCACACGCCCTGCCCGTCGGTGTGCAGGTCGAGCCAGGCCCGGTCGCCCGGCTTCAGCGCGTACTGGTCGTAGAACTGCCAGCTCTTGGTGTTGGTGTTGTAGGTGTAGACGTGCTGCCGCCCGGCCCCCGCCCACCCGGTCTCGGCCCAGCCCGCCTCCAGCCACGAGATGTTCCCGCCGCCCAGGTCCCGCTTGACCATGAACCGCCCGGCCACGAAGTCATAGGTGTTGGGCCGGATCGCCCCGTCCACCACCGAGATCCGCCCCGAGACCCCACCCCACTCACCCGCGGTGCCCGCCCCCAGATGGTGATACCCGCTGGCGGTCGCCTCGACCCGCAGCCGTTGCACCTGAATCGCCGACTCCAGCACCCGCCCCACGGCCCGGCACGCCCCCGGCGTCCGCTTCCCCGCCGGCATCGTCGGCGCCGTGGTCGAGGCCGCCCCCGCGCCGCAGGCGGGCAGCTCACGAGCCTGCGCGGGCGCGGTCGCGGCCAGTGCGCACACCAGCCCGGCCAGCCCAAGAATCCGTCCCACAGTGCGCACCTTCACGCACGATCAACGCCCGACGACGATCACTGGTGACGGCCCCTCGTCAGGCAGACGTGAATCTCACTTACGTCAGTCATTTCAGCACATAGGCTCCTGGCCACTGAAAATGGTCAATGCGAGGGAACGTGATGACGTCCAACGATGAAGCGCGACCACATCGGATCGCGGGGCATGGCTTCCTGCCCTTTCGCTCGTGCTGATGAGGTATTGGCAGCAGGTTCTCGAGCAGCGGCTGGATTCGATCGACAAATACCTGTGCGGGTGGTGCGAGCGGGGTGGGTCCTGTCGTGCGTCGTGGTGGCGACGGGTCAGCCGCTGATGGTGTGCGGGGAATGTGACTCGGTCTGGCTCAATGCCGATGAGATCGTGAGTACGGCGAGCCCGGTTCAGCCGCACCTTGTTCTTCCACAGATCAGCGGGCCGCAAGCGGGCATCTTGTGGGATTACGTCGAACCGCTTGGTCCCGGCCGGCCACTGAGCGACTGGCAGCAGATCAAACTCGCCGTCGATGTGGCGAACTCGCCACCGGGTGCGGAGGGATCGTGACGATTGGCACCCTGATCCGTTTCCGGCGGGTGCCGGTGCCAGACTTGGGGCATGGCCGCTCGTGGGTTTCCGTACTCTGACCTGCAGTCTTTCATCTCGGCGCTGGAGAAGGCCGGTGAGCTGCGGCGGGTGACCGTTCCGGTTGACCCGACGCTGGAGATCAGCGAGGTGGTTACCCGCACCGTTCGCGCCGGCGGGCCCGCGCTGCTCTTCGAACGGCCCACCCGCGGCGAGATGCCGATTGTGGTCAACCTCTTCGGCACCGAGAAGCGGATGGCCATGGCGCTCGGGGTCGACAACCTCGACGAGGTGGGTGACCGGATCGGGGCGATGATCAAGCCCGAGCTGCCGGTCGGGTTCTCCGGCATTCGTGAGGGGCTGGGCAAGGTCATGCAGCTCACCTCGCTGCCGCCGAAGAAGGTCAAGTCGGCGCCCTGCCAAGAGGTGGTGCTGAAGGGCGACGAGGTCGATCTGGACAAGTTGCCGGGGCTGCAGGTCTGGCCGGGCGACGGCGGCATCTTCCACAACTTCGGGCTGACCCACACCAAGCACCCCGAGACGGGCAAGCGGAACCTCGGGCTCTACCGGCTCCAGCAGCACTCGCGGAACACGCTGGGCATGCACTGGCAGATCCACAAGGACTCGACCGCGCATCATGCCGTCGCGGAAAGAAAAAACCAGCGGCTCCCGGTCGCCATCGCCATCGGGTGTGATCCGGTGGTCAGCTATGCCGCGTCGGCGCCGCTGCCGGGTGACATCGACGAATACCTCTTCGCCGGGTTCCTGCGTGGCGAGCGGGTCGAGATGGTCGACTGCGTCAGCGTGCCGTTGCAGGTCCCGGCGCAGGCGCAGATCGTCCTCGAGGGCTATCTCGAGCCGGGGGAGCGGCAGGACGAGGGGCCGTTCGGCGACCACACCGGCTTCTACACGCCGGTCGAGCCGTTCCCGGTGCTGCACGTCGAGGTGATGACCATGCGGAAGCAGCCGGTCTACCACTCGATCATCACGTCCAAGCCGCCGCAGGAGGACCACGGGCTGGGCAAGGCCACCGAGCGGATCTTCCTGCCGCTGCTGAAGATGCTGATCCCGGACATCGTCGACTACGACATGCCGGCGGCGGGCGTCTTCCACAACTGCGTGATCGTCTCGATCCGGAAGCGCTACCCCAAGCACGCCCAGAAGATCATGAACGCGATCTGGGGCGCCCACCTGATGTCGCTGTCCAAGCTGATCGTCGTGGTGGATGAGGACTGCGACGTGCACGACTACCGCGAGGTGGCGTTCCGGGCGTTCGGCAACGTCGACTACGACCGCGACCTGCTGGTCACCCAGGGGCCGGTCGATCACCTCGATCACGCCTCCTACCAGCAGTTCTGGGGCGGCAAGGCGGGTCTCGACGCGACCCGTAAGCTCCCGGCCGAGGGCTACACGCGCGGCTGGCCGGAGGAGATGACGATGGCGCCCGAGGTCGTCGGCCTGGTGGACAAGCGGTGGAAGGAGTACGGCATATGACCGACTTGTCGGAGAAACCGGGCAAGGCCAGAGCGTTCCTCAGCCTGGTCAAGGTCGAGCACTCGATCTTCGCCTTGCCGTTCGCCTACCTCTCGGCGTTCGTGGCCATGTGGCCGTCCGTGCGAATCAAAGACCTTCTGCTGATCACCGTCGCGATGGTGGCGGGGCGGACCTTCGCGATGGCGGCCAACCGCATTCTCGACCGCAAGATCGACGCGCTCAATCCGCGTACGCAGAACCGCGAACTGGTCACCGGCGCCGTGAGCGTCCGCACGGCCTGGACCGGCGCGCTGATCTCCCTGGTCTTCCTCTTCGTGGCGGCCGGCCTGCTCAACTGGCTGTGCCTGGTGCTCTCGCCGCTGGCGGTGATCCCGCTGGTGATCTACCCGTACGCCAAGCGCTTCACGAACTTCCCGCACTACGTGCTCGCCCTGGCCCAGGCGGTCGCGCCGGTCGGGGCCTGGATCGCGATCACGGGTACGTTCGCCGGCTCCGGACCGGCCTGGGTGCTCGGCGTCGCGGTCGGTCTGTGGATCGGCGGCTTCGACATCATCTATGCCTGTCAGGACGTGGAGATCGACCGGCAGATCGGCGTGCACTCCACGCCGGCCCGGTTCGGGGTGCGCACCGCCCTGCACATCTCGACCGTCACCCATGTGGTGACCTTCGCCCTGTTCGTCTGGTTCGGCGCGCTGGTCGGCCTGGGCTGGCTGTGGTGGGTCGGTCTGGCCCTGACCGCGGCCGCGTTCGCCTACCAGCACGTGATCGTCACGCCTCGTGATCTCAGCAAGGTGAACAGAGCGTTCTTCACGGCCAACGGCTTCGTCGGGATCGCACTCTTCGTGTTCGCCCTGCTCGACCTGGTGCTGCTGTGACGCCGCGGACGCCCTGGATCGTCGGGGTCTCCGGGGCGTCCGGCACCCCGTACGCGAAAACGGTCCTGCTCGGGCTACTCGACGCCGGCCACCCGGTCGACCTGGTGATCTCCAAGGCGGCCCGGCTGACCCTGCTGGACGAGACCGGCGCGACCGTCCGGGACGCGCACTGGAAGGACGACGTGGCGGCCTGGCTGGGCCGCGACCTCGGCGCCGACCTGACCTACTGGCCGGCCTCCGACCTGGCGGCCGGCCCGAGCAGCGGCTCGTACCCGGCCGCCGGCATGGTGGTCGTGCCGGCCAGCACGGCC
This sequence comes from Actinoplanes sp. NPDC089786, assembly GCF_040684855.1. Lineage (NCBI taxonomy): Bacteria > Bacillati > Actinomycetota > Actinomycetes > Micromonosporales > Micromonosporaceae > Actinoplanes > Actinoplanes sp. NPDC089786. The sequence continues at coordinate 108,131 of NZ_JBFBGU010000008.1, forward strand.
GCCTGCGCGGGCATCGCCATCGGCCTGTCCAAGGACCTGCTCCAGCGGGCCGCCGAGGTCAACCTGAAGGAGCGCCGGCGCACGGTCGTGGTGCCCCGTGAGACGCCGGTCACCCGCTCCCACCTGGAGCACCTCATCGCGCTGCATGATGCAGGCGCGGTGGTGCTACCGGCCAGCCCTGGCTTCTACGGCGCGGGTGCGACGGCGACAGCTCAACAGCTGGTCGACTTCGTGGCGGGCAAGGTGCTGGACGCGCTCGGCGTCACGCACACCCTCTTCGCCCGTTGGACAGGTGAGCTGAATGCTCAGCGCAGCCCGTTGGGTGGCCCGTAACTCGACCCCGGGTTCGAGGGGCCGCCGTTGCGTGGCCGGTTGGCCGCATCGTCCTCCCGCATCTCCTCGACCACGCCGTCGCCCTCGAGCAGCGCGCGAACCTCGGATTCGCGGAAGCGGCGGTGACCGCCGGGTGTGCGGATGCTGCCGATACGGCCGGCAGCGGCCCAGCGTGTGACCGTTTTCGGGTCGACGCGGAACAGCGCGGCCACCTCGCCCGGCGTCAGCAGACGATCTCCCGTGTCCACAGCCTCCTCCTCGCGTCGGTGTGTTGGAGCGGCCGTGGTCACGGTGAGTGGCGGCGAGCTCGATCGGGACGTACAGCAATTAGAGCATCGCCCTATCAGCAAGTCCGTGAAATGCGGAAAAAGAGCCGATTGCGACAGTGATCATTATCCTGGCACCCTAACCCTGCTACGCGGTGTGAGGCTGCCCCTCCGCAAGACAACCACGCGCACCGGCAGTTTAGGGTCTGAAACCATGGACGCCATCGACCGCCGGCTCATCGACCTGCTGCGAGAGAATGCTCGCTCGTCGTACGCCGAGCTGGCCCGCAAGGTCGGGCTCTCCGCCCCGGCCGTGCACGAGCGGGTCGGCAAGCTGGAGGCCGCCGGGACGATCCGCGGCTACCGCGCCGAGGTCGACCACGAACAGATCGGTCTGGGCGTCACCGCGCTGATCGGCATCGTCGAAGACTCCGGCGCCGACACCGACGACGTGCTGACCGCGGTGCGGGGGATGCCCGAGGTCGAGTCCTGCTACTTCATGGCCGGCGTCGAGTCGTACCAGCTGACCGTGCGGGTCGGCACGATCGCCGAGCTCGAGCAGCTGATCGTGCGGGTCAACCGGACGCCCGGCGTCGCCTCCACCCGCACCGCGATCGCGCTCAGCACCAAGTGGGAGAACCGGCCGCAGCCCGGATTGGGGTAGAAATGGATCAGCTCGACCGCGGTGACGAAGCCGCGCGGGTCTGGGCCCGTGATGCCATCGCCCACGTCGAGGCGGACGCCAACCGCTCCGCCGACACCCACCTGCTGCCCTTCCCGCTGCCGGCCGAGTGGGGCGTCGACCTCTACCTGAAGGACGAGTCCTCGCACCCCACCGGCTCGCTCAAGCATCGACTGGCCAGATCCCTTTTCCTGTACGCCCTGTGCAACGGCTGGATCGGGCCGGACACCACCGTGGTCGAGGCCTCCAGCGGCTCGACCGCGGTCAGCGAGGCGTACTTCGCCCGGATGCTCGGCCTGCCCTTCATCGCGGTGATGCCGGCGTCGACCTCGCCCGAGAAGGTCGCGCTGATCGAGTTCCAGGGCGGCAAGTGCCATCTGGCCGACGACCCGGCCACGGTGGTGCCGACCGCGACCCGGCTCGCCGCCGACCTGGGCGGGCACTTCATGGACCAGTTCACCCACGCCGAGCGGGCCACCGACTGGCGCGGCAACAACAACATCGCCGAGTCGATCTACGCCCAGCTGACCCTGGAACGGCACCCGGTGCCGGCCTGGATCGTGGTCGGCGCGGGCACCGGCGGGACCAGCGCGACCATCGGCCGCTACGCGCGCTACCGCCGCTTCCCGACCAGGCTGTGCGTGGTCGATCCGGAGGGTTCGGCGTTCTGGCCGGCGTACCTCAGCGGCGATTTTGATCATTGCACCGGCCGCAGCTCACGCATCGAGGGGATCGGGCGGCCCCGGGTCGAGGCGTCGTTCCAGCCGGCCGTGGTGGACCGGATGGTGCACGTGCCCGACGCGGCGTCGCTGGCGGCCATGCGGGCCGGGTCGGAGGTGCTCGGCCGGCGCCTGGGCGGATCGACCGGAACGAATCTGTGGGGCGCGTTCGGGCTGATCGCGGCGATGCGGGCGACCGGCCGCCAGGGGTCGGTGGTGACGCTCATCTGCGACGGCGGCGAACGGTACGCCGACACCTACTACTCGGACGCCTGGGTCGCCGCGCAGGGCCTCGACCTGACGCCGCACCGGCGGGTCATCGACCGTTTCCTGGCCGGCGGCGAGTGGCCCTCGGTTCCCTGACTCCCGCTGAAAACTGACCGAGCGAAGGGCGGCGCGCGCGCCCGAGATTTGGTTGGATTCCAGACGTGGAAGACGATTCACCTTCTCCGGCGCTCGCCCGGCCGGAGCCACCCCTCCGGCCGGAGGCGCGGCCCGAGCCGCGGGCGGTCTGGCCCGAGCCGGCGTGGCCCGCGCCGCCGGGGGCCTTCACCCCGGCGCCGCCCTTCGAGGTGGTGAACCCGCCGGCCAGTTTCGCCCCGCCGCCCGCGCGGGGAGTCTCGCGCAAGGCGGTCGGGGTCTCGGCCGGCGTGCTGGCGCTCGCGGTGGCCGTCTCCACCGGGATCATCGCGTTCGCGCCCGGGCGCTCGGAGCCCTCCACAGCGCCGGTCCCCGCGGCCGAGGCCGGCGCGAAGCCGCCGGCCACACCCTTCGAGCAGGCCGAGGCGTCGCTCCAGCAACAGACGGCCGCGCTGCTCAAGGGCGACCAGAAAGGCTGGCTCGCGGCCGTCGACCCGAAGTCACGCATGCTCCAGAGCCGCTACCGCACGATGTTCACCTCGCTGCGGGGCCTCGGCGTCAGCCAGTTCGAGTACCACGCCTACCAGCGCGACGGCGGCAAGGGCACCACCGTGCTGATGGGCGTGTCCGCCGCGTTCTGCCTGAGCCGGCCGACCTGCCCCGAGTTCAACTCCAGCTCCGACACCGGGCCGCCGCGCGCCGAGCAGGCCCTCACGCTCAAGCCGGTCGGCGGCCGATACGTGATCACCTCGCTGTCGAACATCAAGGAGCCCAACTACCTCCAGCCGATGCCGTGGGAGAGCGGCGACCTGGTCTTCGAGCGTGGTCGCCGGGTGACCGTGGCGGCCACCCCCAAGCAGGCCAAGAACCTGAAGCGGGTGCTCGCCGTGGCCGAGAAGGCGGCCGTGATCAACGACCGGTACGCCGCCTTCGTCGGCAACCCGCAGCAGCGCTACCGCGTCTACCTGGCCGACGACAAGGTCTGGAAGTCCTGGTACGGCGGCATCGAGGACAAGTGGACGGTGGCGTACGCGGTCCCGCTCAACAACGCCGGCACCGACGTCGTCCTGCGGATGAGCGAACTGAGCGACAAACGCCTGCTCGAGACCACGGTGCAGCACGAACTCGGTCACGTGGTGACGGTCGGCGGAGTGTCCACCCGCGACTTCGGCCAGGACCAGTGGCTCAGCGAGGGCGTGGCCGAATACATCGGCTGGGCGCCCAGGCACGCCAAGGACAGCTGGCGGCGGCAAGGCGTGCGCAACGCCTTCCGCAAGGCCAGGAAGCCGAAGACGATCGCCGCCAGCGCGCTGGCCGACGACGCCAGTGACAAGGCCGGCGACCAGTTCTACGGGCTCGCCCACTTCGCGATCGACTGCATGGCCCAGACGTACGGCGAACGCAAGCTGTTCGAGTTCGTCAAGCTGACGCTGCGCGAGGACAACACCTACGACATGGCGTCCCGAGAGGCGTACGGCCTGCCGTTCGCCACCGTCGACAAGGGCTGCCTGACCTGGATCAAGAAGACGGCGTGACCCACCGGGCCAGCGTCGGGTAATCGGTGATGAACCCCTCGTCGTCCACGATCAGGTCGGCGCTGAACGTGTCCGACGCGAACCGGATCACCCCGTCGCCCAACGGCGTGTAGATCTGGTCGGCCTGCACCACCTCGAGGCTGGGCAGCCGCACCCACGCCACGCTGATCCGGTGGGCCACCCCGGCTTCGGCGGTCAGCAGGCCCAGCCGGCGGATCGGCAGCGTGTTGGTCAGCGGCGAGCCGGTCAGATCGACGTCGAACGCGCCGTAGAGCAGGTCGGGGTCCTCGGTGCCGGGCAGGCCGGCGGCCGCATGCCCGGCCGAGGTCAGGACCGCGTCGAGATTGCCCTGCTCGCCGGTGGTCACCCGCCAGCGGCCGGCCGCAAGCTCCAGGCGCAGGGTACGGGCCCAGCCCGCGCCCTCGGCCGACACGTCCACCCGGACCGTGGCCCACGCCGGGTCGGTCTGGATCTCGTAGCGCGCCGTGTAGGGGATCGGATCGATGGCCTGCTGGGTGCCTCGGGCATACAGACCGTCACGGGCGTCGACCAGCGTGTGTTCGACGCCGGGCACATCCCGGCGCTCCCAGAACCGTGCGGCGGGCAGAGTCGGCATAGGAACCGACGGTAACGGGTTCCGGCCGGGCCCGCATCGGGCCCGGCCGGAAACCACCTGGTGCTACGTGGTGCTGTGTCGCCTAGTAGTTGCTGCTCCGCGCCGGGCGCGGGCTGCTGAACCGGCGGTCGCCGTTGGTCGGCTCACGCCGGTCGTTGCGCCGGAAGTTGCCGCCGCGGGCCGCCCGGTCGCCGAAGTTGCGCTCGCCGGCGGTGCGCTCGCCACCGACCCGCCGCTCGCCACCGCCGGTGCCGCTGCCGCTGCCGCTGCCGCCGGTGAACGTACGCTCGCCGCCGGTGCGCTCGCCGCCACGGTCGCTGCCGCGGGCGAAGGGACGCTCGCCGCGGTAGCCGCCACGCTGGGGCCGGTCACCGAACCGCTTGGGCCGCTCGGTGCGGTCGCGCCGCTGCTCGGGCTCTTCCACCACCGGGATGCCGCTGGGCTCGCGGGCGCCGGTGATCTCCATCAGACGCTCGTCGCCCAGGCGCACCCGCACCTCGTCGGGTGCCACGCCCGCCTTGGCCATCATCGAGCTGGTGCTGCGGCGCTGCTTGGGCAGAACCAGCGTCACCACGGCGCCGGACTCGCCGGCCCGAGCCGTGCGGCCCGCGCGGTGCAGGTAGTCCTTCGGGTCCTTCGGCGGGTCGACGTGGACGACCAGGGAGATGCCGTCGACGTGGATGCCACGGGCGGCCACGTCGGTGGCGACCAGCACGTTGGTGCGGCCTTCCTTGAACTCGGCCAGCGTCTTCGTGCGGACCCGCTGGGTCTTGCCGCCGTGCAGCGCGCCCGCGCGCACACCCACCGCGCGCAGCTGCTCCTGCAGACGGTCGACCCCCATCTGGGTACGGGCGAAGACGATCGTCTTGCCCGCCCGGTTGGCGATCGAGGCCGTGATCGGGAACTTGTCGTGCGGCGGGATCAGCAGCAGGTGGTGATCCATCGTGGACACGCTGGCCTCGGACGGGTCCGTGGAGTGCGTGACCGGGTCGTGCATGAAGCGCTTGACCAGCATGTCGACGTCACCGTCGAGGGTGGCCGAGAAGAGCAGCCGCTGAGCGTTGGCCGGGGTCTTGGCCAGCAGCTCGGTGACCTCGGGCAGGAAGCCCATGTCGGCCATCTGGTCGGCCTCGTCGAGCACCGACACCTCGATCTGGTCGAGGCTGCAGGCGCCGCGCTCGATGAGGTCGCCGAGGCGGCCCGGCGTGGCGACCATGACCTCGACGCCGCGGCGCAGCGCGTCCATCTGGCGGTCGTAGGGCACCCCGCCGACCGCGGTCTTGATGAAGACGCCGACGGCGCGGCCGAGCGGCATCAGCGCGTCGGCCACCTGCATGGCCAGCTCGCGGGTCGGCACCAGGATCAGGGCCTTGGGGTGGTGCGGGACGGCGCGGCCGCCCTTGGCCACCCGGGCCAGCAGCGGAAGACCGAAGGCGAGGGTCTTGCCGGAGCCGGTCTGGCCGCGGCCGAGAACGTCACGGCCGGCCAGCGCGTCGGGGATGGTGGCGGTCTGGATCTCGAACGGCGAGCTGATGCCCTCGCGGGTCAGGACGCGGACGAGCTCGGCGGGGAGGCCGAGGTCGCCGAAGGTGGCAACCGGGATGACCGGGGTCTCGTCGGCGATCGCGGTCTCCTCGGTAACCGGAGTCGCCTCGATGACCGGAGTCTCGTCGATGGCTGCTGCCTCGATGACCGCCGCGGTCTCGATGTCGGCCGCGGGCTCAGTCTCGGCCGCGGGCTCGATGTCGATCGCGGGCTCAGCGTTCTTCGCTTGCTCGGTGCTGACCGCGGGCTCGGAGTTGACCGCGAGCTCGGAATTCACCGCGGTGTCCACCGTGGGGGATTCGAAGACGGAAGGAAAAGTGTTCGGGTCGGCGAAAGTGGTCAAGAGAACCTCTCTACGGGGGCGCATGCTCGCGAATGGCCCGCCGCGGGTCTCGTACGTGTCCGTGAGGACTCGATCGACCGACCGCCGTCATGCCTGCAAGAACGCCCATGGCGTGAACCGGGGGACACGCCGCGTCAAATTACTGCCATCAGTGTACGGGTCAACGTTTGCGCACCCGCGAATAATCCGCGCCGGTAGTGGGCAGACTCACCTTCGGCGCAACCGCGCCAGCTTAGGGCGTATAGCTGCGTAGCGGCAAATTCACTCCTTGCCGAACACGCCGTTCATCATGTCGGTGAAAGCGTCGCCGACGGTGAAGACGAACAACAGGCTGATGCCGAGAATCACCAGCAGCACCACGAGCATCGCGATGCCCACCTTGACGTTGCTGCGCCGGTTGGTGTCGACACCCTTGTCCCAGCCCTGGGCGAGGATGTGCCCGGTCAGCGACCCGGAGTTCTCCAGCGAGTTGGTGTTGACCGGCATGGTCATGTCGATCGGCGAGTCGTTGCCGTAGACGGTGCCGTCCATCCGCTGACCGGGCACGCCCGATCCTGGCCCGTGGAATGGGCTGGACACCTGGGCGGGGACTCCACCGAACGGGCGACCGGAAGCGTCTGACGCGCCGACCCCGGAGGAGGGGCCGTTCCACGCCGGCGCCTGGCTGGGCGGCGGCGCGACGTTCCACGGCGGGTTGGCGGCCGGCGCCGCACCGCCCATTCCGGGCACTCCGGTCCCGGCGCGGAACGGCATCGTCTCGTCCGCGGCCGGCCCACCCGGCGTCCCGGTTCCAGCCCGGAACGGCATGGTCGCGTCGGCCGACGGCGTGCCCGCCCCGGGGCGGAACGGCGCGGTGGCGTCGGCGGACGGGTTGCCCTGGCCCGGGCGGAACGGCGCGGTGGCCTCGTTGGGCTGGCCGGCGCCCGGGCGGAACGGCATGGTCGCCTCGGCCGGTGGCGTGCTGGAGCTGTACGGCGGCGCGCTGGAGCTGTAGGGCGGCGTGCTCGTGCTGTATGGCGGCGCGCTGGAGTTATGGGGCGGCGTGCTCGTGCTGTACGGCGGCGCGCTGGAGTTATGGGGCGGCGTGCTCGTGCTGTATGGCGGCGCGCTGGAGCTGTAGGGCGGCGTGCTCGCGGGAGCGCCACTCGACGGGCGGGCCCAGTCGGCCGGCGGGCTGCTGGCCGGTGCGCCGCTGGTCGGCTGCCCGTAGCTCACCGGCGGCGGCGCGGACCACTGCGCCGGCGGGACGCCGGGCGGCATCGAGTAGGACGGCAGCGGCCCGCCGGCCGCCGGGCTGGAGATCGTCGGCGGCGGCGGGAAGACCGGCTGGGGTGGCCCGGGCACCGGTGACGGGCCGGGGCCGGGCGGAACCGGGCTCGGACCGGGGCCGGGCGGGATCGGCGACGGGCCGGGGCGCGGGGGCATCGGCGACGGACCCGGGCCCGGCGGCACGGGCGAGGGGCCCGGCTGCGGCGTCGGGTACGGGTCGGGGCGCGGGGGCATCGGCGACGGGCCGGGCGGCTGCGGCGACGGGAACGGGTTCGGGAACGGGTTCGGCGCCGGCGAGACCGGCTCCGGCGGGTCGAACGGCTTGAACGGCTCGGGCGGCCGGCTCGGCTCGCCGGGTCGCGGCGCGGGCGCCGGCCGGCGGTCAGGCTCAGGGTCGCCGGGCGCCGGCTCGTCGGGCCGGTTGGGCTCGGGATCGGGCCGGTTGGGCTCGGGGTCAGGCCGGTTGGGCTCGGGCTGGTCGGGATCGCCCGGCTCGGGGGACGTCGCGCTCGGGCGTCCGCCGTACACCTTGGCGCTGCCGGACGAGCGGGCAGGCGCGTCGGCCGGGTCGGCATCCCACGCACCGCCGGGAACCGAGGCGCGGGCCGCACCGGCGCCGGGGGTGGCCGACATCGGCCGGCTGGTGCCGCCCGGCGCGTCGACCCGGCCGGGCACGGACGCGCGGCCCGACCTGCCGCTGGCCGGCGTGTTCGCGGGCGGAACCGAGGCCGGCCGGGAGGAATACGACCCATCGGACGGATCGGACGCGGACTGGTCGCTGCCGGACGCGCCCCAGAGGGCGCCGGGCCCGGGCGGAGGCGGCAATTCGTACCCTTTGTCGCTGTCCCCGGTCGGTGTCCGCCCAGCTCGAGGCGCGTTGCCCTGGCTGTCTGCCGGCGCCTGCTGCTCGTCCATGGGTCCTCCCGACCGCCGCGTGCCGACACCTGGTGGAAGCGTCGGGCGCTGTTTCCTAACCGTGCCACATCGGCGCGGGTGCCCGCACCCGGCGTCGGCAAGGCTAGCGAAGTGGATCAAGTGTCCGGGTTTCCGCCGAAAGCGCTCACCCAGGGGAAACGACGAAGCGCCCCGTCGTCCGGGGCGCTTCTGCCGGTTCGCGAATCAGTTTCCGTCCGAGCCCGCCGACTCCGTCGGATCGGCCGCCTTGGACGTCTCGGTCGGTTCGGGTTCGGCCGGCCTGGTCGTCTCTGGTGGTGTGTCCGGTTCAGTCGCCGGAGGCTGAGTCGTCGGATCGTCCTTCGGAGGCTGAGTTGTCGGATCGTCCTTCGGAGGCTGAGTCGTCGGGTCGTCGTCGGGCGGGTCCGTCGTCGGGTCGTCGCTGGGATCGTCCGACGGGCCGCCGCTCGGGCCGCCCGGGCTGGACGGACCACCTGGGCTGGAGGGACCACCCGGGCTGGAGGGACCACCCGGGCTGGACGGACCACCCGGGTTCGACGGGCTACCCGGATTAGACGGACTTCCCGGGTTGGACGGGCTACCCGGGTTCGACGGCGGGTTGGTTGTTGCCGGCGGCCGCGTCGGGTCGGAACCGTCGTCGTTGCCCGGGGTCGGCAGGTTGGTGAGGTCGGGGCCCTGCGTCGGGTGGTCGACCGAGCCATACACCCGGGTCGCGCCGAACAGCCGGCTCCACCGCACGGGAGTGAGCCGCACGTCGAGCCCGGTGCGTGGCGCCTCGACCATCTTGCCCTGGCCGGCATACATCGCCACGTGGTGGATGCCCGTCCAGCTGTTGCTCGAGCTGAAGAAGAGCAGGTCGCCGGGGAGTAGCGAGTAGCGGTCGACGACCCGGTTGCGCAGCTGCCAGTACTGGTCGCGCGACACCCGGGCCAGCGGGAAGTTCTTAGCCGCGTTGGAGCGGTAGGAGTAATACATCAGGCCGGAGCAGTCGAACTGGTCCGGGCCCTCCTCGGACCAGACGTACGGATCGCCGATCTGCTTCAGCGCGATGGTCAGCGCCGCGATCGCCTTCGGGTCGGCTCCGCGCCCCGAGGACGTGCCGTCCATGTAGTTGGCGCCGAGACGCGCGTCTTCGGCGGTTGCCGTGGCCTCGGCCGCGGTCAGCTCCTCGGCGTGGTCGGCCCGCCACTTGTCGAGCGCCTTCTGCTTCGTGCCGATCGTCGCCTTGAGGGTCGTCCACTTCTGTTGCAGGTCGGTGTAGGTGGCCGACGCGGTGGTCTGCTCGGCCCAGGCGATGGTCTGTGCGTCTTGGATCAGCGCGAGCTGGCGGTTGGCCGCCTCGTCGGAGGAGGTCTCGCCACGCTGCATTCGGGAGAGCGCGTCGAGGTCGGCCAGGCCGGACCCGGGCAGGCCGGGCGGCAACGCGGCCTGGTCGCGCACCGCGGCGGCGGCGGCCGCGGCGGCGTCGTGCTGGGCCTGGGTCAGCGCGGCCTGGGCGGCGGTGAGCTTGGCGCCCGCGGTGTCGGCCTGCGTCTTGGCGAGATCGCGGTCCTCGCCCAGCTTGATCAGCTGGTCGCCGAGGGTGTTGATCTCGTTCTGTTTCCTTTCCTGCTCTTGCAGGATCGGGGCCACCGCGACGCCGGGCAGCGTCACCGGGGTCGTGGTGGTGGGGGTGCTCGAGGTCTGCCCGGGCATCAGAAGGGTGCCGATGGGCGTGGGGCGGGAGCCGGCGTCGGGGATGGCCGGGGCCACCGGGGGCGCCGGGACGTTCGGGGCGGCCTGGGCCGCGAGGGGATGGAAGAGAGCGGCGATAGCGGTGGCCGCGGCAGCGGTCAACACCAACGGACGCCACCAAGGCCGCGCACGTCGAAGTCGATCTGCCCCTCGGTATGTCGCCATCAGCTCCCCGTCCGCTCGGCGCCACCCGGTAGGGCGCTTTCCGAGGCTGTCCGTTCCCCCATATAGGTCATACCCCACCAGGCGTACCGCTGTCGATCGATCGAAGATGAAAGGAACCTGAGAATCGGTGCTCCGCCGGGGTGACCTACGCCGCGTCCATCATGCGCCACGTGGTGCCGGCGAGCCAGGGACGTACGCTCGCACGAAGGGGCAGAGAGGGAGGTACCAATGGACGCCGGTCTGAAGCGTGAGCTGGAGGCCAAGGTCTACTCGGGTGAACGCCTGACCAGGGCCGACGGCGAGGCGCTGTACGCCACGGACGATCTTGCCTGGCTCGGCCGCCTGGCCCACCACAAGCGCACCGAGACCAACGGCGACCGGGTGATGTTCAACGTCAACCGGCACCTCAACCTCACCAATGTCTGCTCGGCCAGTTGTGCCTACTGCTCCTTCCAGCGCAAGCCGGGGGAGAAGGCGGCCTACACGATGCGGATCGACGAGGCCGTCCGCAAGGCCAAGGAGATGGAGGATGAGCAGCTCACCGAGTTGCACATCGTCAACGGACTGCACCCCACCCTGCCCTGGCGGTACTACCCCAAGGTGCTGCGCGAGCTGAAGGCGGCGCTGCCCAACGTCAAGCTCAAGTGCTTCACCGCGACCGAGGTGCAGTGGTTCGAGAAGATCAGCGGGCTGCCCGCCGACGCGATCCTCGACGAGCTGATGGACGCCGGCCTGGAATCGCTGACCGGCGGCGGCGCCGAGATCTTCGACTGGGAGGTCCGGCAGCACATCGTCGACCACAACTGCCACTGGGAAGACTGGTCGCGGATCCACCGGCTGGCCCACAGCAAGGGCATGAAGACCCCGGCCACCATGCTGTACGGCCACATCGAGGAGCACCGGCACCGGGTCGACCACGTGCTGCGGCTGCGTGAGCTCCAGGACGAGACCGGCGGTTTCGCGGTCTTCATCCCGCTGCGCTACCAGCACGACTTCGTCGACGCGCAGGACGGCATCGTCCGCAACCGGATCCAGGCGCAGACCACGATGGCCGCGCCGGCCGAGTCGCTGAAGACGTTCGCGGTGTCCCGGTTGCTCTTCGACAACGTGCCCCACGTCAAGTGCTTCTGGGTCATGCACGGCCTGTCGGTGGCCCAGTTGTCGCTGAACTTCGGCGTCGACGATCTGGACGGCTCGGTGGTCGAATACAAGATCACCCATGATGCCGACTCGTACGGCACGCCGACCACCATGCACCGGGAAGACCTGCTCAACCTGATCTGGGACGCCGGCTTCCAGCCGGTCGAGCGGAACACCAGGTACGAGGTGGTGCGCGAGTACGACCGGCCGCCGACGCTGGCCGACCGGCGCAGCGAGCCGCAGCAGGTCTGGGCGTAGGGCTCCCGGGCCGGCCGCGTACCCTCGGTTTGTCATGACCGAAGCCGCGAAGAAGACCGAAGGCGCCGAGCCGAGCGAGCGGCGCCTCCGCCGCGACGCCGACGGCCGCCTGGCCACCTTCCCCGACCTGGTCGGGACGGCGCTGGCCGGGCTGCTCGCCGGGTTCGTCGTGCTGCTCGTCATCGAGGGCCTGTTGTCGCTGGTGCGGCTCTCCGACTTCGGCGACGCGAGCGGCTGGATCGCGCTGGTCCTGCCGGTGTGGCTGTTCACCGAGGAGTTCCGCGCGGCCGGGTGGGGCGGCGGCCGCGTCGTGGTCGGCCTGCTCGGCCTCGGGTTCGGCGTCGCGGCCGGGATGACGCTGGCCGGCCTGGCCGCGGGCCTGTTCCCGGCGCTGGTCAGCGGTGCGATCGGCGCGTTCGCGCTGACCGTGGTCTACAGCGCCGTCTGGTTCTACGGTCTGCGGTGGCTGCGCCATCGGGCCGGCTGAGGGAGATTGCTGTGAATCCCGCTCTCAAGTACACGCTCGGCCGGTTCGGGCTGTTCTTCCTGTTCCTCGTGCTGCTCCTGCCGGTGCCGCTGAACATCCTGATCAAGGCCATGATCGCGCTGGTGCTGTCGGCGATCGCGTCGTACTTCCTGCTGGCGAAGTGGCGCGACCAGATGGCCGAGCGGCTGGGCACGGTGGCCGACCGGCGCAAGGCCGAGAAGGACCGGCTGCGGGCCGCGCTGGCCGGCGACGAGTCGGCCGCGGCCGAGGGTGATCGGGCCGCCGAGCCCCGGTCCGTCGAGAAATAGGGCATCCTGCCGGGGTAGGTGCCAGCCGGGATATTGCCAGTCGTCTATCCGTGGTGATGGGGTGTCGGAAACCCCCATTCCCTCGGAGGTCGTTCATGAGACGACGTGTCACGGCGGCCGTGGTCGCCGCTCTGGCCGGATTCACCCTGGTCGCGGCCGGACCGGCCGAAGCCGGGCCCGGTGCCGAGCAGTCCGCCCAGTACGAAGTGTTCGACGTGCGTACCGCCGCGTCGCGTAACCAGATCGCCCGCAGCGGCGCCGCGATCGACGGCGTGCAGCACGCGGTGGTCGAGATCACCGCCACCGCCGCGGAGGTCGCGACCCTGCGGTCCCAGGGCTTCAAGGTCGAGAAGCTGCCCGACCAGGCCCTGGAGAAGGCCTCCACCATGGACTTCCCGCCCCGGGACGCCGCCTACCACAACTACGCCGAGACGATCGCCGAGGTGAACCGCGTGGTCGCGGCGTACCCGTCGATCGCCAGCAAGCGGGTGCTCGGCACCTCGTACGAGGGCCGGCAGATCGTGGCCGTGAAGATCTCCGACAACGTCGGCACGGACGAGAACGAGCCCGAGGTCCTTTACGACGCCAACCATCACGCCCGCGAGCACCTGACCGTGGAGATGGCCCTCTACCTGCTCAACCAGTTCACCAGCGGGTACGCCTCGGACAGCCGGGTCCGGTCGGTCGTGGACAGCCGCGAGCTGTGGATCATCCCGACCGTGAACCCGGACGGTTCCGAGTACGACGTGGCGACCGGCAGCTACCGCTCGTGGCGCAAGAACCGCCAGCCGAACAGCGGCTCGAGCAACGTCGGCACCGACCTGAACCGGAACTACGGCTACAAGTGGGGCTGCTGCGGCGGCTCGTCCGGCAGCACCGGGTCCGAGACCTACCGGGGGACGCAGGCGTTCTCGGCGCCGGAGACCCGGGTGATCCGCGACTTCGTGAACAGCCGGGTGGTCGGCGGGGTCCAGCAGATCAAGGCCGCGATGGACTTCCACACGTACTCGGAGCTGGTTCTCTGGCCCTTCGGCTACACCAACGCGCGCACCGGCGAGGGCATGAACACCGACCAGAACAACACGTTCTCGACGCTGGGCCGCCAGATGGCCGCGACGAACAACTACACGCCCGAGCAGTCCAGTGCGCTCTACATCACCGACGGTGACCTGCTCGACTGGCTGTGGGGCACGCACAAGATCTTCGCGTACACCTTTGAGATGTACCCGACCTCCTCGTCGGGCGGCGGCTTCTATCCGCCGGCCAGCGTGATCACGCGCGAGACGAGCCGGAACCGGACGGCGGCGCTGCAACTGGCCGAGGTGGCGGACTGCCCGTACAAGGTGATCAACAAGCAGTCCACGTACTGCTGACCGGCTTGCCCGGGGAAACTACCTGTCCTAGCTTGGTGGCTATGACAGGTAGTTTCCGTGCCTAGGGCCGGGTTGTCGCAAGCCGCGGTGGTCGACGTCGCGCTCGCGCTGATCGACGAGAAGGGCCTCGACGCGCTCAGCCTGGCCGCCGTCGCCGACCGGGCCGGGGTCGCCGCGCCCTCGCTCTACAAACACGTCGGCAGCCTGGCCGACCTGCGCGAACTGATGGCCGAGCGGATCACCCGGCAGATCACCGCGATCTTCGCGACCGAGGTGATGGGCCGGTCCGGCGACGAGGCGGTGATCGCGCTGTTGCGGGCCTACCGGGCATACGTCGTCGGCCACAACGCCCGCTACACGCTGGTGCCGCTCGACCCCCTGCATCGGGACACTCCGCTGGCCCGAGCGGGGGCGGAGATCCTGGCGGTGTTCGTCGCGGTGATGCGGGCGTACGCCATGGACGAAGCCACCGCGACCCACGCGATCCGCCGGCTCCGGGCCGCCGCCCACGGTTTCGCCACCCTGGAGGCCGGCGGTGGTTTCGGCCTCGACCTCGACGTCGACGAGTCGTACGACCAACTCATCGACATGTGCGTCCGCAGCCTGCGTTAGGTTCTACCCGAGACCGCGTTCCAGCGAAGCCGGTGTGATCCCGGCGCTGTCCCGCAACTGTGATGCCCCCGGGCCCGGGGGACGAGCCAGGTCGCCTGGACGCCGGTCGCGAACCAGCGCCCCCGGGGAAGGGGCGCCTCGCGGGCGGGCCACTCCTGTCGGCGAGCCGTCGACAGGAGGAACCATGCAACGACGACGTGTGCTGACCGCGCTGCTGACCTCGGCCGCGCTGCTGCTGGCGGGCTGTGCCGGCGGCGACGACACCCCCGCCGGGTCGCCGCCCTCGGCAAGCGCCGGCCCGGCGTACCCGGTCTCGGTCGGCGATCTGACCCTGGCCCAACGGCCCGAGCGGATCGTCTCGCTCTCACCGACGGCGACCGAGATGCTCTTCGCGATCGGCGCGGGACCGCAGGTCACCGCGGTCGACGACCAGTCGACGTTCCCGGCCGGGGCGCCCCGGACCGACCTGTCCGGCTTCAAGCCCAACGCCGAGGCGATCGCCCGGAAGAACCCCGACCTCGTGGTGCTCTCCGACGACCTCAACAAGATCGTCGACCAGCTGCGTACGCTCAAGATCCCGGTCTTCCTGACCCCGTCGGCCCGGGACCTCGACCAGACCTACGGCGAGATCGAGCAGCTCGGCACGCTGACCGGGCACCCCGCCGAAGCCACCGCGCTGACCGGCCGGATGCGCGCCGACATCGACCGGATCGCCGCCTCCGTGCCGAAGCGCACCAAGCCGATGACCTACTACTACGAGCTGGACCCGACCCTCTACACGGTCACCTCGAAGACGTTCGTCGGCTCGCTGCTCGGGCGGCTGGGGCTGAAGAGCGTCGCCGACGCCGCCGACCCCGACGGCAGCAAGGGCGGCTACCCCCAGCTCTCGCCGGAAGCGCTGGTCAAGGCCAACCCCGAGCTGATCCTGCTGGCCGACACCAAGTGCTGCAAGCAGTCCCCGGCCACCGTGAAGGCGCGCACCGGCTGGTCGTCGATCACCGCGGTCACCTCCGGGAAGGTGATCGCCCTGGACGACGACATCGCTTCCCGCTGGGGACCGCGTGTCGTCGACCTCCTCCGGTCGGTCGCGGACGGGATGTCGTGACCGATCGGCCGCGGCCGGCCGGCCTGCGGCTCCGCTGGGTGGCGGCGGGCCTGGTCGCGGTGGCGATCGCGCTGGTCGCCGGGGTGTCGCTCGGGCCGGTCGGGCTGCCGCCGGGCAGCGTCTCGGCCGAGCTTCTCAACCTCGTTCCCGGGGTACGCCTGCACAGCGGGCTCAGCGAACGAGAGATCGCGATCCTCACCGAGCTGCGCCTCCCGCGCGTGGTGCTCGGACTGCTGGTCGGCGCGATGCTGGCCCTGGCCGGCGCCGCCTACCAGGGCGTCTTCCGCAACCCGCTGGCCGACCCGCACCTGCTCGGCGTCGCGGCCGGCGCCGGGCTCGGCGTGACCGCGGTGATCGCCACCCGCACCACCGACGGCGGCGACGCCACGGCCAACCTGCCGATCGGCGTGCCACCGGCGGCCTTCCTGGGCGCGCTGCTCGCCGTGACCCTGACCTGGATCCTGGGGGCGGCCGGGGGCCGCGAACGCACCCCCGCCACGCTGATCCTGGCCGGGGTGGCGGTGTCGGCGTTCCTGGCCGCGGCCCAGACCTATCTGATGCAGCAGCACGTGGAAACGCTCCGCCAGGTCTACAGCTGGCTGCTCGGGCGGCTGGCCACCGCCGGCTGGCACGACGTGCTGCTGATCCTTCCGTACTTCGTGGTGACGGGTTTGATCGTCCTCTCCCAGCGCCGGGAACTGGACGTCCTCACGGTCGGCGACGAGGAGGCCGCGTCGCTGGGGCTGCACCCGCAGCGCAGTCGCTACCTGCTGCTGATCGCGGCCTCGCTGGGCACCGCGGCGGCCGTGTCGGTGTCCGGGCTGATCGGCTTCGTCGGCATCGTCGTCCCGCACACGCTGAGGCTGCTGTCGGGGGCCAGCTATCGGTCGCTCCTGCCGTTGTCGGTGCTGTTCGGGGCGGCGTTCCTGGCGCTGACCGACGTGGTCGCGCGGACCGCGGCCGGCGAGGCGGAGATCCCGATCGGCGTGGTGACCGCGTTCTTCGGCGCCCCGTTCTTCATCCTGGTGCTCCGCCGGAGCCGGGCGGTGTGACGGTGATCGGTGTGCGGCGGGTGAGTGTGCGGCTGGGCGGGGCGACCGTCGTCGACGAGGTTGACCTCGGGGTCGGCGCGGGCGAGTGGGTCACGGTCATCGGGCCGAACGGCGCCGGGAAGTCGACCCTGTTGCGGGCGATCGGCGGGCTGGTCGCGTACACCGGCGAAATTGATCTTGGAAAGAGGCGCGCCGAGACGCTCAGGCGGCGGGAGCGGGCGCGCGCGGTCGCGATGGTCGCGCAGACTCCGGTGGTGCCGCCGGGGATGCGCGTGATCGACTACGTGCTGCTCGGGCGGACGCCCTACCTCGCGCCGCTGGGCCGGGAATCGGCATCCGATCTGTCGGCCGTGGACGAAGCGCTGGGCGCGCTCGACCTGGAGGACTTCGCGGGGCGGCGGCTCGAGACCTTGTCCGGTGGCGAACGGCAGCGGGTCTTCCTGGCTCGGGCGCTGGCCCAGGGCGCGCCGATCCTGCTGCTCGACGAGCCGACCTCGGCGCTGGACATCGGTCACCAGCAGGAGGTGCTCGACCTGGTGGATCGGCTGCGCGGCGAGCGGGAGCTGACCGTCCTGTCGACGATGCACGACCTGTCGATCGCGGGGGAGTACGCCGACCGGATGGTGCTGCTGGCCGAGGGCCGGGTGGTCGCCGCCGGCCCGCCGCGCGAGGTGCTCACCGAAACCCTGCTGGCTGAGCACTACCGGGCCCGGGTCACCGTGCTGGAGGGCGAGAGCGGACCCGTGGTGATACCTAAGCGCTCTCCAGGATCGAGAACGTCCCGCCCTGCGGATCCTCGATGACCGCGTAGCGGCCCATCGGGAAGTTGGTCGGCGGCCGGACGACGTGCCCGCCCAGCTCGTGGGCCAGCGCGGAGGTCTCGTCGCAGTGCCGCACCGCGAAGTAGAGCATCCAGTGTGCCGCCAGGTCGTCCGGCCAGCCGGGGCCGACCATCGGCTGCATGCCGCCGATCATCTGGCCGTCCAGCTCCCAGACCACGTACGGCTGGCCCACGAACTGGCTCTCCCGCGCCGCCCAGCCGAACACCCGGCCGTAGAAGTCGACCGACCGCTCGACGTCCCGGGTGGTCAGCTCGCTCCAGGTCAGCGCGCCCGGCACGTCGACCACCTCGGCGCTGGCCATCGTGCCGGCCTGCCACACCGTGAAGGGCGCGCCGGCCGGGTCGAGGCAGGCCGCCATCCGGCCCTGGACGCCCACGTCAAAAGGGGGTACGAGCACCTTCCCGCCGGCGTCCTCGACCAGGATGGCGGTGTCGTCGGCGTCATCCGTCGCGATGTACGTGCTCCACGCCGTCGGCTGGCCCTCGCCGAACAGCGGTCCGGCACCGGCCGCCGGCCGCCCGTCCAGGTTGAAGATCGTGTAGCCGCCGTAGTCGTCGCCCGACACGTGGGCCGTCCAGCCGAACAACTCGGTGTAGAAGCGCTTCGCGTCGTTCACGTCCGAGGTGCCGAGATCTACCCAAAGAGGCTGGCCAGGGGTCGGTGCGGTCATCTCCGCATGGTGGCACCGACCCCCCTTTCGACTCTCTTAAGTGTCGAACTTCTAGCTGAACCGCCGACCCTCGTCGCGGCGATAGGCCCATGCGGCCAGCCCAGCGAAGACGATCGTCCAGGCCACCAGGCTCACCGTCGCGGTCAGGTCGAACCGGAAGTCGCCGACCGCCGCCCACATCAGCCGGGCCGCGCCGCCGGTGGGCAGGTAGGGCGCGATGTTCTCGACGAATCCCGGCGCCGCGCCCGGTGCGGTCATCAGCCCGCCGCCGAAGGCCAGCGGGAAGAACAGCAGCTGGGCGGTCACGATCGCCGCCTTGGCCGGCAGCGAGTAGCCGATGGCCAGCCCGAGCAGCGTGAACGGCAGCGCGGACACGGCCAGCGCCCCGAGCGCGGCCAGCGCACCGCCCCAGGTGATCGTGGCCGCGGTGAACAGCCAGGCGATCAGCACGACCGGGATCAGCGAGATCGTCATCAGGGCCAGCCCGGCCAGGATGCGGCCGAGGAACCGCGGTCCCGGTCCGGCCGGCAGCGTGCGGGTGAACGGGTCCCACGGCTGGGCGCGGTCTTCGGCGATGCCGGCGCCGTACTGGAAGAGGTTGGTCGTCATCACCGCGAACGTGACCATGGAGGCGGTGGCGAAGGTGGAGTAGACCGGGTCGTCGCCGACGAACGGCACCACAAAGAACAGCATCGACGCGGCCGGGAAGAACGCGCTGCCGATCAGGGCCATCGGGATGCGTACGGTCTCGAGCAACTGGAACTTGGCGTGGGTCAGAGCGAGCGTGGTCATCGGGCACTCCCCGTGAGAGTCAGGAACGCTTCCTCGAGCGAGGTGGGACGCACTTCCAGGTCGGCGAACGGCACTTCCTTGGCCACCAGGTCGCGGACCAGGCGATCCGCGTCCGGCGTGAGCAGATGGGTACGCTCGCCCTCCCGCTCCCGGCCGACCACACCGGGCAGATCCGGTACGGGCGACGCCGTCGAGACGCTGACCCGGCGGATGGCGACCAGGCCGCGGACGGCGTCGACCGTGTCGTCGGCGAGCACGCGACCTCCCCCGATCACCACGACCCGCTGGGCCAGCGCCTCGACCTCCTCCAGGTAGTGGCTGGTCAGCACGACCGTGCCACCGTCGGCGTGGAACTCGCGGACCGCGTCCCACAGCGACCGCCGGGCCTCCACGTCGAGCCCGGTCGTCGGCTCGTCGAGGAACACGATGCGGGGCCGGCCGACGAAGGCCAGCGCCACCGCCAGCCGGCGCTTCTGCCCGCCGGACAACCCGCCGGTCTGCCGCCGCGCCAGATCGGTCAGGCCGAACCGGGCGAGCACCTCGTCCCGCCCGAGCGGCCTGGGAAAATGGGCGCGGGTGTAGTCGACGACCTCGACGACCCGCAGCGACGACGGCAGCCCGGTCTCCTGCGGCGTCACGCCCAGCGAGGCGCGGGCGGCCGCGTGGCGCGGGTCGCGGCCGCACAGCTCGACCGTGCCCTCGCTCGGCCGGCGGAGCCCGGTGAAGAGGTTGACCAGGGTGCTCTTGCCGGCGCCGTTCGGGCCGAGCAGCCCGACCAGCTGGCCGGCCGGGACGTCGAGGGACAGCCGGTCGAGGGCGAGCACGTCGCCGTACCGGCGGCTGACGTTGATCGCGCGGGCCAGGGTCATGGCTCCTCCGAGGGGTTGAGCAGGGCTTTCAGGGCCGCGGTGTAGTCCTCGAAGGCCAGCCGGCCGCGGCGGGTCAACTGGACGAGGGTGGCCGGCGTCCGGCCCTGATGGGTCTTGGTCACCTCGACGTAGCCGGCGTCCTCGAGCTTGCGGAGATGCACCGACAGGTTTCCGGCGGTCATCCGCAGGATCTCCTGGAGCCGGGGGAACGCGATCCGGTCGCCCTCACGGAGCATCGACAGCGACGAGACCACCCGGAGCCGGGCCTGGGCGTGGATCACCGGGTCGAGTTCCGGCAGCTCGGTCTGGCTCACTGGTTCCCAGCCTCGGCGTTCCCGGCCCCGGCGTTTCGGGCCTCGGCGGTTTCGGCCTCGGCGTTCTGGGCCTCGGCTTTTTGGGCTTTTGGCAGGCGGGACTTGGCGTAGGCGCCGGCCGCCAGCATGCCGCCGCCACCGAGCACGGCCAGCAGCAGCGCGTGCCACCCCGGCCCGGCGAAGACGCCGATCACGTTGATCGCGCTGATGAAGACGCCCAGCAGGAAGACGTTCTTGTCGTTGTAGATGGCGCCACCGGCCATGTGCAGCGCACCGGTCAGCGCCACCATCGCGCCGGCCCAGAGCAGGTTGACCTCGCCGTCGGGCACGAACTGGCTGACCCGGCCGAGCACCGTGGACAGCCCGAAGAAGGCGACCGACCAGGTGATGCCGTAGAACGCACCCTGCCGGCTGGACGGCCCGGAGATCCACCGCCCGCTGCGGGCGCCGACCACCCCGGTGAACGCGCCGGCCGTGATCATCGTCGCCGCCAGCACGGCCAGGGGCACCCAGTCGGGCATGTCGACGAAGACCCGCCCGCCCGGCCCGAAGCGCAGGAACAACAGGGTGAAGCTGATCAGCCAGGCGAAGCCCCAGGGCCACAGGAAGACGCGCGGGTCGGGGGTCAGCTTGCGTTCCGCCTCGGCCCGCTCGCGCTCGATCAGGCGGAGCGATTCGGCCGGGTCCATCGGCAGGTCGTCATCGTGCTCGCTCGTCATGCAAAGAACTTTACCGCACAAAGTCAAAGAGGTTTGTGCCATAAAGTTGACAGCCTGCTGGGATGTTCGACATCGAGGCCTACCAGCGCCGCGCCCGGTCCGGCCCCTGCTTCATCTGCGCGTTCCTCGCGGGCCACCCCGACTACAACCACCACGTGGTGTACGAGGACAACGCGACGATCGCCTTCCTGAACCGCTGGCCGACGCTGCGGGGCTACACGCTGGTGTGCCCGAAGCGCCACCTCGAGGACTGGCTGCGCCTGCCCCGGCCGACTACCTGGTCGTCCAGTCGGTCGTCCACCGCGTCGCCGTGGCGATCGCCGAGGTCGTGCCGACCGAGCGCATGTACTCCCTGTCCCTGGGCAGCCACCAGGGCAACGCCCACCTGCACTGGCACCTGGCGCCCCTGCCGCCCGGCGTGCCCTACGACCAGCAGCAGTACCACGCGCTGATGGCCGAGAACGGCGTTCTGCCGGTAGACGAGGCCGACCAGTCCACCTTGGCCGCCCAGATCCGCGCGGTCGTTCCCGGCCGCACCGGCTGAACGGCGGTCATCGGGTGCCCGGCCCGGCTGTGACGGGCGACGACTTCCGGCGTACGAAGGATCGGCTGTCGTCGGCGCTGGGCGATCGGTTCGACGCCCTGTACGCCGAAGGGCGCGCGCTCCCACTACCGGAAGCACGCGCCCTGGTGGCGTGACGCCTAGCCCTTGCGCCACTTCTGGTTGGCGGTTCCGGCGCAGTCCCAGAGCTGGAGCTTGGCGCCGTTCCCGTTCACCCAGTCCTTGATGTCGACACACCGGTTGGACTGCGGGTTCACCAGGTCACCGGCGCCGGAGAGGGTGAACTGCTGGGCCCCGGTGCCGTTGCACGTGTAGAGCTGGATCGCCGCGCCGTTGGCGGTGGAGCCGTCGGCCACGTCGGCGCACTTGCCGTTCTCGGTCTTCAGCGCGCCGCCCTCGAACGTCCACTTCTGGGCGCCCGAGTTGTTGCAGGTGTACGTCTGGAGCGGCGCCCGGTCGACGAAGTTGGCGCCGGGCACGTCGACGCAGAGGTTGTTCCAGTTGCTGATCACCGGCACCCCGGCCGGCGTGGGCGGCGGGGTCGAGCCACCGGCGCCGAACGGGCTGAGGATCAGGCCGGCCGAGCGCGGGTCGCCGTCGTGCACCAGCGACTCGAACGCGCCGACGTCGTCGAACGGGAACGCGTAGGCCTTGCCGTCGACCATGTTCGCGTGGATGACCCGGGCGTACTGGTTGGCCGGGTTGTTGCGGTAGAACTCGCCCGCGTTGAGGGTCGGCTGAGTGTCCAGGGTGCCCAGGGTGCCGCGGTTGAGAGCGGCGCAGAGGGTACGCGAGATCGGGCCGACCACCTGGTCGTTGGGTGCCGGCAGGTCACCGGCGCAGCCCCAGACGCTGCCCGAGGACGGGCGGTTGAACGACGCCACCTGCTGGCCCGCGCTGTTCGTGAAGTTCATGACGTTGCCCGACGTACGCCCGAAGTACTTGGTGTTGGGCTGGTCCCCGAACGGCACGACGGTCAACACCTTGCCGGTGTACGCGTTCCACGCCGACGCGATGTACGAGTCGTAGTAGTTGGCGGCCAGCAGCCCCGCCTCGGCCGCCTTGCCCGGCGCGAGCACCCGCAGCACGGTCCCGTCCGAGCGGCTGACCACGGTGTTGGCCCAGCCGGACTGGCCGCGGATGCCGTCGATGATCGCGTTGCGGCCGTTGTTGACCACGTCGCCGGTCCGCCTGGTCGCGCCGCTCGCCCCGGTCACGGTGACCGCGTGCGGGATCGCGAACATGTCCACCTGCGAGCTGTTCAGCCACAGGCCGGCGTCGTTGTAGGTGAACTCGGACCAGTCGAACAGAATGTTGCGGTTGGGGTCGCCGCCGGCCCACGGCGCGGGCTGCACCAGGCCGTCCGGGGTGAGGAAGAACTTCAGCTTCTCGCCGAGGGAGAAGTAGACCCGGCCGGAGAACCCGCGCGGGAAGTTGATCGTGGTGGTGCCGCCGTTGCCGGGTCCGCCGATGGCGACGTCCGGTGCGGGCGAGGGCGGGAGCTGGCCACCGCTCCAGGCGGTGAACGTGCCGGCCTGGTTCACGTAGCCGAGTCGGCCGCTGGAGAGCTGGACGCCGATCGTGTAGAGGTAGACGGCCTCGCCGCGCCCGGTGTTGTTGGTCACCGAGACGGGGAGGACGGCCGGGCCGATCGCCTGTGCGGGGGTGGCGACCACGGCGGTGACCGGAATCACGAGGGACAGGGACAGGAGTAGGGATCTCAGTCGCAATCGCACGAGAGCCTCCGGGGATGAGGACGAGAGAGCGCTCTCACAGCGTGAATGTTTTTAGTAAAGAATGTCAATAGATGATTGCCGATCTATGACCCGACCTAAGCTCGAACTCATGAGCGACATGACCTACCGCCGCCTCGGCCCCTCCGGCCTGCTGGTCTCCGTGGTCGGGCTCGGCTGCAACAACTTCGGCCGCAAGCTCGACGCCGACGGCACCCGCGCCGTCGTCGACGCCGCCCTCGACGCCGGGATCACCCTGTTCGACACCGCCGACATCTACGGCACCCCGCACGGCGCCTCCGAGGAGTTCCTCGGCGCCGCGCTCAAGGGTCGGCGCGACGAGGTGGTGCTGGCCACCAAGTTCGGGATGGACATGGAAGGCCTCAACGGCAACGACCGCGGCGTACGCGGATCGCGGTCCTACATCATCCGGGCCGTCGAGGCGTCCCTGCGCCGGCTCGACACCGACCACCTCGACCTCTACCAGATGCACGAGCCGGACCCGGGCACCCCGATCGACGAGACCCTCGCCGCGCTCGACCACCTGGTGCGCAGCGGCAAGGTGCGCTACCTGGGCAACTCCAACTTCGCCGGCTGGCAGATCGCGGACGCCGACTGGACCGCGCGGGCCGCCGGGCTGACCCCGTTCATCAGCGCGCAGAACCAGTACAGCCTGCTGGCCCGCGAGGCCGAGCAGGAGGTCGTGCCGGCCTGCGAGCACTTCGGGCTCGGGCTGCTGCCGTTCTTCCCGCTCAACAGCGGCCTGCTCAGCGGCAAGTACTCGCGGGACGAGAAGCCGGCCTCAGGGTCGCGGCTCTCGCTTCCCCGCTATCAGCGCTGGCTCGACGGCGCCGACTGGGACACCATCGAGGCCCTGACCGCGTTCGGTGCCGACCGCGGCCACAGCCTGCTCGACGTGGCGATCGCCGGCCTGGCCGCCCGCCCGGCCGTGACCAGCGTGATCGCCGGCGCGACGACCCCGGACCAGATCCGGCAGAACGTCGCCGCCGGTGGCTGGGAGCTCACCGCCGCCGACGTGGCGGCGCTCGACGAGATCTTGAGCTGAGGCCGCTCCGCCTCAGAGCGCCGCGAAGACCGGTCCGTCCGGCGGCAGCGCCGGCGCCTCGCCCCGCGCTGCCGCCCGGCGGGCGAACTCGCGCAGCCCGGCCACCTGGCGCTCGCCCAGCGAGAAGTCGAGCGCGCGGAAATAGTTGGCGAGCGTCGCGGCGTCGAACGGTTCCCACCGGGCGGCCGCCTCGGCCACCGTGTCGAGCTCGTCCAGGCACAGGTCACGGGAGCGCAGGAAGGCCTCGTGCACCTCCTTGACCACGCCCGGGTGGGCCGACGCGAAATCCTTGCGCACCGCCCAGACCGCGAAGACCATCGGCAGCCCGGTCCACTCGCGCCACGCCTCACCCAGGTCGACCACGGTCAGACCGCTGGGCGGCTCGTGCATGACCCGCAGCGCCGGGTCGCCGATCAGCACGCCCGCGTCCGCCTCCATCAACATCTGGGTCAGGTCGGGCGGGCAGCGGAAGTACTCCGGTTCGGCCTGGTAACGGTCGGCCAGCAGCATCTGCGCCAGCAGCACGCCGGTTCGTGAGGTCGAGCCCAGCGCCACCGGGCGGCCGTCCAGCTCGCCCAGCGGCCGGGTGGTCACCAGGTTCACCGACAGCACCGGCCCGTCACTGCCGACCGCCAGGTTGGGCAGGAGCAGCAGATCTTCGTGGTGGCGCAGGTATTCGACCAGCGAGATCGGGCCGATGTCGAGGTCGCCGGCGACCAGCGCCGCGTTCAGCCGGTCGGGCGTGTCCTTGCGCAGATCGACGTCCAGCAGCGCGCCCGAACGCATCAGGCCCCAGTAGATCGGCAGGCAGTTCAGGAACTGGATGTGCCCGACCCGGGGGCGCTGGACGCGATCACTCATGCCACCGAACGTATCCCGGCATTTCGCCCCGCCGGTAATTCGGTGGCGTATCCCACGTCGGAGCGTAAGGTGGTTGGCCGCTCGACGGACGAGGTGAAAGCACCGAAGCGGACGTCGCCGCGCCGGGTCCAGGCGGCCATCCGCCCCCGGATACGCGGAAGCGAAGCATGCGAGCGATAGGGAAGATCAGCGTGCCCGCACCTGACCTCGACAGCGAACTGCAAGCCGAACGAACCCATCTGTCCGAGTCCCGGGCCGCCCTGCGCCGGATGCGCGGCCGGGCCGAAGCCCTCTTCTCGACCGGCAGCGACGTCGCCGGCGACGCGTACGGCGCCGAAGCCCTCGGCCGGACCCTCTCCCGGCGGGTGGCCGAGCTGGCCGACGTACCGGACACCCCGCTGTTCTTCGGCCGCCTCGACATCGGCGACGCCGAGTTCCACGTCGGCCGGCGGCACGTCACCGACGACGCCGGCGAGCCGATGGTCCTGGACTGGCGGGCGCCGCTGTCCCGCTCGTTCTACCGGGCCAGCGTCCGCGACCCACAGGGTGTGGCCGTGCGCCGCCGATTCGGTTTCGTCCGCGGCGAACTGACCAGCTTCGAGGACGAACACCTCGACCGCGGCGAGGAACTCGGCACCAAGAGCCGCATCCTGACCGCCGAGATCGAACGGCCGCGCGTCGGCCCGATGCGCGACATCGTCGCCACCATCCAGCCGGAACAGGACGAGCTGGTCCGCGCCGACCTGGAGCACTCGATCTGCGTGCAGGGCGCGCCCGGCACCGGCAAGACGGCGGTCGGGCTGCACCGGGCGGCGTACCTGCTCTATCTGCACCGCGAGCGGCTGCGCCGGTCCGGGGTGCTGATCGTGGGGCCGAACACCGCGTTCCTGTCGTACATCTCGGCGGTCCTGCCGGCCCTCGGCGAGGTCGAGGTGCAGCAGGCCACCGTCGACGAGTTGATCGGGCGGGCGCCGGTCCGGGCCGTCGACACCGACGCGGCCACGCTGATCAAGCACGACCCGCGGATGGCCCGGGTGCTGGCCGAGGCGCTGCGCGGCCGGCTGGTGAAGCCGACCGAGCCGATCATGGTGTCGGACGGGTCGTACCGGTGGCGGATCGACGCGGAGCCGCTGCGCCGGATCGTGGACGAGGCCCGGCGCGAAGGACTGCCGTACGCGGTGGGCCGGGAGCGGGTGCTGGCCCGGGTGGTCGGGCTGCTGCAACGCCAGTCCGAGTACCGGACCGGCAACTCGCCCGGCGAGGGCTGGATGCGCAAGATGGCCCGGGTGGCGCCGGTCCGCACGTTCATCGACGCCGCCTGGCCGTCGATCACGCCGGCCGAACTGGTCGTCTCCGTGCTTGTCGACCCGTCGATCGCGGACGGCATCCTGACCCCCGACGAGCAGGAGGCGATCCGCTGGGTCAAGCCGCCACGGACGGTCAAGGCCGCCCGGTTCAGCGCCGCCGACCTGGTATTGCTCGACGAGGCGGCCGGGCTGCTGGAACGGGAGTCCAGCTTCGGGCACGTCGTCGTCGACGAGGCGCAGGACCTGTCGCCGATGCAGGCGCGGGCGATCGCGCGGCGCAGCGAGCACGGGTCGATCACGCTGCTCGGCGACCTGGCCCAGGGCACGGCGCCGTGGGCGGCGGTGAACTGGCGGGACACCCTCGGCCACCTCGGCAAGCCGGACGCCGCGGTGGTCCCGTTGACCGTCGGGTTCCGCGTACCCGAAATGATCATCGAATTGGCCAACCGCCTGCTGCCGGCCCTGGGCGTGGACGTGCCCGAGGCCGAGTCGCTGCGTAGCGACGGCGACCTGTCCATCGTGCCCACCGGCGATGTCGAGGCGGCCATGCTGGTCGAGATCACGGCCGCGCTCGAGCACGAGGGGTCGGTCGCGGTGATCGCGGCCGACAGCGCCATCGACCGCCTGCGCAAACACCTGGCCGCGGCGGGCGTCGAGGCCGCGACCCCCGAGGACGTCGACTCCGAGGCGCGCGTCACGGTGGTGCCCGCGACGATGGTCAAGGGCCTCGAGTACGACCACGTCATCGTCCTCGAGCCCGCCGACATCGTGGCCGCCGAACCGCGCGGCCTGCACCGCCTTTACGTCGTCCTGACCCGCGCCGTCTCCCGCCTCTCGGTCCTGCACAGCCAGCCCCTGCCGCCGCCTCTCTGATTAGACGCTTCCAGCCCTGGCGACGCTCGCCGGCCCACTCACTCGTCGGTGCGGAATGAGGGTTGTTCGACCCTCACGAACCGGTTCGCGCGTCCGTAGCGTCCCTTCTCGACAGACGGTGCGGCAAGAGGAGGAATTGTGAACCCAGGGAACATGGGATCTCGGAGTGCGCGGAAAAGGGCAGGGCGGATCGTCGGCGCTTCCCTGACCATTCTCGGGACGGTCGCCGCGAGCAGTGCCATCATCGGGGGCCCGGCGTACGCGGAACCTTCGACCGCCACGGCCAGGATCTCCGACGCCGGCACGAACAGCTCGTTGGACGCTCTGGCGAAGTTGTTCGCCGGCGCCGTCACGGACAAGGGCTTCCGTCAGACGATCCAGGATTCCGTCGCCGAGCGGTTCGACGGCGACAACGATGTCCTGTGGAAGAGTCTCAAGGCGAAACCGGGTGCGCAGGGCGCAATCACGAAGGTCGCTTCTCAGGCGAAGGGCATCTCGACTCTGTCGGCCCAGAACACCGTCGCGGCTCTCGCCAACGGGATTCCGCGCTTCCAGGTCGCCGTGCCCGCGAATTTCGACACCTGGAATGCCGCGGACTACACCCCGCTGGTCGCCTGGATGCCCGAGGGCGTCGACGACACGACACTCGCGACCGTCACCGCCTACGACGCCGCGGGCAAGGCCCACCAGCTGGATGCTCAGGTGGCGCCGAAGCAGCCCGTCATCGTCCTGGGGGTCAACGAACGAACCGACGATGCCGGCAATGTGCTCCAGACCCGGCAATCAGACGTGACGTCGGCCGACGAGTCGGTTTCCGCCGCAGCGGCCAGTTACAAGGTCACCATGAATGAGGTCGTTCTGCTCGACGACAAGGAGCCGTGGGCCAAGGGAGACGCGGAGATCGCTGTGCGGGTCAAGAGCAGGGGCTGCAGCGGTACGGGGTTCGTGGAATACAACTGGGAGGGGTTGAACAACGCCGGCGACGAATGGACCGGAGTGGAGAACCTGGGCAGTTCCAAGTGTGACGTGGTCTTCTCCTGGTGGGAGGACGACGGCAGCAGTTTCGACTTCGAGTTGGCCTTCGGTGAGTACAAACTCGGAATCGGCATGGACGACGATGATGACCGCATCGGCGACGTTCAGATCAAGCACAGCTTGTTTGAAGGCTCTTCCCAGAACAGAACCAATTGGGGCGCTCTTCGGCAGTGGACCTCCTGAGGGTGCCGATCAGGTGACCCGTGTGGAGATGCGCGGGCCGACCGCTCGCGTATCTCCCGTCCCCCCGGAGCATGTGAGATCAGCCCGGCACGTCGGCCGACCAGATGCAGACCTGGTCGTCGACGCAGGCGGCGACCGCGAACCGGCCGTCCACCTCGGTCACGGCCAGGCCGGACACCTCGCCGGTGTAGAACTCGCGCAGGTGAGGGTCGGTGATCTCGTGGCCGGTGGCCGGGTCCCAGGCGATCACCTTCGAGTCGCCGGCCGAGAACGCCAGGGTGCGGCCGGACCGGGCGGTGACCAGCACCACCGCGTGGTTCCAGCCGTACCCGGGGTGCGTCAGCGTGGCCAGCAGGTCGCCGGTGGTCAGGTCGCGGACGTTCAGGTCGGCCCGTTCCTCGGGCCGGCACCATTCGTCGGGCTGGTTCTTCCGGGCGTCGATGCCGTGCACCACGACCGGGCGGCCGTTCACGGTTCCGGCGGTGCCGACGCCGCCGCCGTCCGGGATCAGCATCGGCTCGCGCAGTTCGGCGCCGGTCGTGGCGTCCCAGAGGGTCCCGACCGCGAGGTCGTCCCAGTGCTTCTCGTCGTCCCGGAGCTCGCCGATGACCAGGGCGATCAGGCGGTCGCCGGGGGAGGACAACGAGATGCTCGTCACCTCGCGCCGCACGTCGAAGTCGGCCCGCGGGGCGCCGGTCGACGCGTCCCAGACCCGGAGTCGCTGGTCGGCGCCCGCGGCGGCGACGAGGTTCCCGGCGGCGGCGAGCGCGACGACCGGCTCGGGCCGCGGCGCCCCGATCCGTTCGCCGGTGGCCGGGTCCCAGCGCTCGACGAGGCCGTCCTCCCCGGCGCTGACCAGGATGTCGCCGGCGAACACGAGGGCGCGGACCGGCTTGGGGTGTGCCTCGATGGACCGCAGGAAATCGGACGTGCCGGCCTCCCACAGCCGGATCGTGCCGTCCTCCCCGCCGGAGGCGAAGACCGGCCGGCCGGCGCAGGCGCCGGCGGCGATCGCCCGGACGTCGCCGGCGTGACCGTGCTCGGCCTGAGCCGCGTTCCAGGGATGTTCATCCACAGGCGTGTCCACGCCGCGCACGCTAGCCGGGGCGTTCAAGGTCTCGGTAGGCGGGACGCAGCAGGTCGGTCAGCGGGATGTGACGCACCTTGACCTTCGGCGCGTCCAGGGCCCGCAGCAGCAACTCGGGCGGCGCGGTCACCCGGGCCGGCCGCTCGCGCAGGCGGCTCAGCGAGATTCCGGGGGAGTAGTAGTCGCCCAGCCGGTCGCCGAGCGCCGTCTCGTCGACGGCCAGGGGGTCGATCACCTCGGCCGGTTCGGGTGTCGCGCGCAGGGCGTCCAGCAGCTCGTCGCGGCTGCGGCCGCGCCAGGCCAGCACCAGGAACGGGTCGTCGTCGAACGCCTCGGCCAGCACGTACAGCATGGCCGAGGCGTGTTTGCAGGGGACGCTCCAGTCCGGGCAGCTGCACACCATGCCGACCTGGGCGGGGAACAGCGGCAGCTCGGCCGCGTCGAAGACCTCCACGATCTCGTGCGGCATCGTGCCGGCCAGCAGCGCGGCCCGGAACAGGGCCTGGCCGGCGAGGTCGGAGGTCAGTCTCGTCCACTGTGGCGGGTCGAAGGCGTCGATGGTCAGCGTGACGAGATAGGGCTCTGGTCGTGAGCCCTGCACCCGGCCGACCACCCGGCCCGGCGTGAGCGAGAAGTCGATGACCTGGCCCTTGCGGGCGTAGCTGCGGCCGCGGGCCAGCCGGCCGGGCGGGCAGATCTCCTCGAGGATGTCGACGAACCGCCGTGACCACCACTGCGAGCCGATGTTGCCGCGCTGGGCCCGCACCGCGATGCCGCCGTCGACCTTGATCGGCGGCCCGCCCTCGAAGAACCGTCCGTCGGGGTCGACCGGCATGTCAGCTCACCGCCGCCGGGTCGAGCGCGAACAGGTCGCGCAGCTGGTCGGTGTTCAGCTCGGAGATCCAGTCTTCGCCGGTGCCGACCACCGACGCGGCGAGCGCCTTCTTCCGCTCGATCATCGCGTCGATCTTCTCCTCGAGCGTTCCGGTGCAGATGAACTTGCGGACCTGTACGTTGCGCCGCTGGCCGATGCGGAACGCCCGGTCGGTGGCCTGGTTCTCGACGGCCGGGTTCCACCAGCGGTCGTAGTGGATCACGTGGTTGGCCGCGGTCAGGTTGAGGCCGGTGCCGGCCGCCTTGAGCGACAGCAGGAACAGCATCGGCTCGTCGTCGGTCTGGAAGCGCTCGACCAGGTCGTCGCGCCGGGCCTTGGTCAGGCCGCCGTGCAGCCAGAGCACCGGCCGGTCGAGGTGGGCGGCCAGGTAGGGCTGGAGCATCGACCCGAACTCGGAGTACTGCGTGAAGATCAGCGCCTTGTCGCCGTCGGAGATGATCTCTTCGGTCAGCTCCTCGAGCCGGGCCAGCTTGCCCGACCGCCCGGGCAGCCGCGAGCCGTCCTTGAGCAGGTGGGCCGGGTGGTTGCAGACCTGCTTGAGCTTGGTCATCGCGGCGATCACGTTGCCCCGGCGCTGGATGCCCTCGGAGCCCTCGATGGCGTCCATCATGTCTTCCACCACGGCCTGGTAGAGGGTCGCCTGCTCGGCGGTGAGCGTGCACCAGGTCTTCATCTCGTCCTTCTCCGGCAGGTCCGAGATGATCGACTTGTCGGTCTTGAGGCGGCGCAGCACGAACGGGCCGGTCGCCCGCTTGAGCGCGGCGGTGGCGTCGGCGTCCTGCCGGATCTCGATCGGCTCCTGGAAGCGGCGGCGGAACCGCTTGGCCGGCCCGAGCAGCCCCGGGTTGACGAACTCCATGATCGACCAGAGCTCGGCCAGGTGGTTCTCGACCGGCGTGCCGGTCAGGGCCAGCCGGGTACGGGCCGGGATCGCACGGACGGCCTGCGCCTGCCGGGTCCCGGCGTTCTTGATCGCCTGAGCCTCGTCGCAGGCCACCCGCCCCCACGTCACCTCGCGCAGGGCCGTCAGGTCACGTAGCGCGGTCCCGTACGTGGTGATCACGAGGTCGGCCGACGCGACCGCGTCCAGGAACGAGGAGTCCCGCTGCCGGGCGCCGCCGTGATGCACGTACACGCGCAGGCTCGGGGCGAACCGCGCCGCCTCTTTCTGCCAGTTGCTGACCAGCGACATCGGGCAGATCAGCAGGGTCGGCGCGGCCTTCGTGTCGCCCGCCCGCTCGGCCAGCAGCAGCGACAGCGTCTGTGCGGTCTTGCCCAGGCCCATGTCGTCGGCCAGCACCCCGCCCAGACCCAGCCTGGACAAGAAGTGCAACCACGACAAACCCCTTTCCTGGTACGGCCGGAGCACGCCCTGGAACGCCGCCGGGGTGGCCACCGGCGCCAGGCGTTCGGCCGCGCCACCGAGCAGGTCGCCGAGCATCCCGTCGGCGTCGACCTCGACCAGCGGCAGGTCTTCGTCGCCGCCGTCGACCACGGTCTGCAGCACCTCGGCCGCGGTGAGCTCGCCTTCGCGCCGCTTGTCGACCGCCCGCAGCGCCGCCTTGAGCTGCCGGTCGTCCAGCTCGACCCACTGACCGCGGATGCGGACCAGCGGCACCTTGAGCCGGGCCAGCTCGGCCAGTTCCTCGGCGGTCACCGTGCCGTCGCCGATCACCAGGTCGATCCGGAACCCGACCAGCTCGTCCAGCCCGAACCCGGAGTCGGCGACCGCCCGGGACGATTCCTTCTTCCGCGTACGCGTGGTCAGCTTGAGCCCGACCGCCTTGCGCCCGGCCCACTTGGGCAGCTGCACCCCGAAGCCGGCCGCCTGCAACAACGGCGCCGCCTGGCGCAGGAACTCGTGGGCCTCGCCGGTCGCCAGCGTCATCGCCGCCGGTTCCGGATCGCGGAGCGCGACGTGGAGCAGGGGGAAGAGCCGCACCGCCCGGCCGAGACCGGCCAGCAGCGTCTCGTCCGGCCGGGCGGGCAGCCCCGGCATCCGGGCGCCGTCCCACAGCGCTGCCGCGGGCAGGTAGAGGCTGGGGTCGTCGGCCGACTGGAGCGCGAACTCCAGGCCCCAGTCGTCCTCGCCGGGCGGCGGCTCGCTCAGCCGGAAGCTGACCCGGATCGGCCCGTTGGCCTCGTGGGCCGCGGCCAGCCAGCCGTCCAGGGCCCGGCGCAGGTCGGCCACCTCGGCCGGGGGTGCGCCGGGCAGGGCCGGGTCGTCGGCGGTCAGCGCGAGCACCCAGCGGTCGGGCAGCGGCGCCTTGGGCCCCGGCCGGTGGCCGAGCAGCAGCCGCTCGGGCAGCAGCGCCCGGGCCGCCGCGTCGACCAGGGTGGCCAGCGCGTCCCGCAGGGTCGCGCCCTCGCCGGCGTCGTGGGCGGCCCGGCAGACCGGCGGCATCGCGGCCGCGAAGTCGCGGTAGGCGGCGGCGTCGGCCCCGGTCAGCACCGGACGCCAGCGCGCGGCCGATTCACCCGCCTCGGTGACCAGTTGGGGCAGCATGCGGCCCCGGCGGGCCAGGTCGCAGGCGTGCCCGGCCAGCACGCAGAGGTAGCGCAGCGAGGCCGCCGAGCTCCACGGGCCGCTCGGGTCGGGCGAGGCCAGCGCGCCGAGGGCGGCCATCGCCGCCTCGCCGGGCAGCAGCAGCGCCGGCGTCTCCCACTGGGTCAGCCGCAGCCCGCGGCCGGGCGTCTCGCTGCCCGCCTCGGGCGACGGCAGCGGACCCTTGGTCGTGCCGGGAAGCCGCAGCGTGAGCGTGCTCTCGACCGCTGTGGCCAGCTCGTCGCCGAGGTCGTCGAGCGCGGCCAGCAGCCGGCCGGCCGGCACCGCGAACGGGTGGGCCGGCCTTTTCGCGCGCGACGCCGCGGTCAGCGGGAGCTCGGGGTCTTCGGCCCAGAGCGCGAGCTGACCCATGCCGCCCGGAACGGGCAGCCACGAACCGTGAACGACAAGCACGCCGACGACCCTAACCAAGGGCACCGACAAAACCGCGCCGCCGTGACACGCGCCGCTGACGACCCCCCGAAACGGCACGTACGCTTGGCGTCGTGACTGCCTTGACCGAGATCGACAGCATCCTGCAGCGTGGCGCCGACGGCGGCCGGATCAGCGCCGAGGAGGCGCTGCTGCTCTACACGGATGCGCCGTTGCACGCGCTCGGCGAGGCGGCCGACGCGGTCCGGCGGCGTCGATACCCCGACGGCATCGTCACCTATCTGATCGACCGCAACATCAACTACACCAACGTGTGCGTCACCGCCTGCAAGTTCTGCGCCTTCTACCGCGCGCCGAAACACGGTGAGGGCTGGTCCCACCCGATGGCGGAGATCCTGCGCCGGTGCGGCGAGGCGGCCGACCTCGGCGCCACCCAGGTGATGCTCCAGGGCGGTCACCACCCCGACTACGGGGTGGACTACTACGAGCAGCTCTTCTCCACCGTCAAGCAGGCGTACCCGCAGCTCGTGATCCACTCGATCGGGCCCAGCGAGATCCTGCACATGGCCAAGGTGAGCGACGTCTCGATCGAGGAGGCGGTGGTCCGCATCAAGGCCGCCGGGCTCGACTCGATCGCCGGCGCGGGCGCCGAGATGTTGCCGGACCGGCCGCGCAAGGCCATCGCCCCGCTCAAGGAGAGCGGCGCCCGCTGGCTCGAGGTGATGGCGGTCGCCCACCGCAACGGCCTGAGCTCGACGGCCACGATGATGATGGGCACGGGCGAGACGAACGCCGAGCGCATCGAGCACATCCGGATGATCCGTGAGGTCCAGGACCTCGCCGTGGCCAACGGCTACGCCGACACCCCGGTCGAGGCGGCGGACGGTCCCGGCGGCTTCCGGGCGTTCATCCCGTGGACCTACCAGCCCGAGAACAACCACCTCAAGGGCCGCACCCAGGCCACGACGCTGGAATACCTGCGGTTCATCGCGGTGTCCCGGCTGTTCTTCGACAACGTGGCCCACCTGCAGGCGTCCTGGCTGACCACCGGCAAGGACGTCGGCCAGCTGTCGCTGCACATGGGCGTCGACGACCTGGGCTCGATCATGCTGGAGGAGAACGTGATCTCCTCGGCCGGCGCCCGGCACCGCTCGAACCTGCACGAGCTGATCTGGATGATCCGCACGGCGGGCCGCATCCCGGCCTGGCGCGACACCCTCTACAACCACCTGGCCGTGCACCACACCGAGGCCGACGACCCGACCGACGACCGGGTGGTCTCCCACTTCTCGTCGATCGCGATCCCCGGTGGCGGCGCCGGCCGCACCCAGCTACCGCTGGTCGAGGCCTCCTGACCGAGCGTGAGCCGGTTGCGTATGGACGGTACGCGACCGTCGCGACGCTTGTAATGGCGGTATCACGCTCCGTCGAGATCCGCTCATCCTTTCGGCCGAGTGACGCCCCTGGCTTAAAGGTCCCTTAACCGCTCCGAGAAACGGGCATTTGCGGATCAGGGCCGCGCATGACCTGTGTGTCCCCTGTGGACGGGATAGCGGAAGGTGAAGATCCGTCGATAACCTTCGGGCCTCTTATTCCTAGGTCTCACGGGGAGCCCCCTCTCATGACGATCCGCCACCTGGCGCGCGTCTCCGCCACCGGAATGCTCGCGGCCGGCGCTCTCGCCCTGGCCGCCACTCCGGCGTTGGCCGCTGACGTCGACTTCGGTATCAACCTCAAGGGCACCACCATCGCCCTGGGCGCCACCGAGAAGCCGGCCACGATCAGCTTCTCGAACAACGGCACCAGCAAGCCCAAGCAGGTCGGCGTGCTCTTCGACGCCCGCCAGCTGAACGACAAGGTCGCTCTCGACCTGGGCTCGTGCACGGTGGAGAACGGCATCGCCGACTGTGAGATCGGCGAGGAGTTCATCCCGGGGCCCGGCGAGACCGCCGACCTGGACGTTCCGCTGAAGGTGGCCGACCCGGCCGCCCGCGGCAGCGCCGGCAAGCTGAAGGTCACGGTCGTCGTCGAGGGTGACACGGTCAAGGCCAACGACAGCAAGACCGTCGAGGTCGTGCTGTCCGAGAAGGCCGGTGTCGACCTGCGCGTCGTCGCCTCGGACGTGACGTCCGCCGACAGCAACGGCGTGCCGACCGGCAAGGCGCTGGCGCCGGGCGAGCACAGCTTCGCCTGGGGCTACATCGCCAACCACGGTGACGCGGCCGCCACCAACCTCAAGGTCTCCGTCAAGCTGCCGAAGGATCTCACCTTCGCGGCCAAGGAAGAGGACTGCGAGTACAACGCGGCGATGACCGCCGCGACCTGCGTCGGCAAGGGCCTGGTCCTCGTGCCGTTCGGTCAGGAGAACGACACGGCGATCTCGGCGTTCAGCTCCTACTTCGAGGTTGTCGTCTCGTCGAAGGCCAAGGGCCCGGCCAAGCTGACCGGCGGCACCTGGACCGTCGTGGCCGAGACCCTGCCGGCCTCGGTCGCCAAGCGTCGCGCCGCGGCGCCGGCCCTGCCCAAGTTCGCCAAGGCCGTCACCAAGGCCGAGATCGCCAAGTTCGACGTGGACGCCACGGACAACAGCGACGGCTTCGTGGCCATCCTCGGCGGTGTCGCGGGTGGCGAGGGTGGCGGCGAGTCCGACGACCCGTCGCTGCCGCTGACCGGTCCGGTCGCCGCGGGTGCCGCCGGCGCCGGTGCCCTGGCCCTGGGTGTGGGCGCGTTCCTCTTCATCTCGGCCCGTCGTCGCCGGATCACCTTCGCCGCGCCGACCGACAACAAGTAAGGCGCCACCACCACCGCAGAACTGAAGATCGCCGACCGGCCCGGCACCCCACCAAGGGGGTGTCGGGCCGTTGGCTATGGGGGGGAATCTTGATCATGCGTCGTCTGCTCACCGGCGCCGTCGCGCTGTTCCTCGCGGCGAGCGCGGTCACCCTGACCGCGTCGCCGGCCAGCGCGGGCCCGGAGGACGAGCTCAGGGTGGCCATCGAACTCTCCAGCGGCAAGGTCGTGGCCGGGGGCAGCAAGCAGGTGACGTTCACGATCACCAACATCAGCGACGACGATCTCTGGAACCCGGTCCTGGAGTTCGAGGAGAACTCCTGGGACCACGACCGGATCACCATCGCCATCGACCGCGAGGTCTGTGACGCCGGCGGGTGGATCGGTGACGGGTGCGCGCTCACGCCGAACCCGTTGCTGCCGGGCCGGAGCGCGACATTCACGACCACCATCACGGGCGGGGCCGTGCCCGGACCGGCCGGCAACCTCCGCGTCCTGTTCGTCTACCGGGTGGGCTGGGACCCGCAGGACTTCGCCACGTTCCCGCTCTCCGTCGAGAGCGGGCCCGGCCCGGACCTGTACGCCCAGGCCGCGGACGTGCCGGCCGACGGCGCGCTCGAGCCGGGGCAGACGGCCCCGCTGGAGGCCGCCTTCGCCAACCGGGGCAACGTGCCGGCCACCGACGTCAAGGTGACCGCGACCCTGCCGGCCGGCGCTCGCTTCCGGCCCGGGAAGCCGCCCGTCGAAGGCTGTGAGACGACCGCCCGGACGGTCACCTGCGACTTCGGCGACGCGGTGCTGCCGGCGGAGAGCGACCTGATCCCGCTCTCCTTCCCGGTGCGGCTCGACGACAACGCCAAGCGGGGCGTGAACCTCAAGGGCGGCAAGGTGACGATCACCGGCCGGGCGGCGACCCCGGCCGAGGTCAAGGCCGCGCCGAGGTCCTTCCCCACGCCGCTGGCCGACATCGACCTGGCCGACAACGACGACACCTTCGTGATCGTGGTCGCGCCGGGTGACGACGAGAGCCCGGGCGGCGGTGACGGTGACGACGACCCGGTCCTGCCGATCACCGGACCGGGGCCGGCCGTGGGCGCCGGGGCGCTGCTGCTGGCCCTCGGAGCATTCTTGATCTTGCTGGGGCGCCGCCGTGAGGGGGTCGGGTAGGCCGTACAGCGGATCCGATCATCCGTTCAGACAGGTGCGGTTAGGCGGGTCGGTGAGGGGCTGATTGCTCCTTCGTAACGCTCGCCGTGTCTTCCTGTACCGGGGTGTTTCCGCTGGATATCGTGCTTCTCGTAACACTGGGCAATGCACCGACGCCGCCGGTTGCCATCAACGATGGCGGCGCCTCTGGACCCGACCGATGGCGGTCGTATATATAACGCAACACGGTGACGGGCGGGATGGGTGACCATCCCGCCCGTTTCCCTGTCCGGGGCCTGGCAGAGTGGACGCGTGACGCGTGCAGATCTGGACAAGCAGCCGCATGAGGTCGCCGAGATGTTCGACGGCGTGGCCCGGCGGTACGACCTGACCAACACGGTCCTGTCGTTCGGTCAGGACCGCGGCTGGCGACGGTCGACCCGGGCCGCGCTGGCGTTGCGGCCGGGCGAACGGGTGCTCGACGTTGGCGCGGGCACCGGGATCTCCACCGAGGAGCTGACCCGCTCGGGGGCCTACGCGGTGGGCGCCGACCTCTCCACCGGCATGCTGGCGGCGGGCCGGCACAGCGGGCGCACCGTTCCGCTGGTGGCCGGCGACGCGCTGCGCCTGCCCTTCCCGGACGGCGTCTTCGACGCGGTGACCATCTCGTTCGCCCTGCGCAACGTGGTCGACACCGGCGCCGCGCTGCGTGAGCTGGGCCGGGTCACGCGCAAGGGCGGCCGCCTGGTGGTCTGCGAGTTCAGCCACCCGGTCAACCGGCCGTTCCACACGGTCTACTTCAACTACGTGATGCGGTCGTTGCCGCGGGTCGCGCGTCAGGTGAGCAGCAACCCGGAGGCGTACGTCTATCTGGCCGAGTCGATCCGCGCCTGGCCGGACCAGACGGGTCTGGCCGAACGCATCGCGCAGGCCGGAGCCTGGACCCGGGTCGGCTGGCGCAACCTGACCGGCGGCGTGGTGGCGCTGCACCGGGCCACGAGAGACTAGTGAAAACCCGCCAAACCCCCAACAAATCGTAAAACCGTGCTTAACGTACGAAAGTATGCGCACACTCGGGGAACTTGAGGACACCGACATCGATGTGGCCATCGATGATCAGGAAGAGGGCGAACGGCGCGCGCTGGAACTGGCCAACCGCATCCGGCTGGTCGCGGCCGACGATCCGGGGCTGGCCCAGGATCTGGTGGATCAGCTGATCGTCGCGCTCGATCGGGCGATGGGCGGTACGTTTCGGAAACACCTGGACGGAGCCGCCCGGCTGGTCGCAGACCGGGCACTCGACCGCGGCTCACCGGCGTGACTGGGGGTTAGGGTTCCCTAACCCCGAAGCGCCTCGATGGCCGTCTTAGACTCCGGGTGGGCTGGCTTGTGAACTGTTTCACGAGCAAGCGCGAAACGGAGGTGAGGCCGTGCACGAGCAGCTGACAGCGATCGTCGACGAGGCCGATGTGATCATCGTCGGCGCCGGGCCGGGCGGTTCCGCGGCCGCCTATCACATGGCACGACACGGACTACGTGTCCTCCTGCTGGAGAAGACCGAGTTCCCGCGCGAGAAGGTCTGCGGCGACGGCCTGACCCCGCGCGCCACCCGGCAGCTGATCCGGATGGGCGTCGACACCTCGGAGAAGGCCGGCTGGCTGCAGAACCGGGGCCTGCGGGTGATCGGCGGCGGCGTCCGGCTCGAGCTCGACTGGCCCGAGCTGGCCAGCTTCCCCAGCTACGGCCTGGTCCGCACCCGGCTCGACTTCGACGACATGCTGGCCAAGCGCGCGGTCGAGGCCGGCGCCGTGCTGCACACCCGGGTCAACGTGACCGGGCCGGTGCTCGACGACGACGGCCACGCCATCGGCGTCCTGGCCAAGCGTGGCGCCGAGAAGGAACCGGTTCAGTTTCGCGCGCCGTTGATCGTCGCGGCGGACGGTGTGTCCGGCAAGCTGCCGCTGGCGATGGGCCTGGCCAAGCGGGACGACCGGCCGATCGGGGTGGCGGTCCGCCGCTACTACCAGTCGCCGGTCCGGGCCGACGACGACTACCTGGAGTCCTGGTTGGAACTGCGCAGCGCGCAGGACCGCGACCGGCTGCTGCCCGGGTACGGCTGGATCTTCGGCCTCGGCGACGGCCGGGTCAACGCCGGCCTGGGCATCCTCAACTCGTCCAGCGCCTTCGGCCGCACCAACTACCGGGCGATGCTGACCGACTGGCTGGCCACCACGCCGCCGGAGTGGGGCCTGACCGACGAGGCGAACGCGGACGGTCAGATCCTCGGCGCAGCGCTGCCGATGGGCTTCAACCGGGTTCCGCATTACACCCGCGGCATGATGCTGGTCGGCGACTCGGGCGGCATGGTCAACCCGATGAACGGCGAGGGCATCGCCTACGCGATGGAGTCCGGCGAGCTGGCGGCCGAGGTCGCGGTGCAGGCGCTGGCCCGACCGGCCGGTCCGGACCGCGAGCGCGCGCTGCGGGCGTACCCGGCGGAGTTGAAGATCCGCTTCGGCGGGTACTACCGCCTGGGCGGGGTCTTCGTGAAGCTGATCGGCAATCCACAGATCATGCGGGTCGCGACCAAGCACGGCATGCCACATCCGACGCTCATGCGATTCGTTCTGAAACTGCTGGCGAACCTGACGGATCCGCGGGGCGGGGACGCCATGGACCGGGTCATCAACGGTCTGACCAAGGTGGCTCCGGCGGTATGAAGACGCAGGACACCCCGGTCGAGGCCGGAGGATCCCGGATCAATAGTGTGAGCTGGACGACACCCGAGCAGGAGAGAGCATGACGGTCAACCCGTACGTCCCGATCGTCGGGCTGCTGACCCTGGGCGCGTTGTTCGCGTTGTTCTCCGTGTCCATCGCCCCGATCGTCGGACCGAAACGCTACAACCGCGCCAAGCTGGACGCCTACGAGTGCGGCATCGAGCCCGCGCCGCAGCCGATCGGCGGCGGCCGCTTCCCGGTCAAGTTCTACCTGACCGCGATGCTCTTCATCATCTTCGACATCGAGACCATCTTCCTGTACCCGTGGGCCGTCTCCTTCGGGGCGCTGGGCCTGTTCGGATTCATCGAGATGGTTCTTTTCATCATCACCGTCTTCATCGCCTACACGTATGTGTGGCGGCGTGGCGGCCTCAACTGGGACTGATCACCATGGGAATCGAAGAGAAGCTGCCGAGCGGCATTCTGCTGACCTCGGTCGAGAAGCTCTCGAACTGGGCCCGGAAGTCGTCGTTCTGGGGCGCCACGTTCGGGCTGGCCTGCTGCGCCATCGAGATGATGGCGGCCGGCGGGCCCCACTACGACCTCGGTCGCTGGGGCATGGAGGTGTTCCGCGCTTCGCCCCGCCAGGCCGACCTGATGATCGTGGCCGGCCGGGTGAGCCAGAAGATGGCCCCGGTGGTCCGGCAGATCTACGACCAGATGCCCGAGCCGCGCTCGGTCATCTCGATGGGGGTCTGCGCCTCGTCCGGCGGCATGTTCAACAACTACGCGATCGTGCAGGGCGTCGACCACATCGTGCCGGTCGACATCTACCTGCCGGGCTGCCCGCCGCGGCCCGAGATGCTGATCGACGCGATCCTCAAGATGCGCGAGAAGGTGATGGCCCAGCCGCTGGGCCCGAACGGCCGCAAGATGCTCGAGGCCCGCAAGGCCGCGGGCAAGATGCCGATCGTGGCGCCGGGCGCGATGCCCTCCTCGTACCGGGTGGACAAGGTCCGCCGCGCGGAGTGGACGCAGGCGGTCAAGGAAGGCCGCGAGGAGCAGCTGCGCATCGAGAACTGGATGAAGCTGCAACCGCATCTGCGGGAGGACGGCAAGTAGATGAGCATCGAACCCACCGGCGCCGAGCTGGGCGCACCCGCGCAGACGCCGGCCAGCCCCCAGAAGGGCATGTTCGGCATCACCGGCAGCGGTGACGTGTCCGGCTTCGGCGGCCTGGTCCGCAAGCACGCCGAGGCGCCCGGCACCCCCAAGCCGTACGGCGGCTACTTCGACGAGGTGACCGACGCGCTCGAGGAGGCCTACCCCGGCTTCGCCGACGCGATCGAGAAGGTCGTCGTCGACCGCGGCGAGCTGACCCTGCACATCGCGCCGGAACGGATCCTCGAGGTCGTCCAGATCATGCGGGACGACGAGGCGCTGCGCTTCGAGCTGTGCTCCTCGGTGTCCGGGGTGGACTACCTGAACACCGACGCGCGGCGGCTGCACGTGGCGTACCACCTGACCTCGATGACCTACCGCCGGCGCGTACGCCTCGAGGCGGCCGTGCCGGCCGGCGGCAGCCTGCCCAGCGTGACCAGCGTCTACCCGACCGCCGACTGGCAGGAGCGGGAGACGTACGACATGTTCGGCGTGGTCTTCACCGGCCACCCCAACCTGACCCGGATCCTGATGCCGGACGACTGGGAGGGCCACCCGCAGCGCAAGGACTACCCGCTCGGCGGAGTGCCCGTGGAATACAAGGGTGCCGAGATTCCGCCACCGGACCAGCGGAGGGTTTACCAGTGACTTCCTCTCAATACGCAACCGAGCGCGAGACCACCGAGGGCCGTGTCTTCACGGTCACCGGCGGCGACTGGGACACGGTCACCGGCTCCATCGACCCGTTGAGCAACGAGAAGATCGTCGTCAACATGGGTCCGCAGCACCCGTCCACACACGGCGTGCTGCGCCTGGTCCTGGAGCTCGAGGGCGAGACGGTGACCGCCGCCCGCCCGGTGATCGGCTACCTGCACACCGGTATCGAGAAGAACCTCGAGTACCGCAACTGGACCCAGGGCACCACCTTCGTCACCCGCGCCGACTACCTGGCCCCGCTGTTCAACGAGGCCGGTTACGTCCTCGGGGTGGAGAAG
Organism: Actinoplanes sp. NPDC089786; assembly: GCF_040684855.1. Classification (NCBI taxonomy): domain Bacteria; kingdom Bacillati; phylum Actinomycetota; class Actinomycetes; order Micromonosporales; family Micromonosporaceae; genus Actinoplanes; species Actinoplanes sp. NPDC089786. Next base: position 150,506 of record NZ_JBFBGU010000008.1, read on the forward strand.
CTGCTCGGCATCACCGACGACATCACCGAGCGGGCGAACACCATCCGGCTGCTCTTCATGGAGCTCAACCGGATCTCGTCGCACCTGGTCTGGATCGCCACCACCGGCATGGAGCTGGGCGCGATCTCGATGATGCTGTACGGCTTCCGCGAGCGTGAGTACATCCTGGACATCTTCGAGGAGACCACCGGCCTGCGGATGAACCACGCGTACTTCCGCCCCGGCGGCGTCGCGCAGGACGTCCCCGACTCGGCGATCCGCAAGATCCGCGACTTCCTCAAGTACATGCCGAAGAAGCTCAAGGAGTACGAGAGCCTGCTCTCCGGCCAGATCATCTGGCAGGAGCGCACGCAGGGGATCGGCGTCCTGGACGTGACCGGCTGCCTGGCCCTGGGCGTGACCGGGCCGGTGCTGCGGGCCGCGGGCCTGCCCTGGGACCTGCGCAAGACCATGCCGTACTGCGGGTACGAGAACTACGAGTTCGACGTGCCGACCGCGCAGACCAGCGACGTGTGGGGCCGCTACCTGGTCCGGATGGCCGAGATCCGCGAGTCGCTCAAGATCGTCGAGCAGGCGCTCGACCGGCTCAAGCCGGGCCCGGTCATGATCGCCGACAAGAAGATCGCCTGGCCGGCCCAGCTGGCCGTGGGCATCGACGGCATGGGCAACTCGCTCGAACACGTCGCCAAGATCATGGGTCAGTCGATGGAGTCGCTGATCCACCACTTCAAGCTGGTCACCGAGGGCTTCCGGGTGCCGGCCGGTCAGGTCTACGTGTCCATCGAGCACCCCCGCGGTGAGCTCGGCGTGCACGTCGTCTCGGACGGTGGCACACATCCGTACCGGGTGCACATGCGTGATCCCAGCTTCGTCAACCTGCAGGCCATCCCCGCGATGGCCGAGGGTGCTCTGCTCGCCGACGTGATCGCCGGCGGCGCCTCGTTGGACCCCGTGATGGGTGGGTGTGACCGATAGATGTCCGAAACCACGGTGGAGTTCTCCCCGGCCGCCACGCCGCTGGCCGAGAGGCTCCTGGACCCCGCGCTCGAGATCATCGCCCGCTACCCCGCGGGCCGTGGCCGGTCCGCGCTGCTCCCGCTGCTCCATCTGGTGCAGACGACCGAGGGGCACGTCAGCCCGGCCGGCGTCGCGTTCTGCGCCGAGATCCTGGGCATCAACAAGGCCCAGGTCGGCGCGGTGGCCACGTTCTACACCATGTACAAGCGCCGGCCGACCGGTGAATACCTGGTCAGCGTCTGCACCAACACCCTGTGCAACGTGCTGGGCGGCCAGCAGGTCTACGACGAGCTGTCCGAGCACCTCGGTGTCGGGCACGACGAGACCACCACCGACGGCACGATCACGCTGGAGCACGCCGAGTGCCTGGCCGCCTGCGACTACGCGCCGGTGGTCACGGTCAACTACGACTTCGCGATCGACCAGGCCACCCCGGAAAGCACCATCGGGCTGGTCGAGCAGCTGCGCAAGGGCGAGCGCCCGCAGCCCAGCCGCGGCGGCCGGATCTGCACCCTCAAGGAGATGCAGGTCCAGCTGGCCGGGTTCGCCGACGACCGGATCGAGGCGGTCGCCGACGGTCCGGCCGGCGCGCCGACCCTGCGCGGCGTGACCCTGGCCCAGGAACACGGGGTCTCGGTGCCCGACTTCAACCTGGACACCCCGATCACCACCACCAAGCCGGCCCGCGACGAGTCGGCCAAGGCCGTCAAGGACGCCGAGCCGGCCACCTCGCCGCTGCTGCCGGGCCGGCTGCCCGCGTCCCGGACCGCGGCGACGACGCCGCCGGCCGAGGGCCGGGTGACCCGGGCGGCCAAGAAGGCGGCCGGAGCGGTGAAGGCCGCGGCCGGCGCGGTCACCAACCGGCACGCCGGTGAGGAGACCGGCGGCGAGGACGTGAAGGACCCCGAGACCCGGACGGCCGAGAAGCGCAACCCGACCATGGGTGAGCCCGACCGCACCGGCGACTCCCAGGCCCGCACGCCGGCGCCGAGCAACGCGGCCGAGGCGTCCGGGGTAGCACAGACCACCCCGTCCGGCGACGGCTCACCGGCCGGTGACGCCCGTCCCGCCGCCGCCGACGGTTCCGAGGAGAAGAAGTGACGCAGCCACGGCGTGAGGTGCTCGAAAAGCTGACCCCGGTGCTGACCAAGCGCTGGCTGTCGCCGGACGCCTGGAAGATCGACGTCTACCAGCGGCTGGACGGCTACGCGGCGGTCAAGAAGGCGCTGGACGTGCACCCGGACGACCTGATCCAGCTGATCAAGGACTCCGGTCTGCGCGGCCGCGGCGGCGCGGGCTTCCCGACCGGTCTCAAGTGGGGCTTCATCCCGCAGGGCGACGGCAAGCCGCACTACCTGGTGATCAACGCCGACGAGGGCGAGCCGGGCACCTGCAAGGACCTGCCGCTGATGACGTACGACCCGCACTCGCTGGTCGAGGGCGCGATCATCGCGTCGTACGCGATCCGGGCCAGCCGGGCCTACATCTACATCCGCGGCGAGGCGGTGCACGCCGCCCGCCGGCTGCGCAATGCGGTCAAGGAGGCGTACGCCAAGGGCTTCCTCGGCGAGAACATCCTGGGCTCCGGCTTCGACCTCGACCTGGTGGTGCACAGCGGGGCGGGCGCGTACATCTGCGGCGAGGAGACGGCGCTGCTCGACTCGCTCGAGGGCTTCCGCGGCCAGCCGCGCCTGCGCCCGCCGTTCCCCGCGGTGGCCGGCCTCTACGCCAGCCCGACCGTGGTGAACAACGTCGGCACCATCGCCAGCGTGCCGTACATCGTGCTGGGCGGCGCCGACTGGTGGAAGAGCATGGGCACCGAGAAGTCGTCCGGCCCGATGATCTACTCGCTGTCCGGCCGGATCGCCAACCCGGGTCAGTACGAATGCGGCCTCGGCATCACCCTGCGCGAGCTGATCGAGCTGGCCGGCGGCATGCAGCCCGGCCACAACCTGAAGTTCTGGACGCCGGGCGGATCGTCCACCCCGCTGCTCACCGCGGAACACATCGACACCCCGATGGACTTCGAGGGTGTGGCGGCGGCCGGTTCGATCCTCGGCACCACGGCCATGCAGATCTTCTCCGACCAGGACTGCCCGGTCTACGCGACCTGGCGCTGGCTCGAGTTCTACCACCACGAGTCCTGTGGCAAGTGCACCCCGTGCCGCGAGGGCAACTACTGGATGGTCCGCACGTACCGCCGGATCCTCTCCGGTCACGGCACCCACGCCGACCTGGACACCCTGCAGGACACCGCGGACAACATCTTCGGCCGGTCGTTCTGCGGCCTGGGCGACGGCGCGGCGACCCCGGTGGTGTCCACGCTCAAGTTCTTCCGCCAGGACTACCTGGACTACATCGAGGGCCGGACCGCTCCGCGGCTGTCCGAGAAGGCCCTGGTAGGAGCGCACTGATGACCGACGTCGCAAAGAAGACCGATCTCGTCACCCTGACCATCGACGGCGTCGAGGTCCAGGCCGAGAAGGGCGAGCTGGTCATCCGCGTCGCTGAGCGGATGGGCACGGCGATCCCGCGGTTCTGCGACCACCCACTGCTGGCCCCGGCCGGCGCCTGCCGCCAGTGCCTGGTCGAGGTCGAGGGCCAGCGCAAGCCGGTCGCCTCCTGCACCCAGGCGGTGGCCGAGGGCATGGTGGTCAAGACCCAGCTCACCTCCGAGGTGGCCGACAAGGCCCAACACGGCGTGATGGAGCTGCTCCTGGCCAACCACCCGCTGGACTGCCCGACCTGCGACAAGGGCGGCGAGTGCCCGCTGCAGAACCAGGCGATGTCCAACGGCCGCACCGACTCCCGGTTCCACGAGCACAAGCGTGAGTACGAGAAGCCGATCCACATCTCCAGCCAGGTGCTGCTGGACCGCGAGCGGTGCATCCTGTGCCAGCGCTGCACCCGGTTCTCCGAGGAGATCGCCGGCGACAAGTTCATCGACCTGATGGACCGCTCCTCCGGCGAGCAGATCAACGTCTACCGCGACGACTTCTTCGGCGGCGAGCTCACCGGTGACGGCCAGGCCGGCGACGGCGAGGGCGACGTCCCGTTCAACTCGTACTTCTCCGGCAACACGATCCAGATCTGCCCGGTGGGCGCGCTGACCGGCGAGCAGTACCGGTTCCGGGCCCGCCCGTTCGACCTGGTCTCCACGCCGAGCGTGTGCGAGCACTGCTCCGGCGGCTGCGCCAGCCGCGTCGACCACCGCCGCGGCAAGGTCCTGCGGCGGATGGCCGGCGACGACCCGGCGGTGAACGAGGAGTGGAACTGCGACAAGGGACGCTGGGCGTTCCGCTACGCGACCGCGGCCGACCGCATCATGGAGCCGCTGATCCGCGACCGGGAGACCGGTGAATACCGCACCGCGTCGTGGAGCGAGGCGCTGCTCGCCGCGGCCGAGGGCCTGACCGCGGCGCGGCGCAACGGTGGCGTCGGCGTGCTGACCGGCGGCCGGCTCACGGTCGAGGACGCGTACGCGTACGCCAAGTTCGCCCGGGTCGCGCTCGGCACCAACGACATCGACTTCCGGTCCCGCCCGGTCAGCACCGAGGAGGCCGACTTCCTGGCGTCCACGGTGGCCGGGCTGACCGACGTGACCTACACCGACGTCGAGGAAGCGCCGTCGGCGGTCCTCGTCGGGCTCGAGCCCGAGGAAGAGGTGGGCATCCTCTTCCTGCGTCTGCGCAAGGGCGTACGGAAGCGGAAGCTCAAGGTCACGGCGGTCGCGCCCTACCTCACCCGGGGTCTCGACAAGCTCAGCGCCGCACTGGTCAAGGCGGTTCCCGGCGACGAGGCCCGGCTGCTCGAGACCGACCCGGCGGTGGCCGCGGCGCTGGCCGCGCCCGGCTCGATCCTGATCGTCGGCGAGCGGCTCGGCACCGTGCCCGGTGGGCTCTCGGCCGCGGCCGCGCTGGCCTCGCGGACCGGCGCCCGGCTGGTCTGGGTGCCCCGGCGGGCCGGTGACCGCGGCGCGGTCGACGCCGGCTGCCTGCCCAACCTGCTGCCCGGCGGCCGCCCGGTCACCGACCCGGCGGCCCGCACCGAGATCTCGGCCGCCTGGGACCTGGCCGATGGCCTGCTGCCGGCCTCGGTCGGGCGGGACACCGACGCGATCGTGCGGGCGGCCAAGGACGGCGTGCTCGGCGGCCTGCTGGTGGCCGGCGTCGACCCGGCCGACCTGGCCGACCCGCGGCTGGCCGAGGAAGCCCTCGACACGGTGCCGTTCCTGGTCAGCCTGGAGCTGCGGCAGAGCGCGGTGACCCGGCGGGCCGACGTGGTGCTGCCGATCGCCCCGGCCGCCGAGAAGTCCGGCACGTTCCTCAACTGGGAGGGCCGCCTGCGGTCCTTCGACACGGTGCTGCCGACCACGGCGATGACCGACGGGCGGGTGCTCGAGGCGATCGCCGCGCTGATGGACGTCACGCTGAACACCGGCGACGTGATGGCGATCCGCCGCGAGCTGGGCGCGATGCCGGCCAGCCGCTCGGAGCGTCCGTCCCGGCCCGCGGTGGCCGCGGCGACCGCGCGGCCCGCCCCGGGCCCGGGCGAGGCGATCCTGGCCACCTGGAACCAGAACCTCGACCTCGGTTCCCTCCAGGACGGCGACGAGGCCCTGGCCGGCACGGCCCGCCCGCCGGTGGCCCGGATCGGCAAGGACCTGGCCGACACGCTCGGTGTCGCGGACGGTGACCTGATCACGGTCAGCACCGGCCGTGGCCGCGTCACGCTGCCGGCCGAGATCACCGACCTGCCCGCGCAGGTGGTGTGGCTGCCCACCAACTCACCCGGCTCGACGGTCCGTCGCAGCCTCGGGGTCAACGCGGGAGCGGTGGTCCGGCTGTCCGCCGGGGTGCCGGGCCCGATCCTCGCTGAGGGGGCTCTCTCCTGATGAGCAACGGACTCGAGGTCCTCGCGCAGGACCCGACGCTGCAGACGTTCGAACAGGACGTCTGGTGGATCGTGCTGATCAAGCTGCTCGGCGTCTTCGTCGTCCTGCTGCTGCTGACGCTCTTCACGATCAACTACGAGCGCAAGGTCGTGGCCCGGATGGCGGTCCGGCCGGGCCCCAACCAGGTGGGCCCGAAGGGCTGGCTGCAGAGCCTCACCGACGGCGTGAAGCTGCCGTTCAAGGAAGAGATCATCCCGAAGACCGCCGACAAGGTGGTCTACTTCATCGCGCCGGTGATCTCCGCGACCGTGGCCTTCACCGCCTTCGCGGTGATCCCGTTCGGACCGGTCGTCTCGATGTTCGGCCACAAGACGGCGCTGCAGCTCACCGACGTTCCGGTGTCCGTGCTGGTGCTGCTGGCCTGCTCGTCGATGGCGGTCTACGGCGTGGTGCTGGCCGGCTGGGCGTCCGGGTCGACGTACCCGCTGCTCGGTGGTCTCCGGTCGAGCGCGCAGATGATCTCGTACGAGGTCGCGATGGGCCTGTCGATCGTCGCGGTCTTCATGACCGCCGGCACGATGAGCACCTCGCAGATCGTCAAGGCCCAGGCCGGCAACGGATCCGTCGACATCTTCGGCTGGCACCCGACCGCCCCGAGCTGGTACGCGGTCCTGCTGCTGCCGAGCTTCGTCATCTACTGCATCTCGGCGGTCGGCGAGACCAACCGGGCGCCGTTCGACCTCCCCGAGGCCGAGTCCGAGCTGGTCGGCGGCTTCCACACGGAGTACTCGTCGTTCAAGTTCGCGCTGTTCTTCCTGGCCGAGTACATCAACATGATCACCGTCTCGGCCTTCGCCACCACGCTCTTCCTGGGCGGCTGGCGGGCGCCGTGGCCGATCAGCTCGATCAACGACGGCATGTTCAACCAGGGCTGGTGGCCGCTGCTGTGGTGGCTGGGCAAGGTCCTGATCCTGCTGTTCGGCTTCATCTGGCTGCGGGCCACGCTGCCCCGGATGCGCTACGACCAGTTCATGCGCTTCGGCTGGAAGGTCCTGATCCCGGTCAACCTGGTCTGGATCCTGTTCCTGGCCGGGGTGAAGGTCGCCAGCAACGAGTTCTCCAGCACCACCCGCTGGCTGGTGATCGGCAGCGTGGTGATCCTGGTGCTGCTGGTCGCGCTGTTCTGGCCGTCGGCCAAGAAGGTCAGGCAGCTCTCCATCGAGGAGCAGCTGGCCGCCCGGCCACCGGGCAGCTTCCCGGTGCCACCCATGGACCTGCAAGTGCCGCCGAGCCCACGGGCGCGGCGGGCCGTCGCCGAGCGGGAACCCGCAACGGTCGGCGAAACCTCGCCAGAGAAGGAGGTGTGACGTGGGCACGTTCACCGGCTCCTTCAAGGGCTTCGGGGTGACCTTCGCGCACATGTTCCGCAAGGTCATCACGACCGACTACCCGTTCACGCCGCCCACGCCGGCGCCGCGCTACCACGGCCGGCACATCCTCAACCGGCACCCGGACGGCCTGGAGAAGTGCATCGGCTGCGAACTGTGCGCCTGGGCCTGCCCGGCCGACGCGATCTACGTCGAGGGCGCCGACAACACCGACGAGATGCGCTTCTCGCCGGGTGAGCGGTACGCCGGCATCTACCAGATCAACTACGCCCGGTGCATCTTCTGCGGCCTGTGCATCGAGGCCTGCCCGACCCGTTCGCTGACCATGAGCAACGAGTACGAGCTGGCCCGGGACAACCGGCAGGACCTGATCTTCACCAAGAAGGAACTGCTGGCGCCGCTGCTGCCGGGCATGGAGCAGCCACCTCACCCGATGCGCCTCGGCGAGACCGACAAGGACTACTACCTCGGGGCGCTGACCAACCCGGGCACCTCGGCCGGCGCCGAGCGGGCGCCGTGGTCGACCAACGAGGCCGTCGACGGAACCGGGGAAGCGGCGAAGGAGGGCGCACGATGAGCCCGGACGTCGTGCTCGCCGCCGCCGCCGACCACGTCTCCAACGGTGAGGCCGTGGGCTTCTGGATCCTCGGCACGCTCGCGGTGATCGGCGCGCTGGGCATGGTCATCGCCCGCAACGCGGTGCACTCCGCGCTCTGGCTGGTCGTCACCATGCTCTGCCTGGGCTTCATCTACGTGATGAACTCGGCGCCGTTCCTCGGCGCGGTGCAGATCATCGTCTACACCGGCGCGATCATGATGCTGTTCCTGTTCGTGCTGATGCTGGTCGGCCGGGACGCGTCCGACTCGCTGATCGAGACGCTGCGCGGCCAGCGGGTCGCCGCGATCGTGCTCGGCATCGGCTTCGCCGCCCTGGTCGCGGCCGGCCTGGCCCGCGCGCTGAGCGGCACCGCGTCGGCCGGTCTGACCGCGGCCAACGCCAACGGCAACGTCCAGGGGCTGGCCTCGCTGCTGTTCACCCGGTACGTGTTCGCGTTCGAGGTCACCTCGGCCCTGCTGATCACCGCGGCGGTCGGCGCGATGGTGATGGCTCACGTGGAACGCACCAAGGCCGACCTGGCCGACCAGGTCACCCGGATGACCGCCCGGTTCCGGCCGGGCAGCTACCCGGGCCCGAAGGCCGGTCCCGGCGTCTACGCCAACACCATGTCGGTTGCCGTGCCCGCCCGCCTGCCCGACGGCAACGGGTCCGAGCGCAGCATCTCGCCGATTCTCCCCGTGCGTGAGTTGACGACGCGCGAGGCCGAGCCGAAGAGGACCGAGAAGTGACACCCGACTACTACCTCATCCTCGCGGCGATCCTGTTCACGATCGGCGCGGCCGGCGTGCTGATCCGCCGCAACGCGATCGTGCTGTTCATGTGCATCGAGTTGATGCTCAACGCGGCGAACCTCGCGCTGGTCACCTTCAGCCGGATCAACGGCAGCCTGGACGGCCAGATCATCTCGTTCTTCGTGATGGTGGTCGCCGCGGCCGAGGTCGTGGTGGGCCTCGCGATCATCATGTCGATCTTCCGGACGCGTCGTTCCGCGAGCGTCGACGACGCGAACCTGCTGAAGTACTAAAGGGGCATTTGGAGTGGAAGCGACAGTGGAGTATGCCCCGGCCACGGGGTTGCTGAGCGGTATCTGGCTGTTGGTGGCCATTCCGCTGGCCAGCGCGGCCGTCCTGCTGCTGCTCGGCAAGCGGGCCAACCGGTGGGGCCATTGGCTGGGCGTGCTGGCCGTCGCCGTCACGTTCGTCCTCGGCCTGACCATGTTCCTCAGCCTGAGCGGGCTGGACGCCGAAGGCCGCTCGGCCGAGCTGAGCATGTGGGACTTCATCGTGGTGGGCGGCCTGCACGTCGACTTCGGGTTGCTGTTCGACCCGCTGTCCGGCGTGTTCGTCCTGCTGATCACCGGTGTCGGCTCGCTCATCCACCTGTACGCGGTGGGCTACATGGAGCACGACGAGGGCAGGCGGAAGTTCTTCGGATACTTCAACCTGTTCGTCGCGGCCATGCTGCTGCTGGTGCTCGGCAACAACTACGTGATGCTGTACTTCGGCTGGGAGGGCGTCGGTCTGGCGTCGTACCTGCTGATCTCGTTCTGGTACACCCGGCCGTCGGCGGCCACCGCGGGCAAGAAGGCGTTCCTGATGAACCGGGTCGGCGACGCCGGCCTGGCCATCGGCATCTTCCTGATGTTCGCGACGCTGGGCAGCACGCAGTACTCCGACGTCTTCAACGGCGTCGGCTCGCTGTCCGCGACCACGGTCCTGATCCTGGGCCTCCTGCTGCTGCTCGGCGCGGCCGGCAAGTCCGGTCAGTTCCCGCTGCACGCCTGGCTCCCGGACGCGATGGAGGGCCCGACCCCGGTCTCGGCCCTGATCCACGCCGCGACGATGGTGACCGCGGGCGTCTACCTGATCGCCCGCTCGAACATCATCTTCTCGGCCAACCACACGCTGCAGACCATCGTGGTCAGCGTCGGCGCGCTCACCCTGCTGATGGGCTGCATCATCGGCGCGGCCAAGGACGACATCAAGCGGGTCCTGGCCTGGTCGACGGTCTCCCAGATCGGCTACATGTTCCTGGGTGTCGGGCTCGGTGGCGGGGCGTACGCGCTGGCCATCATCCACCTGCTGGCGCACGGCTTCTTCAAGGCCAACATGTTCCTCGGCGCCGGGTCGGTCATGCACGGCATGCACGACCAGGTCGACATCCGGCGGTTCGGTGGCCTGCGCAAGCACATGAAGTGGACCTGGCTGACCTTCATGGCGGGCTGGCTGGCGATCATCGGCATCCCGCCGCTGTCCGGCTTCTTCTCCAAGGACCCGATCATCGAGGCGGCGTACGCCCGCGGCGACTGGACGTCCTGGCTGTTCGGCACCGCGGCCCTGGTCGGCGCGGGCCTGACCGCCTTCTACATGACGCGGTTGTTCGTGCTGACCTTCCACGGCCCGGAGCGGTACACCGAGGACAACAAGCACCCGCACGAGTCGCCGGCCATCATGACCGTGCCGCTCATGCTGCTGGCGTTCGGCTCGATGGTGGCGGGCTTCCTGCTCAGCCGGCACTCGGCCATCCCGGCCTGGCTCGAGCCGGTGACCGGCGAGGGCGAACACGAGCCGGTCATGCCGGCCATCGTGATCAGCCTTCTGGTGGTCGCGGTCTCGCTGCTCGGCGCGGGCACCGCCTTCGCGATGTTCCGCCGCGGCACCGCCCTGGCCGAGCAGCCGGCCGGCGTGGTGGTCACCGCCGCCCGCAAGAACCTCTACACCGACTCGATCAACGAGGCGGTGTTCGAGAAGCCCGGCGTCTACCTGACGCGGGCGCTGGTCTACCTCGACAACAGGGGCATCGACGGCGTGGTCAACGGGATCGCGGCCGGGGTCGGCGGCAGTTCCGGCCGGCTGCGGCGGCTCCAGACCGGGTTCGTGCGCTCCTACGCCCTTTCGATGCTCACCGGCGCGGTCCTGGTCGTCGGTGCCTTCCTCGCCGTTCAGTTGGGATGGCTGGCGTGAAGAACTTCCCGTTCCTGTCGATTCTCACGCTGCTCCCGCTGGTGGGCGCGCTGGTGGTCGCGTTCATCCCGAAGGCCAAGGGACAGTTGGCCAAGACTGTTGCGCTGGTCTGGTCGCTGGTCGTGCTGGTGCTCAGCGTCCTGATGTGGATCGCCTACGAGGTGGGCGGCGAACGCTTCCAGTTCCGCGAGTCGTACCCGTGGATCCCCAACTGGGGCGTGCGCTTCACCTTCGAGGTGGACGGCATCGCCCTGGTCCTGCTGATGCTGATCGCGGTGCTCGTACCCCTGGTCATCCTCGCGTCGTGGCACGACGCGGAACAGACCAACCGGAGCGTGCCCACCTACTTCGCCCTGCTCCTCGCCCTCGAATGCACGATGATCGGCGTCTTCGCGGCCTCCGACATCTTCCTGTTCTACGTGTTCTTCGAGGTCATGCTCGTGCCGATGTACTTCATCATCGGCAGCTACGGCGGCCAGCGCCGGCAGTACGCCGCGGTCAAGTTCTTCCTCTACTCGCTGGTCGGCGGCCTCTTCATGCTGGCCGCGGTAATCGGCGTGTGGGTGGTCGCCGGTGAGAACACCTTCGACTGGCAGACGCTGGTCAACGCCGACATCGGCACCGAGGCGGGCCGCTGGTTGTTCCTCGGCTTCTTCATCGCCTTCGCGATCAAGGCGCCGTTCTTCCCGTTCCACACCTGGCTGCCCGACGCCGGTGGCGCCGCCCCGGCCGGCGCCGCGGCGCTGCTGGTCGGCGTGCTGGACAAGGTCGGCACCTTCGGCATCCTGCGCTACTGCCTGCCGATGTTCCCCGAGGCGTCACGCTGGTTCGCGCCGGTCGCGATCGCCCTCGCGGTGATCGGCATCATCTACGCGGCGCTGCTCGCGGTCGGCCAGAACGACCTCAAGCGGCTGGTGTCGTACACCTCGATCGCGCACTTCGGGTTCATCGGCATCGGCATCTTCGCCTTCACCACGCAGGGCGGCACCGGCTCGGTGCTCTACATGGTCAACCACGGCCTCGCCACCGGCCTGCTGTTCCTGGTCGTCGGCATGTTCGTGTCCCGGCGCGGCTCGGCCCTGGTCAGCGACTTCGGCGGGGCCGGCAAGCTGGTCCCGGTGCTGGCCGGCGTGATGTTCTTCGCCGGTCTGGCGTCGCTGGCGCTGCCCGGCACCGCCCCGTTCGTCAGCGAGTTCCTGGTCCTGGTCGGCACGTTCACTGTGCACCCGGCCTGGGCCGTGGTCGCCACCGCGGGCATCATCCTGGCCGCCGCGTACGTGCTCTGGATGATCCAGCGCACCACGCAGGGCACCCTGAACCCCGCGCTCGCCGAGGTGCCGGCCATGACGAAGGACATCACGCTGCGCGAGAAGGTGGTCGTCGCGCCGCTGGTGGCGCTGCTCATCATCTTCGGCTTCTACCCGAAGCCGATCACCGACGTGATCAACCCGGCGGTACAGGCGACCATGCAGGACGTCGGCACGCAGGATCCGGGCCCGACGGCGGTCGCAAACGGAAGGACGGCTCCGTAGCCATGGGAGACCTCAAACTACCCGCGATCGACTACGGCGCCCTGGCGCCGATGCTGATCCTCTTCGGGGCCGCCTGCATCGGGGTGCTGATCGAGGCGCTCGCGCCGAAGCGGTCCCGCCACCCGGTCCAGCTCACCCTGGCCATGCTGGCCACGGTCGCCGCGTTCGTCACGGTGATCGTCTTCCACGGCAAGCGCACGGTCACCATCGGCGGCGCGGTCGCGGTGGACGGTCCCACGCTGTTCCTGCAGGGCGCGATCCTGCTGCTCGGCCTGGTGTCGCTGCTGCTGATCGGCGAGCGGTCGATCGAGAAGGGCGGCGCGTTCGTCTCCCAGGCGGCGATCACGGTCGGCTCGCAGAAAGACCTCAAGCAGGCCGGCAGCGAGCCCGGCGCCACCGAGGTCTACCCGCTGACCATGTTCGCGCTGGGCGGCATGCTGCTCTTCGTCGGCGCGAACGACCTGCTGACCATGTTCGTCGCGCTCGAGGTCTTCTCGCTGCCGCTCTACCTGCTGTGCGCGCTGGCCCGCCGCCGGCGCCTGCTCAGCCAGGAGGCCGCGCTCAAGTACTTCCTGCTCGGCTCGTACGCCTCGGCCTTCTTCCTGTTCGGCGTGGCCATGATCTACGGCTTCTCCGGTGGCGTGCAGTTCAGCCAGATCCACGACGCGGTGGCCACCCCCCAGCGCAGCGAGGTGCTGCTCTTCGCCGGCCTGGCCCTGGTCGCCATCGGCCTGCTGTTCAAGGGCGCGCTGGCCCCCTTCCACGTCTGGACCCCCGACGTCTACCAGGGCGCGCCGACTCCGGTCACCGCCCTGATGGCGGCGTGCACCAAGGTCGCGGCGTTCGGCGCGCTGCTGCGCATCCTCTACGTCGCCTTCGACGGCGTCCGCTGGGACTTCCAGCCCGTCCTCGGCGCCATCGCCGTCCTCACCATGCTGGTCGGCGCCGTCCTGGCGGTCACCCAGACCGACATGAAGCGGCTGCTGGCGTACTCGTCGGTCGCCAACGCCGGCTACCTGCTGGTCGGCGCCCTGGCCCTGAACAAGAGCGGCCTGTCCAGCACCATGTTCTACCTGGTCGCCTACGGCTTCTCGGTGCTGGCCGCCTTCGCCGTCGTCACCCTGGTCCGCGACGCCGACGGCGAGGCCACCCACCTCTCCCGGTGGGCCGGCCTGGGCCGTAAGAGTCCCCTGTTCGCCGGCCTGTTCACGTTCATCCTGCTGGCCTTCGCCGGCATCCCACTGACCAGCGGCTTCACCAGCAAGTTCGCGGTCTTCGGCGCGGCCATCGAGGGCGGACAGACCTGGCTGGTCATCTTCGGCGTGATCACCAGCATGCTGCTGGCCTTCCCGTACCTGCGGGTGGTCGTCATGATGTGGCTCAGCGAGCCCGGCGAGTCGACCCCCACAGTCTCCGTGCCCGGCGCCATGACCTCAGCCGCCCTGGCCATCGGCTTCCTGGCGACGCTGGCACTGGGCATCGCCCCGGCACCCCTGCTGGACCTCACCACGGACGCCGCCCAATTCGTCAGATGATTCGCTGATGCAGCCCCGGTCGATTGTCGGCCGGGGCTGCTTCGTTCAAGGCGCTGCCGTTTCTTGTTTCTTGTCTCTTGTTTCTCGTCTCTTGAAGATCAAGTTCCTGAAGATCTATTTTCCCGCGTTCGTTGTGGGTCCGAGACGTATGCTCCCGCGGGCACCGGGCGCGGCCATCCATTCGCCTGGCGGCTCATGAGCGGATGACCACACCCTGCCGGGTGCGTGATCCAAGCTCCCACCACCAAAAGCCGCGCCGCGCTTGTTCTCGCCTTCCGGGCTGCGACCGCTTGCTCTTACCCCCATGACCTTGCCGCGCCTTGCTCTCCCTCCGCCTAGCGCCGCGCTTTGCCCTCACCGCCAAGTGCCGTTCCTTGCCTTCTCCACCTCGTGCCGCGCCTTGCGTTCTCCGCCTAGAGCCGCGCCTTGCTCTCATCGCGAAGAGCCGCGCCGCGCCTGTGGATGTCGGTCCGAAATTGTCGTAGCCGCCGCCTAACGTTTGGCCCACCCAGTGCCGGGGTGGGGGAGGTGGCGGTGCGCTCGCGCTCGTCAAGATCGAAATCAGTCCGTCGGCGTTGGGCGCCACCTTGACCGCGGCTGGGCGGACGATGTCGTCTGAGCGGCAGGACCGTCTGGCGCACGGAAAATCGAGCGTCGGGCAGCTGGCTGGCCGAGCGGCCGGGGGTTTCCAGGCGCCCGGGCTGCCGACTCACCCTCACTGCCGCCCCTCGCCCTGGCTGCCCGGCACAGGTGGTAGGTCCTGACAGTGTCCGGTCGGGCGACGCCGGGCTGTCCTACCACCGTTCGTGGCAGTGGTGGGTCCTGACGGTGTTCGGGACCGTAATGCCGGGCTGTCCTACCACGGTTCGTGGCAGTGGTGGGTCCTGACGGTATTCGGGGCCGCGATGCCGGGCTGTCCTACCACTGGTCGTGACGGTGTAGGGGCGGCCGGGACACCGTCCGCGGCGCTGCGAATGCGCGGCTTGGTCGGGAGCGTGAGCGGCGGCAGGGAGGGCGAGCGGGCAGCCCGGGCGCCTGGCAACCAAGCTCAGTCCATGATCAGCGCGAGCGATGCAGCAGACCTCCACCCGGAAGGCTCTCAAGCGCGCTGATGGTGGGGCCGGTCCACCAGGGGGCGCTGTCCCGGAACTCGGTGGTCCGGATCACGGTCATCCCGGCCTTCAGGGCGCCGTCCAGTTCGTCGTCGGCGCCGTCGCCGATGAAGCGGCAAGTCTCGGGCGCGGCGTCGAGGCGGTCGGCGGCGAGGCGGTAGATCGCCGGGTCGGGCTTGGCCAGGGCCACCGAGCTGGAGAAGACGGCCGCGTCGAAGCGGGACGCCAGCGGGGTGTCCGGCCACGCCTCGGCCGTCTCCGAGGTGGCGTTGCTGACCAGGGCGAGACGATGGCCGTTGGCGCGCAGGCGATCCAGCGAGTCCAAAGTCGACGGGGGTACGTTGCTGAGCAGCCGGCGAGCCAACGCCGGCGCATCTCGGCCGCCGCGGCCACCTGCTCGTGGCTGGGCCGGCCACCGACGCGGGCGGCGAGAATCGTGATGGTCTCCTCGACCGTCCAGCCGATCAGCCGTACCCGCCAACTGTCGTGGTAGGACTCGACCAGAGCTTCCGGTGCGACGCCGACCACCATGGCCATCTCGGCCACCACCACGTCGCGTTCGTCGTCGGCGCCGTCGAGCAGGGTGTTGTAGAGATCGAAGATCAGGGGTTCCACAGTGGTCAGACGAGGCCGGCCCGGCGCAGGATGGCGATGACGACGGCGGCCTTGGCGGCCACGTATCCGGCCATGCTCATCGGATGGTCGGCCGCGGCCCGCCGTTTGACGCCGGCGTAGCGGTCGCGATCGGCGGGGTGGGCGCGCAGGTGGTCGCGGAAGATCAGGTGTCGCAGGTGCTCGTCGCAGTCGGGGCCGAAGACGTGCAGGTTGACGTCGTGGGTGGCGGTCCACAGGGCGCGGTGCTCGTACCAGTCCGGTTCCCGGGTGGCCAGGCGGTAGCCGGCCGCGGTCAGCGCGGGCACGTAGGCGTCCTCGTCGGCCGGGTCGGCCACGATGAGGTCGATGTCGACGCGGTCCTTGGCCGGGAGCCCGGGCACGGCCGTGGAGCCGACGTGGTCGAGGGCGAGGACGCGGTCGCCGAGGGCCGCCCGGATCCGGTCTTCCTCGCGCGCGAACCGGGCCGGCCACTCCGGGTCGTACTCACTCACCGTGATCGGCTGGCTCACCTCGGTGGGGCGGTCGCCCACGGCTCGCCGCGCCATCTGTTCCGGTGTCAGGGCGGGGGCCGCCACGGGCAGCGGAGGGAGGCGCATGACGCGACGTTACCGACCACCCGCCACTGACGGTGCCGGGCCGGGCTGGCCGGACCGGTCGGGACAACCCGGAAGCGGGCGCGGAGCGTTCGCACCGACTGGCCGGTCGGCGCGGACGAGCAGGGGCTGCGCGCGTACCCAAGGATGATCTTGATAACCCTGGCACGGGAAGTGTCGGACCCGTATGGCATCGTGAAAGCGTGATGAGCACCGGTGACAGCGCGCTCGCGGCGCTCGGCCTGGAGATCGACGCCAGCGTCGATGAGGTCGTGACGGCGACGCTGGCGTCTGTGGAGGTGGCGCTGCGCAGCAACGTGGCCAGCGCCGATCCGCTGGTGGCCGAGGCGGCACGACATCTGATGGAAGCCGGCGGAAAGCGGTTCCGGCCGCTGATCCTGGCGTTGGGGGCCCAGTTCGGCGACCCGGGGCGGCCCGAGATCATCGATGCCTCGCTCGTGGTGGAGCTCACACATCTGGCGACGCTCTACCACGACGACGTCATGGACGAGGCAGCCGTGCGGCGCGGGGCGGCGAGCGCCAACGCGCGCTGGGGCAACTCGCTGGCGATCCTGGTCGGTGACTACCTGTTCGCGCGGGCGGCCGACATCGCGGCGTCGCTGGGGCCCGAGGCGGTGCGGCTTCAGGCGCGTACGTTCTCGCGGCTGGTCCACGGCCAGATCGCCGAGACCGTGGGGCCGCGCGGCAGCGACCCGATCGACCACTACCTGGGTGTGATCACCGAGAAGACGGCGTCACTGATCGCGACGTCGGCGCGCTTCGGCGGGCTGTTCTCGGGGGCGGCGCCGGAACACATCGAGGCCCTGGCCGGCTATGGCGAGACGATCGGCATCGCCTTCCAGCTCTCCGACGACCTGCTCGACATCACGTCCGAGTCGGTGCAGTCGGGCAAGACGCCGGGCACCGACCTGCGCGAGGGCGTTCCGACGCTGCCGGTGCTCTACGCGCTGGCCGACGACGACAACGACGCCTCGGCGGTGCGGCTGCGCGAGATCCTGGCGATCGGCCCGGTGACCGACGACGCCCTGCATGCCGAGGCGCTCGGCCTGCTGCGCGATTCGGCGGCGATGAAGCGGGCGCGCGAGACGGTCCGGTGGTATGCCGAAGAGGCCCGCGCCAGCCTGGCGCCGCTGCCGGATGGTTCGTCCAAGGCGGCGATGGAAGCCCTCTGCGACTTCATCGCCGACCGGACCAACTGAGCAACATCCGGCTCCCCACGAACATCAGGAGAGCGGCCAGCAACATCGCCACGGCCGCGACCGTCCACATTGTCGGGTAACCGGCCATCGTCGCGACCGCGCCCAGCCCCAGTGGGCCGAGGCAGCCTCCGGCGTACACCCCGGTCTGGGTGATCGAGGTCGCGGCGGCCGGCGCCTGTGGGTGCAGCCGGACCACCGCGAAGTTCATCAGACCGGGCCAGCTCCAGCCCAGCCCGAAGCCCATCAGCACGCCGATGACCAGTGGCACCGTGCCCGACACGGCCAGCAGCCCCAGCCCGATCGCGCCGGCCGCCAGCAGCCCGGCGATCACTCCGACCTGCCGGCCGGGGAACCGGTCGGCCTGCCAGCCGCCGGTGATCCGGGCGAGCGCGCACACCGCGCCGCCCAGGGTGAGGGTCAGGCCGGCGGGTCCGGGCGAGATGCCGCGCTCCACCGCCGAATCGACCAGGAACGTCCCCAGCGCGTTGGCCGCGCCCGCCGCGAGCGTCGCCGCCGCCCCGAGCACGATCAGCGCCGCGGTCGCCCGGTCCCCGCTCTCTCCGCGCGACTTGCGCTTGGCGTCGTTCGGCCTGGGTACGAGCGTGAGCGCGCCGATCGCCAGCACCGCGGCCAGGGCGAACGCCCAGCGCCAGCCCAGCGTGAGCGCGATCACGGGCACCGACGCCCCGGCGAGCAGTGTGCACACCGGGATCGCCGCCTGCTTCACCCCGAACGACAGCCCCTGCCGGCGGGGCGGCACGTGCTCGGCCAGGCTGCTGTTGCTGGCAAGCTGACCCATCGCGTTGGCGGCGGCGCCGAGGGCCAGGATCGCGACCAGACTCCACAGCGATCGGGCGCCGAGAGCGATGGCCAGTAACGACGCACTGGCCAATCCGATGGCCACACGTGACACGTTCGTGGAACCGAACTTTTCGGCGAGTGCGCCGGCGGGTACCGACGCCAGTGCGCTGGCCCCGAAATAGGCCGAGACGGCGAGACCGAGTCCGGCCGGGGAGAAGCCGAGATCGTCACCGATCTGTACGGCCAGGCCACCGACCAGGAATACCGGGATGGAAACCGCGATCGTCGTGGTCAGCGCCCCGGTGACGGCGCGGACCGGACGCCTTTTCGTGAGCATCGGAGAGGTGGTAGCCATCATCCGCAGACTAAGCCTGTGTGATGCATCCAGGCACGCTCAGTGGGAATGACCACACGGCTCGTGCAAATCGACCAGGATCCACACGCATTTGGCATTCCGTCAGGGGAAGATTATTCATATGGTGTAAGTCCCCGGCGTCGGAGGTGGCTGTGCGCGACCCTCTGGCGGAGCCGTCAGATCTCATCCGGAGCGTGTCACGCGCGTTGCGTGTGCTCGAGTCGGTGGGACGTGCTCCGCGCGGACTCACCGTGAAACAGATCGCCCGGCGGTGCGAACTCACCGTCGCGACGACGTATCACCTTGTCCGAACCTTGGCCTACGAGGGCTATGTGATCCGTCGTGAGGACGGCACGTACATCGTGGGTCTGGAGATCGCCGATCGCTATCGTGAGCTCGTCTCCGCCTTCCGCGGCCCGCCCGCCGTGGGCGAGGCGCTGCGCCGAGCCGCGGTGGACACCGGATACAGCCACTATCTGGGCCGGTTCGTCGGCGGCCGGATAGCGGTGACCGCGTCGGCCGACGGCGCGCGTTCCCCGTTCATGGACGACATGACGCCCGGGTTCGACGAGGGCGGCCACGCGACCGCGCTGGGCAAGGCGCTGCTGGCCACGCTCACCGCCGACCAGCGGGCGCGATACCTGCGCGACTACGGCATGCGGCCGTTCACCCCGGCCACGCTGACCACGACCGAGGCCCTCGAAGCCGACCTGGCGGCCGGCGAGCGGCGTGGCATGCAGCTGGAGATGGGCCAGTTCCGGCAGGGCGTGGCCTGCGCGGCGGTCACCGTGATCACCGACCGCGACATGGAACGCCGGCTGGTGCTGGCCTGCTCGCTGCCTGCGGCCGAGATGCTCACGTCGGCCCGGGTGGTCCGGGCCAAGCTGACCGCGGCGGCGCGCAACGTCGCGGAGGCGCTGTCATCGGGTGGTGACGCGGCTACCGCGTGAGTTTGAACCGCTCTCTCCCTCCACACGTAAGAACGGGTGGAACACGAGGGAGGGCGGGCTCTTGGACGATCAGGAAGCCGAACTGCTTCGTGCTCTGCAGGACGAACACGGGGATGCCCTCTACGCCCACGCCGTCCGGCTCTCCGGAGGAGACCGGCAGCAGGCGGAGGATCTGGTGCAGGAAACCCTGCTCCGGGCCTGGCGGTATCCCGAGGCGCTGGACCCGGAACGTGGTGCGGTGCGGTCATGGCTGTTCACCACCGCGCGAAACCTGGCCATCGACGCCTGGCGACGCCGGTCGGTGCGGGTGGGTGAGGTGATGACCGACGTTATGCCCGAACCACCACCGGATACCGACGAGGCGGATCGCGCGGTCGAAGCATGGACCGTGGCCGAGGCGCTCGGACGGCTGTCCCAGCAACATCGTGACGTCCTGGTCGAGTGCTTCTACCGAGGACATTCGGTGGCCGAGGCCGCCGCACGGCTCGGGGTGCCCCCGGGCACAGTGAAGTCGCGCACGCACTATGCGTTGCGCTCGTTGAAGATGGCGCTGAACGAGATGGGGGTGACGGCATGAGGTGCGAGCACGAGCACGACGACGGCGCGTACGTCCTCGGTGCCCTGTCGCCCGCCGAGCGGGCCGCGTACGAGCGGCATCTCTCGACCTGCTCGTTCTGCCGGGAAGCGGTCGCGGACATCGCGGTGCTGCCCGGTCTGCTGGGCCGGCTCGAGCCGGCCGACTTCGCGAAGCTCCTCGACCCGTCGCTGACCCAGCCGGCGCCGCCGCCTCCGAGCCGCGCCTCCCATCTGGTCACCGCCGCGCAGCGCACGAGACGCAGAGAGCAGAAGAAGACGCGGGTACGGGTGCTGAGCACCGCCCTGGCCGCGGCCGTGCTGGCGCTGATCGTCGGCATCGGCGCGATGTTCGTGATGGGTGGCACCACGTCGCCGTCGACGAACCCGCAGCAGTCGGTGGCGATGCGGCAGATGAGCACGGTCGCCGACGGGGTGGCCCTGACCGCGGACATCGGCCTGACCAAGGCGCCGGGCGGCACGAAGATCGACCTGAAGTGCGTCTACAACAAGAACGCTCCCGACCTGAAGCCGTACACGGTGCGGCTGGTCGCGCACGGCGCGGACGACCAGGAGGACCAGTTGGGCTCCTGGACGGCGTCGCCGGGCAAGGAGTTCACCATGAGCGGCAACACGTACATCGGCGACGGGAGTCTCTCCCGGCTCGAGCTGGTGCGTGGTGACGGCAAGGTGCTGCTCGCCTATGACGTCCCCTGACGAGGCCTTTCGGCTCCGGGCCTTCAGGCTCTCGTCAGCGTGGCGGTAGGGCGGCGGCCGGTTCGACGGTGGCGGCCGTCGGCCCGGCCGCCGCCCTCTTGATCTTCGCGGTCCGCCGGGCGTTGCGGATCCCGTCCACGGTGAAGATGATCAGCGCCGCCCAGACCAGCGTGAACCCGGCGAGACGGGCGGCCGGCATCGGCTCGTGATAGATCAGGACGCCGACCGCGAGCTGGATGATCGGCGCGACGTACTGCATGATCCCGAGCCCGACCAGCGGCACCCGGTTGGCCGCGCCGGCGAAGAGGATCAGCGGGACGGCGGTGGCCACCCCGGAGAGCACGATGAGTACGGTGTGGCCGGCGCTCACGTGCCCCACGGTGGCCTCGCCGGTCAGGCCGAGCCAGGTCAGGAATCCGAGCGCGGGCAGGGCGAGCACCGCCGACTCGACGAACAGACCCTCGGCCGGCGGCAGGTTGAGCCGCTTCTTGATCAGGCTGTACGAGCCGAAGCTGGCGGCCAGGATCAGCGCGATGTACGGCAGGCGCCCGTAGTCGATGGTCAGCACGGCCACGGCGACCGCGCCGATCCCGACGGCCAGCCACTGCCACCGCCGCAGCCGTTCCCGCATGACCGTGACACCGAGAAGCACCACGACCAGCGGCGTGATGAAGTACCCCAGCGCGGTCTCGACCACCCGCGACGAGTTGACCCCGACGATGTACGTGCCCCAGTTGACGCCGATCAGCAGCCCCGCGAGCATCACACCGAGCAGCCGCCGCCGGTCGCGCATCAGCCGCCCCAGGAACCGCCAGTTGCGCATCACGGCGAGCACCAGGGCCACGAAGACGACCGACCAGATCACCCGGTGGGCCAGGATCTCGAACGGCGACGACGGCCGCAGCAGCTTGAAGTAGATCGGGAAGAAGCCCCAGAGCACGTACGCGCTCAGCCCGTACAGATATCCGCGCCGCTCCTCGGTCATTCCCTCACGGTAAGGGCCGCCCTGCCGTCTGTTCCTTGCATATGTCTCAACTCACGTCCGGTCAGTCGTCCCGGTCCCCGCCGTCCGGGACCAGGGCGTTGAGCAGCCAGCTGACGACGCCGACGAGAAGGGCGCCGAGGACGGCCGACGGCCAGAAGCTGTCGACGTGGAACGGCAGGTCGAACTGTCCCGCGATCCAGCTGGTCAGCAGGAACAGCAGGCCGTTGACCACGATCGCGATGAGGCCCAGGGTCAGGACGTAGAAGCCGCAGCCGATCGCCTTGATGATCGGCCGCAGGATGCCGTTGACCAGGCCGAAGATCACCGCCACGGCGATCAGCGTGCCGACCTTGCCGGGCAGCGAGTCGGTGGTCAGCTCGATGCCGCTGATCAGCACCGTCGCGAGCCAGAGCGACACCGCCGTGATGACGAGCCGGATGAGGATGCCCATGGCAACGGATGGTGCCACGATCGCGCTACCGGTCCAGCCGACACTCCGCGATCTCTCCGACGTCTATGGGGCCCGCTAACGGCCGGGCGGGCCGATCAGCTGGGCCTCGATCGGGGTCTGGGCGAGGGCGGCCCAGCGGACGGCGCGGCGGTTGATCAGGCCGACCATGTCGGGGCGGATGCGGGTCAGCCACTGGGCGGTCTCGCCCAGGCCGATCGCGGTACCCATCAGATTGGCCTCGTCGGCCCGCAGCGGCTGCACGATCAACAGGTCGGCGCGGGAGGCCACGTCGATGTCGGCGGCGCTGAAGTCGTCGCGCACCACGAGCGTGGCCTGCCAGCCGGCGCCGGGCCGTGGGTCGGCGCCGACCGGGCCGACGTCGACGACCACGAGCAGCGGGTGCAGGGGCGAACCGGGCGGGATCTCCACCGCCCGCCCCGGCGGCACCACGGCGATCGCCTCGCCCGGGACCGCCGCGCCCCGCACGAACGGCTCCCAGGCCTGGGGCCGGGCCGTCTGGACGACCACGCGGGCGCCCAGCGCCATCGCCCGCAGCGAGATCAGCTGGGCGCAGCGGACGCCGCCGACCAGCAGCGCCCGGGTCTGTTCGGGCCGGAACATCCGGGCCACCACCGGCTCACCGGCGCGGTTGCGGCCGACCATCATGCCGGCCGCGCCGAGGCTCAGGTCGAGGCCGTCCATCACGGCCGGCGGCAGCGCGCCGTCGGCGGGGCGGCCGGGCACATCGGTCAGCGGGCCGCCACCCAGCGGCAGGGTGGCCGCGAACCCCGTCAGGTGTTCGCCGTCGAGCCGGCGCACATGCCCCCGCTCGGCGGCGACCATCTTGCGCAGCGCCTGCGCGGCGAAGCCCAGCGTGGTCTGGTCGGGGGCGGCCAGCCGGACGGTCAGGTCGACCGCGACCGTCGGCGCGCCGTTCTCGTGGCGGGGACCGGCGGTCAGGCTGACCGTGGTGGCCGCGGCGGGCAGCGCCAGCATCCGGCCGATCAGGCGCTGGGCGCTCTCGGCGGCCAGGTCGGGCCAGCGGTCGAGCCGGTACGTCGCCTGGGTCAGGCCACCGATCCGCAGGCCGGGCCACATCTCCTGGGCCGGGCCGATGGCGTCGTCGTGGGCCAGTTCGCCGATCACCCGGAGCGCGGCGGCCTCACCCAGCGGCCGGGCCGGCAGCTCGCCCAGCCGGCGCGGGATCTTGCGGACCAGCCCGGAGAGCGAGCGCCGCAGGTCTTCGGCCGACCAGCCCTCGCCGGACAGCACGCGGACCGCGATCAGCGCCCGGGTGTGCCCGAGGAGCCGGCCGTCGGTGAGCTGGCGGTACGAGTTGGCCGGGGTGCCGTTGCCGGCGCGGACCGAGGGGGCGGGCACCCCGGTGAAGATCATCTGCACCCGGCACGGCGGGTGGTCGGGGCCGCCGGCCGGCGGCAGCAGCGAGGCCGGCGTGGGCAGCCGCAGGAGGTCTTCGGCCAGCAGGCCGGCCGGATCGCCCAGCTCGAGGATCGCGGTGATGCCGTGGCCGTCGACGATCACGGTGGCCTGGTCGCCGCCGAGCTCGGTCTGCTCGATCCGGGCGCCGGGCGAGGCGAGCTGGAGCACCGCGGTCGGCGAGCTGTCCAGCGTCACGGTGTGCGGCCGGCCGGAATAACGCATCCCGACACTGATCCACTCGAACGCCCACCGGCCGCGCAGCCGCAGCCAGGTGATCGCCAGCAGGATGACCGCGAGCATCGCGGCGCCGGCCAGCGCGATCGGTCCGAGGACCGCCCCGACCACCAGCAGGACCGCGGCGATCTGGGTGCTGACCAGCTGGCCGGTCCGCATGCCGAACAGGCGGCCGCGGCGCAATGGCCGGACCCGTGGCCGGGTTTGTGGGGGAATGCCCCCGCTGAGGCCGGGATAGTCGCGTCGGCCGGCCAATTCCGCAGTCACCCGCGCGCTCCCTTCCCCCGGGACATATCTGTCGGCGTCTTCGCCTTGTGCGCCACATCGTATGGCGCGGACCAGTTTCACAGGGGGCGGGTGACCGGGCGTGGTTATCCACAGGGCGGCGGTTGTCCACAGTTTGAGTAACCGGACTTCCGCCGTACCGCGCACCCCGCTACCGTCGGGCTTCGTAACTCATCGATGCCCAGCTCAGGGGTGCCCCCCAAGGTTCGGCCGCAGGGGTTAACCTGAAATCTGCATCGATGTCCTCGGTTGCAAACTGGGTCCAGCATGGATCCGCCGGCCGAGCCGTCCGATGACCGATAGCGAGAAAGCGGGGTGACGTCCGGGGTGGCCCAGACGGAAGCACAGTCGCAGCAAATGGCGGATACCGCCAACAAGTTCGACAACACCAACTCGTCGATTCAGTCCATGTTGAACACTCTCATGGGACAGCTGACGGAGCTGCAGGCAGGCTGGAAGGGCATTGCGGCGGGCGAGTTCCAGAAGGTCCGGCAGCAGTACGACGCCGACCTGAAGACGCTCAGCAAGGCGCTCACCGACACCGCCACGTCGATCCGTGAGTCCGCGACGAGCTACGACACGACCGACAGCGAGGCCGCGTCGTCGGTCTCCAAGACCGGTAGCACCGGCTACACGCTGCCGCTCTGAGGGACGAGAAGGAGATCTGATGAACGACGGTGTGCTTCTCGTCAACTGGTCCTCGCTGGCGAACGCGAGCCAGCAAATCCAGTCCGCGGTCAACAAGCTGGACGCCGACCTGGCCGACCTCGACTCCGCGGGCAAGAAGCTGCTCGGAACCTGGAGCGGTGAGGCCCAGACCGCCTACCACCAGCGCCAGACCACCTGGGAGACCTCCGCGAACGACCTCAAGCAGATCCTGCAGTCGATCAAGAACGCGGTCGACCAGGCTGCCACGGGCTACCAGGAAACGGAGAAGCGGGCAACCAACCGCTTCCAGTGATCGACCGGCGGCCGGGACCCGCTCCGACCCGGGGGTGGTCCCGGCCGCAGTCTGTCCATTGCCTGATTCGGCCGATAACGCTACCTTCTGTGATGGTCGTCGGTCACAGGGTGATTCGGTTGTCGCTGTGACAGTCTTTGCGCGTCGGTATACACCCAACTTGGTTGTCTGCCCGCTGCCGCCCATTGTGATCGTCGCCTGACCTTGTAGGTTGTACGCGTTGAGATGGTCTCGTTCGCGCGCGTTGGGAGAGTGAGCGTGTCCGAGTGGGAACCGGCGACGGACGCCGAGAGGGCGATGCGCGACGCTTTGCGCACCGACGATCAGGAGTCCTACTTCCGCATCCTCGCCGGTGTGGACCTGCTCCTGCCCGTCTCCGCGGACGCGCTCGCCGGCCTCGCGCCGTTGGGCTGGGGTACGTGGAGCACCGGCGGGCGAACACACGTGCTCGCATTCACCTCTCCGTCCGCGCTACAGGCCTGTCTGGCTGACTACACCGGCTCGGCGCGCCGGGTCGCCTACGCCGAACTCGCCGACACCTGGCCCAACCTCGAGTGGTGGCTCGCCGTCAACCCGGGGTTGCCGATCGAGGGTTACCTTCCGGCCTGGTTCGTGGCGCAGCTGTCGCGCGGCGACGTGCGCCTGCCCAAGCGTGGGCCCGGACGTGAGACGCAAGACCTGGCCGGTGCCGCCCTGGGTGGCAAGTCCGGGTCCAGCCAGCAGGGCGGGCCGATGCCGCCGACCGGTGGCGCTGCTCCTGCGGGTGGCTCTGCTCTCGCGGGTGGCTCTGCCGCCGCTGGTGCGATGGCCGGCGCGGCGAGTGGTGGCCTGCCCGGCGCCGGCGCTGACTCCGGCTTCCGGCCCGATGGCGACGGGGGCTTCCGGCCGGGTGCCGGTGCCTTCCCGCCCGACGGGCCCGAGCAGAAGTCTGGGCTCGAGCCGAAACGCACGCCGGGTGCCGCGGCCGCCTTCGGTAACCGGCCACCGCGCACGACCGGCGGCGGCGCGGCTCCCGCGGCCAGTGGCGCCCCTGGGCTGAGCGGCGGTCCCGCGACCCCCTCCGGTGGCATCACCGGCACCCGGATGGGTGGTCCGGCCGCGCCCGCCCTCCCGTCGCGCGTTCCGACCTCGTCGCCCGCCAGCGCGCCGCCAAGCTTCCCTGGCGCTCCGACCAGCGCGGCCCCGGCGAGCGGCCCGCCGGGCTTCCCCAGCGCCCCGACCAGCGCGGCGCCGGCCAGCGCGCCGCCGAGTTTCCCCAGCGCCGCGCCGGCCAGCGCCCCGCCGAGTTTCCCCAGCGCCGCGCCGGCCAGCGCCGCGCCGAGTTTCTCGAGCGCCGCGCCGTCAAGCTTCCCCGGCGCCCCGCCCGCACCGACGAGCGGCCCCGGCGGCCTTCCCACGCGCAGCCCGTCCGGCGAGCCGGGACAGAGCGGCCCCGGTGGCCTTCCCACCCGCACTCCGTCCGGTGAGCCGGCGCAGAGCGGTCCGGGTGGCCTTCCCACGCGCAGCCCGTCCGGCGAGCCGGCGCAGGGTGGCCTTCCCGCTCGTGGGGCTCCGCAGCGGCCGGGGGAGCGCAACCCCTCCGGCGAGCCGGGACAGGTCGGCCCGGGTGGCCTGCCGATCCGGAATCCAGGCGCCGTCCTGCCCAGCGGCCTGCCCTCGCGCGTCCCGCAGGCAAGTCAGACGCCGACCGGCACGGCCGGCAGCGGCTTCGTGCCCGGCGGCTACGGCCGGACCCCGGGTGACGCGCCGGCCGACGCGGTTCCGGCCGCCTACAGCCCGCCGAGCATGCCCGCCGGCACCGCGCCGTCGTCCGCCCCGCCGAGTTCGCCGGGTGCGCCCGGTGCGCTTCCGACGAGGGGCGCGCCGGCCAGCGGCGCTCCCACCAGCGGCCCGCCGTCCTCGCTGAACACCGGCCCGGCCGGCGACGGCTCCGGTCCGAGCATCGGCGGGTTGCCCCGGCGCACGGTCCCCACCGGCGGTGGCCCGGCCGACAACGCTCCGATCAGCGGCGCGGCGCCCGGCGGCCGGCCGGTCAGCGGTGTTCCGGCCGGCCCCGGCGCTCCGACGCCCACGAGCGGCCCGCCCGGCGCCCTGCCCCCGCTGCAGGATCTGAAGGCCCCGCTGCCCACCCGTACCCCGATGGCGCAGACTCCGCCCGTACCCGGGCATCTCGGCGCGGCACCTTCCACACCGGACGCCGCACCGCCTGGCCTGCCCCGCCGGCAGCCGGGCGAGACCCCGCCGAGCATGGCCGCCGCCGCGCAGTCCCTGTCCGGCAGCCGCACCGCGCCGCCCACCGAGGCCCCCGCCCGGCCGAGCTACATGCCGCCGGTCGTGCCGGGTACTCCGGGCGCCGACGCCGGTCACCCGGCCCGCACCCCGTTCGCCCAGCCCGCGGGCGCGCGACCGGAAAGCCCACGGCCGGAAGCCTCACGACCGGAAAGCCCGCGGCCGGAAGCCCAGCGGCCGGAAGCCTCACGACCGGAAAGCCGGCGACCGGAAGTCCCGGCCGAATCGGCGACGCCCGACCGGGCCGCCGACTTCACCCCGGCCAACGCGACCGAACGCGACCTGCTGGCCGCCGCCGACGAGCACAGCACCGACTCCTTCCTGTCGACGCTGCTGCTGGCCACGGTGCTGGTGCCGGTCGCCGACAACTCACGGCCGGGCAGCACGCCGGGCGAGTCGGGCTTCGTCTTCCGCACCGAGGAGATGGACGGCGGACCGTTCCTGGTGGTGTTCACCAGCCGCGACCGGCTGTCCGAGTACCACGACCACCCGGTGCGCACGGCCCCGGCGAAGTTCCTCGAGCTGATCCGCAACTGGCCCGACCCGAACTGGTCGTTCGCGGTCAACCCCGATTCGCCGGTCGGCGCCAAGTACCCGGGCCCGCAGGTCATCGCGCTGGCCAGTTGGGCCGACGAGGCCGGCCTGGGCGCCGAGCCGGAGGAGCGGGTGGAGAAGCCCGCGCCGCTGCCGCAGCGGGCCAGCGACGCCGCGCAGCACGCCACCGTGATGCAGAAGACGATCCTGCCGGGCCAGATCGACTTCTTCCTGGAGCGGGCGTACGACCGGGTGGCCGGCTTCGTGCACCGGGCCAACGAGGTCGAGCACCTGCGTACGCCGGCCGAGTTGTTCGCCGCGTTGGGCCTGGTCCACGAGGGGTCGCCGTTCCCGCCGGACGCCAAGGAGGCGTTCGTGCTGCGCTGGCCCGCGTACCGGCCGAGCCTGTACCGCATTCCCTACGGCGGGCAGAGCGAGCAGGCGCTGCGGGCGATGGACGGCTGGGTGATCGAGCGGCCGCCGTTCCGGGGCAACGGTTTCGCCCCGGGCGAGGGACGCGACGTGATCGCCGAGTTCAAGGTGGACAGTGTCCGGCTGCCGCACGGCGCGCAGCTGTGGCGGATGGATGCGGACGGCACCGAGCGGATGGTCGCGATCTTCGACGCCGACGGCCCGCAGTGGCGCAAGGTCGGTGAGCAGTGATGCGGGACGGCTACGTGGTCAACTGGCAGGGGCGGGAGTACGAGGCTGCCCCGGACGGTGACGACGCACGGATCTACGCGCCCGAGGCCGGCGACGGCTTCGAGGAGGTGCGGCCGGGGCGGTTCGTCCGGGTGCTGCGCCAGCACGAGTACGACGAGCTGATCTACGTACGCACCACCTGTACGTGGCGCGGCCAGCCGTTCATCGTGCTCGCCGAGTCGGAGCAGTGGCTGCGCGTCGAGTACACCGGCGGACGCGCCCCGATCGCCCTGCAGCTCGGGCTGGAGGAGTTCGACTACGGCGTCTACCAGGGCTGGGCGCCGCAGCACGAGGTGTCCGACCTCTACGAGCACCGGGTCTAGGATCTGTCTCACATTTCCTAAGAGCTCGTCTTCACCCAGCGCAGGATCTCGCCGGTGACCACCGACGCGGCCTCGCGGTGCACGAAGTGGCCCACGTCGGGGAGCAGCCGCCACTCGTACGGCGCCACCACGTAGCGCCCCGAGCCCTGGGCCGTGCGCGCCAGCACCGCGGTGTCCAGCTCCCCGTGCAGGTGGAGCGTCGGCGTGGTCAGCGGCTTCTGCATCGCCTTGACGAACCGGTATCCCTGCAGCCGCAGCATCGACCGGAAGACCCAGCGGTACGCCTCCAGCGCGCAGAACGCCGTCTGGGTGATCTGCATGGCTGTCCGGCACTTGGCGACGTAGTCGGCGTACTCGGGCGTGGACGTCCACGCCGGGCCGCTCCACCGGGCCATCAGCTCGCCGACCTCGGCCGCGTCGTCCTTGGTGAGCACGTGTTCGTACCGTGGCACCTGGAATTTGAGGATCGGGGCGGTCGCCGAGAACTGGCCGCGCGGGTCGACGAACAGGGCGGCGCGCAGCCGCAGCGGGTGGGCCGCGCCGAGCACGACCATCCGGGTGACCATCTGGGGGTGGAAGGCGGCGGCGGCCCAGCCGATCATGCCGCCCGCGCCCGCCCCGACGATCATCGCCGACCGCTCGCCGAGGGCCCGGATCAGGCCGGTGATGTCCGCGGCCAGCGTGTAGCCGTCGTACCCCCGCGGTGGTTTGTCGCTCGCGCCGTAGCCCCGCAGGTCGATCGCGACGGCCCGGAAGCCGGCGTCGGCCACCTCGGTCATGATGTCGGCCCAGGCCCACCAGAACTCGGGGAAGCCGTGCAGGAACAGCACGAGCGGCCCGGTGCCGGCCTCGACCACGTGGAACCGGCTGCCGTTGGCGCCGACGAACCGGTGGGTCCAAGGGCCTTCGATCAGCACGAACGAGTCGTCCACCATGCCGAAGAGGCTACGCGCAGCAATGAGCGCCCGGAGGCCGCAGCCCCCGGGCGCTCACCGGCGAAAGATCAGCTGATGCGGATCTTCATGGTGGTCGCGCCCTGCTCCACGACGCGGATCTTGACGCCGACCGCGGGCAGCTTCACCCCGGCGTACGGGATGGCCGGGTCGAAGTACAAGCGCGTGTCGTCGAACAGCGGCACGGCGGCCTTGCCCCGGATCAGCGAGGGCTTGCCGTTGACGTGCAGCGTCATCGAGTCGGCCCGGGTCAGGCTGAACGGCGCGTCGTACAGCATGACGCGGGACCGCCACGGGTTGCCCTCGATGTTGTAGATCGCGTCCGGGTGCGCGTCCACGTAGAGGTTGCGCCCGTAGCCCGGGTGGGCGTTGACGTTGTTGTCCCGGTAGCCCGAGTTGGCGTACGAGATCAACAGGCCCTTCTGATAGGCGAAGTGCTCGGCCCACAGCGGCTTGGTCGGCCAGCCGTAGTTGTACGGGCCGGTCAGCAGGTACTTGCCGAAGGACGTGTGGGTGCGGTAGCCCGCGATGTAGAAGTTGTCGTACGAGCCGGTGATCGACGAGCCGACCGTCGTCCAGCCCTTGCTGGTCCAGGTCAGCGGGCCCTCGGCACCGTCGACGGACTGCGCCGCGCCGTTCACCGTGATGGTCAGGTTGTCACCGAAGAAGCCGCCGGCGGTGACGCCCAGGTCGGTGGCGTACCGCAGGCGCACCTGGATCTGCCGGCCGAGGTACGCGGTCAGCGGCACCGAGAGGTCGGCCCATTCGGCCTGCTCGCCGCTCAGCGCCGGCCGCTTCGAGGTGTCCTTGGGGAACGGCTGCCCGTTGACCGTGCCGTCGACCGGCGTCCAGTTCGTGCCGTTGGTCGACACCTCGGCGTACAGGTAGTCGAAGCCCTCCTCGATGTTCCAGCGGCCCTTCAGGTCGAACGAGGCGCTGGTCGCCCCGGTCAGGTCGACCGTCTTGGTCAGCGTGTTCTGCAGGTTGTCCTCGTTGCCGGAGAACCACTGCTTGGCGCCCGCGAACGGCGCGCCGAGCTCTTCGGTCTGCACGATGTCGGGCAGCACCACGACCGCGCCCTGAGCGTTGTCGGTGTTGTACTCCTCCGGGCCGAGGACCAGGGTCTTCTTCTTCCCGGCGGGGACGACCTCGTAGTCGAGCCAGCCGAGCTGGAGCTTGTTCCAGGCGCCCAGGTCGCCGGGCCGGGTGCCGACCGGCTCGCCGGCGCCGTTGAGCCGGCTCTGCGCCATCAGCGACCAGTACTCGGTGTTGTTGTTGGTGCCGCCCGAGGTGTCGTAGTCGTCGGGCAGGCCGAGGTCGTGGCCGTACTCGTGGGCGAAGACGCTCAGGCCGCCGTTCTCCGGCTGGACGGTGTAGTCGCCGATCCAGAAGCCGGTGTCGCCGACCTGGGCGCCGCCGTCCAGGTTGCCCTCCGGGCCGGTGCTGCCGCCCCGCAGGTCCTGGAACGCGTACGAGCGGTGCGACCAGATCGCGTCCTCGCCCTGCTGGCGGTCGCCGTCGGCCTCGTCACCGCCGGCGTGGACGATCTGGAAGTGGTCGAGGTAGCCGTCCGGCTCGTTGAAGTCGCCGTCGTTGTCGTGGTCGTAACGGTCGTACGTGTCGAACGTGGCCAGGTCGGCCTTGATCTGCTCGTCGGTGCGACCGGCGGCCTTCTGGTCGGCGACCCACTGGTTGGCGGCGTCCTGCACCAGGAACCAGGTGTACGCGCCACAGTCGCCGTTGATGTCGCAGTCCCGGCCGTACCGGGCCTCGTTGTAGCGCACCTTGACCCAGTCGGTGACCTCGCCGTCGACGCTGTAGCGCCCGGACGACTGCGCCTCGTAGTACGTCTTCAGCGACTCGACACCGGCGCCCTGGCCGAAGTAGAGCTGCTGGTAGTGCTCGCGGTTGTAGTCGGCCTGCCAGATCGTCTTGTTGTCGACCGAGCGGTCGGGCTGGGGGATCTTGTTGCGCAGCGGGCCGTCGAAGGTGACCGGGCCGGGCGTGCCGGGAACGGTGTCCACATCGGGGAAGTCGGGGTGCCGCTCGTTGCCGAACTCGGCCAGGATCACGAACAGCCGGTCGGTCTTCTCCCGGGCCAGTTCCACATATGTTCCGTCGGCCAGCTTCGCGACCTTGCTGGCGCCACGCTTCTCAACCTTGAGCTTTCCCTTGAGGACGTCGTTGACGGCCTTCTGGCGCTTGTCGCGCCGCTTCTCCTCGAGGGGGTTGGGGTAATCGTCGACCCCGGTCCGCTTGCCGGCGGTGACCGATCCGTCGGGCGGTGCCGCTGAGGCCACCGTCGGCAGGGTTGCGCCGAACGCGGTGACCATCGCGGCGCCAAGCAGTCCTGCGACCACTTTGCGCACGTCTGTACCTCCGTTGAAGGGAGCCCCGGATCAGGGGCTCCCGCCAACGTATGCGCATGTCTCGATCAAAAGAAGAGCTATCAGTCCTCTGACTTGCGGTCTTTCATGCCAGATGAAATGAGGTCCATCACCGCGGAGTCCTGCAGCGTGGTGACGTCGCCGAGCGAGCGGTGCTCGGCCACGTCCTTGAGCAACCGGCGCATGATCTTTCCGGAGCGGGTCTTGGGCAGTTCCGGCACCAGCATGATCTGGCGCGGCTTGGCGATCGGGCCGAGCTTCTTGGCCACGTGGTTGCGCAGCTCCTTGATCAGGTCCTCGCCGGCGTCGCCCTCGGTGTCCACATTGCCGCGCGGGATGGTGAACGCCACGATGGCCTGGCCGGTCGTCGGGTCGGTCGCGCCGACCACCGCCGCCTCGGCCACCGACGGGTGCGACACCAGGGCCGACTCGACCTCGGTGGTGGAGATGTTGTGCCCGGAGATCAGCATGACGTCGTCGACCCGGCCGAGCAGCCAGAGGTCGCCGTCGTCGTCCTTCTTGGCCCCGTCACCGGCGAAGTAGATCCATTTGTCCCCGCTGCCCGCACCCGCTCCGAAGCGCGACCAGTAGGTGTCCTTGAACCGCTGGTCGTCGCCCCAGATGCCGCGCAGCATCGACGGCCACGGCTCGGTCAGCACCAGGAAGCCGCCGCCGCCGTTGGGCACCGGCTCGGCCGTGTCGTCGACCACGTCGGCCGAGACGCCGGGCAGCGCCTTCATCGCCGAGCCGGGCTTGGCCGCGGTGACACCGGGCAGCGGCGAGATCATGATCGCGCCGGTCTCGGTCTGCCACCAGGTGTCCACGATCGGGCTCTTCTCCCGCCCGACGTTCTCCCGGTACCACATCCAGGCCTCGGGGTTGATCGGCTCGCCCACGCTGCCCAGCACCCGCAGCGAGGACAGGTCGTGCTGGGCCGGGATGTCGTCGCCCCACTTCATCATGGTGCGGATCAGCGTCGGCGCGGTGTACATGATGGACACCCGGTACTTGTCCACGATGTCCCAGAAGCGGCCCTTGTGCGGGGTGTCCGGCGTGCCCTCGTACATCACCTGGGTGGCGCCGTTGGAGAGCGGGCCGTAGACGATGTAGGAGTGCCCGGTGACCCAGCCGATGTCGGCGGTGCACCAGTACACGTCGCTCTCCGGCTTCAGATCGAAGACCGCGTGATGGGTGTACGAGGTCTGAGTCAGGTAGCCGCCCGTGGTGTGCAGGATGCCCTTCGGCTTCCCGGTCGTACCCGAGGTGTAGAGGATGAAGAGCGGGTGCTCACTGTCGAACGCCTGGGCCTTGTGCTCCGGGCTGGCCCGCTCGACCGTCTCGTGCCACCAGACATCCTTGTCGCCCCAGGTCACGTCCTGTCCGGTGCGCCGGACGACCAGGACGTGCTCGATGCTCGGGCACTGGGCCACGGCCTCGTCCACGGTCGGCTTGAGCGCCGACGGCTTGCCGCGCCGGTAGCCGCCGTCCGCGGTGATCACCAGCTTGGCGTCCGCGTCCTGGATGCGGGTGGAGAGCGCGTCCACCGAGAAGCCGCCGAAGACGACGCTGTGCGTGGCGCCGACCCGGGCGCAGGCCAGCATCGCGACCGCGGCCTCGGGGATCATCGGCAGGTAGATGGCCACCCGGTCGCCCGCGCCGACACCCAGCTCGGTCAGCGTGTTCGCCGCCTGGCTGACGCTCGTCAGCAGGTCGTTGTAGGTGATCGTGCGGGTGTCGCCGGCCGGCTCGCCCTCCCAGTGGATCGCGACCTTGTCGCCGTGGCCGGCCTCGACGTGCCGGTCGACGCAGTTGTAGGCGACGTTCAGCTCGCCACCGAGGAACCACTTCGCGAACGGCGGGTTCGACCAGTCCACCGCCTGGTCCCACTCCTTGGCCCAGGTGAGCCGGCGAGCCTGCTCCTCCCAGAAGCCGATGCGGTCCGAGGCGGCCCGGTCGTACGCGTCGGCCTTGACGTTGGCGTTCGCGGCCAGCGCCTCCGGCGGCGGGAACTGCCGCGTCTCCGAGTACAGATTCTCCAGGCTCTTGCTCATGAGTGCGGCTCCTATGCCGTGACCGGGGCTTTCTGACGACATTAGTTGCGCCGGGCGGGCCCGGCGAGGGTTGCGGCGACCAGCGCGCTCTGCGGTCCGCAATGCGCGCTGGCTGGTGTGTCGATGCGTGTTACTGCTCGGATCTTGCCGTAACCGAGCCCTTCGGCGCATCTTTCCGGTGGCCTATACCGTGGTTCCGTGCCCATGGACCCGCTTGCGCCGCTGCTCGATCTCGCCGATGTCGCGTCCGCCTTCGCCGACGCCCAGGCCCGCGTCGACGCCGCGATGCGCCACCGGGCCCTGCGCCGGCAGGGCGGCCGGGTCGCGGCCGAGATCAGCCTGCGCTCGGCGGTGGCTTCGGCCGGTCTCGAAGGCCATGAGTACGAGGTGGAGGACGTACGCGCCGGAACGGTGACCGACCCGGTCGTGCAGGGCGCGCTCCGCGTCTTCTCCACCGACCTCGCCGACCTGTGGCTCAACGCGCCCCGGCAGGCGCTGGCCCGGTTGCATGTGCTCGCCGCCCGCGGGGTGGTGCCGGCGGCGGAACTCGGGCGTCCGTCCAGCGCCGCCGACCGTATCGACGCGCTGTCGGCCCTGGTCGCCGGGAACGAGACGACCCCGCCGATGCTGCTGGCCGCCGTGGTGCACGCCGAGCTGCTCACGCTGCGTCCGTTCGCCGGCCCGGCCGGGGTGGTGGCCCGGGCCGCGGCGCGCCTCACGCTGGTCGGGCGCGCCTTCGACCCCCGCGGTCTGGTCGCGGCCGACGTCGGTCACCGTTCGCGCGAGCCCGAGTACGTGGGTGCGGCCAACGCCTATGCCACGGGTACGCCCGACGGCATCCGTTCCTGGCTGAGGCACTACGCCGCGGCCGCGGCGGCCGGCGCCGACGAACTGGTCACCGTCGGCGATGGGGTGCTCGCGGCGGCCTAACAGCTTAGGGGCCACTCACCCGGATGGTGGCGATCTGCGTCGATTTCGCGGCCCGGGCGTGTCGCGTTGGCATACTTGCGCGCGTGACGCTCGCCGAGATGGCCAACGAGACCTGGACGCGCCCCTACACCCCCGGCGCCGGCCGCTGGCTGGTCATCGGCTGGGAGGCGATCGCGCTCGGCCTGCTCGGCTGGACCAGCGTCGACACGTTCGCGCTCGACTGGCACGGCGTCCGGCTGATGGCGTCGATCCTGGCCGTGGCCTGGGTGCTCGGCTCCTGGCGGATCCTCCAGATGGGCGCCTACGTCAGCACCCGCGGCCTGCGGATCCGGGGGCTGCTGCGGTCGCGGACGATGTCCTGGCAGGAGATCGCCCACGTGCGGCTGCACAAGGCCACGCACCGGCTCGGCCCCTGGGAGATCGAGAGCGGCATGACCGTGCTCATCGAGCGCCCCGACGGCACCACGGTCAACACCGAGCTGTGGGCGCAGGGCGTCGACTTCCACTCGCGTCCCAAGGTCTTCCGGGCCGTCTACCACGAGCTGCGCAACCGGCACTCGAAGGCCGTCAACGCCTGACCCTCGACGTGAAGAACGGCGCCACTGAGGGCGCCGTTCTTTCGCGCGTCCGGACCGGGATATCAAGCGTGCACCTGGGTCGTTGTCGACAGTCCTGCAACCGCCCGAGCCTCACGGCTGAGGTGGCCGAGGTCCCGCCGCAACGTGCCTGCCGTGGCTGATCGCGCGTGGGTTCCCGGTGGCCGTGCACGGGATCCGATCTCTCATCTCCCGCTCGTTCTTTCTACGCCCGACGGTCCTTGATCGCCATGGGTTCCGCTCGCAAAGTTGGACCAAACCGAATTAGTCAGACACATCAATCAAGATCAACGGCCTCTTCCGCCGCCACCCCCACCCCGGCACTGGGGTGGGCGTCAAGGTAGCCGTCGCGGGTGACGTTCTTCGGCGTTGTCCACAGGGCCGGACCCGGATTGCGATGTGAGCCGCGCGACTCAGGCGTTCGCGGCGCGGGCCTTGCGGTGGCGGCCGTAGATCGCCAGGCCGATCGCAACACCGACGCCGACGCCCAGGGCGGCCGCGGCCACCGGGACGGCGGGCCGCTCGCGGAGGCGGCGGCCCAGCGGGATCGGGTGACGGAACTCGAGGACCGGCCACGACCGCTCGATCGCCACCCGGCGCAGGTTGCGGCTCGGGTTCACCGCGCTGGGGTGCCCGACCGCCGCCAGCAACGGGAGGTCACTGCTCGAATCGGAGTAGGCGTAACACTCCGACAGGTCGTAGCCGCGAACGCCGGCCATCTCGCGTACCCCATCGGCCTTGTGTTCCCCGGCGGCGTAGAACTCGATCTCGCCGCTGTAGCGCCCGTCGACCACGCCCATGCGGGTGGCGATGATGTCGGTGATGCCGAGCAGCTCGCCGATCGGGCGCACCATCTCTTCACCCGAGGCGGACACCAGGACGACGTCGCGGCCGGCGGCCTGATGTTCGCCGATCAGGGTGGCGGCTTCCGCGTACACGTACGGATTGATCAGGTCGTCGAGGGTCTCGGCCACGATCTGGCTCACCTGCTCGACCCGCCAGCCCTTGCACAGCGCCGCGAGGTAGTCGCGGGTGCGGGCCATGGTCTGCTCGTCGGTGCCACCCATGCGGAACATCAGCTGCGCATAGGCGGTCTTCACGACGTCTTGCCGGCTGATCAGGCCGTCACGATAGAAAGGCCGTCCGAAGGCCAATGCGCTGGACTTGGCGATGACGGTCTTGTCGAGGTCGAAAAACGCGGCGCTGCGCCCCACGGGCCGAAAGTGTAACGGCTCGACGCGCCGGGCCGCTGTCCTCCACACCCGCCATCACCACGGGTAACGGAAAGAAACCGGGGAGAACGGGCAGTTGGTTACGCGGGGTACTCGACGGTCGGCTTCTGCTGAGGCAGACTTGTGTTGCGACAGAGATTCATGTTGCATCCCATGCTGAGCATCTCGATTGTTGAGACCCTCGGTGGTTGCGCCCCCCGCGATCACCGGGTTGATTCGGCTCGACCCCCCCGGAGCCGAATCCAAGGACGACCCCCGTCTCCCCCGACGGGGGTCGTCTTCTGTTCCGGGCCGGTCAGGCGCCGGTCGCCTCGGTCGTCTCGAAATCACCCAGGCCGGCGCCCTCGATCTCGGTCAGGCCGAACAGTTCGCTCAGGCCGGTGACGGCCAGGACCCGGCGGAAATTCGCGTTCGGGTTGACGACGACGAAGCGGCAGTCGCGCTCGCCGGCGGCGTGGTAGCCCTCGATCAGCGCGCCCAGCCCGGTCGAGTCGACGAACGACGCGTCCTTGAGGTCGATGTAGAGCACCGAGGGGCGGAACTGGTCGACGGCCTCGCGGATCTCGTCGGAGACCTCGCCGGCATTAGAGAAGTCGACCTCACCCAGCACGGTGACGGTCGCCGTGCCGTCACCGGCGGCGGCGCTCAGGGTCGCGTCCTCCATGCCCCTCCATCGCTTTGTGTCGCATCACGATACCCGTGAAGCGACAGTTCCACTCCGGCCCAGTTCGGATCCGCCGATGGGGTGAGAGTTATCCACAGCCTGGTGAGTTATCCACAAGAAGACGATCTCCGTACGCCCGGAGCGCCGCCGGCGAGCCACGGTGTGAGCCCACCGCTCACCTGGAGGCCCGATGCCCGTACCGCGCCGTCCGCTCGTGGTCACCGCCGACCCGGGCCTGCTCGACGACCTGCTGCGTCTCGCCGCCGCCGGCGGCGCCGAGGTCGACGTGGCCCACGACCCGGCCGCCGCCCGCCCCCGATACTCCGCCGCGCCGCTCGTCGTGATCGGCGCCGACCAGGTCCAGCCGTGCGTCCGCGCCCGCCTGCCCCGCCGCTGCCGGGTGATCATCGTGGGGCCCGGCAGCCCGCCCGACGAGGTCTGGGCGGGCGCCCAGCTGCTCGGCGCCGACCATGTCGCGGCCCTGCCGGTCGCCGAGCCGTGGGTGGTCGACCAGTTCGCGGCCCCGCCCACCGATCGGTCGGGGGCGCGCGTCCTCGCCGTGATCGGCGGGCGCGGCGGCGCCGGCGCCAGCATCCTCGCCACCGCGCTGGCCGTCACCGCCGTCCGGGGCGGCCGGCGCACCCTCCTGATCGACGCCGACCCGCTCGGCGGCGGCCTCGACCTGGTGCTCGGCTGGGAGAAGATGGTGGGCCTGCGCTGGCCCGAACTGGCCGCCGCCGACGGCCGGGTCGACCCGCCCGCCCTGATGGGGGCCCTGCCCCGCGACGGCGACCTGGTGCTGCTGTCGTTCACCCGGCAGGACGCCCTGGCCCCGGTGCCCGGCGAAGCCATGGCGGCCACGCTCGACGCTGCCCGCCGCGGCCGCGACCTGGTCGTCGTCGACCTGCCCCGGCGCCTCGACGACGCCGCCACGCTGGCCCTTCAGGCCGCCGACCGCACCCTGCTCGTGGTGCCGGCCGAGCTGCGCGCCACCGCGGCGGCCGGCCGGATCGCGGCGATGGTCGCCCACCACTGCGACCACCAGGCCGTGGTGGTGCGCGGTCCCGCGCCCGGCCGGCTGAAGCCCAAGGACGTGGCGGCGGCGCTGTCGCTGCCCCTGGCGGGCGTGCTCGAGCCGGAACCCGGGATGTGCCAGGCCCTGGAACGCGGCGAGCCACCGGCGGCCGCCGGCCGGGGTCCGCTGGCCGAACTGTGCCGTGACCTGCTCGCGGCGGCGGCGTGAGCGCCCCGCTGGCCGCGCGGGTGCGGCAACAGTTCGCGATCGAGGGCACCGAGGCCACGCCGGCCGCGGTGGTCACGGCGGTGCGGTCCGAACACGCGGTGCTGGGCGACACCACGGTGCTGCGGCTGGCCGGCCAGGTGCACGACGAGCTGGTCGGCGCCGGGCCGCTCGCCCCGCTGCTGGCCGAGCCGTCGGTCACCGACGTGCTGGTCAACGGCACCGAGGTGTGGGTCGATCGGGGCGCCGGCCTGGTGCGGGCCGAGGTCCAGACAGGAACAGCCGACGAGGTACGCCATTTGGCGCAGCGCCTGGCCGCCGCGTGTGGCCGGCGCCTGGACGACGGCCAGCCGTTCGCCGACGCCCGGCTGCCCGACGGCACCCGCCTGCACGCGGTGCTGCCGCCGATCGCGACGTCGGGCCCGTACCTGTCACTGCGCACCTTCCGCCAGCGCCCGTTCACCCTCGACGACCTGGTGGCCGACGGCACCGTGGCGACCGGGCCGGCCGAGGTGCTGTCCGCGATCGTCGCCGCCCGCCTGGCCTACCTGGTCACCGGCGGCACCGGCAGCGGCAAGACGACCCTGCTCGGAACGCTCCTGGGCCTGGTGCCGCCGACCGAGCGGATCGTGCTGGTCGAGGACGCGGCCGAACTCCGGCCCACCCACCCGCATGTCGTCGCCCTCCAGGCCCGCACGGCCAATGTGGAGGGCGCCGGTGTCGTCGGCCTCACCGACCTGGTCCGCCAGGCGCTCCGCATGCGCCCCGACCGCCTGGTGATCGGCGAGTGCCGAGGCGCCGAGATCGTCGACCTGCTCGGCGCCCTGAACACCGGCCACGAGGGCGGCGCGGGCACCCTGCACGCCAACGCTCCCGCCGACGTGCCCGCCCGCTTGGAGGCGCTGGGCCTGCTGGGCGGCCTGCCGCGGGCCGCCCTGCACGCCCAGGTGCTGGCCGCGTTGCAGGTGATCCTCCAGGTCAGGCGTACGCCATCCGGCCGCTCCCTCGATTCCATCAGCGTCCTGCTCCCCAACGGCCACGACCGCCTGGCCACCGTCGTCCCCGCCTGGCACCGAGCCACCGGCCGAGGCCCCGCCGCCGAGGCCCTGTCCCAACTCCTGACCTCCCGAGGCGTCCCGCCCCCTTCACTCCTGTCCCCCCAACCCACCGCCATCCCGGTCCCTGCCCCACCTCCGCCCGCCTCAGCGTCCGCGCCACCCGCGCTGCCTCCGCCTACGCCGCCCGCGTCAGGCGCGCCACTCGCATCCGCGCCGTCCGCTCCGCCTACGTCCGCCTCAGTTGCGCCGCTCGTGTCGGCGCCCTCTGCTTCGACTATCGGCCAGGTCCGGCGAGGGCGTCCATGGGCCGATCTTGTCGAGCCGTCTCCCGAGGTCCCTTCCCCTCCTTTTGAGCCTTTGCCCGAGAGGGCTTCCGGCTCCTTTGCGCGGCGGCACGTCGCGCCGGGCGTCGGAAGTCTCTCGGCCAAGTGGGTCGACCGGCCGACGAAGGATCGGCCTCGGCCCGGTCCTGAGGTGCTGGCGGGTGAAGTGAAGCCGCAGGCCGACGCGCCTTGTCGGCTCGGCGTTCTGGCGGTGACGCGGCCATGAACGCGGAGTTCCAAGAGCTGGCCATGCTGCTCGGCCTGGCGGCGTTGGTTGTTGTGCCGGCGGTTGTTCTGCGGATCAGGCGGCTTCGTGCGCCGTTGCGTCGGCTGCGACAGACGAATGGTCCGACGCGGCGCGCGGTGGGCCTGGTTGCGGCGCGAGACGGGGAGGGCTTGGCGCGGCGGGCGGTGGGCCTGGTTGCGGCGCGAGACGGGGAGGGCTTGGCGCGGCGGGCGGTTGGCCTGGTTGCGGCGCGTGACGGGGAGGGCTTGGCGCGGCGGGCGGTTGGCCTGGTTGCGGCGCGTGACGGGGAGGGCTTGGCGCGGCGCGGGGTTGGCCTGGCTGTGGAGCGGGAGACGAAGGGCTTGGCGCGGCAAGCAGTCGGCCTGACTGTGCTGCGGAGGACGGAGGGCCCGACGCGGTGGGCGGTCGACCTGGCTGCGGTGGGAGCGGGGCTTGCTCGGCTTGCTGCGTCGGATCCGCGGCGGCTGATGGTCGTTGGTGCGACCGGCGCGTCCGGGATCGGGTTGGTCACCGGAGGGCTGGTCGCCGCGGTGGTGGGGGCGGTCTACGCGGTCATGCTGGTGCGGGCGGTATCGCGCGCCATGAGGCGGCGGGCCGCGGCGAGCATCCGGACGTCCAGCTTGGACGAACTCTGTTCTCTCGCCGGTGACCTGCGGGCCGGATTGCCTCCGACCGCCTGCCGCACCACAGGACTGGCCGACCGGCGGCTCGCCGATCTGACGGCTGCGGTTTGGCGGCTGGCCGAGCGCACCGGCGCCCCCGCGGCCGACCTGGTCGAACGCATCGAGGACGACGCCCGCGCGGCTGACCGGGCGACCGCCTCGGCGCAGGCTCAGGCCGCCGGCGCCCAGATGACCGCCCTGCTCCTGGCGGCGTTGCCGCTGGCGGGAATCGGGCTGGGCTACAGCATCGGCGCGGATCCGCTGCAGGTCCTCCTCGAGACGAAACTCGGCGCGGCGTGCGCTCTGAGCGCTGTCGTGCTCCAGGTCGCCGGACTCCTGTGGTGCGACCGGATGATGGCCGGAGCCA
Organism: Actinoplanes sp. NPDC089786; assembly: GCF_040684855.1. Taxonomy (NCBI): domain Bacteria; kingdom Bacillati; phylum Actinomycetota; class Actinomycetes; order Micromonosporales; family Micromonosporaceae; genus Actinoplanes; species Actinoplanes sp. NPDC089786. Next base: position 192,304 of record NZ_JBFBGU010000008.1, read on the forward strand.
CCCGATGACCGCCGATCGCGAGGTGTGTGGCGCCGAGCGCTTCATGCACAGCAGCGGCCCTTCCCTCGTACCCCTCAAAGCCTGTTGTGCGGCAGCGATCTTGCACGCGGTGGAGGACGGTCACCCCAGCGCGCCCTTCATCTGCGCCGCGTCCGACCGCTTGACCAGCCGGACCGTTGCCGCAGCTCACCAGCCAGAGGTCGCGTCCGACCGCTTGACCAGCCGGACCGTTGTTGCAGCTCACCGGCCGGAGGTCGGGTCCGATCGACTTGCCGGCCGGACCGGCGCCCTGTCCGACCTGCTGATCGGCCGGGCCGGCGACGGGGTGGATCGAGCGGTCGCCGTCAGCGCCGAGCACGACGATGTGGCCGACGACGGCCGGAGCGCGCCGATTGTCGTGGGGGATCGGGCGTGACTCGGAGCAGGCGGGAGCGCCGGCTGCATCTGTTGATGGCGGCCGGGGTCGGTGCGGGTGTGGTGGCGCTGGTCGGGACCTGGTGGGCGGTCGCACCGGGGATGGCCGTTGGGGCCGGGGTGTGGCGGTTCCTCGGGACGCGGGAGCCGGGGGAGGTGCGCGAGGCCCGGCTGCGGGCGGCCGCTGACCTGCCGCTCTGCGCGGATCTGCTGGCTGCCGCGTTGCGGGCGGGGGCGCCGGTCGACCGGGCGGTGTACGCGGTGGCGGAGGCGCTCGGCGGGCCGTTGGGGGAGCGGCTGGAGCGGGCGGCCCGGTCGCTGCGGCTGGGGGCGGGGCCGGATGAGGCGTGGGCGCACCTGTCCGATGTGAAAGGTGCGGATCGGCTGGTGGTGGCGGCCGTCCGGTCGAGTGCCAGCGGGGGTGCGCTGGCCGGGGCGCTGACCCGGCTCACCGACGACCTGCGTGCCGATCGGGGGCTTGCCGCCGAGACCGCCGCTCAGCGGGCGGGGGTGCTGATCGTGCTGCCGCTCGGGCTGTGCTTCCTGCCCGCTTTTGTGCTCGCCGGCCTCGTGCCGGTGCTGGTCGCCCTGATCGGCGACGTGTTGTGAACCACCCATCCACAGTAAGGAGATCCACCGTGCGCAGACTCAAGGCCCGGATCGTGCGGCTGACCAGGGATGCGGCCGAGGCCGGGATGAACACGGCCGAGTACGCCATGGGCACGATCGCGGCAGTCGCGTTCGCCGGGCTGCTGCTCAAGGTCCTGACCAGCGCCAAGACGCAGGCGGCGCTGGCCGGCATCGTCGACAAGGCGCTGAGCTGATGCGGCGCCGGTGGCCCGGTGGCGACCGTGGGTCGTTCACCGCGGAGTACGCCGCCGGGCTGCCGGCGCTCCTCCTGCTGTTGTACGTCGGCGTGAGCACGGTCAACGCGGTCAACACCAAGATCCAGTGCGTGGACGCGGCCCGCGAGGCCGCCCTGGCCGCCGCCCGGGGCGAACCACCGGCGCCTGCGATCGAGCGCATCGCCCCGCCGGGAGCCACCTACGACGTAGCCGAAGGCACCGACCTCATCACCGTGACCGTGACCGCCAACCCCCGCCCCCTGGGCGACGTGGCCCTGCCCCTGACCGTCACCGCCGAGGCAACAGCGGCCCGCGAGCCATGACACCAATCGAGCAACCAAGGCAGGGCGAGCGCGGGGCGGCGTCGATCCTCGTCCTGGCCATCGGCCTGGTCCTGGTCGCGGCCGGCCTGGCCGGCGCCGCGATCGCCAACGCCCGCGTCGCCCGCCACCAGGCCCGGACGGCCGCTGACTTCGGCGCGCTGGCCGGCGCGGCCCGGGTGGTCGAGGGCCAGGAACCCGCCTGCGCCGCGGCCGCCCGCCTGGTCGAGGCCAACGGCGCGGTGCAGCAGTCCTGCCAGGTCGAGGGCTTGGAGATCGTCGTCCACGTGACGGTGACAACGGGCCACCTGCCGAGACCGGCCCGCGCCGCCGCAAGAGCCGGCCCGATCTTCGCCCCAGCCGGCCCATGAGCCGAAGCCGAGGGCCGAAGCCGAAGCCTGAGGCAAAAGGTCGAAGCAGAAGCCCGAAGCAGAAGGCCGAAGAAAGCGAGAACCGCCCGCTCAAGGCAGCCGGCGCAACACCGCCGACAGAACCGACACCGCGCCAGGCTTGTCCAGCGGACTGTTGTTGTTCCCGCACTTGGGCGACTGGATGCAGGACGGGCACCCCGCCTCACACCCGCACGCGGAGATCGCGTCCCGGGTGGCCGCCAGCCAAGCCGCAGCCGTGCCATAGGCGCGCTCGGCGAACCCCGCCCCGCCCGCCTGCCCGTCGTACACGAACACCGTGGGCGCCTCGGTGTCGGGATGCCCGGCCGTCGACAGCCCGCCGATGTCCCACCGGTCGCAGGTGGCGATCAACGGGAGCAACCCGATCGCCGCGTGCTCGGCCGCGTGCAGGGCGCCGGGCACATCCCCGGGCGCCACCCCGGCCCGGGACAGCTCGCGCGGCGAGATCGTGAACCACACCGCCACCGTACGCAGGTCACGGGCCGGCAGGTCGAGCGGCGTGGTGTCGATGACCTCGCCGGTCCGGATGCTGCGGCGCTGGAACGACACCACCTGGTTGGTGACGTCCACGTCGCCGAGGAAGAGGCCGATCGGGCCCGCGTCCACGTATGACCGCACCGCGACGACCGAGATGTCGGTGATGTCGCGCGGGTGGGTCGAGTAGGGCGGGTCGGCCGCGTGCACCAGGGCGACGCCGTCGTCCAGGTCCAGTTCATCGACGATGAAGGAGAAGCCCTGGTGAAGGTGGACGGCGCCGGGGTGGAGCATGGCGTGTGCGGAGGCGCGGTCGACAGTGCCGAGCAGTTTTCCGGTGGCCGCCTCGACCACCTCGACCGGTGCGCCGCCGGTGCCGCGCAGGTCGACGTCGGGGGTGCCGCGCTGGGTCCAGTAGTAGCCGGTCGGCCGTTTGCGCAGGGCGCCGGACGCGGCCAGCGCCTCGGCCGCGCCGGCCGCCGCGGGACCGAACATGGCGAGGTCGTCGAAGGTGAGCGCGGCCTCGGCGGCGGCGCTGCAGAGTTGCGGTCCCAGCACGTACGGGTTCGACGGGTCGAGCACGGTCGCCTCCACCGGCCGGCCGAACAGCGCCGACGGGTGATGCACCACGTACATGTCCAGGGGGTCGTCGCGGGCGATCAGCACCACCAGGGCGTCACCACCGGCCCGGCCGGCGCGCCCGGCCTGTTGCCACATCGACGCCCGGGTGCCGGGGTAGCCGCACATCAGCACCGCGTCCAGGCCGACCAGGTCGACACCGAGCTCGAGGGCGTTGGTCGAGGCCAGCCCGAGCAGGTCGCCGGACAGCAGCGCCTGCTCCAGCGCCCGCCGGTCCTCGCGCAGGTAGCCACCCCGGTACGCCGCGACTCGCCGGCCGAGGCCGGGCACCGCCGCGTTCAGCCGGCCGCGGGCCATGGTGGCGATCAGCTCGGCCGCCTTGCGTGACCGCACGAAGGCGAGGGTGCGTGTGTCGTCGAGGATCGCGGAAGCCAGCAGGTCGGCGGTCTCGGAAAGGGCCGACGTGCGAACCGGGGGAGAAAGCGAAGCATCGAGGGGCGGCTCCCACAGGGCGAAGGTCACGGCGCCGCGGGGCGAGGCGTCGTCGACGACCGCGTTGACCTGGAGGCCGGTGAGGCGTGACGCCGCGTCGGCCGGGTCACCGGACGTGGCCGACGCCAGCACGAACGTGGGTGACGCGCCGTAGCGGGCGGCGGCCCGGCGCAGCCGCCGCAGCACGTGCGCCACGTGGGAGCCGAACACCCCGCGGTAGGCGTGGCACTCGTCCACCACCACGTACGCCAGCCTGCGCAGGAACGGCGTCCACCGGGTGTGGCCGGGCAGAATTGCGTGGTGCAGCATGTCCGGATTGGTCAGCACAAAGCGGCTGTGCTGCCGGATCCACTCGCGCTCCGCTCGCGGAGTGTCACCGTCGTAGGTCGCCGGGCGTACCCCATCGAGGTCGAGACCCGCGACGGCGCGTAACTGATCGGCCGCGAGCGCCTTGGTCGGCGACAGGTAGAGGGCGGTCGCCCGGTCGTCGGACATCAGGCGGGACAGCGCGGGCAGCTGGTAGCCGAGCGACTTGCCGGAGCCGGTGCCCGTGGCGAGCACCACATGGAGACCGTCGTGGGCCATCGTGGCGGCGTTGGCCTGATGTTCCCACGGCTTCAAGATCCCGTTCTTGGTGTACGCCGTGAGCACGTCGTCGTGCACCCACGCCGGCCAGGCCACGGTGCGTCCGGCCCGCGCCGCGACGTGTTCCACATGCGTCACCGCCGGTCGATCCAGAAGGGTGTGGGTGACCGGCACCAAAGCACTCTCGCATCGGTATGCGACGAACCCCAAACGGGTACCACGAACGTTGCTACGCGTCTAGGGGTTCCCCTCGGTGGTTAGATTCGCTGGGGGAGATCGGCGGAGGAGGAACGATGGAGCTGTCGCTGGCGACCCGCACCGTCGCCGGGCACACGGTGCTGGAAGTCGGTGGCGAGGTCGATGTCTATACCGCACCACGGTTGCGGGAGCGGCTGGTCGAGTTGGTCGACGGCGGCGAACGCAGGGTGGTGGTGGATCTCGGCCGGGTCGACTTCCTCGACTCGACCGGCCTGGGGGTGCTGGTGGGCGCGCTGAAGCGGCTCCGGGCCGCGGACGGCACGTTCGGCCTGGTCTGCTCGAAGGAACCGCTTCTGAAGATCTTCCGGATCACCGCGCTGGACCAGGTGTTCCCGATCTATCCGTCGGTCGAGGCGGCGACCGCGGCCGGCGGTGACGGCGCCGCGACGACCGCGTGATGGCGACGGTCCGGCTCTCGTTCTCGCCCGCGCCCGTGCATGTCCGCACGGCGCGCCTGGTCGGCGTGGCCGTCGCCCGCCGGGCGGGCGTGGCCGAGGAGCTCCTGGACGAGGTCCGCCTGGCGATCGGCGAGGCGTGTACCCGCGCGGTGGCGCTGCACCGTCAGTACGGCCTGGCCGACCTGGTCACCGTCGAGATGTCCGATGCCGACTCGTACGCGGTCCGGGTGATCGACCACGCGCCCATCGACGCCAGCATCGGCCTGGCCAAGCTCCCGCCGGATGAGCTGGCCGACGAGTCGCTGACCGACGAGGCGCTCACCACCGGTGTCGGATTCGCGCTGCTGGCCGGATTTGTCGATGACCTCCAGGTGCGTCCCGTCGATGACGGCACCGGCACCGAGGTCCGGATGGCGTGGCCGGTCAATCGACGGTAGTGACTCTTAAACCTCGCCACGCCGACTAGCACAGCGGCGAAGATCACCACGACACGGCCGGGCCTGGGTGTGACCACAAACACGGCGGGCCTATACAGTACGCGGGTTATCAGCTACTGCTCCTGGTCCCGCAGCCGCGGGACCTAGTCGTCGTCACCCGCTAGTGGGCGGGGAGGCACCCTGGCGGTGACGTCCGCCGCCCGGGGGTTGTCGGGTTACAGGAGGACATTGGATGTCCGGCAAAGTGGAATATCTCGCCGCGGAGGGCGGCGCGGTGTCCCTGAGTGGTTCGAACGTCAGTTTCGTCATCATCGCCATCGCTTTCGCGCTGGTGGCGCTCGCTTTCGCCGCGTACTTCGTGAAGCTGGTGCTCGCCGCCGGCCGTGGTACGGCGAACATGCAGGAGATCGCGGGCGCCGTGCAGGAGGGCGCCTCGGCGTATCTCTTCCGCCAGTTCAAGACGCTGAGCATCTTCGTCGTCATCGCGGTGGTGCTGCTGTTCCTGCTCCCGGTGCATGACACCGACAACGAGACCTGGGTCAAGATCGGCCGCTCGTTGTTCTTCATCGTCGGCGCGGTGTTCAGCTCGCTGATCGGTGGCTGGGGCATGGCCCTGGCGACCCGGGCCAACCTGCGGGTGGCCGCGGCGGCCGGCGAGGCCGGCGGCCGCGAGAAGGCGATGGCGATCGCGTTCCGCACCGGTGGCGTGGTCGGCTTCCTCACCGTCGGCCTGGGCCTGTTCGGTGGCGCGCTGGTCGTGCTGATCTTCCGCGGTGACGCTCCCACCGTGCTCGAGGGCTTCGGCTTCGGCGCCGCCCTGCTCGCCATGTTCATGCGGGTCGGCGGCGGTATCTTCACCAAGGCCGCGGACGTCGGCGCCGACCTGGTCGGCAAGGTCGAGCAGGGCATCCCCGAGGACGACCCGCGCAACGCCGCCACGATCGCGGACAACGTCGGCGACAACGTCGGCGACTGTGCCGGCATGGCCGCCGACCTCTTCGAGTCGTACGCGGTGACGCTGGTCGCGGCCCTGATCCTGGGCCAGGCGGCGTTCGGCCAGGACGGCCTGATCTTCCCGCTGATCGTCTCGACGATCGGTGTGGTCATCGCGATCGTCGGTGTGTTCATCACCCGGCTGCGGGCGTCCGACAAGACCGGCCTGACCGCGATCAACCGGGCCTTCTACATCTCGGCGGTGTTGTCTGCAGTCATCGTCGCGGTGGTCAGCTTCATCTACCTGCCCGCCTCGTTCGCGGGCTTCGACAACGCCGCCACGATCGACGCGGATGTGGTCGCGAGCGGCGCCAACCCGCGCTGGGTCGCGATCGGCGCGGTCGTGATCGGCATCGTGCTGGCCGCCGCCATCCAGGCGCTGACCGGCTACTTCACCGAGACCCAGCGGCGTCCCGTGCAGGACATCGGCAAGTCGTCGCAGACCGGTGCGGCCACCGTCGTGCTGGCCGGCATCAGCGTCGGCCTCGAGTCGGCGGTCTACTCGGCCCTGCTGATCGGCGCCGGCGTGTACGGCGCCTTCCTGCTCGGCGGCACCTCGCTGACCCTGTCGCTGTTCGCGGTGGCGCTGGCCGGCACCGGCCTGCTGACCACGGTCGGCGTCATCGTGGCGATGGACACCTTCGGCCCGATCTCGGACAACGCGCAGGGCATCGCCGAGATGTCCGGCGACGTCACCGAGGACGGCGCGCAGATCCTCACCGAGCTGGACGCCGTGGGTAACACCACTAAGGCGATCACCAAGGGCATCGCGATCGCGACGGCCGTGCTGGCCGCGACCGCGCTGTTCGGCTCGTACGTGAACACCCTGCGTGGTTCGCTCGCCGAGGCCGGCATCACCGCCGAGCAGATCGGCACCGAGGTCCTCAACCTGCTGAACATCGCGAACCCGCGGAACCTGGTCGGTCTGCTGATCGGCTCCGCGGTGGTGTTCCTCTTCTCCGGCCTCGCCATCAACGCCGTGTCCCGCTCGGCGGGCGCGGTCGTGATGGAGGTCCGCCGTCAGTTCCGCGAGTTCCCCGGCATCATGGACCGCACCCAGCGGCCCGAGTACGGCCGGGTGGTCGACATCTGCACCCGGGACGCGCAGCGCGAGCTGATCACGCCGGGCCTGCTGGCCATCATGGCGCCGATCGCGGTGGGCTTCGGCCTGGGCGCCGGCGCGCTGGCGGCCTACCTGGCCGGCGCGATCGGCACCGGCACCCTGATGGCCGTCTTCCTGGCCAACTCGGGTGGCGCCTGGGACAACGCGAAGAAGCTGGTCGAGGACGGCAACTACGGCGGCAAGGGCTCCGACGCGCACGAGGCGACGATCATCGGTGACACCGTCGGTGACCCGTTCAAGGACACCGCCGGCCCGGCCATCAACCCGCTGCTCAAGGTGATGAACCTGGTCTCGCTGCTGATCGCCCCGGCGGTCGTGGCCTGGAGCATCGGCAGCGACCAGAACGACGCGCTGCGGATCGCGATCGCGGTGGTGGCGGCTCTGGTCATCGTCGCCGCGGTGATCAACAGCAAGCGCAAGCCGATCTCGATGGGCGACGAGGCTCCGGCCTCGCCGACCTCGGAGAAGATCAGCGCCTGACCCGCTCGACGTAGATGATCAAGAAAGGGCGCCCGGCGACACGCCGGGCGCTCTTTTCATGGGCTGATGACGATGAAGCGGTGTCGGACCCAACCCGTACCCTTTTCGCCATGCGCCCGGCCCGACCGTTGCTGATCGTCGTCTCCCTCCTCGTCGGTGTGTCCCTCGCGGCTTGCTCGCACACCACCGGCCCGCGCAACTGGGCGGCGGCGGTGTGCAACGCGCTGGCGCCCTGGCGCGCCGAGATCGGCACCCTGACCGACCGCACCCAGGAGCAGATGACCGCCGAGACCACGCCCGCGCAGGCCAAGGAGAATCTGGTCCGGCTGTTCGGCGGCGCCGAGACGGCCAGCGAGCGGGCCCGCGCCGGGGTGGAGCGGGCCGGCGTCCCCGACGTCGACAACGGCGAGCAGGTGGCTGAGAGCTTCACGGCGTCGCTGAGCGGCATGCGCGACGCCTACGCCCGGGCCCGTGGTGGCGTCGCCGGGCTCGCCACCAGCCCTCAGAAGGCCTTCTACGAGCAGGTCACCGTGGTCGTCGACAAACTCAAGCAGGAGTACGAGCAGAGTGAGCTCGACACCGGCAATCTGAGTTCGGTGGAGCTGAAGCAGGCGTTCGACGAAGCACCGGAGTGCCGCTGACCATGGCCGAGACGGGCTGGCCGCTGATACCGCGCGAGCTGCTGCCCGCGCCGGTTCCGGTTGCCTCCCGCGCGCGGCGGGCCCTGTCCCGCGCCACGCCCGGCGGTCGTCAGCTGCCGATCTTCGGCGCCGAGACCACCGATTCGTCCCCGCTCGACCTGGCCGGGCTGCTGGTCGGCCCGGGGCGCCTGGACAAGATGGGCGGTACCGCCCGGGTGGCGATCGGCGTGCACGACGCCTGGCGGGTGCACGTGCTCGCGGCCGAACTGCTCACCCGCGGCCTGGTCGTGCACTGGCGGCCGTTCGACGAGCCGGAGCGACAGGTGCCCGAGCTCCAGGTCGCCGCCACGCCCGAAGATCCCGACCCGCCGATCGCGGAGGGTGAAGAGGGCCCGGGGCCCCCGGTTGCGGTGAGTGACGCGCCGGGCGCTGAAGAAATTGTCGAGGAGGCGGAGGGCGAGGAGCCGGCCGGGCCGAGGTTCGAGGTGCGTACGGCGTACTCGAGCCGGTTGGACGCCCTGGCCCGCACGTGGCCGGCGGCCGCCGACGGCCTCTTTCTCAGCGGACCCCGGCTGCGCCTCTGGGTCGCGGCCGCGGGCACGGCCGGGCCGGGCGATTTCACGCTCGAGCTGAACCCCGACGTCGAGTCTGAGATGATCATCGCCGCGCTGCGCCGGACCGGTCTCGACGGCCGTTTGTCGGATCATGGACGGCGCTACCGGATCACCCGTCGCGGACCTCTCGGCAGGCTGGCTGAGCTGGTCGGCGAGCGTCCGGCGTCGGCGCCGGTCGAGGTCTGGCCGGGCGGCGCTGGTGCGTGATCTTCCTGGCTTGTGTGCGACACGACTCCATATTCCCGGTGTACGGTGTCGCCGTCGGACGCATGCCGTGGTCGGACCGTTACCATCCGACGCCCGGAGCCCCCGGGGAATGCGGGGCCGTCCGGCGCGTTAGTTTGAAACGCAGGAAAGCAAGAAGTGTAGGAGTGCCGTGCCGAGTGAAGCCAGGACGACCCGTCTGGTCATCGTCGAGTCCCCGTCGAAGGCCAAAACGATCGCCGGTTATCTGGGGCCCGACTATTTTGTCGAGGCCTCCGTCGGTCATGTCCGCGACCTGCCGAAGAACGCCGATGAGGTGCCGGCCAAGTACAAGGGCATGGCCTGGGCGCGGCTCGGCGTCGACGTCGACAACGGCTTCCACCCGCTCTATGTGATCTCCGCCGACCGCAAGCAGCAGATCGCCAAGCTGCAGAAGCTGGCCAAGGAGGTCGACGAGATCTTCCTCGCGACCGATGAGGACCGCGAGGGCGAGGCCATCGCCTGGCACCTGGTCGAGACGATCAAGCCCAAGGTCCCGGTCAAGCGGATGGTCTTCCACGAGATCACCCGCCCGGCCATCCAGGCCGCGGTGGCCAACCCGCGCGACATCGACCAGGACCTGGTCGACGCGCAGGAGGCGCGGCGGATCCTCGACCGGCTGTACGGGTACGAGGTCAGCCCGGTCCTGTGGAAGAAGGTCATGCCCAAGCTGTCGGCCGGGCGTGTCCAGTCGGTGGCGACCCGCATCGTGGTCGAGCGCGAGCGTCAGCGGATGGCGTTCCGGTCGGCCGAGTACTGGGACATCAACGCCCGGCTCGCGGTGCAGGGCGAGGTCAAGGACGGCCCGCGGACGTTCAGCGCGACGTTGATCGCGCTCGATGGCGACCGCATCGCCACCGGCCGCGACTTCGAGCCGACCACCGGCAAGGTCAAGCCGGGCGCGGCCGTGGTGCATCTGGACGGCGACGGCGCCCGCGGGCTGGCCGCCCGGCTGGAAGACCGGCCGTTCGCCGTCACCCGGGTCGAGGAGAAGCCGTACCGGCGCCGCCCGTCCCCGCCGTTCATCACCTCGACGCTCCAGCAGGAGGCGTCGCGCAAGCTGCGGCTTTCCTCCTCGCAGACGATGCGTACGGCCCAGACGCTGTACGAGAACGGCTACATCACCTACATGCGTACGGACTCGGTGAACCTCTCCGAGACCGCGATCAGCGCCGCCCGCCGGCAGATCGCCGACCTGTACGGCGCGAACAACGTGCCGCCGCAGCCGCGCCGCTACACCAGCAAGGCGAAGAACGCGCAGGAAGCACACGAGGCGATCCGCCCGGCCGGCGACAACTTCCGCACCCCGGGCGAGGTGGCCAACGAGCTGACCTCCGACCAGTTCCGGCTGTACGAGCTGATCTGGCGCCGTACCGTCGCGTCGCAGATGACCGACGCGGTCGGCAACTCGATCTCGGTGCGGATCCGGGCCATCTCGACCGCGAACGAAGAGGTCGACTTCGGCACGACCGGCAAGACGATCACCGACCCGGGCTTCCTCCGGGCCTACGTGGAGTCGTCGGATGACGAGACCGCCGACTCCGACGATGCCGAGCGCCCGCTGCCGCCCCTGGCCAAGGACCAGCCGCTGACGGCCGAAGAGCTCAACGCGCTCGGGCACCACACCTCGCCGCCCGCCCGCTACACCGAGGCGTCGCTGGTCAAGGCGCTGGAGGAGCTGGGCATCGGCCGCCCGTCGACCTACGAGTCGATCATGCGGACCATCCAGGACCGCGGGTACGTGGTGAAGAAGGGCCAGGCGCTGATCCCGTCGTTCCTGGCCTTCGCCGTGATCAAGCTGCTCGAGAACCACTACCCGCGCCTGGTCGACTACAACTTCACCGCGGCGATGGAGACCCAGCTCGACGACATCGCCGGCGGCGACCACGCCTCGGTCGACTTCCTCACCTCCTTCTACTTCGGCTCCGACCTGGGCACCGACGACTCGATCGCCAAGGCCGGCGGGCTGAAGAAGATGGTGACCGAGAACCTGAGCGACATCGACGCCCGCTCGATCAACTCGATCCCGCTGCACACCGACGACGAGGGCCGCCTGATCGTGGTCCGGGTCGGCCGGTACGGCCCCTACCTCCAGCGCCACAATCCCGGCGAAGAGGAAGAGTCGGCCGAGAACCGCGCCTCGATCCCCGAGGGCGTCGCTCCCGACGAGCTGACTCCCGAGAAGGTCGAGGAGCTGTTCCTGGGCGGGAGCGGCGAGCGCAGCCTGGGCGACGACCCGGCCACCGGCGAGGCGGTCACGCTCAAGTCGGGCCGCTACGGACCGTACGTGCAGAGCGGTGACCGTACGTCGTCGCTGTTCAACACGCAGACGCCCGACACGCTGACCCTGGAGCAGGCGCTCAAGCTGCTCGAGCTGCCCCGCGTCCTGGGCAAGGACGCCGAGGGCAAGGAGATCCTGGCCGCGAACGGGCGGTTCGGCCCGTACGTGAAGCGGGACAACGACTTCCGTTCGCTCGAGAACGAGGGCCAGCTGTTCACGGTGACCCTGGAGGAGGCGCTGGCCCTGCTGGCGCAGCCGAAAGCGCGGCAGCGCCGGGCCGCCGCCCCGCCGCTGCGCGAGATGGGCGCCGACCCGGTCACCGAGAAGCCGATGGTGATCAAGGAGGGCCGGTTCGGTCCGTACGTCACCGACGGCGAGTTCAACGCGTCGCTGCGCCGGGGTCAGACCCCCGAGGAGCTGACCGTCGAGCAGGCCTCCGAGATGTTGGCCGAGAAGCGGGCCAAGGGTCCGGCGCCGCGCAAGAAGGCGGCCGCCAAGAAGGCTCCGGCCAAGAAGACCGCGGCCAAGAAGACCACCGCGGCCAAGAAGGCCACGCCCGCGAAGAAGGCCACGCCGGCCAAGAAGGCGGCACCCAAGAAGGCGACCGCCGCCAAGACCGACTAGGCGCCCAACACCCGGTCCAGGTATTCGTTCGCGAAGACCCGGGCCGGGTCGAGGCGGTTCCGCACGGCCAGGAAGTCGTCGAACTTCGGGTAGGCCGTCCGCAACGAGTCCGCGTCCCGGTAGTGCTGTTTGCCCCAGTGTGGGCGCCCGCCCAGCGGCTCGCAGACTGCCTCGAAGGCCCGGAAGTACTCCTCGTACGGGCGGCCGGCGTACTGCTGCACGGCGATGTAGGCGGACTCCCGCCCGTACCCGTGTGAGAGCCAGATGTCGTCCGGGCCGGTGAACCGCACCTCGACCGGGAACTGCACCCGGAACGGCAGGTCGTCGATGATCTTGGGCAGCGCGGCCATCGCCTCGGGCAGGGCGGCGCGCGGCACCTCGTACTCCATCTCGTGGAACCGGACCCGGCGCGGCGTGCAGAAGACCTTGTCCGACCGCGCGGTGTAGGTGCGGGCGGTCAGGGCCCGCACCGCGATCTGGTTGATCGTGGGGACGACCGCCGGAACCCGGGCGCCGAGCCGGCAGGTCGCCTGGTAGACCGAGTTGGACAGGAAGTCGTCGTCCAGCCAGCGGCGGAAACGGGACAGCGGCCGGTCGTCGGCCGGCGCCACCGAGTTGCGCTTGAGCTGGGTCCCGTTGGTGTGCGGGTGCCAGAAGAACTCGACGTGGTCCTCGGCGGCGAGCCAGTCGTCGAGCCCGGCCAGCACGTCGGCCAGCGGCATCGGGCGCTCGTCGGCCCGCAGGGTGAACGCGTCCACGCAGCGCAGCGTGACATCGACCAGGATGCCCAGCGCTCCGACACCGAGCCGGACCGCGGGGAAGTCCTCGTCCGATTTGTCGACCTTGCGCACGTCACCCGATCCGGTGACAATCGTCACCGCTTCGACACATGAGGCAATGGTCGACTGGGCCAGGCCCGTGCCGTGCGTACCGGTCGAGATCGCGCCGGCCACGGTCTGCGCGTCGATGTCGCCGAGGGTCGGCACCGCGAGGCCGCGCCCGGCGAGCCAGACGTTCAGCACGGACAATGGCATGCCCGCCTGCACGGTCACCAGATGACCGTCGACGTCGATCGGAGACGCCATGCGGGGCAGGAGAACCCGCAGGTCATCGGCCACCGCGATGGCGCTGAAGGAGTGGCTGCTGCCGACCGCCTTGACCCGCCGACCGGCCGCCGCCGCCTCCTTGACGAGGGCCGCGACCTCCTCGACACTGCCGGGCAGGCAGACCTCGCGGGCCACCGCTTGCTCGTTGCCGGCCCAGTTGCGCCAGCGGGTGGAGCCTGTGGGAGCGGAAATGTCACTGGTCGTCACGGCAATGTCCCTCCACCGAGCGGACAGTCGCACAGATCCGGTGATGCCGTGTCGCCTCGGCGTCCCGTCGATGCTGCTCGCTCGTTGATCCGAGTAACGTTCCCATTATCACTGCTGAGAGGGAGTGGCGACGCGTGTCGACACCAACCGTCACCACCGGGCCGCTGCGGCGGGTCCCGGTGCAGGGCAGAAGCGTTGCCCGGGTCCAGCGCATGCTGGACGCCTGCGCCGAGCTCGTCGATGAGGTCGGCTATGAAGGCCTGACCACGACGCTGCTCGCCGAGCGGGCCGAGGTCGCCATCGGCTCCGTCTACCAGTTCTTCCCGGACAAGCGGGCCATCGTGCAGGCGCTCGCCATGCGCAACATGGATGCCTACCTGCAGGCCCTCTCCGCGCGTTTCGCCAACGAGACGTTCGCGCACTGGTGGGACGGCGTGGACGCGGCCATCGACTCGTTCATCACCATGCACCGCACGGTGCCCGGTTTTCGTACGCTGCACTTCGGCGACGTCGTCGACCTGCACCTGCTGGACGCGGAACGGGACAACAACGCGGTCATCGCCGAGCGCCTGGCCGAGCTGCTGGTCGAGCAGTTCCAGATCGGCGACCGCGGCCAGCTGCGGTTCGCGCTGCAGATCGCCGTCGAGGCCGCGGACGCGCTGATCAAGATGGCGTTCCGCCGCGAGATGACCGGCGACGAGGCGGTCATCCGCGAGGCCAAGGCGCTGATCCGGGAATACCTGCACCGGCACGTCTCCGACTGAGGCCCTACCCCAGGAAGGCATGGCCCTCGCCTCGGTACGTCGGCGTCGGCGCGGCCGTGTCGCCGTCGATCAGCTGCACCTCGTTCACGTGCTCGCACAGCTCGCCGGCCTTGGCGTGCCGGAACCACACCCGGTCGCCCAGGCGCAGGCCGGAGGCCGCGGCCCCGACCAGCGGGGTCTGCACCTCGCCGGCCCACTCGTCCCCCCGGAAGCTCAGGCCCTCCGGGAGGTACGGCGTGGGCTGGCGGGACGGCTCGGGCGGTCCGGACGCGATCCAGCCGCCGCCCAGCACCGTCGCGATGCGCGGCCCCGGGCGGCGGACCACGGACAGCGCGAAGAGCGCGGCCGGCGTCGGCCGCCAGTTCGTGTACTGGTCGAACAGGGTCGGGCCGTACAGCCCGGAACCGGCCGCGATCTCGGTGACCGACGGGTCGGCGGCGGTCTCGGCCAGGCTGCCGGTGCCACCGCCGTTGACGAACTCCAGGTCGGCGTGCTCGCGGACGGCGGCCACCGCGGCCTGCCGGCGCCGGAGCAGCTCGGGCAGGGCGATGCGTTGCATCACGCGGATCGCCCGGCCGCGGGCCGCCCGGCCGGTGGGCGCGTCACCCAGGCCGGCGATGTGGGCCTCGTACGACATCATCCCGATCAGCCGGAACCCGGGACGCGAGGTGATGCGCCGGGCCAGCGCGGCCGCCTGCCCGGCGGAGTGCACCGGCGAGCGGCGTACCCCGACATGAAGTTGACCGATCGGTCGCCAGGACGCATCGAGCTCGAGGCACACGCGGATCTCGGCCCGCCGGCTGGAGGGCGCGACCTGGTCGATCAGATCGAGATGCGCCGGGTGGTCGACCATCAGCGAGATCGCCGACGCGAGCTGGTCGTCCTTCCCCAGCTCGGCGAGGGCCGAGCGATCCGCCGTCGGGTACGCGACCAGCACGTCATCGGTGACGCCCTCGCGGACCAGCCAGATCGCCTCCGGCAAGGTGTACGCCATCACGCCGCGCCAGCCCGGCTGGGCCAGCACCCGTTCCAGCAGGGCCCGGACCCGGACCGACTTGCTGGCCACCCGGATCGGCTTGCCACGCGACCGGGCGGCGAGCGCGGTCGCGTTGGCGTCGAAGGCGGCCAGATCGACCACCGCGATCGGGGTCTCCAGATGCGCGGTGGCGCGATCCAGGCGTTCGCGCAGCTTGAGGCGTGGGGCGGTCACTTGGGGAACATAACGCCTTCGCGAGCAATGCGAAACAGGTTCATCTATGCGCCACTCGTTCGGGCATGCCAACGTCCTCTCGGCGTGCCCCATCGGCGGCCGGATACAGTGCTCAGCGGCAGTTGACCACGGGAGGTACGGCCATCGACACCGACTCGCGCCAGGACGACGCACCCCCGGTCGACCTCTCCGGGGTGGCCGCTCTGCGCTCGGTGTTGCGGATCCGCCCCTTCCGCCGGCTCTGGCTGGTGCTCAGCGTCGCCTCGTTCGGCGACTGGCTCGGCCTGCTGGCCACCGCGCTCTTCGCGTCGCAGCAGGTCACCGGCAGTGTCGCCCAGGGTGGCGCGTTCAGCGGCACGATCGCCATCCGGCTGGTGCCGGCGCTCATCCTCGGCCCGATCGCCGGCGTGATGGCCGACCGCTTCGACCGCCGCTACACGATGGTCATCTGCGACATCATCCGATTCTTCGTGTACGGGTCGATCCCCGCGGTCGCGCTGATCAGTGACAACGGCGGCCTGATCGTGACCTGGGCGGTGGCCGCCACCTTCATCGGCGAGACCGTCACCCTGATGTGGATCCCGGCCAAGGAGGCCGCGGTACCGAACCTGATCCCGCGCAGCCGGCTCGAGGTGTCGAACCAGCTGACCTTGATCACCACGTACGGCATCACCCCGATCTTCGCGGCCCTGAGCCTCGCCGCTCTGGACCGTCTGGTCCGCGGCCCGTTCCCGAACATGCCCGACTGGGCCGAACCGTCCCAGCTCGGCCTGTGGGTCAACGCCGGGTCCCGGCTGGCCACCGCGATCGTCGTCTACTTCGGCATCCGCGAGATCAGCCTCGGCGTCCGGGAACGCAAGCAGAAGGCGGCCGAGCAGAGCATGCTCCGGCAGTTCCTGGACGGCTGGAAGTACATCGGCACCACGCCCCTGGTCCGTGGCCTGGTCCTGGGCATCTTCGGCGCGTTCGCCGGCGCCGGCATCGTGATCGGCACCGCCCGCTTCTTCACCGCCTCGCTCGGCGCCGGTGACGCGGCGTTCTCGCTGCTCTTCGCCACCCTGTTCATCGGCCTGGCGATCGGCATCGGCCTCGGCCCGATGGTGGTCAAGGAGCTCTCCCGGCGCCGCTGGTTCGGCCTGAGCATCGTGCTGGCCAGCGGCTCGGTGATGTTCCTGGCCATCGCCATCCACCTGTCCATGGCGCTGGTCGGCGCGATCTTCGTCGGCGCCGGCGCGGGCATGGCCTTCCTGTCCGGCCTCACCCTGCTCGGCGGCCAGGTCGGCGACGACGTGCGCGGCCGGGTCGTCGCGGTGGTCCAGATCGGCACCCGGATGGTGCTGCTGCTGGCCATCGCGCTGTCCGGTGTGCTGGTCGGCCTGGGCGGCTCCCGGATCATCGAGGTCGGCCCGGTCGACATCTCGATCTCCGCGACCCGGATCCTGCTCCTGGTCGCGGGCGTCTTCGGCGTGTGGAGCGGGATCAGCGCGTTCAGGCAGATGGACGACAAGAAGGGCGTACCCGTCCTCGCCGACCTCTGGGGGTCGATCCGCGGGCGCCCGCTGTCGCCGAACGAGGAGTTCACCCGGCAGGGCATCTTCGTGGTCTTCGAGGGTGGCGAGGGCGCCGGCAAGTCCACGCAGGTCACCCGCCTGGCCTCGGAGCTGCACGCGCAGGGCCGCGACGTCGTGGTGACCCGCGAGCCCGGCGCCACCGACGTCGGCGTCCGAATCCGCGGCCTGCTGCTGGACAAGACCGACGCGCCCGCGCCACGAGCCGAGGCTCTCCTGTACGCGGCGGATCGCGCCCACCACGTCGCCACCGTCGTCCGCCCGGCCCTGGCCCGCGGCGCGGTGGTGATCAGCGATCGGTACGTCGACTCGTCGCTCGCCTACCAGGGCGCCGGCCGGACGCTGCCGGTGCAGGAGATCTCCTGGCTGTCGTCCTGGGCGACCGGCGGGCTCAAACCCGACCTGGTGGTCCTCCTCGACGTCGACCCGCACGTCGGGCTGGCCCGGGTCGACTCGCGGGGGCAGGGCACGGACCGGCTGGAGAGCGAGTCGCGCGCCTTCCACGACCGGGTGCGGTACGCGTTCCTCGACCTGGCCGCCGCCGACCCCAAGCGCTACCTGGTCCTTGACGCCTCCTCCGCGCCCGACGACATCGCCAAACTCGTCTCCCAGCGGGTCGACGGCCTGGTCGCCACCACTCCCGACCACGTCGATCCCGCCCCGGCCGAGACCTCACCCATCACCACCGACGAGCGCGTCACCCACCCCGACGACGTCCGTACGGCCGAGACGCCGGTCGAGGTCATGGAAGATCTGGCCGAGTCGCCCGGCACGAGCAACAATGGCCGCCGTGAGTGACGTGTGGGCCGACCTGGTCGGCCAGGGCGAGGCGGTCGAGGTGCTGCGCCGCGCCGCCGGGTCGGCCGCCCGGATCGTCACGGGCACGGTCACCGGCCCGAGCGCGATGACGCACGCGTGGATCTTCACCGGCCCGCCCGGCTCCGGCCGCTCGGTCGCGGCCCGCGCCTTCGCCGCGGCCCTGCAGTGCGAACGCGACGGGTCCGGCTGCGGCGAGTGCCACGGATGCCACACCGCGTTGGGGGGTACGCACGCCGACGTGCGTTTCGTCGTACCCGACGGCCTGTCCATCGGGGTCAACGAGATGCGCAAGCTGGTCCTGCGGGCGAGCAGCGCCCCGTCGAACGGCCGCTGGCAGGCGGTGGTGGTGGAAGACGCCGACCGGCTCACCGAACAGGCCGGCAACGCGCTGCTCAAGGCCATTGAGGAGCCACCTCCGCGTACGGTGTTCCTGCTCTGCACGCCGTCCACCCACCCCGACGACATCTCGGTCACCATCCGGTCCCGCTGCCGGGTGATCCCGCTGCGCCAGCCCCCCGCCGACGCGGTGGCCGAGGTCCTGACCCGCCGCGACGGCGTCAAGCCCGACGTGGCGGCGTGGGCCGCGGCCGCCGCCCAGGGTCACGTCGGCCGGGCCAAGCGCCTGGCCGGCGACGCCGACGCCCGCAAACGCCGCGAGGCCGTGCTGGCCGTCCCGCGCCGCCTGACCGGCATCGGCGCCTGCTTCGACGCGGCGTCCGCCCTGATCGAGGCGGCCGAGGCCGAGTCGGCGTCCGCCGTCGCCGAGACCGACACCTCCGAGCGTTCCGCGCTCGAGCAGGCCCTGGGCGCCGGCGGCACCGGCCGTGGCGCGGCCGGCGCGATGCGAGGCGCCGCGGGCCAGCTCAAGGACCTGGAGAAACGGCAACGCTCCCGGGCGACCCGCTCCCAGCGTGACGCCCTCGACCGGGCCCTGGTCGACCTGGCCGGCTTCTACCGCGACGTGCTGATCACCAAGCTGAAGGCGCCCGTGGCGGTGGTCCACTCGGACACGGCCGAACAGTCCGCGGCCGCCGCCGAGAAGTGGACCTCCGAGAGCACCCTGCGCCGCCTGGAGGCCGTCCTGGCCTGCCGCGAGGCCATCGACCTCAACGTCAAGCCCAAGATCGCCGTCGAGGCGATGATGGTCAACCTCTGGCGCGGCTGACCGATCCAGGCCGCGGTTCTCACCTGGCTGCCGGGGTTTCGAGACACGGCCTACGGTCGGCGGACCTCAGCCAGCGGCTCGGTGGCGGCCATCAGATCGGCCGCGGCGTCGTAGGTCTCCGCGACCGCGTCGAGGACCATGACCGCGACCCGGGCCGCCGCCTCGGCCTCGCCGGCGGCCGCCGGGTCGATGGTCGTGCTGTGCGCCCGCGCGGCCAGGCTCAGCGCCTCGGCCGAGGTCAGAATGCCGGCCAGGGTCGACGCCAGGTCGGACCGCGCCCGGGACATCCAGGCGGCAAGATCGTCGGCCAGCGCCGCCGTCGTGGCCAGCCGTTCGTCGAGGCCGGCGTCATCGCCGCTCAGATGCCCGGCCAGCCGTCGGCGCGAGGCCTCGTAAGCATCCGCGGCCTCGCCCGCCCAGATGCCCGGCGGCGGAAGCGACTCGGCGATCCCGGCGTAGTCACGCGCATGGAGCCGCAACTCGGGCCCAGCATCGGCCAGATCATCCGGCCGCAGCGCCGCCACCGCCTGCACCGCGTCCCACGGCAGCAACCGCACCCGCCGCAACGCCGGCCACACCTCATGCCCCGCCGGCGCACCGACCGCGGCCAGCACCTCACCGACCCGCTTGAGCAGCGGCGCCGCGGTCTCCAGCACCGCATCGAGCCGGTCGCTCACGACGACCCCTCGGATCGGCACATCATCACCCGGCCCGCTTGATCCGACGGGCGGCGCTCTCATCCGACTCCACATAGTCCCGCTGCGTCACCCGCACCGACTCGGCCAGCTCGGCCAGCCGCGCGGCCGTGTCGGCAGCCTCCCGGGCCCGCGCCTCCAGCACCGCGGACCAATGGGCGTGCAGCCGCCGACCAAGCCGTCCCGGCAGCCCGCCCCCGTCCCCACCGAAGGCCGACGCCGAACCCTCCAGCAACGGCAGCCGGCGATCCACCGTGGACAGCGTCGACGCGGCCGCCGACAGATTCGTGGCAACGGAGTCGGCGATCACGGTTCCCCCAGCGACCGGAACGCGCCGAACACCTCGTCGTGCAGCTTCTCGCGCGCCCAGCGGGCAGCCTCGGTCGCGTTGGTCACCACCGCCTGCACCTCCCTTGCCAGGTCTGCCGCTTGGCGATGCTGCAGACTGCCCCGTATCCGCACGTCGGTGATCTCCCCGGCCGCCGTCACCAGAATCTCCACCGAATCGTCCGGACTGTGCACCGAGACAACATGCGCGGCGACCGCCTTCTCATACTCCGCCCGCAGCGTGTCGATGCGGCGGTAGCGCTCGATGGCCTCGTCGATCCACGCCTCGTCAATCTCGCGGGGCATGCAGACTCCTCACCGGGCGTACCGCCGTGCTTGCGTTCCGGAACGGTATCGAATTCGGCCGCCACACGCGAGATCCCCTGTGGACAAAGCCTCGCCCTGTGGAAAACCAACCCGGATCGTCGCTCCCGCGAGCTACATTCCGACCCACCCAGTGCCGGGGTGGGGGAGGCGGCGGCGCGTCGATGCACGCAACCCACCCCCCAGCGAGGTGGGGTGCCAGGCAGCCGCGGGAGTGCGGCGGCGCCGCACACGGAAGCCTCCGTATGCGGCGCCGCCGCCACCTGCACCCCCCGCAGGTCCAATCCATCGAAGACCATAACGGTGCTCGTGAAGAATCTTCGGCGCGCCCCCGATTCAACCGGACGAATGCCGGTCCCGACGATAGTCGACGACAAGATCCCAGCATTCGAGAGGTCAGGCCTCGAAGCGCCGCCGGCGTCGGCCGAGCAGGACGGCGACCACGCCGGAGGCCAGCAGGGCGCCGCCGATGACCACCATCACGCTCGCCCCGGGGCCGGTGACCGGCAGGCCGCCGCCGGTGCCGGCGTACGCGCTCTCGACGTCGCCGTGTGCGGGCTCGGGCGCGACGGCCGCCGATTCGAGCGCGCCGATCGCCAGGTCGAGGGCCACGTCGGCGTTGCGGCCGTAGCCGTCGTCGGCCGGGCCGCCCTGGGTGATGCCGACGGTGATCGCGGACGCCTTCGCCGCGATCGCGCGCCCCTCGGTGGCCTGGCGAACCCGGCCGAGGCTGATCTTCACGCTGGTGCCGGGGCCGGGCGACGGGGCCGATTCGGGCTCGCCGGCGGGCAGTTGCGGCAGGCCGGGGATGGTCGGCAGCGGCAGATCACCGACGGTTCTGGTGCCAAGGTCCGGCAGGCGCAACGACTCGGTCTGCCGCTCACTGAACGTCAGCTCGATGCTGTCACCGGCCGCGTCCAGCTTTGTGGTCTTGATGCCGTCGCCGGTGATCCGGATGGCCGCCGGAACGTAACGCACGTCGCCACCCTCCACGGTGGACATCGTGGTTCGCAGGCTCGGCGACCGCAGCACTTCGATCTGCACGGCGCCGTCGAGCAGCTCGAACGCCGTCGCGCTCAGGCGGGCGTGGGACACGGTCCGGGCGCCCTGGGCGGTCCGCTCCAGCGCCGTCGTGCTCACGCTCTGCGCCGTCTCGGGTACGGCCACCAGCGCCGAACTCCCGCTGCCACTCACCTGGGCGGCACCGAGCGTGGCGGCCGCCCGGGTGATGTCGCCGTACGCCTTCCCGCACGCCATTCCGCTCCGCCACGTCGCGTCGGTGGCCAGTGACCCGACGTCCATCAGGATCGGTCCCGCCTCGGCGGCCGGCGTCTCCTGCTTGCGCGCCTTGCGGTTCGGCGGCGCCTGCTGAACCAGCGGCGACGTGGCCCGCGACTGCTCCGCGCTGTTGACCATCCGGGTGAGCGCCGCGGCGTTCGGCCCGGCCAGCCCGATCATCGCCGACTTGGCCTCGCCCACATGCAGCCCACGAACCGTGACCTCCCGCGGCCCGGGATCGGCAGGCGCCCCGCCGCCCTGGCCGCCGCCCAAGCCACCGCCCTGGCCACCGCCCTGGCCACCGCCCGGGCCGCCGCTGCCCAGCCCGACGGCCCCGCCGAGGTTCCCGAGCAGCGACCCGCCGCTCGGGCGAGGCTTGCCCCGATCACCGCCGGCCGGCCCGGCATCGGCCGATGAACCCGCCGTCGTGCCCGGACCAGGCGTCGGCGCATCCCCGACCGGTGTCCGGAGCGTGCCGGGCGACGGCGTGCGCCCGGCACGATCACCGTGGGCGTCCATGTGTCTGCCGCGTCCGTCGCCGGGCTTCCCGTTCGACCGTACGGTCAGCTTGGAAATCTTGAGCAGCTCGGCGCCGGACTGGGCGGCATAGCGCTCTGGCTGAGCGCAGCCCCCAGCCGGCGCCGGCGCCGCCAGGACGACCGTCGCAGAGGCCGGCGCGGCGATGATCCCGGCAACCCCGAGCGCGGCGACACTGGCGGCGAACGTCCTGGCGACCATCGGCCTGGCGGGCGTCATGGCGAGTCCTCCCCGAAGATCAGCCGCAGCGAGCGGCATCTACGGGACTTCACAACGACGGTCGATCACCACGGTTGCGTCGGATCAATGCCGCAACCCACGCGGGTACCCCAAATGCGGACATTTCGCCCCAGGTGAAGATCCGACGTAGAGTCAGCGCCATGGGCATGCTGTGCGCGGTCAGCTTCAACCGTTACGGCCGGCTCTACTACCTCGATCCGGGTGAGTTCACGCCCGTCGTCGGCGACCGGGTGCTCGTGCCGACCGACGACGGCCCCGAGGTGGCGGAGTGCGTCTGGGCCGCGCAGTGGGTGAGCGAGGACACCAGCGGGTTCCCCAAGCTGGCCGGCCTCGCCGAAGACCGTGACCTGCGCCGCGACGAGATGCTCCGGAAGCGCAAGGCCGAGGCCAAGGTCGCCGCCAAGAAGCTGATCAAGGCACACGACCTGCCGATGAAGGTGGTCGCCGTCGACCACGTGCTGGAACAGGCCGACAACGGCGGCGCGCGGACGACGATCTACTTCACCGCGCCCCACCGGGTCGACTTCCGGTCGCTGGTGCGCGATCTCGGCGCCACCCTGCGCTGCCGGGTCGAGCTGCGCCAGCTGTCGGCGCGCGACTCGGCCCGCGTCCAGGGCGGCATCGGCTCGTGCGGCCGTGACCTGTGCTGCGCGACGTTCCTCACCGATTTCGAGCCGGTCACCATCCGCATGGCCAAAGATCAGGACCTGCCGCTCAACCCGCTGCGCATCTCCGGCGCGTGCGGCCGGCTGATGTGCTGCCTCAAGTACGAACATCCGCTGTACGCCAAGTTCGCCGAGACCGCACCGGCCGTCGGCAGCCGGGTGACCACGCCCGAGGGCGCCGGCCGGGTCGTGGGCCACAGCGTGCCGAAGGACGAGGTCGTGGTCCGTCTGGAATCGGATGGTTCGCGCTGTTCGTGCAGCCGCGCCTCGGTGTGCGCCCCTCGCCAGGCCCACGACGAGGCCTACGGCTGATCCGTTAGTGGCGCGCCGCTTGTGGTCCGGCGACGCGGATCGGTTCCTCGATGAGGCGTACGCTCAGCGGCTCGTCGGGGCGCACCCATGACTGCTCCGGCGAGCCCTCGGGGTCGGCCACCCACGTTCGGCAGATCTTGTCGACGCCCAGCGGATAGATGGTGAGCGTGCCGTCGGATTCGATGTGCATGCGCAGGAAACTCTTCGCGTCCTCGATGCCCTGCCCGGCGTACAACTCATTGACGTTGACCTTGAACCGGCTCGCCACCAGCAGATAGAGCGCGCAGAGCTGGGTCGCCACGAAGCCGATGACCGGCAGGTAGAGCACGATGGCGACGACCAGCGGCCCGGGCCACATCCAGTCGCGGAACGGCAGCTGCTGCCAGACCCAGGTGCCGCCGGCGGCCAGCGCGATCTGCAGTCCACCGTGGATGATGCCGAGGATCCAATGTGCCGCGTGGTTGGGCACGCCGGCCTTCGGTGGCTGGGCGAAGGCGATGGCGCCGGCCAGGATCACCACACACATGAGTACGAGCGGAATGCTGAACAACCGCTGGATCGGGCCGCCGCTGATGCTCGCCGCGCCGGACATGGCCAGCATGGTGAGCGTCTGCACGATGCCGAGCATGGTGGCGAAGCCGGGGTTGCGCACGGTGATCCGGCGGAAGACGCCCCAGCCCATCCGGCGGGACGTCTCGAACGACGGGAACGTCGAGGTCAGCGAGTACTTCCGGCTGCGGCTGGCGCTGCGGGTAAGGGTGTCTTCCGGCGGGACGGTGAGCTCCTCGGGCAGCGTGTGCGTGCCCAGGAGGTAGGCGCCGCCGCCACCACAGGTGATCAGCTCGCGGTCTTCGCCGGTGAACCGGGCGTAGTGGTGCAGGTCGCCGGAGACGAGCAGCCGCACGTGGGCCTTGGTCGGCCCGAGGATGGTCCGGATGAAGTAGTCGACCGCGTCGTACGCCTCGGGTTTGGTCGCCGCCTTGACCCAGGTCGGCGACGGCGTCATCAGGATCACCCGGTCGTCCGGCCCGATCCCGGCCGCCGCCTTCTCGAAGTAGAGCAGCTGCGGATCGTCGATGTACGCGCCGAACTGCTCGTCGATCGCGAACAGCCACCAGTTCGACGGCAGCTTCACGGCGAAGTACGACCGGCGCTGCGCCGTCCGCCACCCGCCGATGTGACCGTCCTTACGCCGCGCGAAGAGCCGGATGAACGCGGTCAACCCGTCGTACCAGTCGTGGTTGCCGGGCAGCGCGAACAGCGTGGGCGGCCGCTCGGCCGGCGCCTCCGGCAGCGCCGCGCGGTACGGCCCCTTCATCCGGTTCTCGTAGCCGTCCCCACTGGCCAGCGGATAGACCTGGTCGCCGCCCATCAGCAACACATCACCGCGGGGGAGCAGCTGACCGCCCGCCTCGAGCGACGGCTGCGCCAGCAGATAGGCCACCGAGTACGTCGCCGGGAACCCGTCGCCCAGGTCGGCCACGTAGTCGATCCAGATCTCGCCGTCGGTGCCCGGCTGCTCGAAGACGTCGCCGGACAGCGCGTTCTGCAGCTCACGCTTGTCCAGATAGGCGCCGAAGAGGACGGCCAGCAGCGTCCGCACGCCCGTGCTGAGCAGCAGTAACGGCGCCAGCCAGCCGACCGGCCGCTGCGGCGTGAAGCCGAGTTCCTGAGGGTCGAGACTGCGGGGCCGGCGGCGGACGGGGTGCTCGGCCTCGACGGGCATCGGCCGGGATGCCGGCGGCCCGTCCGATGGGGCGGAGTGATCGTTCATCACCGATGGACTCTAGACCCGCCGGTCGACAGTCCCGGTAACCCGTTCCGATCCGGCGGTGGACATGCCGTACACTTGCGTACCGTTGCCGCCTTAGCTCAGTCGGCTAGAGCGACGCACTCGTAATGCGTAGGTCGACGGTTCGATTCCGTCAGGCGGCTCACAGGATGCCCTGACCAGCGGGAGACGCTGGTCAGGGCATCATATTTATCGATGAAGATGTGAGTCACCCCCGAAACTCGCTGGACGCGGAGATGGCCGGGTTTGCCCGGTCAGAGTGGCGAGCTCCATCCGGGGAGCTCAGCCCCGGGGACCGTGAAACCGGGCACCTTGCCGAAGTAGTCGGCCATGAACGGCTGCTGCAGGTGCGCGAGGATCGCCGCCCCGCTCTCCCATTCTTCATAGAGGACGAAGGCGGAGTCGTCGTCGTGTGAGCGGTTGACCGTGTAGTGGATGCAGCCGTCCTCCTGTCGGATCTTCGGGAGAACGGAGCGGATCAGCTCCTCGAATTCGGCTACTTTTCCGGGCCGGATCCGGGCCTCACCGAACATCGCGACCGGACTGGTCGCCGCCATGATCCTGGCCGGAAGGGGGCCTTCGTCGGTGTCACTCATCCGTGATCCCTCTCGTTTTGGCCGGCGGGGGTTCGCTGCCCACGAGAAGCCTAGAAACGACGGACGGGCCGAACAATGCCAAATCAACCCAGTTCTTTGTCCGTTTGGACCACCCGCCGGGATTGAAGCCGTAGGGTGGCGAGGTGGACGTTCTGTCTGAGGTGTTGACCGCGTCCGGCGTCACCGCGAGTTCGGGCGTGCGGATCGTCGGGGGTGGCGAATGGGGCATGATGAGGCCCGAGTGGACCGACGCCGCCCTTTACGGCGTGATATCCGGCGAGGGTGTGGTCGTCACGCGAGAGGACGGCATTCGCACATTCGCTGAGGGCGACGTCTTCCTGATGCCTTCCGGGATCGCGCACATCCTCGCGAGTTCTCCCACCACTGAGGCCGCGATGTGCGACGGGCAGACGGTCATCAGGGCGCAGCACAGCGGAGATTTCATGAGGCTGGGTCACGGGCCGACTACCGCCCAATTGGTTGCCGCGTCCTACTCTCGCGACACGCTCGCGCCCTTGCCGTGGTTCCAGCACCTTCCCGATGTGATCCATGTCCGCGCTGAGTCGACCGGCGCGCGAACGGCGGCGACCCTGCACCTGCTCGATCTCGAGTTGCAGGAGCTCGGCGCCGGATCGCGCGTCATCATCGATCGGCTCGTCGATGTGCTTCTCGCCAACGCTCTCCGGTCCTGGACGAACGGCGAGACTGATTGCGAATCGAGCCTGTGGCGGGCGCTCCGCGACCCCGTCGTCGTCTCGGCCGTCGCCGCGATCCATCGCGATCCGTCCCATGCCTGGACCGCCGACGCCCTCGCGAAACAGGCGGCGGTGTCCCGGACGACGCTTAACCGGCGATTCGAGACGGCCACCGGCGAAGGCCCAGCCACGTACCTCACCCGGTGGCGGATGAACCTTGCAGCGCGGCGCCTCCGCGACAGCGATGACTCCATCGAGAATATTGCGAACGAGACCGGCTACACCTCGGTCTACGCCTTCAGTCGCGCGTTCCGCCGCGAGATGTCGGCACCGCCCGCACAATTCCGGCGTCATTCACGCGTTGCCTGATCCTCAGTGGTCTGCGCGGTAGCGCACGCTGACAACGGTCGGGGCCGGCCGGCGGGCCTGGGGTGCTGGGTCAGGCGTTGTCGCCGGCTGATCTTGGCCGACTCGGGTGGCGGTTGGGCACGACCTCGATCCTGCCCCACCGGGAGCAGCGTTTCGCTGCCGAGCCTGGCGGCTCGTTCTCGCTGGTCACGCCCTGATCACCGATCACCAGGCAGGTTGCTAGTGCGCCATCTGCCAGGTGGCACATTGAACGGTGGCGTTCAGCCACCCCCGCATGCTGTACTGAGTTCAGGCACAAACGGGCGGAACATCGAGGGGGAAGAAAAGGACGGCACCCGGCGGCAACCGGGTGCCGTTACTGCCTCCGCACATTTCCGCTCTCCGACTCAGCGAGGTGGGAATTCTCTCCGTGCCGCTCAGCGGCCCTTTCCTTCCTCGACCAGGAGCGAAAAGGGGAACGCCATGCGCACCTATTACCGTGGACCCGACGCCTTCGTGACCGCCGACAACTTCGTCTGGCTCGGCACCACCCCCAGGATCGTTCCGGTACGCGAGCTGCGGGCGATCCAGCGCGTCGAGCAGACCGCGCGGGCCCGCTTCGCGGACGCCCTCCTCGTCGCGTCGGCCGGTCTGGCCGCGCTCGCCGGGGCGGCCGGACTGACCGCCGGGGCGGTGGCCGGCATCCCCCTGGCCGCACTCGCCGTGTCGGCGGCCGTCGTCGCCGTCTGCAGTCGACAGATGTCGAGCGCCCGCGTCTACCGCGTCGTGGCGACCGTCCGCGGCGCCCGCACCACCGTCTACGAGAGCCGCGACCTTCGGGTGTTCAACCAGGTCACTCGCGCTCTCCGGCGCAGCCTGGAGAACGGCCGCCGGGACCACTCGGACCACCGCCTCGCCGCCGCCTCATGATCACCGTCGGGCTCCACCGTGTGACTCATCTCGTTTCGGTGAACCCAAGAAGCTTCCGCATCGTTTCCATGTAGAGTGACCGCGACCTCGCTGCCTGCCAACAGGCAAGCAGCGAGGTGGCAGATTTGCTGGATCTCTTCAACGGCGAAGATGAAGGAGTCATGGCCGAGGCCGTCCCGCCACCCGTGTCGCCCACCGTCGCGCGTAGACGCGTGCGGCTGGCGCTGCGTGAGGCGCGAGAGGCCGCGAACCTGACCCAACTCGAGGTCGCTGAAGAGATGGAATGGTCTCTCAGCAAAGTCATTCGCATCGAGAATGGCGATGTCAGCATTTCACCGAATGACCTTCGGCCGTTGCTGAGTTACCTGAAGATCAAGGATCGGGCGCAAATCAGTGCGCTGATCGGTGATGCGAAAATTGCTCGATTGCGTCAGCATGTCGCGTGGTGGCAAGACGCCTCCTTCCGCGACATAAGTCCGCAGTTGCGGCAATTCTTCGAGTACGAGTCGGTCGCCGTCGCGGTCCGCACCTTCAATATCAGGTATTTCCCCGGGGCCTTGCAGCTGCCCGAGTACGCGCGTGCCCTCACCGGCCCGTTCGCGGACGAGGCGCAGCCGTTCTCGGGGGACCCGCTTTCCGCGGACCGGGTAGAGGCGGTGATCGAGGCTCGGCGGTTGCGTCGCGAGGCGATGCTGAGCCGGCTCGGGTCGATGGAGTACCGCACCGTTCTGGACCAGGGCGTGTTCCTGCGCTCGACGGGCGGTCCGGCGGTGTTCGTCAGGCAGCTTCGCGAAATGCAGCGCCTGGCGACCGAAGATCTCATCCGCATGCGGATGTTGCCCTTCGACCTCGATGTGCCCATCGCCAACAATGCCAGCTTCGATCTGCTGTCGTTGGGCGGTGTCGGGCCCGGCAATGAGGTCATGTATCGAGAGAACGGAATCACCGACGAGATCATCGAGGACAAGAACGCGACCTCGAGGCACCTGCAGCGTTTCGAACAGCTGTGGAAGGTGTCCCTCGACGAGGACGAGACTGCCTCGTTCGTGGGAGACCGAATCTCGTATCTCGAAAACATGATCAGCGCCGGTGACGACGCGTAATCTTCTTTTATATACACCCTGGCACCGAACGGTGCCCTCCTTGAACCGGAGACCACAGAGTGACTGTTGTCGAGCCGAAGTGGCTGAAGAGCTCCAGCTGCAGCGGGGGCAGCTGCGTCGAGGTTGCGAAGGTCGCGGACCAATACCTGGTCCGTGACTCGAAGAACCCGGAGACTGCGCCGCTTCACTTCACCGCTGACGAGTGGAAGGCCTTCGTGCAGGGCGTCAACGCCGGAGAGTTCCGCTTCTAGTCTTAAAAAACGGGCGTCCGGACCTCGGCTTCACGGTCGGAGACGCGGATCGGACGCCCGCAGAAAAGCGCATAGCGGTTCTTTGTCGTGAAACATCATAGAACCGTCTATTCATTCATGTTCATCGCTGCTTGATCGTCAGGGTGTCGCTTACCGTGGAACGCGGAGTCACGGAGGAGGCACGATGATCCAGTCGCAACAACAGCCGATCTGGCGCCGCAGCAGCAGGTGCCAGGGTGGTGACTGCGTTGAAGTGGCGAAGCTCGACCATCACGTTCTGGTGCGAAACTCCGCCGATCCCGAGGTCGTGGTGACGTTCACCCACGCCGAATGGGCCGCATTCCTCGACGGCGCGCGCGAGTTCCGCTGATCCCCGGGCCGGCGGACGTGTGCCGAACCTGGCCGGACGACACGCGCGCGACGGCATACTTGCTCTGATGAGAGACGGCGACGGCAAGCCTGAGGAGTACTCCCGGGTCACCAACCCGGGACGCTTCGCCATGCTGCACGACGCGGCCGAGCACGTGCTCGCCGAGCTGACCGAGCAGTTCACCGTCGAACGCCGGGAAGCGAAGGAGCCGCTCGGCGCCGAGCTCTACCGGACGGTCCGTCTGGTTCCTCGTACCCCGGCAGCAGCGCCGCTGGCGATCGCCTTCACCGACTTCCCGAGCGTGGTGCTCCGGTTCGGGCGGTGGTACGAGGAAAGCCTGCCGAACTGTGGCTGCGACGCGTGCGGGGAAGAGCCCGACGCGCTCGCCGACGCGCTGCGGGCCCAGACGTCGGCGCTGGTCGAGGGCGGTCTCTGGGAGCGGGTGCGCCGGGGCGTCGGTGGTTCGTGGTCCGAGGTGCGCCTGATCGGCCCCGACCTGAACGTCCGCCGCGAGACCCTGCTCGACACGGCCGCGGCCCGCTCGGCCCGGCGCGAGGGCTTCGCCGCGGCCGTGCAGTGGGCGCCCTGGACCCGCCGGTCGATCTCCTGAATTGTCAGACCCTGGTGATAGACCGGACCCCATGGATTGGGTACGCGCCATCGCGGTCGACCAACTCGGTTTCTACTGGGACTACACGCTCATGCCACGGTTGCGGGGCCTGAGCGACGAGGAATACCTGTGGGAGCCGGCGCCCGGCGCCTGGTCGGTGCGTCCCGACGCGGCGGGCAACCAGGTCGCCGACGGGGCGCAACCTGGCCAGGAACCCGACCCGCCCCCGGTGACCACGCTGGCCTGGCGGATCAATCACATCGCGGTGGGCTGCTTCCACACCCGGGCCAGCACGTTCTTCGGTGACGGCAGCGTGCCCGCCGACGCCGACATGTTCGACCCGCGCCACCGGCCGGTGTCGCTGCCGGCCACGGCGGTCGGCGCGATCGAGTTCCTGCAGCGGTCGTACGAATGGTGGCGTGACGGCCTGCTGTCCATGGACGCGGCGGCGTTCGAGGCGCCGCTGGGCCCCCGGGCCGCGTTCTTCGCCGAGCAGAGCATGGCCCAACTGGCGCTCCACCTGAACCGCGAGACGTTCCACCACGGCGGCGAGATCGGCCTGCTCCGCGACCTCTATCGGGCGGGCTTCGCCGCTACCTGATCGCCGTCGCCGCCGAGCAGGCCGACCGCGACCCGGATGGGGGAGCGCTGAAGGACGGCGGCCATCGACAGGTCGCCCTGGCAGAAGCTCTCGAAGGCCCGCCAGCCCATCGGCGTGGCCATCGCGGCGTGCACCAGATGACGGTGCCGCGAGAAGACGCCGAGCAGGCGGTGGCCGGCCGTCATCTCGGGGACCAGGTGCTTGCGGACCAGGGCGGGATAGCCGTCCAGCGCCCCGACGCCCTGCTCGGCGGCCCGGGCGGCCACTTCGCCGGCCCAGGCGCCGGAACGCAGGGCGTAACTGATGCCCTCGCGGGTCCACGGCTCGAGCAGGCCCGCGGCGTCGCCGGCGACCAGCACGCGGCCGCGGGTCAGCGGGGCGTCCGGCGTACGGCAGCGGGTCAGGTGGCCCGAGTCACGGCGCACGTCGCGACCGTTCAGGCCCAGCGTGGACAGGAACTTGGTCAGGTAGTCCTTGGTCTCGGCGCCCTTGCCCTTGACCATGATCACGCCGACGGTGAGCTCGTCGTCCTTGGGGAAGACCCAGCCGTACGAGCCGGGCTCGGCGCCCCAGTCGAGCTGGACCCGGCCGCGCCACGCCTCCCGGTCTTCCCGGGTCGCCGCCAGTTCCACCTCGAGGCCGAGGTCTTGCTGTTCGAAGGCGACGCCGACGTAGCGGGAGGTGACACCGGCCGAACCGTCGGCCCCGATGACCACCCGTGCCGTCAGCGAGACGCCGTCGCCGAACGTCACGGTGGCCGACTCGGCGTCCTGGTCGAGCGCGCGCACCTGGGCGTTCTGCAGCACCTTGGCGCCGGCCGACGCGGCGGCCTCGAGCAACGCGTGGTCGAACTCGTCGCGCCGGACCATGGTCAGCAGCGGCCTGGCCGACTGCCGGGTGAAGGCCCGATGACCGTCGTCGGTGAAGGTGATCGACGAGATCGAGTCGCGGCTGGGCACCTGGATGCGGGGCGCGGCCAACGCGAGCGACGCGCCGATCAGGCCGCCACCACAGGTCTTGTAACGAGGGTGTTCGGCCCGGTCGATGAGGATGGTGCGGGCACCGGCCGCGGCGGCGGCCCGCGCCGCCGCCAGCCCGGCCGGGCCGGCCCCGACGACGGCCACGTCGAAGTCCGGCTCAGCGATCACCCTGAAGAGTCTAGGACCGATGGATGTGGGGCCGGGAGACCGGCCCCACGGGCCGCATCACGCGTGCGCGGGCTGGCTGATCTGATCGAGCATCGCGTCGCAGAACGCGGGCAGATCGTCCGGTTTGCGGCTGGTGACCAGGGTGTCGTCGACGTGGACCTGCTCGTCGACCCAGGTCGCGCCGGCATTGGTCAGATCGGTGCGCAGGCTCGGCCAGCTGGTCAGCGTCCGGCCGTCGACCACGCCGGCCTCGACCAGCGTCCAGGGGCCGTGGCAGATCGCCGCCACCGGCTTGCCCGAGGTCACGAACTCGCGGACGAACCGGACCGCGTCGGCGTCGGCGCGCAGGAAGTCCGGGTTCGCCACACCGCCGGGCAGCACCAGCGCGTCGTACTCATCGGGGCTGGCGTTCTTGACCTCTTTGTCGACCGGGTAGGTGCCGGCCTTGTCCATGTGATTGACGGCCTGGATCTCGCCCGACTTGATCGACAGCAGTTCGGCCGAGCCGCCCGCGGATTCGACCGCCTTCCGCGGCTCGGTGTACTCGACCTCCTCGACGCCGTCGGTCGCCAGGAACGCCACCCGCTTGCCCTTGATCGAAGCGGTCATCTCTCCTCCTCGATTGCGCTTGTCCTACCTTCCTTGCGTGCCCGGGAGGAAAGGTGGCAAACCAGATCCGGTATGGATCCGGGAGCTCAGCTGCGGCGGGGAGCGAGCGCGGGAACCGAGCGGCGGTTGGCCAGCTCGCCGGCGAACCACGCGGCGTAGAACGAGCCGGTCAGCGCGAGAACCTCGACCGCGAGAATGCCCCAGCCGGCGACCCGGTCGGGGGACTGCATGCGCAGCATCAGGACGACCGTGAAGACGATCAGCACACCCATGTGCATCAGGTTGCGCAGGACACCCGCCCGCTTGGCCCGCCCGTTGCGGACGAACACCACGTCGATCGCGGCGGCCAGCACGACCAGGATGCCGCCGATCAGGCCGGCCAGGATGTTCCAGTAGGCGAGCTGCCCGATGATGGCGGGGGCGCCCAGGTTGTTGGCCAGGTCGAAGAGGACGGCCATCGTGAACAGTCCCAACGGGAACATGATCAGGACCGGGTGGATAGCCTCGCCGGCGATCCGGAGTCGACTTTCCATGGGTTGACCAGCCTCCCCAGCTGTTCGCGATCCAAGGTCGTCAGTGGCCGTACCCGTGCCCATCTCTGGTGAAACCCGACGTCAGGTGACTCACGCTGTCATTCTCCCCCGCGACCGCCACCGGCCCAGAGAATTCACCCGATCACGTTTGCCCAGCTCACTCTGGGTCTCTTTGGAGAGTACGCCGACTTGGCCTGTACGCAATCTGCAAGGTGGCAGGTTGATGTGTAGCGGACAGCCGGGTAGCCGTGCTGTACTACAGGCAGGCAACAGGGCGGAACTCGAAGGGAAGACAGCAAAGGCACCCGGCGGCAACCGGGTGCCTTTGTCGCCTCTGAGCTCCGTGCGGCAGTTGCAACGAGCGAGGCGGGGAATTCTCTCTGCGCCAATGGTGGCTCGCTGTTCCCTCTCCTCGCAAGGAGTCCGGGGAAGGAGTTCGCCATGCGCACCTACTACCGTGGGCCTGATGTCGTGGTGACCAGCGATTTCTTCGTCTGGCGCACCATGCCGGGGAAGATTTTCGCGATCCGCGAGCTGCACGACGTCGGCATCACGAACACCGCCGTCGACCGCAGCCGGCCGCCCACCGTCCAGACCGCCACCGGTTCGGTGGCCCTCGCCGTGGCCATCTGGCCCGTGGTCGAGACCCCCGCGATGATCGCGCTGGGCCTGCTGGCCATCAGCATCCCGGGCATCGCCGTCCACGCCTGGTGGCGTTGTCGTCCGCGCCTCTGGGAACTGCACGCGACCTACCGCGGCGACGGCGTGATCCTCTTCGCGAGCACCAACGCCCAGGTGTTCAACCAGGTCGCCCGGGCGCTACGCCGAGCGATCGAGGAGTGGAACGACTGACGCGAACACGGATGCCCGGGTTGCGACGCCCGGGCATCCGGGCATCGGTCGGTGACGCCGTCAGTTCTTGCGGGTGGGGTCGAGGGGGCGGATCACCGAGGCGACCATCAGCGAGACGGCCAGCAGGGCGGCCACGGCGATCAGGCCTTTCTGGACGGTGATGTGGTCGCCCAGGAAGCCGATCAGTGGGGGGCCGCCCAGGAAGGCGCAGTAGCCGACCGAGGCGACCACGCTCACCCGGGCCGCGGCTCGGGCCGGATCGTCGGCGGCGGCGCTCATGCCGACCGGGAAGCCCAGGGAGGTGCCCAGGCCCCAGAGCAGGGCGCCGGCGACGGCGATCGGCAGGGCGGTGCCGAAGACGAACAGGGCCAGGCCGGCCAGGGCGATCAGGGCCAGGACGCGGACCACCGGGACCCGGCCGTAGCGGTCGAGCAGGCCGGGGCCGAACCAGCGGCCCACCGTCATCGCGGCCAGGAAGATGGCGTAGGTCAGGGTGCCGCTGGTGACGGCCCCGCCGTAGTCGTCGATGACGGCCACCGCGATCCAGTCCACGCCGGTGCCCTCGGCGAAGGCGAAGGCCAGCACGAACAGGCCGACCAGCAGGGTGCGGGGCTCGATCCAGGCGGCCAGGACGGACGGCTTCGGGCCGGCGGCCGGGTCGGCGGCGGAGACGGGATCGGTGTCGGGCACGAAGCCGCGGACGGCCGCGATCACACAGGCGGCGATGACCAGGCCGAAGAAGATCAGGTGGGCCGTGACCGAGATGTCCAGGGCGAGCGTGGCGGTGCCGGTCAGGGCGCCGGCCACCGTACCCACGCTGAAGCCCGCGTGGAACCGGGACATGATCGACCGGCGGAGCTTCTGCTCGACCACCGCGCCCTGGACGTTCATCGCCACGTCCCAGGCGCCCTGGGCGAAGCCGAACCCGAAGAGCGAGATGACCACGGGTACGACGCCGAGGTGGTAGCCCAGCGCGATGCCGGTCATCGAGACGCAGAGGACGACGGCCATCGCGGTGATCGTGAGCCGCGAGCCGAACCGGGTGACGATCGTGCCGGCCAGCGGCAGCGCGACGATCGAGCCGCACGCGATGGCCAGCAGCACCAGGCCCAGCCGGCTCGGTGTGAGGTCGAGGCCGTCGCGGACCTGCGGGATCCGGGTGGCCCAGCTGGACATGGCCCAGCCCGAGCCGATGAACGCGACGTAGACGGCCCGCGTCGCGGCCCTCACCCGGGTGTCGTCGTGGACCGTGCCAGCCATGCCTCGTCCTCCGCCTTCTTGCGCGCGATGCCGTCCTTGCCGTCGTACCGGACGAACTTGGGCAACAGGGCGGCCAGGACGGCCGTACCCACGATGCAGAGCACCCCACCCACCCAGATCGAGCCGGCCACGCCCAGACCGGTCCGGGCCATCGCCCCGGACCGGACCTGACCGAGCAGCGGACCGGTGGTGTACGACAGCATCTCGATGCCGGCCAGCCGCCCGCGCAGGTGGTCGGGGATGGTCTGACTCCAGATGATCGCCCGGAAGATGCCCGAGATCATGTCGGACGCACCGGCGAAGGCCAGGCAGAACAGGGTGAGCCAGAGCCAGTCGGACAGGCCCGCGCCGACGATGCCGAGGCCCCAGCAGGCGGCCGCGACGACCACCATCAGTCCGTGCCGGTGCACCCGGCCCGACCAGCGTGAGGTGAGCGTGGCCAGCATCGACCCGGCGGCCGGGGCGGCGTACAGCAGACCGAGGATCTTGGGCCCGCCGAGCTGGTTGGCCAGGAACGGGTAGAGCGCCTGCGGCATGCCGAAGAACATCGCGTTGACGTCGATCAGGTAGGTGCCGAGCAGCTCGGGGCGGCTCCGGGCGTAACGCAGGCCGGTGGCCACCGAACGCAGCGACGGGCGGTCGGCGTCGCCGGGCGGCGGCACCGCCCGGACCAGCGTGATGCAGACCAGCGACACCGCGAAGGTGAGCAGGTCGAACGCGTACACCCAGGCCAGGTCGATGGTGGCGATCAGGATGCCGGCCAGCGCCGGGCCGGCCAGCTGGGCCACGTTGTACTGCAGCGACTGGAGCGACATGGTGGCCGGGATCTGCTCGGGCTCGACCAGCCGGGGGATCATCGCGTCCAGGGCGGGCCGGGCCAGCCCGCCGAACGTCGCGGCGAGCGCGGCCACCACGTACAGCAGCCAGAGGTGGGGCTCGTCGGACAGGGCGTTGAGCAGGAGCACGCCGCACAGGGCGGTCTGGGCGATCTCGGCCAGCCGGACCAGCAGCTTGCGGTCCACGAAGTCGGCCAGCGCCCCGCCGACGAAGCTCATCACGATCAGCGGGACCAGCTCGCAGACGCCGAGCAGGCCGACCATCAGCGGGTCGTTGGTGATCGCGGCGACCTGGAACGGGATCGTGACGTAGGTGATGAACGACCCGAAACCCGACACCGCGCCGGCCGTGAACATCAGCCGGAAGTCGCGGGACGTGCGGAGGGGCGAGAGATCCATTCCCAGCATGGGCTACTTGAGCACCAGCCGGCCGGTCGACTCGAACGTGGCCAGGTCGGCCAGGGTCTCCTCGATGATGAACGACCGTTCGCCGGGCAGCGCGTCCAGCGGGAAGAAGCCGGCGTCGATCGT
The DNA here is from genome assembly GCF_040684855.1 of Actinoplanes sp. NPDC089786. Classification (NCBI taxonomy): domain Bacteria; kingdom Bacillati; phylum Actinomycetota; class Actinomycetes; order Micromonosporales; family Micromonosporaceae; genus Actinoplanes; species Actinoplanes sp. NPDC089786. The sequence goes on from NZ_JBFBGU010000008.1 coordinate 228,797, forward strand.
CTCGTCGGTCGCCTTGAGCAGCTCACCCTCCCAGGTGTGGATCCGGAAGGCCATCAGGATCTGCTGGTACGCGTGCCCGTAGTCGTTGACGAACTGCGCCCGCGAGTAGAAGGCGAACGGGGTCAGCGACGTCGCGGTGAGACCGGTCTCCTCCCAGGTCTCGCGGATCGCGCACTCCTCCATGCTCTCGCCCAGCTCCATCGCGCCGGCCGGGATGGCCCAGCGATGGTTGTCGGAGCGCTGGATCAGCAACAGACGGTTCTGGTCGTCGATGATGACACCGCGTGAGGCGACGAAGAGCAGCCGCTCGTCGTCGCCGGCGAAGGCCCGCTGACGGCCCAGGTATGACTCAGCCCAAGACAATCCCACGCCGCAAGATTAAGCGGACTTCTTGGCGGCGCGCTTGGCCGGAGCGGCCTTCTTGGCGGCGGTCTTCTTGGCCGCGGTCTTTTTCGCCGGAGCGGCCTTCGGAGCTTCACCGCGGGCCGCCTTGGCCCGCTCGACGCTGGCCTTGAGCGCGGCCATCAGGTCGACCGCGGCGGCCGGCTCCTCGTCGGCCTCCTCGGGCGCGACCACCTCGCGGCCCTCGACCTTGGCGTCGATGACCTCCTGGAGCGCGGCCCGGTAGTTGTCGGTGAACTCCTCGGGCTTGAAGCTGCCGGCCATCGAGTCGATCAGCGAGCTCGCCATGGCCAGCTCGGCCGGCCGGGTCTCGATGTCTTCGTCGAGGAAGCCGAAGTCGACGCCGCGGACCTCGTCGGGCCAGAGCATCGTGTTGAGGACCAGCACGTCGTCGCGGACCCGGAGGGTGGCGAGCTGTTCCCGCTGGCGGATGGCGATCTTCACGATGGCCACCCGGTCGGCGTCCTGGAGGGCGTCGCGGAGCAGCACGTACGGCTTGGCCGCCTGGCCCTCGGGCTCGAGGTAGTACGCCTTGGCGAACATGATCGGGTCGATCTCGTCGGCCGGCACGAACTGCAGCACGTCGATCGCCCGGGACGTGGTCAGCGGCAGGTCGGCGAAGTCGTCGTCGGTGAGAATGACCATCTCGCCGCCGCCGATGTCGTAGCCCTTGGCGATGTCGTCGTAGGTCACCTCCTCGCCGTCGACCGAGCAGGTGCGCTTGTACTTGATCCGGCCGCCATCGGTGCGGTGCACCTGATGGAACCGGATGTCCTTCTCCTCGGTCGCGGAATAGAGCTTCACGGCGATCGACACCAGGCCGAACGAGACCGCGCCTTTCCAGATCGCACGCATGTCTGCCACCTAACCTGTTTGCGCTGCTCGGATCAAGGATGGCAGCCCGCCGAAGCTGACGTAAGTGCTTATGGTGATCAGGTGCCGGCCCCGCTGTCCCCGATGCTCGCGACGCCGGGCCCGCTGCCGCGCGGGCCCGGCTGGAGCTACGAGTTCAAGTGGGACGGCGTCCGGGTGATCGCGGCCTGCGGGCAGGAGCCGCCCCGGCTGTACGCGCGGTCGGGCACCACGGTGACCATCGCATATCCGGAAATAGCATCTTTACGGCTGCCGCCGGACACGCTTCTGGACGGCGAGATGGTGGTGATGGACGCGCGTGGCGTGCCGTCGTTCACCGCGCTGGCCGAGCGGATGCACGTCCGGGACCGGAACAAGGCGGCCTCGCTGGCGGCGACGCTGCCGGTCACGTACATGATCTTCGACCTGCTCCGGCTGAACGGCGAGGACCTCAAGAAGCAGCCGTACGCGGTCCGCCGCGAACTGCTCGAGGATCTGGACCTGGCCGGCCGGAACTGGATGGTCCCGCCGGTCTTCACCGACGGCGAGGCGACCTCGGCCGCGGCCCGGGAGTACCGGCTGGAGGGCGTGGTTGCCAAGCGGGTGGGCACGCCGTACACGCCGGGGCTGCGGTCGCCGGACTGGGTCAAGGTGAAGTTCGAGCACACCGGCGACTACGTGATCGGCGGGTGGCGGACCGGGGCGCGGCGGCTGGGCGGCCTGCTGGTCGGCTCGCCCGGGCCGGACGGCCGGCTGCGCTATCGCGGCCGGGTCGGCGGCGGGATCAGCGGCGCGTCGGAGCGGGAACTGCTCGAGGTGCTCGCCCCGATCGCCGCCGAGAAGTCGCCGTTCCCGGCCGGGGCGGTGCCACGGGAGGATGCGCGCGGCGCGCACTGGGTACGTCCCGATCTGGTGGTCGAGGTCCGCTACGGCAACCGCACGCCGGACGGCCGGCTGCGGTTCCCTCGATTCCTGCGGCTGCGCCCGGACAAGGGTCCGGCCGACTGCTACGAGGAGGATGACGATGGCTCCTGAGCAGCGCAAGACGTACCCGGTCACGATCGAGGGCCGGGACCTGGAGCTGTCCAACCTGGACAAGGTGATGTATCCGGCCGCCGGGTTCACCAAGGGTGAGGTCATCGACTACTACACGCGGCTGGCCCCGCTCCTGCTGCCGCACCTGGAGGGCCGGGCGCTGACCCGGATCCGCTTCCCCAACGGCGTGGACGGCGCGCATTTCTTCGAGAAGAACAAGCCGGGGGGTACGCCGGACTGGGTGCACACCGAGCGTCTGCCGGTGCCCGGGTCGACCAAGTCCCGGGAGACGATCGACTTCGTCGTGGTGGACGACCTCGCGACCCTGGTCTGGGTGGCCAACCTGGCGTCGCTGGAGCTGCACACGCCGCAGTGGCGGGTCGGCGAGAACCCGGACCTGATGGTGGTCGACCTCGACCCGGGCGCGCCGGCCGGGCTGCAGGAGTGCTGCGGGGTGGCGGTGCTGATGCGCGACCGGCTGGAGGCGGACGGGGTGGCCGCGTACCCGAAGACCTCGGGCAAGAAGGGCATGCAGTTGTGCTGCCCGATCTCCGGTGAGCAGGACGCCGAGGAGGTCTCGCTCTACGCCAAGAAGGTGGCCGAGGAGCTGGCCGCGATGGTGCCCAGGTCGATCACCGCGAAGATGGCCAAGAACCTGCGGCCGGGCAAGATCTTCATCGACTGGAGCCAGAACGCCGCGGCCAAGACCACGGTCGCGCCCTACTCGCTGCGGGCCCAGCCCGCGCCCACCGTGTCGACGCCGCTGACCTGGGAAGAGGTCGAGGCGATGGGTACGGGTGACGCGGAGGCGCGCCAGTTCGAGGCGGATGAGGTGCTGGAGCGGGTCGACGAGTTCGGCGACCTGCTCGCGCCGCTGCTGGAGCGTGGCCCACAGCTGCCCTAGGCGTACCTTGCGTCGCAAGGTACCGTGTCACGCATGACCGACGTCGCCCAGCTCGCCAGCAGTCTGCGCCGCGGAACCCTGGAGTTCTGCGTCCTGGCCATGGTCGAGCGGGAAGACATCTACGGCACCGAGATCGTCCGCCGGCTCGGTGAGGAGCGCAGCCTCGCCAGCACCGAGGGCACGATCTACCCGCTGCTGTCCCGGCTGCGCCGGGTGGGCTGGCTGAACAGCAAGTGGAGCGAGTCGCCGGCCGGGCCGCCCCGGCGGTACTACTCGCTCACCGACAGCGGGCGGGCGGCGCTGAGCGCCTTCCGCGCCGAGTGGACGTCGTTCCGGCAGACCGTCGACCGACTCGTAGGGACCGGTGGGGCATGAGCATTCAGAAGACCGATGTGGTGGGCGAATACCTGCGTGAGGTCGAGCTGCGGCTGAGCGGGCTGCCGCTGCTGCAGCGCCACGAGCTGCTGGCCGACCTCTCGGCGCACATCGAGACCGCCCGTGAGCGGGGCGCGTATTCGGACAGCGAGATGATCGAGGTGCTCCAGCGGCTGGGCAGCCCCGAGGCGATCGCGGCCGCCGCCTACTGGGAGGCGGGGCCGCAGCCGCCGCGGGCGACGCCCACACCGCCGCCGCCGGTGCCACGAGGCGGCGTTCCCCCCTGGGTGATCTTCATGATCACCGGGATCTTCGTGGTCTTCCTGCTGGGACTTGGCGCGGCGGTGGCCATGGTCCGGGTGAGCGACGCGCCCGCGCCCGCCCAGGACATGGTGGAGCAGGCCCCGGTCAAGCCGGACCCGCTGCCGACCCGCTAGCGGTCAGTCGATCTGCGGCAGCGGCGGGCCGAGCACGTCGTCGGCGTCCACAATGGTGTACGCGTAACCCTGCTCGGCCAGGAACCGCTGCCGGTGTGCGGCGTACTCGGTGTCGATGGTGTCCCGGGACACCACGGTGTAGAAATGCGCCTGCCGCCCGTCCGCCTTGGGCCGCAATACCCGGCCGAGCCGCTGCGCCTCCTCCTGGCGTGACCCGAACGTGCCGGACACCTGGATCGCCACCGCCGCCTCGGGCAGGTCGATGGAGAAGTTGCCGACCTTCGACAGCACCAGCGTGCGCAGCTCACCGGAGCGGAACGCGTCGAACAGCCGCTCCCGCTCCTTGTTCGTGGTCGAGCCCTGGATGATCGGGGCGTCGAGGTATTCGCCGAGCTGGTGCAGTTGGTCGAGGAAGCCGCCGATGACCAGCACCTGCTCGTCCGGGTGTCGATTGACCAGGGCGCGGACCACGGGCAGCTTGGTGCGGGCGGTGGCCGCCACCCGGTAGCGCTCCTCGGCGTCGGTCACCGCGTACGCCATCCGCTCGGCCTCGGTCAACGTGACCCGCACCTCGGTGCACAGGGCGGGCGCGATCCAGCCCTGCGCCTCGATGTCCTTCCACGGCGCGTCGTAGCGCTTCGGGCCGATCAGCGAGAACACGTCGCCCTCGCGGCCGTCCTCGCGCACCAGCGTCGCGGTCAGCCCGAGCCGGCGGCGGGCCTGCAGGTCGGCGGTGAACCGGAAGATCGGCGCCGGGAGCAGATGCACCTCGTCGTAGATGACCAGGCCCCAGTCGCGGGCGCCGAACAGGTCGAGGTGGGTGAACGCGCCGCCACGCCGCGAGGTGAGCACCTGGTACGTCGCGATGGTGACCGGGCGGATCTCCTTGCGCTCGCCGCTGTACTCACCGATCTCGTCCTCGGTCAGCGACGTGCGGGCGACCAGCTCACGCTTCCACTGCCGGCCGGCCACCGTGTTGGTGACCAGAATCAGCGTGGTCGCCTTGGCGGTCGCCATCGCCGCCGCGCCCACCAGCGTCTTGCCGGCGCCACAGGGCAGCACGACCACGCCGGAGCCGCCGGCCCAGAAGCCGTCGACGGCCTCCTGCTGGTACGACCGCAGGGTCCAGCCGTTTTCGGCCAGCGCGATCTCGTGGGCCTCGCCGTCCACATACCCGGCCAGGTCTTCGGCCGGCCAGCCCAGCTTGAGCAGCGCCTGCTTGAGGCGGCCCCGCTCGGAGGCGTGCACCATGATCGTCTCGTCGTCGATCCGGGCGCCGAGCATGCCGGCCAGCTTCTTGCTCTTCGCCACCTCGATCAGCACGATCTTATCGAGGCCGCGGAGCACCAGGCCGTGCCCGGGGTCGTTGACCAGCTGGAGCCGGCCGTACCGGTCCATCGTCTCGGCCACGTCGACCAGCAGGGCGTGGGGCACCGGGTAGCGCGAGAACTTGATCAGCGCGTCGACCACGCCCTCGGCGTCGTGCCCGGCGGCCCGCGCGTTCCACAGGCCGAGCGGGGTCAGGCGGTAGGTGTGCACGTGCTCCGGGCTGCGCTCCAGCTCGGCGAACGGCGCGATGGCCATCCGGCAGGCCTGGGCATCCGGGTGGTCGACCTCGAGGAGCAGGGTCTTGTCGGACTGGACGATCAATGGTCCGCCGCTCACTTAGCAGCCTCTCCACTGGGTGTTGAAAAAGACCCTCCAGTCTGACACGCCGTCCTCGGCCCCGCCGCCGCCCATAGACCGGACCAAAAACATTTTTATTGCTCCTCGGGTACGGCTGCGGTGATGCGATGCAGGGCGAACGTGTGCAGCGTCTCGGTCCGGTCGTCCTCGGCGCGCAGATAGCCCGCGCTCACCGACACCGGACGGACCAGCCTGGACAGCGTCGCGCCGTGCGAGTCGACGTACCCGACCCAGACCCGCGTCTTCTCACGCACCGCCTTCTCGAGCATCGCCATCGCCTGGCTGTGAGCCTGCACCGCGGTCAGGCCGGGCACCCCCGCCCCGGTCGAGGCGCGCACGCTCACCGGCGCGCGGCGGGCCGCGCGGGTCGCGATGTCGCCCTTGCGGATCTGTTCGACCACCCCGGCCAGGCGGGGCCCGGCCAGCTGCGGGGCGCCGGCCTGGTGGTCGGCCAGCCTCACCGAGAAGGGGGTACGCGACGGAGCGCGCCGAACCTTCGGCCGGCTGAGCACCGCCGACCCGCCCGCGTCCTCGGCGACCGGCGCGTAACCGGCATCTCGCAACGCGCCCAGCAGCCGGCTCACCTGATGGGGGCTGACCAGCACGGTCGGCGCCAGCCGGCGCAGGCCCAGCGTGCTCAGCCGCTTGTCGGCCAGCACCTCGGCCACCAACGCCTCGTCGTCGCTGCGCAGGTAGCCGCCGGCCGAACCGGCCCGCAGACCGCCGTGCTTGCGGGCGGCGTCGTCGATCAGATAGGTCAGCGCCTGCGGCACCGGCGTCCGCGACCGGCGCCGGAACAGCGCGTGCACGTCGGTGGCGGAATACCCGACGTCGAGCGCCCGCCGCACGCTGGCCGCGGTCACCCGGCGCATCGCCGCCGACTCCTTCTCGGTCAGCACGTCGAGCTCGGTGGCCAGCTCGGGCTCGGGCGGGCCGGGAACCACGACCGACAGGTCGGCCTGCACCAGCACGTGGTCGACCGGGGCGGGCAGCAGACCGTCGAGCGCGCGGACGGTGTCGGTGGCCGGTTCCGCGCCCAGCGGGTCGCCGTCCTCGGGGTCGAGAAGCAGGCGGGCGTACGAGGTGAGCGCGTTCCGCCCGGTCACCCCGAGCAGGGCGGCGTTGTCCAGGGCGTCCCGGTGCACCGCCTCGCGGCCCCGGGCCCGGCGTGGCGCCTGCCAGAACAGTAGTCCCAGCACGTCCTCGACCGGCGGCGCGGTGCCGGTGGGCAGCGCGGCCAGAGCCATCAGGGCCTCTCGCCGGGCCTGTGGCGCCGCCGGCCGCTCGGCCTCGGGGGAGAGCGCGGTGATCGGGCGGTCGCGTTCGTCGCGCTGCCCGACCAGACCGGACTGCCGGGTCATCATCAGCCACGCGCGGGCCAGGGCGGTCCAGCGCTGGGCGATGCTCTGCGCCTTCCACAGGTCGTAGGCGCCGGTGGGCAGGAAGATCTCGTCGCCGCCGCCGGCCAGGGACCGGCCGTTGCCGCTGCGGTCGGCCTCGCCGAGCAGACCGGTCGCGTGGGCCACCTCGAGCATCAGGGCCGCGGTCGGCTCGTCGACGTTCACCTCGCGGACCAGCCGCTTCAGGTCACGGACGCCCAGCCCGCCCGCCTTGAGCACCGGCGCCGGATCGGCGGCCAGCGCCTCCAGCAGGTTCTCGGTCGTGCGTACCGCCTCGAGGGCCTGCCCCGCGCCGGCCGCGTCCACCGCCTTGCCGTCCCGCACCGGGGTCTCGGGCGCCGGCGGACAGGGCCGGAGCAGCCCCAGCGGCCCGGTCTCGCGGCGCAGCAGCATGCCCACCTCGCGAGGCAGCTCGACCAGCTCGCCGTCCGGCCGCGGCGACCGGCCCGCCTCGGACACCCGAACCAGCAGGTGGTGATCGATCAGCCAGCGCACCGGCTCGGACACCACGCCGTCATGGGCGCTGCGGCCGCCCAGCGCGCCGATCGGGGGGCCCGCGGCCAGCCGGTCGAGCACCTTGCGGGCGTCCGGCGTGGCCTCCATCACGGTGCGGCGCAGCTTGGCCCGGTCGAGGCAGAGCCCGGCCGCCGACGGATCGAGGTAGTCGGCCGGCCGGCCCAGGCCCGCCGGGTACGGCGACGTCACCTCGTCCACGGCGCCGACGATCTGCAGCGCGTCTTCTGGCCCGTGCAGCAGGAAGCGGGCCCGGAGCCGGCCGATGGCCACCCGAACGTCGTCCGGCGGCGCCGACGCGGCCAGCTCGACGATCGCATCCGTCGAGGTCAGCGCGGTTTCCGGCGCCCGGCTGAGGCGCGCGGCATCGAGGATGGTCAGGGTGAACTCGTCCAGCGAGTCCAGGCAGCGTGCCACCGAACCCCGGGATTGTGCGCGCACGGCCAGTGCGGACACGTCCGAAGGCACCGGCACGACGAGGTCGGGGCGCAGCTGGATCAGCGCGCCCAGGGCCTCATCGGGCAGGGACCGGAGTTGATCGGCGAATGTCGTGGCCATCCCTTCCACGTTACTGGCCATGGGACGATGGTGGCGGGTCCAGCGTGGGCCCGATGTCGATCCTCGAGGGGGCAGTGGCGTGGAAGCACATCCGAAGGTGCCGGGCACCGAGGTGCGGGAGGGCGGTCCGAGCCGCGCCCGGTCGCCGAAGGAAGGCCACCTGGCCATCTCCGAGATCACGGCCGACAAGCCGGCGGCGCCCTCGCCGTTCGGTGACGACCAGACCTTCCCCCTGCCGGTCGACCAGCTGACCTACACCCCGACCCTGACTCCGTGAGCCAACGGGAAGCTGAGCTGCTTTCGTCATGCCCTTCTGGCCCTCGCCTGCGAGGCCGTTGTGAGGTGCGGCTGAGTGCCGCTCGGTGCAGTCGGTCATGACAGTCGGGTTCGACCTGGACATGACCCTGATCGACTCCCGGCCCGGCATCGCGGCGGCCTACCGGGCGCTGAGCGCGAAGACCGGTGTCCACGTCGACGCCGACCTCGCGGTCACCCGGCTCGGGCCGCCGCTGCGCACCGAGCTGCGCGAGTGGTTCCCGCCCGAGCAGGTGGAAGAGGCGGTCACCACCTACCGCGCGCTCTACCCGGCGTACGCGATCGAACCGGCCCTGCCCACCCCCGGCGCCGCCGCCGCGCTGAACGCCGTGCGCGCCCACGGCCTGCGCGTGGTCGTGGTCACCTCCAAGCTGGGCCGGCTGGCCGAGCTGCACCTCGACCACCTCGGCCTGGCCTACGACGAACTGGCCGGCGACCTCTTCGCCGAGGGAAAGGCCGCGGCGCTCACCGAGCACGGGGTCCGGTGGTATGTGGGTGACCACACGGGTGACATGGTCGCCGCCCGCACAGCGGGCATTCCGGGCATCGGCGTGGCGACCGGACCGTGCTCCGCCGCTGATCTCCGGGCCGCCGGGGCCACCTACGTGCTCCCCGACCTGACCGGTTTCCCCGCCCTCCTGGACGAGATAACGGTTGGGAGTCGGACCGACACCTTGGATAGCCTGGAGACGTAGTTCTCCCCCCGGCGAAATTCTTGATGTGAGTTGAGGTCAGCGGTGCCCACGGGTCGAGTGAAGTGGTACGACGCGGCGAAGGGATTCGGGTTCGTCACCAGCGATGAGGGCGGCGACGTGTTCCTGCCCAAGGGCGCGCTCCCGGCCGGAACCGAAGAGTTGAGGACCGGTCAGCGGGTCGAGTTCGGCGTGGTCGACAGCCGAAAGGGCGCCCAGGCGCTGGGCCTGAAGGTGTTGGACGCGCCGCCGTCCATGGCCGAGCTGCGGCGCCGGCCGGTCGACGAACTGCACGGCATGGTCGAGGACATGATCAAGATCCTCGAGGCGAAGGTGCAGCCCGACCTGCGCCGTGGGCGTTACCCGGACAAGCGGTCGGCCCAGAAGATCGCGCAGCTCGTCCACGCGGTGGCCAAGGAACTAGAGGGCTAGGCCCCGGGTCGCGGGCGTGATTCCCGCCGCCGCCGCACGCCCCAGCAGGGCGTCGGCGGCGGCCAAACCCTCCTGGCCCAGGTCCAGCGTGAACTCGTTCACATACAGGTCGATGTGCTGCTTGACCACCTCGGGCTCCATCTCCTGGGCATTGGCCAGCACGAACTCTTCGCTCGCGGTCGGGTCGGCCCAGGCCATGCTCACCGACCGGCGGATCCACTCGGTGGCCTCGGCCGGATCGACGACGCCACGCTTGGCCAGGATGGCGCCCAGCGGAATGGGCAGGCCGGTGTCACGTTCCCACCACTCGCCCAGGTCTTGGATGGCGGTCAGGCCGAAGCGCGGGTAGGTGAACCGGGCCTCGTGGATGACCAGGCCGGCGTCGTAGGTGCCGTCGGCCACGCCGGGCATGATCTCGTGGAACGGGACGACCTCGATGTTCGCGGGCGGGCGGCCGGCCGACCAGAGGCGGAACAGCAGGTAGGCCGTGGTCCGGTCGCCGGGCACGGCCACCGTGGCGCCGGCCAGGTCTTCACGGCCGTTCGTCAGCACGAGCGGGCCACAGCCCCGGCCCAGCGCGCCGCCGCAGGGGAGCAGCTGGTAGTCGTCGAGCAGCCATGGCAGCGCGGCGTAGCTGACCTTGACCAGGTCGTATTCGCCCTTCTCGGCGGCGGTGTTGGTGACGTCGACGTCGGCGAAGGTGAGGTCGATGGGTGGGGCGCCCTGGACTCTGCCGTGGACCAGTGCGTGGAAGACGAACGTGTCGTTCGGACAGGGGGAGACTGCCAAGGAGAGGGCCACGTTCGCGACCGTAGTCCTGTTTTTCCTGGGTCTCCTGGGTCTGTCTGCAACGCCACACTCTTGGTGGGTGGGTCTACCAGGGGAGGTTGGCTGCGGCTTGAGAGAGGGCGGTCAGGGCCTCCGGCAGGCGCCAGGCTTTGCGGTCTCGGGGGCCGATCAGGTTGGAGATGGTGCGTAGCTCGGCGAATGGCACGCCGGCCTGGGCGGCCGCTGTGGCCACGCCGTGGCCTTCCATCGCCTCGGCCAGCGCCTCGGGATGTGCGCCGGCCAGCCTTTCGGTTGTTTCGGCGGTTCCGGTCACTGTGGTCAGGGTGAGGATGTCGCCGGTCAAGGCCTGGGGCAGGGCGTTCTGCAAGGTCTTGAGGAGGGCCGGGTCGGCCGGCTGGGTGCTGGTGCCGAAGCCCAAGGTGTCGATGGGCAGGAATCCTTCTGGGGACTCGGCGCCCAGGTCGGCGGCGATGGTGCGGGCGCCGAGGATGGTGGCGGCCAGTGCGGCGCGGCCTGGGAAGGCGCCGGCTATGCCGGCGGACAGGACTGCCTCGTACGGCTTGAGGGCCAACCGGCGGGCTGTTCCCGCGGCTGCGGCGGCTGGGCCGGCGCCTACCGCGGCCACGTCGGCTCGGGACAGGCCGGCGCGGATGGCGGCCGCCTCGGGCTCCACGGCCGTGATGATCAGCAGGGTCATCGGTCGTCGTGGTTGGCGCCGTTGCCGTTGGGGCGGTCGGCTGAGCTGGGGCGGTAGACGTGGAAGCCGGGCGGGGCGAGGGCCGGATCGGGCTTGGCCGGAGGCGGTGGGGGCGGAGGCGGCGGGGGTGGGGTTGCTTTTGCCTTGTCCTTGTCCTTGCGTTGCCAGGGGCGGCGTTTCTTGGCCTCGGGCTGGTCGACCAGGGTGGGGTTGAGCTCGGTGTCGGGCTCGGGGCGGCGGGGGTGGTGGCGCACGGTTGTCTCGTCGCCGTGCTGAGGACGGGCGGGGGTTCTCTCGGCGGTTCTGGGGAAGGGGGGCATGGCGTCCTGGCGTGGAGTGACCGTGGGGGCGGTGGGCCAGGGGTCGGCGGGGAGGTTGCCCGTGCTGGGGCGGGCCGTCGGGTGGGGCGGGGCGGACGGGTCCGTCGGTGGCTCGGGGGTGGCGTCGGGGCGGCCGTGCAGGCGTTCGTGGCGCAGGCGGGTGGCTACGAAGGCGGCCCGGATGGCGGCGGCGGTGGCGATGGCGGCGGCCAGGGCCACGCCCAGGCGGCCGGTCAGCGGGATGATGCCGATGGCGCCGCCGATGACCCAGGCGATCATCAGGACGGTCTCGGAGTGGCCGAAGGCGCTGGCGCGGAGGCGCTCGGGGACCCGTTCCTGGATGCTGGCGTCGATCGCCAGCTTCGAGATGCCGCTGAAGGTGGCCGCCACCAGGGCCAGCAGGGCGACCAGGGCCAGGTTGTAGAAGACCAGGGCGATCACCGCGGTGCCGGCCGTGATGGTCAGGCCGGCCGACTGGAGCGCGGCCGGCCGGCGGATCTGCAGCCGGGTGCCGATCGCGGTGGACAGGAAGGTGCCCGTCACCAGGGCGCCGCCGACCAGGGCCACGGCGGCGGCGTCGCCGATGTCGCGGCCGAGCAGGGTGGTGCCGAGCTGGCCGGCCTTGATGGCGAAGGCGAAGTAGAGCAGCAGGAAGCCGTACAGCAGCCGCAGGCAGGCGCTGCCGATCAGGGCGTTGATGACCAGGGCGCCGGACAGCGGGCGGTCCGAGCCGCGGCGGAGGCGGAGGACCGTACGCAGCGGGCGGGGCATCTCTTCGGGCGGGTCGGAGTCGGCCTTGGCCGGCAGGCGCAGGGCGATGACCATGCCGACGACGAAGATGACGCTGGCCACGCGCAGCGACCACTGCGGGCCGAACCAGAACGCGGCCAGGCCGATCGGTGCCACGATGGCGCCGGCGAATGTACCGTAGACACTCGCTCTGGCCCCGACCTGCGACAAGCCGACCCCGGCGGGCAGCAGGCGGGGGACGGCCGCGGATCTCGCCACGCCGTAGGCGCGGGACAGGGCCAGCACGCCGAAGGCGGCGGGGTAGAGGCCGAAGCCGAGCAGGTTGTCGGAGATCACATAGGCCAGGAAGGCCCGGCCCAGCATGGTCGTGGCCAGGGCGTACCGGCGGCCGTGCCGGAAGTGGTCGAGCAGCGGGCCGACCACCGGGGCCAGCAGCGTGAACGGCACCATGGTGATGAGCAGGTAGAGGGCGACCTTGCTGCGGGCCTCGCCGAGCGGCACGTCGAAGAAGATGGTTCCGGCCAGGCCGATGGCGATCAGGGTGTCGCCGGCGACGGACAGCGCGTGCAGGTCGAAGAGCCGGACCATGCCCGCCTCGTTGTTGGCGCCCCGGGCCCGGGCGTCGCCCACCCGGCGGGTCGCCCACGCCCCGCCCCGCACCGACCCACGCACCAGCGCGCGGACGGCGCGGACCCCGGTTGCGAAGGTCTGCCCGAGCGTGGGAAGCAACGGCATGTGAACCATCCTGACTGATCGAAGCGAGAGAGTCGCGCCCCCCGCACATCGAATCCGGGGGAGTCGGTGCGTGGGGAGAGTCCCGGTAGGGGACAATGGGCCACGTGACCACCAGGACCACCGCCCGTGCCGCGAAGCTCGACCAGGTCTGCGCCGATGCCATCGGCGTGGCCAGGGGAGCGATCACCGAGGTCGATGCCGAGGACATCGGTGACCACCTGGAGGCGATCGCCGAGGGCGACCGCGTGGTGACCCACTTCTTCGACAGCCATCTGGCCGGCTACCGGGGCTGGCGGTGGGCGGTGACCGTGACCCGGGTGCCGCGCAGCCGGCACGTGACCGTGTGCGAGACCGTCCTGCTGCCCGGGCCCGACGCGCTGCTGGCGCCCGGCTGGCTGCCCTGGAACGAGCGGCTCCAGCCCGGCGACCTGGGCGTCGGCGACCTGATGCCGACCGCGCCGGACGACGACAGGCTCGCTCAGGGGTACGTGCTGAGCGACGACCCCGCGGTCGAGGAGGTCTCCTGGGAACTCGGCCTGGGCCGGTCCCGGGTGATGTCCCAGGAAGGGCGGATGGAGACCGCCCAGCGCTGGTACGACGGCGAGTCCGGCCCCGAGGCGGCGATCTCGACCGCGGCGCCACGCAACGCCCGCTGCGGCACCTGCGGCTTCTACATGCCGCTGGCCGGGTCGATGCGCGGCATGTTCGGGGTCTGCGGCAATCTCTACGCGCCGGATGACGCCCGGGCGGTCAGCGCCGACCACGGCTGCGGCGCACACTCCGAGACGATGCTGGGCAACGCCGAGGCGCCGGTCGAGGAACTGCCCACGATCTACGACGACTCCGAGGTGGAGGCGGTCGCGGTCAGCCGCCCGCACGGCTCGGTCGAAGAGTCGGAGCCGGCCGAGGACTACGGCCACTCCTGACCCGCGTCGTTACGAGTGCACCTCGAACTGCGGGTGTGACAGGGCCCGCCGGCGCCGCCGGTTGGCGTCGTGGCGCAACATCGTGAGCAGGCCGGGGATGCCCCAGATGAAGCCGGCCACGCAGGTCCACAGCCAGTAGCCGGGCGCGCCGGCCAGCCAGACCACGAGCAGGGCGATCGCGAACAGGGCCATGCCGCCCAGCGCGAACGGCACCATCGGCGGGTCCAGGGGCTCAGGGCGGGGCTTGGTCACGGCGACCAGGGTACGCGGTGGCCGGTTCGTAACATCGGTGATCTTCCTCCGTCACAGACGTTCTGACACGATGCGCCCATGGCCACGAGCACGCCCGAATCAGAAGCGCCGGCATCGCGTACGCCGAAGAGCGGTTTTGATCGGTATTTCGACATCTCCGCGCGCGGATCCACGGTGGGCCGGGAGGTGCGCGGCGGGCTGGCGACGTTCTTCACGATGGCCTACATCGTCGTGCTGAACCCGCTGATCCTGGGCGGCGGTGTGGACGCGGACGGCAACTCGCTGGCGATTCCGGCGCTGGCCGCGGCGACCGCGCTGGTGGCCGGCGTGGTGACCATCCTGATGGGCGTGGTGGGCCGGTTCCCGCTCGCGTTGGCCGCCGGGCTGGGCGTGAACGCGCTGGTGGCGTTCGAGATCGCGCCCGAGATGACCTGGGCCGACGCGATGGGCCTGGTGGTCATCGAGGGCGTGCTGATCGCCATCCTGGTGCTCACCGGGCTGCGGACGATGGTCTTCAAGGCGGTGCCGACCCAGCTCAAGACCGCGATCGGGGTGGGCATCGGCCTGTTCCTGATGATCATCGGGCTGGTCGACGCCGGGTTCGTCCGCCGCATCCCGGACGCCGCCAACACCACGGTGCCGGTCGAGCTGGGCCTCGGCGGCAAGCTGACCACCTGGCCGCTGTTCGTCTTCGTGCTGGGTCTGCTGCTCACCATCGTGCTGTTCGTCCGGAAGGTGCGCGGCGCGATCCTGATCGGCATCCTCGGCACCACCGGGCTGGCCATCGTCGTCGAGGCGATCGCCCACGCCGGCCCGTCCTTCGTGGACGGCAAGCCGAACCCGGGTGGCTGGTCGCTGAACGTGCCGGCGCTGCCCGACAAGATCGTCGACCTGCCCGACCTGTCGCTGCTGGGCAACTTCAACGTCTTCGACTCGTGGAGCCGGGCCGGCTTCCTGGTCGTGATCATGTTCGTCTTCACGCTGCTGATCACCGACTTCTTCGACACGATGGGCACGATGGTCGCGGTCGGCCAGGAGGGCGGGCTGCTCGACGCCGAGGGCATGCCGCCGCGTACCCGCGAGATCCTGCTCGTCGACTCGGTGGCCGCGGCCGCCGGTGGCGCGGCCGGCGTGTCCAGCAACACCTCGTACATCGAGAGCGCCGCCGGTGTGGCCGAGGGCGCCCGCACCGGCGTCGCGAGCTTGGTCACCGGCGGCCTGTTCCTGCTGGCGATGTTCTTCGCGCCGCTGGTCTCGGTGGTGCCGTTCGAGGCCGCGTCGACGGCGCTGGTGCTGGTCGGCTTCCTGATGATCACCGCGGTGCGGCAGATCGACTGGACCGACTACGAGATCGCGATCCCGGCCTTCCTGGCCATCACGCTGATGCCGTTCACGTACTCGATCTCCAACGGGATCGGGGCCGGGATCATCTCGTACGTGGTGATCAAGCTCGCCGTGGGCAAGGCGCGGGAGGTGCATCCGCTGCTCTACGGCGTGGCCGCTATCTTCGTCCTGTACTTCCTCCGCGGCCCGCTGGAGAGCTTGGTGCTCTAGGTCATGTTCCACATTCGCTTTCGGGGCGGGACGACTGGGACTGAATGTGGAACATGTCCTAGGTCACCGCACAACGGATGTCGTTAGCCAAGCTCATTAGCTAGGCTAAACAACGTGATGGAGCGGTCGGTGACCACGGAGCGCGCTACAGCCGATGATCTGGCTGCGACACTGCGTGACGCGATCACCCGGCTCAACCGACGGGTCCGCCAGGCCCGCCCGGTCGGCGACCTCACGTTCAGTCAGCTGTCCGCGCTGACCAGCCTTCAGCTGGCCGGCGCGCTGACTCCTCGTGAGCTGGCCGACGTCGAGCGGGTCCAGCCGCCCACGATGACCAAGATCGTGGGCAAGCTGGAAGAACAAGGACTCGTTGTGCGTACGCCCCACCCCAGCGACGGACGCCAGGTGATCCTGGCGCCCACCGAACAGGGGCGTGCGGTGTACGCACAGTTCGAGCGAGCGCGCAACGAATGGCTGGCCCGGCACCTGGCCGACCTCAGTCCTTCCGACCGCGACACCCTCGCCCGCGCGGCTGAGATCATGCACCAGGTGGCCAAGGCCTGATCGTCGGGCCAGCCTCCGGTCGTTCCGTCACACGACGATGACGCGTACGACCGTTGAGGAGGCGCAACCCGAGTGCGGGCAGTGCTAGGCACGACATTCCGGTCCCTGCAGGTTCGCAACTACCGGCTCTTCGCCACCGGGCAGCTGATCAAGCTGCTGGGCACCTGGATGATGTTCACCGCCCAGGACTGGCTCGTGCTCGACCTGTCCGGCAACTCACCGAAGGCGCTCGGCCTGGTCACCGCCCTGCAGTTCACCCCGGTGCTGCTGCTCACCCTGTGGGGCGGCAAGCTGGCCGACCGGTACGACAAGCGCAAGCTGCTCGTGGCGGCCAACGCCGTGTTCGCGGTCACCGCGATCGTCTTCGCGATCCTGGTCGCCTCCGGCGTCGTGGAGCTGTGGCACGTCTTCCTCTTCGCCGGCCTGCTCGGCACGGCCAGCGCCATCGAGACCCCGGTCCGGCAGGCGTTCGTCTCCGAACTGGTCGAGATGCGGCTGCTGCCGAATGCCCTGGCCCTCTCCGCGGCCACCTTCAACACCGCCCGGATCGGCGGACCGGCGCTGGCCGGTGTGGCCCTGGCCCTGTTCGGCACCGGCCCGGTCTTCGTGATCGCCACCGTGCTCTGCATCGCCCCGACGTTCAGCTACGGCGCGATGCGGGTGACCGAACTGTTCTCGGCGGAACGCCCGGACAAGGGCGCCGACACCAGCATCAAGGACGGCCTGCGCTACGTGCGCCGGCGGCCCGACCTGGTGCTGCCGATCGTGCTGATGGCCGTGATCGGAATGATCGGCTTCAACTTCCCGGTCACCCTGGCCTCGCTGGCGAAGATCGACTTCAAGGCCGGTCCGTCCACGTTCGGGCTGCTCACCACCGCGCTGGCGCTCGGTTCGCTCTGCGGCGCGCTGGCCGGCAGCGGACGGCGGGCCCGGCCCGGGCCGTACCTGGTGGTCTGGGCGGCGATCGGCTTCGGCCTGTTCGAGATCGCGGTCGGGTTCGCGCCCAGCTTCATCGTGGCGATGATCTTGCTGGTGCCGACCGGGTTCTGCTCGATCTACCTGGCCCAGGCGGCCAACCACCGGGTGCAGATGGGCGTCGACTCGGCCTACCGGGGCCGGGTGATGGCCCTCTACGTGCTGGTCTTCCTCGGCACCACGCCGATCGGGGCGTCGCTGGCCGGCTGGTGGGGCGAGCACTACGGGGTGCCGTCGAGCATCTGGGGGGCCGGCGCGGTGTGCGCGGTCGCCGGGGTGGGCGCGCTGGTCTGGCAGTTGCGCTCCAGCGGGGACCGGCTGCGGTTCCGGGTACGCCCACGGCCGTCGCTCTCGCTGGTGCCGATGCCCACCGCCGCCACGGCCGTGCTGAAGCCCGAGCCGATTACCGAGGTCCGCCCCGCCGCCTGAGTCACGGCCCGAGCGGCGGTGAATGCGCTGGTCACCTGACGTTCA
The DNA here is from genome assembly GCF_040684855.1 of Actinoplanes sp. NPDC089786. Taxonomy (NCBI): domain Bacteria; kingdom Bacillati; phylum Actinomycetota; class Actinomycetes; order Micromonosporales; family Micromonosporaceae; genus Actinoplanes; species Actinoplanes sp. NPDC089786. The sequence continues at coordinate 246,434 of NZ_JBFBGU010000008.1, forward strand.
TCGGGCTTTCACCGTCCTCTGTGGTTGTTCGCAGAGTGGGACGGAGAATGGGATGGCACGGCGGCTCGGCCGAACAGTCGAAGTGTCAGCGGCGGCGGGAACATAGCGTCGCTTGGTGATGACTCCGCACACCGTGGTGCTCATGGCAGCGCTGACCGCGTTGTTTGGTCTGACGTGTGCACTGTTCAAGATGATCCGCTCCGCCGAGGGCCAGGCCCTCCGCCGGGCCTGGGCGCAGCGTGCCCGATGGGACCGCGCCCGGCTGAACCGGCTCGAGCGAGGCTTCATGGCCCTCGCCGAGGCCGAGTGCGCCGGCCTGGACGCCGCCGGTGGCCCGTCCTGCCGATGTGGCCCGGTGTCGTCGTTCAACCCGCTGCCGGCCTTCGACCAGATGCTGGGCGAGCTGCGGCGCCTCGACCGCCAGCGGCTGGGCGGGGTGACGCAACAGTCCGAGCAGTGGGCGCAGGCGGTGGTCGGCGCCTACGACCGCTGGCTCCAGGTCGCCTGCACCTACCTGTCGGTCTCACACCACCTGTCCTGCCTGACCGACAGCCTGGACCGCGAGATCGAACGCGTCCGGGTCGAGGCCGAGCTGGTGGCGGCCGGCCTGCCGCCGATCCGGCCCAGCTAGACGTTCTCGTTCAAAAAGCTGGTCAGCGCGTCCCTGGTCCGCTCCAGGTGAATGACACGGGCGGCAACGTCGTCGCGGATGCCGGCGACGCGCTCGACCACGCCCTGGCAGACGGCCTGGTCGACCTTCCCGCCGGTGGTGCAGGGCAGCACCGTGCGGATCAGGTCGCTCGGGAACCCGAGGTCGAGCAGCGAGCGGATGGTCAGCACGGTGATCACCGACCCGTCGTCGTAGTCGCGGTAGCCGTTGGGCCGGCGTACCGCCGTGATCAGGCCCTGCTGTTCGTAATAGCGCAGGGAACGGGGGCTGACGCCGGTCTTCGCGCTCAGCTGGCTGATCATCATCGGCGGCCGTCCTCAACGCTTGACCTTGACACGATGTCAAAGTTTAGCGTCGTCCCATGATCGTTGACAGCGTCGAGGTGGCCGGCCGGAAGCGCACCTTCACCCTGGTGGGGGCGCCCGGAGCGGCCGACCTGATCCTGGTCTTCCACGGGTCCAAGCAGACCGGCGCCAAGCATCGGGCGTTCACCGGCGGGATCTACGACGCGCTCGCCGGCGACGGGACCGCGGTCGCCTACCTCGATGGCTACCGCGGCAACTGGAACGACGCCCGGCGGGAGAGCTCCTTCCCGGCCCGGCTCGCGAACATCGACGACGTCGGGTTCACCCGGGCCGTGATCGATCAGCTGGGAGCGAGCCGGGTCTTCGGGGTCGGCTACTCCAACGGCGGGCAGATGGTGATGCGGCTCCTCCACGAGACGCCCTCGCTGCTCTCCGGCGCCGCCGTCATCGGGGCGACCATGCCGGCGCCCGCGAACTTCCTCCTGCCGGGAACGGCGCCGGCGCCCGTGCCGATGCTGCTCATCCACGGCACCAAGGACCCGATCGTCGCGTACGAGGGCGGCGAGATGAGATGGCTGCTGCGCAAGTTCTTCCGGGTCGGCGGGCCGATGCGGTCGATGCCGGAGACGGCGCGCTACTTCGCGGAACGCAACGGCGTCGCCGGCGAACCGGTCACCACGACGCTGCCGGGGACGTCGGTGGAGCGCGCGGAATGGCCCTCGGTCGTGCTCTACACCCTGCACGGGGCCGGGCACACCGTCCCCGGCCCGGCCGACGCGCCCCGCATCCTCGGCCCGACGAACCACGACGTCAACGCCGCAGACCTGGTCAGGAGCGCGTTGCTGGGGTGATCTTGGGGAGGGCGGCGATCAGGTCGAAGGCGTGCGCCACGGGAACGTCCAGGTACCCATCCATCACGCGGAGACGCTGGGGGCCGAAGCCGGCCGCCCGGCGCAACGGGCGCAGGTCGGTCACCCGGTCGCCGTGCGGCAGCGTACGCAGATAGGCCTCGACGCTGCCCTCGGCCGGGTCGGGGAGGTCGACGCTGACCAGGTCGACGCCACCCGGCGAGTCGGGGTTGGCGCGGCGGCTCGGGGTGCTCCCGCCGTCGCAGGTCAGGGCCACGGCCACGTAGGCGTCACCCAGGGCGTCGGCCAGATGGACGCCGGCCACCGGCAGCTCGTACTGGTCGAGGCGCATCGGGACGCGCTGGAGGTGAGTGTTGGCGGCCAGCAGGACCATCCGCCCGCCCGCGCGGTCGAGCAGGCGCAGGGCGGTGTCGGCCATGGCGGCATCACGGACGTTCACCACGGTGGGGATGCCGGCCTCGGCGGCCTCGGTCTGCGTACGCAGCATCTGGTCGAGCCGCACGGCCAGCCGCAGCTCGTGCCGCGTGGTCTCGTACCGGTCGGCGCCGGTGCGGCGGACATAGAGCGGGCGCATCGCGTCGAAGCGGGCGCTCAGCCCGGCCAGCAGCAGGGTCAGGTGGTTGCGGTCGGCCGACTCCATGGCCCGGTACGCGGCGAAGGCGGCCATCGTGTGCGGTCCGGCGAACCGCTCGGCCAGCCGCCGGGCCTGACCGATCAGCGCCGACCCGTCCGGGTCCACGTCGAACAGGTAGCCGTCCAGGCTGTCCAGCGGCGGGAGCAGCGACGCCAGATCGGCGGGCAGATCGAGACCGGCGTACGTGACGCTGCCGCCGCCCTCGTTGACGTCGCGCATCCAGGTCAGGAAGTCGTGCATCTCGGGGTACTCGCCGAAGCGGTAGGTCATGCCCTCGGCGGCCACCTCGGCCACCGGCGCCTCGCCGCCATGGGTCCAGCGGTTGACGAGCAGGCCCTCACTGAACCCGGACTCGACCGTGACCAGCGTGAAGCCCAGGTCTTCGACCAGGAGCCGGGTCATCTCGTGGCGCACCACGGTGTATTCCCGGACATAGTGGGAAGACTCGCCAAGGCCGACGATCCGGGCGTCGCCCACCAGGTCGCGGAAGGACGTCAGGTCGAGCGAATGCAACGAACCCTCCTGAAGGGCCGACGTCCCGGGTGGAACGCCGCGAAGATTACCGGGTTAGGGTCACGCTCGTGCGACTGTTTGTTGCCCTGTTCCCGCCCGAAGATGTCCGCGACGAGTTGCGTCGGCACCTGCGCGACGCGATGACCAGGCCGGTCCGGCTGACCGCGGTCGAACGGTGGCACATCACGATGGCGTTCCTCGGCGAGAATCCCGACGAGGAACTGCCCGAGATCTCGCAGGCGGTCGGTGCGGCGGCGGCCGGCGGCGGGCCGATCCGGCTGCGGCTGGCGGGCGGCGGGAACTTCGGAACCGCGCTCTGGGCCGGGGTGGACGGCGACCTGCCGGCGCTCTTCCGGCTCCGCGCCCGGTTGCCGCTCGGCAACGGACCGTTCACGCCCCATCTGACCGTGTCCTACCGGGATCACGCCGAGGTGCGGGCGGCGCTGAACGCCTACGCGGGGCCACCCTGGACCGCCAGCGAGCTGGTGCTGGTACACAGCCGGCATGCCGAAGGGCTCGGCTACGACCGGGTCAGCGCCTGGCCGCTCCAGCCTGACCCGTGCGATGGGCGGGTCGCTCAGGCTTGACCCGCGCGCAGGGCGGGTTGCGCTAGCTTGACTCGCGGGCGGCCGGGCCGCCGCCGAAGAGGACGTCGTCCCAGCTTGGCAGGCGCTTGCGGGGCTTCTGCTCGCCGGACTCGTCGGTGGTGGCCGAGTTCTGCTGCTGACCGCCCTGGCCCACCGTGCGGCGAGGCCGCAGCACCGCCAGGGACGGCACGGCCGGCACCTCCTTGGGCAGGTCGGAGTCTTCGTCGAAGGCGGAACCGGCGCCGCTGCCGAGCAGCGCCGCGGCGCCACCGGCGACCGGGCGGCGGGGCGTGTCGGACGGGACCGCGTCGAGGCCGCGGCCGGTGGCCGGGTTGAGCGGGCGGTCGAGGGAGGCCAGCAGGGCGTCGCGGCCGGCGCGGATCGGGTCGCGTGAGGGGCGCGAGGGCTCGTTGCCCGACGAGGGCAGGCCGTGGCCGCCGCGGGCGGGCTCGACCGAGCGGGTCGGGCCGGGCAGGCCGTGGCCGCGGTCGGCACTGCGCTCGGGGGCCGGCTCTTGACCGAGGATCTGGGTCGGCCGCTCGGCGCACAGGTATTGCGCCATGTCGTCGTGGGGCGACACGACCTGGCGAGCCTTGTCGAGGTCCCACACCGCCTGGGCGGTGGCCTTGCCGGACGGCCAGGTGGCGATGATCCGCCAGGTGCCGTCGTCGCGGCGGTAGGCGTCCCAGGAGATCTTCTCGGCGTCGATGCCGTGCTGGGCCAGCCGGCTGTCGACGACCTCGGCCAGCGGGGCGCCCGTGTCGGAGGTCTTCAGCCGGGTGCGGCGGGCGTGCTGGGCGAGCATGGCCCGCTCCTGCAGCACCGGGCCGGCGTAGCGGAGTACCCGGTCGACCGGCACACCGGCGATGCGGGCGACGTCTTCGGCCGACTCACCGGACCGGATGCGGGACTGGATGTCGCGCGGGGACAGCACCGCCATCGAGTGTTCGGTTGTGGCCAGGGCGACGGCCGAACCGGCGCCCGAGGTCGGGTGGGGGTGTGGGCCCTCGACGATGGCACCGTTGATGCGGTCGTCGATCGGCAGGGCGAGGAGCCGGCCGACCTCGTCGGCGAGCACCAGCGCCTGGCCGTCCTCGGAGAGAGCGACGAAGCGTACCGGCCGCATGCGTTGCCTCCGTCTCGTCGCTCGCTGGCCTGCTGCCTCCCGAGACTCGGTCACCCGGGCGCATTTGAGGAACACGCTACGCGCCCCGGTCACCCGATGGGGGTAAGCCACGCCGGGCGAGTCGTTGAGCAGCAGAGATGATCTTCGTGGTAGTCCGTGGCGGAAATTCAGAGCCGTTCGACAACATAGTCGACGCACCTGGTGAGCGCCTCGACGTCGGCGGGGTCGACCGTGGGGTAGAGGGCCACCCGGAGCTGGTTGCGGCCGAGCTTGCGGTAGGGCTCGGTGTCCACGATGCCGTTCGCCCGCAGGACCTTGGCGATCGCCGCGGCGTCGACCCCGTCGGCGAAGTCGATGGTGGCGACGACGTTCGAGCGCACGGCCGGGTCGGTGACGAACGGCGTGGCGAACTCGGACCGGTCGGCCCAGCCGTAGATCGCCGCCGCGCTCTCCGCGCTGCGCTTGGCCGACCAGGCCAGACCGCCCTGCGCGTTCATCCACTCGGTCTGCTCGGCGGCCAGGAAGACGGTGGCCAGCGCGGGCGTGTTGTACGTCTGGTCGAGCCGGCTCTGCTCGATGGCCGTGACCAGGTCGAGGAACTGGGGGATGTAGCGCCCGGACGCCTTGATCTCGGCCGCCCGGTCGAGCGCGGCCGGCGACAGCAGCGCGATCCACAGCCCGCCGTCCGAGCCGAACGCCTTCTGCGGCGCGAAGTAGTAGGCATCGGTCTGGGTGAGGTCGACGTCGAGGCCGCCCGCGCCCGAGGTGGCGTCGGTCAGCACCAGCGCGCCCGGGTCGGCCCCGGCCGGCCGCCGCACCGGCACGGCCACGCCGGTCGAGGTCTCGTTGTGGACGCTCGCGTACGTGTCCACCCCCGGCTCCGCCGCCAGGAACGCGGCCTGCCCGCCGGGCGCCTGCCGGACCGACGGCGCGGCCAGGAACGGCGCGTCCGCGACGGCCTTGCGGAACTTGCCGCCGAACTCGCCGAACTCGGCCAGCTGGGCCCGGTCGCGGATCAGCCCGAACGCCGCGGTTTCCCAGAACGCGCTGGTCCCGCCGTTGGAGAGGACCACCTCGTAGCCGGCCGGCGCGGTGAAGAACTCGGCGATCGACCGGCGCAGCCGGGCCACCTGGTCCTTGACCGTGCGCTGCCGGTGTGAGGTGCCCAGGTAGGTGCGCGAGACCGCGGCCAGCGCCTCGACCCCCTCGGGACGGACCTTGCTCGGCCCGGAGCCGAACCGTCCGTCGACCGGCCTGAGGTCGTCGGGAATGCGGATCGCGTCGGTCACCTGGGGATCCTTCCGGCGGGGGGATGGCCGCTATGCATTATGCGGGACCCGGTCCCACCCCTCCACGTCCTGCGGCTTGCGGGTGGCCGGTCCCACGTAGAGGGCCGAGGGGCGGACCAGGCGGCCGAGCTTCTTCTGCTCCATGATGTGCGCGCTCCAGCCGGCCACCCGGGCGCAGGTGAACATCGACGTGAACATGTGGGACGGCACCTCGGCGAAGTCGAGCACCACGGCCGACCAGAACTCCACGTTGGTCGCCAGCACCCGGTCGGGCTTGCGGGCCTTGAGCTCGGCCAGGGCGGCCCGCTCGAGCGCCTCGGCCACCTCGAAGCGCGGCGCGCCCAGTTCCTTGGCCGTGCGCCGGAGCACCCGGGCGCGTGGGTCCTCGGCGCGGTAGACCCGGTGGCCGAAGCCCATCAGCCGCTCGCCGCGGTCGAGCACACCCCGCACGTACCCCTCGGCGTCGCCGCTGCGTTCGACGCCCTCGATCATGTGCAGCACGCGGGACGGCGCGCCGCCGTGCAGCGGGCCGGAGAGCGCGCCGATGCCGGAGGAGATGCACGCGGCCACGTCGGCGCCGGTCGAGGCGACCACCCGCGCGGTGAACGTGGACGCGTTCATGCCGTGTTCGGCGGCCGAGATGAAGTAGGCGTCGACGGCCTTGACGTGACGCGGGTCGGGCTCGCCGCGCCAGCGCCGCATGAACCGCTCGACCACGGTCTGCGCCTTGTCGATGTCTTTCTGGGGCACGGCCGGAAGACCCAGCCCGCGCGCCGCCTGGGCCACGAACGACAGCGCGGTGACCGACACCCGGGCCAGGTCGGAGCGGGCCTGGTCGTCGGTGATGTCGAGGAGCTGGCTGAGCCCCCAGTACGGCGCCAGCATGGCCACCGCGGACTGCACGTCGACCCGGATGTCGCCGGAGTGCACCGGCACCGGGAACGGCTCGGCCGGCGGTAGCCCCGGACCGAACCGGCCGTCGACCAGCAGCGCCCAGACGTTGCCGAAGGACACCTGGCCGATCAGGTCTTCGATGTCGACGCCGCGGTAGCGCAGCGAGCCACCGGCCTTGTCGGGTTCCGCGATCTCGGTCTCGAAGGCGACCACACCCTCGAGGCCAGGCTTGAAGTCGGTCACGTCGCCTCCCGGAGCTTGGGACCCGTAAGTGATTCATCTTGCCCGCTGGGTAACCGGCGGGCGACCCGGCGCGAATGTGCTCTCCGCGACATCCATCCTGACGGACCTGACGGATCACGGGTGGCGACTTAGGTTCATAAGTGATTATCGAGAGGGGCCAGAGGGTGACCGCGGAACCGGCCGGGATGCGTCGTGACTACACCGAGCACGGCGAACTGCTCGAGGACGACCTCGCCGACGGCTGGCCGGCGCAGTTCGCGGCCTGGTTCGCCGAGGCCCGCGCGTGGGGTCTGCCCGAGCCGAACGCGATGATCGTCGCCACCGCCGACGCCGGGGCCCGGCCGAGCGCCCGGACGGTCCTGCTCAAGGGCTACGACGAGCGCGGCTTCGTGTTCTACACCAACTACGAGTCGCGCAAGGGCACCGAGGCGGCCGTCAACCCGTACGCCAGCCTGGTCTTTCCGTGGTTTCCGATGCAGCGGCAGGTGCTGGTCGCGGGGGCGGTCGAGCGGGTGAGCCGGTCCGAGACCGAGACCTATTTCGCGTCCCGGCCGCGCGGCTCGCAACTCGGCGCCTGGGCCAGCCCGCAGTCCCAGGTGCTCGATTCAAGGGCTCGGGTCGATGAGGGGTACGAGGAGGCGGCCGAGCGCTTCGCCGACAGCCCGGTGCCCCCGCCGCCGCACTGGGGTGGCCTGCGGGTCGTTCCGGACACCGTCGAGTTCTGGCAGGGCCGGACGAGCCGGCTGCACGACCGCTTGCGTTACCGGCGGGACGGCGCGACCTGGGTGATCGAACGGCTCGCACCGTGACTCAGGAGCCCGTCGAGGCCACCGAACGGGCGACCCGCAGCTGGGTGATCGACACGCGGCCGCTGCGCGGGCTGGCGTACCGCCGGATGTGGATCGGCAACGGCGCCAGCTTCTTCGGTTTCCAGTTCACCTCGGTCGCGGTGCCGGTCGAGATGTTCGACATCACCCGGTCGTCGGCCTGGGTCGGCCTGCTCGGGGTGGCCGGCCTGGTGCCGCTGCTGATCTTCGGGCTGTGGGGCGGCGCGGCGGCCGACGTGGTCGACCGCCGCAAGCTGCTGCTCGCCAGCTCGGCGCTGACCTGGCTGTCCACGCTGGGCTTCCTGCTCCAGGCGGTCATGCGGGTGCACAGCCCGGTCGTGCTGCTGGTGCTGATGGCGGTGCAGTCGGCCGGGTTCGCGATCAGCTCGCCGGCCCGGCAGGCGATCATCCCGCGGATCGTCCCGGTCCATCTGGTGCCGGCCGCGAACACGCTGGGCTACACGACGACCACGGCCGGCGGGGTGCTCGGGCCGCTGGCGGCGGGGCTGATCTTCGGGGCGTACTCGACCGACCGCGGCGTGGTCCTGGCCTACGCGGTGGACGCGCTGCTGTTCACGGTGACGTTCTGGGCCACCTGGCGGCTGCCACCGATCCCACCGGTCGAACACGTCGAGGGCGAGGAGAAGCCGAACGCCGGGCTGCGCGGCATCGCCACCGGGCTCCGGTTCCTGGCCACCCAGCCGGTGCTGCTGCTCTCCTTCGCGGTCGACATCGTGGCGATGGTGCTGGCCATGCCGCGGGCGCTGTTCCCGGAGATCGCCGAGGACCGGTTCGGCGGCGGGTCGGCGGTCGGCTGGCTGTTCGCCGCGATCGCGATCGGCTCGGTGATCGGCGGGCTCACCTCGGGCTGGATCAGCAAGGTCCGGCGGCAGGGGGTGGCGCTGGTCATCGCCGTGGTCGGCTGGGGCGTGGCGGTCGGCTTCGCCGGGTTCGCCCGGCAGCTCTGGCTGATGGTGCTGCTCCTCGCCGTGGGCGGCGCGGCCGATCTGGTCAGCGCGGTCTACCGGCAGTCGATCCTGCAGGTCTTCGCGCCCGACCGGCTGCGTGGGCGGTTGCAGGGGGTGTTCACGGTCGTGGTGGCCGGCGGGCCCCGGCTGGGCGACCTGAGGTCGGGCGCCACCGCCGATCTGACCGGTCCGACCGCGTCCTGGGCGGGTGGCGGATTCGCGGCCGCGGGCGTGGCGATCGCGCTGGCCCTGGCCTTCCCGGCGCTGCTGCGCTACCGGCCTCCGGCCGAGGACGAGGGACGCGACGATACCGGCCAGGCGACCCGCTAATGTCCAACCCATGACAAGCGTCGTACGGGCGAGATCGGGCACCCAGTGGACCATCGAGGCGGACGGTCACCAGGCCGTGCTCGCCGAGGTCGGTGGCGTGCTGCGGGTGTACCGCGCCGGTGACCGCGAGGTGCTCGACGGCTTCGGCCCGGACGAGATCTCGCCGGCCTCGGCCGGGCAGATCCTGGCCCCCTGGCCCAACCGGATCCGCGACGGGCACTACTCGTTCCAGGGGACCAGCCACCAGCTCGCGATCACCGAGCCGCCCCGCAACGTGGCGATCCACGGCCTGACCAACTGGTCGCGGTGGCATGTCGCCGAGCAGTCGGCCGGCGCCGTCACGCTGGAGTTCGACCTTCCGCCCCAGGTCGGTTACCCCTGGTCGCTGCTGCTGCGCACCCGCTGGAGCGTGAGCGCCGACGGCCTGCGGTGCGAGCAGGAGGTGCGGAACACCGGCGACGCGGACGCGCCGTGGGGCTACTCGGTGCACCCCTACCTGCAGCTGGCCGGCGTCGCGGTCGACGACATCCTGCTGCACGTGCCGGGCCACACCCGGGTGCTGGCCGACCAGCGGCTGCTGCCGATCGGCGCGGTCAAGGTGACCGGCAGCGAGTACGACTTCACCGAGCCCCGCCGGGTCGGCGACGTGGTGCTGGACACCACCTTCGGCGACATCGACCACGGTCCGGACGGCGGCTCGGCGGTGACCATCGCGGCGCCGGACGGTTCGGCCTCGGTCGAGGTCTGGGCCGACGAGAACTTCAAGTGGTGGCAGGTGTTCTCCGGGGACACCCTGACCGGCGAGCGGTTCCGCCGGTCGCTGGCGATCGAGCCGATGACCTGCCCGCCGGACGCGTTCCGCTCGGGCCGCGACCTGATCGTGCTCGCGCCGGGCCAGACCTGGTCGGCGACCTGGGGCATCCGGCCGCATGGAGTTTGACGAGGTCCTCCGCCGGCGCAGGATGGTCCGCAACTACGACCCGGACCGCCCGATCCCGGCCGGGGTACGCGACAAGCTGCTGGCGCACGCGCTCCGGGCGCCGTCGGCGGGCTTCTCCCAGGGCTGGGGTTTCCTGGTGCTGGAGGAGCCGGCCGACCGTGAACTCTACTGGTCGGTCACCCGGTGGGACGAAGATCTCCCGGACGACTGGCTGACCCGGATGAGCCGGGCGCCGCTGATCATCGTGCCGATGTCCAACAAGTCGGTCTATCTCGATCGGTACGCCCAGTCGGACAAGGGCTGGACCGATCGTGACGAGGCCCACTGGCCGGTGCCCTACTGGGACATCGACACCGGGTTCGCCGCGCTGCTGATCCACCTGAGCGCGGTCGACCAGGGTCTGGCCTCCTGTTTCATCGGTCTGCCGGCCGGATCGCACCCGGCGTTCCGGGAGGCGTTCGGCGTGCCGGCCGAGTTCACGCCGATCGGCGCGCTCACTGTCGGCTACCGCGCGGCCGACAAGAGGTCACCGTCACTACGCCGGGGTCACCGCCCGGTCGACGAAGTGGTGCATCATGGCCGGTGGACTGGGTAAGGCCGGAAAGGCAGGGTCGGAAGGGAGCGTGCCGTCGTGATCTTCAAAGGCGTCCGGGACGGAGCTCCGTACCCCGACCACAACACGACGCTGAAGGACTGGGCCGAGATCCCGCCCCGACCCATCCGTCTGGCCGACCTGATCACCACGAAACGCGAGCTCGCGCTGGACAAGCTGCTGGCTGAGGACTCGACGTTCTACGGTGACCTGTTCCCACACGTCGTGGAGTACCGCGGCTCGCTCTACCTGGAGGACGGCCTGCACCGGGCCCTCCGGGCGGCGCTCCAGCAGCGCAACCAGATCCACGCCCGGGTGCTGGTCGTGCCATGACCGCCCCGCTCGATCTTCTCGACCTGAGCGAGCTGCTCAGCGACGAGGAGCGCGACATCCGCGACCTGGTCCGCCGGGTCGCCGACGACCGGGTCCGCCCGCAGGTCGCCGAGTGGTACGAGCAGGGCACGGCTCCGGTCCGCGACCTGGCCCGCGAGTTCGGCAAGCTCGGCCTGCTCGGCATGCATCTGGAGGGGTACGGCTGCGCCGGCGCCTCGGCCGTGCAGTACGGCCTGGCCTGCATGGAGCTCGAGGCGGCCGACTCCGGCGTGCGTTCGCTGGTCAGCGTGCAGGGCTCGCTGGCGATGTTCGCTCTTCACGCCTATGGATCGGACGAGCAGAAGCAGCGGTGGCTGCCCGGCATGGCGGCCGGCGAGCTGATCGGCTGCTTCGGGCTGACCGAGCCCGACCACGGTTCCGACCCGGCCAACATGTCCACCCGGGCCCGCCGCGACGGCGACGACTGGGTCCTCACCGGCGGCAAGATGTGGATCACCAACGCGCCGGTGGCCGACGTGGCGGTGATCTGGGCCCGGGCCGACGAGGGTGTGTACGGCTTCGCGGTGCCGGCCGACACGCCCGGGTTCGCCGCCCGCGAGATCCGGCACAAGATGTCGCTGCGTGCGTCCAGCACCGGCGAGATCACCCTCGACGAGGTACGCCTGCCCGAGTCGGCCCGCCTGCCCGGGGCGCGCGGCCTGAAGGCGCCGCTCTCCTGCCTGACCGAGGCGCGATTCGGCATCATCTGGGGCGCTCTGGGCGCGGCTCGTGACTGCCTGCACACGGCCATCGACTATGCGACGAGCCGCGAGCAGTTCGGCCGGCCGATCGCCGGCTTCCAGCTGACCCAGGCCAAGCTGGCCGACATGGCCGTTGAGCTGCAGAAGGGCTTCCTGCTGGCGCTCCACCTGGGCCGGCGCCGGGACGCGGCCGGGGCCCTGCGCCCCGAGCAGGTGAGCGTGGGCAAGCTCAACAACGTCCGCGAGGCGATCGCGATCGCGCGGCAGTGCCGGACGATCCTCGGCGGCAACGGGATCTCCGGCGAATACCCGGTGATGCGGCACGCCAACAACCTCGAGAGCGTGCTCACGTACGAGGGAACCTCGGAGATCCACCAGCTGGTGATCGGCCAGGCATTGACGGGTCTGAACGCGTTCGCGGGCTAAATGGCCCGATCGGCCTTACCGTGAAGACATGGCTGAGGTAGAGGAAACCACCCGCGAGTTTCCGCCCGTCGAGCCGCCGGACCCGACGCCGGTCGAGCGCCGGCGCGGCGGCCTGCGTGTTCTCGCCTTCACCGGCGTGGTCTTCGCCGTGCTCATCGGGCTGTGTTTCGGGATGCGGGCGCTCAACGTGCTGCCCGGTTTCGACAACCCGTTCGACGACCAGGAGACCGACCGCAGCCAGCCGGTGCTGCTCCAGTCGATGCGCGACCTGAGCCGGTACGTGGCCGCCGACGGCACCTTCCAGGTCATCGTCGACCTGCAGCAGAACAAGGAGAACATCCCGGACTTCCTGATCAACCAGCGCACGCTGTTCGTCGGGTCGGGCACGGTCGAGGCCTACGTGGACTTCGGCACGCTGGCCGACGGCGCGCTGGTCGTGGACGAGAAGAACAAGTCCGTGCGGATCACGCTGCCGCCGCCGCAGTTGTCGCAGGCGGCGCTCGACATGGAACGCAGCTATGTGGTGGCCGAGGAGCGTGGTCTGCTCAACCGGATCGGCGACGCCTTCAAGGCCGACCCGAACAAGCAGCAGCGGGTCTACCAGGAGGCGCAGAAGCGGATCACCGAGGCCGCCCGGGGCAGCGAACTGGACGAGCGGGCGAGGGAGAACACCCAGAAGATGCTGGAGTCTCTCCTCACCCGGCTCGGCTACACCTCGGTCACGGTCACCTTCGGCAGCCCCTGACGGCCGGCCGCCGGCGTCAGACCTCCTGCGGCAGCATGACCCAGAGGATGATGTAGATCAGGATCTGCGGGCCGGGAAGCAGGCAGGAGAGCACGAAGATCAGGCGCATGATGTTGCTGGAGATGCCGAAGCGGCGGGCCAGGCCGGAGCACACACCGGCGATCCAGCGGTCGTTCCGGGGGCGGGACAGGCGGCGGGTCGTCACGGCAACTCACTCCTTCGGATCGGCCGCGGCGCGGTGCCGCGACCTCCTTCCACGGTAGGAATCCCGGGCGCGTCCCGCCTCGGGTGAACCCCGTAGATCTGGACACGGGGGTTCCCTGATGTGCGGACTTGCTAACCTCGGCTCCGATGACGCTGCTCAGCGTGGTGCTTCCAGTACACAGAGTGCAGGGCTATCTGGCCGAATGCCTCGACTCGCTGCTCGGCCCAGCCGGCGCCGACCTGGAGATCGTCGCGGTCGACGACGGCTCGCCGGACGGCAGCGGCGCCATCCTCGCCACCTACGCCGGGCGTGATCCCCGGGTCCGGGTGCTGACCCTGCCGGCCAACGTCGGCCTGGGCCGGGCCCGCAACACCGGGCTGGACGCGGCCCTCGGCGACTACGTGTGGTTCGTGGACAGCGACGACCGGGTGGCGCCCGGCGCGCTGGGCGCGATCGCCCGCCGGCTCCGGGACGCCGACCCCGACGTGCTCTTCGTCGGGTTCGACCGGGTGCACTGGGACGGACGGGTCGAGCCGGGGTCGGGGCGGGACGTCCTGGCGGCGGCGCCGGAGGGCTTCACCGCCGAGGCGTACCCCGAGATCCTCGACGTTCTGCACGTGGCCTGGAACAAGGTGGTGCGGCGGGAGCTGCTGGTCAAGCGGGAGATCCGGTTCGCGCCGGGCTGGTACGAGGACGTCTCGTTCACCTACCCGCTGCTGGCCGTGGCCGAGCGGATCAGCGTGCTGCCGCGGGTGTGCGTGCACTACCGGCAGCGGCGGACCGGGGCGATCACCCGGACCCTGGACGATCGCCACTTCCAGGTCTTCGACCAGTGGGCCGACGCGCTGGCCGCGGTGTCCGAGCACGCCGGCCCGGACCTGCGGGGGCGGCTGGTCCGCCGGATGGTCTGGCACGGCCTGGTCGTGCTGGCCAACCCCGAGCGGGTGCCGCGCCGGTCGCGGCGACGATTCTTCGCCCGGCTCCACGACGAGGTGGTGCGGCAGGGGAGCTACCCGCGGCCCGGCGGTGGCGAGGGCGTCCGGCACCGGCTCGTGGCGCGCGGCCACTGGCCGGCCTATCGGGCGTACGACCTGATGGCGGCCGTGGCACACCGGGTGGCCGCGCTCCGGGGGCGGGCCGGGAAGGCGCGGCAGGCCGTCTACCGCGGCTACTACCGGTTCCACCTGCGGCGGCCGATCGATCCGCGGCTCGCCGTGTACGCCGCGTACTGGTACCGCGGGGTCGCCTGCAACCCGGCCGCCATCGCGGCCGCCGCCGAGCGCCTCCGGCCCGACATCCGCGGCGTCTGGGTGGTCAGCCGGGGTGCGGTGGCGTCGCTGAACGCACCACGGCACGCCGCTCAAGAAGATGGGCCTGGACCAGGTCGAGCATCCGGCCGGCGCGATGAACACCGACTTCGCGGCGCAGATGGCCCGGGCCGACCGCTGGGACTTCAGCCTCTCGGCCAACGCGCATACCACCGCGGCCTGGGCGCGGGCCTATCCGGCCCGGCACGAGACCCTCGAGGTGGGCTATCCGCGCAACGATCGCTTGGCGGTGGTCACGGCGGGCGAGATCGCGGGGGTACGCGCGAAGCTCGGCCTGGCGGCGGACGACCGCGTCGTGCTGTACGCCCCCACGCACCGCGAGTGGAAGCCGCCGGGCACGCCCGTCCTGGACGTCGAGGACCTGGCCGAGCGGCTGGGACCGGGGACGGTGCTGCTGGTGCGGTCGCACTACTTCCACGCTTCGGTGTGGTCGTCCTCGGGGCGGGTGGTGGACGTGTCGGCGTACCCGGTGGTGGAGGACCTCTATCTGGCCGCCGACGTTCTCATAACGGACTATTCATCGGCGATGTTCGACTACGCGGTGCTGGACCGCCCGGTGGTGATCTTCGCGCCGGACTGGGCCGCCTATCGCGAGGTGCGCGGAGTTTATTTCGATCTGCTGGCACAACCTCCCGGATCGGTCGCAGTGACGTATTCGGAACTTTTGGCGACTATGCGATCGGAGTCCTATTCGGACCCGGAGGCGACCGCGGCAAGGGCGGCGTTCCGTGCGCGCTTCTGTGCCCTGGACGACGGACACGCGGCGGAACGGGTGGTTCAGCGGGTCATGCCTCCGTAGTCAAGTGATCACACTGGGCAAATGGAACGTTCGACCGATGGTTGAACGTCTATATCGCTGGTCACAGTGGTCGCGATCGCAGACCGTCATGGTCGCTGCTCAGGGACCGCAGGAGGCAGACGGTGTCCACCGTCAGTATCAACGACGTCACCAAAGTCTGGCCGGACGGAACGCTGGCGGTCGACCGGGTCAGCCTCGACGTGAAGCATGGCGAATTCATGGTCCTGCTCGGCCCGTCCGGATGCGGCAAGTCGACCGTTCTGCGGATGATCGCCGGGCTCGAGGACCCCACCGCCGGCGACATCCTGCTGAACGGCGAACCGGTTCTGGACGTGGCGCCCCGGGACCGCAAGATCGCGATGGTGTTTCAGGACTTCGCGCTCTATCCGCACATGAGCGTGAACGACAACATCGGCTTCCCGCTCAAGCTCTCCGGCATCGAACCGCAGCAGCGCGGCGAGCAGGTCGGCAACGTGGCGAGCGCGCTGGGCATCGGCGACGTGCTGGCCCGCAGGCCCAGCCAGCTCTCCGGCGGGCAGCGGCAGCGGGTGGCGATGGGCCGGGCGATCGTTCGCCGGCCGGAGCTCTTCCTGATGGACGAGCCGCTGTCCAACCTGGACAGCGGGCTGCGGGCCGAACTGCGGGCGGAGATCACCGGGCTGACCCGGGAACTGGGCGTCACCACCATGTACGTGACCCACGACCAGGCCGAGGCGCTGACCATGGCCGACCGGGTGGCGATCCTGCGCAAGGGCGTCCTGCAGGACATCGGGACACCGACCGAGGTGTACGGCCGGCCCGCGACCCTGTACGTCGCCGCGTTCCTCGGCGCGCCCCGGATGAACCTGCTGGAGGCGCAGGTCTACGTCCACCTCGACCGGTACATCGCCCTCAACTTCGGGGGGCAGGCCCTCTACCTGCCGTGGACCGACATCCGGGCCCGGGCCGTGGCGCGCTACCACGGCGAGCGGATCGTGGTCGGGATGCGGGCCGAGGCCCTCACGCCGGTCGCCCCCGACGCCCCCGGCGACGTGATGCACGGGCGGATCCGCTACCTCGAGCACCACGGCCACGAGTCGCTGGCGTTCCTGGACATCGGCGCCACCGCGATCGTGGTCGACGAGATGGGCCAGGCGGCGCACGAGAACGCGACCGAGGAGCCGGGCACCCTGCGCAAGATCGGCGGCGCGCTGTCCCGGCTGACCGGACGCGGCACGGCGGTGGCCGCGGTACAGGACCCGGAGCAGACCAGCGTCCTCGGCGACAACGGCCGCCACCACCGCCGCCCCGCCGAACTGGCCGTACGCCTGGCCCCCTACCCCGCCGTCTCACCCGGTCACCCCTTGGCGGTGTCCGTCCGCATGGACGCCCTGCATTTCTTCGACGACAAGGGCGACCGCATCGACGTCGGCTGGCGATAGCCAGGGGTTTGGCGCGAAGCGCCGAAGGGTGACCGTTTACGCACGTGGAGCGAAGCGACCCTCGGCGGGAGCGACGGTCGGGACCACCCACCCGGCTACGACCTCATGCCTGATCCTGATTTGAGGCCCTGTGCCGCCGCCACCTGGCACAGGGCCCGGCTCATCCCGCCAGATGAGCCTTTCCGGACGTTAGCGCCTGAGCGCGCTCCGCTGGATGATCAATTGCAGCGTTCCCAGTGGACTGCAATCGGCCAGGACGGAGATCGCTTTCGGCCAATGCTGGACTTGCGAGTCATTGAGTGGATCTGTCATGGAGCGGTACCTTTGCGCCCGTGTCAGCCACGCCGGTCCGTGAGCGCATCAGCTGGCTGCTGCGTGTCAACCGGCGGCTCGCCCGGGACCCGCGGCTGAGGGCCGGCAAGGAGTTCGCGGCCGCGTTCCGGGCCGGCGGCGAGCGTCCCCTCGCGCCCTCCCAGGTCACCCGGTGGGAGGACGGCACGGTGGTGCCGCGGCGCGAGACCATCCGGCGGTACGAGGACCTGCTCGGCCTGGCGCCGCACTCGCTGACCGCGCTCAAGGACGCCGTCGACCGGGCGGCCGGGACGAGCCCGCTGATCATCGCCGCCGGCGCCGTGCCCGATCAGCGGCGCTTCCACGAGTTGCTCGAGCGGGCCACCACCGGCGAGCCGATGACCGGGCAGCGCTGGGGTGAGCTGAGCGAGCTGGTGCAGGCCTGCCCGGGGCTGGTGCTGCACCCGCCGGGGCTGTGGGAACGGGTCTCCCACCGGCTGCTCGGCGAGCTGGTGGTCGCCGAGGACACCGCCTGGCTGCAGCGGCAGGAGGCGATGAGCCGGCTGCTGGGCCACCCGGACGCCGGCGTGCACGCGGTCGACGCGTGCATCAGCCTGGCCGTCGACCGCAGCACGCCGGTCGTGGTGGAGCCGCTGTCGCTGCTCGACGCCACCGCCCACCCGGACGCCAACCGGCACATCTGCCGGACCATCGCGGCCGCCGACGACGGCCGGTCGCTCTACGGCGCGCTGCTGGCCAGCGTCCGCAAGGTGCGGGCCGGGCACTTCACGCCGGACGAGCTCGGGCGGCTGGGCGCGTCGATGACCGGGCTGCTGGACGACTCGGTGCTGTCCCGCGACCTGCGCCCGCTGATCTTCGAGGTGGGCCGATCGCTGGCCGGCGGTCCCGCGCCCGGCGGGCCGGACCACACGCGCCCGCCCCGGCCGGTGGCGCGCCGGGCCGCGATCGTGGCGGCGGCCGAGGTGCTGCCCGGTCACGGGCCCGACCCGGTGCTGACCGGTCTGGTCGACGACGCCCTGTTCAGCGCGAACCCGGACGACCGGATGCACGCGGCGATGTTCGTGGCGGCCACGCCGTACGCCCCGGCGGTCGCGACGGCGCTGCTGCAGGACGTGGTGGCCGACTTCCGGCGGCGCAGTGAGGCCGGGCTGGCGCCGACGCTGCGTACCCTCACGATCCTGGGCGCCACCGAGCACCGCACGCTGATCCGGCAGATCCTGACCGCGCCGGGGTCGAGCGAGGCGGCCCGGCACGCCGCGGCGTGGGCCACCCCGCACTGCGCCGGCGCCTTCGACGAGGACACCTGGCGGCGCATCCTGCAGACCCAGTTCGAGGCGTGGCAGCGCGCCCGGAGCGGTCTGGGCGAGCAGATCCTGCACGGGGTCACCTACGGCATGGGCACCGACGGCCACCGCACGCTGCTGGCCGAGGTGAGGGCCGATGACCGGCTCCCGACCAGCTCACGGACCACCGCGGCGTGGCTGCTCACCACCCCGGCGGTCATTCGCCCGGGTTCCTGAGTCTTCGTTCAGGCGATTAATGAAGGTCGTTGTTACCAACCCTTGACCTTTCGGTCTATGCTCCGTGGCACACGTCGGTGCGGTGCCGTATCGACGATGACGTTGCGACCTGTCGTTAAGGGGTGAACCGGCGTGGCCAAGACATCGGGATTGCTGGTTATCGAGCGCATCCTCCGGGACCGGCAAGGCATCTGGCAGCAAGTCGTCGAGGATCGTGATCTCACCAGGCTGACCGGCCAGATGCTGGTCAGCTCGGTGGTCGCGCTGGCCGTCTACGGCGCCGTCCTCGGCTCGTTCCACAGTGTGCAGATGGCGCTGACGTCGGCGGTGAAGCTGCCGCTGCTCTTCCTCGTCACGCTGGCGATCTGTCTGCCCACGCTCTATCTGTTCAATCTGGTCTTCGGTGCGCGGCTCAGTGTCCGGCAGTCGTTGTCGCTGGTCATGGTCGCGCTGACGGTAACCGCGATGCTCGCCCTGGCCTTCGCCCCGATCAGCCTGTTCTTCCTGATCACGGCGAACGACTACGGCTTCTTCAAGCTGCTCAACGTGGCCATCCTGGCGTTGTCGGCGCTGGTCGGCCTGCGCTTCCTGACCGGCGGCATGCGGGTGCTCAACGAGCACGGCCTGCTGTCGCCCGAGGTGAAGACCGAGGCCCGGCCCGAGATCAAGGACAACGCGGCGCCGGTCAGCCCGCCGGTGCCGGTGCTGGTCGCCGCGCTCGCCCCGGCCGAGGCGCCGGCCGCGCAGCAGCCCGTCCCGGTGCCCGGACCGCAGGCCCGGCCGTTCCCGCCGGGCACCCACCACCCGTACGCCCGGCCGCCGATGCCGCCCAAGCCGGCCGCGCCGCCCAGCATGACGCTGCTCTACATCTGGATCCTGCTCTTCGGCTTCGTCGGCACCCAGCTGGCGTGGACGCTGCGGCCGTTCTTCGGCAGCCCGGACATGAAGTTCAGCCTCTACCGGCAGCTCGACGGCAACTTCTACGCGGAGATCTTCCGGACCATCGCCGATCTCTTCTGAGGTCGCATCTGCCACCGGCGAGCAGACCCGCGTAGGCTGCTCGTCGGTGGACGAAACACGTGGGCGACGCCGTGACCTGGACGCAGTGCGTCCGGCAGCGTCGCGCGAGCGGGTCGCGACGGCCGCGGTCGCCGCCGACCTCTACGACCGTGTCTTCGGCGTCGACGACATCGCCGTCATCCGCCACGGCGTCCGGGCCTGGCTGCTCGACGCGGGTTTCGGCCCCGACCGGCTGCAGGCCTTCGTGCTGGCGATCAACGAGATCATCACCAACGTCGTGCTCCACGCGGGTGGCCGCGGGCGGGTCGTGCTGAGCCGGTCCGGTCAGTCCGTCTGGTGCACAATCACCGATTCCGGGCCGGGCATTCCGCTTCCCTACCAACGCCCGCCCGAGGCGCCGGACGTGTTCGATCTGGGCGGCCGGGGCATCTGGCTGGCGTACCGGCTGTGCGACGAGGTCAGCATGGCGACCGGTCCGATCGGCACCACGATCGGCCTGCGCATGGCCGGCCCGGCTGCTCACACCACGTCTGACCTGGTCAACGGCGGGTCGTCGACCGCCTGAAACCTCAGTGCAGCGCGCCGGAAACCTTGGGTGCCCCGTTGCGGCGTATCCACACGGCATGACGACTACATTGGGGCGCGTGCTCGGTCTTCCTCCTCACGTAACGGCCTGCCTCTTCGACCTCGACGGTGTGCTCACGCAGACCGCCCTCGTCCACAACGCAGCGTGGAAACAGACGTTCGACCAGTTCCTCGAGACCTGGTACGCACAGCGCGGCGAGCCCTACGTGCCGTTCGACTCCGGCGCCGACTACCACCAGTACGTCGACGGCCGGCAGCGCGCCGATGGAGTACGCACCTTCCTGTCCTCGCGAGGCATCACCCTGCCCGAGGGCAGCCCGGACGACGGTCCTGACGCCGAGACCGTCAACGGCATCGGCAACAAGAAGAACATCCTGGTCCTGGAGAAGATCCGGGAGGGCAAGGTGCAGGTCTACCCCGGATCGGTGGACTACCTGCGCGCCGCCCAGGAGGCCGGCCTGCGCCGTGCCGTCGTGTCGGCCAGCGCCAACTGCAAGGACGTCCTCGCGGCGGCCGGCATCACCGACTTCCTCGAGGTCCGGGTGGACGGCGTGGTGGCCCGCGAGCGCGGCCTGCCGGGCAAGCCGAAGCCGGACACGTTCCTCTACGCCGCCGAGCTGCTCGGCGTGCCCAAGGAGAACTGTGCCGTCTTCGAGGACGCGCTGGCCGGCGTCGAGGCGGGACGAGCCGGCGGTTTCGGGATCACCATCGGCGTCGATCGGGTGAACCAGGCCGAGGCGCTCAAGGCACACGGCGCCGACATCGTGGTTCAGGATCTGTCCGAACTCCTGACGCGCTAGGCGCGTACTTTCGCTCAGACTTTTGTCCTTCCTCAGTTCATCGAGAGGCACCACCGTGATCCGTGAACGGGCGTACCCCGTCGACCCTTGGCATATCCGGGAGACCCGGCTCGACCTGAATCTCCTGGCCCAGTCCGAATCGGTATTCGCGCTGGCCAACGGGCACATCGGGGTACGCGGCAACCTGGACGAGGGCGAGCCGCACGGCCTGCCCGGCACGTACCTGAACTCGTTCTACGAGCTGCGCCCGCTGCCGTACGCCGAGGCCGGCTACGGCTTCCCGGAGTCCGGCCAGACGATGGTCAACGTGACCAACGCCAAGCTCATGCGGCTGCTGGTCGACGACGAGCCGTTCGACGTCAGGTACGGCGACCTGCGCTCGCACGAACGTGTTCTGGATCTGCGGGCCGGCACCCTGGAGCGGACGGCCGAGTGGGTCTCGCCCTCCGGCCAGGCGATCCGCATCCGCACCGTCCGCCTGGTGTCGTTCACCCAGCGTGCCGTCGTGGCCATCCTGTACGAGGTGGAGCCGCTCGACCAGAGCGCGCGGCTGATCCTGCAGTCCGAGCTGGTGGCCAACGAGCAGCTGCCGCCGACCAGCAAGGACCCGCGGGTGGCGGCCGTGCTCGACCACCCGCTGCAGGCCGAGGAGATGCTCGAGCAGAAGACCGGCGGCCTGCTGGTGCACCGCACCAAGGCCAGCGACCTGCGGATGGCCGCGGCGATGGAGCACCTGGTCGAGACGCCGGGCAAGCACGCCATCACCACCGAGGGCCACCCGGACTGGCTGCGGACCACGGTCGCCTGCAAGCTCGAGCCGGGTCAGAAGCTGCGGGTGGTCAAGCTGGCCGCCTACGGCTGGTCCAGCCACCGCTCGCTGCCCGCCGTCCGCGACCAGGTCGGCGGCGCGCTGGCCAGTGCCCGGCTGGACGGCTGGGAGGGGCTGGTCGACGCACAGCGGGAATACCTGGACGCGTTCTGGGACCACTCCGACGTGCAGGTCGAGGGCGACCCCGAGGTGCAGCAGGCGGTCCGCTTCGGGCTGTTCCACACGCTCCAGGCGGGCGCCCGGGCCGAGCAGCGGCCGATCGGCTCCAAGGGGCTCACCGGACCGGGCTACGACGGCCACACGTTCTGGGACGCCGAGACGTTCGTGCTCCCGGCGCTGACCTACACCCAGCCGTCCGCCGCGGCCGACGTGCTGCGCTGGCGACACTCCACGCTGGACCTGGCCCGGGAGCGGGCACAGACGCTGGGCCTGCAGGGCGCGGCGTTCCCGTGGCGGACGATCCGCGGTCAGGAGTGCTCGGCGTACTGGCCGGCCGGCACCGCGGGCTTCCACATCGGGGCCGACATCGCCGACGCGGTGCGCCGCTACGTGCAGGCCACCGGCGACGACGACTTCGAGCGCGAGGTCGGCCTGGAGCTGCTGGTCGAGACCGCTCGGCTGTGGCGCTCGCTGGGCCACCACGACCGGCACGGCCGCTTCCACATCGACGGCGTGACCGGCCCGGACGAGTACACCGCCGTGGTGGACGACAACATCTACACCAACCTGATGGCGCAGCAGAACATGTTCTCGGCCGCCGAGGTGGCCAAGCGCCATCCCGAGGTGGCCCGCCGGCTCGGGGTCGACGACGAGGAGACGGCGTCCTGGCGGGACGCGGCGGCCGCCGTGCACATCCCGTACGACCGTGAGCTGGGCGTGCATCAGCAGTCGCAGGGCTTCACCCGGCTCCAGGAGTGGGACTTCGAGAACACCGCGCCCGAGGCGTACCCGCTGCTGCTGAACTACCCGTACTTCGACCTGTACCGCAAGCAGGTGGTCAAGCAGGCCGACCTGGTGATGGCGATGTACGTGCGCGGCGACGCGTTCACGCCGGAGGAGAAGGCGCGCAACTTCGCCTACTACGACGCGCGTACGGTCCGGGACTCGTCGCTGTCCGCCTGCATCCAGGCGGTGATGGCGGCCGAGGTGGGCTTCCTCGAGCTGGCCCACGACTATCTGGGCGAGGCCGCCCTGATGGACCTGCACGACCTGCACCAGAACGCGCGGGACGGCGTGCACGTGGCGTCGCTGGCCGGGTCCTGGATCGCGCTCGTGGCCGGCCTGGGCGGCATGCGTGACTTCAACGGTCAGCTGTCCTTCGCGCCGCGGCTGCCCAGCCGGATCACCAAGCTGGAGTTCTCGCTGCTCTGGCGGGGGCTGCGGCTGCGGGTCAACGTGACCGCCGACGAGGTGACCTACTCGCTGCGCAACGGGCAGGGCTCGTCCCGCCTCCAGCTCGTGCACCACGGCAAGGAGATCGAGGTGGTGCAGGGCAAGTCGATGACCGTGCCGATCCCGCCCGGGACACCGACCGGCCCGCCGCCGCAGCAGCCCGCCGGCCGTGCCCCGGTCCGGCGCGCGACCAGCGGCCACTGACGAAAAACCCCTGCTCTCCGGTTTCGGAGGGCAGGGGTTTTTCTTCGTCACACCTAGAGCATCGACACGTGCACGTGGTCCTCGTGCGTGCTGACGCCGTGGTAGTTGCCCCAGCCGCGGGTCGGGAACCAGATCTGTTTGTTCCAGATCACATAGAGGATGCCGAGCCGGTCGGCGTTACGGACCAGGAACGCCATCAGGTCGTTGCCGTACTTCTTGGTGTCGGCGTTGTGGTATTTCGCGAAGCCCGACTTCTGCAGCGACCAGTCGCAGGCCCGGCCCTTGGGGTGTTCGAACGGGCCGCCGTTGCGGTGGCAGCCGACGAACCGGTCGAACCCGGCCTTCTTGACCTGCTGGTACATGTGCAGGGTGCGGGCGGTGATGCAGCCGCTGGTGGTCGGGTCCTTGACGTTGCAGCTCTGCGGGCCGAAGTCGCCGTTCTTGTCTCGCGGCGCCGGCTCGGCGACCTTGGACGTCGCGTCGACGAAGCCGTCGGTCAGCGAGCCGCCGACCAGGGCCAGCGCCTTGTCCGCCGCGTCCTTCTGCTTCTGCATCAGCACCATGTTGGCCTTCTGCTCCTTGACCTCCTGGTCGAGGCGGGCCTTGTTGCGGGCGACCTCGTCGATCGCCTCGTTCAGCTCGTGCAGCTTGTTGTCGTTCAGCGCGCTGAGCTCCTCGAGCGAGATCGCCCGGTCGAGGAAGCCGCCGGCGCCGGGGCTGTCGAGCAGGAAGCTGGCCGTGGACAGGCCGCCGTTGCGGTACTGCTGCCCGGCGATCCGGCCGACCTGGGGTAGCAGGAGATCGCGCTTGGCCTCCGCCTGCTTCACCTGCACCGAGAGGTTGAGCTGGGTCTTCGTCGACTTCTGCACCGCGGTCTTGGCGGCCAGGTAACGACGACCGGTGGAGTCGAGCACATCCTCCAGGAGCGCGTCCTGCTTGCCCTCCTCGGGCGCCTCGGCGGAACCGCTCTTCGTGGAGTTCTTGCCGTCACCCGGCTCGGCGCTCGCCGGTGACGCGGGTGCGAACACCGAAACGGTTACAGCGACGAGCGGTGCCAGGGCGAGGACCAGCCACCGGCGTGGGCTTGCCGTCATGCACAATCCTTCCGTGTAACCACCGGCCGAGTTAGCTGACGGGTTCGGGAGGGAAGCGCTCCCTACCGCGAGGTTCCGCGGATTCACCCCGGAGGAACATGGTTCCCCGGCTCGCCTTTCGGGCGATTAGGTGGTGGCCTGCCGGCACTTTGGGGGTAGTGCCTCCTGGCAGTGACCGGCGGCCAGCTTACCTGACGAAACGCCCGTCTTCAGCCCGCTGAACCGGTCAAAAGGCGTTATTGAGCAACGACTTTGGGTGACATTACCTGGTGACCTCACATCAATGTGAGTCGTCGCATTCTCACCGTAGTCGAAATAACTGATAGCACATGCTTAGTGGCTCTCAGTGCGAAGGTGGCGAATATCGGATTCGTAGGTATCGTTCCTGTCGGTCAGCGTTATCAAACGGTGATCGCCGCTCAATCGCCACACGGCGAGCCGGGGACCCAAATCCCAGGTAGTGGGGTGTATCCGCACTCGTTGCGGTAGGGAGCGCTTCCCTCCCGAACCCGTCAGCTAACCCGGTCGGCGGCCGACGGAAGGAACGGCATGAGGCAGAACTCTGTCCGGAAGCGACTGGCGTGCGCCCTCGCCATCGCAGTCGCGTTCGGCGGGCTCGCGGCCACCACCGTGGCGGGCCCGGCCCTGGCCGCGCCCCGGCCCCTGGCCGCACCGGGCGACAACGGCGACGACGGCGAAGGCGGCTCCAAGTCGCTGATCCAGCAGGTCGAGGCCGCGTCCAAGGGCTACGTGGACGCCAAGGAGGCGCTGGACACCTCCAAGGTCCGGCAGGCCAAGCTGGTCACCCGGATCAAGGAACTGGACAAAGAACTCGGTCCGCGGCAGGCCGAGCTCGACGAGATCGCCCGGCAGAGCTACCGCACCGGGCGGCTCGGGACGATGGGCGCGCTGATCAACGCGTCGGCCGGCGACTCGACCGGGATGCTCGACCGCGTGCAGATCCTGGAGACCGTCGCGGTCA
This sequence comes from Actinoplanes sp. NPDC089786, assembly GCF_040684855.1. Classification (NCBI taxonomy): domain Bacteria; kingdom Bacillati; phylum Actinomycetota; class Actinomycetes; order Micromonosporales; family Micromonosporaceae; genus Actinoplanes; species Actinoplanes sp. NPDC089786. The sequence continues at coordinate 271,956 of NZ_JBFBGU010000008.1, forward strand.
AGCAGGACGCCGCGCTGCGGAACCTCAAGGACGCCCGGGACGAGCAGCTCCGGGCCAAGGCCGCGGTCGACGCCGAGATTGCCGACCAGCAGAAGCAGCTCACCGTGATGGCCAAGCGCAAGGCGCAGGCCGAGGGCGTGCTGAAGGCGGCCGGTCAGGGTCAGGACGCCGGGTCACCGGGTGGCGGCGGCAGCAGCGCCAAGGCCAGCCCGGGCGGCAACCTGAACGGCGGCTGCACGGTCAACGACCCGACCAGTGGCGGCTGCATCACGCCGCGCCTGCTGCACGCCATGAAGGAGGCGCAGGCTGACGGGTTCAACCACTACGTGCACTGCTTCCGCGAGCAGAACAGCGGCGAGCATCCGCTGGGCCGCGCCTGCGACTTCGCCGCCGACAAGGGTGGCTTCGGCGGCGACGCCACCGGCAGCAGCAAGACGTACGGCAACAACCTGGCGAACTACTTCATCAGCAACGCGAAGACGCTGGGTGTGCTCTACGTCATCTGGTTCCGGCGGATCTGGCTGCCCAGCAGCGGGTGGAAGTCGTACTCCGGTGCGGGCGGCGACCCGTCCACCGACCACACCAACCACGTGCATCTGTCGGTGAAGTAAGCCGGACGGGACACCAGGGGAGTACGCGACCTACTTGCTCATGAAGGTCGCGTACTCCTTCAGCACGTCCTCGGTCGGGCCGTCGGCCCGGATCACACCCGACTCCAGCCAGATGCTCCGCTCACAGGTGTCGCGGATGGTCGAGTCGCTGTGCGAGACCAGGAACACCGTGCCGGCGTCCGCGCGCAGGTCGCGGATGCGCTGCTCACTGCGCCGGCGGAACCGCGCGTCACCGGTGGCCAGCGCCTCGTCGATCAGCAGCACGTCGTGCTTCTTGGCCGCCGAGATCGAGAACCGCAGCCGGGCCGCCATGCCGGAGGAGTAGGTCCGCATCGGCATGGTGCTGAACTCGCCGCGCTCGTTGATGCCGGAGAAGTCGACGATCTCCTTCACCTTGGCCTTCGCGTCGGCCGGGGACATGCCCATGGCCAGGCAGCCGAGCATCACGTTGCGCTCGCCGGACAGGTCGTTCATCAGCACGGCGTTCACGCCCAGCAGCGAGGGCTGCCCGGCGGCGTAGACCGCGCCGCGCTCGGCCGGCATCAGCCCGGCGATCGCCCGCAGCAGCGTCGACTTGCCGGAGCCGTTGCTGCCGACCAGCCCGATCGCCTCGCCCTTGTAGGCCACGAAGCTGATGCCCTTGATCGCGTGCACCTCGCGGATGTTCGCCATCTTGGTCCGCGTCACCAGCCGCTTGAGGCTGGCGATCGGCGAGCCGGTGCCGGAGGCCGGCGAACCGTGCACCTTGTAGACCACGTGCGCGTCGTCGACGACGACGGTCGGTACGCGTTCCTCGGTCGGGTCAGCCACGCCCGTAGCCCTTCTCTCCGCGCCAGAAGTAGACGATGCCGACACTGAACATGAGCGCCGCCCAGACCCCGGCCTCGATCCAGAGCTGGGACACCGGGCTGGCGAGCTTCACGTTCTCCATCAGCGAGTGCCGCATCAGCTCGATGTAGACCAGCATCGGGTTGGCCTCGATCAGCCAGAGCTTCCACCCGTGCAGGTGGTCGGTGAACCTCTGGACCGGGTAGAGCACCGCCGAGCCGTACATCCAGACCCGGATGAAGAACGGGACCAACTGGCGGATGTCGGTCAGCTTGGAGCCAAGCCGGGCGCCGAAGAGGGCCAGCCCGCAGTTGAACGTGGCCAGGCAGGCCAGGATCAGCGGGACCAGCAACCACTCCACCGTGAGAGGCTCGCCGGTGGCCAGCACGATGATGAACAGCACGGTCATCGAGGCGGTCATGTTGCGCAGCTCGATCAGCAGGATCGAGATCGGCAGCGCGGCCCGGGGGAAGTGCAGCGCCCGGATCAGGCCCAGGTTGCCGTGGATCGAGCTGATGCCCGCCTGGGTGACCGTCTGCGTGAAGCCGAAGAGGAAGACCCCGGTGCAGAGGTACGCGATGAAGTTGCTGACATCGCCGCCCTTGGTGTTGAGCAGCACGCCGAAGATCAGGTAGTACACCGCGGCGTTCAGGATCGGCGTCATGACCTGCCACAACGTGCCGAGCCGGGTCTGGCCGAACGACGATGTGATGCGGGCGGCCGAATAGGCCGTGATGAAATGCCGGTACGCCCAGATCTCCCGGAAATAGGCCGGGAGGCTCGGCAGGGCGGCGGCCGAATGCAGGCCGTGCCGCGCGGCCAGCTCCTTGAGCGGGATGCCGGTGCCGGAATCGGCGACCGCCGTCTGGGGCATGAGGTGGCGCTCCGATCTGGTCGGTCCCGCGGATCTCCGGGACCAGGGGGATTTGCGCGACAACACGATAACCAGCTTCCGTCGACGAAACGCATTCGTATCGACGTACGAATGACGCTATCCGACCTAACGGCGGAACGCAACCGTTCCGTCGTAGCGCTATAGTCACCGTGTGGCGACAGTCAAGCGTGCACCGGCCGGGGCCGCCGTCCTCCGTGGGGACATCACGGTGGCGATCCGCAACGCGGTGATGAGTGAACTGGCCGAGGTCGGTTACGGCCGCCTGTCGATCGAGGCGGTGGCCCGCCGGGCCGGCGTCGGTAAGACCGCAATCTACCGCCGATGGGGCAACAAGCTCGAGATGGTCCTCGAGATCGTGTCCGATGTCGCAGGCCGGGCTGTCCCGTTGCCCGACACCGGCAGCTTCGCCGGCGATCTCCAGCTGCTGATGTTCATCGTGACCAAGGCGCTCCAGCACCAGATAGCGTCGCAGATCATCCCCGACCTGATGGCCGAGGCGTCGCGCAACCCGCAGATCGCCGCGACCCTGCAGAAGGCGCTGCGCACGCACCAGCAGGCGGTCGGCGACAAGCTGGTCGGCCAGGCCGTGGCCCGGGGCGAGCTGCCGGCCGGCGCCGACCCGGAACTGGCCGTCGACCTGATCCTCGGCCCGCTCTACTGGCGTCTCGCGGTCGCCCGCACCGAGCTCGGCGACGACTACCTGGAGAAGCTGACCTCGGCCGTGCTGGCCGCGTTGCGGAGCGGTCCGGAGAGCTGATCGGCCGGCATCGGCGCGGCTCAGGACCAGGGACGCGCCGAAGCCGACCGTGTTGGCGTTCACCAACACGGTCGGCAGACGGAATGCCCGGCCGGACCCGAGAGTCGCGAAAAGTAGTCAGTTAGTGACGTTGAGCAAGTCCAGGACGCTGTGCTGGCAACTGTGGTTGGTGGCCACCCGCGGTCCGGCCCAGTGGCTGCCGTACGCGTCGATGGTGTCCCGGTTGGTGGCGTAGTTGCTATCGGCCTGCCGCCGCAGGTACGCGTTGTACGCCCCGCCCGTCGCCGAGTTCAGCACGCCCAGGCCCCGGATCGCCGCGCCCTTGAACGACGCGCCGTCACCGCTGCACCCGGACTCGTTCGGCTCGGTGAGGATGCCGTTGGGGGAGAGATAGGTGCTGGTGGTCATGGCGTCACCGATCCGGCGGGCCACGGTCAGCGCGTTCGCGTCCCCGGTCAGCCGGTTGAGCTGGACCAGCGCGTTGATCAGCACGCCCTGGTTGTAGGTCCAGGTGACGTCGCCGTTGTTCCGGCAGGTGCTCAGGTTGACGCCGTCGTTCACCAGGTTCTGGCCGTTCACCATCCCGGTGGTCTGGAACCAGGTCCACCCGGCCACGGCCCGTTGCCGATAGACGCTGTCGCCGGAGATCCGCTGGGACAGGGCCGCGTTGAGCTGGATGTAGAGGCTGTTGGTGATCGCGTTCTTGTAGGTCCTGGCGGTGCTCCACCAGACGCCGCCACTGCACCGGGTGTCCCAGTAGGCGAACATGTGGTCGGCGTCGGCCCGCGCGGTGCTCAGGTAGCGGCTGTCGCCGGTCAGGTCGTACGCGGCCACCCAGGCCATCCCCCACCAGCCGGTGTCGTCCAGGTACTCGTTGCGGAACTGGCCCAGCCGGGAGTTGACGTTCTTGTCGTAGGTGCCGGCGATCGCGTAGCGGTAGCTGTTCATCCCGCTGACCCGGATGTTCTCCTCGAGCGCGGTGAGCGCGTTGGCGCCGGTCCACCAGCCGTTCGTGTCGAACAGGCCGGTGCCGCGGTCCCAGCGCATCATCAGCGCGGTCGCCGCCGAGGTCCGCCGGTCCCAAGCGTTCCAGTTGCTCCGGGTCCACGGCGTGCAGGCGATCTCGGGGCGATCGCCGGCCTTGCCGCAGGCGCGCAGGGCGCCGACGCCGACGTTGTTCCAGTCGTCGACGTTGAACTGGGTGGTGCGGGTCGAGGTGCCGCCCGTGGGGATGCGGGTGGCGCCGAGCCGGCTGCCGTCGGCCCAGCCGCGGCCGCCGTCGAACGATCGGTCCAGCCAGACCTCGTCGGTGGCCTGGCCGCCCTCGACCGTGCCCCACGCCATGGCATCGGTGTCGTTGACGTGCACGCGAAGGGTGCGGCCGTAGATCGTGGCGCTGACCGTGGGCCGGTCGCCGGGTGCGAGGGCCGCGTCACGGCCGTCGCAGTAACGGTTGCAGACCGTTGCGGCCTGCGCGGGGGATGAGGGGATGAAGGGGACGGTGAGAAGGCCCGCCACGGCGGAGACGATCGCCAGACGAGCCAGTCTGCGCTTCGACATAGTTGTCAACAAACCGTAAAGATTCGCGTACGTCAATGGATGGGGGATAAGCAACCGGTTTGCCACGGTCGGACGGTTTTTCCGGGGGGACGGATCGGCCGAAAGAACCGCCATGCGCAACCGCCGTAGCCCCCGCCTCAACATCACCGTTCTCGGTGCCACCTCCCTGCTCGCCATCGCCCTGAGCGGCGGCGGCGGGGTGCAGGCGCTCGCCGTCGCGCCGCCGCCCGCCGTGGTCACCGGGACCGTCGAGCCGCCGGCCGTCGCCGGGTCCTGGCGCAGCGCCGACGGCACCGTGGAGCTGGTGCTCCAGGGCGATCTCACGTACGAGCTGAGTGTCCAGGGCCGGGAGCGGAAAGCGCACGGCTCCTACGCCGTCGACGGCTCCGACCTGCGGCTGCGCGACGACGACGGGCTGCGTACCCTGGCCCGGGTCACCGAGGACGGCCTGATCGAGCTGGCCGGCCACGAGCTGTTCCCGGCCTAAGCCATCCCGGGCCGCCGCCGATCGTGAGGTCATGCGTAAAGCGGTGGTGGGTGTGGTCGCGCTGCTGGTGCCGGTGCTGCTGAGCGGCTGCGCGGCGCTCGGCTTCGACATGTCGATGAAGCCGAACACCGAGGCGAGCGACTCGGCGGGCGGCCCGGTCAGCGACGCCGGCTGGATCGTCGGTGAGACCGGCAAGGCCACGCCGAGCCCGACGCCGACCGTGGGCAACGGCAAGTACGCCGGCGCCTCGCTGCCGCCGGTCTCGTTCCCGCCGCGGGACCCGTCCTGCCCGAGGGCCCGGACCGCTGAGCCGGTGCTGATCCCGATGACGATCACGCCCGGCGCCGGCTCGCTGACCGTGTCCTGGCCGCGGCAGCGCGCCTCGAACTACCGGATCACCGCGGTGCCGCAGCCGCTGCGGTCGGGCAAGCAGCCCGACCCGGTGTGGCAGGACGTCGCGCCGGCCGGCGGGTGCACGGTCACCGCCACCATCTCCGGCCTGAAGAAGGGCCTGCCGTACGTGGTGTGGCTGGACGCGCCCGCCTCCGGTTACTGGAAGGACGGCACGAGGCACACGTACGCCGGTGAGTCCGGCGTGGTCTATCCGAACTGAAGGTCAGGCGGCGATCGTGTTGCGCCCGCTCCACTTGGCCGCGTAGAGGCGGTCGTCGACCGCGCGGAACAGCGCCTCGGCGGTCATCCCGTCGGTCAGCTCGGCCATGCCCACGCTGACCGTCAGCCGCACCCCGGCCAGGATCTCGGCCCGGGCCACCGACTGCCGGATCCGCTCGGCCACGTCCCGGCCGTGCGCCGCGTCGCCGCGCAGGAAGAGCACAAACTCGTCGCCGGCGTACCGCACCGCCTCGTCGCCCGGCCGGCAGTGGCTCACCAGCAACGTGGCCACCTCGCGCAACACCCGGTCGCCGGCGCTGTGCGAGTACGCGTCGTTGACCGCCTTGAAGTGGTCGAGGTCGACCAGCAGCAGGGTGAGCGGCCGGCCCAGCTCGCCCGCGTCCACCTGGCCGAGCAGGAGGTCGAAGCGGCGCCGGTTCCCCAGCCCGGTGAGCGCGTCGCGGCGGCTCTCCTGTTCCGCGTCGGCCCGCGCGGCCTCCACCTCTTCGCGCTGCCGGGCCTGGCGCAGCATGCCGACCCGTTGCAGCCGCAGCTGCCACAGTTCGCGCACCTGGTTGGCGACCGCGGCGAACAGGTCGCGGCTGGGCTGGCCGCCGTCCAGGGCGACCGCGGTCAGGCCCATCTCATAGCGGATGATCGGGCGCTCGTCGGGATGGGGCGCGGAGAAGTCGCAGAGCTGGTGAGCGGCCAGGAACTCGCGGCGGGACTCGGACAGCCGGCCCGAGGCGCGCCTGCTGATGCCCAGCGCGAGATGGGCCATCCGGGCGAACTCCCAGCTCTCGCCCTCACGCAACGGCATGATCGCGGACTCGGCCAGCTTCTCGGCCACCGCCGTGTCACCGAGCTTGGCCAGGGCCAGGGCCTGGACCGCGGTCATGCAGGGGTCGCCGGGGTGCTGGTCGAGCCAGCGCCGGGTGATCGCCGCCGTGCGCCGGAGCCGGGTGGCCGCCTCGTCGAAGCGGCCGACGTGGTCGAGGCGGACGCCCCAGTAGAGCAGGGTGCGCGAGTAGACCAGGTCGAAGGTGGTGGTCCGGGAGCTGTCGCCGTCCTGGGCGGTGAGGCGCTCGTACGCGTCGGCCGCGGTCTCGTACATCTGGGCCACGGCCGCGGCGTGCGCGAAGGAGCACATCGCCGACCGGTGGCGCTCGGACCGCGGGCAGAGGTCGAGCAGCATGCCGGCCCGGGCCAGGTAACGCATGCCGTCCACGTAGCGGGTCTGCAGCACCCGCATCTGTGCGAGGTCGCAGAGCACCTTGGCCTCGGCCACCACGTTGCCGGTGCGCCGGTGGGTGGCCAGCAGCAGCTCGCCCACCGCGGTGGCGTCGTCGATCCGGCCGCCGTAGAGGAACGCGTACATCTTCGCCTGCTGGAGGAAGGCGATGGTCCGCTGGTCGTCGACCGCCTCGGCGATCGTCAGGTAGGCCTCGGCGGCCCGGATCGCCTCGGGGGTGTGGCCGCCGGTGGCGAGCTCGTAGGCCCGGCGCGCGAGCAGATGAAGTGGACCGTAAGCGGTGACCGGCACGGGAAACCGGTCAGGCGGCTCGATCCACTCCGACATGACCCCAGTATCGGCAGTTTGCTGCTGGTGCCAATAGCCCAGACCGAAACGCCTGACTTTTCGGTTTCGCGAAAACTCCCACCGCGGCCCGAAGTTGATCGTGCAGAGCGCTGAAAGCCGCTGGTGAACGACCGGGAGGAGCCGGTCGCGGCCGGGACGGCCTCGAATCGCCGCCGGGTGTAGAAGGCTCATCGTCGGGTACGTCCTGATCGTCACGGCGTACACCGGAAAGGTTCTTCCTCATGCGGGCCCTGGTCATCAACTGCACGCTCAAGCCGTCGCCTCAGCCGTCGAACACCGAGGCCCTCGCGCGCGTGGTGGCCGAGGCGATGGAGAAGGACGGCGTGACCGTGGAGTGGGTGCGGGCGGTCGACCACGACATCAAGCCCGGCGTCGAGAACGACATGGGCCCGGGCGACGCCTGGCCCGCCATCCGCGAGAAGGTGCTGGCCAGCGAGATCCTGGTGATCGCCAGCCCGACCTGGGTGGGCAAGCCCTCGTCGGTGGCCCAGCGGGTGATCGAGCGGATGGACGCGCTGATCACCGAGACCGACGACAGCGGTCGCCCGGTCGCCTACAACCGCGTCGCCGGCGTGGTGAACACCGGCAACGAGGACGGCGCCCACCACGTGATCGGCGAGATCGCGGGCGCGCTCGGCGACATCGGCTACACCATTCCCGGGCAGTCCTGGACCTACTGGCACCTGGGCCCGGGCGCCGGACCGGACTACCTCGACGAGCAGCGTGGCCACGACTGGGCCGACAAGACCGGCCGGGCCATGGCCCAGAACCTGGTCACCGTGGCGCGGGCCCTGGCCGCTACTCCGATGCAGGCGCCGCCGGAATGAGCCGGGCCAGCCCGTCGACCAGCATGTCGAGCCCGAACTCGAACCGCTGACGCCCGTCGCCGCTGGTCAGCGCCTCGCCGTGGGCGCGCAGGTGGGGATAGTGGGACGCCGGCAGGGACTCGTAGTAGTCGCGCAACTGGCCGGTGAACTCGACGAAGTACTCGTGCACCCGCTCCGGTGAGTCGCCGAAGCGCTGGAGGTAGAGCGAGTTCTCGTAGGCGTCGGCGACGATGTACAGAAAGATCCGGTCGAGCGCCCAGCCGGCCTTCGTCGGGTCCATCCCGGCACCCAGCAGCAGGCCGAACATCGCGTCGGAGACCCGCATCGCGTGCGGCCCGGTCGGAATCTGCGCCATCGCGGCCTTGGCCACGTCGCCGTGGCGCACCATCGCCTCGTACCCGGACCGGGCCAGTTCCTTGATCTGTTCCTGCCAGCGGGCCGGGTCGGGCGCCGGGATCGGGATGTCCCGGCAGATCTCGTCGAACATCAGCTGATAGAGCTCGTCCTTGTTGGCCACGTGGGCGTAGAGGCTGGACGCGCCGGTGTCGAACTCGGCGGCCACCCGGCGCATGCTCACCGCGTCGAGCCCCTCGGCGGCGACGATGCGCAGCGCGGCCCGAACGATCTGGTCACGGGTCAGCGGCGGGCGGGCGGCGCGGGCCCGCGTGGGGGAGGGCTGGCGCCACGGCGGCAGGGGGATGTCCATCATCGAACAATGTACTTGACGCGAACAGTGTTCGGCCGTAGAACGGTGTTCGTGACGACGAACAGTGTTCTGGACAAGACCGAAACTCCGTATCGATGGCGCTGGGCCGCCTTGTTCGTGATCCTCGCGGTCGAGGTCATGGACCTCTTGGACGCCCTGGTCACGTCGATCGCCGGGCCGGTGATCAGGGCGGAGATCGGCGGGTCGTACTCGCTGATCCAGTGGCTCGGCGCCGCGTACACCCTGGCCATGGCCATCGGCCTGCTGACCGGCGGCCGGCTCGGCGACATCTTCGGCCGCCGCCGGATGTTCCTGATCGGCGCGGCCGGCTTCACCCTCGCCTCGATGCTCTGCGCGGTGTCGTGGAGCCCGAGCATGCTGATCGGCGCCCGCGCCGTGCAGGGCCTGTTCGGCGCGCTCATGCTGCCTCAGGGCCTCGGCATGATCCGGCAGATGTTCTCGCCGGCCGAGCAGGCCAAGGCCTTCGGCGCGTTCGGGCCGGTGATGGGCCTCGGCGCGGTGGGCGGCCCGATCCTGGCCGGCTGGCTGGTCGACGCCGACTACTTCGGGGCCGGCTGGCGGATGATCTTCTTCATCAACCTCCCGCTGGGCCTCTTCGCGATCATCGGCGCACTCAAGTTCCTGCCCGAGTTCAAGTCCGAGCGGCCGCTGCGGCTCGACCTGGCCGGCGTGGTCCTCGCCGCGATCGGCGGCTTCCTGCTGCTCTTCCCGCTGGTTCAGGGCCGCGAGCTGGACTGGCCGGTCTGGATCTTCGTGATGCTGGCCGCCGGCCTGGTGGTGTTCGGGCTGTTCGGCGCCTACGAGAACCGGCGCGACAAGCGTGGCCTCGACCCGCTGGTCACCCCGAGCCTGTTCGGCAAGCGGGCGTTCACCGGCGGCCTGGCGGTCGGCATGGTGTTCTTCGGGGCGCTGATCGGCGTCGGCCTGATCTTCACGCTCTACCTGCAGGTCGGGCTCGGCTACTCGCCGATCAAGGCCGGTTTGACCACGCTGCCGCAGGCGGTGGGCATGATCGCCGGCTTCATCGCGGCCGGGTCGGGGCTGACCGAGCGGCTGGGCCGGCGGCTGCTGATGCTCGGCATCGCCGTGATGCTGGTGGGGACCGGCGTGGTGGCCGCCACCGTGGCGCTGTCCGGCGCCGACCTCGAACCGTGGCACCTGATCGCCGGCCTGCTCCCGCTCGGCGTCGGCATGGGCCTGGCCATGGCGCCGTTCTTCAACATCGTGCTGGCCGGCGTGGACGACGAGGAGACCGGTTCGGCCTCCGGCGCGCTCACCTCGGTGCAGCAGCTGGGCGGCGCGTTCGGCATCGCGCTGCTCGGCACGGTCTTCTTCGGCCTGCTGCCCGGGTCGGTCACCTCGCACGTCGACCAGTCGCCGGCCAAGCTGACCGCGGTGCTGGCCGAGGCGGGCGTGCCCGCCGGTCAGCAGGCGGGCGTCGCGGCCGGGATCCGTGCGTGCCTGCACGACCGGGTCGCCGAGGACGACCCGGACGTGCAGCCCGCGTCCTGCCGGGCCGCCCCCGCGGGCCCGACCGGTGACCGGGTCGGCGAGTACGCGCAGGGTGTCGTCAAGGACGCCTTCCGCGACTCGGCCGTGCGCAGCCTAGGCGTGGCGTTCCTGATGATCCTGGTCGCCTTCGCCGCCGCGTTCCTGCTGCCCCGGCAGGCCCGCCCCGACGCCGGCCATTGACAGCACCCGGTGTGGCCGGTCCGCGTCGCCGTCCGGCGGTGGCGCGGACCGGTCGGCCTGGAGCCGGAGCGACGAGCTCCGCATCAGCCGCCAGGCCATCAGGGCGGCGGCCACCACGCCCAGTCCACAGTGCACGAACAGCACGCCGATCAGGCCCGGGCCGCCCCAGTCGTGCAGATAGGTCGAGGGGTCGCCGAAGTCGATCGTGAACGGCTCGACCACGGCGCGAGCGACGAAGTAGACCCCGGCGAGCCAGAGGAGAGCGCTACCGATTCGCTTCATGCCGACAAACCTAGGGCCGCCCGGCCGCGCGAGGGGTGGTGCTAACCCCACCAGATCCCCTGACTTATCCCCTAGTACCAACGGTAGGCAGGCCCGCCGCCTTCCAGGCGGCGAAGCCGCCGGCCAGGTCGGCCGCCCGGTGCAGGCCCAGGTCCTGGAGTGAGGCGGCGGCCAGGGAACTGGTGTAACCCTCCTGGCAGGTGATGATCACCTCGAGGTCGTAGCGGGTGGCGAAGCCCAGCCGGGCGTCGCTCCGGGGGTCGAGGCGCCACTCCAGCACGTTGCGTTCGATGATCAGGGCGCCCGGGATCTCGCCGTTCAGGGCCCGCTGGGCCGCCGGGCGGATGTCGATCAGGACGGCGCCCCGCTCGACGGCGACGAAGGTCTCCCGGGGGTCCAGCCGGCGGATGCGGGTGCGGGCGGCGGCGAGCAGGTCGTCGATGCCGGTCGAGCCCGGCGGCGGCGCGACGAAGCTGGGCGCGGTACGGAGGACGGCGGTCACCACTGCGCTCCCGCCCGCTCGACGGTCTCCACGGCCAGGCCACCCTCGGCGATCCGGTAGCGGGTCATGGTGGTCAGCGCCGGACCGTACGCGTGGATGCTGATCGCCGGGCGGTTCGACCGGTTGGTGATCCGGTGGATGTGCCGGGTGCCGAACCGGCGACCGGCGCCTTCGCCCAGCTCTCGGGCGGCGATCCGGGGCGGGCCGTCCTCGCCGGCCACGGTGTCCTCGGTGAGCGTTCCGGCGTAGACGTGGAAGGCGCCGGCCGAACCGCCGTGGTCGTGCAGGTCGGTGCCCTGGCCGGGCAGCCAGGTGAGCAGCCAGACCTCGTGGTCGTCGGCGACGTTGAGGCGCTGGTACCAGCGTTCACCCGGGGTGAACCGCGGCGCGACCGGCCAGCTCGACGGGTCGTCGGCGTATTGCCGGGCGATGGCGAGGTGGTCGAGGCGAAGGTCGATGGCGGTCACGGGAGCTCCTCCGTTTGCATATATTGCCTATCAGTTCTATAGGTTTACCGCGATACGGCGACCAAGCGTGCGCAGACACGCGGATCCGCCGGTGCGAAATCCGGTCGCGCAAGGGGGAAATGTGGGAGAGAAGGCGCTGGTCAGCGCGGACAGCGCGCGCTGGCGCACCGCGCCAGGTCGATCGCCAGGCGGGCGGTGAGAAGGAGGCCCTGCCGATTCATGCGACCATGGTCATCGGCCACGAGGTGACGGGTCAATGCCGGTACCACCATGTGGGAGCGGGGTGAAGCTCGCCACGATCTGGTCCATGAGGTGGTCGTACGGGTTGGCCGGGTGGGTTCCAGAGCAAGATCGGGCCGTACGCGCAACGAGCGCCGGCTCCCCGGATCGCGGAAACAGGCCGCCCGGCCGTCGGACGCGCGGGTCCAGCCCGGCGGCAGGGCCAGGCGGAAGCCGAGCGGATCGTCGAACCCGGCCCAGCCGGCCGGCCGATACCCCGGCGCGTCCGGGCCGTCATCGACGTACGAGCCGGCCACGGACACCTCGTCGCAGAGGTCGGCGGCGGGCGGGGAGGCGGACGGGCGTACCGATGGAGGGGTCACGGCCTCGCGGGCCAGGGCCGTCCCGGCGGTTCCGGCCAGCACCACCGCGGCCAGCGCGACGCTGATCTTCGTACTGCGGGCCAGCCGTCGTCCGGCCTTCCGGGCCGGCACCGGGAAGACGCCCATCGTCCGGTCGGCCACCCGCCGCAGCAACGGCTCCAGCCGGTCCGCGGTCAGCCGGGCGCCCGGGGCCGGCACCAGCAGCTTCGCGATGACCGGGGTCAGCGGCCCGGGCCTCGCCGGCGGATCCGGCAGCTGGGTGAGGACCGCGTGCAGCGAGGCGAGCGCGGTGTCCCGGGCGTACGGCGACCGGCCCTCGACCGCCGCGTGCAGCGTCACGCCCAGCGACCACAGGTCGGCCGCCGGCCCGGACCGCTCGCCGCGGATGCGCTCCGGCGCCAGGTACTGCGGCGACCCGATCGCCGGGTCGGGCCCGGCCTGGTCCACCGTGGCCTGGCCGAAGTCGGTGAGCACCACCCGGCCGTCGTCGGCGAGCAGCACGTTGTGCGGCTTGACGTCACCGTGCAGCACGCCGGCGGTGTGCGCGGCGCGCAGCGCGTCGAGGACGCCGAGCCCGATCCGGGCCGCCTCGCGATGGGTGACCGGGGCGGCGTGCTGGAGCGAGCGCGACGGCACGTACTCCATCACGATCCAGCAGTCGCCGGGCGAGTCGATCACGTCGAAGACCTGGACCACGTTCGGATGGTCGAGGCGCGCGGCCGCCCGTGCCTCCCGGATGACCTCGTCCTGGTAGAGCGACTTGATCGCCACCTGCCGGTCGAGCAGCTCGTCGTGGGCCAGGAAGACGCGGCCCATCCCGCCCGCGCCGATCAGATCGAGCAGGCGGTAGCGGCCGTTGACCAGGTCGTCCACACGCCTGATTCGGAGCCGCGGGGCCGGCGGATGGGTCGGCTCACCACCAGCCGCGCCGTTTGGCCCAGGTCAGCAGCAACACCGACATGATCACCATGACGGCCAGGACGCCGATCAGCGCGCTGACGTGGGTGCGGTCGTTGACGATGATGTTCATGCCGTAGATCGAGGAGAGCGCCGTGATGGGCAGGGTGACCACGGCGATCACGGCCAGCCGCTCGGCCGCGATGGTCATCTTGGTCTCGGCCCGCGCCCGGTAGAACTCGATCACGCCCTGCAGGTACTCGCGCTCGCCGTCGGCCAGGCCGCGGATCCGGTTGAGCTGGTCCACCACGTCGTTGACCAGCGGAAGGTCGACCTCGGCGTGGGGGAGGCGGTTGCCCAGGGTGGCCAACCGGCCGTACACCTCGGCGCCGAGCGCGCCCATCGTGCGGGCCGCGAGCAGGCCGTGCCGGGCCTGGAAGAGCTCCTCCAGGAACTCCTCGGGATTGCCCATGTGCCCGCCGGTGACCCGCTGCTCCAGCATCCACACGTCCCGGGTGAGATCCTCGATGAACTGCTCCAGGCGGTGGGTCAGGGCGCTGACGATCGCGTACGAGAGCTCGATCGGCGTCCGGGGCCGCAGCCGGCCCGACTCGATCCGCCGCCGGACTGCGCTCGTCTCGCGCAAAGCGACGTCTGGGTCGACAGCGGGATTGATCGGGCCGTGCACGGTGACCACATACTTTTCACCGATGATCTGGTCCAATTCGATGTAATGGACATGTCCGGAAGGACCACGTTCGGGACCATGCAGGATCAGCAATTGTTGATGCTGATAGATCCGTACCCGGGGCACCCGATTGCGCTGCAGGCAATCGCGGACAGCAAGGGGATGCAACTCGAGAACATCGGTGAGCAGAGCGACGGCCTCGTCACTGCACTCTGGAATGTCCACCCAGATCAGGACTTCTTCCCGCATAAGGAGCGCCGCCACGTCGGCGATCGAGTGCTCCTCGGCCCCGTCCGCGGTGAGAGCGAGTACGCGCACGCCGGACATGGATCTCACGCTAGACCCGAAAGAGCCACCCTGCAGTTTGCCTCTTTCTGAACGGTCGCTGAAGTCGGCGTTCAGCGACGACACCGACACGCTCCGTCGACCGCAATGGTCGTGCCATCACCTGATCGGTCCACACGACCGACCGTCAAGGCGGAAAAGCAGCTCAGAGCGCGACTGCGCAATTGAGGAAGCTATATGGTGGCGTCGCCGCTCAAGAGCCGGTGCCGGAGGTCCCTCGCACACTCAGCCTCCGATCCCCCGATGAACGAGGACGGACACGTGTCGATTCCCCGCCGCGGTTTATTGGCCGCCGGCCTAGCCGCTGCCGTAGCCGGATCCGTTGGTGTCCTCTCGATCGTGAACGCCAACGCGGACGAGGTGCCCGCGGCCGCCGCCGCGCAATCGTCCGCTCCCGCCGCGGCCGCCGATGACGGCCTACGCCAGCCGCCGCCGCTGTTGCCGTGGGGGGAGAAGCCGTCGCCGGTGAAGAAGGGTGCGCCCGGCGCCACCAGCAACTCGCTCGCCGCGACCGGCGCCGACATCGCGCCGGCCGGCGCCAAGGCGTCGACCCTCCCGGTGCCGGAGTTCGGTCCCAAGGGCTTCACCAACAAGAAGCGCACGCTGCGGCACGGCCGTACGACGGTCGCTCCCGCGCCGCCGGTCGTCGGCGCGCTGCGCGAGGCGGAGCCCAAGAAGGCGAAGGACGTCAAGTACCACTACGCCTCCGGCTGGCAGTACGCGGAGACCGACGGCACCTCGGCCAACGTGCTGATCAGCAAGCCGTACCTCGCCGAGGGCGACTACCACACTCTGGCCGAGATGACCGTGCAGTCCGCCGACGGCATGCAGAAGGTCGAGGTCGGCTGGGTGGTCAGCCGGAACGTCAACGGCGACGTCGACCCGCACCTGTTCGTCTACCACTGGGTGGACGACAAGGAGACCTGCTGGAACTCGTGCGGGTGGACGCAGATCAGCAAGGACGTGGTCCCCGGCGACACGCTGCCGACCGGCGTCTACAAGAAGTTCGGCATCCAGCAGTTCGACGACGCCTGGTGGATCGCGTACGACTCGGTGTGGATCGGGTACTTCGACAACAAGCTGTGGAAGGACCGGTACACCAAGGGCGGACTGGTCCAGTGGTTCGGTGAGGTCGCCTCGTCCAAGTACGAGCCCTGCACCGACATGGGCAACGGCACCCTGGCCGGCAAGGACACGGCGAACCGGTTCAACAGCCTCTCGCTGATCAACGGGCCGAAGGTGGCGTACACGCTCGAGTCGAAGAGCCCGCACCCGGACCCGGATCCCGACCCCAAGAAGCCGCCGGTGTACCCGACCGACTTCTACAGCGATCGCACCTTCAAGTTCGGCGGTCCGGGCGACTGCTGACGACTACCTGAGCGGTGTCCGTCCCAAGACGATGCCCGGTCCCCGGCGAGGGGGGACCGGGCATCTCCCTGTAGGTGTCTCGACCGCGTGTCCGCACCCGGGTCGAACCGAACCCAGCTTCACGGTGTACAAGAAGGTGGCCGGACCGCACACCGAGGAGAGACCAGGCGGGCGATGAAGAGACGGGTGAGTCCCGACGAGGAGCTGATGACCGCGCTCTACACGGAGCATTACGCGGTGCTTCTCAGCTTCATCTCGCGCTATGTGCGGGACCGGCACAAGGCCGAAGACCTGGTGCAGGAGACCCTGCTGCGCGCCTGGAAACACATCGACCACCTGGACACCGACCCGGGACGGACCCGCTCCTACCTGCTGACCATCGCCCGTAACGTGGTCACCAACGCCTGGCGGGCCGAGCAGCGCCGCCCCCACCTGGTCGCCGACGAGGCCGCGGTGAACGCGGTGCCCTCGGCCGACAACGTCGACCAGCTGGTCGAGGGCTGGCTGGTGGCCGAGGCGCTGGAGCGGTTGTCGGACGAGCATCAGGCCGTGGTCCGCGCCATGTACTACGAGGGGAAGAGCGTGGCCGACGCCGCCCGCAAGCTCGCCGTTCCCGAGGGAACGGTCAAGTCGCGGGCCTACTACGCCGTCCGGGCTCTGCGTACCGCGTTCGAGGAGATGGGGGTGCTGCGATGAGCACGAGCGATCACGACGAGCTGCGCCGCCTCCTCGGCGGCTACCTCCTCGGCGGCCTGGACGAGGCGGACACCGACCGTCTGGACGCCCACCTGCGCGACTGTGACGACTGCCGCGGCGAGCTCGACATCCTGGCGCCGGTGCCCGAGCTGTTGCAGCGGCTGCCCGAGACGGTCCGGGCCAACGGCGGCACCGAGGCGGCCGGGCCGGCGCTGGCCATCGGCACCCGGCCCAGCCCGGAACGCATCGAGGGCCTGCTCCGCCGGATGCGCGCCGAGAAGTCCCGCACCCAGCGGCTGGCCCGGGTCCGCTGGCTGGCCGCCGCGGCCGTGGTGCTGGTCGCGGTGGCGGTCGGCTTCGGCGTGATCACCGCCGACCGCGGCCAGCGACAGCCGCAGGTGCTGCCCAGCCCCGAGCTGGTCACCGCCCAGTTCGAGTCGGAGGCGGGCAGCGGCCTCTCCGGCGAGGCCGTGCTCACCCCGAAGACCTGGGGCGTCTCGGTGTCGCTGGACGTGTCCCGGCTCGAGGGCGAGGGCCCGTTCATCTGCCAGATCCGCAACTACGGCGGGCAGGTCGAGCAGGCCGCCGTCTGGGGGCCGACGCCCAGCGGCAGCGCCAAGGTGATCGGAGCCAGCTCGATCCAGCTGCCCAACGTCAGCGCGGTCGCGATCGCCGACCGGCAGGGACACGTGCTGGGCACCGCCCACCTCAAATAGGGCCCGGCCCTCACACTCCCTTGACCCGGCGCAGGTCCCAGGCGGCGCCCAGGGTGCGGTAGATGTCGGCGGCGGCCGGGTCGCCGGCCTCCTCCAGCGCCGCGCCCAGCTCCGGGAGCCGGCCGACCGCGCGGTAGTGCTCGGCGGCCTGCCGGGCGTGCTCCGGGTTGCCGGTGCGCAGCGTGCGGATCCGGGCCGCCGCCGCGAACGCCCGCGCCGGCACGGTCTCGGCCGCCGCCTCGTCGGCGCAGGTCGACGCCGCGGTCGCGGCCACCTCCTCGTTGCCGACCGAGCGGGCCAGCCGGACGATGTCGGGCAGCCACTGGTGGCGGAGCATCAGCGGGGCGTACGTCGGCTCCCACAGCGGCGCGAGCACGGCCAGCGCGTCCTCCGGCCGGCCCTCCTGCACCAGGGTCAGCGACCGGGCCATCAGCAGGAAGTCGCAGGCCTCCCGCTCGGCGATGGTGGCCGGCAGTTGCGCCTCGGCCGCCTCCAGGTGGGCCTTGGCGGTGGCCGGGTCGCCCCGCCGACCGGCGATCAGCGCGGCCACACCGTGCAGCAGCATGGCCACCGCCGGTGGCTCCCGGGTGCCATGAAACGTTATGGCCGGATCGGTGTCGGTGACCTCGCTGATCTCGGTCAGCGCCTCGTCCCACCGGCCCTGCCAGTAGTACTGCACGGCCGCCGCCACCTGGAGGCTGGCCGGGAGGCCGTACCGCCGGGCCACGTCGGCGCCGGAGCGGATGGTCTCGCCCGCCTCGTCCAGCCGGTCCAGGTTCTGCAGCGAGAACACCCGGTTGTCCATCAGGTCGTAGAGCAGGGCGGCGTCCTCGTCACCGACCGTCTCGATGGCCTGGTCGACGTGGTTCAGGGCGGAGAGGTGGTCGCGGCGGATCGAGTCGATCAGCCAGCGGGTCTGCAGGGCGAAGGCCTTCTCGTACGCCGAGTCGGCCAGCTCGTGCATCTCCACCGCGCGGTGTTCGGCCTTGTCCAGGTCGTCGAGGCTGCCCCGGCTGAACTGGGCGCGCAGGATCCGATGCCGGGTCCGCCAGAGCTCGGGCACCTCGGGCCGTTCGAGGGCCTCGTTGAGCAGCCCGATCGCGCCGTGCTCGTCGCCGCGCCGGTACCGCATGGTGGCGAGCAGGTGGCGCATCTCCTCGCGGGCGGGCACCGCCGAGGCCAGGCCCAGCGCCTCGCGCGCCTCGGCCTCCGGGAACTCGTCCAGCCGGAACAGCAGCTTGGTCGTGGCCAGCAGCAGCGTCTCGCGTTGTTCCCGGGTCGGCACGTCGGTGGCCAGCACCTGGCGCAGCAGGTCGCCGGCGACCCGTGGCGCGGCCTTGATCAGCCGGGTCAGGTTGCCGGTCATCCAGCCGACCACCCAGGTGTCGACCACCAGCACCTCGGCGGCCAGTTGCTCGGCGATCCGGTTGACCGGGCTGCCCGCCCGGGCCAGCGCCTCGGCCGCGTGCCGCCGCAAGGTGGACCGAAGCGGGACCGGGATCGCGTCGTGCAGCGCCTGCCGGAGGAACGGATGCCGGAACGTCAGGAACTGTCCGGATTCGACGATGACGTGCGCGGCGGCGGCCTCGTCGAACGTACGCACCAGCAGCACCGGCGATCGGCCGGTCAGAGCGACCACGTCGGCCGCGGCGAACTCCATGCCGAGCAGCGCGGCCAGCCTCAGGACCTCCTGGGTGTCCGGGGACAGCGATTCCAGGGTGCGCCGGACCGCCCCGATCAGCGAGGCGGGCATCCGGTCGGCGACCGTGCCGTCGACCTCGGCGACGCCGTCGACCACCGTGACCGACCGCTGGCGCACCAGGTCGGCCGCCATCTCCCGGGTGTAGAGCGGGTTGCCGCCGGTCCGCGCGGCCAGGTACCGCAGTCCTTCGCCGGGCGCGCCGCCGACGATGTCGCCGATCAACGTCTCGACGTCGGGCGTGCTGAGCGGCTTCAGGTCGAGGATGTGCGCCTCGCGGCCGATCAGCGCCCGGCGGAGCTGGCCCAGCCGGGTGTCCGGCCGGGAAGCGGCCACGAGCAGCAGCGGCAACCGCCGGACGGCGCTGGCCAGCCGGCCCCAGACCAGCACGCTGGACTCGTCGGCCCAGTGCATGTCGTCCACGATCAGCAGCAGCGGCGCCCGCAGGCAGGCCTCCCGGATGAACCCGAGCAGGCCGGTGTCGCCCTCGCCCTGGAGCCGCTCGGCCGCCGCGGCCAGGCGCGGGTCGCTGGACGTGGTCTCGAGCCCGAGGGCCTCCATCAGCGCCTGGAACGGGACCCGCTGCCCGAGCTCTTCGGCGATGCCCCAGGCGACCTGGCAGCCGGCCGCGGTGGCCCGGGCGAACGCCGAGGTGAGCAGCTCGGACTTGCCGATGCCGGCCTCGCCCTCGAGCCAGACCGCGTTGCCCCGGCCCTGAGCCAGGTCGTCGACCAGGCCGCTGAGCAGCTCCAGTTCGTCGCGGCGCCCGATGAACGGGACGCCGGAACGGGCCCGGGTGACATGCGCGGGCACGATCCGCAGCCGCGGGATCGGTTCCGGGACGGGCGGTGGCGGCGGCGCGACGACCGGCGGCGCGACCTCGGCGATCTCACCGGCGAGCAGGTCGCGTTGCACCTTCCGCAGCGCCGTTCCGGGCTCGATGCCCAGCTCGGCGATCAGGACACCGCGCGCGGTCTGATAAACCTCGAGAGCTTCGGCGGTACGCCCGGAGCTCGCCAGCGCGCGCATCAGCAACTCGTACAGAACCTCGTGCAGCGGATGATCGCGGACCAGGCCCTGCAGCTCGGTCACCACCTCGCCACCGCGGCCCAGCTCCAGCACGGTCCGGGCGCGCTGCTCCAGCATGCCCAGCCGCATCTCGCCCAGCCGTCGCCGTTCCTGTTCCACATACGGTCCGGTGACACCCGCGTACGGCTCACCGCGCCACAGCGCGAGCCCGGCGTCCAGGGCGGCGATCGCCCCCGCGCGATCCCCCTCGCGCAGCCGGCGATGGGCCTCGCTCCGGCCCTGTGTCAGTTTTTCGACATCGACCGACGACGCGGTCAATTGATAACCGCCCGCGACCGTGGAAAGACGCTCCGCAGCCGGACCCAGAACGCGCCGCAACCCGGACACGTAGGTGTGCAGGCTGCCTCCCGCGCTGGCCGGTGCGCTGTCCCCCCAGACCGCGTCGACCAGCTCGTCGCGGGTCATCGCCCGTCCGACCTGCGAAACCAGTACGGCGAAGACAGCACGCTGGCGGGAGGGGCCGAGGACCACGTCCGCGCCGTCGACAACCGCGCGTAATTGGCCTAACACCTCCGCGTGCAATTCACCGCTCATCCGCCCCCCTCGACGTCTGTGCGTTTCTTCCCGTGGCCCCCCGCCCACTCGAATGATGCCCTGAAACTAAAAGTCAGGCCCCCTTCAGCCGCCGGAGATCCCAGGCGGCGCCGAGCGAACGATAGATCTCGGCGGCGGCCGGATCGCCCGCCTCCTCCAGGGCCGCGGCCAGCTCGGGAACCCGCCCGACCGAACGGTAGTGCTCGGCCGCCTGCCGAGCGTGTTCCGGGTTGCCGGTGCGCAGCGTGCGGATCCGGGCCGCGGCGGTGAAGGCCCGGGCCGGCACGGTCTCGGCCGCCGCCTCGTCCGCGCAGGTCGCCGCCGCGCTGGTGGCCACCTCGTCGTCGCCGACCACACCGGCCAGCCGGACGATGTCGGGCAGCCACTGGTGACGCAGCATCATCGGCGCGTAGGTGGACTCCCAGAGCGGCTTCACCACGGCCAGCGCCTCCTCGGGCCGGCCCTCCCGCTCGAGCATCAGCGACCGGGCCATCAGCAGGAAGTCACAGGCCTCCCGCTCGGAGGCGGTCGTCGGCAGCTGGGCGTCGGCGGCGTCCAGGTGGGCCTGGGCGGTGGCCCACTCGCCACGCCGGCCGGCGATCAGGGCGGCCACCCCGTGCAGCAGCATGGCGACCGCCGGCAGTTCCCGGGTGCCGTGGAAGGTCATGCCCGGATCGGTGCTGGTGACCGCGTTGATCTCGGTCAGCGCCTCGTCCCAGCGGCCCTGCCAGTAGAACTGCACCGCCGACGCCACCTGGAGGGTGGCCGGCAGGCCGTGGCGCCGGGCCACGTCGGCGCCGGAGCGGATGGTCTCGCCGGCCTCCTTGAGCCGGTCCAGGTTCTGCAGCGAGAACACCCGGTTGTCCATCAGGTCGTAGAGCAGGGCGGCGTCCTGCTCGCCGAGCGTCTCGATGGCCGTGTCGATGTGGTGCAGGGCGGCCAGGTGATCGCGGCGGATCGAATCGACCAGCCAGCGGGTCTGCAGGGCGAAGGCCGCCTCGTACGCGGAATCGGCCAGCTCGAACGTCTCGATCGCCTGATGTTCGGCCTTGTCCAGGTCACCGAGGTCACCACGGCTGAACTGGGCCCGCAGGACCTGATGCCGGGTCCGCCAGATTTCCGGCGCGTCGGGCTGTTCCAGCGCCTCGTTGAGCATGGTGATGGCGCTGTGCTTGTCGCCGCGCCGGTATCGCATGGCCGCGAGCAGCTGACGCATCTCGGCCCGGTCGGCCGGATCGGTCGCGACGCTCAACGCCTCGCGCCCCTCGGTCTCCGGGAACTCGTCCAGCCGGAACAGCAGCTTGGTCGTCGCCACGAGCAGCAGCTCGCGCTGGTCGCGGGCCGGCACGTCGGTGGCCAGCACCTGGCGGAGCAGGTCGGCGACCATGCGCGGGGCCTGCTCGATGAGCCGGGTCAGGTTGCCGATGATCCAGCGAACCACCCAGGTGTCGATCACCATGGGCTCGGCCGCGAGCTGCTCGGCGATCCGGTTGACCGGGCTGCCCGCCTGGGCCAGCGCCTCGGCCGCGTGCCGGCGCAAGGTGGCCCGGAGCGGGAACGGGATGGCGTCGTGCAGCGCCTGGCGCAGGAAGGGGTGGCGGAAGGTCAGGAACCGGCCGGACTCGACGATCACGTGCGCGGCGACGGCCTCGTCGAACGTACGCACCAGCAGCACCGGCGACCGGCCGGTCAGCGCCACCACGTCGGCCGCGGCGAACTCCATGCCCAGCAACGCCGCCAGCCGGAGCACCTCCTGGGTGTCCGGGGACAGCGACTCCAGGGTGCGCCGGACCGCGCCGATCAGCGAGGCCGGCATCTTGTCCACCACCGACTCGGCGACCTCGGCGACGCCGTCGATCACCGTGACCGACCGCTGCCGGACCAGGTCGGCCGCCATCTCCCGGGTGTAGAGCGGGTTGCCGCCGGCGCGGGCGGCCAGCGACCGCAGTCCTTCGCCGGGCGCGCCACCGACGATGCCACCGATCAGCGTCTCGACCTCGGGCGTGCTCAGCGGCTCGAGGTCGAGCATGTGCGCCTCGCGGCCGATCAGCGCCCGGCGGAGCTGACCGAGCCGGGTGTCCGGCCGGGTCGCGGCCACCAGCAGCAGCGGCAGGCGCCGCACGGCGCCGGCCAGCCGCCCCCAGGCCAGCACGCTGGACTCGTCGGCCCAGTGCATGTCGTCCACGATCAGCAGCAGCGGCGCCTGGAGACAGGCCTCCCGCACGAAGGCGAGCAGGCCGGTGTCGCCCTCGCCCTGCACCCGCTCGGCCACCGCGGCCAGCCGTGGGTCGCTGGACGTGCTCTCCAGGCCGAGAGCTTCCATCAAGACCTGGTACGGCACCCGCTGGCCCAGTTCGTCGGCCACACTCCAGGCGACCTGGCAGCCGGCCGCCGTGGTCCGGGCGAACGCGGCGGCGAGCAGCTCGGACTTGCCGATGCCGGCCTCGCCCTCCAGCCAGACCGCGTTGCCCCGCCCCTGGGCCAGGTCGTCGACCAGGCCGCTGAGCAGGCTGAGTTCGTCGTGGCGCCCGACGAACGGGACGCCGGAGCGGGCCCGGGTGACGTGTGCGGGCGCGATCTGGAGCCGGGGGAGTGGCTCGGGGCGGGCCGCCGGGGGCGGCGCGGTCTCGGTGGCGTCGCCGGCCAGCAGGTCTTTCTGGAGTTTGCGCAGGGTGGCGCCGGGCTCGATGCCCAGTTCGGCGATCAGCGTGTCGCGCGCGGTCTGATAAACCTCGAGAGCGTCGGCGGTACGCCCGGAGGTGGCCAGCGCGCGCATCAACAGCTCGTAGAGCGCTTCGTGCAGCGGATGATCGCGGACCAGGCCCTGCAGCTCGGTCACCACCTCACCGCCGCGGCCCAGCTCCAGCGCGGCGCGGGCGCGCTGTTCCAGCATGCTCAGGCGCATCTCGGCGAGCCGCTGTCGTTCCTGTTCCACGTACGGTCCGGAAACGTCCGCGTACGGCTCGCCGCGCCAAAGCGCGATTCCCTGGTCGAGCGCCGCTATGGCGCCGGGCAGATCGCCCTGCTGGAACCGCCGGCCGGCCTCGCCCCGGCAATGTGTCAGTTTTTCGACATCGACCGACGACGCCGTCAATTGATAACCGCCGGCAACCGTGGAAAGACGCTCCGCAGCCGAACCCAAAACGCGCCGCAACCCGGACACATAAGTGTGCAGGCTGCCTCCCGCGCTGGCCGGTGCGCTGTCCCCCCAGACCGCGTCGACCAGCTCGTCGCGGGTCATCGCCCGTCCGACCTGCGAAACCAGTACGGCGAAGACAGCACGCTGGCGGGAGGGGCCGAGGGCCACGTCGGCGCCGTCGACAACTGCGCGTAATTGGCCTAACACCTCCGCGTGCAATTCTCCGCTCATCCGCCCCCCTCGACGCCACCCCGTTTCGGCCCCCCGGCCCGGACATTGTCGTCCATCTCTACAAGCACTGTTCTCCGGGTCCCACCAGACGGTTGTTGATCCGGATGGAGGAAGTGTGAAGAATCCCTGGAGCCCCCCTCCCCAGACTGAGAAGTGTCGATTGGTCGTGAGGAGAGAGACCCCGTGAAGATCGTCTTGCAGGCGCAGGATCCACTGAGTCACGCCGGATTGGCCGGGTTGATCGAGAAGGACCCCGGTGTGGAGATCGTGGAGGACTGGGCCGCGTCGGACGTCGCCGTGGTGGCGGCCGACCGGCTGCGCCACGATGTGGTGTCCAGCCTGCGCCGCGCGGCCGAGGCCACCGGGAAGCCGGTGGTGCTGGTGGTCAGCGAGCTCAACGAGGGTGAGCTGCTGACCGCCGTCGAGTGCCGGGTGGTGGCCGTGCTGCCCCGGTCGGCGCTGACCGAGGACCGGCTGCGCCACTGCATCCGTACCGCCGTGGCCGGCGGCGGGGTGATCCCGCCCAGCCTGGTCGGCGAGCTGCTCAAGCACGTGGACCGGCTTCAGCGCGAGGTGCTCGCCCCGAACGGGCTGAACGCCTCGGGCCTGACCGCCCGGGAGATCGACGTGCTCCGGCTGCTGGCCGACGGCAAGGAGACCCCGGAGATCGCGGCCGAGCTCTGCTACTCGGAGCGGACCGTGAAGAACGTGCTCTACGGCGTGACGCACCGGCTCAACCTGAAGAGCCGCTCGCACGCCGTGGCCTACGCGATGCGGGCCGGGGTCTTCTAGGACCCGGTCGCGCCGGCCACCTTCCGCGTCGCGGCGGTCAGAGGAAGCGGAAGGTGGTCGTCACCGCGTCGAACAGGTCGTGCATCTCGGCCGCCAGCGGCAGCGCGGGGCTGCTGCCGGTGACCAGCGCGACGCGGGCCGGTCCGGCGCCCGGGAACGGCACGAAGGTCTGCAGCAGGGCGGTCCGCACCCAGCCGGCGCCGTCCGGCATCGGCACGTCCTCGACACCCCGGGTCCGGGTGACCCGGCCGATGTGCGGCAGTTCGACGTCCTCGACGACCCGCCACGGCTTGTCCGCCCCGCGTTCCGGGATGGCGCGCAGGTGCTTGCCGACCGCGGCCACCTCGCCCGGCGCGGCCACCACCGACACCGTCACTGTGGCGGTGAGCAGCGCGGCGTCGAAGCCCTCGGCCAGCACCCCGCAGTAGACCGCACCATGCGAATGGGCGGTCCGGGCGGCGGCGCGCAGGGCGTGGGTCAGCGCGAGGCGGTGCGGTTCGAGCGCGGGCACCTCGGTCACCCGGTCGCGCACCAGGCTGGTGATCGAGCCGTTCCGGGTCTGCGGGTGCAGGTCGACCTCGTACCAGCTCGGCGGCACCGAGAGGGCGAAACCGGTGGGCGCGACGGCGCCCGTCATCCCGCCGCCCCGGACCGGCGTAGCGCCCGGTCGGCCAGGTCGCCCAGCGTCTTGCAGTTCTCCTGAACCTGGACGCGGCCGTCGGCCCAGCCGGACTCGAACTGCCGGATGGCGCCGTCGACGGCCGGATCGCCGATCGTGCCGGTGATCCACTCCGGGGCGGTCCACATCGCCGCCGACACGTCCTGAAGGGCGCGGCTCAGCCCTTCGACCTCCGAGTGATCCACACGAGCACTGTGCCAAAGCCCCCGCGACGGTCATGGCCGATCGGGATGAACGGACCTGACATGAGGTCTGTTCGCCCCAAGTCGTTTCCTCGCGGGAGTTGGGTGCCCACCATTTGCAGCGTTGTGCAACACCCGAGGAGGACCGCATGTCTCGCCCGCTCGACTGGTGGGTCCTGGACCTGGAGTCGGACCCGGCGCCGGGATCCTGCGAGGCGGCCGAGGCCCTGGCCGGTCGGCTGATGCGGTTCGCCGACGACGCCGAGGCCGCGGGCCTGGCCGTCCGCTCGATGGGCGACGAGGCGGTGCTCGCCTGGACCGGGCTGTCGGCGGAGCGGTTCGCCGACCAGTACGGCGACTTCCCCGAGCAGATCCGGCAGGTCTGCGCCTCGCACCGGATGGCGGCCGAGGCCCTTTCCGCGTACGTCCCCCGGCTCCGCGCCGCGCAGGCCGACGCCGACCGGGCCCTGACCGAAGCCCGTGACGGCCTCGCCCTCGACGCGGCCAAGGTGCTGGCCGAGCAGGCCCGGCAGGTCCGCGAGGACGCCACCGCCACCTGCGCCAAGGAGATCCGGGTGGCCTCGGCCGCGGGCATCCCGCCGCGGTCGTTCTGGGACAAGCTGGCCGACGGCTTCCAGATGCTGTGGGAGGCGACCTGCGAATCGGCGAAGTGGGTGTCGGTGGCCACCGGCGCGGTGGCGCTGGCCGCCTGCGCCCCGGCGTCCTGGCTGGCCCCTGCGGTCGGTGGCCCGCTGCTCGGCGTGGCTCTGGCCGACCTCACCGCCGGCCGGGGCAACGGGCTGGGCCTGGTCTTCGGGGTGCTCGGCGGATTACCCGGGGTGGTCGGGATGACCACGGTGGCCGGGCTGCGGGCCGGATGGCGGCCGGTGGCCGCGGACTTCGCCGGCGTGAAGGTGGAGCGGCCGGGGCCGGCGGCGGTCGTCGTCACGAAGAGCCTGACCGCGACCGGCCGGCGGGCCCACCCGGCCTCGGCCGCCCCGGCGGCGTTACGTGACCACGTCGACGTCGGCGCCGGCCGGGTCGTGATCACCGAGACCGACCTGGACGTGCCCGGCGAGCTGCCGATCCGGTTGTCCCGCACGCATCGCTCGGATCAGCAGGCCGGCCGGTTCTTCGGGCCGGGCTGGATGTCCACGATGGACCAGCGGGTGCAGGTCGAGGACGACGGGCTGCACCTGATGCTCGAGGACGGGACGCTGTTCAGCTATCCGGCGCCCAGCCCGTCCGGGGTGGCCCACCCGCGGCACGGCACGGATCGCCCGCTTTCGCGTACCCCCGACGGCGGTTTTGTCGTCATCGACCCGGCGAGCGGGTGTTCGTGGTGGTTCGCCCCGCCCGACGGCGAGGGGGCGGCGTGGCTCACCGCGATCACGCTCGGCGGGCACCGGGTCGACGTGCGGCGCAACGGGCTCGGCGTGCCGGTCGAGGTGCGACGGACCTGCGGCGCGCGGATCGCGATCGGGACCGAGGACGGCCGGGTGGTCGCGATCGGCGCGGTGGCATTCGGTTACGACGGCGACGAGCGGTTGGTGCGCGGCGGGGGCACGGCCTACGAGTACGACCCGGCCGGGCGGGTGGTCCGGCGCGGCTCCGACAGCTTCGGGTACGACCGGACGGGCCGCTGCGTCCGGTCCGGCAAGAGCACCTTCGCGTACGAGCCCGGGCGCACCGTGGTGACCGACGCGTCCGGCGCCGCCACCACCTGCACGCTGAACGACCACCGGCAGGTCATCGCCGTCACCGACCCGGTCGGGGTGACCGTCACCACCCAGTGGGACGCCCAGCACCGCCCGATCGCGCACACCGACGCCCGCGGCGGCCGCACCACCTGGGAGTACGGCTCGGCCGCGCACCCGGTGACCCGCACCGACGCCACCGGCGGCCGGCGCATCCACCGCTGGGACGCCGAGCACCGCCCGCTGACCGTCACCAACGAGCTCGGCCAGACCTGGCGGTTCGAGTACGACGCGGCCGGCCGCCCCGCACGCGAGACCGACTTCCAGGGGCGGGAGCGGACCTTCGCCTGGGACCGGCACGGCCGCCTGATCCGGGACGGCGCGATCGGGTACGCCTACGACGACGCCGGCCGGCTGACCGAGGAACGCGTCGGCGACCGGGTGACCCGCTTCTCCTGGACATCCGACGGCCGCCTGGCCGGGGCGGCCGTCCACGGCGGCGCCCGCGTCGAGGTGTGGCGTGACGACGCCGGGCGGGTGATCGCCGAGAGTCTCGACGGCGTGGTCACCGGCCGGGCCGCATGGGAGCACGACGCCGTCGCCCGGATCGCCGGCCACACGCTCACCTTCGAGTACGACCGGTTCGGTGCCTTCGAGCAGGACCGGTTCGGTGCCTTCGAGTACGACCGGTTCGGTGCCGAGATCACCCGCCGGCTCGACGGCGCCGTCGTGGTGACCACCTCCCGGGACGCCGCCGGCCGCCCCGTGGCGCAGGTCATCGGCCGGGAGCGACGCGAGTTCCGGCGGGCCCACGGCGACGTGATCGCGATCGAGGACCGCCGCGAGCGCCGCGAGATCGACCGCGACGCCCTGGGCCGGGTGACCGGCTTCGGCACCGAGCGCTACGCGTACGACCCGACCGGCCTGCTCATCACCCCGGCGACCGGCGACCAGCAGGTCTTCGACGCGGCCGGCCGGCTGATCCGCCGCGCCGCGGCCGACGGCCGGCACTGGGAGCACGAGTGGGACGACGCCGACCGGATGACCGCGGTCACCACCCCCGACGGCGTGCGCTGGACCTACCGGTACGACGGCCTGGGCCGGCGCATCGCCAAGGAGTGCGTCCTCGAGCGCTTCACCTTCCGCTGGCTCGGCCACCGCCTGGTCGAACAGCACCACACCGTCGGCGACGGACCGGTCCGGGTGACCGCCTGGGTCCACCACCCCGTTACCGGCCACGTGGTCGCCCAGGTCGAGGACGGCCGAATCGGCGTGGTGGTCACCGACGAGGCCGGCACACCGACCGACCTGATCGACCCCTCCGGCGAACGCGTCTGGCAGCGCCGGGCCACCCTGTGGGGCCTCGACCCGACCTCAGCCACGCCGCTGCGCTTCCCCGGCCATTACCGCGACGCCGAGACCGGCCTGCACCACGACCGGGGCCGCTACTACGACCCGGGCACCGCCCGTTACCTGAGCCCCGACCGCCGAGGCCTGCGCGGGGGCCCCAACCCGTACCTCTACGCGGCCGACCCCCTCGTGCCCCGCCCGGCCGACGATTCCTGGGAGCCCCGCACGGTCTACGCGGCCCAGCAGATCGCCGCGACCCGGGCGGCGCTCTCCGCGCACTGGTAGGTCCTTACGACCCGGAGACGTGTTGCGGCGGATCCCTACATATCGGGCTGGCCGACGACGCCGGTGGGCGCATGCCCTACGCGGCCCCTCGGATCGCCGCGACCCGGCCGTTCCGCACAGTGGTAGCTGGGCACCCCGGGCTGTGGATAACCGCCGGATCCGGTCGTAGTCGCGCGCTACATTCACCGCCCACCCAGAGGGGTGGGGGAGGTGGCGGTGCGCGCGCCGAATCGCCAAGATCAGCAGGCGGTTGGCGAGATGGCGGCGATGCGCGCGCGACGTCCAAGATGGTCAGGCGGCGGGTTGTCAGGTCACGCGGCGGAGTTTGGCCAAGTAGGTCTGGGCCACCACGACGACGGCCAGGAAGGCGCCGCTGATCACCTGCTGGTAGCTGGACTGGACGTTGCCGACCTGGTTGATCATGTTCTGGATGACGCCCAGGAGAAGGACGCCGGCCACGGTGCCCGCGATGGTGCCCGCGCCGCCGGTCAGCAGGGTTCCGCCGATCACCACGGCGGCGATGGCGTCGAGTTCCATGCCGGTGCCCAGCACGGTCACGCCGGAGCCGAGTTTCGCCGCGTTGATCGCCCCGGCCAGGCCGGCGAGCAGTCCGCTCAGGACGTACACCCAGATTTTGGTCCTTCGCACCGCGATGCCCATCAGGCCGGCCGCGTCCTCGCTGCCGCCGATCGCGTAGACCGCGTGCCCGAACCGGGTGCGGGACAGCACCACGATGCCGATCGCGACCAGCACCACGGCCAGCCACACGGGGTAGCCGATGCCGAGGAACGAGCCCGTCCCGAACGAGCGGAACGCGTCGCTCTTGACCAGGTAGGTCTCCGAACCCTCGGTGCTGATCGCGCGCATCAGGCCGCGCGCCCCGAGCAGGGCGGCCAGGGTGACGATGAAGGGCGCCATTCTGGTGTACGCGATGAGCAGCCCGTTCGCGATGCCGATCAGCCCGCAGACCAGCAGCGGGGCCAGGAACGCGGCACCGACGCCCCACTGCGACGCGTACGCCGAGACGACCCCGCCGAGCACGTAGAGCGAGCCCACCGACAGGTCGATCCCGCCCGTGATGATCACGAAGGTCATGCCCAGCGCGATCAGCATCGGCGGCGCCGCGGCCACCAGGATCGTGCCGGCGTTGTCGAACGTGCGGAAGTTCGGCCAGGTGATCGACGCGATGATCACCACCACGACGAGCACGGCCAGGGCGCCCTGGCGCTGGACCAGGCCGACGATCCGGTCGGTGCGCTCCGCCCGGCGCACGTCCGCCGCGACGACCGCGGGAACCTCGGGTTCGGTAGCCAACTGAGTCACCGGGTCTTCCTCTCGCGGGCGACGTAGACGGCGACCAGGATGATCACGGCCTGCACGATCTCGGTCGTCGACGCCGGCAGGTTGTGTTTGATCATGGTCGCCACGACCAGTTGCATGAGCAGGGCGCCGGCCACCGTGCCCAGCACGCGGACCTTGCCGCCGGTGAGCGGGGTGCCGCCGACCACGACCGCGGTGATCGCGGAGAGTTCGATCAGCAGGCCGACCGCCGAGGCGTCACTGGACTGGATGCGGGCGACGGCCAGGACACCGGCGATCGAGGCGAGGACCGAGCAGATCACGTACACGGTGATCAGGACTCGTTTGACCGGGAGGCCGGCCAGCTCGGCCGATTTGCGGTTGCCGCCGATGGCCAGGAGGCGGCGGCCGAAGACGGTGCGGCGCACCACGAACGCGACGATCAGCACGAGCGCCGCGGCGATCCAGACCAGGACCGGCAGGCCGAACAGGTCACCGGAGCCGAGGAAGATGAGGTCGTCGTTGCGGATGTCCTTGAGCTGGCCGCCGGAGATGACCAGGGCCAGGCCGCGGCCGCCGACGAAGAGCGCGAGCGTGGCGACGATCGGTTGCAGCCCGACCCGGGCGACCAGGGTGCCGTTGACCAGGCCGACGGCCAGGCCGGCGACCAGTGAGATGAGGATCGCGCCGGCCACGCCGTAGCCGAGGTACAGCGGGATCAGCGCGGCCGCGAGCGCCATCACCGAGCCGACCGACAGGTCGATGCCCTCGGTTCCGATGACCAGCGCCATGCCCAGCGCGACGATCGCGATCGGCGCCACCTGGATCAGCTGGATGCGCAGGTTGCTCCAGGTCAGGAAGTTCGGGGTGAAGATGATGTTGAAGAGGATCAGCAGCACGATCGCGGCGTACACGCCGTACGTGGGCAACCAGCTCTTGATCTTCGCAAGGTCCAGACCGCGCGCGGGAGAGGAAAGAGTCGTCATGCGTTGCCTCCCGCGGTGGCGATGGTGTCCAGCAGGTCCTCGGCGGTGACCTGGTCGCCGGTGAGGGTGCCGACCACCACGCCGTCGCGCAGCACCACGACCCGGTCGGCGCCCTCGATCAGCTCATCGGCGTCCGACGAGACCAGCACCACGCCGAGGCCCTCGGCCGCCAGTTCGTCGATCAGGCCCTGCACCTCGGCCTTGGCGCCGACGTCGATGCCGCGGGTCGGCTCGTCCAGCAGCAGCACCTTGGGCTGGGTGGCCAGCAGCCGGGCCAGCAGCACCTTCTGCTGGTTGCCGCCGGACAGGTCGCCGACCCGCTGATCGGGGCTGGACGCCTTGATCCGCAACCGTCGCATGTAGATGTCGACGACCTTGTCGATCTTCGCTTCGGAGACCACCCCGAGCCGGGAGAGCCGGGGGAGGATGGCGAGGGCGATGTTCTCGCGTACGGACAGACCGGCGATGATGCCCTCCGCCTTGCGGTCCTCGGGCTGGATGGCGATGCCCGCCTTGACCGCGCCGATCGTGGTCGGCCGTTTGAACGGCTTGCCTCCGACCTCGATCTCGCCGGCGTCCAGCGGGTATGCCCCGCCGATCGCCTTGATCGTCTCGCTGCGCCCGGCGCCGAGCAGGCCGCCCAGCCCGACCACCTCGCCGGGCCGCACGTCGAAGCTGATGTCGTGCAGCTTGTGCCGGCTGTTCAGGCCGGTCGCCTTCAGCACCGGGGCGGCCTGTTCCGAGCCGGTGTGCTCGCCGGAGAACGCGGTCGCGCCTTCCCGTCGCACCTCGGACATCTCCCGCCCGAGCATCAGCGACACCAGCTTGATCCGCTCCAGGTTCTCGAGCCGGCCGGTGTGCACCAGCTTGCCGTCGCGCAGGATCGTCACCGCGTCGCAGATCCGGTAGAGCTCGTCCAGGCGGTGGCTGACGTACACGATGCCGATGCCCTGGGCGTGCAGGTCCCGGATCACGCCGAACAGCGTCTCGACCTCGCGCGGCTCCAGGGACGAGGTGGGCTCGTCCATGATCACCACGCGGGCGTCGATCATCACCGCCCGGGCCAGCGCGACCATCTGCTGTGCGCCGAGCGCGAGCGTGCCGAGCTGGCGACGGACATCCGTGGTGACGCCGTAGCGCCGCAGGATGTCCGCCGCCTCGCGATTCATCCGCCCCTCGTCCAGCGTGCCGAACCTGGTGCGCGGCTCGCGGCCGAGGAAGAGGTTGTGCGCCACGCTCATCAAGGGGATGAGGTTGACCTCCTGATAGATCGTGGAGATCCCGGCCTTCTGGGCGTCCATCGGCGTACCGAAGGAGACCTTCTGGTCGCGGTAGCGCACCTCGCCGTCGTCGGGTTGGTAGACGCCGGTGAGCACCTTGATCAAAGTGGACTTACCGGCGCCGTTCTCGCCGACCAGGGCGTGAACTTCCCCTTGGTTCAGCGTGAACGAGACATCGTCCAGAGCGCGGACGCCCGGGAACGTCTTGGTGACGCCGGCGACCTCTAACAGCGGCATGAACGCATTCACTCACTTCTCAACATAATCCGTCAAGGTCTGACATTTTTGTTAGCGCTAACCAAGCGGAGCCGCGTTGTTCCACGTGGTGTCGGCGTTGTAGCTGGACGGGTTGTCCCAGGCGTTGCCGCCGCCGCTGCCGGCGATGTAGACGGCCTCGCCGTAGTGCCGCCAGTGGTAGCCGGGGTAGTTGAACGACTCCAGCGAGACGTTCCCCGACCCGCCGTTCAGCGGCGGCTGGGCACAGAACGTGGCGTCCTGCTGGAACACCGTCGTCCCGTCGCTCGACGCCTTCTGCACCCGGTAGTTCGCGTGCCGCAGGTACTGGCCCGCGAAGTTCGCCGACTCGAACGAGTAGCAGCTGCTGTCGGCCAGGCCGGCCTTGACGATGAAGGTGGCATCCAGCCGGTCGGCCGCCGCGCTGCTCGCGGTGATCACGTCCGTGCGGGCGAGCCCGTCCCGGTGCCGCAGGTAACGCGTGTCGAAGCCAGGCGTGGTGACCCGGAACGACCGCCGCTGCCCGATCGGCAGGTCGGCGCCGCTGCGCCACCAGCCCGAGTTGACCGCCCAGGTGGCATCCTGCGCGTACGCGCCACCCGTGCCCGCCTCGACCCACACCTCTTCACTACGGTGCCGCAGGTAGGAGCCGGGCAGGCTGGCCGACTCGAGCGAGGTGCCGCCGCCGGAGAGCCCCGGCCGGGCACAGAACGTGGCGTCGGCGGTGAAGGTGCCACCGTTGTTCGCCTCGCTGTACACCCGGTTCGCCCGGTGCCGCAGGTACCGGCCCGGGAAGTTGCGGGACTCGAACGAATAGCAGGCGCTGTTCGACAGGCCGGCCCTCACGAAGAACGTGGCGTCCTGCTTGTCGCCGACCGCGCTGCTCGCGTTGATCACATCGGTGCGCGCGGCGCCGTCGCGGTGCCGCAGGTAGCGGTCGGTGTATCCGGTGGTGGTCACCCGCAGCGAGGCCGGCTTGTTCAGCGACAGCGTGGTGCCGTTGGCCGCCCCGAGCACCCGGAGGTGGGTGTCCCGGACGCGCGCGAAGTCCATCTTGCGGATCTGCCGGTCGTACGTGAAGAAGCCGTTGAGCTCCTCCTCCACGTCGGTCGGTTCGGTGTAGACCGAACCGGACAGCCCGTTGCCGTTGATCAGGTCAACCAGCCGGCCGGTGATCTGGATGTAGCGGTTGGTCAGGGCGTTCGAGTCGGGCAACCACTCGTACGCGAACTCGCCGCCGCTCGGCCACTGGTGACCGGGGGTACGCAGGCCGAGGCCGCCGTACTCGCCGTTGACCGAGATGCGGGTGGCTGTGGGCGGGCGGCTGATGCCCGGGCCGACGTACTGGTGGTCGTCGATCACGTCGCCGTTGCCCGGGTCGGGGTCGGAGTCACAGCAGTTGGAGCCGGAGTTGTGGTTGACCAGCCGGGTCGGGTCCCAGCTCTTCACCAGGTCGGCGATGCGGCCGGCGTCGTACTCGCCCCAGCCCTCGTTGAACGGCACCCACTGCACGATCGAGGTGATGCCCTTGTGCTCGTCGATCATCTCGCGCAGCTCACGCTCGAACCGCTGCCGGCCGACGGTCGACGGCTCGCGGCCGCTGGCCAGCGCCGGCATGTCCTGCCAGACCATCAGGCCGAGCCGGTCGGCGTGGTAGAACCAGCGGTCGTTCTCCACCTTGATGTGCTTGCGGACCATGTTGAAGCCGAGCGCCTTCTGCTGTTCCAGGTCGAAGGCGAGCGCGGTGTCGGTCGGCGCGGTGTAGATGCCGTCCGGCCAGAAGCCCTGGTCGAGCGTGCCCAGCTGAAACACGAACTTGCCGTTCAGGGTGGGCCGCAGCGTGCCGCCGAGCATCGCCTTGCCGACCGAGCGCATGCCGAAATAGCCGCCGACGGCGTCGCCGCCGGCCATGGTCACCCTGAGGTTGTAGAGGAACGGGTCGTCGGGGGTCCACAACCGGGCGTTGGGTACGGGTACGCGGAAGCTGCTGCCCACCGTGCCGGTCGCCGTGCCGACCACAGTGGCGCCGTTCAGCACCTGGGCCGTCACGCCGGCGCCGGCCTGCGTGCCCTGCACGACCAGGTCGAGGCCGCCGGCGGCGACGTTCGGGGTGGTGTCGAGCCGGGTGACGCGCTGGGCCGTGGTCGGCTCCAGCCAGACCGTCTGCCAGATGCCCGAGGACGGCGTGTACATGATGCCGCCGCGGTTGAGGCGCTGCTTGCCGACCGGGATGTCCTGGCCCTCGACCGGGTCCCAGACGCCGACGATGACCTCGTTCGAGCCGGCCCGGAGGGCGCTGGTGATGTCGTACGAGAACTTGTCGTAACCGCCCTCGTGCGTACCCAGCAGCGTGCCGTTGACCCAGACCTTCGACTGCCAGTCCACGGCGCCGAAGTTGAGCTGCACGTTGCGCCCCGACCAGCCGGCCGGGACGGTGAAGTTCTTCCGGTAGTACATGAAGTTCTCGTGCCGCATGATCCCCGAGAGAGCGCTTTCAATCGGGTACGGGACAAGCACCTCCTCGGCCAGCGTCTGGCCCACCGGTGGCGTGTTGGTGTTGCTCGCCCGGGCGAACTGCCAGATGCCGTTGAGGCTCTGCCAGTCCGGGCGGGTCAGCTGCGGGCGGGGATATTCCGGCAGGGGATTGGTGGTGGAGACCTGGCCGGTCCAGGGCGTGGTCAGCGGGGGTGTCTTGGGTACGAAGGCAGCGGCCGGCGCGGCGTTCACGACGACCGCCCCGGTGGAGGCGATCAGTGCCGCGGCCAGGCCGGTGAGCCATCGTCGAGAGCGGGGATGTGCAGTCACGTTCTCTCTCCTTCGAGAAAGTGCGCTGTTGGGGGAACTCATCGTGTCCCGCGGACACATCCGCTGGCAATAGACGTCGGTCTATGTGGCCTTTTTCTGGAAACATTCTTTACCGGGCGTGGTCACGACCGGCGGCGCCGCCTCCGAGTGCTGGAAGCGGCGTCGCCCGTCGTGGTCGGATCAGTAGGCGCTGTTCAGGTCCGCCTTGGCGTTGCTGGCGTCGTACTGCCGGTCGGAGATGATGATGTCCTCCGGGATCGGCTCACCGTTGAAGAACTTGGTCGCCGTCTCGAAGGCCAGCGGGCCGAAGCGCGGGTTCGACTCGATGACCGCCGAGGCCCAGCCGTCCGCGACCGCCTGCACGGCGCCCTTGGTGCCGTCGATCGTCACGATCTTCACGTCGCCGGCCTTCTTGCCGGCGCCCTTCAGCGCGACGATCGCGCCCAGGGCCATCTCGTCGTTCTCGGCGTAGATGCCGTTGATGTCGCCGTTGGACTGCAGCAGCTGCTCGGAGACCTTCTGGCCCTCCTCGCGGGAGAAGTTGCCGGTCTGCTCGAAGGTGACCTGAACATCCGGCGCGACCTTGGCGATCTGGTCCTTGAAGCCCTTGGTCCGCAGCGTGGTCACGTTGTTGCCCGGGGCGCCGAGCAGGATCGCGACCTTGCCCTTGTTGCCCAGCGCCTTGGCCATCTCGTCGGCCGCGCGCTGACCCTGCTTCTCGAAGTCCGACCCGATGAAGGTCAGGTAGTCGGTGCAGGACTTCGCGTTGATCTTGCGGTCGATGGTGATGATCGGGACCTTCTTGGCCGCCGCCTTGGCGAACACCGAGTCCCAGCCGTCCGAGTTCAGCGGCGCGATGATCAGCAGCTGCACGCCCGAGTCGATCATCTGCTCGACGTCGCTGATCTGCTTGTTGAACTGCGAGTTGGCGTTCGAGGTGGTCAGGTTGCCGGACGGGATGCCGACCTTGGCCGCCTCGTCCTGGATGGACTTGGTCTCCGCGGTCCGGAACGGGTTGGCCTCCTTCTCGGACTGGGAGAAGCCGACCTTCGCGGTCTTCAGGTCCACCTTGGTGCCGCCGTACTGCTGCAGGGTGCAGCTGGCGACGCCGGGCGCGGCCGACTCCACGACCTGGGCGCCTCCGGACGATCCGGTGGTGGGTCCGCTGCCGGAGCCGTTGTCCTCCGACTTCGCACACGCACTGATCGCCAGCAGGGCAACGCTGAGAGTGACTATCGCCGGCCGCATGCGGCCGGAACGAGCGCTCATGACATAGCTCCTTCGAGGGGCTTTCGTCGAACTGAGTGACATCAGGGGGTAATCACCCGGAAACACATTCACCCACCATCGAACTTTTGTTGTCAAGGTCGCACGCGCAAACGTTTACGGGTCCGTGATGGAGCGCTCTCTCGCAGGTCAGAGCCGGGTTGCGGCGGGCGGGCATGATCGACCTCGATGCATGGCGTCTTTTGGGCAGACGTGCCTGCTCGGGCGGGCACTCCACGCATCACGGGGTCGCGCCGCGCGTCCAACACTGATGAACTTGTGTCATGTCCGAGGAACAGCCCTTCGCCGGCGACGTCTTCCTCGATCTCGCCGGCGACGGCCGGCTGACGATCGAGGCGGAGGAAGCCGACCGTCTGGTGGCCGCGCTCGAGTGCACGCTCGCCGCGGTCTGCGAACGGCTGCGCGTGATCCGGCTGTGGCGCGAACTCGACACGCCCACTCTCGACGGCCTGCCCGGCCCCGCCGCCCAGATGGTCGCCGACGCCGTCTTCCAAGACCAGACAGTGCCCGGCCGGCTCGAAGCGGCGGCCGATGAGCTGCCCAAATACATCTCGGCTCTACGCCAGGCGCGGCGCCTCTAGGCCCGCTCCAGATTTATGGAGCGACTCTGAAGGATTCGTGAAGCGTCAAGCTTTTGACTGGTCGGCATGGAGAAGATCAGCGTCGCCGTCCAGTCGTCCGACCCGCTCACCCGCGCCGGTCTGCTCACCCACCTCCAGGAGTGCACCGAGCTGACCCTGCTGCCGGCGGACCGCTGGACCGAGGCGTCCGTCCGGGTGGTGGCGACCGAGCGGCTGCGCCCCGAGTCGCTGGCGGCGCTGCGTCGTTCCGCCGCCGACAGCGCCGCGCCGGTCGTGCTGATCGTCGAAGAGGTCTCCGAGGCCGATCTGCTCACCGCCGTCGAGTGCCGGGTCGTGGCCGTGCTGCCCCGCGCCGTGGTCTCCGGCGAGCGCCTGACCCGGGCCGTCCAGGCCGCCGTCACCGGTGGTGGCGTGCTGCCGCCGGCCCTGGTCGGCGAGCTGATCAAGCACGTCGAGCGCCTGCAGCGCGAGGTCCTGAACCCGACCGGCGGCGCCGGCGGCCTGTCCTCCCGCGAGGTCGACGTCCTCCGCCTGATGGCCGACGGCCTCGACACCAACGAGATCGCCGGCAAACTCTGCTACTCCGAGCGCACCGTCAAGAACGTCATCTACGGCGTGACCCACCGCCTCAACCTCCGCAACCGCTCCCACGCCGTCGCCTACGCCCTCCGCGCCGGCGTGATCTAGCCACGCGGTGATTCTTCGATCAATGTCTCAAGCGGGGCCGTGAGCGCCGCCTTGCCGGCAGATCCGCTGCCATGCATGAGCGAGCCTGCTCTGGAGAAGATCGACTCACCCGTGCCGGCTGTGCCCTCCGCGTCGGCGTCATCCAGCCGCGCATGAACCCGAGGTCACTCCGACTGCACCACGGCGAAGGGTGGCCGCACGCCCTCGGTGAGCTCGGCCGCACCTGGAACACCTTGGAATCCGACCGCACGGCGACGTGCCACCCGTCGCTTCCGGCCGAGTCCCCACCAATGGTCACGGTCCGCCCATCCGTGATCCCGACGATGCAGGTCATGGAGCCACTCTTCATGGCCGGCGAACTCGTGCCAACCATCAGGTGGACGGCTCCGGAATGACGGCCTGATGTGGCCTCGGCGACCGCACGTCGGCCGGGCCACATCGGACGGTGGGCGCGTGCACGATTCTGAGCTGGGCCGCGTCGACCGTGTTCGCGCTCTCGCCGGCCCGGATGGGCCGGTCGCCTGCGGGCTAGACCCGGACTTCGCACATGCTTTCGAGTGAATGTCTGTTCCGCCCCGGGTTTGATGGAGACATCGAAACCTGGGAGAAGATTCAGCTATGCCGGCACCGAAGAAGTACCCCGATGAGCTGCGTGAGCGTG
>NZ_JBFBGU010000009.1:0-298564 GCF_040684855.1 Actinoplanes sp. NPDC089786
TCGTCATACGACGGCGGCGGCTGAGCGGACACAGCCGGTCAACCTACCAGCCTCCACACTAGACACCCGAACCGCCCGACGACCTATCCAGTCACCGGTTGATCATCCCTTGGTCCTGATCCGTGCCGCCGGGAACGGCTCCCCGCGGCGGTCGAGGTGCGTCGAGAATGGTCGTGAAACGGCGCCCGATCCCCACTTTCCGGGGAACGGACGATGGTGGTTCGTGTTCACCGCCCGAGAACACGAACCGTGCCGAGGTGTGTCGTGACTTTACAACACGAGTGGGCGTTTCGAGTGCTGTCTCGATGAGTGTCGAAGTACTTGTTATATACAAGCAAAT
The DNA here is from genome assembly GCF_040684855.1 of Actinoplanes sp. NPDC089786. Lineage (NCBI taxonomy): Bacteria > Bacillati > Actinomycetota > Actinomycetes > Micromonosporales > Micromonosporaceae > Actinoplanes > Actinoplanes sp. NPDC089786. Next base: position 341 of record NZ_JBFBGU010000009.1, read on the forward strand.
AGTCCTGTAATATCTTCATCTCCGCTAGGAAATGGCAAAAAACCGCCGGGTCGAGGTTCGACCCGGCGGTTCTTTGTCGGCGCGGTGTGGCGGTCAGCCGCCCTGGGTGTGCGGCGGCCGGTCGTCGTCCGGCGAGTCCTGGGCGTCCGGGTCGCCCGTGGTGGGCGCGGACGAGGCGGGCGTCGGGCCGTCGGCCGGCTGGTCCGCCACGATGCCGCCGTCAAGGTGCGGCCGGGGCGTGGCCGGCGGGTCGGCCACGATGTCGGGGTCGAGGCTCGGCGTGGCGGGCGGGTCGGCCACGATGCCCGGGTCGACGGGTGGACGCGACGCCGGGGGAGCGTCGTCGGCCCACGGTGAGGTGGACGGCGCCGGCGGTTCGTCCGCTTCCGGCGTGGTGAAGGCCGGGGGCGGGGGAGTCGCGGGGACCGACGGGAGGTCCACCTCAGGCGACGCCGGCGGGGGCGTCCCGGGAGCGGCGGGCGCGTCGGTGTCCGGCGGGGTGGCCGTCGCGGCCGGGGGTGGCGGTGTCGCCGGAGCGGGCGGCGCCTCGGGGTCGGGCGGCGTGGCCGTGGCGCCGGGCCCCGGCGGGCCGGGCGGTGTCGAGGGGTCGGGCGGTGTCGAGGGGTCGGTCGGCGGCGAGGCCAGGTCGGCGAGCCGGGCGAAGTTGACACTCCAGCCGACGCCGAACACCGGCGGGCCGACCAGCTTCGGGTTGGCGGGATCCCAGAGCTTCTGCTTGATGCTGTCGGCGGTCGGCGCCCGGAAGTCGTACGGCACGCCGCCGACATCTCCGTGCCAGTCTCGATCAGCGGTTGGTTTGTCCAGCTCACGGGCGACGGCGGCGCCGGTCAGGACGCCGGCGGCCGCGGCGACGATACGTGCCAGTGCGACGTTCATCGGGCCAGCGTACGACTCACCCGCACCCACGGCTCGCCACGGCCGGCCGGGCGCCTCAACCGAGGACGTCGGGGGCCTGCCACTTCTCGCCGCGGACGTGGTGGGCCAGGAAGGCCAGGACGGTGGCGTACCAGGCCTTGGCGTTGCCGGGCTTCAGGATCCAGTGGTTCTCGTCGGGGAAGTAGAGGAAGCGGTGCGGGCTGGGTTCGCCGCCGGCCCGGGACTGGAGATCCCACCACAGCCGCAGGGCCTCGCCGATCGGCACGCGATAGTCACGGTCACCGTGGATGATCAGCATCGGCGTACGAATCCGATCGGCGAAGTCATGCGGTGAATTGGCCGCCGCGACCGGGGCGGGCAGCTCGCGCGCCCACAGGTCGGACGTGTCGGTGGTGGCCGCGAACTGGTCCAGCGCCCACAGCGACGCGTGCGTGACGATCGCGGTGAAGCGGTCGGTGTGCCCGGCGATCCAGTTGGCCATGTAGCCGCCGAACGACCCGCCCATCGCCGCGGTCCGGGACTCGTCGAGGTCGGCGCGGGCGACGGCGGCGTCGGTGAGCGCCATCAGGTCGGTGTACGGCTTGTCGCCCCACGCGCTCCAGCCGCGCTCCATGAAGTGGTAGCCGTACCCGGTGGACAGTGCCGGGTCGGGCAGCAGCACGGCGTACCCGTCGGCGACCGCGATCCACGGGTTCCACCGCCACGACCAGGAGTTCCACGAGTGCCGCGGGCCGCCGTGGACCCAGAGCAGCATCGGCACGGGCGAGTCGGCGTCCGCGTGGTGCGGCAGGGCGAGCCAGGCGCGCAGCGGGGTGCCGTCCTCGGCGGTCGCGGTGACCTCGGTCAGCCGTCCGGGCAGCTCCAGCTCGTCGGCCGGACCGAGCAGGGGCTCGAAGGCGGGAGCGCCGGTCAGGGCCACGCGGACCGGTGCGGGTGGGCGGTCCACGGTCGCGCGCAGCGCGTACGCCCAACGCCCGTCCGGCGCCACCCGCACGTCGGTGTACGCGCCGTCGTCCGGCGTCAGCCGCGTGACCGACCCGTCGGCCGCGTCCACCCGCCACAGCGGCGACCGGCCCCGATCATCGGCGATCACCACGAGCGAGGCGCCGTCCGGCGTCCACCGGCCGAGGTCCGGCCACCGGTCCCAGTCCCGGGTCAGGTCGCGCACCGGTCCGCCGGCCAGCGGCACGACGCCCAGCCAGCAGGTCATCGACGCGGCCGGGGTGGCCCGCCGCCACACCACCACGGCGACCCGGGTGCCGTCCGGGGAGATGCGCGGCGACGCGAAGGACAGGGCCGGGTCCTCGGCCAGGGTCCGCCGCTCGCCGGTCGCCACGTCGATCGCCACCAGCGACACCTGCCGGTCGCCGTCGGCGCTGGACACCCACATGGTGACCACGGTTCCGCCGTCCGGGCTGATGTCCCAGTCGACGCCGTCCTCGAGCGCGCGCCCGACATGCCCGGTGAGGTCGCGCGGCTCCCGGTCGGCGCCGACTGCCAGCAGCCGGGTCCGGTCCGGGCCCAGATCCTGGTCCCAATGCCGGGGCGGGTACTCGCTGTGCAGGATCGCCGAGACGCCGCCGTCCTTGCGCTGCCTCCGGATCTCCTGGTCGGCCGGCACGTCCGCCGCGGACGGCATCAGGTCCGACCCCAGCACCACGGTTCCGGACGCGCTGGTGATCAGCCCGCGTACCCCACCGGGCGGGGTGGCCAGCACCCGCGCGTCACCGCTGCCAGCGGGCTGCACCCACACCGCGGTCCGGGCCTCGGCGCCCTCCTCGGCCTCCGGGTCCGTCCGCTTCGACGCGAAGAGCAGGTCGCCGTCCGGGGTGAACGCGGCCGCCGACTCGCCCTCGCTGCTCCGGGTCAGCCGGCGGGCCGGCCGCCGCCCGTCCGGGTCGACCTCCCAGAGCGCGGTGACGTAGCGGGTGTTCTTCCGGTCCGGTGTGGACACCCCGACGACGACTCGGCTCCCGTCCGGCGCCAGCCACAGCCCGGCCACCCGGGGCAGTCCGGCGTACACGTCGAGATCGGCAAAGGGATCGACATTTGTCACCATCGTGTTTTCATACCATCGAAACGACCTCCGGGTAGGGCGGTGGCAGCCGGTTGCCGCGTGCCCGCCCTCGCGCCGGGCTGATGGACCGGGTTCGGGGACTGACAACTCACCGACTGGTGGCTTGTCCTCGGGCGATGAAGCGGCGCAGACTCGCCGTTCGGGAGGCACCATGCGTCAGAGGGCTGTGCAGCGCGTCGAGGACAAGCCGGAATGGGTCACGCCCTCGGCCCCGGCCCGCCCGGCGGCCTCGGCGCTGACGCATCTCCAGCAGACGGCCGGGAACCGCGCCGTCGCCCAGCTGCTCCAGAGCGGCGGCAACATCGTGCACACCCTGGCCGAACCCTCCCCGGCCTCGTTCGGCGACATCCAGGCGATGCGGCCCGGCAGCAGCTTCGTCACCGGCGCGACCTCGATGCCGGACGGCAGCTTCAAGGCGCCACGGTTCGACATGGGCGCCACCTCGGCCGGTGGCGCGGATCCGGCCGGGCTGAGCTGGGCCTGCCGGCCGACCTGGATCCAGCACTACGACGAGGGCAACAGCGAGTGCGTCTACCTCGAACCCGGCCGGCACCGGACCTCCCGCGAGGAGAACGGCAAACCGGTGTTCATCCACGTGTCGCGGGACGTGTCGAAGCGGATCCAGCAGGGCGAGGCGGAGCACGCCGGCGACATCAAGCGGGCCCGGGACCTGTCGATCCGCGACGCCGAGAACGTGCTCGCCAAGCACGTGATCGGAAAGACCTTCACGGCACCGACCCGGGAGGAGGCCGAGCAGCAGGTGCTCGACCGGATCCTCGGCCGCCTGGCCCACCCGGAACTGGGCAACGACCAGAGCACGTGGGGCGACACCTACCGCAAGCTGTACGAGAAGACCGCCGAACGGGACACCAACGGCTGGCACACGTTCACCCAGGCCTTCCCCAAGCACGAGGACGGCGAGGTCACCTACGAGGTGGTCGACCGGACGAAGATCGGCGCCAACCCGCCGCGCACGTTCATCTCGTACTGATGACCCTCAGGTCAGCAGCACCTCGCGCATCTGCTGGCCCGGGTTGAACATGCCCAGCGGGCGGCCGGAGCCCGGCTCGAACACCTGAAGGACGTTGTTGCGGCGCATCAGCTCGCGGATCGGCAGCGCGATCGGGGGCGGGTCGCCGATCGCGTCGTGCAGCGCCCGGGCCGACGTGATCAGGCCCGAGGCCAGGCCGGCGGCGTCGCTGTCGACCGGCACGCCGAAGAACTCCCAGCCGGCCGCGGTCAGGTCGAGCAGCTCGAAGAGGTGGTTCAGCAGCGGGGCCGGGTCGGTCACCCGGGTGATCCGCTTGGCGTGGGCGCCGACCACCGCGGTGGCGCCGGCGATCTGGGCGTACGGATGGAAGCCGCTCCGCAGTTCGAACATGGGCCAGCGCAGGTAGGGCGCGGCGTCCCGCCACAGCGGCCGGTAGTTGCGGCGGTCCAGCGCGAACCAGTGCCCGGTGCGCTGATGCAGGTCGGTCACCTGGCCGGCCAGCGCGGCATGCGCGGCGTCGGCCGACTGGTGTATCACGTCCGCGGCCACGATCAGCCCGTCGTCACCGGCCAGCATGCGGCTCACCGTGTCGGCCTGGTCGGCGAACCGCATCATGACGGCGCCGCCGAACTGGCTGCGGACGTCATGCAGCAGCGCGTCCCGCACACCCGGGTCGCTCGACGCGGGTTCCCGACCCGACCCCCGACGGAACCACCGCATATCGCCTCGTTTCGCCGTGACTGGCCGATCCGCGGTCATGCTAGCCGCAGGGACGACTCACATGCTCGCCAGGGCGATCGCGAACACGGCGGCGGAGGCCGCGAGCAGGCCACCGAGCGTGCCGCCCATCAACAGCAACGCAGGGCGGGTCCGCAGGAACAGCCGGAGCAGCAGGTAGACGCCGGCCGCGCCGATGAACGCCAGCACGGCCAGGTAGGACACGAACAGGAAGCACGCGCCGATCAGCACCGCCGAGCCGATCGAGGCCCAGACGGTCGCCCGCCCACTGAGGTCACGCCGCAGCACCAGGTAGGCCACCGCCCCGGTGAACAGCAGCACGACCACCTCGGTCAGGCCGACGTGGACCCGGGCCAGCATCAGCATCAGCACGAAGCTGAGCGCCACCCCGCCCACCACCCCGGCGGCGGCGAGGAACGCCCGCTGGAAACCGAGGCGTGGGACCAGGGCGGGCAGCGAGACGCCACCCGCGTAACACGCGGCGAAACCGACCATCAGCGCGAGCGAGGAGTCCATGGGCGTCGATGCTACGAAGCCCGCGCACCCCCGCCGGCTCTTCCGCCGGCGACGATGTCGAGGTCGATCGGCATACCCGTCTTCACCGTGCGGCTGATCGTGCACTCGCGGTCGATGGCCGTCCGCAGCGCCTTGACCACCCGCTCCCGTTCGGCGTCGCCCAGACCCTCCAGATCGACGTCGAGCGTGACCGAGATCCGCTGGTACTCGTGGCTGCCCGGCTCGCGGTCGCGCTCGACGGTGGCGTCGACCCTCGCGTCCGGCCCGGAGCGGCGGACGACCATGTCCTCGATCGTCACGGTCGTGCACGCGGCCACCGCCAGCTGGAGCAGCTCGCCCGGGGAGAACGCGCCGTCGATCTCGTCGGTGCCGATGCGTACCTCGGCGCCTCGATCGTTGCGCCCGATCCACGTGTGTGCGCCGACCCGCTCCACGCTGCCGCCATGACCTGCCACGTCGCCTCCTCGATCCGGTTTCCCGCTCGATTGTCCGCGATCGCGCCGCCCCGCCCCACCCCGACCCCTTTGCTCTGCGCACTCATACGCACCCCCTCTTCGAACTGCGGAAATGTGGTTCCGCTCGCTCCCGGATCGGCGCGGTGACCGATTGATGCCGTTATCGACGGGGTGCGTATGGGTGCGCAGAGCAAAGGGCCGCTAGGGGGCTAGCCCTGACAGGAGACGGTGGGCCAGGTGTAGTTGCCGTTGTGCTGGACGGTGACGCCGAAGGTGTTGCCGCTGCCGTTCGGGCGGGCGGTCATCACCTGGCCGGAGGAGTCCCAGCTCGGGCTCGTGTTCCAGGTGTTGATGACCTTGGCCGGGGAGGGGACGTTCATCGTCACGGTCCAGTTGGTGGAGCCGGTGACCGCGACGTTGAGGTTGTAGCGGTCGCTCCACTGCTGGCCGGCCGACAGCGTCGCGGTGCAGGACCCGCCACCGCCACCGCCGCCGCCACCGCCGCCGCCGCCACCCGAGCCGCCGATGGTGATGTTCGAGTTGCCGCTGGACTGGTAGCCCTCGGTCGCCAGGATCTGGTAGTCGTGGTTGCCGAGGTTCATGCCCTTGCCCGCCCAGGCGCTGAAGTGGGTGCCGGCCGAGATCGTGCCGCCGGTCCGCTTCTGCTGGCGGACGCTCCAGTACTGGTAGAACGTCTTGTTGTCGCCCTCGATGGACGGCGCGTTGACCCGCTGGGTGCGGTAGATGTCGTAGGTGCCGCCGTCGCTGCTGACCGTGCCCATGAACGTGCCGGTCGGGCGGTAGGTGCCCCAGTTGTCGACGATGTAGTACTCGATCAGCGGGTTGTGGGTCCAGCCGTAGAGGGTCAGGTAGGCGTTGCCGGAGGGATTGAAACTTCCGGAGTACGAGACGCTGCGGCTGGTCCCCTGGCTCCAGCCTTTGCCGGCCACGAAGTTGCCGGTGTTGCGCCAGCTGGTGCTGTAGTTCCCGTTCGCGCCGAGCTCCATCGAGACGGTGCCCTGGCTGTCGGTCCAGAACGAGTAGAAGTAGCCGTTGTTGGTGCCGGTCTGGTTGGTCGTGACGGCTGCGTAGGCAGCTCCGGGCAGGACGGTCGTCGCGGCGAGGACGGATGCCGCGAGGGCGGCCACGAGGGCGCGTGTGAAGCGCATGTGGATCCTCCTGGGTGATGACCCCGGTGGCAGGGCCGGACATCGATCGATGTCTAAGCCCGAGTATTCGACGAGTCTCGGCGACGTGTCAACAAGTTCCGGAAACTATCGGAATCACGCGGTCGGCGAGGTCGATGACCCGCGGGTCGTGGGTGGCCACCACGGCCAGCGTGCCGTCCCGCACGACCGCGGTGATCGCGTCGAGGACCAGACTCACGTGCTCGTCGTCCTGATGTGCGGTCGGCTCGTCCAGCACGGTGACGGCCGGGACCAGCACCAGGGCCCGCGCCATCGCGGTGCGTTGCTGCTCGCCCAGCGAGGTGTCCCGGGCCGGGCGGGCGGCGATCGGGCCCAGGCCGAGCCGGTCGAGCAACCCGGGATCGGCCGTCCGGCGCCGCACCCTGCTCGGCAGGAACACGTTCTCGGCCACGGTCAGCTCGGGGTCCAGGGCCGGCCGCTGGGGGAGCAGCGACACCGTGGCCCAGTCGGTGACCCGGTGCGCGGGGCGGCCGCCGACCAGGACGTCGCCGGAGGCCGGCGGCATGATCCCGGCGATCAGGTGGCACAGCGTCGACTTCCCCGAGCCGGACCGCCCGGCCAGCACGACCAGCTTGCCAGGGGCCAGGGTCAGATCGATGTCGTGCAGCACGCGGTGCCGGAGGGCGCGGATCTCGACCAGCGTCACGGCGTGCTCCCGGGCGGGTGGAGTTCGACGTGGCCGTCGACCAGGGTGACCACGACCCGGCCGGCCGGGAAGAGCGGCAGCGCTTCCTCCGGCAGCTGCAGGCGGCCGAGCCCGTCGATCGTCGCGGTCCGGTCCTGGCCGGCGTCGTCGGCGCCGGACAGCACCCCGTGCCGCAGCCGCAGGACGGTGTCGGCCGCCGCGATCGCCCGCGAGTCGTGCGTGGCTATCAGCACCGCCGTGCCCCGATCGGCCCGGTCCCGCAACAACCGCAGCACCAGCGCGGCCGACTCGTCGTCCAGCTCGGCGGTCGGCTCGTCGGCGATCAGCAGCCCGGGCGGTCCCACGGCGGCCGCGGCGACGGCCAGCCGCTGCTGCTCGCCCCCGGACATCACCCCCGGCCGCGTCCCCGCCTGGTCGCTCAGCGCGACCTCGGCCAGGGCCGCGGCGGCGTCCGCCGGCACACCCCGCAGCCGGGCCAGCTGCAGGATCTGGCCACGCGCGTCGAGCTGTGGGAACAGGCTATGGGCCGGACGCTGGGCGACCCAGCCGATCTCGCGGCGGCGCAGCCGGTGCAGCTCGCGCCGGGACAGCGCCGACACCAGCCGGCCCCGGTGCCGCAGCTCGCCGCCGGCCGGCCGTTCGCGCAGCGCCAGCACGGCCAGCAGGGTGGACTTGCCGCTGCCGGACGGGCCGGTGATCGCGCTGACCCGGCCCGCCCGCACGGTCACGTCGACGCCGCGCAGGGCCTGGGTCGGACCGGTCCGCGCGGCGTACAGCTGGAGCAGCTCCCGGCCGGCCAGCAGCGGCTCGCTATCCGTTGTCACGGTAGGCCTCCTCCTCGGCGCCGGGGGAGCGAACCGCGGTCAGGGCCACCGCGAGCACGACGGCCAGCAGGGCGGCCGCGGCGGTAACGGCGAAGGCGGCCGGGGCCGGGGCGAAGACGAACCCCGGCCGCAGGCCCGGCTGGTCGTCCAGCAGGCGTGGACCCAGCGGTACGAGCGCCAGCACGCCGGCCACCGCGGCGCCCAGCCCGACCACGCCGAGCAGCACGAACTCCAGCGCGCGGGCCCGCAGCACCCGCGCCCGGCCCAGCCCGACCCGGGCCAGCATGAGGTCGGCCGGGCGGCGGATCGCGGCGGTGCGCTGGGCGTACACGCCGAGGGTCAGAACCGCGAGCAGGGCCAGGTAGCCGGCCACCGCGAGCTGGTAGCCGCGGGCCCGGGCGGTGGCCACGTAGACGTCGTCCTGGCGCAGCACCGCGGCCGTCTCCACCCGCTGCGGCCGCACCCCGAGCGGGGCGGTCACCGCGTTCAGGCCGGCGGCGCCGGAGCTGCTCCACACGTACGTCTGGGCGAAGACCTGCCCGCCGGTCAGCCCGGACCGGGGCCGCAGCCGCGGGTCGGCCGGACCCAGCTCGGCGAAGACCGGCGCGGCCGCCATCACGTACATCGGCTTGCTGCCCAGCCCGGGAAAGGCCGGCACGTGGGCGATCACCGAGAGGTTGGCGCTGTCGAAGCCGACCGCGGCCCGCAGCGAGTTCAGGCCCGCGGCGGCCGGGTCGTTCACCACGATGGCCCGGATCGTCCCGTCCGGGTCGGTCGGCGCCGCGGCCAGCCGGGCCACCGCGTCCCGGGCCGCGGCCAGGTCGTCGCCGCGGCCCCAGAGCGCCACGTCCCGGAAGCCGGTCGGGTCGATCAGCAGCGCCTCGCGTTGCCCGTTGTCCAGCGGCGTGGCCGAGTCGGTGCGCCAGACCAGCGTGGCGCCGGCGGGCAGGGGCGGTGTGCGTACCCCCGGAACCGGTCCTTCCGGCGGGGAGCCGTCGGGCCCGGCCTTGGGCACCAGCGTCGGGTGCGGGTCGAGCTCCCACGAGCCGTTCTCCAGGGTGGCCACGCCTTCCGCGCCCGCCGCCACGGCCACCCGGTCGTCGCCGGTCACGGCCGCCGCCTGCTGCGCCGACAGCGCGAACAGCAGCATGCCCAGGCCGGTGGTCACCACCAGGACGGCGAGCCGGCGCTCGGCGCCACCCGAGCCGAGCCGGCGCCGGGCCAGCCACAACGCGGTCCCGCGGGGCGCCGGGCTGGTGAAGGCGGCGAGCAACCGGGGGAGGTGGCCGGCCAGCACGCCCGCGGCGGCGAGCACGAGCAGCGGCACGAGCAGGTCCACCCCGCGGGCGTCACCGGCCGTCCCGCCCGTTCCGGCCAGCCCGGCCGCGGCGACCAGCGCGGCGACCACCACCAGCAGGCCCCAGGGCAGCGACCGGCGGGCCGTGGCCGGTGGCGCCGGGCGTACCCGTCGAGCCGCGGTCAGCGCGCCCACCCCGCCCACCGTGACCAGACCGGCGAGCGTGCCCGCACCGGCCAGCGCCGCCGCCGGGCCGAACGACTCCGCGATCACGCCCGGCGGCCCGAACCCGGCCACCAGCCGCCACCCGGCCAGCCCGCCCAGGGCCGCGCCCAGCAGCGCCGGAAGCAGATGTTCGAGCAGCCACAACCCGCCGACCACGGGCGCCGGCAGCCCGACCGCCACCGCGTGGCGCACCTCCCGATCGCGGCGGCGGGCGGTCAGCAGCGCCACCGCCAGCACCGAGGCCAGCCCGATCCCGATCGCCGCCCACTCCATCGGCCGGGTCCGCTGCCGCACCGTGTCCGTGGTCTCCTGGGCCGCGCCGGCCAGCCGCCCGATGCCGCTGGCGAACCGCAACGAGAGCGGATCGTCCTGGCCCTCGTCGATCTGGGCCGACGCGTACCGCCGGCGCATCTCCTCGACGCCGTGCGCGGTCCGCCGGGCCTCGGCCAGCGTCGCGTCCGGGGCCAGGGCTGCCTCGGCCGACCAGAGGATCTGGTCGCCCACGGCCTGGGCCAGGCGCTCCACGGTCGCGACGTCGCCCACCAGGAGGTACGCCGGGAGCGTGCGGAACTCGGTGTCGCCCGGGGTGTCCCGTTTCCGCAGCGCCCAGACCCGGCGCCCCGGGCGGTCGGCCGGGAGCCGTCCGTCCGCGTCCACCCGGTAGACACCGGCCACCGGGGCCGTGGCCCGTTTGCGTTCCCCGTCGATGCCCAGGCCGACCGTCAGCGTGATGGTGTCGCCGGCACGGGCCCCGATCTCGGTCGCGACCGGCTCGGGCAGCCACAGCCCCTCGCCGCCGGTCCGGTCCGTCACCAGCTCGCCGGCCGGTGACTCCACCGCGAACAGCCGTGCCCGCGCCGGCTTCCCGCCGGCGTCGACGGTCGATTCCCAGAACACGCCCCGCACCAGCTCGGCGCCGATCGATCCGCCGGTCAGCCGGGGCGGCTCCAGCCCCGGGACGGTCCGCAGCTCGTCCAGCACGCCGGCCTGCTCGCTGCTGGGCCGGGTGTTCGCCGACAGCCGCACCACCGCGCTGTCGTCCTGCCGGGCGGTGACCGGGATCGCGGCTCGCCGCGCCGTGAAGGCGGCGTTGCCGGACGCCTCGGTGAACATCGGCCCGGCCGCGGCGGCCGCCGCCAGCACCAGGAACGAGGACACGACGAGCGCCGACCATGCCCGTTGGCGCAGCCCCCCGAACACGGCCACCGCCGCGAGCCGGGACGCCATGCGACGACGCTACAACAAGATCTATCGTGGACGGGTGCGGCGCGTGCTGGTGGTGGCGATGTCCGGCGCCGGCAAGACCACCGCCGCGCGCCGGTTGGCGGCCGCCCTCGGCCTGCCCTTCCACGAGATGGACGCGCTGGCCCTGGGCCCGGGCTGGTCGACGACGCCGACCCTGGTCGCCGACGTCGAGGCGATCGTCGGCGAGCCGGGCTGGATCATCGACTCGTGGGGCTACCCGCCGGTCCGCGACCTGATGTGGGCGGCGGCCGACACCGTGGTCTGGCTCGACTACCCGCGCCGGGTGGTGCTGCCCCGCCTGCTTCGCCGGTCGCTGTCCCGGTCGTGGCGCCGCGAGCCGGTCTTCGGCGGCAACGTCGAGCGCTGGCGCGACTGGCTGACCCGCGACCACCCGTTCTGGCACGCGGTCGCCACCTTCGGATCCCGTCGTGCCTACCTGGCCGAACGAACCGGACGTGAGGGTCATCTCCGCGTTCTCCGCTTCGACGACCCTCACGACTTCGAGACCTGGCTCCGCGACCTGGCCTAGTCGGAGATCTCGACGTGTAGCAGCTGGTCGTCCAGCGTGCCGGTCAGGGCGTTGTTGGCCGCCTGGTCGACGAGCCGGTAGGTCACCCGCACGGTGTGGTTGCCGGGGCCGACCCGCTTGCAGACCTGCGTGCTGTCGGCCTGGCCCGCGTCGGTGGTGAACGAGAGGTCGTTGACCGGCGGCATCGGCGCCCCGTCCAGCAGCACCTGGACCTCGACGAAGTCGACCGGCGCGACGACGTTGACGCCCTGGCCCTGGAGGCGGCCCTCGGCCGAGTAGGTGACCAGGATGTGGTCGCTGTCCATGGCCGGCGTCACAAAGGTCACGAAGCTGCCGGGCACCGGCGCCCAGCCGCCCTCGGCCAGGGCGACCGGGGTGTCGTTGAGCCGGGCCAGGCTCTGCTCCTGGACGCCGCCGTCGCAGTCGGCCGGGCCGGCGCCGTCCGCGCTCAGGGCCAGGTCGTCGTCCAGCAGCGCCGCCGCCGACGGCCCGCCGGCCAGCAGCGCGAGCACGGTCGCGACCGCCGGGACCAGGATCTTGGTTCGTGTCCGCATGGTGCTTCCCCTCGGTTGGCGCCGGCCCCTCGGCCGGCGTGGCGACACCGTCCCAGCGCGGCCTCCGGGTGGTGTCACGGTTGGGTCATGGCCGGGCGGGGTGCACCAAACCACCCTCAACGGGGGGATATATCGGCCGACCGGCTGAGCCGGGCGCTTGCGCCGGGACCGCACCATGACGACGTGCTGCGAAAAGTTCTCACCCTGGTGGTGGTCGGGGCGGTCGCCTCGGCCGGGCTGGTGGCCAGCGGGTCGCGCGAGGTCACGGCCGCCCGCTCGGCGGTCATCGACGTGCTGTTCGTGGGCAACAGCCTGATCGGCACCAGGACCCGCGGCGGCGAGGACACCCCCGACGTGGTCCGCCGGATGGCCGGGGCGCGGGGCCGCACGGTCCGGGTCACCAAGGCCATCCGGTACGGCAGCACGCTGCAGAAGAGCTGGGACACCGGGCTGTCGAGGCGGCCGCTGACCGCCGGGCGCCGCTACGACTTCATCCTGCTCCAGGAGTTCAGCGTGCTGGTGGCCAGCGACCCGGCCCGGGTCCGGCGCACCCTGCTCGACACGTACACCCCGGCCCTGGCCCGGTCGTTGAAGCCCGGCGGCAAGGTGATCCTGTTCAAGAACTGGGCGCTCGTACCCCACAAGGGGTTCCCGAGCCGGGCCGCGAACGTGGCCGCGATCGACCGGAACTACGAGCGGCTCGCCCGGGACCTGCCGCTGCCGGTCGTGCTCGCGCCGATCAGCGACGGGTTCGAGAAGGTGGTGGCCCGGCGCGGCACCACCCCGCTGATCGTCAAGGACGGCAAGCACCCCACCAGCCAGGCCATCTACCTGGACGCCGCGATCCTGTACGGGATGTTCTACGGCGAGGCGCCGGACGACGTGCCGAACCTGTTCCTGAAGCCGGCCACGGCCCGCTACCTCCGCGGGGCGGCCACCCAGGCGTTGGCGGCCTGACCGAACGATTCACGGCCCGGCCGCGTGAATGGTAGGTGTGAGCGAAGCACTGCTCGAGCGCGCGACGCCGGCCGAGACCCCCGCGCCGCCGAGGATCGCCGGCCTGGACGGGCTGCGTGGCCTCTGCGCCCTGTACGTGCTGCTCTTCCACTGCTGGGCGTACACCTTCAAGGGTTTCCCGAGGAGCACCGGCCCGGCCTGGCTGGACTGGCTCGGCCTGGGCCGGCTGGCGGTGGTGTTCTTCCTGGTCCTGTCCGGTTTCTCGCTGGCCGTCTCAGCGGCGCGCAACGGCTGGCGGCTGGGCGGGCTGCGACGCTTCGTCCGGCGCCGGGCCTGGCGGATCCTCCCGCCGTACTGGGCCGCCCTGGTCCTCAGCCTGATCATCACGCTGACCGTGGTGCGGATGCCGCACTCCGGCCCGCCGAACGGCAAGTCGGTGATCGTTTTCGGCCTGCTGCTGCAGGATCTGGTGCGCGCGCCCACGCCCAACGGCGCCTTCTGGTCGATCAGCGTCGAGGCGCTGCTCTACCTGACCTTCCCGCTGCTCCTGCTGATCACCCGCCGGGCCGGCATCGCGGTCACGCTGCTGTGCGCGACCGCACCGGTGATCGCCTACGGCCTGATCAATCCGCCCCCGGCCGATGCCGCCCGGCACCTGGCCTGGCAGCTGCTCCCGGTGTTCGCGGCGGGGGTCGCGGCGGCGGGGATCGTCGCGGCCGATGATGCGGTACGCCGGGCGCCATGGCTCTGGATGTCGATGGCGGCGGCGGTCCCGGCCGCCGCGCTCATCGTGATCCGCGGCGGCGGCTGGGTCGTGGACAACTACTTCACCGTCGACCTGGCCATCACCCCGGCCCTGGCCCTGCTCGTGGTGGCCCTGGCCACCGGCCGTCCGGCCTGGCTGGCCGGTCTGCTGAGCGCCCGCCCGCTGGCCTGGCTGGGCTCGTTCTCGTACAGCCTCTACCTGATCCACCTGCCGATCGTGGTGGCGATCAGCCTGACCGTGGTGGCGCCCCGGTTCGGGCACGGGCTGACCGCCTTCGCGGTGACCACCGTGGTCGCCGGCGGTGTGTCGTTGATCGGCGCCTGGCTGTTCGCCAAGGTCTTCGAGTTCCCGTTCCAGCGCCACCGCTCGTTCGCCGCCCTGTTCCGCCGGGCGGCGTAGTCGATCGTGCGGGTTTCCGCACGTGTCCGATCTCTGCTTGACCCCTTTCCGGACCGGCTGCGACCGTCCCGTCGACGGTTATCGAACTCGGTCGATACGGGGGCGGACTCATGCAGCTCGATCGATGGCGCCTGCCCGCACGGACCGCGCTCGCCGCCCTGCTGGCCTTCGTGCTCGCCCTCGACCTGGGCGGCTCCGGCATCACCACGGTCCCGGCGGCCGAGCGCGACCGGGCCCGGGCCTCGGCGCACCGGGCGGCGGCCAAGCCGGCCCAGCGCTGGGGCACCGCCACCGGCGGGTCGGTGACCGGCCGGAACGGCAACCGGATCATCCCCGCCTCGGAGCGCGCCCGGTACCCGCTGCACACCACCCGGGCCGCGCCGGCGGCGCCGCCGAACCGCGCCTCGGTGACCAGCGGGCCGGCCGGCGCGAAGGCCGGCTTCGACCGCCGGACCAGCCGGGTGCGGACGCCGCGCGACGCGACCGAGCGGGTGTACGACAACGCCGACGGCACGCAGACCACCGAGTTCTCGGCCGGCCCGCCGGTCGAGCCGGGGGCCGGCACCGGTGGCATGTACGTGCGCGGCGGCTCGACCGTCAAGGGCGGCTCCGAGCTGCTGGTCGGCAACGACGGCCAGAACGCGGCCGCGTACGTGAGGTTCGACTCGGTCAGCTCCCGGCTGGCCGGCCACACGATCCTCGGCGCCGGGCTCAGCCTGGTCAACTTCGACGCCGGCTCCTGCCGGTCGCGGCCGATCACCGTGCACCCGGTCACCCAGTCCTGGTCGGACGAGGGCGCCTACAGCTATCCGGGCCCGTCCGTCGGGGGCTCGCTGGCCTCGGCGTCGTTCGCGCACGGTCACATCCCGCTCGGGTCGGCCACGTCGCCCTGCCCGATGGCGGCCGAGTTCGTCGACCTCGGCAACGGCGGCCGTCAGGTGGTGCAGCGCTGGGCCGACGGCCAGCCCAACCACGGGCTCTCGCTGCGGGCCACCACCTCGGACAGCAAGGACTGGAAGAAGTTCGGCGGCACGGGAACGGCCAACCGGCCCACGCTGTACGTGACGCACAGCCCGTACGACGCGAAGTACGAGATCCCCAACCCGGTGCCGAATCCGCCCGTGACCCAGATCCAGGACGGCAAGGTCAAGGTCACCGTCACCAACACCGGGTCCGAGGCCTGGACGCCGAGCACCTACTACCTGGCCTACCGCGCCTACAACGCCCGGACCGGCGTCTCGGTCGTGCAGCAGCGGGCCGCCACCCTGCCCGGCACGGTGGCCCGCAACGCCAAGGTCACCCTGGACGCGACCATCAAGGCGCTGCCCCCGGGCGTGTACTTCCTCGACTACACCATGGTGCGCACCGGCGGCGCGGTGTTCACCGACTTCCAGGTGCCGCCCGCGCGCATCGTGCTGCACGTCATCGACATCCCGGCGGTGGTGGCCGAGCTCTACCCGCCGAACGGCTACCAGGCGCCGACGCTGCAACCGCTGCTCTGGGCCCGTGCCGTCGACACCGACGCGCCGCCCGGGCAGACGCTGCAGTTCAGGTTCGAGGTCTGCGACGTCGACGCCGACAACAAGCCGGTGTCCTGCACGAACTCCGGCTTCCAGGCCAGGCAGGCGTGGACCGTACCGGCCGGGCGGCTGCTCTGGGGCCGGAACTACCAGTGGCGGACCACGGTCAAGGACAACAACAACGAGACCGTGTCCGCGTACTCGACGATCATCGCCTCGGTCCCGCAGCCCGATGTCGTCTCCCGGGTGGCCGGCGCCCCGTACGCCGAGACCGGCCGCGAGTTCGACGCCAACACCGGCAACCTGAGCACCGCGGCGCTCGACGCCGTGGTCGGCACGGCCGGTCCCGACCTGAACGTGGCGCGCACCTACAACAGCATGGACCCGCGGGTGGACGGCGCGTTCGGGGCCGGCTGGTCGTCGCGCTACGACATGAAGGTGGTCCCGGACGGCGACGGCTCGGGCAACGTCGTGGTCACCTACCAGGACGGGCAGGCGGTCCGGTTCGGGCGGAACCCGGACGGCTCGTACGCCCCGCCGGCCGGCCGCACCGCCCGGCTGACCACCACCGGCACCCAGTGGGTGCTGCTCGACAAGAGCGGCACGACCTACTACTTCACGCTGGGCAGCGGCAAACTCGCCAAGATCACCGACAACGCGCTGCGCTCGGTGATCCTCAGCCCCGACGGCGCCGGCCGGCTGGCCACGGTCCAGGTCTCGAACTCGCAGACCAACCGGCTGGGCCGCAAGCTGACGTTCGTCTGGGAGGGCAACCACGTCAGGCAGGTCCGCACCGACAAGGTCGGCGGGGCCGAGCTGACCTGGCAGTACTTCTACACCGGCGACCTGCTCACCAAGGTGTGCTCGCCGGAGGAGAAGTGCACCCAGTACGAGTATTCGGCCGGGTCGCACTACCGGACCGCGGTGCAGGACGCCCGGCCGGAGTCGTACTGGCGGCTGGGCGACACCGCGCCCGGCGCCGGGGCGGTCAGCAACTCCGGCGCCGCCAGCGACGTCGGGGTCAACCTGGGCCAGGACGCCGGCACCTACCAGAACGTGGCCCTCGGCGCGGCCGGCGCGCTGGCCGGCACCACCGACACCGCGGCCTCGTTCGGCGGCACGAACTCGTCCGTCACGCTGCCCCGGGGCACCCTGAAGAAGAGCCGCGACGCCGCGGTCGAGGTCTGGTTCAAGGTCGGCCTGACCCAGACCGGCGGCCCGCTGGTCGGCTACCAGAACAAGGCCCTCGGCACCGCCTCGACCACCGGCGTGCCGATCCTCTACACCGGCACCGACGGGCTGCTCCGCGGGCAGTTCGCGGTCGGGTCGATCAACCCGATCACCTCGGCCGCGGTGGTCAACAACAACGTCTGGCACCACGCCGTGCTGACCCTGATCGGCACCACCCAGACGCTCTACCTGGACGGGGTCAGGGCCGGCGAGCAGACCGGCGTCACGGTCGACGCCACCCTGCTCTCCGAGAACCAGATCGGCGCGGCGTACGCCACCGGCACCTGGCCCGGCTGGGGCGGCACCGCCCAGCGGTCCTTCCACGGGGTGATCGACGAGGTGGCGGTCTACCACCACCCGCTCGGCGAGGCCACGGTCAAGGCCCACCGGGCGATGGCGAGCCCGGCCGCGCAGCAGCTCAGCAAGGTGATCCGGCCCAGCGGGAAGGTCGCCTCGGAGATCACCTACGACACCGCGACCGACCGGGTCAAGGAGTACACCGACGGCAACGGCGGCACCTGGGACGTCGGCCGGCCGGCGGTCTACGGCGACGACCACGACCTGCGCCGCAGCATCCAGGTGAACGACCCGGCCGACCGGCCCCACCTGTACGAGTACGACGCGATCACCGGCCGGATGCTGCGCTCGGGTGTCCCGCTCGGCCTGGAGACCCGGGCCGAGGACCAGCCCCGGCCGAGCACGCCGCCGGCCGATCCGCCGGCCGAGCAGTGCACCCGGCCCGACCCGCAGGACCCGGGCTTCTGCACGATCATCCCGGCCGATTCCGGCGGCCCGGTCTTCGTCCGGCACCCACTCGAGGGCATGGCCATCCGCAGCTTCAGCTACAACGCGCAGGGCTACCAGAGTCAGGTCGTCAACGAGAACGGCTACTCCGTCGACCTGACCTACGACAAGCGGGGCAACGTGCTGACCCGCACGACCTGCCGCACCGAGAACCAGTGCTCCACGGCGTACACGACCTATTCGGCCACCGTCACCGACGAGTTCGACCCGCGTCGCGACCTGGCCGTCGAGACCCGGGACGCACGGTCGGCCTCGGCCACCGACCCGAAGTACGTCACCCGCTACGCGTACGCGCCGGTGACCGGGAACCTGACCGAGCAGACCAACCCCGACGGCAGCCGGGTCAAGCACACCTACACCACCGGGGCCGAGGCGGCGTTCGACAGCGGCAACCCGCCGCCCGGCCTGCTCGCGTCCACCACGGACGGCCGGGACAAGGTCACCCGGTTCCGCTACCTCCAGAACGGCGACCTGGCCCAGGTGACCGACCCGAAGGGCCTGATCACCGAGTACACCTACGACCCGATCGGCCGGAAGATCGCCGAGAAGCAGATCTCGGACACCTTCCCGGACGGCGTCACCACCGCGTACCGGTACGACGGCCACGGCCGGATGACCACCAGCATCGGCCCGGCGACCACCGACGCGGTCAGCGGGGTCCGCCACCAGACCCAGATCACCACCACCTACGACGCCGACGGCAACGTCACCGGGGCCACGGCGGCCGATCTGCTCGGTGGCGACCCGCCGCGGACCAGCCTGACCGAGTACGACGAGTTCAACCGGCCGGTGCGCCAGGTCGACCCGCTCGGCCACGAGACCACCGCCGGCTACGACCGGTTCGGCAACAAGGTGACCGAGCAGGATCCGAACGGCAATCGGACGGACTACGCGTACACCGCGCAGAACAAGATCGCCGAGATCCGGGCCCGTGACTGGCGCGGTGACCCCGAGGGCGCCCCGCCCACCGGCACCGGCGACCACCTGGTGCTGCACCGGTACTCGTACGACTTCGCCGGCCGGCTGGCCAGCGACGCCGACGCCATGGGCCGGCGGCTGGAGTACCAGTACTACCGGGACGACCTGCTCCAGCGGGTGGTGATGAAGAACTTCCACGACCCGGACGGCAGCACCCGCGACTACGTCACCGAGGAGACCGAGTACGACGGCGCCGGCCACCCGGTCAAGAAGATCCTCAACAACCGCACCCAGGTCGTCACCAACGAGGTCGACGCGGCCGGCAAGGTCATCTCGACCACGGCCGGCCCCGGCCCGGAGCAGCGGGTCACCACGTTCCGGTACGACGGGAACGGCAACGTCGTCCTGACCACCCGGACCGGCAGCCCGTCCAACCTGCCGTGGCCGGTGGCGGCACAGACCGAGCAGGTCGCGTACGCCTACGACGACGGCAACCAGATGATCCGCCAGACGGTCACCGCGGGCGACCAGACCCAGGTCACCGTCAACGACTACGACGACCGTGGCGTGCCGATCTCGGCGACCGACCCGCGCGGCACGGTCACCGGGGCCGACCCGGCGGCGTACACCACGACGTTTGTCAACGACGAGCTGGGGCGGACGACCGAGGTCCGGGGCGCGCCGGTCGCGGCCGAGAGCAACGGGCAGCCGGCCGCCACGGTCCGGCCGGTCAGCAAGGTCGGGTACAACGCGTTCGGCGAGGCGGTGGCGTCGCTCGACCCGCTGGGCAACGTGTCCAGGAGCGAGTACGACCGGCTCGGCCGGGTGGTGCGGTCGATCGCGCCGAGCTACACCGCGCCGGGCGCGAGCGAGGCGGTCGTGCCGGTCACCGAGAACCGGTACGACGCCAACGGCAACGTGATCGAGTCGGTCGACGCGGACGGCACGTCCACCCGGTTCACCTTCGACCAGCTCGACCGGCTCACCGTCCTGGACGAGCCGGCCCGCACGAACGACGAGCGGGCGATCACCCGGTACGCGTACACCCGCACCGGGGAGACCCTGTCGGTGACCGGGCCGACCGGCGCGCGGGTCGAGACCACCTACGACGACCTCGACCGCGCCGTCAGCTCCACCCAGGTCGAGCGGTACCCGGTCACCGAGAACTTCACCAGCCGGCTGACCTACGACGACGCCGCCGACGTGGTGGCCATGCGGAGCGCGTCCGGCGCCCTCACCAGCAACGCGTTCGACGGTCAGGGGCAGGTCACCCGGACGACGTCGCCGACCGGGGTGGTGACCGAGTTCGGGTACGACTACGCGGGCCGGCAGGTGCGGGTCACCGACGGCAAGGGCCGCACCACCCGGGTCGGCTACGACCTGTTCGGCCGGCGGATCTCCGACTCGAGCCTGAACGCCGCCGGGACGACGCTGCGCTCGACGACCTACGAGTACGACCCGGCCGGCAACCTGGTCGCCTCCACCGACCCGTACTCGACCCGGACCATCTACGCCTACGACGCCGCGAACCAGCTGGTCCGGCAGGTCGAGCCGGTGTCGGCCACCAGGTCGATCACCACCTCGTGGGGCTACGACGCGGCCGGCAACCGCACCCGGTACACCGACGGGCGGGGCCACGCGACCGTCTACACGGTCAACAGCCTGGGCCTGTCCGAGTCGACCGTCGAGCCGGCCACCGCGTCCCACCCGGCCGAGGCGGACCGCACCTGGTCGGTGGGCTACGACAAGACCCTGCAGCCGGTCCGGCTGACCGCGCCCGGTGGCGTCAGCCGGACCCGCGGCTATGACGCCGCCGGTCGGCTCACCAGCGAGACCGGTGCGGGTGCCGAGGCCGCGACGGCCGCCCGGTCGCTCGGCTACGACATCGCCGGCCGGCTCGTCACGGTCGGCGCGCCCGGCGGCGAGGACCGCTACACCTACGACGACCGGGACAACCTGCTCGGGGTCACCGGCCCGTCCGGCGCCGCGTCGTTCGTCGTCGACGCCGACTCCCAGGTCACCTCCCGGACGGACGCGGCCGGCACCGCCACCTTCACCTACGACCGCGGCCGGCTCGACACCGTCAAGGACGCGCTGACCGGCGTGACCCAGAAGCTCGGGTACGACAACGCCGGGATGCTCAGCACCGTCGAGTACGGCGCGCTGTCCACCCGGACCTACGGCTACGACGACTTCGGCCACGTCGCCAGTGACACGATCAGGAACCAGTCCGGGCAGAGCGTCTCGTCGATCACCTACGGCTTCGACCTCAACGGCCAGATCAAGAGCAAGAACACGACGGGTACGGCCGGAGCCGGCCAGAACACCTACGACTACGACAAGGCCGGCCGCCTCATCGCCTGGACCAGCGCGGCCGGCACGGTCGGCTACGACTGGGACGACTCCGGCAACCGCACCCGGGCCGGGCCCAAGACGTCCACCTTCGACGAACGCAACCGGCTGCTCGCCGACGGCGACTACACCTACGCCTACACCGCCCGGGGCACCCTGCGGACGCGCACCAGCTCCGGGCTGGCCGAGCCGTACACGTCCGACGCGTTCGACCGGATGACCACCGCGCCCGGCGTGACCTACACCTACGACGGCGCCGACCGGGTCGCCACCCGCAACGGGGTCCGGTGGGCGTACGGGGGCGGAGGCGACGACCCGGTCTCGGACGGCGCCGAGAAGTTCGCTCGCGGCCCGGGCGGCGAGCTGCTCGCCGTCGGCCAGGGCCAGCAGGCCCGCCTGACCATCGGCGACGTGCACGGCGACATCGTGGCGGTGCTCGACCCGACCCGGCCGACCCCGGCCAAGCCGGCGTCCTCCACGGCGTACGACCCGTGGGGCAAGGTGCTCGCCACCGACGGCGACACCGGCAACCTGGGCTTCCAGGGCGACTACACCGACCCGGCCACCCAGCAGGTCGACATGGGCGCACGCTGGTACAACCCGGGCAGCGGCACGTTCGGCTCACGGGACAGCCTCGGCTACTCGACCGGCGACTCGATCCTGGCCAACCGCTACACCTACGGCGCCGGGGCGCCCCTCGACCACGACGACCCGGACGGGCACCTGCCGCGGTGGGTGAAGAGCGGCTGGAACAAGGTCAAGTCGGTGACCAGCGCCGGCTGGAAGGCGGTGACCACCGGCTGGGGCTACGCCAAGCAGGGCTTCGGGAAGGTCTTCTCGGCGTTCCGGGCCAGCCCGCTCGGGCGGCTCACGTCGTACCTGTACCACAAGTCCGGCGCCGATCGCGTGGTCGCCAAGGTCAAGGAGGGCTTCGACGCGGCCGCGACCGGCCAGTTCAAGGAATGGTCGAAACAGCAGTACCACGCGGCCAGGAAGGAGCTGGCGAAGAAACGCCAGGAGGTCACCCGGAGGGCGATGGCCGCGGTGCGGACCGCGATCAAGTACTCGCCCCTGCCGGTCCTGGCGGCCGCGGCCAAACCCCTGATCAAGGTGGGCGGCAAACTCATCCAGAGCGCGGTCACCATCGCGCCGGCCGTCCTGGCGCTGACCGTGCAGGCGATCGTCGACCCGTCGAAGTTCGCCGCGGTCGTCTACCACAAGGCCGTCGAGCGGTACGGCGCCGTGGTCGAGACGGTCTCGAAGGCGGCCGACGCGGTCGGCCAGTTCGTCCAGGAGCACCAGGACGCGATCATCGAGGGCCTGGCCATCGTCGGCAGCATCGCCGCCGGCGCGGCCTGCACGGTGGCGACCGCCGGGGCCGGGGCGGTGGCCTGCGTCGCCGGCTCGGCGGCCCTGATCAACCTGGCCAAGGACGCGGCCCAGGGCGACATCGACAGCCTCGGCGACGCCGTCAGGTCGGCCGGCATCGGCGGCGCGCAGGGCCTGCTCGGCGGCGGCTCCGGCCTGGTCGGCAGCAAGGTCGCCGGCGCGGTCGGCGGGCGACTCAGCGGGCTCGGCGGCCACCTGATCAGCGGCGGCGTCGACGGCGCGGTGAGCGACGGCGTCGCCCAGTACGCGGCCACCGGCCGGGTGAACTTCGCCGGGGTGGCGACCAGCGCCGGCATCGGCGCCGTCACCAGCGGCTTCGGCCGCGGCGGATCGGGCTGCCGCAACAGCTTCACCGGCGACACCGGCGTCCTCACCCCGGACGGCGGAACCAGGCGGATCAGCCTGGTCCGCGTCGGCGACCCGGTCGTCGCCACCGACCCGACCACCGGCCGCACCGAGAACCGCGTGGTCACCGATGTGATCACCGGCACCGGCGAGAAGCACCTGGTCGACATCACCGTGGACACCGGCGACGGCCCACACGTCATCACGGCCACCGACGAGCATCCGTTCTGGGTCACCGACCTGAGAACCTGGGTCCTCCCCACAAACTTGCGCCCCGGCTACCGCTTCGAGACCGCCGACCACCGCCAGGCGACCGTCCACAGCACCCGGCCCCGGACCGAGTGGACCACCGTCCACAACCTCACGGTCGACGGCCTGCACACCTTCTATGTGGCGGCCGGTGATGCCGCGGTCCTGGTCCACAACGACAGCTGTTCGATCGCCGGTCAGGGCGGTGTCGGCAGGTGGACGGCGCCCGGGAAGGCGAACCACATTCTCACCTACGACCTCCGGAGCTCGGCCGGCCATTCCAAGGTGTCCGGCAGCCTGTGGAGCGGCAACATGACGGCGGCGGAGCGCTCGGTCGACGGCGGGTGGAACCAGCAGGCGCTGACCCACACCGAGAACCGAGCGACGCGCATGTTCGGCCTGCCCAGCCGCTTCGAGGTCGTCGGGGACACCTATTTCGGGGTTTTCAACCATATACCGATCGAGGACGGCGACACCCTGCACCTCACCGGAACCAGGCCACCTTGCTCTCGCTGCAAGGGCTCGATGACTGAGTTCGCCGAGAGCAGTGGCGCCGACATCACCTACCACGGCCCGACCGGAAGGTGGCCGTGATGAACACTTTCGCATCTGGGGAGGACCAATGATCAGGCGTAGGTGGCGGATTCGCCACGTGGTGGTGGCGCTGGCCGTGGCGGTGGGAGCCGTGGTGGCGGTGCCGAGCGCGCCGGCCGCGCTGGCCGACGCGGCGGGCCGGGGCGGCGACTATGTGCCGCTGACGAACATGGCCCGCGTGCTCAACACGCTGAACGGGACCGGCACCACCAAGGGGCAGCGTGGCCCCCAGAGCATCACGCCGTTCCAAGTGCTCGGGGTGGGTGGCGTGCCCACCACCAACGTCAAGGCGGTGTTCGTCAACATCACCACCAAGGCGCCGACCGAGGTCACCTTCCTGACGCTGTTCCGGAGCGAGCTGGCGACCCGGCCCGGCGTCCAGCACGTCAACGTGGCGGCGGGCGACAACCTGTCCAACTCGGCGATCGTCGAGGTCGGCGCGGACGGGAAGCTGAAGCTCTACAACAGCGTCGGCAAGATCGACGTGATCGTCGACGTGCTCGGCTACTTCACCACGATCACCGGCGCCGCCGGGCCGGGCGGCTTCGTGCCTGTGCCGTCCACCCCCACCGTGCTGAGCACCGCGGCCGGCATCGGCGTGCCGTCGCCGGGCCTGGTCCCGGCCGGCGGCACCATCTCGGTCAACCTGCTCGGCGGCGTGGTGCCGGCCGGGTCGACGGCGGTCTTCCTCGACCTGCAGACCAACCGGGCCACGGCCGACGGCTGGATCGGCGCCAGGCCGACCGGCGGCAGCGGTGAGCACGCCGTGCTGGCCCACGAGAACGGCACCACCGCCCATGGCGTGATGGTCCGGCTCGCCGCGGACGGGCGGGCCGACTTCCGGAACGGGGGCACCGGCGAGGTCGCCCTGCTGGCCCGGCTGCTGGGCTACGTCACCAGCGTGAACACCGCCGGGGCGGGCTACCGGCCGCTGGTCAAGCGGGTCACCGACCAGACCGTGGCAGCCGGCGCGACCGTCGACCTGCCGATCGGCGGCACGTTCGGCCTGCCGGTCCGGAACATCGCCGGCGTCGCGCTCAACTTCACCGCGCAGAGCAACACCGAGAACGGCTACTTCAAGGCGTACGGCCTGGGCGCGGCCGAGCCGAACAGCTCGATCGCCAACTGGAACGCCGATCGCACCCGGTCGGCGCTGGCCGTCGTCAAGCCGGGCACGGACGGCAAGATCCGGGTGAAGAACAACTCCACCGGTTCGGTCCGGCTGATCCTCGACCTCCAGGGCTGGTTCGCCGAACCGATCACGCCGCTGCCGATCGCGCAGTACGCGCCGACCGCGGTGCTCCAGCCGCCGGGCTCCGGGACGTCGCTCGGGACGATCGAGTACGCGTACGTCGACAACATCGGTGTGACCCGGCTCGGTCACCAGACCGACCCGGACAACTTCCTGTCGCTCCAGTGGACCGCGGCCCCGGCCACGGCCGATCCGCACACCGGGCCGCCGGCCATCGCCGCGTACGCCGACGGCCGGGTCCAGGTCATCGCGCAGAACACCGCGGGCGCCTACTGGACGGCCGGCCAGACCGCCAAGGGCGGGGCCACCTTCGACCCCT
Organism: Actinoplanes sp. NPDC089786; assembly: GCF_040684855.1. Taxonomy (NCBI): domain Bacteria; kingdom Bacillati; phylum Actinomycetota; class Actinomycetes; order Micromonosporales; family Micromonosporaceae; genus Actinoplanes; species Actinoplanes sp. NPDC089786. Next base: position 25,637 of record NZ_JBFBGU010000009.1, read on the forward strand.
GGACCGGCATCGGCGGTTCGCTGGCCTCGCCGCCGACGCTGGTCACGCTGTCCACCGGCCCGGTCGGGCTGGGCGTCGACGCGGACGGCGCCCTGTGGCACTACCGGGTCGTCACCGGCACCACCTCGTACTGGCGCAAGCTGGTCGACCAGGACCTGGCCGGACCGGTCACCGCGGTTCCGGTCGCGCAGGGCCAGCAGCTGTTCGCCCGGGACACCTCCGGCGCGGTCCGTACCGCCCTGTACGCCACCGACGGCGCGATGGGCGCCTGGACCAACCTCGGCGGCGACGTGACCGGCCGCCCGGCCGTGGTCGTCTCCCCGGGCTCGCGGCTGCGGGTCTTCGTCCGGGCGGCCGACGGCAGCGTCCGGACCAAGGGGCAGGACCTCGCCGGGGGCTGGGCCTCCGACTGGGCCACGATCGGCACGTTCACCGCGGCCGGGGCGCCGGCCGCGATCCTCGACCCGGTGCTCGGCCGCACCGCGCTGGTCGTCCGGGGCGCCGACAACGAGCTGTACGAAACGTGGGAGACCGCCGCGGGCTCGGCGGCCTGGGAGGACTGGAAGCGGCTGAACCCGGATGCCTCCGATCCGGCGGCCGGTGAGCCGACGATCGCCCCGCTGCAGAATGGATCGGGGCAGACGTGGGTGATCGTTTTCCGTAACATCAACGACGCTCAACGTCTCTACCGGCGCCAGGAGATCACCTCCGGGGCGCTGAAGGGACGGGCCGCGACGCCCGGCTTCACGGGGCACACCCTGCCCGCGCCGCCGGTCGGCCGCTGACGTCTTTGCTGTCCGGGGGAGCGGGTCGTGCGCGGCGTGCTCCCCCGGATCACACGGGGGAGGAACGTAGGAATGACGAGGCATCGGTGGCGACTCCGCCACGTGTTACTGGCGCTGGTGGTGGCCGCCGGGGCGGTGGTGGCGCTGCCCGCGGCGCGGCCCGCCCGGGCGGATGACTCCGGCAAGGGCGGCGACTACGTCGCGCTGTCGACCGGCATGGGACGCGTGCTGAACACGCTGACCGGGGTCGGCACCACCAAGGGCGTACGCGGCCCGGCCAGCACCACCCAGTTCCAGGTGCTCGGCGTGGCCGGGGTGCCCACCACCAACGTGCGGGCGGTCATGGTCAACGTGACCACGAAGGCGCCGACCGCGGCCACCTGGCTGACCCTGTGGAAGGGTGACGTGACGGCCCGGCCGGGCGTCGCGACCGTCAACGTCGCCGCCGCCGACAACCTGTCGAACTCGGCCATCGTCGAGGCCGGCGCCAACGGCAAGCTCAATCTCTACAACAACGCCGGCAACATCGACGTCCTGGTCGACGTGCTCGGCTACTACACCGCGGTCCGCGGCGCGAGCGGGCCGGGCGGCTTCGTACCCGTCATCGGCAACCCGACCGTGCTGAACGCGACCGGCATCGCGTCCAACGCCAGCCGGACGGTCAACCTGCTCGGCGGCGTCGTGCCGGCCGGCTCACCCGCGGTCTTCGTCGACCTGCAGGTCGCGTCGGCCACCGCGGAGGGCTGGGTCGGCACCACGCCCACCGGGGGCAGCGGCGAGACCGCCAACCTCGCCTTCGACACCGGCACGACGTCGTCCGGCACGATGGTCCGGCTCGCCGCGGACGGGCGGATCAACCTGGTCAACCACAGCGCCGGCACGATGAACGTGCTGATCCGGCTGCTCGGCTACCAGACCGGCCTCAGCGTCACCGGCGCCGGGCTGCGGCCGCTGGTCAAGCGCCTGATCGACACCACGCTGCCGGCCAACGGGACGGTCGACGTCCCGGTCGGCGGCACCAACGGCCTGCCGACCCGGGGAATCGCCGGCCTGGCGCTGAACTTCGAGGCCAACAGCCCGGCCCAGAACGGCTACTTCAAGTCGTGGGGGATCGGCAACACCGAGCCGGGCAGCTCGGTGTCGACGTGGAACGCCGGCAAGGCCCGGGCCGGTCTGGCCATCATCCGGCCGGGGACCGACGGCAAGATCAGGGTCAAGAGCGTCTCCACCGGTACGGTGCGCCTGATCGTCGACCTGCAGGGCTGGTTCGCCGAGTCGCTGCCGCCGCTGCCGATCGCCCAGAACTCGCCGACCTCGGTCATCCAACCGGCCAACCCGAGCGGGACGCCGGGCATGATCGAGTACGCCCACGTGGACAACAACGGCGTGCTGCGGCTCGGCCACCAGGCCGACCCGGACGACTTCGGCACCGTGACGTGGAGCGCGGCGCCGGCGACCGAGGAGCCGTACGCGGGGCAGCCGGGCGTGAACGCGTACCCGGACGGCCGGATCCAGGTGACCGTGCCGAACGTGCTGGGCAACTACTGGGTGGCCAGCCAGACCGCGGTCGGCGCGGCGACCTTCAACCCGTGGGGCAACGGCGGCGGCACGATGGACTTCCCGCCGACCCCGGTCGGCCTGTCCAACGGCGTCAACGTCAGCTTCGGCGTCGACGACAACGGGGCGCTGTGGCACCTGCGGCTGGTCACCGGCACCACCTCGTACTGGCGCAACCTCGGTGACCAGGACCTGGCCGGCTCGGTGACCGCGGTTCCGGTCACCGGCGGCCAGCAGTTGTTCGCGCGGGATTGGTCCGGTGCGGTGCGTACGGTCCGGTACGCCGACGACGGCACGATCGGCGCCTGGACCACGATCGGCGCCGCGGGTGTCGAGGACAAGCCGGCCGCGCTGCTGTCCGGCTCCCGCCCGCGGGTGTTCGTGCGGGCCGGTGACGGCAGCATCCTGACCAAGATCCAGGACGCCGCCGGAACCTGGCCGGCCGCCTGGCAGACCGTGGGCACGTTCGCCGCGGCGGGCGCGCCGGTGGCCATCGTCGACCCCGCCTCCGGCCTGACCGCGGTGGTGGCCCGGGGCGCCGACAACCAGATCCACCGGGTCTTCGAGACCGGGCCGGAATCGGGTTCGTGGGGCGACTGGGTGCCGCTCGACCCGACCGGCTCCGACCTGTCGGCCACCGACCCGGCCATCGCCCCGATCAGCAACAGCTCCGGCTCGACCTGGGCGATCGTCTTCCGCGACGGCGACGACGCCACCCGCGTCTACCTGCGTGAGGTGTCGGGAGCCGGCAAGAAGGCGGCGACGGCGACCTTCGCGGCGCACACACTTCCGGCGCCGAAGGCGGACTGACCGGAGGAATCAGGGGTGCGAAGGCCGCCGGGGGCCCACCGGCGGCCTTCTCTCCTCCCCAACTGTCCACATAGATCGATCGGGGGATCGGGCGAGATGAGACGAGTACGGGCGATCACGGTCGCGGCGGCTCTGCTGCTGTCGACCATCGGGTACGCGCTGACACCGGCGACGCCGGCCGCGGCCGCGCCGGCCATCGACGCGCTGGACGGCGCCGTGGTCTCGGTGGAGTCGGTCGAACCGGGGCGGATGGACCTCTTCACCCGGGGACCGGACAGCGCCCTGCACCAGAAGACCTTCGTGAACGGCGCCTGGACCGGCTGGAACGACCTGGGCGGCTCGATCAGCTCGGCGCCGTCGGCCGTGTCCTGGGGCGCGGGGCGGCTCGACGTCTTCGCCCGGAGCACCTCGAACACGCTGGTCCAGCGAACCTGGACGAGCGCCGGCGGCTGGGCCGACTGGGCCGACCTCGGCGGCGTCCTGACCTCGGCGCCGTCGGCCGCCTCGTGGGGGCCGGGGCACCTCGACGTGTTCATCCGGGGGGCGAGCAACTCGGTCCAGCACAAGTGGTACCTGGACAACGGCTGGTCCGGCTGGGCCGACCTGGGCGGATCGTCCACCTCGGCGCCGGCCGCGGCCTCGTACCAGAACGGGCACGTCGAGGTGTTCGTCCGCGGAACCGACAACGCGCTCTGGCACGCCTGGTTCCTGAACGGCGCCTGGAGCACCTTCGGCAGCATGGGCGGCACCCTGGCCTCGGCGCCCGGCGTGACGTCGTGGGGCGCCGGCCACCTGGACGTCTTCGTCCGCGGCCAGAACAACCAGCTCGAACACCGCTACTACTCGGGTGGCAACTGGTCCACCTGGATCTCGCTGGGCGGCGGCACGGGTTCCGCGCCCACCGCCACCTCCAAGAACCCCAGCCAGCTCGACACGTTCAGCGTGAGCCCGTCCGGCGAGCTCCAGCAGAAGTCGTTCGGACCGGGGGACTGGCCGGCCACCTGGACCCCGGTCGGCGAGTTCGCCCAGCAACTGACCACCCCGAGGTACGCGCGTACGGTCGCCTTCCAGGGCGCGCCCGCGGGCACCGCGCTCAAACCGATCACCTACGCGTACGTGGACAACCTCGGTCGCCTGCGCACCGGCGTGCAGCGCAACCCGGACGTCTTCACCGACGTGACGTTCACGGTGATCGCCGGCAACGAGGCCTTCAGCGGGGTGCCGGCGCTGGGCGAGCAGGAGGACCGGAAGACCGTCCTCGCCGGCCTGAACACCGACGGCGACGTGTGGACCTGGAAGCAGGCGAACGCCGACACCCCGGGGTTCGGCCCGGTGGCCGACGCCGGTGGCTGGGTCACCGCCGCCCCGGCGATCGGCCGGCTCGGCGACGGGCGGGTCGTGCTGTTCGCGGTCGGCCGTGACGGCCGGCTGTGGGCCAAGACCCAGACCGCGAACAACAGCGCCACGTACGGCGACTGGATCGATCTCGGCGACGCCGACCTGGCCGGCGTGCCGACCGTGGCGGCCGGCCGGTCCGGTGTCCGGCTCTTCGCCACCGACACCGCGGGCGTGCTCAAGACCGCGGACTTCGGCGGCACCCTGTCGGGGTGGACGACGATCAGCGACGCCGGGGTCAGTGGCCCGGCCGCGGTGGTCTACCCGGGCTTCCGGACGCGGGTCTTCGTCCGGGCGGCGGACGGGACGATCCAGTCCAAGTTCCAGAACGCGGACGGCACCTGGCCGGCCGCCTGGGGCGCGGTCGGCACGTTCGTGGCGGCCGGGGCGCCGGCGGCGATCCTCGACCCGGGGCTCGGCCGGACCGCGGTCGTCGCCCGGGGCGCCGACAACGAGATCTACCGGGTGTTCGAAACCGGCCAGGGCACCGGGACCTGGGGTGACTGGGAGCGGCTGAGCCCCGACATCCCCGACCCGGCGGCCACCGACCCGACCGTCGCGCCGATCACCAACGGGTCCGGCGAGTCCTGGATCATCGTGTTCCGCAACCTCAACGACGTCACCCGGGTCTACACCCGGCAGGCGCCGCCGACCGCGGCCAAGTCGTCCGCGGCCCCGGCCGGTTTCACCGGGCGCAGCCTCCCGGCCCCGCCGGCGAGCTGATCCGGGGGCCGGCTGGGCGTCCGTTCACCGGCCGCCCAGCCGGCCCAGGATCAGCGAAGAACCGCCGGTCACGTCTCGGCGAGAGCCTCCACCGGCGTCGCCCGGGCCGCCCGCCGGCCGGGCAGGACCGACGCGAGGACGCCGGCGGCCACGGCCACGACGGTAACCCCGAGGGTCTGCGGCACCGACATGGCGAACTGGATGTTCTCCAGGTTCAGCTGGCCACTGACCGCGTGGTTGCCCACCCAGCCGAAGAACGTCCCGGCGGCAATGCCGGCGGCGGCGCCGGCGAGACTGAGCAGGGCCGCCTCGATGGCGAGCATCCAGCGCAGTTGCCGGCGGTGCAGTCCGAGGGCGCGCAGCAGCGCGGACTCGCGGGTGCGTTCGAGCACCGACAGACCGAGGGTGTTGCCGACGCCGACGAGCGCGATCAGGACCGCCACCGCGAGCAGCATGGTGGTCATGGCCAGCAGCCGGTCCAGGGCCGTGTGGTAGACCAGTTTCGCCGTCAGCCCGCCGCTGACCTCCGCACCGGTGAGGGGTTCGGCGGCGGTGCGCAGCTGCGACCGCAGGTCGGTGATGTCGGCCCCGGGCCGGGCTTTCGCCCACACCGTGCCGACCGGGGCACGGTCGTCGAGGGCCGAGAGGACGCCGGGCGCGACGATCAGCCCGTCGCCGGGTGCCAGGGGATCGCCCCGGACCGGCAGGGTGACCGACCCGGACCGCCCGGTGACGGTGAGCGGACTGCCGTTCCGGATGCCGGCGTCCTCGAGGAGGTCGGGGTCGGCGAGAATGACCCGAGCGGTGATCGGCGGGCGCGGCGCCGACAAGAGGGCCATCGCGTCGGTGCCGGGACTCAGCGCCCGGACGGGCTTCGGTTTCCCGTCGACTCCGATGGTGACCCGCGTCGACCGTACCCCCGTGGCGTCGGCGATCCCGGCGACCGCGGCGATGTCGCCGACCGTGCGGGCCGGCAGCGGGCCGTCGAACATCGACACGGTGACGTCAACGGGGAAGCGGGCGGCGAGATTGCCGTCGGCCGTCGCCTTCATGCTCGCCGCGCCGACCTGGAGGGCGACGACCAGCCCGACGGCGAGCATGAGCGCGGCACCGGTCGCGGCCGCCCGGCCGGGATTGCGCAACGTGTTGTCCGTGGCCAGCCGCGCGGTCGGGCCGGCACGACGCAGGGTCGAGCCCAGACCACGCAGCAGCGCGGGCAGGTACAACCCGATGGCGGAGAGCAGCCCGACGGCGCACACGAACGACCCGGCGATGGACAACGGCAGCGCGAAGGCGGTGTCCGTGAAGCCGAGGCCGATCGCCGCCAGCCCCAGGGCGGCCAGGGCCAGGGGCGCGGTACGGCGGGCGAGCGACGTCCGGCGCCCGGCCGCGTCGCCGGCGACGGTGCGGAGCGCGTCCAGCGGTGCGATCGTGGCCGCCCGTCGTGCCGGCACCAGCACCGACAGCACCGCGATCGCGAGCCCGACGACGGCGACGGCGACGACCTGCCCGGCCGGTACGGTGAACGGCTGGTCCAGCACGGCCGCGATCACGGCCGAGAGCGCCAGGCCCAGCCCGACGCCGAGCAATGACCCGGTGGCGCCGATCGCGGTGGCCTCGACGAGCAGCCCGCGCCGGATCTGGTCGCGTCGGGCGCCGACCGCCCGGAGCAGCCCGATCTGCCGGCGCCGCTGCGCGACCAGGATCAGGAACGTGTTCACGATCATGATGGTGCCGACCAGCAGCGCGATCGCGCCGAACACCAGCAGCAGCAGCTGGAAGATGAACACGCCCTGGGTCCGCTGGGAGATGATGCGCTGGACCATCCCGGAGGACGTCTCCACCCGGCTGCCCGCGGCCACCGCCGCGACCCGTTCGGCGAGCCGCTCCGGCGAGACCGAACCGTCGCCGATGACCAGGATCTCCGTCTGCCCCGACGTGTGGATCGAGTCCGCGGCGGTGTAGAACGACGGAGCGACGAAGGAGCTCAGCGTCAGCCCCGACAGCAGCGAGTCGCCCTGACGGGTGAGGCCGGTGACGGTCAGCGTCGTGGACGAATTCTTGTCGTTGAGCGTGATCCGGTCGCCGACGCCCAGGTTGAGCTGCCGAGCGGTGACGTTGCCGAGGACGATCTCGTCGGCCCCGCCGGGCCAGCGCCCCTCGGCCAGGTCGGTCCAGCGCAGCTTCGGGTTGGCCGGGACCGACTGCTGCTGCACCCAGTCGGAGGTGCCGGTCACCCATCCGCGGGAAAGGAGGCTGAGGTCGGCCGAGGCGACCCCGGCCACGTCCGAGACCCGGGCGGCCAGGCCGGCGCACCCGGCCGGGTCGCCGGCGCCGACGGTGACCACGACGTCGGTCTCGGCGACCCGGGCGATGAGGCTCCGCTCGAACGTCGCCGTCTCGCCCGCGAGGATGGTCACGGAGGCGGTGAGGTAACCGACGCTGATCATGATCGCGACAATGACGGCGACCACGCGGCGCGGGTTGCGCCGCAGTTCGGCGAGCGCGTTGCGGGCCATCGGGTTGCGGGCCATCGGGAAGCGGGCCTGGGGGCCGGCGGTCATGCGGCGAGGCTCCGCATCGCTCCGAGGACCGCGTCCGCCGTGGGGTCGATCAGCTCGTCCACGATCAGACCGTCGCTGAGCAGCAGCGCCCGGTCGGCGTACGAGGCGGCGATCGGGTCGTGGGTCACCATCACGATCGTCTGGCCCAGGTCGCGGCAGGAGCGGCGCAGGAAGTCCAGCAGGGTCGCGGCGGTCCGGGAGTCGAGGGCGCCGGTCGGCTCGTCGGCGAAAAGCACCTCCGGTCCGGTCACCAGGGCCCGCGCGATCGCCACCCGCTGCTGCTGCCCACCGGACAGCTCGGCGGGACGGTGGTCGAGACGGTCGCCGATACCGAGCGAGCCGACGACGGCGGCGAGCCGGGCCGGGTCCGCCGGACGGCCCGCGAGATCCAGCGGCAGCAGGATGTTCTGCACGGCCGTCAACGTCGGGAGCAGGTTGAACGACTGGAACACGAAGCCGATCCGGTCCCGCCGGACCTCGGTCAGCCGCCGGTCGTCGAGCGCGGAGATGTCCTGGTCGCCGATGTACGCGTGGCCGCCGGTGGGCCGGTCCAGCCCGGCCAGGCAGTGCATGAACGTGGACTTCCCGGACCCGGACGGGCCCATGACGGCGGTGAACGTCCCGCGCCCGAAGGTGGCCGTGACGCCGCGCAGCGCGGGGACGGCCGTGTCGCCGGCGCCGTAGGTCTTGGTGAGGTCCCGTGCGGCGGCCGCGGATGTCGTGTCCGGCGGCCGCCGGCGGTCCACGGCGGAGCTGTGTGCGGTCATGAGAATCCTCACTGTCGCTGCTGAATCCGTTGCGTCCCAACGTATGCAGCCGTGGGCAGGAGCAGATCGGTCCATGGTCCGGACCTCGGCACGGCGTCTGCGACCGTGGTCGTAGGGCAGCGAGGTGGTCGGGGGACTACCGGCGGTCCGGTGTGGCCACGCCGGCCTCGAACGCGAAGAGCACCAGGGCGACCCGGTCGCGGCAGTGCAGTTTCGACAGCAGGTTGCCGATGTGGGTCTTCACCGTGGCCTCGGCCATGTGCAGCCGGGCCGCGATCTCGGCGTTGACGGCGCCGGACGCGATCGCCTCGAGCACCTCGGTCTCCCGGGGTGTGAGCAGCCCGAGGCGTTCGTCGGGTGCGGCCGGCCCGCCCGGCAACCGGTCGGCGAAGTGGGCGATCAGCCGCCGGGTCGCGGACGGCGCGAGGACCGAGCCGCCGGCGGCGACGCCGCGGACCGCCGCCAGCAGCTCCTCCTGGCGGACGTCCTTGAGCAGGAACCCGGCCGCGCCGACGCGCAGCGCCTCGAAGACGTACTCGTCCAGATCGAACGTGGTCAGGATGAGCACTCGCGCCGGGTGTCCGAGCTGGGTCAACCGCCTGGTCGCCTCGACGCCGTCCATGACCGGCATCCGGACGTCCATCAGCACCACGTCGGCGTCGACGCCTTCCAGCTTCGTGACGGCTTCCCGGCCGTCGCCGGCCTCACCCACCACGGTCAGGTCGTCCTGCGCCTCGATCATCATCCGCAGTCCGTCCCGGACGAGTCGCTGGTCGTCGACGATGAACGTGCCGAGCGTCATCGGCCCGCCGATCCCGTGGCACGGTGTGTCGGCAGGACCGCGTGCACCTCGAAACCGCCGCCGGAGCGAGGGCCGGCGGTCAGGGTGCCGTCGTGCAGCTGGACCCGCTCGCGCATCGCCGCCAGGCCGGTGCCCCGGCCGCCGACGCGCCGTACCCGTCGTCGCGGACCACGAGGTCGATCGCCCGCTCGCCGATGTCGAGCCGTACGTCGACCGCGGCGCCCGGTCCGGCATGCCGCAGCGCGTTGGTCAGGCTCTCCTGCACCAGGCGGTAGACCGTCATCCCGGCCACCGGGCCGACCTGCCGGCGGTTGCCGGCGACCCGCAGCCGGACCCGGCCGTCGAGCCGCGACACCAGCTCGTCGATGTCGCCGATCCCGGGCGCCGGTCGGTAGCCGCGTTCCGGCCGGCCGGCCGCCGCCGGCCCGTCGCCGCGCAACATCGCGACCAGCTCCCGCAGGTCGTCGAGGGCCTCCCGGGCGGTTTCGGCGACGGTCTCCAGGATCTCCGGGGCCCGCCGCGGGTCCCGCGCCGTCAGCGCCCGGCCGCCCTCGGCCTGGACCGCGATGACCGACAGCGAGTGTGCCACGATGTCGTGGACCTCGCGGGCCATCGCGGTGCGTTCCCCGGCCGCCGCCGCCTGGACGGCACGTTCGTGCTCGGCGAGCTCCAGCCGCCGGCGCTCGGCCCGCTCCTGCTCCCGCTGTGTCTCCCGCTCCTGGCGGTCGTGGTCTCGCCGGCCGGCGATGAACGCGATGACGACGGTCCCGGCGGCCGACACGATGGTCGTCGCCCAGCCGGCCACGGTCGGCTCCTCCGGCCGGTTGGTCAACCAGACCGGCGTCACCACGGCACCGGCCAGCGCGACGACCAGCCCGGCCCGTGCGCAGGCCGTCGTCGACCAGCGGGCGAGGCTGTGCACCATGATCGGCACGGCCACCACCGCCACCGTCGGGCTCTCCTGCGTGACGACATGGACCACCGCCGCGACGGTCAGCGCGGCGAGCGCGACCCAGGGGTATGCCCGGCGGACCACCAGCGGCGCGCACATGCCGAGCACGACGGCCATGGCCACCGGCCTCGGGTACGCGAAGAAGAGGCTGACCGCCGCGACGCCCAGCGCGAGGCCCGCGTCGCGGAGCAGCATGGAGCGGTCAGGAGTACGCATGGCGTCCACCAGGGTAGACATCCCGCCGCGGCCTGCCATCAGACCGCGGTCGGAGATCACACCATCGCGTCGGTGTCCTGGTCCTGAACCTCAACGACGTCACCCGGGCCTGCACCCGGCGGGCGCCGGCGAGCTGATCGGGGGCCGGCCGGGCGTCCGTTCACCGGCCGCCCAGCCAGCCCACCCCCGGTCCCGGTGACCGCGACGTTCTCGGCCATCTCGACCAGCAGAGCCCGATCGGCGGCGACGCCGGACACGGACAGGCTCAGCATCACGCCCTTGCCGAGATCGACCTCCAGGGTGGACTGCTTCCCCAGGAAGCGGGCCGGCTTCCCGGCGACCGTCTCGTTCCAGGCGCCGACGGGCCGGAGGTTCTTGGCGCTCACCGCGATGGTGAGGCCGAGCACCGGCCCGCCGGCCCGCGGCGGCCGCTTGAGGAGATTGAGCTGGGCCGTCCACCGCGGGTAGGTCGAGGCCGTGATGACCGCGCCGGTGACCAGCCAGCCCTCCGGGAGCGAGCGCACCCGGATCGGCGGGTTCAGGGTGTCCCGATCGGGCTTCACCGACCGGGCCGTGCCGAGCAGCACGTCACGCGCGACGTCCACGTCGACGGCGGTCATCTTCAGCACCACGCCGGCCCGGGGCGACCAGCTCACCTGGGACGTCGTGCCGTCGCCGGAGCGCGCGTAGCGGCCCGGGGCGCCGTCGATGTCGACCGGCTCGCCGGCCGCACCGAGCAGCTTCGCGGTGCCCCGCGGGGCCGGCCAGATCTGCAGCTCGACCGATGGCCGGGCCCGCGCCCCGGTGGCGGCGGGCTTCTCCCACCGCTGCACCACCGACCAGCCGTCGGGACCGTCGGGATCGAGACTGTACCGGCGGGACCGCTCGGTGAAGCCGTCCGGCATCCGGCCCGGCCGGTAGAAGACCGGGACGTCCGCCGTGCTGCCGGGCGGCGGCCCGACCGCCGTGTGATCCGGCCCGACCACGAGCGACGGGATCGCGATGGCCGCGGCCACCGCCGCCGCGACCAGCCCGCTGCCGGCGGCCGCGCCGATCCGCCGGCGACGCCGGGCCCGTGCGATCCGCGTGGGCAGGCCGGACAGGATCCGCTCGGCGGGCGCGGCCACCTGGAGGGTGGCGAGCGCTCGCGCCAGATGGGTGCGGACGGTGACGGTTCGGCAGCCGAGCACGTCGGCGATCTGCTCGGTCGACAGATCCTCGTAGAAGCGCAGGGCGATCACCGCGCGCTGCCGGGGCGGCAACGCGGCGATCAGCCGGAGCATCGCGTCCCGGTCGTCGTGCGGCGCGGTCTGATCGAATTCCTCGAACGTCACGTGAGTCAAACGCCATCACCGGTCACCGATGATGACAGGCCCCCTCACTTTTCTGAGCCGGCCCGCGACGACGGCTTCACCGGCAGAGTGCGGCGTCCAGCGCGTTCTCGAGCCGGGTGACCTGTTCCAGGGCGGTGGGCAGGGCGGTGACCGCGATCGTCGCCGACTTCCCGGTGGTGGTCACGGCGTCGACCGTGGTGTAGCCGGGGGAGTTGCCGCCGTGCTGCCACGCGATGCCGCCGCAGGTGAGGGTGAAGGTGGCGATGCCCAGGCCGTACTTCGCGTCGCCGCGGGTGTCGAAGCCGGGGGCGTCGACGGTCGTCTGCATCTGCTCGAGCTGGGCGGGCTTCAGCAGCCGGCCCTTGATCAGCGCGGTCAGGAAGCGGTTGACGTCGCTCGGGCTGGCGATGAGCTGGCCGGCCGCCCAGCCCATCGACGGGTCCATGACCGTGACGTCGGTCCACGGGTCGCCGGGCTTGTTCTTGTGGTAGCCGTGCGGGTGGGCGCCCCGGATCTCCTGGTCGCCGACGCCCGGCCAGTAGGTGTCGCGGAGGCCGAGCGGCGTGATGATCCGGTTGGTGATCTCCTCGCCGATCGGGCGGCCGGTCACCTTCTGCACCAGCAGCCCGGCGAGGATGTAGTTGGTGTTGCTGTAGCTCCACTCGCCGTGCCCGGGGCCCTCGGTGCGGGCCAGCGCCGCGTCCACCATCTCGCGCGGCTCCCAGTAGCGGTGCTGGATGTCGAGCAGGTCGGTGACCAGGTCGTCGTAGTCGGGCAGGCCGCTGGTGTGCTGGAGCAGCTGCCGGACGGTGATGTCGTGGCCGTCCCAGTGGTCGCCCCGGACCAGGCCGGGCAGGTAGTCCTCGATCGGCGCGTCCAGGTCGACCTTGCCCTCGCCGACCAGCTGGAGCACCACGACCGAGGTGAACATCTTGGTGTTGCTGGCGATCCGCACCCGGCCGTCGACCGGGACCTTCGCGCCGGTGCGCAGGTCGCCGACGCCGCTGGTGTAGTCGCGGGTACGCCCGTCGGTCTGCCGCACCGAGGCCAGCGCCCCGGGGAAGCCGTCGGCGCCGACCAGCCCGTCGAGCGCCCGCTGCACCGCGTCGCGCGTCGGGGGTTTGGCGGTGGCGGACTGTCCGGCCGCGAGCGGCGCGCCGGTGAGCGCGACGGCGGTGGCGAGAGTGACGGCGAGTGCCTTCATGGCTTCCTCCTGATGTCTGTTTCGGACACCAGAAGCCTCCCGCCGGACCTACTCCTTGATCGATCCCACAGGCTGGAGACCGGTGGTACAGCCAGCACTACCCCGGCGGATCAAGGGGTGGCCGACCGCGATCAGCAGCCCGAGGGTGATCCAGACGTACGCGTTGCTGCCCGGGAAAGACAGCCAGCCGAACGGTTTGTCCCACCACAGCCACACCAGGCTGCTGCTCATGATGACCAGCGCGCCACCCACCGCGGCCAGCCGCCGAGGCCGGTCGATGTTCCGCTCGAGCAGCAGGAACAGCGCCGGCAGCAGCCAGACCAGGTGATGCACCCAGGAGATCGGGCTGATCAGGACGGCGACCAGCCCGGTCAGCGCGAACCCGGTGCGGTGGCCGGCGTTGCGGGCCGTCCACCACCAGAACGCGAGCACCAGCGCGACCAGCGCCGGCCAGACCGTCTCCGGCGCCTGGAGCCGGGCGACCAGACCGTGCAGCGACTGGTTCGACACGTACTCGGTCCGGCCGACCCGCTGCGTGTCCCAGAGCGCGTGGCCCCAGAAGGTCGCTGATGACGCGGGCGCCACCAGCCAGGTGATCAGCGTGACGCCGAGCGCGGTGGCGGTCGCCGTGGCGGCGGCCCGGTACTGCCGCCGGATGATCAGGTAGCCGATGAACACCGCGGGCGTCAGCTTGATCGCCGCGGCCAGCCCGATGCCCCAGCCGGCCGACCGGCCGTTGTCCAGGTTCCGCTGGTCGGCGCAGACCAGCACGAGCAGCACCAGGTTGATCTGGCCGTAGCTGAACGTGTCCCGGGACGGCTCGAACAGCAGGAAGGCCAGGAAGATCAGCGGCGCCAGGCTCCACGCCGTCCAGCCGCGGTTCCGCAGGACGGGCATGACGTACCAGCGCATCAGCAGGCCGACCATGGCCGTGTTGACGACCAGGCCGGCGGCCACCGCGACCGGCCACGAGGTCCAGGCCAGCGGCGCGAGGACGATCGCGGCGAACGGCGGGTAGGTGAAGCCGTACTCGGTGCCCTGGTAGCGGTACCGGTAGAGGTCGCCGTCGTGCAGCAGCCACGCCTGCACCGCGCCGCGGTAGACGCCGAGGTCGAAGAAGTGCCGGAAGGTCGGGATGGTGGCCAGGAAGACGCCGACGGCCACGGTCGCGCCGATCACCAGCGCGGCTTGGCGACGGTTGGTCATCGGGCCTCCTGCGCGAGTGCGCCGGCGCGGGTCAGGAGCACCGACGAGATCCGTACGGTGATGAAGGCCGCGATGCCGATCAGCCCGCCGATCGTGGCCAGCAGGACCCGGTTCGCGTCGGGGGCGAAGCCGTCCGGCAGGACGGCGACGGCCAGGACCACGCAGACCCCCGCGAAGATCTGCCGCACGCGCTGGTCGACGGCGGCCGCGGCCAGCGGGGCCAGGCCCCACAGCAGGTACCACGGGCGCAGCGCCGGACCGAAGACCACCACCGCGCTGAGGACGAGACCCAGGCCGTAGACCGGGCCCAGCTTCGCGCGGTACGTCCACACCAGCCCGGCCACGATCAGCATGGCCAGCAGGCCCGCCCAGCGCCACACGTCGCGGGCCAGGGTGGCGCTGATCCCGCCGTCCAGCAGGGACGCCGTCACCCGTCCGAGGCCGCTGGTGAGCGACCAGTTGTGCGGCGACATCGGCGTCTGCAGGGCGAGGATCCAGCCGTACCCGGTGCCGGCCGCCGCGGTGATCAGCGCGGTCGCCACGCCGGCCGTGCCCGCGACGGCGGCGGTCGCGCGTACCCGGGGGAACCGGCCGTTGATCTGGTGGGCCCAGATCGCGGCGACCGCGGCCAGCCCCAGCACGGCCGGCGCCTTCACCAGCGCCGCCGCCACGACCAGAACCACCGCCACGACCGGGCGGCGGCGTACCGCGGCGGCCAGACCGGCGGCGAGCAGGCCGACCATCAGCGCGTCGTTGTGCGCGCCGCCGACGAAGTGGATCAGGGTGAGCGGGTTGAGCACGATCAGCCAGGCGGCGGAGGCGGGCCGGACACCGGCGGACCGGGCGAGCGTCCGGGTGGCCACCGCGAGCAGGGCCAGGCCACCCACCGCGATCAGCCGCATCGCGATCACGCCGAGCAGCAGGTGCTCGGCCAGCGGGGGAGCGATCAGCCGGGCCACGATCAGCAGGACCGGGCCGTACGGGCTGGGCGTGTCCAGCCAGATCGCCGGAACCTGGTCGGCGATCGCGCCACCCAGCGCCGACGGTCCGACGTGGTAGACGTCGAGCCCGGCGCCCACCATCTGCCCCTGAGCGAGGTAGCTGTACACGTCCCGGCTGAACAGCGGCGGGGTGAACAGCAGCGGAGCGGACCAGAGAGCGAGCGTGCGCCAGCCGTCCGCAGCCCCGCCACCGCCCTCGTCACGACCGGCGGCAGAGTTGAAATGCCCGGTCTTGCCGTACCACCACCAGCCGAGCACGAGCAGCAGCAGCCCGCTGTAGACGGCCACGAGGCCGATCTGCGCGTTGGTGCCGCCGGCGAAGAACGGGATGCCGACCGGGAGGGCGCCGGCGCCGAGGCCGCCCGCCGCGATCAGGACGGAGCCGCCGAACCCGGTGGCCCGGGACAGGGCGACGTGATCTCTGCGCACCGGTGGATCTTTGCCACCGATCGTGGCGATCGGTGAACGCTTGCATGACGTGCGGGTGCACCTGCTGTCACGATGGGGACTCAGCTACGGGTCCGGCATCGGCTGCGGCACCACCGGTCGCTGATCTGTAAATACGGTTAACGGTTTTGTTCTGCCTGACATTCAATAGCATCGATGTCTATGGGGGAGTTCGCCGGTCGGCTGGCTGAGTTGCGCCGGCTGCGCGGGCTCACCCAGGAGCGGCTGGCCGACGTCTCCGGCCTGAGCGTCCGTTGCATCCGTGAGCTGGAACGCGGCCGGGGGCGAGCGCCCCGGCCGCGTACCGCCGCGCTTCTCGCCGACGCCCTGCTCCTGGCCGGCGCCGACCGGTCCCGCTTCCTCGCGCTCGCCACCCGGAGCCCGGCCGACGCCGAGCCCGCGCCCCCGGGCGAGCTGCCGCCGGCGATCAACGACCTCACCGGCCGCGACGGCGAACTGGCCCGGCTGGCCTCGCTCGCCTCGCCCGGCATCGCGTTCCGCCGCCCCGGCCCCGCCATCGTCGTCCTGCACGGCCTGGCCGGCATCGGCAAGACCAGTCTCGCGGTCAGCGCCGGCCACCGGGTCCGCAGCGGCTTCCCGGACGGCCAGCTCTTCGCCGATCTGCTGGGCGGCACCGCGAAGCCCCTCGACCCGGCCGTCGCGCTCGGCCGCTTCCTGCGCTCGCTCGGCCTCCCCGACGAGCAGGTCCCGCCGACCCGCGCCGCCCGCATCGCGCTCTACCGCACCCTCACCCACGACCGGCGGCTGATCGTGGTGCTCGACGACGCCGCCGACGAATGCCAGGTGCGCCCGCTGCTGCCCGCCGGCGCCGGGTCGTTCGTGCTGGTCACCAGCCGTCGCCCGCTCACCGGCCTGGAGGCGGTCGAGCGGCTGGCGCTGGGCGTGCTGACCCACCCGGCCGGCCGCGCGCTGCTGCGGACCATCATCGGGCCGCGCGCGATCGCCGAGGCGGACGCGACCGCCGAGCTGGCCGGCCTCTGCGGTCACCTGCCCCTGGCCCTGCGCATCGCCGGCAACCGCCTGGCCTGCCGCCCCTCCTGGAGCGTGGCGAGAGCGGTGGGTCAACTTCGTCCGGAGGGTACGCGGCTGAGCACGCTGACCGCCGGCGACCAGGGCGTCCGGGCGGCCCTGGCGGTCCCGTACGGTCAGCTGACCCCGGCCGCGGCCCTGGTCTTCCGCCGCTGCGCCCTGCTCGCCCCGGCCGACTTCGGCGCCGGCCTCGTCGCGGTCACCGCCGACCTGCCCGAGACGTGCACCGCGGCGGCGCTGGAGGAACTGGTCGACTTCGGGTTGCTGGGCACGGCCGGCGAGCGCTACCGCTTCCACCCGCTCGTCCGGCTCTTCGCCCTCGACCAGCTGCGCGGCGAACCCGGCCGGGCGGTGGTCGACGCCCGCGCCCGGATGGTCGGCTGGGTGCTCCAGCACACCGTGGCGCCGGTGACCGGCAGGTCGGGTTATGCCGGTCATGTGCCTGGTCCGGGCCTGGATCCGATGGTCAGCTAGGGCCATCCCCCCGCTTCATCATCGAAAGGCAGTCGGATGAAGAGACGCCTCGCCGCCACCCTCGGCATCGCCACCGCGATCGCCCTCGTCGTGTCCGTCCCCCCGGCCGGCGCGGCGCCGGCCGCCCCCGACCGGACGGCGCAGACGTTCCAGTTCCCCGAGCGGTACCAGAAGCAGATCCCCCTGCAGAAGGCCGCGAGCGCGGTCCGCAACGAGATCGAGCGCGGCGCGTACGCCGGATATGCCGGTGTCGAGCTGGCCGGCGACCACGTCGTGCTCTGGTGGAAGGGCGCCGTGCCGGCCACCATGACCAAGATCGTCGCGGCCGCCCGGTCCTTCGCGCCGGTCACGATCGGCACGGCGGCCCACTCGCTGGCCGAGCTGCGCGCGGCCGGGCGTTCGCTGTCCGCGTCCCACCCCGGCGCGCGGGTCAAGTACGCGGTCGACGGCAGCAAGGTCGTCCTCGGCGTCGCGGCCCCGTTGAAGACCGCCCCGAAGGCCGGCGTCCCGGTCGCCGTCGAGGTCACCGGGGCCAAGGTCGAGACCAGCCGGCGTGACGACTGGGCCCCCTGGATCGGCGGCGCCGACGCGCTCATCGGCAACGCCCGCTGCACCGGCGGCTTCGCCGTCCGCAACGGCGCCAACCAGAAGTTCCTGCTGCTGGCCGGCCACTGCGGCGACAACGGCAACCAGGTCCGCGACGGCGTGGGCGAGGTCATCGGCACCTTCACCGGCGACAACCCGACCCACGACCTCGGCCTGGTGTCCACCGGCTCGGTCGACAACCAGATGTACGTCGGTGGCCTGGACAGCAACGCGATCATCAACGTCGACGGCTGGGACTGGGTGTTCCCCGGCGAGTACCTGTGCCAGTCCGGCGGCTCCTCGGCCCGCGACATCGGCGGCCCGGTCTGCAACCTGCGGGTCGAGAAGTTCAACACCGACCCGGGCGACGCCGTCGAGGCCCGCCAGGTCGACGGCCAGGCGGCGGTCCGAGGCGGCGACAGCGGCGGCCCGGTCTACTCCGGCTCGGCCAGCGGCGGCGCCATCGCCAAGGGCATCAACTGCTACACGTACGTCGGCAACAACACCATCCTGGGCTTCCAGGACTTCGGCACGGCGACCCGCGACTACGGAATCTGGATCGCCGACTGAGAACTCCTCAAGTTCCACAACACCGGTGCCGACGACTTTTCGTCGGTGCCGGTGTTTGTTGTTGAGGGTGGGCGATGCGGGCCCCCGAGTTCTACCGCCCTGCTCGGCCGGGGGTGGACCGAATGTGTCGCACCCGGGCGATAGCGTTCGCGACGCTGGCGAGGCAGGGGAAGGCGAGACGGGGATGAGGCATGCGTAGTTTCGAGTTCATCGAGGGCGGCTCGGCGAAGTTCTGGGAGATCTGGCGGGACGGCTCCGACGTCGGTGTCCGGTTCGGGCGGGTCGGCACGAACGGGCAGACCAAGATCAAGACCTTCGATGACACCGGTGCGGCCGAGGCGCACGAGACCAGGCTGATCGGCGAGAAACTGCGCAAGGGGTACGCCGAGACGAGCGCCTCCGCCGACCCGGCCGTGCCGGCTCCCGCCACCGAGCCTCCCGCCGCTTCCGAGCCCGCCGCGCCGGAGTCCGTTGCGCCGGCCGCCTCTGAGCCCGCGGCCGCAGCGCACGCCGCTTCCGCGCCTGCCATCCCCGCGTCCGCCGTCGCCGCGGCGGCCGCGCCGGCGGTTGACGAGGACACGTTCGTGTTCCCGGCCGCGTGGCATCGCCATCGGATTGCCCGGCGGGGCGGCCATGGGGTGGGCCGGTTCGTGCCCGATCCCAAGGCGCGGGCGACGGTCAGCGAGCTGTCGGGACGGTTCCGCGAGTCGGCACTCGACGTGGAGTCGTCCGCCGCGCGGGTCGCCGCCGTGTCGCTGAACTGGCAGGACCGGGAGCGGGCGGGCGCGTTCGCCGACGACTGGATCGCCCGGCACGGGCTGCGGTTCGCGGCCGAGGCGGCCGTCCGCGCGATGAGCGTGGTGGTCACCGACGCCGCCGTGCCCGTCGTGCGCGAGATGCGGGCCGGCGACACCCGGCACAGCCACTGGATCGACGGCCCGATGCTCGTCGCGTTCCGGGTGCGGCACGCGCTGGCCTCGGCCTCCGACGAGGAGTACGCCGAGGTCGTCGCCGCGCTCACGGCGTACCGCACCGGGCACGTCTATGCCCGCGCGGCCACTTCGGTGCTGGCGCCGACCCAGACCGGGTGGGTCGAGGAGGACATCGCCGCCGCGGTCCACGATCACGACACCTACCTCGCCATGTTCCTGCTGGCCGCCGTCGGCACCAAGGCGCAGCTGGTCGCGCTCCTGCCCGAGGCGCGGTTCTGGCCGGTCGTCGGGACGCTCGCGCTGCCGACCACGCTGGCCGACGCCCTCGGGCCCGACCTGGCGTTCGCGCTGTTCTCCTGGTTCGCCGAGGAGTACGCCGACTCGGACGCCAAGCGGCGCATCCTGACCGTGCTCGCGGCGCTGCCCGGCGACGAGGTGATGCGGGGCCTGATCGAGCGCGCCGACCAGAAGTTCGTGGCGCCGGCCCTGACCGACGCGGCCGCCCGCTTCCCGGCCCGGGCATTGCGGTGGCTGGCCGAGGGGGCCGGCAACCGTATCGTGGCCGACCTGCTCCGAGCGCACGTGCTGGCCCACCCCGATCTTGTCGAGCGGGTCCGGCCCGAGCTCAGCCCGGCCGCCGCCGCCCGCGTCGAGGCCATCACCTCGGCCGGTGCGGTCGCCGAGGCGCCGGCCGGTGCGGTGCCGCGCCTGCTCGCCGACCCGCCGTGGCGCAACCGGCCCAAGGCGGTCAACCCGGCCGTCGTCGCGGGGCTGGAGTGCACCGACCCGCCGGCGATCCACTGGCTCGACGGCGAGTGGGACGAGTGGCTCCGCGAGCCCGACCACTACCACCGCGGCCGCGAGGGCTCCTGGGCCGACATCGCCGGGCGCATGCTCGCCGGCCGGTCCGACTGGTCGGAGCAGCGGTTGTTCATCGCCGAGGCGCCGGACGCCATCGCCCGCCCCACGATCGCGAAGTGGTGGCCCCGGGAGACCTGGGACGCGGCCTCCTGGATGCGGATCGCGGTCGCCCGGTTCGAGCTCGACGCGCTGGCCGCCGCGCTCGCCGTGGCGCGGCGGTCGCCGACCGACGCCAAGGACGTGCTCCTGCCGTACGCCGCGGCCGAGGTCGCCCCGGTGATGGCCGACTGGTGGGCGCGGCTCAAGAGCGTCCGCGGCATCGCGCTGGCGTGGCTGCTGCGCCACCCGGTGACCGCCGCCCGGGCGCTGGTCCCGGCCGCCCTCCAGAAGCCCGGCCTGGCCCGCCGTCAGGCCGAGAACGCGCTGTTCGCCCTGCACGGCAACGGTCACACCGAGGCCGTGCGGACGGCCGCGGCCGGGCACGGCGACGAGGCCGCCGCGGCGATCGAGACGTTGCTGGCCATGGATCCCACGTCGGTGATGCCGGCCAGGCTGCCGCCGGTCCCGGCCTGGGCGGTGCCCGGACTGCTGCCGCCGGTGCTGCTCCGTGACGGCTCCGGCGCGCTGCCGGCCGACGCGGTCACCAGCCTGGTGCAGATGCTGGCCATGTCCCGGCTCGACGACGCCTACGCGGGCGTCGAGGCCGTCGCCGCCGACCTCGATCCGGCGAGCCTGGCCGAGTTCGCCTGGGGTGTCTTCCAGCGCTGGCAGAACTTCGGGGCCACCAGCAAGGAGAACTGGGTGCTCGACGCGCTCGGGCTGGTCGGCGACGACGAGACGGTCCGCCGGCTCACCCCGCTGATCCTGGCCTGGCCCGGCGAGGGCGGCCACGCCAAGGCGGTCACCGGGGTGAGCGTGCTGGCCGCCATCGGCACCGACGTCGCCCTGATGCACCTGCACGGCATTGCCCAGCGGGCCAAGTTCCGCGGCCTCAAGACGGCCGCGGGCGAGAAGATGGACGAGGTCGCCGCCGCGCTGGGCCTGACCGCCGAGCAGCTCGCCGACCGGCTGGTGCCCGACTTCGGGCTGGCCGCGGACGGCAGCATGACGCTCGACTACGGGTCGCGGCGGTTCACGGTCGGGTTCGACGAGCAGCTCCGGCCGTACGTGGCCGATGCCGCCGGCAAACACCTCAAGGCCCTGCCCAAACCGGGGGTCAAGGACGACGCCGAGCTCGCGCCGGCCGCCTACAAGGCGTTCGCGGCCCTGAAGAAGGACGTGCGCACGATCGCCGCCGATCAGCTGCGCCGGCTCGAACGCGCGATGGTCACCGGGCGGCGGTGGAGCGGCGGCGACTTCCGGCGGCTCTTCGTCGAGCATCCGCTGGTCTGGCACATCGTCCGCCGCCTGGTGTGGGGACGCTACGACGGCTCGGGCGCGCTGATCGGCGCGGTGCGGGTGGCCGAGGACCGCAGCTTCTCCACGGTGGACGACGACCAGACCGAGCTGGCCGACGACGCGATCGTGGGCGTGGTCCACCCGCTGGAACTGGGCGACGCGCTGGCCGGCTGGGCCGAGGTGTTCGCCGACTACGAGATCCTCCAGCCGTTCCCGCAGCTCGGCCGCTCGACGTTCGCGCTGACGCCGGCGGAGGCCAACGCCGGGCGGCTGTCCCGCTTCGAGGGCGCCACGGTGCCGACCGGCAAGGTGATCGGGCTGGAACGCCGCGGCTGGAAACGCGAGGAACCCCAGGACGGCGGGCACCAGGGCTACATCGAGCTGGCCATGACCTCGGACCGCGCGGTGGTCGTCTCGCTCGACCCGGGCATCGCGATCGGCGCGATCGACATCTTCCCCGAGCAGAAACTCGACGAGATCTTCCTCTCCGACGGCAGCGACCGCTGGTACCGGCGGGGCGGCCGGCTCCCGCTGGAGACCCTCGACCGCATCGCGGTCTCCGAGGTCATCCGCGACCTGACCGAGGTGACCACGTGACCCCCGCGGCGAACCCGGTCCCGCCGCAATCCGGCCCGCCGCAATCCGGCCCGCCACCCGGCTCGCCGCCGGCCGGCCCGTCGCCGGCCGGTGCGGTGCCGCCGCTGCTGGCCGACCCGCCGTGGCGCGACCGCCGGGCCACGGCGGTGGTGATCGCCGGCCTGGAGTGCGCCGACCCGGCCATCGCCGAGTGGGGCGACGGCGAGCGCGAGGAGTGGCTGGCCGACCCGGTCGACGACCCGGTGCACCGCTCATGGGACATGCTGGCCAACCGCGTCTCCGGCGACGTGGCCGGCTGGGACGAGCAGACGACGCTGTTCGTCCACGGCCCGGACGATGTGGTCCGGCCGATGCTGGCCGGCTGGCGTCCGGAGCCCGACGAGAACGGGTCCGCCGTGCTGCGACGGGTCGGCGCCCGGTTCGAGCAGGACGCGCTGCCGCCCCTGCTCTACGCGGCCCGGCGCCGGCCCGCCGACCTCGGTTTCCTGGTGCTCCCGTTCTCGTCGCCCGGCCTGGCCCAGGCGATGGCCGAGGGGCTGAGCCGGAAGAGCTTCCGCGGGGTCGCTCGGGCGTGGCTCGGGCGGCACCCCGCCGCGGCCGCGCGGGCACTGGTCCCGAACGCGCTGCGGAAGCCCGGCACCCCGCGCCGCCACGCCGAACGGGCGCTGCTCGAGCTGCACGACGACGGCCACGGCGACGCGGTGCGCGCGGCCGCGGCCGGTTACGGGGCCGGGGCCGCGGCGGCGATCGAGACGTTGCTCGCGACCGACCGCGCGGCGCTGTTGCCGGCCCGGATGCCCGCCGTCCCGGAGTGGGCCTCGCCCGCGGCGCTGCCGCCGGTCCGGCTGCGGGGCGGCGGCGCCCTGCCCGGCGAGGCGGTCGGGCACCTGATCCAGATGGTCGCCTGCTCCCGCCTCGACGACCCGTACGCAGGCCTGGAGATCGTGGCCGCCGACCTCGACCGGGCGAGCCTGGCCGAGTTCGCCTGGCAGCTGTTCCTGCGCTGGGACGGCCACGGCGCCGCGGCCAGGGAGAACTGGGCGCTGGACGCGCTCGGTCTGCTCGGCGACGACGAGACGGTGCGCCGGCTCACGCCGATGATCCTGTGGTGGCCGGGCCGGAACAACCACGCCAAGGCGGTCACCGGCGTCTCGGTGCTGGCCGCCATCGGGTCCGACGTCGCCCTGACCTACCTCTACCGGATCTCCCGGAAGGCCCCGTTCCACGGGCTCAAGCAGGCCGCTGTGGCCAAGATGGAGGAGGTGGCGGCCGGTCTGGGGCTGACCGCCGAGAACCTGGCCGACCGGCTGGTGCCCGACCTCGGCCTGAGCCCGGACGGGACGATGACGCTCGACTACGGGCCCCGGCGGTTCACCGTGGGGTTCGACGAGCAGCTCCGGCCGTACGTCATGGATGCCGGCGGCAAACATCTCAAGGCCCTGCCCAAACCGGGGGTCAAGGACGACCCCGAGCTCGCGCCGGCGGCCCACCGCACCTTCGTGACGCTGAAGAAGGAGGTGCGGACGGTCGCCACCGAGCAGCTGCGGCGGCTGGAACGCGCCATGGTGAAACGCCGCCGGTGGCCCGCCGCCGAGTTCCGCCGCGTCCTGGTCGACCACCCGCTGCTCCGGCACATCACCCGCCGCCTGGTCTGGGGCGTCTACGACACCTCGGGCACGCTGGTCACCGCGTTCCGGGTGGCCGAGGACCGCAGCCTGGCCACGGTGGAGGACGACGAGACCACGATCGCCGACGACGCGATCGTCGGCGTCGCCCACCCGCTGGAGATCGGCGACCGCCTGCCCGACTGGTCCGAGGTGCTGGCCGACTACGAGATCCTGCAGCCGTTCCCGCAGCTCGGCCGCAAGACCTTCACGCCCACGGCCGAGGAGGTCGCGGCCGGCCGGCTCCTCCGCTTCGAGGGCGCCCCGTTCTGGCTCGGCGAGGTGCAGAACCTGGAGTACCGCGGCTGGCGGCGGGACCGCGACGCGATCGTTTTCGACCTGGCCGGGCGGCGCGCGGTGGTCGTGTCGATGGGCGCCACCACCTTCGGGGAGATCCACCTGGCCGACCCCGTGCAGGGGCGCCGCCCGGTCACCACGCTCGACCCGGTCACCCTCTCCGACGTCATCCGCCACCTCACGGAGGTCAGCAAATGAGCAAGATCGAGGTCACCGCGCCGGCCGGGGAGGTGCAGCGGCCGCCGGCCGAGGTGCGCTACGCCGACGAGCTGGCCCGGCTGCGGGCCGCCGACACCGCCGCCCGGCCGCCCGGTTGGGCGCTCAGCGTGCAGGCCGCCCGCCGGTTCGTGGTCGGTGACGACCGGCTGGGCGTGAGCCGCAAGTTCGTCGGCGACCCGTCGCTGATCGACCGGGCGCTGATCTCGCTGGCCACCAGCCGCGGGCTGATGCTGGTCGGCGACCCGGGCACGGCCAAGTCGCTGCTGTCCGAGCTGCTGGCCGCGGCGGTCAGCGGCGACTCCACGCTGACCATCCAGGGTGGCGCGGCGACCACCGAGGACCAGATCCGGTACTCCTGGAACTACGCGCTGCTGGTCGCCGACGGCCCGTCCACCCGGTCGCTGGTGCCGGCGCCGCTGCTGCGCGGGATGGCCGAGGGGCGCACGGTGCGGTTCGAGGAGATCACCCGGTGCCCGCTGGAGGTGCAGGACTGCCTGCTCTCCCCGCTGTCCGACCGGGTGCTGGCGATTCCCGAGCTGACCGGGCCGGACGCGATGGTCTTCGCCCGTGAGGGCTTCAACATCATCGCCACGGCGAACACCCGCGACCGCGGCGTCAACGACATGAGCTCGGCGCTGAAGCGGCGGTTCAACTTCGAGACGGTGTTCCCGATCGCCGACTTCGACACCGAGCTGTCGCTGGTGGCCAACGAGGCGACCAGGCTGCTGCGGCGGTCCGGGGTCACCGCCGAGCCGCGCCGGGACGTCCTCGAGGTGCTGGTCACCACGTTCCGCGAGCTGCGGACCGGTGAGACCACGCGGGGCGACTCGATGGAGCGGTTGTCGTCGGTGATGAGTACGGCCGAAGCGGTGTCCGTCGCGCATGCGGTCGGCCTGCGCGGCTGGTTTCTGCGCGGCGAACCGGGCAGCGCCGAGGACGTGGTCGCCTGCATCGCCGGCACGGCCGCCAAGGACAACCCGGACGACCTGGCCAAGCTCCGCCGCTACCTGTCCCAGCAGGTCGACTGGCGGACCGGCGAGCAGTGGCAGGCGCTGCGCCGGGCGCGACACCTGCTCCCGGGCTGAGCCGTGCCGGTCACCTTCATCGGGGTCCGCCACCACAGCCCCGCGTGCGCGCGCCTGGTCGCCGAGACGCTCGACGAGTTGCGGCCCGCATACGTGCTGATCGAGGGCCCCGCCGACCTCAACGACCGGATCGGCGAGCTGCTGCTCGGCCACGAGCTGCCGGTCGCGGTGTTCACCAGCTACCGCGACGACGAACGGCGGCACGGCTCGTGGGCGCCGTTCTGCGACTACTCGCCGGAATGGGTGGCGCTGACCCACGGCTCGCGGGCCGGCGCGGACGTGAAGTTCATCGATCTGCCCGCCTGGCATCCGGCCTTCGCCGGGCGCAGCAACCGCTACGCCGACGCCGAGCTGCGCTACGCCGACGTGATGGAGCGCCTGTGCCGCAGCTTCGACGTGGACAACGTGGACGTCCTGTGGGACCACCTCGTCGAGATCGCGCCGCGCGACGGGCTGGCCGAGCGGCTCGCGACCTACTTCGACCTGGTCCGGGGCGAGTCGGCGGCGGGCGAGTCGGACACCGCGCGTGAGGCCTACATGGCGTCCTGGGTGCGCGCGGCGGCCGCCGAGGCCGGTGAGCGGCACGTCGTCGTGGTGACCGGCGGCTTCCACCGGCCGGCGCTGGTCACCCTCTCCGCCGCCGGCGACCCCGCGTGGCCTTCGGTGCCGCGGCTGCCCGCCGGGGCACTGGGCGGAAGCTACCTGGTGCCGTACTCGTTCCGGCGGCTCGATGCCTTCGACGGCTACCAGTCCGGGATGCCGTCGCCCGGGTATTACCAGGAGCTCTGGGAATCGGGCGCGGCCGGGGCGGCCATGCATCTCGTCGAGGCGGTGGCCGGGCGGCTGCGGGAGCGGAAACAGCCGGTCTCCACGGCCGACCTGATCGCCGCCCGGGCCACCGCGGACGGGCTCGCCATGGTCCGCGGGCATCAGCACCCGGCCCGGGCCGACGTGCTCGACGGGCTCGCGTCGGCGCTGGTCAACGAGGCGTTGGACGTACCCCTGCCGTGGTCCTCCCGGGGCGCCCTGAGAGCCGGCAGCCACCCGGTCGTGGTCGAGATGGTCGCCGCGCTCAGCGGGAGCCGCGTCGGCCGCCTGCACCCCGGCACGCCCGCGCCGCCCCTGGTCCACGACCTCGACGCCGAGCTCGCCCGGGCCGGCCTGGACGGCGACGCCGATCTCGACCTCGACCTGACCCGGGCCGAGCAGCGGGCCCGCAGCGTCATCCTGCACCGGGTCCGGGTGCTCAAGGTGCCCGGCTTCACCCGGACCGCCGGCCCGTCCGTGGGCCTCGACCCGGAGCTCCGCGAACGCTGGGCGCTGCGTCCCGACCCGGGCCGCATCACCGCGGTGATCGAGGCCGGCGCGCATGGCGCCACCCTGGCCGACGCCGCCGCCGCGGCTCTGGCCGAACGCGCCGCGATGGCCGGTCGTGACGTCGCCGCCCTGGCCACGGTCCTGTTCGACGCCGCCCTGGCCGGCCTGACCGACGTCTCCGACCAGGCCCTGGCCGACATCGACGCGGGCGTGAACGGCGCGCCCGAGCTCGGTCCGCTGGGCGGGATGCTGGCCGTGATCCTGACCATGTGGCGGCACGACGGGGTGTTCGGCACGACGCGCAGCGCGGTGCTCGGTCGCGTGGTGACGGCGGCCGTGCGCCGCGTGCTGTGGCTGGCCGAGGGCGTGCGGGGCAGCTCGGCGCCGGCTGATCTGGGCCGGATCGTGGCGCTGGCCGCCTGCCGGGACGCCCTTCGCCACGCCGGGCGGGAGCTGTCCCTGGACGTCCCGGGGGCGCTGGAGACCGCGGCCCGGGTCTCGGCCGACGCGGACGCGCCGCCCGACCTGCGCGGGGCGACCTTCGGCTTGCAGTGGGCGCTCGCCGACCTGGCCCTCGCCGACCTGCCCGGAAGCGACCTCGATCCGCTCCGGAGCGTGCGTGGCGCCTTCGTGGCCGCGACCGTGGGGGACTGGCTGGCCGGCCTCTTCGCGCTGGCCCGCGAGGAGGTGCTCGAACGGGAGGAGGTCATCGGGCTGCTCGACGAGTTGCTGACCGGCCTGGGGGTGGAGGACTTCCTGGTGGCGTTGCCGGCGTTGCGGCAGGCGTTCGAGTTCTTCCCGCCGCGCGAACGGGAGGCGATCGCGGAGCGGTTGCTCGCCCGGCGCGGGCTGGGCGGGAGCGCGCGGAGCCTGCTCCGGACCGTGGCCGACCCGGCCGTGGTGGCGGCGGGCATGCGGCTCGACGAGCGCGTCGACGAGCTGTTACGCGAGGCCGGGCTGATTCGCGAGGCCGGGCCGGTCAGCGACGCCGGCCTGATTCGTGGGGCCGGAGCAGTCAACGACGCCGGGCTGATCAGTGAGACGGGGGCTCAGCCATGACCGACGCGGATCTGGAGCGGTGGCGGCTCGTGCTGGGGGCGCCGGCCTCGGCCATGGGCGGGCTCGGGGCCGAAGGGGCGGCCCGGGACGCGGCGTTGAGCTGGCTCTACGGGCGCGACGGCGAGCACGACCGGCGCGACGTGCGGCAGGGCGGTTCCGGCGGAAATCGAGGCGACGCCGGCGGGAAGGAAGGTGGGGACGGGCCGTCGGTGCTGACCACGGTGGACTGGCTCAACGACATCAACCGGCTCTTCCCGAAGGAGACCATCGAGCGGCTCCAGCGGGACGCGGTCGAGCTCTACCAGATCAACGACATCGTCACCGATCCGGCTGTGCTGGAGACCATCGAACCCAACCCGTCCCTGCTGCGGGCCGTGCTCCAGACCAAGCACCTGATGAACCCGGAGGTGCTGCGGCTGGCCCGGCGCATCGTCGAGGCGGTCGTGCGCGACCTGCTGGCCAAGATGGCCACCGAGGTGCGGGCGGCGTTCACCGGGGCGCGGGCGCGGCGGCCGAGCCGGTGGAAGCAGGCGCGCGACTTCGACATCACCCGGACGCTGCGGGCCAACCTCGGGCACTACCGGCCGGATGAGCGGCGGCTCTACATCGAGACGCCGCACTTCTTCTCGCGGACCCGCCGGCACGTCGAGCAGTGGCAGGTGATCCTGCTCGTCGACCAGTCCGGGTCGATGGTCGACTCGGTGATCCACTCGGCCGTCACGGCGGCCTGCCTGTGGGGGCTGCCGGGCGTCCGTACCCATCTGGTGGCCTTCGACACCGAGGTCGTCGACCTGACCAGCGAGGTCGACGACCCGGTCGAGCTCCTGATGAAGGTGCAGCTCGGCGGGGGTACGGACATCGCGCGAGCGGTCCGCTACGGCGCGAGCCTGATCGAGCGGCCGCGGCGCACGATCGTGGCGCTGATCAGCGACTTCTACGAGGGCGGGTCGGCGTCGTCGCTGGTCCGGACGGTGCGGGAGATGGTCGAGCAGGGCACGAAGGTGCTCGGGCTGGCGGCGCTCGACGAGCAGGCCGGCCCGGTGTACGACCGGGACATGGCCCAGCGGCTGGTCAACGTCGGGGCGTCGGTGGGTGCGATGACGCCGGGCGAGCTGGCGGCGTTCGTGGCCGAGCAGGTGACCCGGTGAGGCCCGACCTGCTGGCGCTGACCGAGGCGACGCTGGCCGAGCTGACCAACCGCGGGCTGGTCAAGCGGGCCGTGCGCGAGCTGGAACGGGCCGCGCCGACGCTGACCGAGGACGACGACGGGACGGTTTGCGCCGTCTTCCCGGACGGCGTGACCACGTCGCTGCCGACCGGCGGACTGGACGGTGGCGCGTGCGGCTGCGGCGCGGTGACCACCTGCCGCCACGTGGTCGGCCTCGTCCTGGCGTATCACCGGGATCCGGCGCATGCGGCCCCCGATGGCCCGACTGCAAGTGCTGCAAGCGCGGCGGAACCGACGGCGGAAGGCGCGGGGGCCGGACTTCCCGCGACCTCGGGCTGGTCGCCGGGGGAGTTCACCGACGACGAGCTGGTGGCGCGGCTCGGGGAGCGGATGATGGCGGCGGCCCGGCGGCTCGAGGCGACCGGGTTCGTGGCCCGGGTCCATCGCGGGCGTCCGGCCGATCCGGTGCCCAGCGTGGAGCTGCCCACGGCGACGGTGCGGTTCCTCGTACCCAAGGACCTGGGTTTCGCCCGCACCGATGCCGTCGCCGGGGTGCGCGACGACGTGATCGCGCTGGCCGTGTGGGCCTTCCGGGCCGCCGACGCGACGGCCCCGGGGCAGGCCGACGCGCAGGTGCAGGTGGGTGGTGGCGCGACACCGGCCGGTGGGCCCGCGCTGGACGCGGCGGTCGCGCTGGCCGGGGTGGTGCTGCGGGAGGGCGCGGTCCATCTGGGTGCGGGGCCGGTCGCCGAGATCGCCCGGGTACGCCGTGAGCTCGACGCCGCGCGGATGCGCTGGCCCCTGCTCGCCGTGGACGACCTGGTCGGGCAGCTGGAGGCCTACCGCGAACGCAGCGCCCGCTACCG
Organism: Actinoplanes sp. NPDC089786; assembly: GCF_040684855.1. Lineage (NCBI taxonomy): Bacteria > Bacillati > Actinomycetota > Actinomycetes > Micromonosporales > Micromonosporaceae > Actinoplanes > Actinoplanes sp. NPDC089786. The sequence continues at coordinate 55,542 of NZ_JBFBGU010000009.1, forward strand.
GCCGGAGGCGCTCGCCGACCATCTGGCCGAACTGGTCGCGCGGCACCGGGCGGTGACCGGCGGCGGCTCGGGGCTGCGGTCGCGGGTGCTCGGCACGGACGAGGCGGCCGAGACCCCGCTGCGCCGGGCGCGGCTGGACGGGCTGGGCGCCCGGGTCACGGCGGCCGGGGACGAGCGGTTCGTCGACCTGTTCCTGGCCCACGCCGACAGTGCGACCGTGCTGGTGCTGCGGCGGGCGTACGAGTCGGCGGAGACCGGCCCCGAACTCGCCGCGCGCCGCGTCGCCGGGGTGACCGTCGGGATGCTCGCGTCGGGGGCGGTGGTGACCGAGTCGGCGGCGCGCAGCGCGAGCCGGGCGGTGCGGCTGGGCGCGCGCCGGCTGAGCCGGACCGAGGCGATGGCGTCCCGCGGCGCCTGGCAACACCTGCCGCCGGCGCTGATCGCCGGCGACCTGACCGCCCTCGCGGCCGAACTCGACGCGTTGCCGCCCCGGCCGGTCCGGGCGCGGGTGCGGGCCGAGCTGGTGCGGGTAATCCCGGTGGCGTCGGTGCGGTCGGTCGGCTACGCCGCGGGCGCGCAGCGGCTCGACGCGGTGATCGAGGACGCGGCCGGCGCGACCGCGGTGATCTCGGCGACCCACGAGTCGTGCGTGCCGGGCCGGCTGGACAGCATGGCCGCGGCGCTGGGCGGCGACGTGCGGTTCGTGTCCGGCACGGTGCGGCGCGGCGGGGGCGGCGTGCTGATCGACCCGCTCGGCTTCGCGCTGGCCGACGGCGTCGTGGTGCCCGACCTGGCGCCGGCCGACCGTGGCTCCGACCCGCAGGACCGGGCCGGCGCCACGGATGATCCGCTCGGGCAGGTGCTCGACGAGGCGGTGGCCCTGCTCGCCGAGGTGGCCCACCGAGGGCTGCGGCACGCACCGTCCACGATGGCCGACCGGCTGCGGTCCGTGTCCGGGCGGCTGACCACGCTGGGTCTGCGCCGCTCGGGCGAGGCCGTCGAGGGGCTGGCGGCGCGACTCGGTCCCGATCCGGGCGACCCGGCCATCTCCGCCTGGGTCGACGCCTACCTCCGCACAGGCCTGGCCGCCGAGCTGCGTTGACGCAGCTCGGCGGCGGCGGTCAGCCGGCCGGGCCGATGAGTTTCCAGGGCTCGTGGTCGGCGTCGGCGCCCGTACCCGGGATGTTGGCCTGGGTCCACCACTTGGCCCGCCAGACCTTGCCGTTGTACTTGACCGTGGTCTGCTCGACGGTCTGGGTCGAGGGGTCGTAGACCTTGGCCGAGTCCCAGTTCGGGGCGTTGCATCCGCCGGCCGGCGGGGTCGCGGCGCCCAGGCCCTTGAGGTTGTCGGTGACCGGCGCGTAGGCCGTGCCGCCGATCGACAGGCTGGTGTTGACCGGGCCGGTCACCGGGAGGAAGTAGATGATCGGCAGGTCGAGCGCCCGGCCGGACGGGATGATCTGGCAGTAGTCGAGTGTGGTGCTGACCCGGTGGTAGGTCGGGCCGGCGGTCAGCCGCCACTGGCCGCCCTGCTCGCCGGTCTGCCAGTTGGCATCCTTGACCAGCGGGGACGTGGAGGCGGGCAGGTCGAACGACAGGACCGTGTCCTTGCCGCCGCCCAGCGTGCGGCCGGTGTTGTTGGTGACCCGGACGGTCGGCTGCAACGGCCACAGGTCGGCCGTCTGGGTGGGGTAGTCGACCAGGTCCACGCTGATGTTCGCGGTCACCGTGGGCGCCGTGCCCGCGCTGCCGGTGCGCAGGCTCATGTCGAAGGCGCCGCTGTTGCCCAGCTTCTCGTTCAGCCGGGTGGTCAGCGTGTAGCCCATGCCGCACGGATGCGCGGCGTCCACCGTCGACGGGCAGGCGTAGTCGCCGCCCAGCTCCCACATCATCACGCCGCCGGCGCCGGTCGAGCGGACCAGGTCGGTGACCGCGTCGATGCCCTGCTCGTCCTCGGTGGACAGGAACACCTTCTTGGCGCCGTTCCACAGCCAGGACGTCTTCGTGGTGTTGTCCCAGAACCGCGTGTACCGGCCGCTCAGCCGGTCGGCCGCGTCGCCGTCCGGATCCAGGCCGACCGCCCGGGCGTACCGCGGAAGGATGTTGCTCTCGAGGTTCTTGGCGTGCCACAACGGGTTGGTGCCGGAGCCCAGCTCGCCGCCGTTCGACGTGTCGTCGTGCCAGATGTTGTCGATGCCGATCGCGCCGTCGCCGCACGGGCGCCGGATCCCCGTACCCGGCTCGCACCCGGTCTTGACCGAGCTGCCCCACATGCCGTTGGTGCCGCCGGTGACGCTCTTCCAGCCGCGCGTGTAGTACGGCACGCCGACGTTGACCCGGCCGGCCTGCAACGCGCCGCGCATGTACTTGAGGGCCCAGCTCGTGTTGAAGTAGCCGATCCCGCCGTACTCGGGCGTCGAGTACTGGTCGGCCAGCTCCGGGTCACGGCCGTCGTCGAACACCGCGGCGTTCGGGCCGACCACGTCGTTCCAGGTGCCGTGGTAGTCGTACGCCATCAGGTTGGTGAAGTCCTGGTGGTCGAGCGCGGTCTGGTTGGCCATGCCGCGCACCAGGTAGCCGGACGCCGACGAGGCCGACGTGAGCTGGTAGTACCGGTTGTCCGCGGCCGAGGCCCGGTTCAGTGAGTCACGCAGCGTCTTCATCAGCGCGGTGTAGCCGGTGGGCAGCCCGCGCCGCCGGGGGTTGGCGGCCGGCCAGTCGGACGGGTTGCCGGTGTCGTCGAGCACGGTCGGATATTCGAAGTCGATGTCCACCCCGTCGAAACCATAGGTACGCAGGAAGTCCACCACCGAGCCGGCGAACGTGTCGATCCCGCCCTGGTTGACCGTGCCGTCGGTGTTGGTGGTCATCGCGTAGAAGCCGCCCGACCCGGCCCAGCCGCCGACCGAGATCAGCGTCTTCACCCGCGGGTGCAGGCGCTTGTACTTGGTCAGCAGATTGAAGTGCCCGCGGTACGCCAGGGAGGTGTCCATCTCGGCGCCGGTCTGACCCGGCCACTCCATGCCGATCGCCGGGTTGTTGGCGCCGCCCGCCCCGACCGAGATGCGGTTGCCGTCGACCGTGGCGAACGCGTAGTTGAGGTGCGTGACCTTCGACCACGGGATGTTCTTGACCAGATAGTGCGGCGTGCCGTCGGCCCCCGTACGCCCGCCGTTGAAATACGCCACGACCCGGCGGCTGCGGCCCTGGCCGAGCCACTCCCGGCCGTCACTCTGATAGATCTTGCAGTACGGCACCGACACCCCCGGCGTGGTGGCCAGGCCGTCGGGCCGGCAGTCACCGGAGGCGCCCGGCCGTGTGCCGCCGTCGTCACCGCCCGGGTGCTGCTCCATCGGATCGCCGACGCCACCGTTGTCGTCCACCGGGTCGGGCCCGGTGGTGTTCCGCTCGACGATCTCGTCGATCAGGCCGCCGCCCGGGAAGTCCATCATCACCACGCCGGTCCGCGCCATCGACGGCTCACCGCCGAAGTTGTCCGCCCGCCCCGGGTAGAACTCCGGGCAGCGCCCGTCGGTGTCGTGCAGGCACTGGATCAGGAACTCGTTGACCCCGTTCGCGGTCGGCGAGCCACCGGCCACGGTGAACGGGTGCGCGCCCGACCCGGAGCCGCTGGTGTAGTTGACGTACATCGAATCCGGCTCGTAGACGTGCTCCCGCTCGCCCGGCCGGTGCAGGTCCCAGACGCCGTTGGTCTTCCGCAGGTGGGTGCGGACCTTCTCCCACTTGTCGTCGATGTCGTCGATCTGATCGACCTGGTAGTCGTCCTGCACCCACTCGCCGTTGGAGCCGCCGCCCGGGTAGGGCTGCCTCAGCCCGTACCCCGAATAGATCCCGCCCTGCACCCCGCGGTAGCCCATCAGCACGATCTTCCCGCGCGTCTCACCCAGCGCCGGGATGTCGGCCTGGCCGGCGCCGGTCACCGACGGCCCCCAGAACAGGCTGCTCCAGTTCGTGGCCGGCCGCGACTCGTCACCCTCGCCCGTGTACGCCTTGCCCTCCAGGTACGACCGCAGCGTCTTGAGCCGCCACTCGTCGTTCCCGTAGCCCCCCGCGTCGTCGCACGACCCGGTCTCGCCGGTGCACTCGGCCTTGAGGTGCAGCAGAATCGTCTCGCGAGGATGCGCCGCCAGGAAGTCCCGGGCCCGGGTCAGCACATCGGCGAAGTTCGCCCACTGGTAGTAGGTGCCGTGGTGAACCGTGAAGCTGACCCCCGCGTCCCCCTTGTCGACCCGCACCCGGATGTCGATGGCCCGCACACCCGCGTCGAACTGCGTGCTGAGCGTCGCCGCGCTGTAGCCGTGGTTCTCCTGCGTCTTGGTGACGCTGGTGGTCAGCGGGTCGCAGGTGTCGCCGCCGTCACCCGAATATCCGCACAGCGCCAGGCTGTCATGCGTGCCCGGCACCGAGAGCCGGGCCAGGTTCGTGTCACCCGGCACCCGGCTCATCCAGTCGACGTTGGCCGGCGAGGCGCTCTCGATGCTGTTGTAGTACTCGTTGGCCTGGGCCGCGCCGCCGGTCACGACGAGCGTGCCGCCGGTGATCAGCAGGGTGGTCGCGGCGGCCATCAGAAGCCGGGCTCCTGGCAAGGGGTTCCCCCTGTGCTCGACGCATGTCACATATGGACAATCATCGATCTTAGAGGGTCTTTTCCCACAAAGGTCAAAATCGCGATGTCGTAGCCGGGTGGGTGGTGCCGACCGTCGCTCCCGCCGAGGGCCCGTCCGGGCGGCCGCACGCTCCGCTTCCGCGGCCACCCTCCCGGCGACGTGCGTGAGGGGTCACCCTTCGTCGCTGCGCGACAGAACCAGGCGGCTCGCCGCGCCGGGTCACACGGCGTACCTCTGTCCCGAGGTGAACCAGCGCCTCGTCCGGTGGTCGCCGGACGACCCCGAGATCAGCCTGAACGCCCCGGGCGTTAATGCGGCCTGAATCACGCCCCTCCGCCTGTGGACAACGGCGTGATCGCCGGATTCGCGCGATACGTTAATCGCCCACCCAGAGGGCGGGGGCGGCGGCGGTGCGCCGCGTTTATTTTTCGATCGGCCTCGATGCGGCTCCACTTCTCGCGGATCCGGCCCCCTGACGTCCTCAGGCGATGCCACGTGCGGCGACGGCTTCGGCGGCGTTAGAGACGTTTCCGGGTGGAGGTCTGCGCCGACGCCGCTCGCGCTGGTCGTGAATGGAGCTTCAGAGGCACCAGGCGCCCGCTCGCCCTCCCTGCCGCCGCTGACTCTCCCTGCCGAGCCGCGTAGTCGCAGGGCCGCGGGCGGTGTGACGTCGCGGGTCTACCACCGTCACGAACAGTGGTAGAACAGCCCGGCGTTACGGCCCCGGATACCGTCGGGGCCTACCACTGCCACGGACGGTGGTAGGGCAACACGGCGTCGTCCGCCCGGACACCGTCAGGACCCGCCACCGGTGCCGGGCAGCGGGGGTGAGGGGCGGCAGCGAGGGTGAGTGGGCAGCCCGGGCGCCTGGCAACCCGGCTCAGCCCATGACCAGCGCGAGGCCCGGCGCCCAGCGGGAGCAGGCACGACGCGGGGAGGGCACAACGTGGGGGCGGGGTACCGACGTGAGGGCGGGGCGCCGACGTGAGGGACGTCAGCGGTTCATCAACGGAGCCAGGGCCACCATCGCGGTTTCGATGAGCAGCACGCCCGTGATGAGAACGGCGACGGGCGCGGCCAGCACGATACCCAGGACGCTGAAACGGACCTCGCGCAGACCAGGGCGTGCACCCACGTCCAGCATGGCCGACTCGGGAACGTCCGGGTCGTAACGCAAGGGAATGAGGTCACTGGTGGCGGTGTAGCGGTCGGCGCGGAACTTGACGGTCGTGGTGACGTCCCGGCCGGCGGAGGTGCGGAACGCCACGTCGACGGCGCGTTTCGGTGGATACTCCACATTGGCGTCCAGGACCGTGGAGGTGAGCACTCGTGCCTGAGTCGCGATGCCGTGATGACGCAGTCGCTGAGTGCGGCGCAGCGTGCGCGCGCTGATCACGGTCACCATGGCGCTGACCAGCAGGGCCGGCAGCAGGTTCAGGTAGTGAACCGTGATCGTGGTCGGTGTCATGTGCGTGTCACCTGCCTATGGCGATGCCGGCGCAATGAGGATGGCGCATCAGGGCTTCTTCCATCAACCGTAGACGCTGGACGGCCGCCGGGGATTCACTCCGGGGCGCGGCGTCGATAAGGTGGTGTCAGCGGTCCGGGGAGGACGATGTGCGGGTCTGGGCGGGTGTCGTCGGCGTCGTACTGATCCTGCTGTCCGGTTGCAGTGTCGGCATCGAAGTGGAGCACGGCGGTGCGCCGGGGGCTCCGGTACGACCGCCTGACTACTCCACGCCGCTCCAGGTCTCGGACTGTGTCTCCGAGGCCGGCGGAAGCTGGCACAAGGCAGCCTGCTCCGCACCGGAAGCGCAGGCCCAGGTGACGAAGGTGAGCACGGCCGAGGGCAACCAGCGCTTCGGCCTGACGCCGGACTGCCCGCCGCGGACCGACCTGGCGCTGAGCCAGCCGGGGAGCAAGACGCTCGGCTACTTCTGTGCACGCAACCTCAAGGCGCCTCACCCGGGTGACCCGGGCGAAGGCGGCGGAACCATCGACACCGGGGACTGCGTGAACGTTGACGGCGAGTCCATCGACGAGGTCCCCTGCGACGGTTCCGACGGCACGCCCCAGTTCAGACTGACGCAGATCTCACCGAAGCCCTGTCCCCGGGGCACCGATCAGTCGTTCTCCCTGGGGCGGAACCTCGCGGGCGTGCCCGAGGGCGGCTACGCCTGCGGCAAGAAGCTCTGAGGGGTACGGCGGGAAGCTGAGCGGCGCCTAATTGTTGGTGATCGATCTGAGGAGGGCGTGCTTGTCGGGCTTGCCGGTGGCGGTCAGGGGGACCTCGTCGATGACGGTGACCGTGGCGGGGGCGGCGGCCTCGCTCAGGTGGGATGTCACCCAGGCGCGCAGCTGGGGGAGAGGCGGCACGGGGCGGGTCGCGGGGACGATGAAGGCGTGGACCGCCTCGCCGGTGTCCTCGTCGGGGGCGCCGGCCACGTAGGCCTCGGCGATCGCCGGGTGGGCGGCCAGGGCCCGCTCGATCGGCACGGCGTAGACCAGGGTGGCGTGGACGATGATGACGTCCCGGGTGCGGCCGTTCAGGCGCAGGTAGCCCTGGTCGTCGAGGGTGGCCAGGTCGCGGGTGCGGACCCAGCCGTCCTGGAACACCGCGGCGGTCTCCACCGGGTCGTTCCGGTAGCCGACGGCCTGGGCGGGGGTCTTCACGAACAGTTCGCCGTCGCGGATCTGGGTGGTGACCATGGGGGGCGGGCGGCCGACGGTGTCCAGGTGCGAGGTTTCCGACGGGGTCAGCATGCTGATCATGCCGGTTTCGGTCTGGCCGTAGCCGTGGAAGACGATCGGGCCCAGGAAGTCGAGGGCGGCGGCCAGGCGGGCCGGGCCGAGGGGGGAGCCGGAGACCAGGAGGGCGCGGAGCGGGCCGACCGACGGCGGGGCCGCGCGGACCAGCTGGTTCAGCTTGCCGACGGTGATGACCTGGGCCGTGGCCCGGTGGCGGACGGCCGCGCCGGGGAGGCCGGGCGGGTCGGCCGTGACCAGGGTGCCGCCGGCGGCCAGGGTCAGGGTGGCGTACTCCCACATGACCTGGCTGTTGAGGGAGCCGAAGACCAGGAAGCGGTCCAGGCGGGTGGCCAGGTCCTGGACGGCGGCGGGCCAGCGGGACGGGCTGGCGGCCCACCCGGCGCTCATCCCGGCGTACGTCTGCATGCAGCCTTTCGGTTTTCCCGCGCTGCCGCTGGTCAGGATGACGCGGGCGATGTCGGACGGGCGCGCCGCGACGTGGATTCCCTGGTCGGGGTGGGACAGCAGGGAGGCCAGGCGTTCCTCGTCGAGGAGGATGTCGGACTCGTCGAGAGCGAGGCCCGGGCGTACGCCGACCACGCGCGCGCCGGACGCGAAGCAGGCCAGCAGGGCCGCGAACGCCGCGGGATGGACGCCGAGCCGGACCGCCACGCCGGTGCGGGGGCCGATGCCGGCGGCGCGCAGGCCGGTGGCGATGCGGCCGGTCATGGCGAGCATCTCGCCGGCGGTGACCGATCGGCCCCGGTGCTCGAAGACCGGCCGTGCCGCCGGGGTCAGCAGGTCCAGCAGGTCAGACATGGTCGGCCAGCACGGCCTTCACGAACTGGGCCAGCGGCTGGTGGTGGACGGCGGGCAGGTTCCAGTGGTTCTCCAGGTTCTCGGCCAGGTGGTGCTCGGCCGGCACCCGGCCGTCGCGATGGAGGCGGACCACGGGATGCAGGTAGCTGGCGTCGTGGGCGGCGGTCGCGTCGTTCTCGGCGATCCGCGGGACGGTGATGTCGAACGGGTCGACCTGGTCGTGGTCGGGGCCGTACTCCAGGGTCACGGCGAGCACCGGGCCGTCGCCGAGACCGCCCTCCTTCAGGTACGCCACGGGCACTTCTTCCAGGTACGCCGGAGCGGACAACCGCACCACGTCGGCCAGGACCGCGAACTGCTGCCACAGCGCCGACGTCACGTTGATCCGGGCGATGATCGCGTCGGTGATCGCCTCCGGCGTGGCGTCGAGCGGGCGCGCCGGCCATGGCGTGTCGTGGTGCCGCTGGTCGAGGATCCGGGACAGCGCGCGTACGCCGTACCGGAAGCCGTGGATGAAGCCGCTGGTCGACCGCTTGAAGTCGCGCTGCTGGGTGAGCGTCCCGGCGAAGTAGAGGCCGGGCACGTTCGCCGACTCGTACGCGGAGGTCTGGGCCGGGAACCGGTCGTTGATGACCAGGGTCGGACGGCACGACGGGTCGAAGATGGACGCGTCGAAGCGGAAACCGGTGCACGCGATGATCCGGTCGTACTCGATCTCCCGGGTCGCCTCGACCGTCCGGGCGTAGCGGAACCGGATCCGGAAGCCGCCCTCGGAGCGTGCGGTGATCTCCTCGATGGTGCCGTCGAGGACCGCGTTCTGCGACTTGAGCTGGTAGGTGTCGAGGAAGTTGTTGTTCACCGCCCGCAGGTGGCCGACGTAGTGGGTCTGCCAGGCCAGCCGGACCGACTGCGGGCCGGCGACGTGGATGACCGCCGCATGCTCGACCAGCGCGTCGGCGGTCTCGAAGCCGGAGTTCCCCTTGCCGATGATCAGCACCCGCTGGTTGGTGAACGAGGCCGGGTCGGTGTCGAACGTGTCGTACCGCTCGCACAGCTCGATGCCCGGGATGTCCGCCGGGACGTAGAGCTGGGAGACCCCGGTGGCGACGACGACCCGGCGCGCTTCGATCTCGTCGTTCAGGACGAACACGTCGTCGCGACGAGCGATCTTGGTGACGCGGGTGTGGTAGCGGACGGGCAGCCCGCGGGAGAAGTCGGCGAGGTAGCGCACGAGGTCGTCGGCGGCCGGGAAGTAGCGCGAGCTGTAGCGCCCGAACAGCTTGGCCGGATCATCGGTGAGCAGCGAGTTCCAGTCGGCCCGCAGGTTGAACTCGGGATCCGCGGACCCGGTGTGGATCTTGTTGATCGAGATGAGCTGCCGGTGCCGCGGATACGTCTGGAAGAACGTGCCCGCCGACGCGCCGGCCTCGAGGACCACGTGGTCCCGGCCGTCCCGCTGGAACTGGGCGGAGAGCTGGAGCCCGGCCGGACCGGCGCCGATGATCACGTACTCGTGGGTCATGCGCACGGACCGTATTCGGCGCAGATCAGAGCGTTCTGAGAAACCGTGTCTAGCGTGCGGCCATGACGACACAGATCGATCTCGGCGCCCCGCTCACCGCCGATCTGCTGGCCACGGCGGCCGTTCCGGTCACGGTGACGGCCGGCCCCGAGGTTCGCGACCGGGTGGCCGCCTCGCGGGAGTTCCTGAGCAAGGCGCTCGGCGACGACCGCGCGGTCTACGGCGCCACCACCGGCTTCGGAGCGCTGGTCGGGTACGCGGGCCGGGCCGACCTCGCCGACCAGGCCGACAACACGCTCGCGCACCTGGGCGCGGGCCAGGGCCCGGACCTGCCGCCGGCGGTGGCCCGGGCGGCGATGCTGATCCGGGTGTGGTCGCTCGCCCAGGGCGCGTCGGGCGTCTCGCCGCACGTGATCGACGCGCTGATCGCGATGCTGGGCACCACGTTCGCCCCGGCCATGCCGCGCTACGGCTCGGTGGGCGCGAGCGGGGACCTGATCCCGCTCGGCGCGGCCGCCCAGGCGCTGCGCGGGCGCGGTCACGCGTACCTGAACGGCGAGCGCAAGCCGGCCGCCGAGGCCCTGGCCGACGCGGGCCTGACCCCGCTGCCACTGGACGGTCGCGACGCGCTCGCCCTGGTCAACGGCACGTCCGTGACGACGGCCGCGCTCGGGCTCGCCCTGATCGAGGTGCGCAAGATCCATCATGCCCTGCAACACCTGACCGCGCTTCTGACCGACCTGCTGGGCTGTGACCCGCAGTTCCTTGATGCACGACTGATCGCGCGCTACAACCATCCCGGCGCGGCGCACGTGGCCGGGCAGATGCGCGAATTTCTCCGCGGGGTGGAACCGAGCGGGACGAGGCCGCTCCAGGAGCCGTACAGCATCCGCTGCACCCCGCAGCTGCTCGGCGCGGCCGAGGACGCCCTCCGGCACATCGACGCCGTCGTCGCCGCCGACCTGGGCGCGGTCAGCGACAACCCGCTGTTCTTCCCCGGCGACGACGCGGTCCTGCACGGCGGCAACTTCTTCGGCCAGCCCGCCGCCTTCGCCGCCGACCTGCTCACGATGGTCATCGCCCAGCTCGGCAACCTCGCCGAGCGCCAGCTCGACCTGCTCGTCGACCCGCACCGCAACACCGGCCTGCCCCCGATGCTGGCCGCCGGTCCGGGCCGCCAGCACGGCCTGCAGGGCGTGCAGCTCGCGTCGACCGCGCTGATCACCGAGATCCGCCGGGACGCGCTGCCGGCCAGCATGCAGAGCGTGCCGACCAACCTGCACAACCAGGACGTGGTGCCGCTCGGGACGCAGGGCGCCCTGCGCGCGCTGGATCAGGCCGGGCTGCTGCGGCTGATCGCCGGCTCGCTGGCCCTCGGGCTCCGGCAGGCCGTACACGCCGGAGCCCGCCGGCCCACCGCGCCGGCCTGCGCCGCGCTCCACGACCGCCTGGCCGAGGCGATCCCGCCGATCGACCCGGACCGTCCGCTGGAGGCCGATGTGCGCACGGCGGCTGAAATTTCTCTGAGAGACGCGCCCTAGCGTCCCGATCGTGACGGTCGATTATCTGATCATCGGGGCCGGGCCGGCCGGCCTCCAGCTCGCGGCACAGCTGGAGGCCGAAGGGCGAAGCGACTATCTGGTGCTGGAGGGCGCCGACCGGCCGGGGGCGTTCTTCACGCGTTTCCCGCGGCACCGGCAGCTCATTTCCATCAACAAACCGCACACCGGATCCGACGACCCCGAGCTGAACCTGCGGCTCGACTGGAATTCGCTGCTCAGCGACGACCCGGCGCTGCGATTCACCGGATACACCGAACGCTATTTCCCGGACGCCGACGTGATGGTGCGGTACCTGGCCGATTTCGCCGCGAAGACCGGCGTGAAGGTCCGTTACCAGACCCGGGTCACGAAGATCGCCCGCCGCGATGACGTGTTCGTGGTGAACGACGAGATCGAGGCGCGCCGCGTCATCGTCGCCACCGGCGTCTCGAAGGCCTACGAGCCCGGCATCCCCGGTTTCGGGCTGGCCGAGAAGTACACCGAGATGTCGGTGGACCCGCGGGATTTCCTCGATCAGCGGGTGCTGATCATCGGCAAGGGCAACTCGGCCTTCGAGACCGCCGACGCGCTGATGGAGACGACCACGCTGATCCATGTGGCCGGCCCGCATTCGGTGCGGATGGCCTGGCGCACCCATTACGTCGGCCATCTCCGGGCCGTGAACAACAATTTCCTCGACACGTATCAACTGAAATCGGCCAACGCGGTGCTCGACGGCCACGTCCGCAACATCGAGCGGGACGGCGACGGTTTCCTGGTGACGTTCGGTTTCACCCGTTCCGGCGAAGTGTTGAAGGAACTGCGCTACGACCGGGTGCTGGCGTGCACCGGATTCGCGTTCGACGCGTCGATCTTCGACGAGTCCTGCCGCCCGCAGCTGGCCATCAACGACCGTTTCCCGGCGCAGACGCCCGAATGGGAATCGGTCAACGTGCCCGGCCTGTTCTTCGCCGGCACGATCAGCCAGGAACGCGATTTCAAGAAATCCACCAGCGGTTTCGTCCACGGCTTCCGCTATGCGGTGCGCGCGCTCCACAAAATCCTCAATCGAAGGTACGCCAATCGGCCCTGGCCGTCCGCCACCCATGACCCAATGCCGGAGGCGATCACCGAGTCCATCGTCGAGCGGGTGAACCGCAGTTCGGGCCTGTGGCAGCAGTTCGGCGTACTCGCCGATGTCGTGACCGTCTCCCGCGAAGAGGCGCGCTATCACGAGGAGATGCCGGTCTCGTACTTCACCGAGACCGGCCTGATGACCGCCGACCACGAGTACGACCACGCCTTCGCGGTGACCCTCGAGTACGGGCCCGGCCACGACCAGGTCGACCCGTTCGACGTCACGATCAACCGGATCTCCCAGGACGACGCGAGCCGGGCGCACGACGCCGCCTACCTGCACCCGGTCGTCCGCTACCACCGCGAGGGCGTGCTCGTCGCCACCCACCACCTCGCCGAGAACCTCGAGAACGAGTGGAACCGGCCCGAGGTGCACGTCAAACCCCTGGTCGAGTTTGTCCGGCGGTGCCTCACCGGCGCCGAGGGCTGAGGCGTGCGGGCGCTGACCGAGCTGGCCGACCGCGCCCGTCGCGTGCTCGAACCGGTCTACTGGGACTACTTCGCGGGCGGGGCGGGGGAGGAGCGCACCCTGCGCGCCAACATCGCCGCCTTCGAGCGCCGCCAGATCGTGCCCCGGGTCCTGCGCGCCACCGGTCCCCGCGACCTTCGCGTCGTTCTGCCCGGCGGCGTCTCCAGGACGCCCATCCTCGTCGCTCCCACCGCCTTCCACCGGCTCGCGCACGCCGACGGCGAATCCGGCACCGCGAAGGCGGCCGCGGCCACCGGGACCGTGCTGACGGTCAGCATGGCCGCCACCGAGCCGGTCGAGCGGATCGCCGAGGCCGGCGGCCCGCTGTGGTTCCAGCTCTACCCGCAGCCCGACCGGGCGTTCACCGCGGCCGTGGTGGAGCGGGCGGAGAAGGCCGGCTGCCGCGCTCTCGTGGTCACCGCCGACTCGCCGGTGTTCGGCCGCCGCGACCGCGACCGCCGAAACCGATTCGTCGACCTGCCGGACGGCCTGGCCTGCGAGAACATGCGCGACGCGGACGGCCGGGTGCGGGACATCGCGATGGACGACACCCTCGGCTGGGACACGATCGCCTGGCTGCGCGGGGTGACCGGGCTCCCGATCCTGGTCAAGGGCGTGCTGCACCCGGCCGACGCCTCGGCGGCGGTGGCGGCCGGGGTGGCCGGGGTGATCGTCTCCAACCACGGCGGCCGCCAGCTCGACGGCGCGGTCGCCACGCTGGACGCGCTGCCCGCGGTCGTGGCGGCGGTCGGCGGACGGGTGCCGGTGCTGGTCGACGGCGGCGTGCGCCGTGGCGGGGACGTGCTGGTCGCGCTGGCCCTGGGCGCGACCGCGGTGCTGCTGGGGCGGCCCGTTCTGTGGGGACTCGCGGCGGGCGGCGCTCCGGGCGTACACGACGTGTTGGCGATGTTCGAAGCGGACCTCGATCACGTGCTGGCGCTGGCCGGGGCCCGCACCCCCGCCGACCTCGACGCCTCCATGGTGGCCGCGTCATGACCGAGCGAAGCGAGCGTCATGATCGCCGGCATTCTTCCTTCGATCGGGAGGCACAGAGGGCGGTGGTCCGCCTCCGGGAGTGGATCTTCGCGCGGGTGAACGGCGAGGAGGGCGTTCCGGTGCCGGGTCCGCTGGTCGGCCCGGAGGATTTCGAGCTGGTGTACGCCCACCCGGCCGCCGACGGGCGCAGCCGGGGCGCCGGGCTCTCCGACCTGTTCTGGTACTGGCTGGCGCCCGGTCCGCAGATGCACCAGGAGCACCTGGAGCCGGGCGAGCGGTACCGGACCGTCGCCCGGACCACGCGGCGGGTGCTCGCCGTACCCCATCAGCGGTCCTATGAACTGGCCGCCGCGGCCACCCGTCGTGTGCTGGCGGAGTTGCCGGGCGACCGGACCAGCCTGGTGCGGCTGCGCGACCTGATGATGCCGGTCTGGGCCGAGGTCTACCACGAGCTGGTCTTCGGCGAGCCGTGCCCGCCCGAGGCGCGCGAGCTGATCGTGGCCAACGCGGACGACGTGGTGAGCGCGCTCAAGGGCACCCGGCTGCGGCACATGGACCGCCGCCACGCGATGACCCGCTACCTGTTGCGCCGCATCGAAAACGGGACCTGCCCGGTCACGCTGCCGGAACCGTTCACCGCGCAGGAGACCGCGTGGTACCTGCAGGGGGCGTTCTTCAACACCGCGGTCGTGCAGATGTCCGAGGCGATGGCCCACGTCCTGCTGTCGGTCGCCGGCTCTCCTGGCGTTCTTTCTCCGGTGGCTGACGACGACGCCATCGACCGCGTGATCGACGAGACGTTGCGGGTGCATCCGCTGTTCGGGGTGGCGCACCGGATCACCTCGGACGAGATCGCCCTGCCCTCGGGCACCGTCCTGCCCGCCGGGTCGGTGCTGCTGTTCAACTACTTGGCCTACCAGCGCACGGGTGCCGCGTCAGACCCTTCCTTCGACCCCTCGCGCTGGCTGACCTTGCGCCGCGCGGACGCACACTTCATCCCCTTCGGTGTTACGGCCAACCGGGCCTGCCCCGCGCGGGGGTCGGCGCCGGTGATGTTGCGGGCGGCCGTGCGTACGGTCCTGCGGCATTTCGCCTTGGCATCTTCCGCCGCGCACCCCCGCTCCCTTCCCTCCCGCGGCCCGGCCTATCTCACCCCGCCGTCCGTTTCTCCGCCCGGGGGGCTCCAGCTCGGTTTTCTCAGGATTCGCGACCGCTGGGAGGACACCGGACGCAGCCTGATCCAGCTCGTCCTCGGCACGTACATGGTCATCGACGCCCGCCGGCAGCGGCTGTGCGCGCGCTATTTCGAGGAGGTACGCACGTGACACCCACTGAACTGGCGCCTCGCTTCTTCATCGCGGTGGCGGTGATCCTGATCTTCTGCAAGCTGGTGAGCTGGCTGCTCGGCAAGGTCGGCCAGCCGCCGGTGGTCAGCGAGATGCTGGCCGGCGTGATGCTCGGGCCGTCCCTGCTCGGCCTGCTGCTGCCCGGCGTGCAGGACGCGCTGTTCCCGGCCCCGCTGCTGCCCGTGCTCTACGTGCTGGGCCAGGTCGGCCTGGTGCTGTTCATGTTCCAGGCCGGGTACGCGTTCAGCGGCCACAAGATCACCGGCCTGGGCGGTACGGCGGGCGCGGTGTCGCTGGCCGGGATCACCGTGCCGCTGGTGCTGGGCGCCGGCCTGGTGGTCGCGACCGACCGCTTCGTGCCGCTGCGGCCGCCCGGCGTGTCGCTGGGCGTGCTCGCCGCCTTCGTCGGCGTGGCCCTGGCCATCACGGCCTTCCCGATGCTGGCCCGGATCATCACCGAGCGCGGGCACGCCGGGACCCGGCACGGCTCGGTCGCGCTGGCCAGCGGCGCCATCGACGACGCCGTGGCCTGGATCGGGCTAGCCCTGGTCCTGGCGTTCGCCTCGGGCGTCTTCACGTCGGCGCTGATCACGATCGGCGGGGCGGTGCTGTTCGCCGCGGCGGCCCTGTTCTTCGGGCGGCGGGTCACCCGCGCGCTCGTCACCAGCGACCGGCTGGACGACCGCACCCGCCTGCTCGCCACCGTGGCGTTGCTGTTCCTGGTCGCCTGGTACACCGACGAGATCGGGCTCTACGCGGTCTTCGGCGCCTTCGTGGTCGGCGCGCTGATGCCGCACGTGCCGCGGGCCGAGAAGGTGGTGGACACGGTCAACCCGGTGGCGTCCACCGTGTTCCTGCCGCTCTTCTTCACGTTCTCGGGCCTGCGTACGGAGTTCGGCCTGCTCTCCGACCCGAGGGTGCTGCTCTTCGCGATCGCCTGCGTGACGCTCGCGGTCGCCGGCAAGTTCGGGGCCTGCTGGATGGCCGCCCGCTGGCGCGGCGAGCCGCAGCCGGTCGCCCTGCGGGTCGGCGCGCTGATGAACGCCCGCGGTCTGATGCAGCTCATCGCCCTCAACGTGGGCCTGGAGGCGGGCATCGTGGACCGGGCCATGTTCACCGTCCTGGTGGTCGTCGCGCTGGTCACCACGCTGATGACCACGCCCCTGCTGAGCTGGATCGAGCGCCGGGAGATCAGGACCGGACGGTCCGAATATTTGCTGAGTCAAAAATCACAGGTTCAAGTGTAGAGACATATGCGATTGTCGATGGATGCGCGTCGCTGCCAGGTCGCATCGGCTTCTCCTGGTCGAGGATGATGCCGAGCTCAGGGAAATGCTGACCGAAACCTTCGCCGACGACGGGTACGTCGTGGACGAC
Organism: Actinoplanes sp. NPDC089786; assembly: GCF_040684855.1. Classification (NCBI taxonomy): domain Bacteria; kingdom Bacillati; phylum Actinomycetota; class Actinomycetes; order Micromonosporales; family Micromonosporaceae; genus Actinoplanes; species Actinoplanes sp. NPDC089786. The sequence goes on from NZ_JBFBGU010000009.1 coordinate 72,125, forward strand.
GCGGCCGACGGTCAGCGCGGCCTCCACCTGGGCCTCACCCGGCCGTACGACGTGCTGGTCGTCGACCGGATGCTCCCCGCCCTCGACGGTCTCGCGCTGGTCACCAAGCTGCGCGCCCGGGCCTGCACGGCCCGGGCGCTGATGCTCACCGCGCTCGGCACCGTCGGCGACCGGATCGCCGGGCTGGACGGCGGCGCCGACGACTACCTGGTCAAACCCTTCGACCTGGACGAGCTGTGCGCCCGGGTCCGGGCCCTGTGCCGGCGGGTGCCCGAGCCCGCCGACGCGCTGCGGATCGGCAGCGGCCTGCTCGACCTGTCGCTGCGCGACGTGCAACTGCCCGACGGCGGCCGGGTCGGACTGTCGGCCCGCGAGTTCGAGCTGCTCCGGGTGCTGGCCGCCCGGCCCAACGCGGTGCACTCCCGCAACGAGCTGCGGCGCCGGGTCTTCGACGAGGCGGCGGCCGCCTCCATCGTCGACACCTACGTCTACTACCTGCGGCGCAAACTCGGCCGGGGCGCGGTGAAGACCGTGCACGGGCTCGGCTACCGGCTCGGGGCCCTGTCGTGAGGACCGGCCTCCAGCTCGAGCCCGACGAACTCGCCGTCGTCTGCCGCGCCCGCTTCCGGGTCGGCATCGTGGTCGGGCTGATCGTCTGCGCGTCGGTCGCGATGATCGGCGGCGTGGCCTACTTCGCGCTCGTCCGCTCGCAGGACAGCCTCATCCAGCGCGAGCTCGCCACCGCGGTGGCGAGCGCCGACCCGTCCGGGCCGCCCAACTGCGTGTGGCAGATCGTCCGCCGCGACGGCGTGCTGACCACCGGCCGCGCGCCGGCGCCGGCCGGGTTCCCGCTGCTCGCCGACATGGACGCGGCCGCCCGCGGCGAGGTCCGGGTCACCGCGGTGCCCAGCGGCGACACCGTCTACCACGTACGCACCCAGGCCCGCGGCGCCGACATCGTGCAGGTCGTGTTCGACGCCCGCTACCAGCTCGCCGACCGGCGCCACCTGCTGCTCGCGCTGGCCCTGGCCGCCCTCGTCGGGCTGGTCGCGGCCGGGTTCGCCGCCATGGTCGTCGGGCACCAGGCGGTCCGGCCGCTGGCCGAGGCGCTCACCCGGCAGCGGCGGTTCGTCGCCGACGCCAGCCATGAGCTGCGTACGCCGATCGCGCAGGTGCACACCCGGGCCCAGCTCATCGCCCGGCGGCTCAGCCGGTCCGACCCCGGCGGCCAGAACGCCGAACTCGACCGGCTGGTCGGCGCGACCCGGCGGCTCGGCGAGATCGTCGACGAACTGCTGCTCTCGGCCCGCCTCGCCGCGGCGCCGGCGTCGTCGCCCGACGGGCCGATCGACCTGGCCGCCCTGGTCGAGTCCTCGGCCGCCGCCGACGTCGACCGGGCCGCCGAGCAAGGGGTGACCCTGACGCTGACCCGGCCCGACGATCCCCTGCCGGTCACCGGCATCGAATCGGCGCTGCGCCGCGTGGTCGGTGAGCTGATCACCAACGGGCTGCGGCACACCCATCCGGGTGACCGCATCGCGATCTCCGTCGCCCCCGTCGCCGGTCAGGTCGAGCTGGTGGTGGCCGACACCGGGGAAGGCTTCGACCCGGCCGGCGCCGAGCGGATGTTCGACCGCTTCCACCGCGGCGGCAGCGACGAACGACGATTCGGCCTCGGCCTGGCGCTGCTGCGCGAGGTGGTGACCGGCCACGGCGGCACGATCAGCGCGGCCGGGCGGCTGGGCCAGGGCGCGACCTTCACGGTGCGGCTTCCCCTGGCCGTACCGTGGAAACCCTCAGCCGGAACTCAGCGTTCTCACAACTGAGTGACGCAGAGTAGAGGTTCGCTCGCTCGCTACCTCAGTACGAAGGAGTTCCATGGGTCCCGTGCTCGCTCTGGTGAGCTTCGTGCTGCTGCTGTTCCAACTGCTGCTCGTCGCCCGAGCCGTCCTCGACTGGTCGGTGGCGCTGGCCGGCCCCAGCGTGCCCGGCACGTTCCGTTCCCGCGCGACCCGCGGCGTCCACGCCGCGACCGAACCCGTGCTGGGTCCCGTCCGCCGCGTCCTCCCGCCCCTCCGCCTCGGCGGCGTCGGCATCGACCTCTCGTTCATCGTCGTCTTCCTCGCGGTCGTGATCATCCGCTCCTTCATCTGACCTCCGTCTCCACCTCTCCCGTCCTTTCTTGACCCGGCAGGCCTCGGCCTGCCGGGCCTTTTCGTGTCTGTGGCCGGGGCTGGCGTGCTGGGCGTTGTGGTGTTCGTGGCGCGGCTGGCTTGCCAGGCTCTTTCGTGCCTGTGGCGCGGCTGGCCTGGCAGGCCTTTTGGTGCTCGTGGCGCGGCTGGCCTGCTGGGCCTTTTCGTGTTCGTGGCGCGGGTGACTTGACGGTGGGACGCACGCTGGCACTGGAGGCGGGTGGGACAGGGGAGGACGGTAGATTGCGCGGCATGGCCGGGGGGACGACAAGGATCGTGGCGGGGCGTTACCGGCTTGTGCGACGGCTCGGGCGGGGCGGGATGGGCGCCGTCTGGCACGCCCACGACGAGTTGCTCGGCCGCGACGTGGCCATCAAGGAGATCTACTTCCCCGGGGCCGGCGACGGTCCGGTCGACGCCGGCGACCCGCTGGTCCGGCGGGCGTTGCGCGAGGCCCAGGCCGCGGCCCGGCTGAGACACCCCGACATCATCACCGTGCACGACGTGGTCACCGAGGCCGGTCGCCCGTGGATCGTCATGGAGCTGATCGACGGGCGGTCCCTGGCCGACCTGATCCGCGAGACCGGCGTCGTGCCCGCCCAGCGCGCCGCCGAGATCGGCCTGCGGGTGCTCGACGCGCTCCGGGCCGCCCACCGCCAGGGCGTCCTGCACCGGGACGTCAAACCGGCCAACATCCTGCTCGACACCGACCGCGTGGTGCTCACCGACTTCGGCATCGCCGCCCTCGACGACGCCACCGCCATCACGGTCACCGGCCAGATGATCGGCTCACCGGCCTTCATGCCGCCCGAACGCATCAACGGCAGGCCCGCCACCGCCGCCGCCGACCTCTGGTCCCTGGGCGTCACCCTCTACCTGACGATGACCGGCCGATCCCCTTTCCACCGCGAGGACACCCAGACGACGATCGCCGCGATCCTGTCGTCCCGCCCCGAGCCACCCGCCCATGGCGGCCAGCTGTGGCCCGTGATCAAGGGCCTCCTGGAGAAGGACCCCGAGCGCCGCCTGACCTCCGACCAGGCCAGGCTGTTGCTGCTCAACGCCGCCAAAACCCCCGACCCGAGTACGCCCCCAGCCCACCGCCGCGGCCTCTCCCGCTTCCTGCCCGCGCCGAGCCGCAAATCCCGCTTCACCGACCCCGACCGCGACCACACCGCCGTAGCGCCCCCACCAACCCTGGCCGCTCCCACCTCCCACGACACCCCCGAAGGCCCCACCGCAGCCGTCTTCCCGGAGAACACCCCACTTCCGCCCGGCGCGGTGTTGGCCTCCACCCCGGCCACGACCGAGCCGGTGGGTTCGCCGGGTGCCGATTCTGTGACGGAGCCTGCCTGGTCGCCGGGCGCCTCCCCGGCCGAGACCGAGCCGGTGGGTTCGCCGGATGCTGGCTCTGCAACGGAGCCTTCGGGGCTACAGGGTGCCGATTGCGTGACCGAGGCCGCCGCGTTGCCAGGCGCAACCTCTGCGACCGGGCCCGCCGGGCAAGCGGGTGCTGGATCTGTGACCGTCGCCTCCGGGACCCAGGCTGCCGGATTGTCAGGTCATCTTCCGGCCGAGACTGAAGCCGAAGCGCGGTCCGATGTCGAGACGGTCGCTGTGCCCGCGGCGGGAACGGTGGTAGCCGACGCCGGGAACTCCGCTGCTCCGGCCGGCAGTAATGACAGCGAGAGCACCGAGGCGATCGATTCGGCCAGGGCTACCGCGGGCGGACGCGGCCAAGCTGCTTCATCGGCGGGCTCTGTCTTTGGCGGGAACACCGAGGTTGTCGCTTCGGCGGGTGCTTCCGATGGGCTGGACACCGGGGTGGCTGTCACGGCGGCTGATGCGACGGTGCCCGACCACGGTCCAGCTACTGTCCCTAAGCAGGCCGTCCCAGGCCCGGCGACCGGGGAGGCGCTGCTGGATGCGCCAACCTCGGCTATCCCAACCTCGGCTATCCCAACCCCAGCGTCGATGGGCCCAGCGTCGACAGGCCCCAACTCGCCGGTCGCTGCGCCGTCGATCTCTGCGCCTCCGGTGTCAGCGTTGACGGCTGCTGGACGGGATGTTCCTCGGGAGGCGGGCGAGGCTCTGCACCCGACGGCTGTCGAGGGGGCGGTTTCGGGGTTCGGGGTGGCGGCTGTTCCGCGGCAGCCACGGCCGGTGCCTTTGACGCCTGCGGCGCTTGAAGGTGGGGGTGCTGGGCGGCGGGGTGTGTCGGGCAGGGTGTTGGTGGCGGTGGGGGCGGCTGTCGCCGTCGTGGTTGCGGCGCCGGTTCTGTGGTTCGCGTGGTCTCGGGATGATGACGGTGGGCGTGGCCGGGAAGTCAGCCCTAGCAAGGGCGCGGCTCTCGCGGTTGTGCCCTCCAAGGCTTCGGCCAAGCCGGCGGCCAGCAAGCCGGTCAATCCGTTGCTCGACCCCTGTCTGGTGGGGACCTGGCGGATGGTGTCGATGCAGGTCATCAACGAGCCGATGAACGGCGTTGAGGCGCGCTTCACCAGCACCGGCGGCGCCATCACACGGATCTGGCCGGACGGCCGCGCGGTGGACGCCTGGGGTGGACTCAAGCCGCTGACCGCGACCGTCAAGGGGCGGAAGTGGGAAGAGACCATCAAGGGCACCATCAAGTACCGCATCGAGACGCGCGGCGGGCAGGCCTACTTCAGCGGGTATTCGGGGCAGCTGACCTTCGTGATGAAGCGGGACGGCAGGCGGCAGTACGGGGGCAACCTCGGCAACGGCGACAACCGGGCGCCGTTCACCTGCTCGGACACCCGGATGACCACCTACGGCGACGATGACTCCTCCACCCAGTCCTTCACCCGGGTCAGCCGGACTCCCTGAGGGCGGCCCGGCCCGGCCGGGGGGGTTCGTGAGGGCAGCGAGGGAGATCCGGGCGTTGTAAGCGGATCGAGCCGGAGGTTCGTCAGGGCGGCGGGGTGGGACCCGGGCGTTGCAAGGGGGCCACGGCCGGGCCGCCGCGGCCCGCCGCGTCACCGGGCAGCCGATTCTGGTCATGCCGGGCGCGGGTCAGGCGGGTTTCGCCAGGGTGGCGCGGATTTCGGCGGCCACGGCCAGGGCGGCGGTGCGGAAGCGGCGGCTCAGGGGGTAGAAGCTCAGGTAGCCGTGGACCAGGTCGGGCTCGCGGTGGAGGGTGGCGTTCAGCTTGTGGGCGTAGGCCTCGCCCTCGTCTCGGCGGGGGTCGAAGCCGGCCGTCCACACGGTGGCCGGAGTGGGGCCGGGGTCGGCCAGGAGGGGTGACAGGCGCGGGTCGGTGCGGTCGGCGGTGGCCGCGTACTGGTGCTGGAACCAGTCGACCTCGCGGTCGGTGAGCATGAAACCGTCGGCGAACAAGTGCCGCGACGGGTGGCGGCGGGTCAGGTCGGTGGCCACAGGTCCCTTCCCAGATCGGGCGAATAAAGCTGTTCGGCGCCACGGGCGGGGCGGGCTCGCGTGTGGTAGCCGCCGGCCAGCGGGGTGTCGCGTTCGGCCAGGGCGACCAGGCAGGCGGCGCCGTCGGCGGGGGAGCCGAGGAACGGGCGGGCCGCCGTCTTCGCCGCGCGTCCGGTGCGTTCGCCCAGGTAGCGGCCGAAGTCGGTGGCGAGGATCCCGGGGTGGAAGTCGCCCACGTCGACGTCGGGGTGGCGGCGGCCGAACTCGCGCAGCAGGATGCCGGCGGCGAGCTTGGCCCGAGCGTACGCCCGATGGCCGGGCAGCGGCGGCCGCCCCTCGGCCAGGGCGGGGACGTCGCCGATCACCGCGCCGCGGTGGGAGCGGGAGTTCGTGGCCAGCACCCGGCCGCCCCGGAGCCGGTCGGCGAGCAGCGTCGTCAGCAGCCAGGGACCGATCGCGTTGACCTGGAACACCGCGTCGATGCCGTCGGCCGTGACACCGCGCGGCACCACCGCGCCCGCGTTGGCGGCGAGCACGTCGATGTGGTCGAGCCGCGCGCGTAGCTCGGTGGCCAGCCGCCGCACGTCGTCGAGCCGCGCGAAGTCCACTGTGTACGCGTGCCGGCCGCCGACCCGGCGGGTCCGTTCGGCGTCGCGGCCCACGGCGTGCACGGTCGCGCCCCGCTCGCCCAGCAGCCGCACCGCCTCGGCGCCGAGTCCCGAGCTGGCGCCGGTGATGACCACGGTCCGGCCGTCGAGCGTCACGCCGCCGCCCCGCTCACCGCGAGGCGCGTCACCCCGGCCGCGCGGGACTCGGCCTGGTCGATCAGGCAGGCGGCGAGGCCGGTCCGGCTCACGGCCAAAGGCGATGGTGTACGCAGGGAAGCACCCGTTCTGGCCGCCCCGGGCCGGTCGGTGAGCGCCCCGAAGTAGACGATCGTGGCGTCCAGCCCGGCGCCGGTCACGATCGCCTCGGCGGTGTCGAAGTCGTGGTAGTCGCGGCGGATCGCCACCCGGGTGAGCAGCCGGAGCGGCGGACTGGTGTGACCCCGGGACCGCCCGGCGCCCCAGGCCAGCGGAAGCACGACGCGTCGAACACGGTGCAGGTGCATCGCCGTGACCAGGTTGGCCGCCGCCCGCGCCAGCACGGCCGGCCCGCGCCGCCCGGCCACCCACAGCGGATTGCCCAGGGCGCTGACCACCGCCTCCTGCCCGGCCATCACGCCGGACACGGCGGCCAGATCGCCACCCACGGCGCCGTGCTCCTCGCGTACCCCCGGAAGAGCCGGAGCCGAACCGGCCCGCCGGACCAGCGCGGTCACCTCATGCCCGCGCGGCACCGCCCGGCCGACCACCTGCCGCCCGAGCCCGCCGCTCGCCCCCACGATCAACAACCGCATGCGCTCATGCTCGTCCCGCCCAGCCGCATGTGACACCGCCATCAGCGCCACCCGTCGCCGGGTTCCCGCCAGCGATGCGCGGACCCGTTGAACACCGCCCCCGATCGGCCGTTACGTAAGGAATGGGAGACAGCCGGAGCGTAGTCGACGGAGCCTTCCGGGTGCTGCGGGCGCTGCCCGAGACCGGCCCGGACCGGCAGATCGCCCGGCTGGCCACGCTCACCCGCCTGCCCCGGCCGACCGTCCACCGGCTGCTCGGGCAGCTCGCCGCCGCCGGCTCGGCCGAGTGGCGTGACGGCCGCTGGGTGCTGGCCGCCGGTCTGATCGATCTCGCCCAGCGCGTCGAACCGCTGCCGGGGCTGCGCCGGTCGGCCGCGACGGTGATCCAGTCGTTGCGCGAGGAGACCGGCGCCACGGTGTCGCTGGTCGTGCCGGGCGGCGACGCGTTCGTGGCGCTGGAGATGATTCCGGGCCGTGACGAGCTGCCGATCGCCGCGCACCCGGGCGCGCCCATGCCCGCGGACACGGCGGCCGGGATCGTCCTGGGCGGCGACCCCGGGCCACGGCGCCGGCGGTTCGGCGCGGCCGTCGACGACCAGGATCTGGTGGACGGGCTGACCTGTTACGCGGTCCCGGTCACCCTCCCCGGCCGGCGCCGGGTGGCTCTGCAGATCGCCACGTCGTCGCAGCGTCCGGCCGAACGGGCGGCGGCCCTGGTCCACCGCGCGGCGACCGAGCTGGAACGCCGGCTGGCCATGACTGTCCGCTGAGCGGACAGTTTCCGCCCCGGTCCGGGGATCGTCCCCATCCTGGCCGGTGTGAACCAATCGAAAATCGCAGTGATCACCGGCGCCGGACGCGGACTGGGCGAGGGCATGGCCCGCCACCTGACCCAGGCGGGCGTGACGGTGATCGGAACCAGCCGCGACAGCGACCTTCTGCCGCTCGACGTGCGGCGCACCGAGACGTACCCGGCGTTCCGCACCGCGCTGGAAGCGCGGCTCGGCGGCGCGAAGGTCGACTTCCTGATCAACAACGCCGGGATCGGCGTCTACGCGGCGTTCGAGGAGACCACGGTCGAGCAGTTCGACGACCTGGTCGACACGAACCTCAAGGCGCCGTTCTTCCTGACCCAGAGCCTGCTTCCGCTGATGAACGACGGAGGGCGCGTGCTCAACGTGACGACCGCGATCACCCGCGGTGTGGTGCCCGGCATGTCGGCGTACGCCGCGGTCAAGGGCGCCATCGAGGTCTTGACCCGCTATCAGGCCGTGGAACTGGCCGCCCGCTCGATCCGGGTGAACGCGATCATGGGCGGCGCCGCCGAGACCGGTTTCGCCGGCGGCATCATGCGGTCGGACCGGGTCAAGGAGCTCGCGGCCCACACCATCGCCCAGGGCCGGATCGCCGGCGTCGACGACATCACGGCGGCCGTGCCCGCGATCCTGTCCGACGCGTTCCAGTGGGCCACCGGCAGCATCATCGACCTCTCCGGCGGCCAGAGCCTGTAGCACTGCTAATCCTGGGTGGTGGGGCGGATGGTGATGTCGCCGATCTCGACGTCTTCGGGCTGGTCGATGGCGAAGGCGATGGCCCGGGCCACGGCGGACGGGTCGAGGGCGAAGGCGTTCATGGTGCGGCGGATCTGGTCGCGCAGGGCCGGGTCGTCGATGCTGTCGGCCAGTTCGGTGCGGACGTAGCCGGGGGAGACCGAAGTGGTGCGCAGCCAGCCGGCGGTGGATTCCTGGCGCAGGCCCTCGAGGATGGTGCGGACGGCGTTCTTCGTGCCGCCGTAGACGGCCATCGTGGGGGTGATCTTCAGGCCGGCCGTGGAGATCGTGGTGACCAGGTGGCCGCGGCGCTGGCGTTCGAAGACGGGCAGGGCCGCGGCCAGGCCGTGCAGGACGCCGTGGACGTTGACGTCGATCATGGCCTGCCAGCCGGCCAGGTCGAGGTCGGCGACCGGGCCGATCTTGCTGATGCCGGCATTGCTGACCAGGACGTCGAGGCGGCCGAACTCGGTGACGGCCAGCTCGACCAGGGCGGCCAGGTCGGCCGGCGCGGTGACGTCGACCTGGCGGTGGGCCGCCCGGCCGCCCCGGGCGCGGATCTCGGCGGTCAGCTTCTCGAGACGATCGGTGCGGCGGGCGCCCAGCACCACGGCCGCGCCCCGGCCGGCCAGCTCGCGCGCGGTCGCCTCGCCGATGCCGCTGCTGGCGCCGGTGATCGCGACAACCTTGTTCGTCATGGCGTAACCTCCGTTGTCGAGGAAGTGGACACGTGTCCAATGTTAGCGGACACGTGTCCGGATGAGCGAGCCGAAAGGATGTGACGATGACCCCACGCGCCGACGCGACCGAGAATCGTGACCGGATCCTGCGGGCGGCGCGAGACATCGTGACCAGCGCCGACGACGTGGCCGAGGTGCGGCTGAACGAGATCGCCAAGGCGGCCGGCGTCGGTCAGGGAACCCTGTACCGGCATTTCCCCACGCGGAACGACCTGCTGCTGGAGGTCTATCGGCTGGACCTCGACGAGATGTGTGACGCGGCGGCCGTGCTGGTGCGGGAGTTGCCGGCCGGCGAGGCCCTGGAGCGGTGGCTGGAGCGGGTCGAGGAGTACGCCTGGGTGAAACGGGGCGTCTTCGCCGCCGTCGAGGCCGCGATGCGCGCCGACGTCACCTCGCACAGCCGTGACCAGATCGCGGCGGCCGTCGAGATGCTGCTGTCCGCGGGGCGGGAGGCGGGGACCGTACGCGACGACGTCGACGCTCGTGATGTCGTCCTGCTGATCGGCTATCTGTCGCTGCTGACGCCGGCCGAGCGATCCGTCCGGGCGCCGCGGCTGCGGTCGGTGGTGCTGGCCGGCCTCAGCCCGGCCGGCCGGCCCGGGCCATGAAATACGGCCTACGCTGCCGGGGTGGCCACCTTCACGCGCATCGCGCCGATCCTGCCCGTCCGCGACCTGGAGGTCGCGCTCGACCGGTACCGCCGGCTGGGATTCGAGGCGAGCGCCTACGCCGGGCCGGAACGCTACGGGTACGCCGACCGGGACGGGATCTCGCTGCACCTGAGCGAGGTGACCGGCCACGACCCGCTGACCACGTCGTCGATGGTCTACCTGTACGTCTCGGACGCCGACGCGGTGCACGCCGAGTGGGCGGCGGCCGGCGTGGGCGGCCGCCTGAGCCCGCCCCGCGACACGGCCTGGGGCCTGCGGGAGTTCTCCTATGTGGATCCGGACGGGTCACTGCACCGGGTCGGGTCGCCCCTGGAACGACCCGGCAGCTGAGCCCGGAACGGGCGGCAAAGGCGCGCCCACCCGGCGGGCTCGCCGAGATGGCGGGACCGTGGGTGGGCGTACCCCTCAAACGATTTTGACGTTCTTCGCCGCGGAGCGCAGGTTGTCGGCGGCCTGACGGAGTCCCTCGATCTGGCCGAGCTCGGCGTCCTCGTGCTCGATGTTGACCGCCATGCCGGGATCGATGTCGGCCAGGGCCTGCAGGAACGGGGTCCAGAAGTCGTCGACGCCGTGGCCGCGGCCGACCGCCACGAACTGCCAGGACGGTGACCGCGGCCACTGGTTGAGGGTGTTGGCGCCGCCCAGGTTGAGCGGTTCGGCGTCGGCCGGGGCAGGAGTGAAACGATCGTCGAGTACGCCGTGCAGCTTGACGTTCCCGGCGTTGATCCGGGTGTCCTTGGCTGCGGTGTGGAAGACGAGTTCGCCCAGGTGGCGGACCGCGGCGATCGGGTCGATGCCCTGCCAGAAGAGGTGGCTGGGGTCCATCTCGGCGCCCACGTGGGTGGCGTTGGTCCGCTCGACCAGGCGCTCCAGGGTGGCCGGGTTGAAGACGATGTTGTGCGGGTGCATCTCGATGCAGACCTTGACGTCGGCGGCGGCCGCGCGGGCCTGGATGTCGGTCCAGAACGGGACGGCGACCTCGTCCCACTGGTAGGTCAGCATGTCGGTGAACTGGCTGTCCCACGGGTTGACGACCCAGTTGGCGGTCTTCGCGCCGGTGTGACCGCCCGGGAGGCCGGACATCGTGACGACGCGTCTGACGCCGAGCGCGGCCGCCAGCTCGATGCTGCGGTGCAGGTCGGCGGCGTGCTTCGGGCCGACCCGCGGGTCCGGGTTCAGCGGGTTGCCGTTGCAGTTGAGGCCGGTCAGCGTGATGCCCTTCTGGTCGAACCGCCCGAGGTAGTCCTGGCGCGCGGTCTCGCTCGCCAGCAGGTCGTCGATCGGGATGTGCGGGGCGCCGATGAAGCCGCCGGTGTTGATTTCGGCGCTGGTCAGGCCGAGCTCGGCCAGGATCGTCAAGGCTTCGTCGAGGGGGCGGTCGTGCAGGCAGGCGGTGTACGCGCCGAGTCTCATGCGGATTCCTCCACGTACGCGGGCTTCTCGGTGGCGTTCGTGACCGCGTCGAGGACGCGGAGGTTGTGCAGCCCGTGCGCCATGTCGGGGCAGGCGGGCAGGCGGTCGAGGCCGCCGATCTGGTCGAGGAAGGCGCGGGCCTGGAAGGTGAAGAAGTCGTTCTGGCCGTGGCCGACCGTGGGGAAGTCCATCGGCAGGCCGCCCGCGAGGTAGGGGTGCCACGGGCCGACCGACACCGTGCGGGCGCCGTTGCCGGCCTGGGCCGGCCCGTCGTCGACGATGCCGAACTCGGCCGGCCGGTTCAGGTCGAACGACGCGGTGCCGCGCTCGCAGAACAGGTCGAACCTCAGGGTGTTGGCGTGCCCGTAGGCGACGCGGGACAGCGCGAAGGTGCCCACCGCGCCGTTGGCGTAGCTGCTGGTGAAGGTGCAGACGTCCTCGTTCTCGACCGGGTCCCGCCGGTCGCTGAGCGCGACGCCGCCGGCGTGGCCCCGGGCCATCCCGAGCGGGCGCGGCCGGTCCTTGATCAGGGTGGCCATCGTGGCGCCCCGCACGCCGACGGTCTGGCCGCAGAAGAACTCGGCCAGGTCGGTCAGGTGGCTGCCGATGTCGGCCAGCACGCCGCTGCCCGGGCCGCCCTGGTAGCGCCAGCTGATCGGACGCTGCGGGTCGAAGCCGTAGTCGCACCAGTAGTTGCCGATGAAGTGGCGTACCGGGCCGAGGTGCTCCTCGACCTGCTGCTTGACCGCGGCGATGGCGGGGGAGCGGCGGAACGTGAAGCCGACGGCGTCGACGCTGTCGTTCGAAGCCGATGCGGCGTCCACCATGGCCTGGGCGTCGGCGATCGTGGGCGCGAGCGGCTTCTCGCAGAGAACGTGCTTGCCCGCTTGCAGGGCGGCCACCGTGATCTCGCGGTGCAGGTGGTTGGCGACGGCGACGCTGATCGCGTGCACGTCCGGGTCGTCGATGACCCGGCGCCAGTCGGTCTCGGCCTTCTCGTAGCCGAACCGGCGGGCGGCGTCGGTGGCGAACGGCTCGTGCAGGTCGGCGATGGCGACCAGACGGGCCGACGGGCCGCCGAGGTCGTAGAGGCTCGCCGCGTTGCGGTAGGCGCTGGCGTGTGCGCGGCCGACCATGCCCGCGCCGATCACCGCCACGCCGATCTCATGGGTCATGGGGCTCACTTTAAAGCGCTTTAATAACGAGTACTGTCTGCGGTGTCCCGGCGGGCTGTCAAGGAGGCGGACGAGTGGATCAACGGCCACGGCTGGAGGATGTCGCCGCGCGGGTCGGCGTCTCGACGGCCTCGGTGTCGCTGGTGCTGCGCGGCGCCCCCGGGCCCAGCGAGCAGACCCGGCAACGGGTGCTCGCCGCCGCCGCCGAGCTGGGCTACCGCGCCGACCGGGCCGCGTCGCTGCTGGCCCGGCGCCGGCGGCACCAGCTCGGGGTGCTGCTCGACGTGCGCAGCCCCTACCACGCCGAACTGGTCGAGGAGATCCAGGTCGAGGCCGATCGGATCGGGTACGAGGTGGTGCTGTCCACGCTCACCCGCAGTCATTCCGAGGAGCGCGCTCTCGAATCCCTGCTCGACTTCCGGTGTGAGGCCGTGCTGCTGCTCGGGCCGGACTCCTCCGCGTCGGCGCTGGAGAAGGTCGCCGCCCAGGTGCCGGTCGTGGTCGTCGGACGCCAGGTCGACTCGGCCGCCGTCGACGTCGTCCGCCCGGCCGACGACGTCGGGGTGGCCGCCGCCCTCGGCCACCTGATCTCGCTCGGCCACCGGGACATCGCCTTCGTCGACGGCGGCAGGGGCGCGGTGGCGACGACCCGGCGTCGCGGTTACCGGACCGCCATGCGCCGCGCGGGCCTCGCGCCGCGGGTGATCGCCGGCGATCACACCGAGGAGGGTGGGATCCGGGCGGGGCGCGCGCTGGTCGGGTCGGCTTCCACGGCCGTCGTGGCTTCCAACGACCGCTGCGCGGTCGGCCTGCTCGACGCGTTCCTCCGGGCGGGCGTCGACGTTCCGGGCGCGATGTCGGTGGTCGGCTACGACGACAGCACGCTCGCGCGCCTCGCCCACATCGACCTGACCACCGTGAACCAGGACGCCCCGGCCCAGGCCCGGCACGCGGTCGCGGCGGCGGTGTCCCGGCTCGACGAGCGGCGCACCGACCGGGTCGAGGTGGTCCTCGAGCCGCGCCTGGTGATCCGGGGCACGACCGCCCGTCACCCCGGCTCGACGAGAGCCAGGGCCTGACCGCCATCCGCCGATGTCCGAGGCCGCCGAGGCCCACCGGCTCGGGTGTTTCGGGGCCGCGTTCGCCATGGGGTGGAGCGGCCCTGTTGCTGTCTAGGTCTAGGGAAAGTTCCGCGCCCGCCGCACTGCTGCCGCGCCGCTTCCCCTGCTCGCCGCGCCCGGGCGCGGCTGCGGCGCGGGTCGGCTTGCCACCGAACCACGCGGGTTCCACACCGACTATAGCGTTACGTTCATCAATGCCTTATCGGTCATGGCAGGTGATCATCTCCACCAACCACGACCCACCCCCAAGCCTTCACGTCTACTCAGGATTGACGGTTGGATTCCGGGCCACATGCTGCGTCGCTACGGGTGCCTGCCGGGCTGACTGGCATCCAGGGGTTGCCGGCTGGAGTCGTTCAGTGGCGGGCTGCTGAGGCGCAGGATGTCGGTGGTTCCCAGCGCGACAGTGAGGCTCGCGGCCACGATTTCGGCGCCGGCGGCGCCGCGAGTCTCGATGACGGGCAATACGCCGTCGTGGACGAGTTCAGTGATGAGGCTGATCTCATGCGAGTGCGGGCAGCCGTCGCTGGTGAGCCCGACGATGCGGTGTCGGGGTAGGCGCATCCGCAGTCCTGCGATGATCGGATGTCCGCTCCCGCCGGCAGTTGTTTCCGCGACAATGACCAGTTCGCGTTCGGTGGCCAAGCGGGCAAGCGTGGCGATGCCATCGGCCTGCTCTCCTGGGCTGCGGTGACTTGGCGACGTCACCGCGACGACGGGAGGGGCTGGGTCGTCCGGGAAGGCTTCGGTGTCCGGGAAGGCGAGTGTCGCGGTGATCACCTGGCGGTGGCGGTGCAGATGCCACGCGGTGGACATGACGACGGCGGCCAGCAGGGTCAGTCCGACCCCGTAGGTGCCGCTGATCCCGTAGGTGCCGGCCAGCAACAACGGCGGCAGCACGCCGGCCAGACCACCGATCGCGCCGACCGTGCCGGCCAGCAGGCCGGCGTGTCGCAGGTGTGCGGTGTCACCGATGAGCGCTTGGACGGCCCCGCTCGCACTGCCCAGGCAAGCGGCCAAGACGCCGAGCGCGCCAGTGGCGACGGCGAGGTCGGGTTGCAGAGCAAGCGCAAGCACAGCGAGCCCTGCGCCGGTGAACCCGTTGCGGAGAACCCTCACCGGGTTGTGCCTTCTGCAGAGCCAGCCGCCGAGCGGCCGGCAGGCGGCGGCAAGGGTCAGGCAGGCTCCGGTGACCAGTGTGGCGTTCCCGGCCGGCAGTTGGTGGCAACGGTGGAGATAGGCCGGCAGGTACAGGCCGGCGGCGACGAGACCGCCGAACCCCACCGCGTACCAGGCGCACAGGTAGCGGGTCGCTGGTAACCGCAGCAGCGTCAACACGATGTCCCGGCCCCTGGCGCGATACCTCGCCGGTCTGGACCGCTCGTGCAGCAGCACGGCGGCGACGATGGCGTGACCGATCAGGGCCAAGGCCAGCAGCGGCAGCCCACTACGGCGGTCGACCACGATCCACAGCCGGGAGACGATGGCCGCCGCCGACGCCAAGCCCATGCCGGCGCCGAAGACGCTCAGCCACACGCCGCGCCGGCCCGGCGGGAATGCCCGGATCACCACGGCGGCACCGGCCGCGAAGCTGGTGCCGCCCACTCCCAACGGCGCCGCCGCCATTGTCCCGAGGCCCGGCCCCGCCACGGTGAGCAGCAGCACAGCGGCGGCGGCCAGGACGCTGATCACAGGCAGGACGATCCCGGCGCCGTACCGGTCGGTCCACACCCCGACCGGGATGCGCCCCAACGACCCCACGATGACTGCGGCGAGCACGGCCAGCAACGGACCGCCGCCACCCAGCCCGGGCCACAGCTGCGGCGCCGGCCCGAAGGGACCGGCCAGCGACCAGGCCCAAAACGTCAGGCTGTAACCCGTCACCGCGACCAGAAGACACACCGCAGCCCCAGGCCGCCCAGATCGCGGGCCGGCCGACACAGCAGCCATCAGTCACCCCTTGTCAACAGCCCACCGCCAGCGCTCCCCAGTCTCCCCATCCCCCGACACGCCGTCAGCTCCCCAAACTGGTGACAGCGTTTGGAGCGGGTCGGCTGGCCACCGAACTGCGCGGGTTCCGCACGCATCGATGTCCTTCGTTAAATGGCACACCCCTGGCATTCAAATGTCGTTTGGGCGAGTCCTCTCGCTCGTGCACCCGTCGGGCATCGCCGCGATCACGGCCGCGGGACCGCCGGTTGCGCCGGGGCGCGCCATCCATGCGCACCCCCTAGCCATCGACCGGGAGGCGATGGGATACGGGTCCACCGACTGCCTCATGAACGGGTCCGGACGGCCACGGGGCGCCCCCCGATCACCGCACCGACGGCCCGCCCCGCAGCATCACGCAGAGGCGCCCCGGCGAACGCACGCACACGTCCGGGCCGGCAACACCCGGCGCGCCGGCGCGACCGCCTGCAACCGGTCGTCGGATTCCAGCACTGCGGCGCGGATATGCGGCACGAGCTACCCCATCCCAGAGAGGTCGTCTGGTGTGCAGTTAAGCGTCTGCGCCGCCCCAGATCACGCGACATGCGCGGCGCACTGCACGTTCGGGTGAACCACCATCCGGGGGCTGGCTCGCTCCGGGCAGGGTCAGGCGCTGGGTGTCGTGCTGGGCAGCCGCACGATGAAGGTGGTGCCGGGCCCGGTGTGCTCGGCCAGGGTGATGGTGCCGTGGTGGCGTTCGACGATCGTGCGGGTGATGACCAGGCCGAGGCCGGTGCCGGGAATGCATTTCTCCAGAGCGGTGGAGGCGCGGTAGAAGCGGCGGAACAACCGGGTCTGGTCGGCGGTGGGGATGCCGATGCCGGTGTCGGCGACGGTCCAGGTGATCGTCTCGCCGGTGTCGTCGAGGCCGGCGGCGATCGTGATGGTGCCGCCGGCGGGGGTGTATTTGATGGCGTTGGAGAGCAGGTTGTCGGCGACCTGGCGCAGCCGGGTGGGGTCGGCGTGCAGGGCGAGCCGTTCGGGCAGCTGCATGGTCACGGTGAGTTGTTTGCCGGCGGCCAGTGTCGCGTTCGCCTGTACGGCCTGCTCGATGATGTCGCGTAGGTCGGTGTCGATCGGGTCCACGGCGAGGTGCCCGGATTCGAGGCGGGCCAGGTCGAGCAGATCGTCGGTCATCACCGACAGGCGCTGCGCGCTGCGGGTGATGATGCGCAGGTATTCGTGCTGCTGCTCACTGGTGAGTTCGTCGAGTTCCTCGTCCAACAGCGCCGTGCTGCTGCTGATAACCGCCAACGGGTTGCGCAGTTCGTGGGTGACCATGGTCAGGAACTCGTCTTTGGTGCGGGCCAGTTCCACGGTCAGTTCCTCGGCCCGGCGCCGCTCGAGGTATTGCCCGACTTGCGCGGCGAGCCTGCCGAGCAGCCCGAGCAGAGTGTCTTCGGGGTCGTCCATCCGTTCGGCGTAGACGCACAGCGCCCCGAGGGTGTGCCGGCCGAAAGCCAGCGGCACACCGACGGCGACGCGCAGCCCGATCCGCGCGGCGGCGGCGCTGCGCAGCGACACCCCGTCGGCGGACAGGTCCGGAATCCATCGTGCGGCGCCGTCGGCGCAGACCCGGCCCGGCAGCCCGATACCGGGCTCCAGCTCGTCGAGGGCGAAGTCGCCCAGGCGTTGGCCGGGCTCGGTGTGGCGGGCGACGCAGGTCAGCACCTGCCGGTGATCGTCGACCAGCCACAGCTCCACCACCGGCCAGCCCATCCTCACCCCGAGGGCTTCCACCACCCGGGCGGCGGCGACGGTACTGGACTCGGCCACGGCCAGGCCGCCGGCCACGGCGGCCTCCACCACGGCGAACCGGACCGCCCGCTGCGCGGTGGTGTCGTCGTGGGCGAAGGCGTGGAACACCCGCCCGCCCGGTTCATCGGTCACGGTCAGAGTCAATTCGATCGGGAACTCATGACCGTCGCGGTGCACAGCGGCCAGCTGCAGCTGCTGCCCGAGGACCCGGCCGGGTTCACCGGCGGCGAGGCGGGCCATACCGGCGCGGTGCGCGTCACGGAACCGGACCGGGATGATCAGGTCAGCCAGGTCGCGTGCGCACGCCTGCGCGGGAGTGAATCCGAAAATTCTCTCGGCGGCGGGATTCCACCCCAGCACCCGGCCCTCGGTGTCGATGGCCACGTAGGCCTGCAGCGTTACCGCGAGCACGGCCTGCGCCTGGCGCACCACGCCGTCGACGTCGTCGACTCGCTCGGACACGTCTTGCGTCATCACGGACTCCAGGTGCCTCGGCTCGGTGGCCGCGCCATGCCCGGAAGGCGGTCGGTCGACGCTGTCACACTCACCGTACCGGCGGTGACCGATGAGCGTTCCTCAACGGACACACTGGCAAACACGTCCCACAACCGCCTGAGCAGCACAAACGACGGCCCAAACGAGGTGTCCACTGAAATGTCCGGTAGGAAAACACGCCGTCTCCGAACTCGCCGAGCTTTTCGGCGTCTCACGCCTCGTCGGGATCGCGCCGGGCCGATCCCGCAAGGCCCGCCAGGAACGTCGCCGGGAGGCAACCGGGAGGCGGGTGTGCCGGGATGAGAGGTTTGTGAACTCGTCTGCGGACGGCTTTTCTGTTTTTCTCATTCTTGACCGGACAGGGTCGATCAGAATGGCGTGAGCCGTCACTCCGCGTCAGGATCGTTGACTTGATCACGGATGGAGTCGCGCGTCCGTCGCCGGCATCGGCGACGTCCGGCGACGTGATTGCCGGTTTCACGGTCGAATCGGAGCTGGGCCGTGGTGCGAACAGCGATGTCTATCGGGTGCACAAGGCGGGCCGGGACGGTGCGTACGCGCTCAAGATCCTCGCCGCATCGGAGCGTTCAGAACAGGACCTGGCCGCCTTCCGGCGCGAGGCGGCTCTGCTGGCTAGCGTCAACCACGCCAACCTGACCACCATTCACGAGGTCGGCGCGGCCGACGGGCGCCCGTACCTGGTGATGGATCTGGTCGAGGGCGCCTCGCTCGCAAGTGTGCTGACCCGCGGCGCACTGTCGCCCGAGCAGGTGATCTCCCTGGCCCGCGACATCAGCGGTCCGCTCGCCGCCCTGCATCGCCGAGGACTCGTTCACCGCGACGTGAAGCCCGACAACCTCATGGTGCTGCCCAGCGGCACCGCACGGCTGATCGACTTCAGCCTGGCCAGCCGGGAGACCGGCGACCACACCGGGCCCACGGTCGGCACGCTGGCGTACTCCTCGCCGGAGCAGTCCAGGATGTTGCGCCGTCCGGTGGACCAGAGATCCGACCTGTATTCGCTCGGCGTCGTCCTGTTCGAGTGTCTCGCCGGCGCCCCGCCGTTCAGCGCCAACGACGTGGCCGATCTGCTGCGGATGCACGCCGTCATCCCGCCGGAAGACCTGGCCACCCTTGTACCCGGCATTCCGCCGGGACTGGCCACGGTCGTCGCCACGCTGTTGGCGAAGGATCCTGACGACCGTTACCAGACTGGCGAGGAACTCGCTGCCGACCTCGACCTGCTCGCCGCCGATCCGGACGCCGCGCTGACCGTACGCGGCCGGACGGCATCGTCGGGCGGAAACACCAGCGTCCCACTGATCGGCCGGGTTCGTGAGCTGCAGCAACTCACCGCGCGATGGAAGGCCACCCGTGCGGGCGCCGGGCGCAGTTGCGTGATCCGGGCAACGGGCGGCGGCGGCAAGAGCAGACTGGCGACAGAACTGGCCGCCCAGGTGGTCGCGGCGGGTGGACTGGTCCTGCACGGCAAGAGTTCCCGCGACGACTCGGCACCACTGACGCCGCTGCGAACCGCTTTCGACGCCTACCTGCGGCGGGTGGACAACCTCCCCGCCGAGGACCGAGCGCGGGAGTTGTCGTGGATCCGGGCCGCCACCGAGCCCGCGGGCGGAATACTGGACGGTCTCATCCCGGCCCTGCCCGCGCTCCTCGGCTCACCGGCCTCCGAGCCGGACGGAACGGTCGGAGCCGACCAGTTCACCCTCGCGGTCGTCGACGTCCTCGCCGGTCTGGCCCGCGAGTCCGGCGGACTGCTGCTTTACGTCGACGATGTCCAGTGGCTCGACGGCGGCACCGGCCAGGTGCTGTCTCAGCTCGCCGAAGTTCTCTCGACGCTGCCGTTGATGGTGCTCGCCACCGCCCGCGACGATCCGGACAGCACCGAGGCGGCCAACGCGGTGATCGCGTCGCTGGGCACGTCGGTGAGCCTCGACCTGACGCTGAAGCCGCTGGACGACGCCGACGTGGCCGAGCTGGTGCGTACGGCGATGCCCGGCTTGGCCCCCGACCCGGAGCTGGCCCGGCTGCTGAACGTACGCGGGCACGGCAGCCCATTCGTCATCCAGGAATACCTGCTGGCGATCGTCGACGCCGGGCTGTTGCTGCCGTTCTGGGGGACCTGGGCCCTGGACACCGAGGCCCTCGACACGCTGGAGCTGCCACAGGAGGCGATCGGCCTGGTCCTGGCACGAGCCCGGAACCTCGGCCCGGAGACCCGCGAGTTGCTGGTCACCGCGGCATGCATCGGCGTGCAGTTCGACCCCGAACTGGTGGCGGCGGTCCACGGGGTCGACATCGACGTGGTGTTGACCGCGATCGCCCAGGCCACCACGCGGGGCCTGACCGAGCCCCGCGGCGGCGGCCGGTACGCGTTCGTACACGACCGGATCCGTGAGGCACTGAGCGAGCAGATCGACGCCGGCGCGCTGGCCGGACTGCACCACCGCATCGCCGAGGCGCTGGCCGGCCTGCCGGCGACCGGGGACGCCGAGCGGGTGTATCAGCTCGCCCGGCATTACATCTCCGGCGGAATCGACCCGGCCGGCGACGCCGGCACCGCCGGCGGCCGGGTCTTCGCCGCATGCTGGGCGGCCGGCCAGCAGGCCCTCAACGACCATGCCGCGGCGAACGCGGTGGCGTTCTTGCGGCACGCCGCCCCCGGCGGAACGACGAACGGACGTTTCCTGACCGCACTCGGCACTGCCTACAGCCGCAACGGTGAGTTCACCAT
Organism: Actinoplanes sp. NPDC089786; assembly: GCF_040684855.1. Classification (NCBI taxonomy): domain Bacteria; kingdom Bacillati; phylum Actinomycetota; class Actinomycetes; order Micromonosporales; family Micromonosporaceae; genus Actinoplanes; species Actinoplanes sp. NPDC089786. The sequence goes on from NZ_JBFBGU010000009.1 coordinate 92,773, forward strand.
GGCGGTGGAATGCCTCGACCGGGCGCTCGTGGTGGAGACGGATCCCATGGCCCGGGCGCGGACTTTGATCCTGCTCAGCACCACCCACCGCACCACGTTCCGGCTCGAACAGGCGATGACCGCGGTCGAGCAGGGGCTGGCTGAGATCGGAGCACCACTGCCGGCCGGCCGGTTGCGGCTCACGCTTTCGACGATCGTGATGTTCCTGTCGGCGGTCGGCATGCACTGGACCGGGTGGCGGTTGGGCTCGGCCCGGACAGCCGATCGTGAGCGGTACAGCATGATCACCGAACTACACGAGATGGGCGCGAGCATCGCGGAGCAGAGCGCGCATCTGCGGATGATCTTCATGCATACCGCCCGCCTGCTGTACTGGGGAAACCGGATCGGCAGCGGCGCGCGCTACGTCTGCGGCCAGACCATGTACGGCTTCTACACCGGCAGCATGAGGCTGACCGGGGTTGCCCGCCGCGCGTTCGCCCGAGCCGAGGCCGACTCCGCCGCCCATGAGCCGGCGATGCGCGCCCTCATCGACGTTCGCCGAGGTGTTGCGGACTACCTGGGTTACCGGGACGGTGGTGAGGCGTTCATCAGCAGCGTCGAACAGCACGGCCACCGGCAGGAACTCGGCGACTACACCGGCTGCCTGGCGTTATTCATCGCGCGGGCGATTGCCCGAGGTCAGTCGGCCGAGGCCCAGCGCTGGCTCGAGCTCGGTCAGCGGCGCCTCGCGCTCGGCTCGGGCGAGGTCTCACCGATGCTCTTCGACCTGGCGACGGTGCTGGCCGCGATGGGCCGTCCGGTCGAAGCGGCGGACGAGTTCCGCCGGGCGAACGAGCGACTCACTGCCAACTACGGGTCGACCGTGATGCGAATGCGCGGTCAGCTCTCGCAGCTCATCGTCTTGACCGAACAGAGCGAGTTCGGTGAGCCGTTCGATCGCGTGGTGTCCGATCTTCACGTCCTCTACCCGCGGATTCGGATGGTGCCCCGGCCGTGGGACTACCAGTTCCTCGTCGTGACGGGCCGGCTGGCGCAGTGCCGGCAGGCGGAGGGGGCCACACCGGCCAGGCTGGCAGCGGCCCGCGCCGCGGTCCGGAAGCTGGAGAGGAGCCAACTCGGCGGCGAGCAGCGGGTCCGCGCCCGGATCGGGCGCGCGGACCTGCTGGTGCTGGAGGGCGAACCCAGAAAGGCCCTGGCGGTCCTCGACGGCGGTGACCCGCTCGATCGCGTCGACGCACCCAGCCTCGCATACGAGACGGCCCGGGTAAGAGCCCGTGCGCTGCTGGCCCTCGGCGCCACGGACGAGGGTCACCGCGCGGTCCACCTGGCACGCGGCATCGCCGAGGAAAACGGCTGGCCGCATCGGGCCGCATGGATAGGTACGGAATTCGGTGTCAGCGCCGGATACGCTGCGTCCGGCCAGTCCGCCCAGGCGGGAATGACCCGGTCGGCGTCGATGAACCTCACCCGCAGCCGCAGCGTGACGCCCACCTTCAGCCCGATCGACACGAGCACCGGTATCAGCTTTTCTGGGGCGGCCGGGCTGGATCGCCAACGGCTCAACGCTCTAGAAGAGGTCGGCGCCGCGGCGTCCCGCGTGCTCGACCCAGGCGAACTGGCCCGGATCGCCCTGGATCAGACCATCCGAGTGTTGTCCGCCGAACGCGCCTACTTGTTCCTGACCGGTGCCGATGGCCGGCTCATGCCGCACCTCGGCCGCAATGCCGCAGGCGAGGACATCGGCGAGCTGACCGGATACAGCGCGAGTCTGGTCGAGCGGGTACACCAGACCGGCCAGCCGCTGGTGATCACCGGTAGCGAGGAGGGCGCGGCCCTCGGCGCGCAGAGCGTGGTGCTGCACGGTCTGCGTTCGATCATGCTGGCGCCGCTGCAGTTGGAGGGTCGGCTGCTCGGCGTCGTCTACCTGGACAGCCAGGTCGCCAAGGGCATCTTCGACACCGACGATGTCGGCCTGCTCGTCGCACTGACCAACCACATCGCCACCTCACTGGAGACCGCCCGCGCGGCGCAGCTGGAGATCTCCATGCAGACCGCCCGGCAACAGCGCGACCTGGCCGACACACTGCGCCGGGCACTCGAGGACATGGCCAGCATCTTGGAGCCGCCCGAGGTCCTGGCTGGCCTGCTGCGCTGGACCACCTCGATCCTGTCCTGCGAACACGCGTGGCTGCTCACCGCGGACAGCGACGACGACGTCTGCGTGCTGTCCGAACTGAACGGCGACGGCCGGCTCACGCAACACGCCTTGGCCGCGCACTCCGGTACCGCACTCGCGCACATCGCAACGACGGTCACGGACCAACCCAACCTGTTACCCGCCGAGCTGCACGCCCGGTTGACGGACGCGGCATCCTGGCTGGCGGTGCCACTGCACGCCCGGCCGGGTGTTCTTCTGCTGAGCTCCCGGCACGCCGGCAGCCGGGTCGGTGAGCAGGCCGAAATCGCCTCCGCGCTGGTCGCCCAGGGCATGACGGCCTACGACCGGGCCAGGCTGTTCGCGCAGGTGCAAGCTCTCTCGGTCATCGACGAACTGACCGGCATCGCTAACCGCCGCCAGTTCATGCACGTCGCGGAGCGCGACATCGCGACGGCGCTCCGCGCCGGTCGCCCGCTCAGCGTGCTGATGATCGACATCGACCACTTCAAGCTGGTGAACGACACCCACGGGCACCCCACCGGCGACGACGTCATCCGTACGGTCGCAGCCCGGCTGGCCGCCGAGGTCCGCCAGACCGACCTCGTCGGCCGCTACGGCGGCGAGGAGTTCGCCATCATATTGCAGGATGCCGAACTCGGCTCGACGCTTCCCGAACGACTGCGAGCCTGCATCGCCGAACACCCGATCGAGACCCAGTCCGGGCCGCTGACGGTGACCGTGAGCATCGGGGTGTCCCACCTGCAGCCAGACGACGCCACCCTCAAGGACCTGCTGGCCCGCGCCGACCAGGCGCTCTACGAGGCTAAACGAAGCGGCCGCAACCGAGTCTGCAACGGGTAGAGACCCCTTTGGGGAGAGTGGCTTGTCATCCGATCATCGACGCCGGTTCACCGTTCAGGCCAACCTTCCTGTCGCGTGCATATGCACGTGCATTCACCCTTGCGCAGAACGTTGTCACTGATCACGCTGGAGGCCGCCGGCTACGCCGGAAGGAGCTGTCTCATGAACGCCGACGAACGATCGGCTTGGCCCATCAGCACCTTCGCCGAAAACGATTACCGGTTCGGGCTTGGTCCGCTGCGGATGCGGGTGGAGGCGGTGGATTGGGCCGTACCTCAGGACCACAATGGCGATCTTTGGTACGAAGTCGATGGCATCGAGATGACCGCGGATGGCCGCGAAGTCCAGCGCAGGCAAGTTTTGGTCAAAGCCACCCGGCTTCCGAGGCCGACCCGCACCAGCCGCACGTAGCGCCGAGACGTGCCGGGGTGAATCGCCGTGGTGCAGCCGTGCGCCGGTAGACCGCGACCGCGTCGTCCCGCCGACCGGCGATCCGCAGGGCGTCGATGAGCAGGGCGGCCAGGCGTTCGCGGGCGGGTTCCCGCAACGCGAGATCGGTGAGCAGCTCGATCACGTCGCCGGCCCGGCCGAGAGCCAGTTCGCTCCCGGCTAGGTCCTCGGCCGCCGCCAGCCGTTGCGTGTCCATGCGGGTCCGCAGCGGGCCGAGCGAATCAGCGGGGACGTCGGCCAGCGCCGACCCGCGCCACATCGCGAGGGCGCGGCGCAGCAGCTCGGCCGCGTCGCCCTCGTCGCCGGCCGATCGCGCCGTCCGGGCCTGGCCCACCAGGCCGAGGAACCGGTGCCAGTCGACCACCGCCGGATCGGCCTCCAGCCGGGTAGCCCGCCGAACCGGCCACCAGCGCCGCCCGGTCACCCACGCCGGCCGCCCGGAAAGCGCCGCGCAGCCGGGAGACATAGTCGGTGACCAGCCGGTCGACCGTCGGCGGCGGCCCATCGGCCCGATCCCAGGCCAGGGCGATCAGATCGGACCGGCTGACCGTGCGGTTGGCATGGAAGGCGAGGACGCCAGCACGGCCCGCTGCCGTGCGCCGAGCGGGATCCGGCGGCCGTGGCTCGCGCCCGGGACTGGAACCTGGGAACTTCCTGAATCGAGCGCCGCCGATCTGTGGTGGCGGCCACAGGTTTGCGGGGGGATTGCCTCAGGCGGAGTTCGTAGCGTCCTGATCCCTGAACGGACGTCTACCCCCCGAGACGGAGATCACCCATGTCGGATCGGAATCTGAGCCGCCGCGATGTGCTCAAGGGCGCCGCGGCGGTCGGCGGCGCCGGGCTGGTCGTGGCGGCGGCCGGTGGCGAGGTGCTGGCGTCCTCCAGCAAGCTGGCCAGCAAGAACACGCCCCAGCCGTACACCAGCATGTTTCGCCGCCCGCCCGTCCTGATGCCCTCCGAGCAGGGGGTGGACGAGAAGGGGCCGTACCAGAAGTACTGCCTCACGCAGAAGGTCGGCCGGGCGAGCATGGTTCCGGGGCTGACCACCGAGATCGCCGGCTACAACGGGATCTTCCCGGGGCCGACCATCTCCGTGCAGCAGGGCACCCGCACCGAGGTGCGGATCGCCAACCACCTGAACGTCCAGAAGCTGAACGGGCTGCCGTTCCGGACCGTCACCCACCTGCACGGCTCGGCTTCGCTGCCGCAGTACGACGGGTACGCCAACGACTGGACCGTGGCCGGCAACTGCAAGACGTACAAGTATCCGAACTGGCAGCAGGCCCGCACGCTCTGGTATCACGACCACAACCATCTGAGCACCGCGCAGAACGTCTTCACCGGCATGGCCGCGCAGTACCACCTGCACGACCCGTACGAGCAGGCCCAACTGCCCCAGGGCGAGTACGACGTCCCGCTGTTCGTCAGCGACATGGCGTTCAAGGCCGACGGCTCGGTGGCGTTCGACGACTCGGACCACGCCGGCTTCATGGGCGACACGATCCTGGTCAACGGCGTGCCGTGGCCGAAGATGCGGGTCAAGCCGCGGGTCTACCGCTTCCGCATGCTGGCCGCCGGCATCTCCCGCTCGTTCCGCTTCGCCCTGAGCACCGGCGAGCCGCTGTACGTGGTCGGCAACGACGCCGGGATGACGCCGAAGGTGACCGCGGTGCCGTCGTACCGGCACGGCGTGGCCGAGCGCTACGAGATCCTGATCGACTTCCGGAAGTACAAGGTCGGCCAGAAGATCGAGCTGCGCAACCTGAGCAACAAGAACAACGTCGACTTCGCCAACACCGGCAAGGTGATGCAGTTCGAGGTGGTCGCCGACTCGGGCGCGCCGGACCCGTACGTCATCCCGAAGACGCTCGACCTGGGCCCGCAGCCGTTCACCAACCGGGGCGCGATCGAGGTCAACAAGCTGACCCCGGACATGGCCAAGGTCCGCCGGCGGGTGCGCGTGGAGCGCAAGCACGGCCTCTGGACGGTCAACGGGGAGACCTGGGAGGACGTCGAGGCGACCAACTTCCAGCGGGTGCTGGGCAACCCGAAGCCGTACGACGTGGAGATCTGGGATCTGGTCAACGAGTCCGGCGGCTGGTTCCACCCGCTGCACATCCACCTCATCGACGCCCAGATCATCGGCCGGAACACCACCCCGGACGGCAAGGCGCACCCGTGGGAGGGCGGCGGCAAGGACGTCTTCTACCTGGGCGAGAACGAGACCGTCACCGCGCTGATGCAGTTCACCACCGGCGACGGCAACGACGGCGGCCGTTACATGGTGCACTGCCACAACCTGGTGCACGAGGACAACGACATGATGATCCAGTTCGCGGTCGGCGACGTGAACATGAACGACCCGGTCACCTCGGACCGTTCGGGCGCCGACGACCGGGACGAGCAGCCCTCCGTCTACGCCCCCGGCTTCCCGCTGGGGTCGTGATGCGGGCCCGGATCTGCCTGGTTCTCGTCGTGCTCGTGGCCGGCGCGCTGCTGGTCGGGCGGGCCGGCGGATGGTTCGCGAACCCGATCGCGGCCTCCACCACGCCGGTCGCCCGGGTCGTCAGCGACGACACCGGGGACGGGCAGGCGACCACCACCTTCGACCGGGCGATGGTCCGCAAACGGGCGGCGATCGGGCTCCACCCGGGTCCCGGCGCCGACCGCGCGAAGATCGCCCGCGAGATGCGGGCGATCGCGAGGCAGACCAGGCTCGGCGCTCTCCAGCCGGCCACGTTCGCGGTGTTCAGCCGGGAGATGCTCGAGTACCTGGTGCCGGAGATGACCTTCGTGGCGCCGGAGGGCGTCTCGGTCGAGAAGGCCGAGGCGATGATGCGGGACCACCAGCCGGCCGATGTCGCGTTCTACCTGGTTCAGCCGGTGCTGGTCCACGACATCACGTTCGGGCTGGTCACGGCCGGGACGTCGGCCGAGGACGTGCGGAAGGCGGCCGACTACGAGGGGATCGTCACCGACACCCTGGGCCGCTACACCACGTCGGTGCAGAAGCAGGGGCTGGCGATCCGGTACTTCGGGGCGGTGCTCAGCGACTACTCGATCGGGGTGGTGCGGGACGCGCTGGGCCGGGCCGCCGGGGTGCCGGCCGACCGGGTCCAGGTCTCGGCCAACCGGCCCGGCCCGGGCGTGGACCTGAGCAACGGGGTCAACCTGGTCGACAACGAGGCGACGCACCACCACGGGTAGGCCAAGCGTGGCCCGGAGCCGCCCTGAACTGACGGTTCAGGGCGGCTTCAGCTTGTGATCAGGGACACCGCAGGGATCGCAAACCGGGCAAGGCCACCATTTAGGAAATTTCCGGTTCTCCTCCGCTCCCAAGGAGTCACCGCATGAAGCTCCGCACCGTCGCCGCGGTCGCCGCCCTCCTGGCCGGCACGCTCGTCGCCACCCCCGCCCAGGCCGCCCCGATCGGCCAGGGCTTCACGATCACCCCCACCGACCTGTCGTACATCCTCAAGCAGATCAAGATCGCTGAAGCCCACGTACGCAACACGACCAGCGCCACCGGCCCGTGCGGCGCGCTGCTCGGCGCCGGCCCGGACCAGCTGGCCAGCCCGATGCTCGCGTTCGGCCTGCGGACCGTGGACGGCTCGTGCAACCACCTGGCCGAGGGCGAGGAGAAGTACGGCGCCTCGGACCAGACGTTCCCCCGCCTCGGTGGCAAGGCCTTCAAGGCCGCGGAGGACGCGCCGGCCGGGATGTTCGGGCCGCGGAGCTTTCCCACCACGTACGCCGACAAGAGCGCCGGCAACGTCGTGGTCGACTCGCAGCCCCGCCTGATCAGCAACCTGATCGCCGACCAGACCGCGAACAACCCGGCCGCCCTGGCCGCGGCCGGCTACCCGGTGCGCAGCCAGACGACCGGCACCGGCGGCGTCACGATGGACGGCGGCACGGTGTTCATCCCCAACGTCACCACCGACATCGGCCTCAGCGCACCGTACAACTCGTGGTTCACGCTCTTCGGGCAGTTCTTCGACCACGGCGTCGACCAGACCGTCAAGGGCGGCGGCACGGTCATCGTCCCGCTGCGGGCCGACGACCCGCTGATCGCCGGCCCCGACCGGACCCCGGGCAACGGTGACGACCCCCAGCCGGGCGACGGCCGCTACGTGCCCGCGTCGATGCGGTTCATGGCCCTGACCCGGGCGGCCAACCAGCCGGGGCCGGACGGGAGGCTGGGCACGGCCGACGACGTCCAGGACGCCACGAACACCGACAGCCCGTACGTCGACAACTCCCAGACGTACACCTCGCACGCCTCGCACCAGGTCTTCCTGCGGGCCTACACGCTGGTGGACGGCCGGCCGGTGTCGACCGGCGACCTGCTGGCCGGCGCCAGTGGCGGGCTGCCGACCTGGGCCGAGACGAAAGCTCAGGCGCGTACCCTCCTCGGTCTCGATCTCGCCGACAAAGATGAGCTGGCCGTCCCCACGATCCTGGCCGACCCGTACGGCCGGTTCGTGCCCGGACCGGACCGCGGCCTCCCGCAGTACGTCACCCGGCACGGCCTGGTCGAGGGCAACCTCGCCGACCCGGTCGCGGTGCCGGCCGACGTGCTCACCTTCGGCACCCCGTTCCTCACCGACATCGCGCACCACGCCGACCCCACCCCGGTCGACACCGACCACAACCCGGCCACCCCGCCGGTCGCGCCCCACCCCGACGCCGACGCCACCGCCTCGGCCGACTTCGCGTCCCAGCCGGCCGGCACCTACGACGACGAGATGCTGGCCGCGCACTACATCGCCGGCGACGGCCGGGCCAACGAGAACATCGGCCTGACCGCGGTGCACCAGATCTTCCACTCCGAGCACCAGCGGCTGGTCGGCGACATCGAGCGGGTGCTCACCGAGGACGGCACGGCGCTGAGCGAGTGGCAACTGGCCGGCGGCTCGTGGAACGGCGAGCGGATCTTCCAGGCCGCCCGCTTCGTCAACGAGATGGAGTACCAGCACATCGTGTTCGAGGAGTTCGCCCGCAAGGTCCAGCCGGCGATCAACCCGTTCCAGCCGTTCGCGTTCACCCAGACCGAGATCAACCCGGCCGTCACCGCCGAGTTCGCGCACGCCGTCTACCGGTTCGGCCACTCCATGCTCACCGAGCGCATCAGCCGCACTCTGGACGACGGCACCGACGCCTCGATGCCGCTGCTCGACGGCTTCCTCAACCCACCCGCCTTCACCAGGAACGGGACGCTGAGCCCCGAGCAGGCGGCCGGCTCGATCGTGATGGGCATGTCCGACCAGGTCGGCAACGAGCTCGACGAGTTCATCACCGACACGCTGCGCAACAACCTGCTCGGGCTGCCGATGGACCTGGCCTCGCTGAACATCTCCCGCGGGCGCTCGGAGGGCCTGCCCTCGCTGAACGCGTTCCGCCGGTCGCAGACCGGTGCGCTCACGGCGTACACCAGCTGGGTTGATTTCGGCGAACACCTCAAGCACCCGGAGTCGCTGGTCAACTTCATCGCGGCGTACGGCAAGCACCCCTCCGTGGCGGCCGCGACGACCGTGGCCGGGAAGCGGGCCGCCGCGCAGGCGCTCGTGGACGGCGACGCCACCTTCATGAACGCGCCGGCCGCCGCCTCCGGGCTGGACGACGTGGACCTGTGGATCGGCGGGCTGGCCGAGGAGACCATGCCGTTCGGTGGCCTGCTGGGCAGCACCTTCAACTACGTGTTCGAGAAGCAGCTGACCAACCTGCAGAACGGTGACCGGCTGTACTACCTCGCCCGTACCCCCGGCATGAACCTCCGCACGCAGCTCGAGGGCAACTCGTTCGCCGAGCTGATCGGGCGCACCACCGACGCGCACACCCTCAAGGCCGACTCGTTCGGCACGGCCGACTGCAAGTTCTCCCTGTCACGGATTCATGGCACAGTCGGCAACCAGGTCGCCGACGACCCTTCTTCGGCGTGCGACGAGAACGCGCTGCTGATCCGGCTCTCGGACGGCACCATCGCCTACCGGGCCCGCAACAGCGTCGACCGGCCCGGGATCAACGGGCAGTCGGTGTTCGGGGGGACCGAGGACGCCGACCGGGTGCGGGCCGGCAACGACAACGACACGATCTGGGGCGCCGAGGGCGACGACGTCCTCGAGGGCGGCGCCGGCAACGACGTGGCCATCGGCGGCGAGGGCGACGACATCATCACCGACGCGGCCGGCGACGACGTGCCCAAGGGCGGGCCCGGCAACGACGCCATCGACGCCGGTATCGGCGCGGACATCGTGATGGGCGGCACCGGCCAGGACTTCACCAGCGGCGGCGCCAACATCAACGAGACGTTCGCCGGCGAGGGCGACGACTTCGTGACGGCCGGCGAGGGCGAGGACGCGGTCTTCGGCGACGCCGGCGACGACTGGGAGGAGGGCGGCGACGGCCCCGACCTGCTCCAGGGCGACAGCGGCAACCTGTTCTTCCTGGACGACTCCAACCGGCCCGGCCACGACGTCCTGGTCGGCGACGGTGGCGACGACGACTACGACATGGAGGGCGGCGACGACATCGGCGTCCAGGGCCCCGGCATCGAGAAGAACGCCGGTGGGTCGGGTTTCGACTGGTCTGTTCTGGGCGGCGACAGTGATCTTGCGCTTCCCCTGGCGCCCCTGGGAACGCTGACGATCGGGGTACGTGACCGGTACAACGAGGTCGAGGCGCTCTCCGGCACTTCTGGAAACGACACGCTGCGTGGTGACGACGTGGTGCCCTCGGCCGTCGGTGGCGGCGGCTTCCTCGGCTGCGACGCGCTGGACGCGGCCGGAGTCGCCCGGATCCACGGGCTCGACCAGGTGGTCACCTCCCTGCCGACGGCGCTGGCCGACGTCGGCGACGCCACCGGCCGGCCCTGCGACCTGCACGGCACCGTGTGGGGCGACGGCAACATCCTGCTCGGCGGGGCCGGCGACGACGTCATCGAGGGCCGCAGCGGCAACGACATCATCGACGGCGACCGCTACCTCAACGTGCGGCTCAGCGTCCGCGACGGGGCCGGCCACGAGATCCGGTCGGCGCCGGCCATGGCCGACCTGTACAACGACGTCTTCGCCGGCAAGATCAACCCCGGTCGGATCGCCACCGTACGGGAGATCCTCACCGGGTCCGGCGGCACCGACACGGCGGTCTTCTCGGGCATCCGCGCCCAGTACCTGATCGAGAAGACCGGCGACGCCCTGCTCGTGACCGGCCCCGACGGCGTCGACATGGTCCGCAACGTGGAGAAGCTCCAGTTCGCCGACGAGACGGTGGACGCCTCGACGTTCACCGCCTTCTTCGGTGTCACGGCGCTGGCCGGGGACGGGCAGGCAACGGTTCTGTTCACGCTGCCGCCGGCCGGGGGTTCGCCGGCGACCGGGCTGACCCTGTCGCGGACCGTCGGCGGGGTCACCACGCTGACCGAGCTGGCCGCCGACGCCACCAGCTTCGTGGCGACGGGCCTCAGCAACGGGGTGCCGGTGACGTTCCGGCTGCGGGTCAACACGGACGCCGGGCCCGGAGTGTTCAGCGAGGCCTCCGCGCCGGTGACGCCGGTCGCCGCCACCGAGGACGACGATGACGTTCCGTCCTCCACCCCGACGACCACTCCGGCCGACCCGTCCGAGCCGACCGGCCCCTCGATCTGCACCCCGCACACGGCCGGAGCCCCGGTGGAGCCGTGCGCGCCGGTCATCGGGACGGCCGTCGCCGGCGACGAGTCGGCACTGGTCAGCTGGACGGCGCCGGCTTCCGACGGCGGCAGCCCGATGCTCGGGTACGAGGTCCAGGTGCTCGACGTGGACGGCATCGTCACGGACGTGGACGTGGCCGGCCCCAAGGCGACATCGCTGACGTTCCACGGGCTGACCAACGGCGCGTCGTACACCTTCTGGATCCGCGCGGTGAACGCCGCCGGAGCGAGCGAGTACTCGGCGGTCTCCAATGCCGTGACCCCGGCGCCGGTGGTCGTAACGCCCACGACGCCGGTCCCCACCACGCCGACGTCGCCGGTCCCCACCAGTCCTGCGCCGAGCACCCCGCCGACGTCCAACGGCCCGCAGACCGCGCCGACCCTCCCCGGCGCGCCTCGCATCGGAACGGTCAGCGCAGCCGACCGCCGGGCCACCATCCGATGGACCGCCCCCACCGGCGGCGCCGACCTCTACGAGATCCAGGTCGTCGACGCGGCCACCGGCCGCCCGGTGGGCGCCATGCGCCTGGTGTCCGACAACGCCTCACCCGAGGTGATCGACGACCTGACCAACGGCCACGCGTACCGCTTCCGGGTCCGAGCCGTCAACGCGGTCGGCGCCGGCCCGCTCTCCGGACTCAGCGCCTCCGTGGTGCCGTTCTCGGTGGCGGGCACCCCGGCCACCCTGACCGGCAGGGCCGGCCTCCAGGGCGGCCCGGTCACCGCCGGGGTCACCTGGACGCCTCCCACCAACACGGGCGGCGCCCCGATCACCGGCTACCGCATCACCGTCCAGCGCTACACCGCGAAGGGCGCCCCCACCGGCACCCCGGCCGTGACGACGGTGAAGTCCACCACCCACGCCTGGACCCTCAACGCCGCCCGCGGCGTCCCGGCCGGCACGAAGTACCGGGTCATCGTCCAGGCCGTCAACGCCGCGGGGGCCGGCACCGGTCGCGGGGTGAACGTCCTGGCCCGCTGACCTGTGGACAGTTGACAGGTTCGTCGATTTCGAGCGCTACATTCCTTACCCACCCACAGGGGTGGGGGTGGCGGTGGCGGCCGCGAACCGCGTTTTCGATCTTGAAGAACATGACCGATCGCCGTTCCGGCGACCGGCGGCCGCGTCGGGGGCGCGTCAGACGCGGCCGCCGGCTCTCGGACAGCAGGGTCACTCCGGCGGACGCGGGGGGTGGGGTCATGTTCGTCGGCCACCGGAAGCACGAAGGGCACGACAAAAGCCCGGAGAGCCGGGTCTCAGGGCTCGGACGGAGCGGGTTGCCAGGCGGCGGCCCATTGCTCCAGCGGGGCGAGCGTGTCGAGCAGGGCCCGTCCCTGGTCGATCAGCTGATATCCGCCGCTGGTCTTCTCGAGGATCGCGGCGGCGCGTAGTTCGGTCAGGCGGCCGGTGAGCACGCTCGACGAGACGCCCTCCAGCGCTGCTGGAGGGCTCGGAAGGTCGGGACCGGATCGCCGCGGAGTTCCCACAGGAGCCGCAAGGTCCATCGGCGGCCGAGCAGGTCGAGGATCGCCATGACCGGCCGGCCCGTGCGGGATCCTCGGACCGGCCCCGATCGGACCACGGTCCTGTGCGGCGCCGAGTACGAGTGGGGCATCCACGTTGCCGTGTTCGCGACCAGGGCCGGGATCACCGAGGACCAGGTCCGGCCCCTGACCACGGGCACGGCGGCCGATGTCTGCTGGACCGACCCGGGCGACCGTGCGGTGATCACGGCCGTCGACGCCCCGCCCGCCCGCCACGATCTGACCGACGACGAGTGGGCTCCGCTCGTCGAGGCCGCCGGGCCGGACGGGGCCATCGATCTCATGCTGATCTGCGGCTGGTACCACGCCATCTCGTACGTGGCTCGCGCCGCACGCCTCGCTCCGGAGCCGGGCTCACCGACCTTCGACCAGATCAGCCGTCAGATCAGCCGTTGAAAAGGCCTAGCGCTGGTCGACGATGCGCTTCATCTTGCCCATCGAGCGCTCCACGCCGTCGGGCTCGATGACCTCGATCGTGACGCTGACGCCGATGGTGTTCTTGATCGAGGTGGCCAGGTCGTGACCGGCCGAAGCGGCATCCGTGGCCGACACGGACGGGCGGCGTTCGACCTTGACCGTGAGGGCGTCCAGGCGCCCGACTCGGGTCAGGACGCACTGGAAGTGGGGCGCCAGGGCCGGCGTCCGCAGGATCAGTTCCTCGATCTGGGTGGGGAAGAGGTTCACGCCGCGGAGGATGATCATGTCGTCGGTGCGGCCGGTGATCTTCTCCATGCGGCGCATGGGGCGTGCGGTGCCGGGGAGCAGCCGGGTCAGGTCGCGGGTGCGGTAGCGGACGACCGGCATGGCCTCCTTGGTCAGCGACGTGAAGACCAGTTCGCCGTACGAGCCGTCGGGCAGCACCTGGCCCGTGACCGGGTCGACGATCTCGGGGTAGAAGTGGTCCTCCCAGATGTGCGGGCCGTCCTTGGTCTCGACGCACTCGTTGGCCACGCCGGGGCCCATCACCTCGGACAGCCCGTAGACGTCGACCGCGTGCATGTCGAGGGTCTCCTCGATCTCCTGCCGCAGGTCCTGCGTCCACGGCTCGGCCCCGAAGATGCCGACCCGGAGCGACGTGGTCCGCGGGTCGACGCCCTGCCGGCGCATCTCGTCGACGATCGCCAGCATGTACGACGGTGTGACCATGATGATGTCGGGCTGGAAGTCCTGGATCAGCATCACCTGCCGCGGTGTCATGCCGCCGGACACCGGGATCACCGTGCAGCCGAGCTCCTCCGCCCCGTAGTGCGCGCCCAGACCCCCGGTGAAGAGCCCATATCCGTACGCGATGTGCACCCGATCGCCGGGCCGCCCGCCGGACGCCCGGATCGACCGGGCCATCAGGCGAGCCCAGGTGCGTACGTCGGCAAGGGTGTACCCGACGACCGTGGGCCGGCCGGTGGTGCCCGACGAGGCGTGGATCCGGGCGATGGACGTGCGCGGCACCGCGAACATGTCGAACGGGTAGTTCTCCCGCAGCGTCGCCTTGTGCGTGAACGGAAAACGCGCCAGATCCGATAGAGAGCGCAGATCAGAGGGGTGTACGCCGGCCGAGGCGAAGAGAGCGCGGTAGGCCGGCACGTTCTCGTACGCGTGCTGGAGCGACCATCGCAGCCGCGTGAGCTGGAGCGCGCGCAGTTCGTCGACCGACGCGCGTTCGATCGGTTCCAGATCTTCCTTGCGGGGAGTGCGATCTTCCACGGCTAGTCCCTCCTGACGCGCAGTCCTTCGAACGCCATCGCGACCACGGTGTCGGCCAGCGCCGTGGCCCCGCCACGCTTCGGCCGGTACCACTCGGTCAGCGAGTTGACCATGCCGAACAGCAGCTTCGCGGCCGTCGCGGGATCGACGTCGGCCCGCAGGTCACCGTCGGCCTGTGCCTGCTTGACCAGGTCGGTGGCCAGCGCGTCCAGCACCCGGCGGCGGTTCAGCGCTTCCTTCTCGACCCCGTTGTTCCCGCGTACGCGCAGCAGCAGCGTCACGAACTCGAGCCGGTCGGCCAGCACCAGCACACTGCGGCGGATCAACGTCTCGAGCCGCTCGACCGCGGGCGCCTCCATGTCGAGAACGAAGGATGCCGCCTCCTGCAGCCCGTCCAGCGCGTGATCGACGGCCATCCTGAGCAGGTCCTGCTTGCCGGTCACGTGGTGGTAGATGCTCGACTTGGTGATGCCGAGCGCCTCGGCCAGGTCGCCCATGCTGGTGGCTTCGTACCCACGCTCGTTGAACAGCCGCACCGCCGCGGTCAGCACCGCGCCTTGGTCGTGACCGGGGCGTCCGCGGCGGCGGGCCGGCGAATCGGTCATGACGCGATCACCCGGCTGCGGCCCCGGAACTCGGCGATCACATCGTCCCCACGGGTCACCGTGACGTCGTAGAGGCCGCTCCGCCCGCTGACGGCGCGTTCCGTTGCGACGGCGACCAGGACGTCGCCGACCCGCGCCGGCCGCAGGAAGCTGATGTCGGCCCCGGCCGCCACGGTCACCGGCCCATGGCTGTTGCAGGCGCAGGCGAAGGCCGTGTCGGCCAGCAGGAACACGTACCCGCCGTGGGCCAGCCCGTGGCCGTTGACCATGTTCTCCCCGACGGTCATACGAACCGAGGCCTGCCCATTTTCTGAAGAGAGCAGTTCCATGCCCAGCCCCTGCGAAGCCCGGTCGCGGGAGAACATGAGATGGGCCGCAGTCTGTGCCACCAACGCTCCCAGGGGTTGATAACCGAACGAACGGACGGTAGATAATGAGACAGCCAACCGCACAGGAGCGCAGATGACAACCCCCGCCGAGTGGTACGAGACCCATCGCGAATTGCTCGACCGGGCGGTCGCGGCGACGCGGACCCGTGACTACTGGTCCGCCTACCCGGAATCGCCCAGCAAGTCGGTGTACGGCGAGGAGGCCGCCCCGGCGGGGGAGAAGGCGTTCAAGGCCCGGCTCAACGCCGACTTCCCGCTCGGCGGGCCGGCGGCCGAGCGGGTCGCCACCGAGCGCTCGCCGTGGGGCTTCGACCTGGGCATCCGCTATCCGAAGGCGGACGCCGCGGCGCTGATCGCCGCGGCCCGGGCCGCCACACCGGCCTGGCGTGCCGTCGGGCCTCAGGGCCGGGCCGGCGTGGCGGCCGAGATCCTCCGGCGGGTCAACGCCCGGTCGTTCGAGTTCGCCCAGGCCGTGCAACACACCACCGGCCAGGCGTTCGTGATGGCGTTCCAGGCCGGCGGCCCGCATGCTCAGGACCGCGGCCTCGAGGCGGTGGCCGCCGCGCTCGACGCGACCACGCGCGGGCCGGCCGAGGCGAGCTGGAGCAAGCCCCAGCGTGGCGGCGAGCCGCTGCGCATGACCAAGACCGCCACCGTCTCCGGCCGGGGCGTGGCCCTGGTGATCGGCTGCAACACGTTCCCCACCTGGAACTCGTACCCCGGCCTCTTCGCCTCTCTGGTCACCGGGAACCCGGTCATCGTCAAGCCCCACCCGGGCGCGGTCCTGCCGCTGGCGCTGACCGTGCTGATCGCCCGTGAGGTGCTGGCCGAGGCGGGTCAGAGCCCCGACCTGGTGTCGCTGGCCGCCGAGGCGCCCGGCGACGGCATCGCGGCCACCCTGGCCACCCACCCCGACGTGCGGATCGTCGACTTCACCGGCTCCAGCGACTTCGGCAACTGGCTCGAGGCGAACGCTCGCCAGGCCGTCGTCTACACCGAGAAGGCCGGGCTGAACACGGTCGTCGTCGACTCCACCGACGACTACAAGGCGCTGCTGCGCAACCTGTCGTTCTCGCTGTCGCTCTACAGCGGCCAGATGTGCACGACGCCGCAGAACATCCTGGTCCCGGCGGCCGGCGTGCGCACCGACGCGGGCGTGAAGTCGCCGGACGAGTTCGCGGCCGACCTGAGCACGTCGATCGACAAGCTGCTCGGCGACCCGGCGCGGGCGGCCGGCACGCTCGGCGCGATCGTCAACGACGGCGTGCTGTCCCGGCTGACCGAGGCCAGTGGCGCGGCCGGCGTGGTGCGGACGACCGGCGAGGTGGCCGACCCGCAGTGGCCGGAGGCGACGATCCGCACGCCGGTCGTGGTCAAGCTGGACGCGGCCGACGACAAGGTCTACACCCGGGAGTGGTTCGGCCCGGTGTCCTTCGTGATCACCACCGAGTCGACCGCGGCCGCCCTCGAGCTGTTCGTCGAGACCGTGCGCCACCACGGCGCCCTGACCGCCTCGGTCTACTCGACGTCGCCCGAGGTGATCGAGGCCGCCCGCGATGCCGCGCTCGACGCCGGCGTGCATCTGTCGGAGAACCTGCTGGGTGGCGTGTTCGTCAACCAGACCGCCGCCTTCAGCGATCTGCACGGCACCGGCGCCAACCCGGCGGCCACCGCCGCCTTGACGGACGATTGGTTCGTCAGTGGCCGGTTCTTCGTCCTCCAGTCAAGGCGGCATGATGCCTGAAGCATTTCTTGTTGGTGGGGTACGCACACCGCAGGGCAAGTACGGCGGGTCGCTCGCCGGCGTCCGCCCCGACGACCTCGCGGCGCTGGTGGTCGGTGAGGCGGTGCGGCGGGCGGGCGTATCCGAGGATGTCATCGACGAGGTGATCCTCGGGGCCGCGAACCAGGCGGGCGAGGACAACCGCAACGTCGCCCGGATGGCCGCGCTGCTGGCCGGGCTGCCCGACACGACGCCCGGCTTCACGGTCAACCGGCTCTGCGCGAGCGGCCTGACCGCGATCCAGGCCGCGGCCAACGCGGTGCGGGTGGGTGACGCCGACATCGTGGTGGCCGGCGGCGTCGAGTCGATGACCCGCGCGCCGTGGGTGATGGCCAAGCCGGGCACCCCGTGGGCGCGGCCGGGCGAGGTGGTCGACTCGGCGCTGGGCTGGCGGTTCACCAACCCGGTGTTCAAGCAGCGGGACAAGACCACGATCAGCATGGGCGAGACGGCTGAGGAGGTGGCCGCGCTCGACGGCATCACCCGGGCCGACAGCGACGCGTTCGCGCTCCGGAGCCACAACCGGGCCATCGCCGCGATCGACGCCGGAAAGTTCGAGTCGGAGATCGTCGCGGTCGGCGAGGTGAGCACCGACGAGATCCCGCGGCGGGGCTCGACCTTGGCGAAGCTGGGCACGCTCAAGCCGGTGTTCCGCAAGGAGGGCATCGTCACGGCCGCCTCGTCATCGCCGCTGTCCGACGGCGCGGCCGCGCTGATCGTGGCCAGCGAGGCCGCGGTCGAACGGTACGGGCTGACGCCCCGGGCGCGCGTGGTCACGGCCGCCGCGGCCGGCGTTCCGCCGCACATCATGGGCATCGGCCCGGTCCCGGCCACCGAGAAGGCCCTGGCCCGGGCCGGCTGGACCACCGGCGACCTCGACGCGATCGAGCTGAACGAGGCGTTCGCGGCCCAGTCGCTGGCCGTGATCCGGCGGCTCAAGCTGGACGACGAGCGGGTCAACGCGGACGGCGGGGCGATCGCGCTCGGCCACCCGCTGGGCTGCTCCGGCGCCCGCATCACGGTCACGCTGCTCGGCCGGATGGAGCGCGAGGACGCCCGGCGCGGCCTGGCCACCCTGTGCGTCGGCGTCGGCCAGGGGCTGGCGATGCTGGTGGAGCGGGTATGACAGACCTGCCCGGGACGGTCGGGGTGATCGGTGGCGGCCGGATGGGCGCCGGGATCGCCCAGGTCTTCGCGGCCGGCGGCTCGGCCGTGACCATCGTCGAACGCGATCCGGCGGCGGCCGCGGCGGCCCGCGACCGGGTGGCGATGGGCCTGCACCGGGCGGCGGCCAAGGAGACGCTCCCCACCACCCCCGGTGAGGTGCTGTCCCGGGTGTCCGTCGTCGACTCGGTGGGCGAGCTCGCACCGTGCGAACTCGTCGTGGAGGCCGTACCCGAGGATCTCGATCTGAAGCGGCAGGTCCTGGCGGCCGTGGGCGAGGCGGCGGTGCTGGCCACCAACACCAGCTCGCTGTCGATCGGCCGGCTGGCCTCGGCGGTGGGCGACCCGTCGCGCGTGATCGGCATGCACTTCTTCAACCCGGTGCCGGTCAGCGACCTGGTCGAGCTCGTGGTCGGCCCGGCGACGGCTCCGGCGGTGGTGGAGGCGGCGACGTCGTGGGTGGGCGCGCTCGGCAAGACCGCGATCTGCGTACGCGACACGCCCGGCTTCGCCACCAGCCGCCTCGGTGTGCTCCTCGGCCTGGAGGCGATCCGCATGGTGTCGGAGGGCGTCGCTTCACCGGCCGACATCGACAAGGCCCTCGAGCTGGGGTACGGGCACCCGATGGGCCCGCTGCGCACCACCGACCTGGTCGGGCTGGACGTGCGGCTCGCCATCGCATCACATCTGCACGCCGAGCTCGGCGATCGTTTCGCCCCGCCGCAGCTGCTGCGGGACAAAGTGGCGCGCGGCGAACTGGGCCGCAAGACCGGACAGGGGTTCTTCACGTGGTGAGCGCTTTCGAGGACACGATCGCTCGTGACCAGCGGATCGAGCCGCGGGACGAGATGCCCGACGCCTACCGGAAGACGATGATCCGGCAGATCGCCCAGCACGCGCACTCCGAGATCATCGGCATGCAGCCCGAGGGCGACTGGATCACCCGGGCGCCCACGCTGCGGCGCAAGGCGATCCTGCTGGCCAAGGTGCAGGACGAGGCCGGGCACGGGCTCTACCTCTACTCCGCCGCCGAGACGCTGGGCGCCGACCGCGGCGACCTGACGACCCGGCTGATCGAGGGCCGGCAGAAGTACTCGTCGATCTTCAACTACCCGACGCTGAGCTTCGCCGACGTCGGCGTGATCGGCTGGCTGGTCGACGGCGCCGCCATCTGCAACCAGGTGCCGTTGTGCCGCAGCTCGTTCGGGCCGTACGGCCGCGCCATGATCCGCATCTGCAAGGAGGAGAGCTTCCATCAGAGGCAGGGGTACGAGCTGCTGATGACCATGATGACGCGCGGCACCGACCGGCAGCGCGAGATGGTGCAGGACGCCACGAACCGCTGGTGGTGGCCGTCGCTGATGATGTTCGGCCCGCCCGACGGCGACTCGCCCAACACCGCGCAGTCGATGGCCTGGAAGATCAAGCGTCACACCAACGACGAGCTGCGCCAGCGCTTCGTCGACATGTCCGTGCCCCAGGCTCTTGCTCTGGGGGTCACGTTGCCCGACCCCGCTCTGAAGTGGAACGAGGAGCGCGGCCACCACGACTTCGGTACGCCCGACTGGGACGAGCTGAAGCGCGTCATCTCCGGCGACGGCCCGATGAACGCCACCCGCGTCGCCCGGCGGCGCGCGGCCCACGAGGACGGCGCCTGGGTTCGCGAGGCGGCCGCGGCACACGCACGGAAGAAGGCGTCATGAACCACGAGTGGCCCCTGTACGAGGTGTTCGTACGCGCGAAGCGAGGGTTGAATCATGTGCACGTCGGCTCGCTGCGGGCGGCCGACCACACGATGGCGCTGCACCACGCGCGCGACCTCTACACGCGGCGCAACGAGGGCGTGAGCATCTGGGTGGTGCGTTCCGACGACGTGGCCGCCTCGGGCCCCGACGCCAAGGAGCCGTACTTCGCGCCCAGCGGCGACAAGGCGTACCGGCACCCGACCTACTACGCCATCCCCGACTCCGTCCCGCACATCTGATGTCCTTCGACGACGCGTACGGTGCGCTCACCGACCACGACGACGACGCCCGCTGGGCGTACGGCACGGGTTTCGCCGACCCCCTGGCCGGCGTGCCCACTGCCTTCTCCCCGGCCGCCGACCGCCCCGCGCTGGCCTCGTACTGCCTGATGCTCGGCGACGACGCGCTGATCATGTCGCACCGGCTCCAGGAGTGGGTGACCCGCGCGCCCGAGCTCGAGGACGAGGTGGCGATCGCCAACATCGCGCTGGACCTGCTCGGCCAGGCCCGCCTGCTCCTGACCCGGGCCGGCGAGGCCCTGGGCGATGGCAATGAGGACGCGCTGGCCTACGGTCGCGGGCCGGCCGAGTTCCGGAACGTGCAGCTGGCCGAGCGGGCCGATCCCGATTTCGCCCACCTGGTCGCCCGGCTGCTGGCGTTCTCGACGTGGCGGCTGGCCGTGCTCGACCGCCTGCGTGACGCCGACGACCCGGTCCTGGCCGCGGTGGCCGCCAAGGCGGTCAAGGAGCTGACCTACCACCGCGAGTACGCCGCCCAGTGGGTCATCCGCCTCGGCGACGGCACCGACCTGTCCCGCGAACGCATGCAGTCGGCCGTGGACGCGTTGTGGCCGCTGCTCGCCGAGCTCGACCACGAACCGTCCCCGCTGGCCCCGAAGGACTGGCGCCCGGAGTTCGACGCCGTGATGGCTCACGTGTTGTCCACAGCCACCCTGACGGCGCCCGCGCCTGTGGACAACGTGGCCGAACCGTCAGACCCGAGCGCTACATTCTCGCCCACCCAGAGGGGTGGGGGCGGTGGCGGTGCGCGCGAAACCGAACTTGATCTTGAAGCGCCGGCTTCGAGCGCGCCGACCGGGCGGGACGGTGTGCACACGCCCGCGCTGGCCGAGGTGCTCGACGAGATGCAGAGCCTCGCGCGGTCGGTGCCGGGCGGTGTGTGGTGAGCCGGAACGCCGCCGAGGTGGCCGCCACGGTCACCGATCCGGAGATGCCGATGTTGACGCTCGCCGATCTCGGGGTGATCCGGGAGGTGCGCGAAGACGGTGACGGCGTGGTTGTCACGGTCACGCCGACCTATTCGGGATGCCCGGCGATGGACGAGATCCGGGCCGATCTGCGGCGGGCGCTGGCCGGGGCCGGCTACCGCGAGGTCGAGGTCCGCACGGTGCTGGCGCCCGCGTGGACCACCGACTGGATCTCCGCGGAAGGCCGGGCCAAGCTCGCCGCCGCCGGGATCTCGCCGCCCGGCCAGGCGCCGCGCCGGCCGGCCGGGCCGGTTCCGCTGATGTTGGGTACGCCACGGCCGGCGATCGCCTGCCCGCAGTGCGGGCACCCGGAGTCGGAGCAGATCGCCGCGTTCAGCGCCACCGCCTGTCGTGAGCTGCGGCGCTGCCCGGTGTGCCGGGAGCCGTTCGAGCACGTGAAGGAGATCTGACGTGGTGGTCCGCGAGTTCCACCCGCTGCGGGTCGCCGCGGTCGAGCGGCTCTGTGACGACGCCGTCGCGGTCACCTTCGACGTTCCGGCGGAGCTGGCCGGGCGCTATGCCTTCCGGGCCGGTCAGTCGCTGACCGTGCGCCGCCCGGATGACCCGTCCGACGAGCGCCGCACCTACTCGATCTGCGCCCCGGCCGGCGCCGCGCCCCGGATCGGGGTGCGTGAGGTGCCGGGTGGCATCGTGTCGACGTGGCTGGTGCAGGGCGTGCGCCCGGGTGATCTGGTCGACGTCGCGCCGCCGACCGGCAGCTTCACGCCAGACCTCGGCCGGTCCGGCCGGCACGTGCTGATCGGCGCCGGGTCCGGGATCACCCCGCTGCTCTCCATCGCCTCGTCCCTGCTGGGACAGCAGGCGCCGGAGACGCAGGTGTCGGTGATCTACGGGAACCGGCGGGCCGACACCGTGATGTTCGCCGAGGAACTGGCCGACCTGAAGGACCGCTATCCGTCCCGGCTCGAGCTCGTTCACCTGCTGTCACGCGAGGCGCGGGAGGTCGACCTCCTCAGTGGGCGACTGGACGCGGCGAAGCTGCGTACCCTGCTGCCGCTCCTGATCGATGTCGAGGCCGTGGATCACTGGTGGCTGTGCGGGCCGTTCGGGATGGTGGTGGACGCCACCGAGGTGCTGGGCGCGGCGGGGGTGCCGGCCGAGCGGATCCACCGGGAGCTGTTCTGGGTCGACGAGATGCCGCCCGACGTGGTCCGGGTGGAGGAGGCCGGCGTCGGCAGCGAGGTGACCGTGCTGCTGGACGGGCGGTCGACGACGGTGACCGTGGGCGACGGCGGCACCGTGCTGGAGGGGGCGCAGCGGGCCCGGCCCGACCTGCCGTTCGCGTGCAAGGGCGGGGTGTGCGGGACGTGCCGGGCGCGGGTCGTCGAGGGCGACGTGAAGATGCGGCGGAACTTCGCGCTCGAACCGCACGAGATCACAGCCGGTTACGTCCTCACCTGTCAGGCCACCCCATTGACGGAGGTCGTTGTCGTCGACTACGACGCCTGACGAGGAATACGCACGGCCGATGCAAATGGTTCATCATGGGCCTGAGCTGTGGTTAAGTCCATACCGGCCGTCTGGTGGCACGGGATTCTGCGTACTCGGTGCAAGAAGTGTGCAACCGAGGAAGGAGTTCCGAATGCGACTACGCAAGGCAATCATGATCGCCGCGGCCGGCGTCGTGGTGGCTGGCGGTCTCGCGGTGGCGCCGTTGACGTTCGCGGCTGAGGCGCCCGGCAACGCATGCGCGGACGTGGAGATCATCGGCGCGCGGGCGTCGACCGAACGTCCCGGCTTCGGGGTGCTGCTCGGGCCGCTGGCCCGCACCCTCACCCAGGACCTGGACGTGACCGTACGGTCGACCGCGGTCGACTATCCGGCCACGCTGGGCAACTACAACAACAGCGTGCGGCAGGGCGTCGCCGACATGGCGGACAAGCTGGAGGCCACCGCGGCCCGGTGCGCCGACACCCGGTTCGTCCTGATGGGCTATTCACAAGGGGCGCAGGTCACCGGCGACGTGCTGGCCGGGGCGCGGGGCGGCCGGCCGGCCGTACCCGCCGCGGTCAGTGACCGGGTGGCGGCGGTCGTGCTGTTCGGCGACCCGACGTTCACCGCCGGGGAGTCGTTCAACGTCGCGCAGGGCAACAGGTCCGGCGTCTTCGCCCGGGGACGGGGCGAACTCGACGCGTTCGCGGACCGCACCCAGTCGTTCTGCAACCGGAACGACCGGTTCTGCCAGAGCGGGAACAGCCTCGCCGCGCACCTGAACTACAACGGGTCGCTCGACGAGGCCGCCGGCTTCGTGGCCTCGAAGGTCGGCTAGATCTAGCTGTTCGGGGCGGCCGCCAACGCCCCACCCCAGATACGGAGGTCACGGGCCTCCTCGGCGTAGCGGGCCAGAGCGTGCACGGTCTGCGGGCCGGCCACGCCGTCGGCGGCCAGGCCGACATGAGCCTGGAACGTGCGTACCTCGGCTTCCAGAGCCGCCGCACCCGGCGCGACCGGCACACCCAGGTCGTCGAACAGCGCGCGCAGCGAGGCGGGGTCGGCGCTCGGCGCCGGATCCGCGGTCCAGCCGATCAGGCCGCCGACCGCGTTGCCCATGACTCTCAGAACTCCTCGACCAGTCATGACTCAAGGATTGCCAGGCCGACCTGTGTACCGCCTCGGTCTGCGGTCTGCCGGAACCCGTAAGCACTGCGACTTTCGGCCTAGGGGACCAGCGGGAGAGCGGATTCAGCGGACTCACAGACGGCTCACAACGTGGTGACAACGCCCGGAGCGACTGTTGGTCTCATGACCGAGATGCTCACCCAGCCGCCGCGTTCCCACCGTCGTGACTCGTTGTGGCCGCGCCGGGTAGCCGGGGGCGCCGCCCTCCTCGCCCTGATCGGAGGCGGGGGAGTGGCCGGCGGCGTGATCGCCGACCGCTACACCGCCACCGAAGCCGCGGCCGCCACCCCGACCGCCACCGGCGGCGCCGCCACCCCGATCGTCAACTCCGGCACCACGTCCAACCTGGCCGCCGTGGCCGCCAAGGTGTCACCGAGCATCGTCACCGTCCTGGTCGACGGCGCCCGCTCGTCGTCCCTGGGCTCGGGCGTGATCCTGAACGCGGACGGCCTGGTGCTCACCAACAACCACGTGATCGCCTCGTCGGCCGGCTCGACGGTCAGCGTCCGGCTCGCCGACGGGCGCACCGTACCCGCGAAGGTCGTCGCCGCCGACGCCACCCACGACCTCGCCCTGGTCCGGGCCACCGACGTGTCCGGCCTGACCCCGGCGACGTTCGCCACCGGCGACCCGGTCGCGGTCGGCGACACCGTGCTGGCCTTCGGCGCCCCGCTCGGCCTGGAGGGCACCGTGACCTCCGGGATCGTGTCGGCCCTGGACCGCAAGGTGGACACCGGCGAGGAGGCCCTGACCGGCCTGATCCAGACCGACGCCGCCATCAACGAGGGCAACAGCGGCGGCGCGCTGGTCGACACCTCCGGCCACGTGATCGGCATCAACGTGGCCATCGCGACCGCCGGCGACGGCTCCACCGGCAGCGTCGGAGTCGGCTTCGCGATCCCGTCGGGCACCGTCACCGAGGTGGTCAAGCGGCTGCAAGCCAGCGTTTGAGAGCCGTCCGCAGCTCGCCGACCGGCCGGGCCGAGCTCCACGCCACCTGACCGTCGGGCCGCAGCAGCACCGACTCGCCCGGGCCGTCATCCGTGACGACCCGGACGTGGTCCCCGGGCACGTCCCCGCCGAAGCCGCCACGGTCGATGAGCAGGAAGCCGCCGTCCCGGGTCAGCGTCGCGAGGCGCCGGCCGTCGGCGAGGGTGGTGTCGTAGGCCTGCGGCCCACCGGCGATCAGCTCGGCGATCCGGCGCAGGGCCGGCTCGTCCTCGAGCAGCTCGCCGAACAGCCGCCGCAGCGCGGTGATCTGCGGCCCCGGCCCGACGAGCACCGACTGCGCCACGGTGTGCATGACGACCCGCTCGGCGTACGGGCGGCGCTCCGCTTCGTACGTGTCGAGCAGTCCTTCCGGAGCCCGGCCCCCCACCTCGGCCGCCAGCTTCCACCCCAGATCGACCGCGTCCTGAAGCCCCAGGTTCAGGCCGGGCCCGCCGATCGCCGCATGCACATGCGCCGCGTCGCCCACCAGCAGCACCCGCCCCCGGCGATAGGTCTCGGCCAGCCGCGTGTTGCCGCCCACCGTGCGGCGCAGCAGATGCGGCCCGTCACCCGGCGGCTCCTCGATCTCGAGCGGCACCCCCAGCACCCGCTCGGCCGCCGCCACGATCTCGGCGATGGTCATCGGCTCGTCCCCCGCCGGCTCCCGATCGGTGACGCTGACCAGCCGCCGCCCGTCCGGGAACGGCGCGTACACGATCAGCCCCCGCTCGGTCCGGGTATGCCGGAACGGCGGCAGCACCCCGTACCCCGGCACCTCCAGCCCACCCTCACGATGCAGCAGCCGCTCCGGAACGCCGACATGCGCCGCCCGCGACACCGTGTCATCACGCGTCACCCCCGGAAACCCGATCCCCGCCGCCTTCCGCACCACACTGCGCCCGCCGTCCGCCCCCACCAGCCAACGCGCGGCTATGTCTCCGTGGTCGGTCGTCACGACAACGTGATCGCCGTGCTGCACGAACCCCGTGACCCCTTCGCCGCGCCGGATCTCCACACCGAGCTCCCCGGCCCGGGCGGCGAGCATCTCCTCGATCCGCCGCTGCGGCGCCAGAATCGTGTAGACCGGATTGTCGCCGCCGAGCCGATGCAGCGGCAGCGGAAACGCCGCGAACATGTACTGCGGCAACGGTTCGGGCGGCTCGGCACTACCGGTGAGCCGCTCCAGCAGCCCGCGCCGGTCCAGCATCCGCACCACCTGCCCGGCCAGCCCGTTGGCCCGCTGCTCGGTCGTCGGCTCCGCGTTGCGTTCCAACACGAGCACGTTCGCGCCGTGAAGGGCCAGCTCACAGGCGGTCATCAGGCCGTTGGGCCCGGCGCCCGCCACCAGGACGTCGATCATGTTTCTTCCCCCTAGATCAAGGTCGATTTCGATGTACGTGCACAGCGGAGTTCCGTCATCACGGCCCCGGGCCGTAGGTGGTCCGGGCCATACCCGCCGCCGGGTTCTCCCGGTGGGTCACCCCGGTGGCCGCCGACCGTCCATAGGCGACCGCCGCCGGCTGTCCACAGGCAGCGGCCATCGGCTGACCACAAGCGGTCGTCGCCGGCTGTCCACAGGCAGCCGCCATCGGCTGACCACAAGCGGTCGTCGCCTGTCCACAGGCAGCTCGAATCGGCCGCTGCCTGTGGACAGCCGCTCCATTTCGTCGTACTCATCGGCTACGTTCTGACCCACCCAGTGCCGGGGTGGGGGAGGTGGCGGTGCGCGCGCCGCCGCGTTTTTGATCTTGGGACGCCGCCGGTCAGCGCCGGGGCGGGCGGTGCGGGCGCTTGGTGTGCCGGTTCATGGCTGAGGCGTCTGCTCGGGTCGGCGGCCCGGTGGCGGCAGCCCCTCCGACAACAGGGTCAGGGCTGCCACCACCTGGTCGGTGATCGTGGTGGCGGCGTCGGCCCGCGGGTCGGTGGCCTGCGGACCGGCCATCCAGCGGTTCGTGGACGTGTTGATCGTGGCCATGACCGCCGCCGCGGTCAGATGTGGATAGAGGTCCCGGCCGAGTTCGGTGCCGGTGCGTTCGGCGATCACCTCGGCCAGCTTGGCTTCGGCCCGGATGCCGGCGCGCGAGAACTCGGCCTGATGGGCCGGATGTTCGACCATCACCCGCACACCGGCCAGCCAGCGTTCCCGATCCAGTGCGACATCCGGCCCGCGACGGCCGAGCCCGTCGGGCGCGGAAGGCGAGGCGGCTGCGGAAGGCGACCCCGCCGCGGAAGATGAGTCGGGCCCGGAAAGCGAGCCTGCGGCGGAAGTCGAGCCAGGCCCGGAAGGCGACCCGTCAACCGGCAGTTCCGGCGCCGGCTGCATGATGCCGACGACGGCCGCCCGCAGCGCGTCCCACAGGGGCTCGGCGGGTGGGCGGTGGCGCAGGTTGTCGGCCAGGAGCAGGTAGCGGTCGAGATGCCGGGCCGCGATCGCCTCGCCCTTGCTGGAGAAGTAGTTGTTGAACGTCCGCGGCGACACCCCGGCGGCGGCCGCGATGTCGTCGACCAGGACGTTGTCCCAGCCGCGCTCGACCGTCAGCCGCACCGCGGCCCAGCTGAGCGCGGCCCGCGTCGCCTGCTTCTTGTCCTCACGCAACCCCACGCGAACCAGGCTAGCAAAAACTGCGCGCCACGCAAAGATGCGTGACGCGCAGTTTCTCAGCCGGCCAGATGACCCCAGCGGTCCTCGAGTTCGCGCCACGGGCCCTGCGCCTCGACGCGACCGCCGATCAGGACCACCACATGGTCGGCCTGGACCAGGGCCGCCCGCTTCGACGTCGAGCCGACCACGGTCACCCCGTGTTCGCGGAGCGCCCGCCACAGCTCCAGCTCGGTGGTGACATCCAGGGCGGACGACACGTCGTCGGCGATCAGCAGCTCGGTGCGGGGCGCCAGGGCGCGCGCCAGGGCCAGCCTCTGCAGCTGGCCGCCGGAGAGGCGCGTCCCCTTGTGCCCGATCAGCAGCTGCAGGCCACCGCCGGCGGCGGCCAGGTCGTGTTCGAGCTGGGCCGTGCTCACCGCGTCTTCGGCGTTCACCGAGTGGCCGAGCTGGATGTTGTCGGCCACCGTGCCGGAGAGCACCCGGGGCAGCTGGGCGACGTACCCGACCTGGTTCGGCCGCAGGAACACCTCGGGCTGGTCGACCGGCTGGTCGTTCCAGGCGAGCCGGCCGGTGTGGTGGACGATGCCGGCCAGCGCCCGCAGCAGCGAGGACTTGCCGCTGCCGACCGGGCCGACGACCAGCACCAGCTGTCCGCGGGACACGGTCAGGTCGACGTCCTGCACGCCGACCGTGCCGTTCTCGTGCACCGCGCTGAAGCCGGTGAGGGTCAGCCGGTCGAGCGGGTTGCGGTCGGCCGACGGCGGCGCGGGCGCCGTACCCGTCGCGATGTCGACGCCGGGCACCGCCGATGAGTAGGCCGACTCCCCGGACATCGCCACCGTGCGGCGGGTCCAGACGCGGGCCGACGGGAAGTGGGACACCAGCGACGCCGCGACCCAGGCGAACCAGCGCGCGCTGCCGAGCGTGGCCACCGCGATCAGCGTGGCCGGCGCGGACAGGTCGCCGGCCAGGTAGAGCGCCCACGCCGCGACCGGCAGCAGCCCGCTGAGCACCGACGGCGTCGACCGCGCCCACACCTGGATGGAGATCTCCTTGCGCTGCTTGAGGCTGCGGTCGGCGTCCAGGTCGGAGAGGTGGTCGAGGACCGGTCCGGTGGCGCCGGCCAGTTTGACCGTACGGGCGGCCGACAGCGAACTGACCAGCGAGGTCGCGAACGCCGCGCGGGCCGCCACCGTACGTCGGGCGGCCGACTCGAGCCGGGGACCGAACAGCGTGGCGGTGAGACCGGAGACGAGCAGCGTGCCGATGAAGAACAGCGCCGGCACGTAGCTCCCGGACGCCCAGGTCATCGCCACGATGACCAGCACGCTCATGGTCAGGTCGATGGTGTTGTCGGCCAGCATGACCACGCGTTCGGTGTCGCCGCCGTGCGCGACCACCTCGGCCGGCGTGTACTTGCTGACCCGTCGCGGCCCGATCTGCCCGTGCACCAGGCGCATGCTGATCCGCAGCATCTGCCGCACCCACCACTCGGGGAACCAGGCGCCGGTGTAGAACAGCGTCGGGATCGCCACGATCAGCCCCACCGCGATGCCGATGGCGGGGTAGAGCGGGTCACCGACGCCGTCGACGACGTTGGCCCAGAGCAGCGGCAGGATCGCGCCGTCCAGGCCGAGCAGCACCAGGACGGCGAAGAAGGCCACGGCGGCCAGCCCGTACCGCGGGTCGTTGGTGGCCAGCCGGATGATCTCGCGCAGCGTATGGGCCTGGGGTGGTTCCGGCAGCGGCGGCGGCTCGGCCTTGGGCAGGGTGTTGACCAGCGCGTCGGCGCCCACCTCGGACTCGAGGTCGGCGTCCCAGTCGCGTTCGGCCAGCATCACGCAGCCGCCCGGACCGCCGGCCGGCACGGCCGCGTTGCTGGTGGCGAGCAGGTCGGCGAAGCGGCGGGAGGTTCGCAGCGGCCCGGCCTCGAGCACCTCGCCGTCGGCCAGCACGACGACCTCGTCGCAGCGCTGCACCGAGGACAGCCGGTGTGCCACGATCACGCCGATGCGGCCCTCGAGGAGCCGGTCGGTGGCCCGTTGCACCCACGACTCGGTGACCGGGTCCATCCGGGCGGTCGCCTCGTCGAGGATCACCACGTGTGGATCGCGCACCAGGATCCGCGCGAACGCGACCAGCTGCTCCTGCCCGGCCGACAGCTTGTAGCCGCCCTCGCCGAGCCGGGTCTCGATGCCGTCCGGAAGGCTCGCCACCCACGGGGTGAGCCCGAGCTCGGCCACCGCCGCGCCGGAGCGGTGTTCCAGCTCGCGGTCGAACAGGGCGATGTTCTCGGCCAGCGTCCCGGCCAGGATGTCGGTGCGTTGCGGCACGATCGCGGTGAACCGGCGCAGGCCCTCGATGTCGAGGTCGTTGATGTCGGCGCCGGCCAGGAAGACGGTGCCGCGCGGCACGTCCACGGCCCGGGTCAGAATCTTGGCCAGGGTCGATTTGCCCGATCCGGTGCGGCCGATCAGCGCGTACGAGCGGCCGCGCGCGAAGGTCAGCGAGACGTCGCGGAGCGCCGGCGGGCGACCGGAGTCGGACTCCCCGTACCGGAAGGTCAGGCCTTGCACCTCGATGTCGCCGTCCGGGGGCTGCAGGCCGCCGGTCGGCTCCTGCGGCACCTGGCGCAGCAGCTGCACCCGGCTCCAGGCGCCGAGCGCGTTCTGCAGCTCGGGCACCATCCGGGTGACGTGTTCCAGGGTGCCGCCGAAGCCCAGCGCCAGCAGCCACACGGCGGTCAGCCGGGCCCCGTCGATCAGGCCTGCGACCAGGGCCATCGCACCCCCGACAACGAGGACCGCGATGAGCGTACGGGTGATCGCGCCGGCGCCCATCGTGATGCGCGACGACCGCCGCCACACCCGGCGTCCCCGGGTCAGCACCTCACGGGCCCGCAGCGCGTAGAGCTTGCGGACGTACGGCGCGGCCAGGCTCGTACGCACATCGTCCTGGCCGTGGATCGCCTCCTCCATCACCGCGGCCAGGTCGGACCAGGCCTCCTCCTCGGCGATCCGGGCCGGTCCGATGCGCGCGATGGGCTTGCGCATGGTCCACACGAGCAGCAGCGAGACCAGGACCATGCCGAGGCCGGCCGGCCACCAGACGATGAACGCGGTGACGATCGACATGGTCGCCACCGCGAGGGACTGGATGATCCGGACGCCGCTGCCGCGCATCTCGGAGCCGACCTGGTAGACGTCGCTGTCGATGCGGTCGAGCAGCTCGCCGACCGGGGTGTTGTCGAGCGTCGGCAGGTCTTGGCCGAAGGCGACCCGGTTGAGGCCGCGGCGGGCCCGGGCCGCCCAGTCGGCGGTGAGCCCGGCCGCGATCAGCCCGACCGCGACATCGCCCAGCACGGACACCACGAGAGCGCCGGCGAGCAGCGCGAACATGGTTGTCGACCGATCGACGAGCACGCCGCCGGCGAGCGCCAGGGCGCCGGCCTGACCGATGGCGCCGAGCAGGACCAGGACCCCGATCATGAGGGTCCGGAGCGCGGACGTGTCCCAGAGGTCACGAAGCAGGCGCATGCGGAGCTCCTCACGAAGAACGGGCGGTGTGTCCATCCTGCGGGGGCGGGGAGAGCGCTTCAACGGAATTACGGGGCGGGCGACTGTCACGCGTGTCACGATCGTCCGTTCGAAGTTGATCTTTTCTCGCGCGCGTCGCCGCCCCCACCCCCGCCCCTTTGGGTGGGCGTGGAAGGTATCGCGCGGGTACGACAGGTTCGTGGCGTCATCCACAGGTGGCGCCGGCTGTGGATGACGGGGTGGTGGGTGCGGTGATCGACGTTCCGGCGGCGGTGGTGGCCAAGGCGCGGCTCGCGGGCGCGCAGGGCTGGCTCGACGGGCTGCCGGCGCTGGTCGACGAGCTTTCGGCGCGCTGGGGGCTGACGACCGGCCGGGTCTTCGGGGACGGCACCGAGGCGTATGTCGTCGAGGCGACACGGGCGGACGGCACGCCCGCGGTGCTCAAGCTGGTCGTGCCCCGGCTCGGGAACGACGCGCGGGACGAGATCACGGTGCTGCGGCTGGCCGCGGGTGAGGGCTGCGCGAGGTTGCTGGCGGCCGACGAGGGGTGCGGCGCGTTGCTCCTGGAGCGTCTGGGGAGATCGCTGTACGAGCTGGAGCGCCCGCTCCCGGAACGGTTGGTGATCCTGGCCGGCGCCGCCCGGCAGGTGTGGCGGCCGGCCACCGGGCTGCGCTCGGGGGCGGAGAAGGGGCGGTGGCTGATCGAGTTCGTCCGGCGGCGCTGGGTGGAGCTGGACCGGCCGTGTGCCGAACGTACGGTTGAGCACGCGATCGCCGCCGCCGGGAGCCGCGTCCGGGCGCATGACCCCGAGCGGGCCGTGCTGGTTCACGGCGACGTGCACCAATGGAACGCCCTCGAGGCGGGCGACGGCTTCAAGCTGGTCGACCCGGACGGGCTGATCGCCGAGCCGGAGTACGACCTGGGCGTGCTGATGCGCGAGGACCCGGTCGAGCTGATGTCCGGTGACCCGTGGGACCGCGCGCATCGGCTGGCCGAGCACACCGGCACCGACGCCACGGCGATCTGGGAGTGGGGTGTCGTCGAACGCGTCTCGACGGGGCTGGTCCTCGCCGGTATCGGCCTGCAGCCCCTGGCGAGCGAGATGCTGGGGGCGGCCGACGAGATCAGCCGCCGGGCCGGCTGAGTCTGGGCCGGCCGTCGACCTGGCTACGGCCGCGGGGCCGGTTCGTCTTGCGCGCGCCTAGGTGGGGAGCGAGCCCTCCGACCGCAGGGTGAGGACGGTGATCTCGCTGGGGGCGAAGACGCGGAACGGCGGGCCCCAGAAGCCGGTGCCACGGCTGGTGTAGAGCTGGGTGCGCTCGCCGTGCCGGGTCAGGCCCTGCAGAGACGGCTGGTCGGTGCGGACCAGGTAGTGGAACGGCCAGATCTGGCCGCCGTGGGTGTGGCCGGAGATCTGCAGGTCGACGCCGTGCTCGACGGCGCCGCCGATCATCTGGGGCTGGTGTGCCAGCAGCAGGATCGGCAGGGCGGGGTCGGCGCCGGCCAAGGCGGCCGTGTGGTCGGCCTGGTGGCCGGGCAGGCCGGAGCCGCCGGCGGTGCGGTCGTCGACACCGGCGACGATCAGCTGGTCGCCGCCGCGGGACACCACGATGTGCCGGTTGTGCAGCGTCTCCCAGCCGAGGGCCTCCATGTGCTCGACCCAGCCGAGGGCGCCGGAGAAGTACTCGTGGTTGCCGGTGACGTAGACCCGGGCCAGCGAGGCCCGCGCGTCGGCCAGCGGCGCCGCCTGGGAGAGCCGCTGCTGCACGGAACCGTCGGCGATGTCGCCGGTGTGCGCGACAACATCCGCGTCCAGCGTGTTCACCACGTCGATCACGCCGCGGGACCAGCGGGTGCGGTTGATCGGGCCGTAGTGGGTGTCGGTCAGCAGCACCACACGCAGCCCGTCCAGGCCGGGCCCGAGCCGCGGCAGCACCACGTCGACCGATCGGACGCGCGAGACGCGCATCGCTTCGGCGTACCCCCAGAGGAGCAGGACCAGCGCGATCACCGCGACCACCACGGTGACGACGCGGGAGCGGACCGGGTCGGCGACGCCGCCGATCGCGAGCGCGGCGCGGAGCAGCAGGCTCAGCACCGACCAGGTGAACAGCACCCAGACCACGCCCAGGCTGGTGTCGGCGGCGATCGCCGCGCCGTCGCGGTGGCCGCCGCCGTGACCGCGCACCATCAGGATCGGGAAGCTCACCGCCCACAGCGCCCACACCACGGTCAGCACCACGAAGACCGGCGCCGGCCAGTCGTTGCCGGCGGCCACCAGCGTCCACCACGAGGTGCCGAACAGCAGCAGGGCCGCCGCCGTGATGATCAGCGAGAAGATCACCGCACGGGAGGACCGGCGCGGGCGCGGCGGTGTCTCGACCGCTTCACTGGGGGTGGTCACCCGCCGAAGCGTACGCGGGATAGACGGCCTGCGAGGCGGGGAGCCCGGGCCAGCGCTCGCGCAGGTCCCGCTCGGTGCGCGCGAAGCGGGCGGCCAGCCGGGGGAGCACCCCGTCGGTCGCGGTCACTCCCAGCCGCAGCGTGTCGAGCAGCTGGCCGCGCCGGGAGTAGCCCATCGGGTGCGGGGCATCGGCGGCGATCAGCTTCGGCAGGCGCCGCAGCCGGATGATCGTCCAGGCGCCGACCGCCGCGGCCACGCCCTCGGCCCACGCGCGGTCGGCCACCCGGCCGGTCACGCGACGATAGGCCGACTCGGCGCGATCGCTGACGAACGCCGGCACCCGCGCCCAGCACGCCCCGCCGTAGAACGGCAGCCGGAAATGCACCACGTCCAGCAGCGGATGATGGGCGGCGGCGTCCTCGAAGTCGAGCAGCCGCGCGCGGCCGCCGGTGATCCGGCAGTTCTGCGGGCCGAGGTCGCCGTTGGACAGCACCATCGGTCCGGACCGCAGGATCTCGCGCACCTCGTCGAGGCCCGGCGTGTCCAGGTACCTCCACGCCGGGAGGGCGCCGGCCTGGTCGAGCGTCGCGACGTGCATCCGGCCGACCGCCTCGGCCAGCGCCACGAAGCCGGCCGTGGCCGCAGCGGCCGAGGAGCCGACCAGCAGGTCCTCCAGCGCCGGTCCGTCGCCGAGATCCTCCAGCACGAGCAGGCCGGCGCTGTCGTCGGTGGCCAGCAGCCGCGGCCCGGCGTCGCAGCCCAGCTCGGCCAGCAGCAGCAGGGCGGTCAGCTCACGGTGGAAACCGTCGCGGCGGCGGGCGTCGCCGGGCGGGCGGCGCATCTTCACGATCACCGTGCGGCCGTCGTCGGCCGTGCAGCGCAGCACCCGGGGGTTGACCGCGATCGCGTTCGACCAGCCCTCGGTCACCGGCCGCGCCGACGCCATGGTGACGCTGGCGCCGCCCGGCAGGTCCATGCCGGTGAGCCTATGCGGGTGGTGTGCCCAGATCGCGGAGCAACGCGGCCGGGACGATCAGGTCGGCGCGCTCGCGGGTGGCCAGGATGATCTGGGCGTTGCGCTCGTCGGTGCCGGTGGCCCACTCGACCGCGTCGGCCTCGTCCTTGCCGAACCGCCGGTGCCGGTCGATCAGCCGGGTGATGCGTTCCTCCTGGTCGAGGTCGGCGTACCAGACCTCGGTGAGCAGCGGCGCCACCTTCGGCCACGGCCCGTCCCCGACCAGCAGGTAGTTGCCCTCGGAGACGATCAGGCGGGCGCTGCGGAAGACCGGGATGGCGCCGGCGACGGGCTGCTCGATGACCCGCTCGAAGCCCGGCGCGTAGATCACGTCGTCCTCGTCGTCGTGCAACCGCTTGAGCAGGGCGGCGTACCCGAGGGCGTCGAACGTGTCCGGGGCACCCTTGGCGTCGCGCCGGCCGAGACGCGAGAGCTCGACGTCGGCGAGATGAAAACCATCCATGGGTACGTGGGCGGCCCACTCGGAGTCGATCGCCTTCACCAGTTCCTCGGCCAGCGTCGTCTTGCCCGCGGCCGGGGCGCCGGTGATCCCCAGAACCGCCCGGCGCCCGTCCTTGACCAGCGCCTTCGCACGCCGGACGAGGTCGTCGAATGTCATGCCGCCACGCTACATACGAACCGTCTCGTTCTCACCGGCGTCCGGCTGCTTGCCGGTCACGGCGGCCTTGGCATAGCCGATCATGGTCAGCACAGTGCTGCTGTGCGCGGCGTCCCAGTACTCGGCGGTGTCGGCGTGGACCTTGACCAGGGTGAGGCCGGGCGTCTCCAGGCCCTCCGGGAACCACGCCTTGAGGGCCGGGCTCCACAGCTCCTCGGCCTTCTTCGGCGCGTCGGCGCGCATCGCCTCGCCCGAGATCGAGATCCAGGCCTTCTGCTTGCTGTCGCTGAACGATACGTTCACCTGCGGGTTGGCGCCGATCTGGGCGACCAGGCCCGAGTCGCCGTACGCGAAGAACCACAGGTCGCCGTCGAACTCCACGTCCTGCACGGCCATCGGCCGGCTCACGTGCTTCCCGTCCGCGGTCATCGTGGTCAGCATGCAGATGCGGGCGTCCTTGACCAGTTCCTTGACGGTCTCCCGCTTCTCCTGCTCGGTCTTCTCGGCCACGGGATGCTCCCTTGCACTCGGGTGGGTTGTCCCCGGGTGACTTCCCTCAGCCGCGCCACCCAACCATCCCGCGCCGTGCCCCGCCCGGCCGAGCGGCGGCCCGGGAAAAGGTGGCCGGGCGACGGCGCCACCAGTCGTCAGATGCCGAGGCGGAGCGCGGCGACACCGGCCGGGGACAGCGGGCGGGCGGTGGCGCGGAGGAGGTCGCCGTGGACGCAGGCCGGCAGCTGCTCGCCCAGGGTCTTCAGGGCCGGGTAGAGGTCGAGGACGTCGCGGTGGCTGAGGGCGCCCACGCCGATCAGGAGGCCGTTGACCGAGGACGGGTTGCGGGCCAGTTCGGCGCACAGTTCGTGGCGCCAGTCGGGGCTCTCGACGCGGGTGGCGAACTCGCGGGCGATGCGGTTGCTGGCGGTGAACGCGAACTCGGCGGCCGCGTGGCGTCCGGAGCGGGCCAGGACCGGGGCCAGGCGTACGCCGATGCCCAGGCGTAACGCCAGTTCGGGGACGGTCAGCACGTCCAGGCCGAAGCCGCAGGTGTCGCAGAGCCGCTGGAAGGTGCGCGCGTGCACCACGGTCGCGGGGCGCGGGCAGTCGCCCACCGGGCCGCAGACGGTGTCCATGATGATCTCGGCGAGGGTGCCCTCCTCGTCGAAGCGCCCGACGCCGAAGAAGCTGGCCGGGGTGGCCCGGTACCGGGCGAGCGCGGCGCGTTCGGAGGCGTAGCCGTCCGGGTCGACACCGATGCGGGGCACATTGAGGTGGGTGTTCAGCTGAATGAGCCGGAACATGGGCCGCTCCCGAGGGTAGTGCTGTGCTGTGTCTGCCTCGGGGTACGGGCGAGGGACGGTTGCGGTTCAGTCCTTACTTTGAGTAAGCGAAAAACTGCGCTTACTGCGGTGGCCCGTCATCCGGAAGCAGTCGAAGGTTACGGCGTGTAGTGCGTACACGCCAGCCGTCAGGAGTGCCAGCATCACGGTGAGGATGGCTGTGAGTGATCCGTCCAGGACCCGCCAGGCCACCGGCAGCGCGGTGATGCCGAGCACCACCGCCGCCTGGACGGCCGACTCGGCCAGTCGTAGCGGGTCGATCGCACGGTTTCCGGTCATGGTGAGTCACCCTGCCGTCCGGGGCCACCCGGCCGCTTCTGTCCGCCGACCGATCCACGGCTATGACTTTCGGCCGAGTACGGGGGTCGGCCGATGCGGTCGAGCTTGATCGTCCGTTGGTCCGGTGCTTGCCCGAAAACGCCTCAGATGCCTGCTGACCTGCGGTTCGAGCACTAACGTGGGCCGGGCGAATCTCGAAGGTCGGGTAGCCGCCGTCCGATAGGGGTGTGGTCCGGTAGCGAACGAGGAAGGATTGCGGTGACCGACACGGCGACGCCGGCCTGGGAGACCCTGCCGGCCCTGATGTATCACTCGGTGTCCGCCATCGGCGGGCCGCTGGGTGACCTGGCCGTGCCGCCGAGCCGCCTGACCGAACAGCTGAGCGCCCTGACCGCGGCCGGTTACCGCCTGGTCGGGCTGGCCGAGGCGCTCGACCGGCTGGACCAGGGTGAGAGCGCCGACCGGCTGGTCGCGGTCACCTTCGACGACGGCTATCGCAACTTCCTCACCGCCGGCCTGCCGGTGCTGGCCGAGACCGGCGCCCGGGCCACCCTGTACGCCTCGGTCGGCCACCTCGGCGACCGGGCCGGCTGGCTGGGCCGCTGGGCCCCCGACTTCGGCCGCCTGCTGACCTGGGACGAGCTGGCCGAGGTGGCCGACGCCGGCGTCGAGATCGGCAACCACAGCCTGATCCACCACCCGCTCGACGTGCTGCCCGAGGACCAGCTGCGCACCGAGATCGTCCGCAGCCACGACGAGCTGGAGCAGCGGCTGCAGCGCGAGGTCCGCGGCTTCGCCTACCCGCACGGCTACAACGGCCGGCGGGTGCGCGACATGGTGCGGGAGCTCGGGTACGACCACGCGACCGAGGTCGGCCGCCGGTTGCACCGCCCGGCCGAGCACCGGTTCGCCGTGCCGCGCCTGCAGCCGACGCCCGCGCACTCCGGCGCCGACCTGGTGGCGATGGTGGCCGGCGGCGGCTCGCAGCTCGTGCCGCAGATGAAGCGCCTGGCCCAGCCGGCCTGGCGGGTGGCGCGGAAAGTGGCCCAGCGCACCGGACGGAAGCTCACGTGAACGGCGGAGCGCACCGCGCGCCCAGCCGCGTCGGCCGGCGGAAGGCCCTGGCCGGGATCGCCGCGCTGGCCGTCGCGCCCGCCGCCGCGGTCGTCGTGACCCAGGTGCGCGGGAAGACCACGGCCGCCGAGGCGACGACCGGGCCGTCCCACGCGCCGTCGGCCGGCGCCTCCACGCCGGCCAAGGGCTCCAAGCCGTCCGGCGTGGCCGTGGTGGCCAAGGGCGGGGGACCGGTGCCCTACGTCCGGGGCAGGACGATGCTGGGCGCGTACCTGGACCTGGAAGGCTTGTCCGAGACGGAGGCGATCAAGCTGCGCCGCCGGCAGACCGGGCGCGACCCGCGGATCCTGCACCAGTTCTTCGCGTGGCAGGACACCCTGCCGCGGTCGCTGCCGTGGCTGCCGGACGACTCGTACCCGATGATCTCCTGGCGTGGCACCGACCACGGCTCGATCCTGTCCGGGAAGTTCGACGACCTGATCGCGCGGAACGCCAAGCAGCTCAAGCGGCTCGGCCGGCCGGTGCTGCTGCGCTGGGGCTGGGAGATGAACGGCGACTGGTACCGCTGGGGCGGCGCCCAGAACAACAACAACCCGGCCGGCTACGTCCGCAGCTGGAAGCGGATCCGGGAGATCTTCGCCGACCAGAAGGCCGACAACGTCTCCTGGGTGTGGAGCCCCAACTGGAACGACAAGCCGGCCGCGGCCTGGAACGCCAAGCTGAAGTTCTACCCGGGCGACGACATGGTCGACTGGGTCGGCGTCTCCGGCTACAACCTGAACCGCGAGTTGCCCGGCGCGCTCTTCCAGGGCATCTACGACCTCTACGGCGGCAAGAAGCCGCTGATGATCACCGAGGTGGGTTCGGTCGACCGCGGCGGCCGCACCAAGGCGGACTGGACGACAGCCCTGGCCACCTGGGTGAAGCAGCACCCCGCGGTCGGCGCGGTGGTCTGGTTCGACACCGACACGCACTACAACTATCACGAGAAGTGGCGGGTGGACACCGACCCGGAGTCGCTGGCCGCGTTCGTCGCGATGGCCAAGGACCCCCACTTCGCCGCCTGAGCGGGGTCGATCTCGAACGACGTTCCCCGCCGGTACGCCCGATCGAAGCCGTCGTCGCCCAGGGCGGCGCGTCCCCGCCGCATGAGCTCGCGGACCTGCGGGTCGGAGTGGTCGTGGGCGCCGCGCAGCCGGGCGGCGACCCCGAGCAGGACCGCGGCCTCCTCGGTCCGCCCGTGCGCGCCGGCCAGCGCGGCCGAGGCCACCGCGGCCAGCGACAGGACCGGCCGGTCGCCGGTCGCCCGGGCCGCCGCGTACGCCGTCGCCAGCGCCGTCTCCGCGCCGGGCCGGTCGCCCAGCTCGACCAGGACCGACGCCCGGACCCCACCGACCAGCGCCCGCGCGTGGTCACCGGGGAACGCGGTTGCGCCGCGCAGCGCCCGGTCGGCGCGGTCGAGCAGGTCCCGCGCCCGGTCCACCTCGCCGAACCGGGCCCGGAAGCCGGCCTCCCACGCGTCGACCAGGGCCCGCATCTCCCGCGAGCGCGCTCGCAACGCCCGCTCCCGGGCCACGCCGATCATGGCCAGGGCCCGGTCGTTGTCACCCCGCCGCAGGTGCAGGTCGACCCAGCGCAGGTCGACGAACACCTCGTCGCCCAGGCTGAGCGAACCGAACTCGGCGGCCAGCGACCGGGCCTCGCCCAGGTCGGCCAGCGCGCCGTCGAGGTCGCCGTCGTACTGCCGGAGCTGGGCCCGGAGCGGCAGCGCGGTCGCCCGCCCCCACCGGTCGCCGGCCCGGCGGAAGCAGGACAGCGCCGCCTCCACGTCGTCGCGGACGGTGTCGAGCTCACCCGAGTTCTCGGCCAGCTCGGCCCGGAACAGCCGGGCCGGGCCGGCCAGCCGCTCGTCGTCGCCGGCCAGCCGGTCGAGGATCGTCCGCGCGGCCGCCGGGTCGTTCAGCGGGAACGCCAGCGCGACGGCGGTGAGCGCGCCGGTGCTGCCGGGAAGGTCCGGATATCCCCGGAGCCGGTCGGCCAGGTCGGCCGGCCGCGGTCCGGCGTCGCCCTGGTTGAGCCGGCGGATCGCCTCGGCGCAGTCCCGTTCCCGCCCCGGCTCGCCGCCGGGCACCGCGAGCGCCTCGCCGAGCCAGAAGGCGGCGTCGGCGCGCCGGCCGAACATGTGCCAGTACCAGGTCAGGCTCAGGGCGAGGCCGATCGCGCCGGCGGCGTCGCCGGTGTCGCACCGCCGGCGCAGGGCGGCCAGCACGTTGTCGTACTCGGCGGTGATCACCCGTACCGCCGCCGCCTGTTCCGGTCCGCGCAGTTGAGGGTCGTGGGTGCTCATCAGTTCGGCGCAATGCCGGGCCGCGCGGTCGCGTGCCTCGCCCAGGGCGCCCTGCGCGGTGAGGCGCTCGAGGCCGTACTCGCGCAGGGTTTCGAGCATGCGGTAACGGCCGGGTTCGGGCGCGAGCTGGAGGATCGATCGGTCGACGAGCCCGGCCAGGTCGCCGTTGCCGGGGCTGACCGCGGCGGCCGAGGCGGTGGTGATGCCGCCGGGCAGGATCGCGACGCGGTCGGCCAGGCCGCGTTCCTGATCGGTCAGCAGGTCCCAGCTCCAGGCGATCACCGCGCGGAGCGTGCGGTGCCGGGGCGGCGCGGCCCGGCTGCCGGTGGTGAGCAGCCGGAACCGGTCGGAGAGCCCGGCGTCCAGCTCGGGCAGTGACATCGTCCGGAGCCGGGCGGCGGCCAGCTCGAGGGCCAGCGGCAGGCCGTCCAGGGCGCGGACGACGTTGATGATCCGCGGCAGCGTCGACGGGTCGACGTCGAAGCCGGGGCGCACGGCGGCGGCCCGCTCGGCGAACAGGCGCACCGAGGCCGTCCGGCGGGCCGCGTCCAGGCCGTCGTCCGGGGCGGGCAGCGCCAGCGGGCCGAGGGGCACGAGCGCCTCGCCGCCGATCGCGAGCGGCTCGCGGCTGGTGGCCAGCACCCGCAGCTCGGGGTGGCGGGCGAGCAGGCCGGCGACCAGGACGGCGACGGCCTCGATCAGGTGTTCGCAGTTGTCGATCAGCAGCAGGGCGTCCCGGCCGTCGAGTTCGCCGGAGAGCCCGCCGAGCCGGGATCGGCCGCTCCTCAGCCCGATCCCGGCGAGCACGGCCGCGTCGACCTTGGCCGGCTCGGTGACCGGGGCGAGATCGATCATCCGGACGCCGTCGCGGTGGTCGTGGCGGCGCCGGCGGGCCGCCTCGACGGCCAGGCGCGTCTTGCCCGCCCCGCCCGGACCGAGCACGGTGACCAGGCGCCCGGCCGCGAACAGCGCGTCGATCCGGGCCAGGTCGTCGTCGCGGCCGATCAGCGCGGTCAGGGGTGCGGGCAGATTGTCCGGCCTGGGCCCATCCGATCCGGGCCCGTCCGATCCGGTACGCAGCAGACGCAGGTGCCGCTCGCGCAGCGCGGCGCCGGGGTCGGCGCCGAGGCGGTCGGCCAGGGCGAGCCGGGTCTGCTCGAAACGGTCCAGGGCCTCGGCCTCCCGGCCCTGGGCGGCGAGCGCGTCCATCAGCAGCGCGGCGGCCCGCTCGTCCGCCGGGTGCTCGGCGAGCAGGGCGGTCAGGCGTACCCCCGCTTCGGCCGCCTTTCCCAGCATGAGCTCGGCCTCGCCGAGGTCGGCGACGGCCTCCACCGCCGCGTGGCGCAGCCGGGTCGCGACCGCCGGGGCCACCGCCGCGATCGCCGCCGGATCGCCCCAGAGCTCGAGCGCCTCCCGCAGCAGCACCGATGCGGTGGTCGCGTCGCCCGCGTGGAGGCGGTCCCGGCCGTCGGCGGCGAGCCGCTCGAACCGCAGCGCGTCGACGTCGGCCGCGGTCACGTCCAGGCGGTAACCGCCCGCGGCCTGGGTCACCTCGCCGGCCGCGCCCAGGGTCCGGCGCAGCCGCGAGACGAGGGTCTGCAGGGCGTGGGCGGCGCCGGCCGGCGGGTCGTCGGGCCAGATCGCGTCGACCAGGGCGGCCTGCTCGACCGGGTGACCACCGGCCAGAGCCAGCCGCACGACCAGGCCCTGGAGCCGCGCGCCGGGAACCGGGACGACCGCGTCACCGCGAGCCACCCGCACGGCGCCGAGCAGCGTCACGTCCACCCTCCGATCTTGTCAGGCCCGCGTCAGCGTCGTGTGTGCGCCGTGCGAGCGGCCCCGGCCAGGGTGGGCGGCATGACTGATGACCTGTGGGTTCGTACCTGGGGCGCCTCGCCCCAGGCGCCCGGCGCGGCGGTCGCCGCCCTCGACCCGTTCGCCGACGCCACGCTGCGCCAGGTGGTGCGGATCAGTGGCGGCGGTCGCCGGGCGCGCGTCCGATTCACCAACGAGTACGGGACGGCGCCGCTCCGGATCGGCGCGGCGCGCGTGGGCGACCACGTGCTGACCTTCGGCGGGCGGCCCACGGCCCTCGTCCCGCCGGGCGCGCCGATCGTCAGCGACCCGGTCGACCTCTCCCTGCCCGCGCTGTCCACCGTGACCATCAGCCTCTACCTGCCGGAACGGGTGGAATCCGTCACCGGCCACGGCCGGCCGGTGGAGGCGGTGGCGTGGATGATCCCGGGCGACGGGGCGGCGACCCCCACCGAACTCCCGGCGCGGGCGCTGATCTCGGCGGTGGAGGTGGTTCCGGACGGCCCGGCCACCGTCGTCGCGGTGCTCGGCGACTCGATCACCGACGGCATCGGCTCGGCCCCGGACGCGGCCCACAGCTGGCCGGACCGGCTCGCCGCCCGCGGCGGGGGCGCCCTGTACGTGTCCAACCAGGGGATCAGCGGCAACCGGCTGCTCAACGGCGGCCACGGCGACGCCGGTCTGGCCCGGTTCGACCGGGACGTGCTGGCGACACCGGGCCTCAGCCACGTGGTGGTGGCGCTGGGGCTCGGCGACATCGGCATCTCGTACGCCCCGCGCGACCCCGAGCTGGCCGGCTTCCTGACCATGTTCCCGGGCGGGCCGATCACGCCCGGCGACATCATCGCGGGCTACCACCAGCTGATCGCCCGGGCCCGCGGACGCGGGGTGAAGGTGTACGCCGCCACGCTCACGCCGGCCGGCAACGACCCCATGTACTCACCCGAGGGCGACGACGCCCGGCAGGCGGTCAACGCCTGGATCCGCACCGGCGGCGCGTTCGACGCGGTGCTGGACTTCGACGCCGTGTGGCGCGACCCGGCCGGCCCCACCCGCACCCGGGACGGCTTCCACGCGGGCGACGTGCACGGCAGCGACGCCGGCTATCAGGCCCTGGCCGACTCCATCGACCTCGCACTGTTCAAGGGGATCTCTCGTGCATGACGTCGTGATCGTGGGCGCCGGCCCGGTCGGGCTGTTCCTGGCCGGTGAGCTCGGGCTCGCGGGCTGCTCGGTGCTGGTGCTCGAACGGGACGCGGACGCGAGCTCGCCGTGGAAGGCGATGCCGCTCGGGATGCGGGGCCTGAACGCCGGGTCGGTCGAAGCCTTCTACCGCCGCGGGATGCTGCCGTCGCTGCTGGACGCGTCCGGGCTCGGCGAGCTGCCGCCCCGGAGTGTCAGCCACTTCGCCGGCCTGATGCTCGACC
The DNA here is from genome assembly GCF_040684855.1 of Actinoplanes sp. NPDC089786. Lineage (NCBI taxonomy): Bacteria > Bacillati > Actinomycetota > Actinomycetes > Micromonosporales > Micromonosporaceae > Actinoplanes > Actinoplanes sp. NPDC089786. The sequence continues at coordinate 136,220 of NZ_JBFBGU010000009.1, forward strand.
CGGCCGACGTGGCCGTGGACGAGCGGCCCGGCCCGGCGTTGGAAGGCATCATGACCAGCCTCGAAGCGGTCGGTTCGGTGCTGGCCGAGCGGGCGGTCGAGCTCGGCGTCGAGATCCGGCGCGGCGTCACGGTGACCGGCGTCGTCCAGGCCGGCGACCGGGTGGTCGTGCGGGCCGGCGACGACGAGTACCCGGCCCGCTGGGTGGTCGGCTGCGACGGCGGGCGCAGCACGGTGCGCGCGGCGGCCGGTTTCGCCTTCACCGGCACCGAGCCCCAGCTCACCGGCTACCTCATGCTCGCCACCATCGCCGAGAAGGAGAAGCTGAGCCCGGGCTTCACCCTGACGCCGACCGGCATGTACATCCGGCCGCCGGGCAACGGCTACGTCGGCCTCATGGACTTCGACGGCGGCGCGTTCGACCGCTCGCGGCCGCCGTCCCGGGACCACCTCCAGGCCGTGCTGCGCCGGGTGTCCGGCACCGGCGTGACGCTGAGCGAGGTCCACCTGGCGTCCAGCTTCACCGACCGGGCCATGCAGGCGACGACCTACCGCCGGGGCCGGGTGCTGCTGGCCGGCGACGCCGCGCACATCCACTCGCCGCTCGGCGGGCAGGGACTCAACCTCGGCCTGGGCGACGCGATGAACCTGGGCTGGAAGCTCGCGGCGACCGTACGCGGAACCGCGCCGGACGGCCTGCTCGACACCTACACCCCCGAGCGTCATCCGGTCGGCGCCCGGGTCCTCGACTGGTCGCGGGCCCAGGTGGCGGTGATGAGGCCCGGCCCGCACGCCGCGGCGCTCCAGGCCCTGATCCGCGACCTGCTCGGCACCCGGGACGGCACGACCTATGTGTACGAGCGGACCGCCGGCACGTCGATCCGCTACGACCTCGGCCAGGATCATCCGCTGGCCGGCCGTACCGCCCCGGACTTCCGGCTCGTGGACGGCACCCGCCTCGGCGACCTGCTCCAGGCCGGCCGGGGCGTCCTGCTCGACTTCGGGCCCGGCCGCCTGCGCGGCGTCGCTGACGACAGGATCCGGTACGCCACCGGGACGGCCGGGGACGGCCTCGGGGCCGGCGCCGTCCTCGTCCGGCCCGACGGCGTCGTGGCCTGGGCCGGCGAGGACGACCCGGACGCCGTCCGGCGCGCCGCCGCTGAGTGGTTCTAGCGGGTCGCCCGCTCGGCCGCCGTGACCGCGTTGCGGAACAGCATGGCCACGGTGGTCGGGCCGACGCCGCCCACCCGCGGGGTGATCGCCCCGGCCACCTCGGCCACCGACTCGTCGACGTCGGGCAGCAGGCGGCGGCCCTCGTAGCGGACGCCGGCGCCGATCACGGTCGCGCCCGGCCGGACGTGCTCGGGCTGGATGATGCCGGGCACGCCGGCCGCGGCGACCAGGATGTCGGCCCGGCGGGTGTAGCGGGCCCAGTCCGGCACGCCGGTGTGGACCACGGTGACCGCGGCGTTGGCGGTCGGCCGCTTCTGCGCGAGCAGCATCGCCAGCGGACGGCCGATCGTCGCGCCGCGGCCCAGGATGACCACCTCGTGGCCGGCCACCGGGATCTCGTAGTGCGCGAGCAGCGCCTCGATGCCGGCCGGGGTGCACGGGACCGGGCCGGGCCGGCCGCTGGAGAGCCGGCCCAGGTTCAGCGGGTGCATCCCGTCGACGTCCATGTCGGGGTCGACGGTCATCAGGGCGGCGTCGTAGTCGAGGTGGCCCGGGATCGGGTACTGGATGAGCAGCCCGTGCACCGCCGGGTCGTCGTTGAACCGGGCGATCACCCGGTTCAGGTCGTCCTGGTTCGCGTCGGCCGGCAGGTGCTCGTGCGGTGACACGAAGCCCAGCTCGGCGGCCTGCTTCTGCTTGATCCGGATGTACCCGGCGCTGGCCGAGTCGTCGCCCACCAGGATCGTCGCCAGGGCCGGCTCGACACCGCGGGCCCGCAGGTCGGCGGCGCGGCGGGCCACGTCGGCGAGCACCGCGCCGGCGACCGGAGCGCCGGGCAGCAGCCTTGCTGTGTCAGTCATGGGTTCTCCCGCGTGGGCACCCAGGCGGACGGCGCCCACGACCACGCTCCCCGATGGTGGTCGCCATCCTCGGTGCCGCCAGTCGCGTGAGGAAACCAACCTACTACTGCGCCGCCGCCACGATCACCGTGCGGTACGCGGCGGTGTCACCCGCGCGGTACAGGCCGATCGTCATCCGGGTCGCCGAGGGCAGCCGGATGGTGGCGCCCCACGCGCCGTCGCCGCCGGGGATGCGCCGCTCGATGATCTTGTTGCCGGTCGGGTCGGTCACCACCACGGTGTACGGCCCGTCCGCCTCGACCAGGCCGGTCGCCCGGATGTCGACGTCCCAGCCGTTGTCCGCGCCCACCGGGCCGGGCAGGTCGGAGTACAGGGTGGTGACGGTGACCTGGTAGCTGTCGTGCGAGTTGGCGTACGACAGCCAGCTCGCGCCACCGATCACGGCCAGCACCAGCAGCATCGGCAGCAGCTGCATGACCAGCGTGCGCCGCTCGAGCTTCTGCTCCGGCGAGGTCGGCGCGAACGGACCGGGCGGCGGCTTGGGCGCGTCGTCCCGGAAGACCGGGATCAGCTCGGTCTTCGGGCCCTCCTGCTCGTCCTCCTCCTCGCCCTGCCAGACCCGCTCGGGCACCGCCTTGAGGGCGAGCACGGCCAGGGTGATCCCGGCCAGGCCGAGCGCCCACGAGACCCGGTCGAGCTTGAAGCCGGCCACGTAGAGGAGCAGGCCGGAGACGATCATCGTGCCCAGGCTCAGCCCCGGCACCAGCACGGTCCGCTCGACCGCGCTCAGCGTCCGGTACCGGAAGATCAGCGCGATCAGGGCCAGGCCGGGCAGCAGCAGGCCGAGGGCCAGCCCGCCGGGGATGGCCAGCGCCCGCGGCCCGGCCAGCACCGCCGCGGCCGCCGCCACGGTGCCCGCCGCGGTGAGGACCGGCGCCGACAGCAGGACGGGGAGCGCGCGCGCCTTCACCGTCGTGGAGTTCATTACTGCACCCCCATGCGGTAGATGCGGACGGTGCCGTTGTCGTACAGCCGGTCCACGTCGGTCAGCGCGTCGAACTTGGTCAGCTGCCGGGTGGTCAGCGGCTCGGTGATCCGGCCGGCGTGCGGGTCGTTCTCGAAGTACGCCTCGCTCTGCGGCAGCTGGGTGCTGAGCCGGCGGTCGACCACCAGGTAGTTCACCCGGATCGAGGCGACCAGCTCGTCCTCGCTCAGGCCCCACTCGTCGGCGTAGTAGAGCGGGCCGACCTCGCGGACCGGGTCCTGCCGCCCGTACGTGGAGGCCAGTGACACCGAGGTGACGTCGCCGCCGACCCGGTTGCCCGGTCCGAGCACCCGCAGCTCCCACTCGGCCGCGTCCACCCCGTACGCGTCCACCGACCGCTCGAACCCGCCGGCCAGGTACGGGCCCGGCAGCAGCGACCCCAGCGGCGGCCAGCCACCGGCCCGGGCGCCGATCATCAGCAGCGTGACCAGGGCCGAGCCGGCCAGCACCCGGACCACCAGGTTCCGGCCGGTCGGCGGCGGCGTGGCCAGCGCCGGCGCCACCCAGTGCCGTCGTCCCGCCGAGTCCCGGGACGGCAAAATCTGCACCGCCCGGACCAGCGCGATCGCCGCGACGATGGAGATCGGGATGTAGGTGAACGTGGACAGCCGCCCGGCGATCTCCGGCCCGTTCTGCCCCAGGAACCGCACCCCGTTGCCGGCGAAGAAGACCAGGCCGCCGATCACCGCCGCCCAGCGCCAGCTGTCCCGGTCCCGCCGGATGACCATGTCCCGGGCCACCGCGATGAACAACACGAGCAGCCCGAGCAGGCCGGAGCCTTGCAGGATCAGCTGGTAGATCGGGGCCGCCGGCGCCGCGGTGGACGCGTCGCTGGTGCCGCCCATCAGGGTGTCGATCGTGGTGGCGACCTGCTGGATCGGCTCCTCGAGGTACGAGATCACGTCCCGTGCCACCAGCAGGATCCACGCCGTCACCGCGCCCAGCGCGATCAGCGGCATGGCCAGCGCCGACCAGCGCCGCGGCTTCTCGGTGAACAGCTCGGTCACGCCGAGCAGCAGCAGGGTGGCGACCAGCGCGAACGCCGTCACGTGGTGGCTGACCGTGGTCATCGCCATCGAGCCGATCGCGATCACCTGGAACGGCTTGCCGCCCTCGGCCCGCCACCGCCGGGTCGCCCAGATGGTCAGCATGAAGAACGGCAGCGCCGCGGTCTGGTAGAGGAACATCGAGCTGAAGAACAGGTAGTGCAGGGCGGTGGCGTACGTCGCGCAGGCCACCCCGGCGACCGCGGGCGAGTTGCTGGCCCGCAGCACGCAGACGAACAGCACGCCGACGAAGACCAGGTGGGCCACGCCGGCCACGATGATCCCGGCCCCGCTGACCGGCAGCCCGGTCATCGACGCCATCGCCGCGCCCATCTCGGCCAGGCCGGGGAAGTGCACCGCGGGCGGCAGCGCCGGGTTGGGCTGGAACAGCTTCCCGGTCTCCATGATCGTGGTGGTGGCCAGCCAGTGCTGGAGCTCGTCCGGGAACCGGAACTGGTCCGGGCTGTACATCCACTTCAGCAGGTACTGGTTGATGGCCAGGCCCATGACCAGCAGGAACGACTCGGCGACGCCGGCCATCCGGCGGCTCAGCAGGCGCAGCACGACCGGCGTGAAGACGACCACCTGGCCGATCCAGTAGGCGATCGGGGCGCTGCCGGCGCCGGACCGGCCGCCGGTGTAGGCCAGCGCCACGAGCAGCACGCCGAGGCTGGACAGCAGCAGCACCCAGGGGGCGCGGCCCAGGTCGTAGGGTCCGCCGCGGGGCGCCTTGCGGCGCTCGACCTCGGGTTGTGCGAGGGGGGCGGCCACCGGGATCTTCTGGGTACGCACGGAGCGCCCCGGAACGACCGTGATGCGGCGGGTCTCCTCCGCCCCGGGGATGATTCGTCTGGTGCGCTCGCCCGGGATGATCTTGACGGTCTCTTCGCCGGGGATGATCCGGACCGTCTCGTCGATGGCCGGCACGACCGGGATGACCTGCGTCGGGTGCTCGCCGGCCGGGGTCTCGACCTGAGCCTGAGGTTCAGTCTCAGCCTCCACCTGAGGTTGAGAGTCGTCCGGTTCGGCGGCTTCCGCCTCCACGACCTCGACGGCCTCCGGCTCCGCCGTCTCGACGACGGCCTCCGGCTCGGCGGTCTCGATCTCGGCTTCGGGTTCGGTCGGGGTCTCGTCCGGCTCTGCCTCAACGGTGTCGGTGGCATCCGGCGCCGCGACCTCCGCGTCCGCGGCCACGGGCTCCTCGGACTCGATTTCAGGCGACTCGACTTCGACCTCGGCCTCAGGCGCCTCGACCTGGGCCTCGACCTGGGCCTCGACCTGGGCCTCGACCTGGGCCTCGGCCTCGGCCTCGGGCGCGACCTGGGCCTCGGGCGCCGGCGCCGCGCCGACGGCCGCGGCCGCCTGCGCGGGCGGGATCGGCTTGGCCGGCACGCCCTCGGTCGTCTGGATGTCGGCGATCTTGGTGCGGGTGGCCTCGACCGGTCCGGCCGGCCGCACCCGGGCCTTGCCCCGGGCGGGCTCGACCCGGTTCGGCGGCCGTCCGCCCGGCACCTGGGCCGTGCCGCGGGCGCGGTCGTCCGGCTCGGGCGCTTCCTCGGTCGCGGTCCGGTCGCCGGATCGCTGGTCAGACATCTCGCGGGCCTCCGCGGCGTCGGGGGACCCGGCGCCGTTGATCGACGTCACCGGAGCCGGCGGCAAGCCTGGTGGCGTGCGCGGCTCGGGTGTGTCGTCCTTCGGCATGAATGTCCCCGGCGGGCATCTGGTCTCGTGACATCTGTGGTCCCTGTTCCGATGTTGCCCCGGACCAGGTCCACTTTTCCGCTGTTCGGGCGATCGGCACGGTCAGCTGTCGCTCCGGGCCCTGGCCCGGGCGGCGCGGCGGCCCTTGAGGTACGCCCGCGGGCCGGCCAGCATCCCCTTCCGGTTCGCCTTGAGCAGCTCGCGCGGGAAGTCGTCCTGCAGCGTGGAGACGCGCAGGCTGTCCGACCCGGTCAGGTCGCGCAGCGCGGTGGGGGCCAGCTTGATCAGCGGCCACAGCAGCCCCGGCCGGCTCAGCACCAGGCTGGTGTACGCCGCGGTGAGCCCCGCGCCGTACCCGACCATCTGCTTCTCCAGCCCGGCCAGGTCACGCCGGTGGTAGTGGTGGGTGACCGCCGACGGCTGGTAGACGATCGTGCCCCCGCCGACCAGCACCTGGGTGAAGGCCAGGGTGTCCTCCGAGCCCATGGCCGGGGTGCCGGCGCCCAGCGCCACGTCGAAGCCGCCGATCCGCTCGATCACGCCGGGCCGGAAGGTCATGTTGGCCCCGGTGCCGAACGGCGGCAGCGGGTAGAGCGGGCTCTGCTTGTGCGCGGTGGCCGGGCTGAACACGTCCGGCTTGAAGCCGCGGCCCTTGCTGTGCCCGCCGAACTGCTCGAACCACAGCTGGGCCCGGGTCTCCAGCTCGGCCGGCACGATCACGCCGGAGATCACGTCGGCGTCCGGGTGGTCGGCCAGCGCCCGGGCCACCTCGGCCAGCCAGTTCACGTCGGCCCGCTCGTCGTCGTCGATCCAGGCCAGGATCTCGCCGGGCGCCGCCTTGACGGCGGTGTTGCGGGCGAAGGACAGGCCGGGGGCCGGCTCGCAGAGGTAGTCGACGTGCCCGCGTGCGGCGGCGGCCTCGACCACCTCCTTGGTGGCGTCGCTGGTGGGGGCGTTGTCCACGACCAGCACCCGGAAGGCCGGGTAGTTCTGCGCGAGGAGGCTGTCCAGGCAGTTGCGGAGCTCTTCCGGGTGCTCCCGGGTGCAGATCACCACGGTGATGTGCGGGGCGGTGGCCAGCACCTCGCGCCGGCGGGCCAGGAAGGCCGGCTCGGTGTCGGTGGTGATGCCGTCGATCGGCAGCGTGTCCAGGCCGAGCGCGCTGAGCTGCGGCTGCACGGTGGTGCCGAGCTCGTGGTCGATGATCCGGCCCACGTCGGCCGGGCGCAGGCCCTTGAGCGGCACGTCGACCAGCACGGTGCCGATCGGCTCGGTGAACAGCCGGACCAGCATCCAGGCCTTCAGCACCCGGCGGCCGTCGGCGGCGATGCCGGCGATGGTCGGCAGCGGGTCGGACAGGTCGATGTCGTGCACCGCGGCGGGGCGGGTGCCGCCGACCGGCTCGACGCCCGGGCCGAGCAGCAGGTCGTCGTCGCGCTGGGCGGGCGCCCACGCGGCGCCGTTGAGGTCGGTGGTCATCGGCTGGCCTCCAGCTCCGGGCGGTGGGCGGGCTTGGTGCGCTTGGTCGAAAGGGTCTCCACCGCGCCGCCGACGCCGGCCGCGGCGACGCCGGCGAGCACGCTGCCGGCCTTGAGGGCGTGCGCGACGCCCCGGCCCCGCGAGGCGGCGGCGATGTTGCGGACCACGGCGCGGGGCAGCGAGCGCAGGTAGTCGCGCTCGGCGCCGAGCGAGTCGCCCTTGGTGTTCAGGCCGGCCATCTGCACCTTGCCGCGGCCCTCGGCGTAGCAGCGCTTGATGAAGAACGAGAAGGTGGACCGGCTCGCCGGCACCTCGTGGCGGATCACCGCGTCCGGCACGTACATCCAGTGGCCGCCGGTGGCCTGGCTCAACCGGATGCACAGCTCGGTGTCCTCGGGGCGGTTCTGGCCACCGAGCTTGCCGAAGCCGGTACGGAAGCCTCCGACCTGGACGAACGCCTCGCGCCGGACCACCATGCTCGCCGACCAGACGTTGCGGATGGGTGAGATCTCGGTGGGCATGCCGGCGTACGAGCCGCCGACCGCCCAGAGGAACTCCTCGGGCATCCAGCGCGGCTCCGTTCCCTCCCACGCCGGGCTGATCCCGCCGCCGGTGCCGATCACCTTGGGGTCGGCGAACGGCGCGACGAGCCTGCCCAGCCAGTCCGGCTCGGCAGTGATGTCGTCGTCCATGAACGCGATCAGCGCGGTGTGGGTGTGGAAGGCGCCGGTGTTGCGGTTGCCCGACACGCCCTGGGCGTACAGGTTCTCCAGCACCGTCACGCCCTGGAGGTCACGGCGGGCGCGCCGGTAGAGCGCCGGGTTGTGGTCGACCACGACCACGACCTCGGCCGGGGTGTAGATCTGCGACCGTGCGCAGGCGACGGTGCGGACCAGCGATGACCAGCGTTGTTCGGTGTGGGTGGGGATCACGATGCTGATCTCGGGACGGAAGTTCTCCACGTGGGGGGACTCCTTGCGAGGCGGGCGGAACTGGGGAGCGGGTGGGTGGGGAGCGGGGCGACCGGGTGGGGTCAGTCGCCGGCGCGGGCCTCGAGGCGCTTCTTGATGTCGTCGGTACGCCCGGCGCCGACCTCGCGGAACGGGCCTCGGTTGACGTGCGCGCCGGCCGAGCGGGGGTCGGCGGGGTGCGCGGCGGCGGCCGGGGTGTTCCGGTTGACCTGCTCGAGGCGGTTGCCGGCGGGCTGGGCCGGCACCTGGGCGGTGGCGATGGCCGGGAGCCGTCCGGCGCGGCGGTTGCGGCGCATCCGGCCGTACTCGCTGAAGATCGTGCGCAGCACCCGCGCGCCGTCACGGAAGGTGTTGAGGTTCGTCACTCCGTGGATGCGGGCGTGCTCGACGCTGCCGACCTCGCCGACCTCGAGCTGGTCGACCGCGGCCCGGATGTTGATCATCGTCTCGATCTCGAAGCCGTCGCCCCACAGCTTGCTGCCGTCGGCGTTGCGGGGGAGCCGGGTGTCCGGAAGGTCCAGCGACGGGACCACGCGGCGCCAGAACGCGTTGTAGCCGTAGCAGAGATCGGTGAACTTCGTACCGAACAGTACGTTGACCACGACGTTGAGCCCATCGTTGCCCAGCTTGCGCAGCTTGGTGATGTCGTGGCTGTGCCCGCCGTGGCTGAACCGGGATCCCTTGACGAAGTCGTCGCCGGCCACCAGCTTGGCCACGAACAGCGGGATCTCCTTCGGGTCGGTCGACCCGTCGGCGTCGATCATCACGATGATGTCGCTCGTGCACGCGGCGAAGCCGCAGGCCAGGGCGTTGCCCTTGCCGGTGCGGGTCTGCTGCACGACAACCACGTCGGGGCGCAGCTCGCGGGCCACCTCGACGGTCCGGTCCTTCGATCCACCGTCGACCAGGACGACCTCGTCGATGCCGTCCGGCAGGTCGGCGAAAACGTGCGGGAGATTCCGTTCCTCGTTGAGGGTGGGGATCACAACGCTTACCGTCGGTAACGACGTGCCGTTACCCGGCGTGTTGCCGGCTGGCGGGGAGAGCTGCATGTCGGTCCCTTCAGGGGGCGGCGGTTGCGACCCTTTCCGGGGGTTTCGGAGACCGGAACCCGAGTCGCTCGCTTCTGCCCAAGACCCTAGCAACACGCTACGTAGCGTCAACTGACCAAAGGGACAGGTCGCGGATGTCCGTGTGTTGAACCGGCGACATCCGTATGAGCAGGGGTTATTCACTCGGGTAGCAAGATTGTCTTGAAGTCCCGCCAGTCACGCTTGGTAACGGGCATTGGTCATCAAGATCCGCGTAAGGGACGTCCACGCATCGAAGCGTCCAGTCGTGTCGATCAACCATCGGAATGGGGCATTGTCGGTATGTCGGAATGGCAGGTGTGAGTTATGCCACTGGATGCTGCGGTTACAAACCGTGATGGCGTGGTGCAGCTCGGTTATATCGGACGGGTGACGCGGCCGGCCGGCCATCGATGGTTGAATATCACTCATGATTTCCGGCCGGCTTAGACTCGTTGCGTGAGTCAAGCACTACCGTGGGTGAGGCGATGACGGACGACAGTGCGGTGTGTGTTTGTGGTCACCCGCAGGACGCACACGAACACCTTCGCCGCGGCACCGACTGCACCTTCTGCGGTGCCGGGAAGTGCGCGCGGTTCCGTCGCCGGCGCTGGTGGCGCCGAGCCGTCCAGGCCGAGCCGTCCAGGCCGAGCCGTCCAGGCCGGGGCGCGGGCCGGAATCGCCCGGAAGCGGTCACCATCACCCGGATGAGCGGTCACGATGGTGGCGGGCCTGCCGCCCGCATTCGCCAATGCCTATAAAGCCGGTAGGCTAACTCCGTTCTCGCGGCCGGACGGCCGCCCGTGAGGAGGACCCGATGGCGCTTCCGGACTTCCTGATCGCAGGTGTGCCGAAGGCCGGAACCACGGCCCTGCACGCCGCCCTGGCCCCCCATCCCGACCTGTTCCTGTCGCGGGTCAAGGAGCCGAAGTTCTTCCTCAGCTCCGGCCGGCCGCCGGACACCGGTGGTCCGGGCGACGTGCAGACCTATCAGGAGCACGTGTGGCGCCGGGCCGACTACGAGGCCCTCTTCGACGCGGCGCCGCCCGGCGCCCTGACCGGCGAGGCGACGCCGTTCTACCTGGGTGACCTGGCCGCGCACGACCGGATCGCGAGGCTGCTGCCCGACGTACGCCTGATCCTTCTGCTCCGCGACCCGGTCGACCGCGCCCATTCGAACTGGACCCACCTCTGGATCGCGGGCCTGGAGTCCGAGGCCGACTTCCTGGCCGCGTGCGAGTCCGAGGCCGACCGGATCGCGGCCGGCTGGGCCGACTTCTGGCACTACAAGCGGCTCGGGCTCTACGGCGAGCAGATCCAGCACCTGTTCGAGCGGATCAACCGGGACCGGGTGCTGCTGCTGCGCTACCGCGACCTCGAGGACGCGCCGGTCGCCACGCTCGACCGGGTCTGCGAGTTCCTGGGTGTGCGCACCGGGGTGCTGCCGTTGATCCCCAAGGAGAACGTCAACCGGCACGTGGTCGAGGACAACGCGGTCAACGGCGTCCTCCGTGGCCTGCTCCGTGCGGGCGGCGCCGTCGGCCACCGCTTCCCGGTGCCGTTGCGCCTGGCTGCCCGCGGCCCGCTGTTGACCCTGCTGCACCGCAAGAACGGGACGCGGCCGGGCACCACCCCGGCGATGCGCGAGGCGTTGCTGCCATACTTCTCCGACGACATCGCCCTGCTGGAGAAGATCACCGGCGAGCACTATGACGACTGGCTCGAGGTGGAGCGACACGCCACCAAGGACGAATCCCCACCAGTTGTATAGAGAATGCGGGTACCCTTCGCAGCGATCATCATCGCGAGTACGAGGGAGTGCGCCGTGACCACCGGGATTTCCACCCTGCCGCTGCCACGCTGGGACGAGTCGGTCGTGGTGGTCGAGCCGCCCGGCAGCGAACCCGGCGCCTGGTCCGGGGCGCCCAGCGCGGTCGTGTCCGACGGGCACGTCTACCTGGCCTACCGGCTGCGGCTGCCGATCGGCGCCGGCCGCGGCATCGCCAACGTGGTCGCCAGGTCGGCCGACGGCCTGACCTTCACCACGCTGGCCGAGGTCAGCAAGGACACGTTCGGCGCCGAGTCGCTGGAGCGCCCGGCCATCGTGCGGACGCCCGAGGGGCGGTGGCGGCTCTACGTCAGCGTGGCCACCCCGGGCACCAAGCACTGGCGGGTCGACCTGGTCGAGGCCGACACCCCCGAGGGCCTGGCCACGGCCACCCCGCGCACGGTGCTGGCCGGCGACGAGGCGCGCGGCGTGAAAGACCCGGTGATCCACCACGACGAGTACAGCTGGCACCTGTGGGCCTCGGTGCACCCGCTCGAGTCGTGGGACGACGCCGACCGGATGACCACCGAATACTTCACCAGCCCCGACGGTGTGCTGTGGACGTGGCGGCGGACCGCGCTGACCGGCCGGGCCGGCGAGTGGGACGCGCGCGGCGTACGCGTCTCGTCGGTCGTGGTCGACGGCGACGAGGTGCAGGCGGCGTACGACGGCCGGGCCACGGCGGGGGAGAACTGGGAGGAGCGCACGGGCACGGCCCGGGGCGCCCGCCTCGCCGACGGCAGTTTCGGCCCGCTCACCGCCGCCGACGGGCCGCCGCTGGGTAGCCCGCACGCCCCGAACGGGCTGCGCTACCTGAGCGTGGTCACCATGCCGGACGGCGCCGGCCGGCTGTACTACGAGGCGACCCGCGCCGACGGCGCCCACGACCTGCGGAGCGAGCCGGCCTGAGAGCGGCGTCACGCTGCTCGGGGGCGCGCGCCCGGCCGAGCCCGACCTGGCCTAACGTCGATCTTGAACGCGCGGTGCCGGCGTACCAATCAAGGCATCGATCACGGCGGGGCCGTCCTCACGAAGGGCGGCCCCGCTGTGTCAGCACCCCCGACCACTCGGACGGGTGTACGGATCTTCCGTTTGTCGCGGGCGGCGCGAGGGTAGGCAACGTTCGTGGCCGGGGGGACGGGAGTGTGTTGACGATGCGCGTGGTGGGCGAGCGGTACGAGCTCGTGCGGCGCATCGGCATCGGCGGCATGTCCGAGGTGTGGCACGGCCACGACCAGGTGCTCGACCGTCCCGTCGCGGTGAAGCTGATGTCGACCGCGGCGGCCGGCACGCTCGGCGAGGTCTCCGGCGTCGACGTCGTCCGCACCGAGGCCCGCTCGGCGGCCCGGCTGGCCCATCCCAACGTGGCCGGCGTGCACGACTTCGGCACCTCACGCTCGGGCGGCGAGGACGTGCCGTACATCGTCATGGAGCTGGTCGAGGGGCAGACGCTCAGCGACCACCTGGCCCGTGCGCCGCTGGACTGGCGGATCGCCGTCCGCGTCGCGGCCGAGGTCGCCGCCGCGCTGGCCGCCGCACACGCCGAGCATGTCGTGCACCGCGACATCAAGCCGGCCAACATCATGCTCACCCCGGCCGGCGCCAAGGTGCTCGACTTCGGCATCGCCGCCGCGATCGGATCGCCCGACCCCGATCCGGAGGGCCCGGTGATGGGCACCCCGGCGTACGTCGCCCCGGAGCGCTTCGACGGCCTGCCCGCGACCCCGGCGACCGACATGTTCTCGCTGGGCACGCTGCTCTACCACTGCCTGTCCGGCCGGTTGCCGTGGACCGCCACGACCAACACCGAGCTGGTGCACGCCCAGCGCTTCGACCACCCCGACCCGCTGCCCCCGATCGAGGGGATGGCGAGCGAGGTGCTCGACCTGATGTCCCGCTGCCTCGACAAGGACCCGCTCGAGCGCCCGACCGCCATGGTCGCCGCGCTGCTGCTGGCCGAGGCGGTGGATGCCCGGGTCTACGTGCCGATGGCCGACTTCGAGTCGGCCCGGCCGCTGCCGGCCTTCGACCAGCGGGCGGCCGAGATGCCGACCGCGGCGTCGATGCCGACCGAGCCGCGTTTCGGCCGGCATCGAGCCGACTAGCGCTTGTCCTGCCGATCAGCCGCTGCGAGGTACGACGACCAGAGGGCTGCGCGCGCCCCGGACCAGCTTCGTCGAGACCCCGCCGAGCAGGACCCGGCGGGCCGGGCCGTAGCCCCGCGAGCCGCAGCAGAGGACGTCCACCTCGTCGAGCTCGGTGAGCGCCTCGACCACGTGGCCGGTGAGCAGCTTCCAGTCGACCTCGACGCCGCTGACCGTGGCGGCCGCCCGGCGCAACGATTCCTCGTACGTCTCGCGGGCGGTCTCCAGGAACGCGTGCTCCGCGTCCGCCCCGACCAGGAACGGCAGCGTCCCGTCGGTGTCCGCCACCACCGTGTAGAGCCGCAGCGTGGTGCCGGTCCGGCGGGCGATCTCGGCGCCTTCGGCCAGCGCGGCGCGTCCGTCCGGCGTGTCCACGTAGGCGACGCCGACCCGGCCGTGGGCGCCCGGCGCCGCCCCCATCTCCTGCGGCGCGACCGCGATCGGCCACTGGCTGCCGGCCAGCAGGCGTTCGGCCGTGCTGCCGGCGAGGAGCCGGTTCTTCGGCCCGGTGCTGGAGGAGCCGACCGTGATCACCGAGGCCCGTACCTCCTCGGCCAGGTCGTGCAGCCCGTGCGCGGCCGAGGAGGACGCCACCGAGCGGTACTCCACCTCGCCGGGCACGTCGGCCAGCGCCGCCCGGGCGCCGTCGAGCACGGCCTCCGCGGCCCGGTGCCGGTCGGCGACCCATTCGGCGTCGACCCGGCCCGAGCCGAGCGCGCTGGGCGCCGCGTGCACGACCGCCACGACCAGCGGCACGCCCAGGCTGTCGGCCAGCCAGCGGCCCAGGAACAGGGCGTCGGTGCCGCACGCCTGGCCGTCGACGCCGGTGACGACCGGTCCGGTCATCTCGGCTCACCTCCGTCCGGCGGCGGGGTGGTGCGGCCGGCCAGCGCGTCCTTGCGGACCTTGGAGTGGCGGTAGCCGTACGCGAAGTAGATGACGATGCCGATGACCAGCCAGACCACGAACCGGATCCAGGTGTCGATGGGCAGGTCGCTCATCAGGTAGACGGCGAACAGCACGCCGAGGATCGGCAGCACCGGCGACCACGGCACGCGGTACGGCCGCGGCATCTCCGGCCGGGTCCGGCGCAGGATGATCACGCCGATGTTGACCAGCACGAACGCGAACAGCGTGCCGATGTTCACCAGCTTGACGATCTCGCTCAGCGGCACCAGGGCGGCCAGGATGGCGATCAGCACGCCGAGGCCGATGGTGAGCCGGGCCGGGGTGCCGTACCGCTGGTTGACCTGGGCCAGCCTCTCCGGGAGCAGGCCGTCGCGGCACATGGCGAAGAAGATGCGGGTCTGGCCGTACATGATGACGAGGACCACGCTGGTGATCGCGACGACCGCGCCGAGCGCCAGGATCCCGGCCGCCCAGCTGATGCCCGCGCCCTGGTCGAGCGCGGCGGCCAGCGGCGCGTCGCTCTCCTTCATCTGGTCCGGGCTGGCGATGCCGAGCGCGCCGACCGCGGTCAGCACGTAGAAGATCGTGCAGATGATCAGCGAGCCGATGATCGCCCGCGGCAGGTCCTTGGCCGGGTTGCGGGCCTCCTCGGAGCCGGTCGAGACCGCGTCGAACCCGATGTACGCGAAGAAGATGATCGCCGCGGCCGAGGTCACCCCGTCGACCCCGGTGGGCGCGAAGTTCTGGAAGTTGCCGGTGCCGAAGTTGACGAACGCCACCACGATGAAGAACAGCAGCACGGTCAGCTTGATGACGACCATGACGAAGTTGACCCGTGCGCTCTCGGTGACGCCCCGGACCAGCAGGAGCGTGATCGCCAGGACGATGAACACGGCCGGCAGGTTGAAGACGCCGCCGTCCTCGGGCGACTTCGAGATCGCGTCGGGCAGGGCCACGCCGAAGGCGGAGTCGAGGAACGCGTTCAGGTTGCCGCCCCACCCGACCGCGATCGCGGCCACCGAGACGCCGTACTCCAGGATCAGGTCCCACCCGATGATCCAGGCGACGATCTCGCCGAGGGTGGCGTACGTGTAGGTGTAGGCGCTGCCGGCGACCGGGATGGACGAGGCCAGCTCGGCGTACGACAACGCGGAGAACGCACAGGCCACGGCGGCCAGCACGAACGAGAGGATGACGGCGGGACCGGCCACGCCGGCGCCCTCGCCGATGACCACGAAGATGCCGGTGCCGATGATCGCGCCGACGCCCATCGCGGTGAGCTGACTGGCGCCGACCGCCTTCTTGAGGCCGTGTCCTTCCTCACTGGTCTCGGTGATCAGGGAACGCACATCACGGATCGCGAAGATCCCCGGTTTCTGTCCCGATGCTGTGGCCATAGAACCCACGCCTCCGCCCTGCCGGGTGACGGTTACCGATGCTCACAGTTCCGTTCCCACAGGTGGGCCGCAAGATGGACGGCAAGTGGATCAGCAGAGTCCGGCAATCTTGGTGTCGCCTCTTGTGCAATCGCCCGGACGGTGGGTGACCGGGAGCGCACGCGGTGTACGCCGGGGTCGCGGAAAGATGCGCCAACCTGCGGGGGATGAGCAGGTCGTTGTACGGTGGGGAAGCAGTCACACGACAAGGAGAGGCCCAGCATGGGTGAGGCCGTGATGACGACCCGGCGCCAGGCCGACGGGGCCATGGTGGTCGACGTGCGCGGCACCCTGGACGCGGCCACCGTCGACGCGTTGCGCGAGGCGTTGCTGTCCACGCTGCACGCGGAACGACCGGTCACGATGATCGTCGACCTGACGTTCGTCACGTTCATGGACTCGATGGGCATCGGCGCGCTGGTCACCGGCTACAACGCCGCGCGCGAGACCGGCACCCGGTTCGTGCTGCGCAACCCCAGCGAGTTCGTGCACCG
The DNA here is from genome assembly GCF_040684855.1 of Actinoplanes sp. NPDC089786. Taxonomy (NCBI): domain Bacteria; kingdom Bacillati; phylum Actinomycetota; class Actinomycetes; order Micromonosporales; family Micromonosporaceae; genus Actinoplanes; species Actinoplanes sp. NPDC089786. Next base: position 152,375 of record NZ_JBFBGU010000009.1, read on the forward strand.
CCAGCTCCGGGTCACCGGCCTGGCCGAGATGTTCGGGCTCCCGCCGTCGATGGAGTCCCCGCAGCACTACGGCTCGTAGATCTTGTGCCCTTCCCTGGAGGGACCGTTAAGGTTCGTTCATGGAACCGGGGGCCGGGGCGTGGTGTCGTGGCCCCGAGGTCTGCTTCCGCCTGCTTGATCAAGATCAACGGCTGGCCGGGGTACGGCTGGGAAGCGGCGCGTTCCCCCGGGGCGCCGATCTCACGTTCGCCTACGACCCGGCCGACCACGCCTGGGAGCTGCGCCGGCCCCGCCCGCCCGTCCGCCGGCTCGAGTACAAGCTGGAACTGACCCACCCCGACGGGCGTACCGAATGGGTCTGCGACCCGGACAACCCACTCCGCGTGGGCGGCGGGTTCGGCGACTCCTCCGAGCTGCGCTGCGACGACTACCGCGAACCGGCCTGGCTGACGCTGCCGCAGGCCCACGGCGCCTGGCGCGACGTCTACCTGCCGCTGCCCGCGGTGCGCGGCGAGATGGTCGCGCAGGTGTGGTCGCCGGACGCGTCCACCGGCCGGGTCGTGATCGCCCACGACGGGCCCGACTACCACCGCTTCGGCGAGCTCGGCCGGTACGCCGCCGCAATGATCGGCGCCGGCCGGGTGCCACCGTTCCACCTGGTCCTGCTGCCGCCGGGCGAGCGCTTCGAGTGGTACTCGGCCAGTCCCGCGTACGCTCGCGCCCTGGCCCGCGACGCCCTGCCCAAGCTCGCCGCCGAGCTGGGCGCCGACCGGCCCGTCGTCGGCATCGGCGCCAGCCTCGGCGGGCTGGCCATACTGCACGCCCAGCGCCGGCACCCGGCCGCCTTCGGCGGGCTCTTCCTGCAGTCGGCCAGCCTGTTCCAGCCGCGCTTCGACCGCCAGGAGTCCGGCTTCGGGCGCTACCTGCGGATCGTCCGGTTCACCGGCCGGGTCCGCCGCCGTCCCGACGGTCCCGCCGTGCCGATCACGCTCACCTGTGGTGCGGTCGAGGAGAACCTGGCCAACAACAAGGACATGGCGGCCGTGCTCAGCGGGCACGGCTACGACGTGTCGTTCGACGAGGTGCCGGACGCGCACACCTGGATCGGCTGGCGCGACGCCCTCGACCCCTACCTCACCACGTTGCTGCAGAAAGTGTTCTAGATCCTGGAGGAGGCGGGCCGTGGCCGACGTCGAACACACCATCGGATTGTTGCTGGGGACCGAGGACGACTGGCCCCGGGCCTACGAGGCCCTGCTGCGGCGGGTCGGTGCGGTCAAGGACGACCACGGGCGTACGCACGACGTACGCAGCGAACGCGTCACCATCGAGCCGTTCAACCTGCGCGACAAGCCGAGGCACAGCCTGGTCATCGACCGGCTCGCGTACTGGTACTACCACCCGCGCGAGTGGCTCAAGAAGATCTCCATGATGGACGACGTGTACCTGCTGAACAGCCCGTTCACCTTCCAGTCGATGGAGAAGCACACGGCGTACTGCGCGATGATCCGGCTCGGGCTCAAGGTGCCCGAGACGGTGCTGGTGCCGTACAAGAACCCGCTGGACAACTCGCGGTGGGCGTACACGTCGGCGCGTTACAACGAGGCGTTCGACCTGGACGAGACCGCGGCGCAGGTGGGCTACCCGCTGTTCATGAAGCCGTACGACGGCGGCGCCTGGGTCGGCGTCTCCAAGATCCGCAACGCCACCGAGCTGCACGACGCCTACGACGCCTCCGGCGAGCGCCTGATGCACCTGCAGGCCGCCGTCGAGGGCTACGACGTGTTCGCCCGCTCGCTGACCATCGGCCCCGAGACCATGGTCATGAAGTTCCGGCCCGACCTGCCGATGTACGACCGGTACGCGGTCGAGCACGACTTCCTCACGCCCGAGACCGGCGACGAGGTCATCACCATCTCCCGGCTGATCAACGCGTTCTTCCGGTGGGAGTTCAACAGCTGCGAGTCGCTCGTCAAGGGCGGCGAGGTGCACCCCATCGACTACGCCAACGCCTGCCCCGACGTGGCCGTCACGTCGCTGCACTACTACTTCCCGTGGGCGATGGCGGCGCTGCTGCGCTGGACGGTGTTCTGCGTGGTCACCGGCCGCAAGCCGCGGCTCGACATGAACAGCGCCGAGTACTTCGCGATCGGTGACCGGGACGACCTGTCGTACGCCGAGAAGCTGGCCGGCTACCGGAAGCTGGCCGACGAGTACTTCGAGGTGGAGAAGTACCAGGACTTCTGTGCCCGGCACCTCTCCCACGTCGACGAGATGGTGTACGACTGGGTCAGCTCGCCCGACTTCACCAGGCTGCTCGACGAGACCGTCCGCAGCACCTACCCGGCGCACGAGCACGAGCGCTTCCTCGGGCACTTCGGCGGCCTGATGGACGCCTGGGTCCGCGACAACTCCTAGGGTTTCAAAGGCTTCGCCAGAACGCGCATCGGTGCCGGGCGTCGATGTCGACCGGCTTGATCGCGTCCGGGGCCAGCTGGAGGCCGGTCGCCCCCGGCCAGGCCGGTGCGCCCGCGTGGTTCGGGTCGCCGGTGCGCGCGAACGCGGACCAGTAGCCGATCATCCGGGCGGCCAGGCGGCGCTGGGCGTCGGTGTAGTACGGGTCGGTGATCGGCTTACGACCGGCCACCTCGAAGAGATTCGGCAGCTCGGAGGCGTGTGAGGCGCCCGCGTCGAAGCCCGGCGGCAGGTCCACGAACGGCTGGGCGTGCTCGTCGGCGAAGTCGTAGGTGCGGGCGTACCCCGGCACATCCTGCGCGCAGGTGCTGCTGTCGGTGAACGCCGCCGCCCACGCCCGGGCGACGTCCTTGTCCCGGCCGTACCGCTGAACGATCTTCCCGGCCGGTTCCGCGCCGAACGCGTCCGCCATCAGCGTGGCGAAGCCGGCCTTCGACCAGTCGTAGCCGGCCAGCGCCATGATGCCGGCCGTGAGCCGGTGCTCGTCCCGGGTGGCGCCGACGATCATCGGAACGCTCGTGTTCCGGATCGCGAGGCGCGGGTCCTCCGGCAGGCTCGGCGTCCGGTAGGCCGCCGAGCCGAAAGCCGGATACCGCGGGTTGAGCGCGTCGACCGGCAGCTTGCGCAGGCAGTCGACGGTGTCGCAGCCCAGCGCCCGCATCGCGGCGGCCCCGATCGCGTCGATCTCGGCGGCCGGCCGGAAGAAGTGGAACTCCGGGCTGCCGGTCGGTGTCAGGTTCTTCGGGATCGTGCCGTCGCAGAAGCCGCTCTGCATGATCGCCCGGCGCAGCAGCCCCTTGGCCCCTGGCGACGTGACCTGGGCACACGTGGCGATCGCGCCGCCCGACTCGCCGAACAGCGTCACGTTGCCCGGGTCGCCGCCGAACTCCCGGATGTTGTCCCGCACCCAGCGCAACGCCGCCTGCTGATCCTGGAACCCGAACGTCCCGCCGCCGTCGAGACCCGGCGCGCCGAAGAAGCCGTACAGGCCGAGCCGGAACTCGACGGTCACCACGACGACGTCACCCCGCGCGACCAGCCGCCGCGGGTCGTAGTCCCGCCCGGCGCCCTCGGCGAACCCGCCACCGTGCAGCCAGACCATGACCGGCTTGTTCCCGCCCGTCGCCGGGGCGGTCACGTCGAGATAGAGACAGTCCTCGGCGGCGTCCTTGCGGTTCGGCCCTTGAGCGCAGGGCGGGCCGGACCTCGTCGTCTCGCGGACGCCGGGCCAGGGCGCCGGCTCGCGCGGGGCGCGCCAGCGCAGGTCGTCGACGGGCGGGGCGGCGTACGGGACGCCCTTGAATCGTTTGACCTCGCCGTCGCTTGCGCCGTGGACCAGGCCGGCCCTTGTGCGGGCGGTCAGATGGTCGTGGCTCTGGGCCGCGGCGGTGCAGCCGGCGAGGGTCAGGGCCGCGGACAGGAGGGCGGTGACTGTTCGGTTTCCCATCATGTCTTCCAGCCTTGGGCGTCCGGGCGGGCGGGTGCAGCGCAGATCAGCGAGGCCCTGGTAGCCGATCGGCCATTGACGGCCCCCCGCGCTTGCTCTGAGCGCGTATGGGCACCGCCCGGCGCTTGCTCTGGGCGCGTATGGGCACCGCCCGGCGCTTGCTCTGAGCGCATATAGGCACCGCCCCCGCGCCTGCTGTGAGCGTGTATGCGCAGCACCGGCTGCGGTGGTGGGACGTTGTCGTACCCGCGGCCTAGGGTTGTGGCGTGCGGATCAGGATCGAGGGCAGCGACCTGCCGGGGCGTCGCCCGGGGGCGACGGCCGATGAGTTGCGGCTGGCCAATGTGCATGTGGGGGTGCAGCGGCAGTCGTCGCCCGAGTTTCTGGTGCCGGCGTCCGAGGTGTCGGCTTCGTGGGAATTCGAGGTGGGCAGCCGGGATGTCGGCGAAGGGCTCGTCGACGTCGGTGGGCCTTGGGTGCATGGGCGGCCGGGGGCGCGGTTCCTGTATCTGACCTGGGGCGCGGTCAATGATGAGCGGTTCGACATGTTCCGGCGGGCCAAGTTGCTGTTCTCGGACATTCCGGGTGAGGTGCTGCTGGCTGGGCATGCGGGCACGGCCACGATGGTGGGGCGGCTCGGCCTGACCGACGCCGCGGGTGGGCCGATCTGTGCCCGGGTCCGGCCGCCGGTGATCACCTGGACCGCCGAGTGACCCGTGTCCTCCACGGGGTCATCGCCCGTGATGGCGCCTTCGCCGTCTGGGCCGAGGTCGACGCCGCCGCCCGGCCGCACGCGGCCGCCTCGCCGGCTTTCCTCGGGTCCGGTCCGGAGCCTTCCGCCCTGGGATCTGATTCGGCCGGCGCGGACCTGGCGGCGAGATCCGGCTCGGCGACGCGGGTGGCGCCCGCGGCGGATCCGGGTGGCGACGAGGCGGTTCCGCCAGCCGAGGCGGCTGACCTGGGCGAGGCGGCTGCTCAGGGTGGGAACGCCGGCCACGAGAAGGCGCCTGCTCAGGGTGAGGTGGTGTTCGCGCCGTCGCGGCGGCGGGGGGAAGCGGCTTGGCATCCCTTCGCGGCCGGGGTGGAGGGGCTGCCGGACGGGGACGCGCGTGGGCCGTTGACGCTGTTGCTGCCGTCGGTCACCAGTGGGCCTCTGGCGTCGCCGCAGCTCGGGCTGGCGGCGCGCCGTGGGAAGCCGCGTTGGCAGGCTTGGCAGGTGGCGGCGGTGAGCGTGCCGTTCGTGAGCGCGGATGTCGCCGACGACGATGATCGGATCGGGCCGTCGCTGGCCTATCTGGTCGAGGTGTGTGCGTTCGCGGCCGACCTGGTTGCCCGGGGGCGGGTGTTGCCGGGGGTGTGGCCCGACGGGATGCGGCCGCGGGCCTATTGGCGGGCGGTGCTCACCGGGCCGGATGTCACTCGGCATGCTGAGCTGCTGCGACGCATGCCCGCGGCCTGTCGCGCGGAACGCCTCCGGCCCGGTGACACCGATGGGCGGCCTGCGGCCGAACTGCTCCACGCCGCGCTTGATCGGCTCATCGACGGGCTGGTCCGCACGCGTCTCGCCGAGGCCGGGGTCACCCTCTCCGGCGAGCCGTGGCTGACCGCCCTCACCGATGACGGGTCACCCACACCGGCCCGCCCGCCGGCCGCGCTCACGACGACGAAGGCCGCGGCGGCCGGGCGGCCCACTGCCCTGGCACGCGATGAACCGTCCGAGGCCGACGAGGGTCTCGGCGCGCATGACGCCGCCCTTGCCGGCGGCGAGCCGCCGCGAATCGGCGACGGGCCGGCCGGCCCTGAGCGGGAGGAAACCGACGACGAACCGGGCGGGGTCGGGCGGCAAGAAGCCGATGAGTGGCCGGAACGGGTGCCGGGGGAGTTCGAGGCGGCGCCCGAGGTGGTGCACGCGCTGACCGAGATGCTGGATGCGTGGCATGCGGAGGCGGCGGGCGGGGCGGCGGTCCGGGTGGTGTTCCGGCTCAGTCATCTGCAGGAGATGGAGCCTGATCTGCCCGACGCCACGGGTGGTGCGGTGGAGGCGCCGGCGGAGGACGCCTGGCTGGTCGAGTTCTTGCTGCAGCCGCTGGATGAGCCCAGTGTGCTGGTCACGGCCGGGGACGTGTGGCGGGATGAGATCGCTCCGTTGCGGCGGTGGACGCATCGGCCGCAGGAGCGGCTGCTCGCGGGGCTGGGGCGGGCGGCCCGGCTGGTTCCGGAGCTCGACGGGGCGTTGCGGGTGGCCCGGCCGGTCGATCTGGTGCTGACCACCGAAGGGGCGCATCGGTTCCTGACCTGCGCGGGGGTGCTGGAGCAGGCCGGTTACGGGGTGATGGTGCCGGCCTGGTGGCGGGACCGGCCGGGGCTGGGGCTGGCGCTCGACGTGCGGACGCCGGAGCCGATCGCCCCGGTGCTGCGCGACCGGACGGCCAACCTGGCCTCGATGGTCGACTACAACTGGGGGCTGGCGCTCGGCGGGCGGGTGCTGACCGAGGACGAGCTGTCCGACCTGGCCAAGGTCAAGGTTCCGCTGGTCCGGCTGCGCGGGCGCTGGGTGCATCTCGACCCGGAGCGGCTCGCCGCGGGGCTGGCGTTCCTGGGGCGGGGCGGCGGGTCGATGACCGCGGGGGACGCCCTGCGGATGATCCGGCTGCTGCCGCCCGAGGAGCTGCCGCTGCCGGTCACCGCGGTGTCCGGCGCCGGGTGGGCGGCCGGTCTGCTCTCGGGGGACCTGGACGAGCGGCTCGAGCTGATCGACCAGCCACCGGACCTGATCGGCGTGCTCCGGCCGTACCAGCGAAGGGGTTTTTCCTGGCTCTCCTTCATGGACGGGCTGGGGCTGGGCGCGTGCCTGGCCGACGACATGGGGCTGGGCAAGACCGTGCAGTTGCTGGCGCTGCTGCTGCACGCGCGGCGGGGGCCGACGCTGCTGATCTGCCCGCTGTCGGTGCTGGGGAACTGGCAGCGGGAGGCGGCGAGGTTCGCGCCGTCGCTGCGGGTGCGGGTGTGGCACGGGGCCGAACGGGAGGCGGCGGTCGACTGCGACGTGCTGCTGACCACGTACGGGACGGCGGCGAAGGACCACCAGGCGCTGGCCGCGATGGGCTGGGACCGGATCGTGCTGGACGAGGCGCAGCACATCAAGAACAGCGCCAGCGCGGTGGCCAAGGCGGTGCGGCGCATCCCGGCGCGGTCGCGGATCGCGCTGACCGGCACGCCGGTCGAGAACCGCCTGGCCGAGCTGTGGTCCATCCTGGACTTCCTCAACCCGGGGGTGCTGGCCGGCGCGCCGACCTTCCGCGCGCGCTTCGCGGTTCCGATCGAGCGGTACTCCGATGAGGACGCCGCGCACCGGCTGCGGCAGGCGACCCGCCCGTTCCTGCTCAGGCGCGAGAAGGCCGACGCGTCGATCATCAACGACCTGCCCGACAAACGTCACGTCCGGCATCTGTGCGGGCTGACCGCCGAGCAGGCCACGCTCTACCAGGCCGTGCTGGACGACATGCTGGAGCGGATGGGCGAGGCGTCCGACCGGCGCAAGGGCTACGTGCTGGCCACGATGACCAAGCTCAAACAGGTCTGCAACCACCCGGCGCAGCTGCTCGGCGACGGCTCCCCGCTGCCGGGGCGCTCCGGCAAGCTGGAACGCCTCGAGGAGATCCTCGACGCGGTGCTGGCGGCGGGGGAGCGGGCGCTGTGTTTCACCCAGTTCACCCGGTTCGGGTCGATGCTGACGCCCCACCTGGCCGCGCGGTTCGGCGTGCCCGTGCGCTACCTGCACGGCGGCACCCCGCGCGCCGAACGCGACCGGCTGGTCGCCGAGTTCCAGGCCGACACCCGGCCGGGCATCTTCGTGCTGTCGCTGAAGGCGGGCGGCACCGGGCTCAACCTGACCGCGGCCAACCACGTCGTGCACGTCGACCGCTGGTGGAACCCGGCCACCGAGGCGCAGGCCACCGACCGGGCGTTCCGCATCGGGCAGCACCGCGACGTCCAGGTGCACACGCTGACCTGCCTGGGCACCCTCGAGGAACGGATCGACGGGATGATCGCCGAGAAGGGCACGCTCGCCGAACGGGTGGTCGGCAACGGCGAGAGCTGGCTGACCACGCTGTCCACGGCCGAGCTGCGTGACCTGCTCGCCCTCTCCCCGGAGGCCGTCGGTGACTGACCTTCAACCCTTCCTGGGTACGTTCGAATCACTGCGCCTGACCTCGACCTTCTCCCGGGGCCGCCGGGACGCCCGCAACGGCTACGTCCGCAGCCTCACGATCTCCAGCAGTCTCGTGGTCGCGCGGGTCCGCGGCCCGGAAGATCGCGCGGCGTTCCGGGCCCGCATCGCGGTGCGGGCGTTCGGCGCGGCCGAGTGGGCCCGCGTCGAGGACGCCCTGGCCGCGCAGGCCCGCTTCGTCGCCGACCTGCTCGACGGCCGCATGCCGGCCGGCATCGACCGGATCTTCACCGAGGCCGGCCTGACCCTGCTGCCGCTGTCCCTCGACGACGTGGCGATGGACTGCACCTGCGAACGCTGGCCCATGCCCTGCGTCCATCTGGCCGCGACCCTGTACGAGCTGGCCCGCTCCTTCGACACCGACCCGTTCGGGGTCTTCGCCTGGCGCGGCCGCACCCGCGAGGAACTGCTCGACCGCCTGCGACGGTTGCGCGGCGCGGTGGCGGTCGCCGCGTTCGACCCGCCCGAGGAGCCTCCGCCGTCCGCTTCTCCGGGGCTCGGCGATCCGGCGGACTTCTGGGGAACGGACGCGGTGCCCCCGGCGGCGCCGCCGGCCCGGACCCGCCCGGATGTCCTGCTGGACCAGCTCGACCCGCCCCCGCTCGGCGACGACCTGATCGAGAAGCTCCGGCCCGCCTATCTGGCCCTCCCGGTCGACGAGTAGAGATTCATCCTAGGATGCTGTAGAGGGTGTGGCCTGTGAGATCAGAGGTTGAACGGCTCCGCGACGTTTTCGACGAGGCCGAGCTACGCGCCGACGTCGACGCGCTGAACGCCCTGCTGGCCGACGACTTCCGGTCGATCGGCGAGCAGGGCCACGTGCTCGACAAGGCGCGGTGGGTCGGCAAGTTCGCCGAGTTCGCCTACGTCAGCCTGGAGAGCAGCGACGTCGAGGTGAGCTTCTACGGTCACGCGGCGATCGTCCGGTGTGTGCAGCGCAGCCGTTCGCTCTGGCGCGGGCAGGAGATGGCGTTGACCACGCGGGTCGGCCAGACGTGGGTCGAGCTGCCCGAGGGGTGGCGGCTGGCCGGCCTCCAGTTCAGTTCCCTCAGCGCTGCGGCCACATCATCGGCTCCTGCATGATCGGCTTCTACATCATCGGCGGGGCCGGGGTCTCGTTGAGGGCGGCCACGATCGTCTCCTCCTCGTAGCGGAGGTGGGCGTTGAGCTCGGCGGCCAGGCGGTCGAGCTCGGGCACCAGGTGGTCGCGGCCGGCCTCGGCGTCGGCCAGGGCCTGGATGCGGTGCTGGATGTCGGCGACCACCTCGTGCTCCTTCTCCAGGCGGATGATCACCTCGGTCAGCTCGGGGTGGGCGCGGGCCAGCATGGGGAAGACGCCGCGGTCCTCGCCCGTGTGGTGCCGGGTCAGGTCGCCGCAGAAAGCCACGCAGTTGGCGCGCAGATCTTTCGCCGGGGTCAGCTGTTCGCCGGCCGCGGCCTGGCTCTGCAACGTCGCCAGCTCGGCGCGGAACCAGTCGTGGACCTCGATGAGCCAGTCGCCCATCCCTTTGACGCGGTTGTCGGTCATGAAAGCACTTCCTGTCGTCGCGAGAGCTGAAGGCGACAGGGAACGACAGAAGGGGTTACCCCGCAAGGCCATACGTGCATGGGGAGAGGCCGGATCTGCCGGTCCTGTCAAGGCTTGAGGAAGCCGTTACCTCCATGCGGTAGGCCCCATCCGGGGGCGCGACGAAACAATATCAGCCCGGATGCGACCGCGCCGCCCCTCAACCGTGAGGGGCGGCGCGGTCAGGGTCGGCTCAGGACAAGAGGTTGACCAGGGCCGCCGCGCGGGTGCGGATGGCCGGGAGCTGGCCGTAGAGCGAATCGCCGCAGCAGAGCGTGGCGCCGGCCGCGGGGTTGGCGGTGTGCCAGTCACGGTGGCCGCTGATCGTCCGGAGGGTGGCCTGTGCGCCGGAGACCGGGTTGACGTAGCTGGTCGTACCCTCGGGGTCGAGGTTGGTGGCCTTGGCCAGCAGGGCGAGCACGATCGTGAGGGAGCGCACCGCCGCCGCCGTCGGGGGCGTGATCATCGTGTTGCCGAGCACGCAGATGCCGATGTTGCCGGCGTTGAAGCCGCCGACGTGGGCGCCGTTCACCATCTGGGGGCGGCCGTCCGCGCCCGGCTCCGGGCCGAAGACCGGGATCGGGTCGGCGTCGGAGTAGACGCCCTCGAAGACCCGGCCGAACTTGTCGATCAGCAGCTGGTAGCCGATGTCGCCCCAGTCGTTGGTGACCGCGTGGGTGTAGTAGATGCCGCGTACGTGCTGGATCGGGTCGTCGATCGGGTTGTCCTCACCGCTGTGGTGGACGGTGAGGGTCTGCACGCCGTAGAACGCGGGCGGCGTGTCGAGCGTGCCGTCCGGGTTGAGGCGGTAGGACTCGTCGGCGCCCCACGCCGCGCGGCTCAGGTAGCGCGGCCGCCACGGCGTCTGGGCGGCGCGCGGCAGGGTCAGGGCGCGGGGTTGCGCCCGGAGGGCCCGCTTGCGGCCGTCCACGGTGTTCAGCTCGGTCACGGCGGTGGGCGCGCCCTTGATCTGGTACGCGGTGACGCCGGCCGCCGCGACCAGCACGTTGCCGGGCGCCGTGGCACCGTCGGCGCCGGCCGGGCACCCGTTGGCGGCCAGGTCGCGCCAGCCGTCGGCGGTCCGGACCCGGAGGTCGGTGCCGGCCGGGACGCTGAGCTGGGTCAGCTTCAGCTCGGGCTGAAGCGTCCGCCCGGCGTCGACCGGCCCGCGGGCGGCGGCCAGAGTCTCGGGAACGGTGTCACCTTCGGCGGCGAACGCTTCGCCCCCGGCAAGGGCTACGGGCGCTGCGGCGGCGAGGCCGGTGGCCCCGCGGAGCAGAGATCGACGAGAAACCATGCGGCCGAACTTAGCGAACGGGTACACATCCCGCCCGGCCGCCCGGTGTCAATTGCCCGATAGCTACCGCCCGCCGCCGGATCGTTCCTGCTCAGCCGCCGGATCGTTCCTGCTCAGCCGCCACCCGCGCCTGCGCGTCCGGGTCCAGATCAAGGACCTCGGTCGATGCGGCACCGTCCGCTCCGGACATTTCGCCGCTGCTGTCGTCGGCGCTCTCCGGGCCGGGTGGTTCTTCGGGGACCGGGATGCCGGCGGAGGGGCCGACCGCCCCGAAGCCGTTGCCGGTTCGTGGCTGGTCGTTGCTTGCGTCGCCCGCTCGGGGCTCGTTCGCGAACCAGTCGGGCTTGTCATCCACGTCGCCCGGCTGGAGGGGTGAGGTCTCGCGGGCCGCGGGTTCCCGCGGTGTCTTGTTCCGCAGGGAGGCGATGTCGACCGTTTCGATCTCGTCAGGGTCGAGCGCCGGCGCCATCGGAGAGACGGTGGGGCGTTCGCCGGTGGTGATCCGCACGGTCTCGGCGAGGCTGAGGTCGACCTCGGACGAAGCCGAGGTCTCGGCGGCCTCCGACGGGCCGGGCGGCCCAGGCGCCGTCTCGTCAACCGAGGACGAGGCGGGCGCGACACCAGGCGACGCGGATGGAGCGGGCGACGCGGCGGATGGCGAAGGCAAGGTCGCGGCGGGCGGCGAAGGGGCGTCGAAGGATCGCGGCGGAGAGGGGTCTGGGGTGGGGAAGAGGGGCGGTGCGCCGGGGATCGTGACCGGGACGGCCGGACCTGCCTCGACGGGACGGTCGTCATCGGGGTCGCCCGAGGCGGAGGAACCTGCGGCCGAGGAATTCCCAGCCGGGCCGGCTGCGGCGGGGGAGTGGCCGGTCGAGTTGCCTGCGGCTGACGCGCCCGCCCCCGCCGACGGGCCGGATGTCGGAGACCCTTGCGCCGGCGAGCCGGATGCCGCCGGGCCGGAGGTCGGAGACCCGGGCACTGACGAGCCGGATGCCGGCGACACGGACGTCGAGGTGGCAGATGCTGGCGAGCCCGCCGTCACGGCGCCGGGCGCGGGCGGCCCGGATGTCGGGGTGGCGGTGCAAGGGGATCCGGCCTTCGCGGGTGAAACGGCCGTGGGCTCCTGGGGCAGGGCGATGCCCGCGGGGAGGGGGCGCACGCGTTCGGCGGCCCAGGTCGGGCGCGGGCCGGCCTCGCCGTCGTCGTCCCAGGAGTGGCGCGGCCGGGAGGTGGCGGTGCGTGGGCCCGCGGACCCGGGCGCCGCGTGGCGGCCGACGGATTCGGTCGGGAAGAGGTCCTCGCCCGCGTACTCGGCCAGGCCGGCCCGTTCCTGCAGGCGCCGCAGGGGGCCGGGCGCCCACCAGGCCGCGTTGCCGAGGAGGCCCAGGACGGCGGGGACCAGGAGCATGCGGACGACGGTGGCGTCGAGGATCAGGGCCAGGATCATGCCGACGCCGACGAAGCGCATCGTGGTCACCGAGGACAGGGCGAAGGCGCCGGTGACGACGATCAGCAGGACGGCGGCGGCGCTGATCACGCGGCCGGTCCGGGACAGGCCGGTGGTGACCGCCTCGGTGGTGGTGGCGCCCCGGGTACGGGCCTCGACCATGCGGGAGAGCAGGAAGACCTCGTAGTCGGTGGACAGGCCGAACACCACGGCGGCCATCAGCACCACGATGCCGACCTCGGGTGGCGCCGGGGTCACGTCGAGGAGGCCGGCCAGGTGGCCGTCCTGGAAGATCCAGACCAGCACCCCGAAGGTGGCGGCCAGGCTGAGGGCGCTCATCACGACGGCCTTGATCGGCAGCAGGATCGAGCCGAAGGCCAGGAACATCAGCACCAGGGTGGCCCCGGCGAGCAGCCCGATCATCAGCGGCAGGCGGTCGACCGTGGCGTCGAGGCTGTCCACGTTGCGGGCCGTGGCGCCGCCGACCAGCACCGTGGCCCCGGCGGGTGGGGTCAGGTCGCGGATGCCGCGGACGGCGTCGCGGGCGGCCTCGCTGAACGGGTCGGTGTCGGCGGGGGTCGCGGTCAGCACGGTCACGCCGTTGGCCGCGCCGGACGGGGTGACCGAGACGACGCCGGGGACCTTGGCCACGGCCTGGGGGAAAGTGCCGGGCTTTCCGCGTACGACGACCTGAATGCCCGCGCTGCTCATGGCCGGGAAGTCGTCGCGCAGGGTCTCCAGGGCCTGCCGGGCGGCCGACGACGCGGGCAGCACCCGTTCGTCGGCCTCGCCGAAGTGCACGCCGCGCACGGGGTTGGCCAGCACCAGCAGCCCGGCCACGATCGGCAGCACGAACAGCACCGGCCGCTTGAGCACGATGCCGGCGAGCCGCGCCCACCCGGTTTCGGCCGGGCGATCGCCGCCCCGGAACGAAGCGGGCAGCCGCACCGGAAGTTTGTCGACGCGGGGGCCGAGGGCGGCGAGCAGGGCCGGCAGCAGGGTCAGCGAGAGCAGCGCGGCGAGGCCGACGGCGGCGAGCCCGCCGTACGCCAGGGATTGCAGGAAGCCTTGCGGGAAGAGCAACAGACCGCCGAGCGCGATCATCAGCAGGGTCGCCGAGAACAGCACGGTACGCCCGGCCGTGGCGACGGTCCGGGACACCGCCTCGGCGGGGGAGCGGCCCTGGGCCTGTTCCTCGCGGAAGCGCCCGACCATGAACAGCCCGTAGTCGATGGCCATGCCGAGGCCGAGCAGGCTGGCCACGTTGACGGCGAACGAGTTCACGTCGTGGGTCATGGTGACGGCGTGCAGGATGCCCAGCGAGCCGAGCACCGCGCACCCGCCGACCAGCACCGGCAGCGACGCGGCGACCAGCGAGCCGAACAGGAACAGCAGCAGGATCAGCACGATGGGCAGCGAGACGGCCTCGGCCTTGGCCAGGTCGCTGGTGGTGATCTCGCTGGTCGCGTCGCCGAGCACGACCCCGCCGGCGACCTGGACGGTGGCGCCCTCGACGCCGAGGTCGTCCTCGATCTCCCGGTACGCGTCCATCTTCGCCGCGTCACCGTCGCCGGCCAGGGTGAGCATGGCCAGGGCGCTCTTCCGGTCGGCGGACAGCAGAGAAGGCGCCTTCTGCTGCCAGTAGCTGACGCTCTTGGTGACGGCCGACGCCGGCAGGTGGCCGAGGCTGTTCTCGACCCGCTGGGCCAGCACCGCGTCGTCGACCGGGCCCTTGGCCGGGGTGTAGATGACCAGCACGTCGCCGCCCTGGGCGCCGAGCGCCTGCTGGGCGACCTCCGCCGCCCGGGCCGACTCGCTGCCGGGGTCGCCGTACCCGCCCTCGACCAGCTGGCCGAACACGCCGAAGCCCCAGACGCCGGCGCCGAGCACCGCGAGCAGCGTGCCGATCAGGACGGGCGCCCGGAACCGGGCCATCGCCCCGCCCCAGGCCTGGAACAGGCTCACCGCAGCGTCGCGGCCTGCAACGCCACACCGCCGCAGCCGTCACCGAAGGTCTCGGTCGTGGTCCAGGTCAGGTTGAGCTTGCCGCCCTGGGCCGATCGGTAGGTGATCTTGAAGACCGCGGTCGCGAAGCCGTCGCCGCGCTCCTCGAGGGTGCCGGCCTCGGTGCTGCCGCCGGTGGACAGCTTGGCCCCGAGCGTGCCCTTGGCCTTCTGCACGCCGACGTAGAGCCGCAGCGTGCGGTCGTCCTTGGCGGCCGGGACCGAGAGCGTGAAGCCGTTGCCCTTGTCGCAGGTGTTGATGCCGACCACGGTGCCGCCGGAGCTGGCCACCGGCGAGCCGTCCTGCCAGCTGAACTGTTCCTTGGCCCGGGTCTGCCGGAACCGGGGCGCGGTCGGCGCGCCCTCGAGGATCTGGAAGTCGCCGTCCTTGGCCCGTTCCAGCGAGAACTTGCCCTCCTGACCCCAGTGCACCCAGTCGCGGTCGCCCTCGTCGGAGAGGTCGACCTTGCCGGGCACCGCGGCCTTGGCGATCGTGACGGCGTTGGGCGGCGGGGCCGGCGGCCGGGTCTTGCGCGCCGGCGGGGTGGTGCTGGGCCGGGCCGGCGACGGGGTGCCGGCCGACGGCGGGTCGCTGGGCAGCGGGATGACCGCCTGGTCGGAGGCCGGCGGGATGTCGCCCAGGGCCGGCGGGGGCGGCGCGGGCAGGGCGGTCGGCTCCTTGCCCCGCACCACGCTGTTGATCACGATGCCGAAGGCCACGACGAGCAGGATGCCGGCCACGATGATCGCGGCGGGCATCAGGTATTCGGCCATCGGCCGGCGGCGGCTGTCACGCAGGAGCGCGGCCGGCAGGGCGGCTGAGGGGCGGGGCCGCCGCGGCGCGCTGGTGTCGTCCGGCAACCGATCCTCCTGGTCACTGCTGTGGGGGGAGTCAACGATCTCATCCCGGTGGATGCCGATCCACCCCTGTGAAGGTTATCGGCCACACGGCCGAGGACCAGCATCGGTGGTTCGTCGGAGATCATCGCCGGGTGGCCGAGTAGCGTGTGCGGAGTTTTCGCCGAATCATCCGGACAAGGAGCGCGTGTTCCCCATGACTGATCGAGTCCAGACCACGGCCGGGCGGGGTCGGGCCATAGCGGGAGCGCTTGCCGGTGCCGCCGTGGTGGTCGTGCTGATCGTGGTGTTCTTCGTAGTGCGGGGCAACGACAAGGACGACGACGCCGGTACGCCGGCCGCGGCGCCGGCCGGCGGGGTGTCGGCTCCGGCCGAGCCGCCCGCGGAGCAGCCGTCGCCGCAGCAGGGCCAGCCGTCGGCGCCGCCGGTCGACCCGCGTCTGCAGCAGGAACCGAAGATCACCGCCGGTAAGGGCAAGGTGACCAAGCTCGTCGTGACGCCGCTGGTGCCGGGGCGTGGGCCGCGGGTGAAGGCCGGGCAGCAGCTGACGGTCAACTACGTCGGCGCCACGTTCTCCGACGGCAAGGTGTTCGAGTCGTCGTTCCAGACCGGGCAGACGGCGACGTTCCCGATCGGCACCGGCAACCTGATCCCGGGCTGGGACCAGGGCCTGGTCGGCGTGCCGGTGGGCAGCCGGGTGCAGCTGGACATCCCGTCCGACCTGGCCTACGGCGACAACCCGGGCGGCGGCCGGCCGGGCGGCGACCTGCGCTTCGTGATCGACGTCCTGCAGGCCACCTGACCCAGGCCCAGTGGTGGCCCAGGGCGGCCGGGCTATCACTACAGGTCGGCGACGACCAGATCGAGCTGTCGGGGGCGGTCCGCGGGGGCGGGCCGTTCCTCGACGGTGTACTTCAGGTCGCGCAGCGCCTCGATCAGGTCGTCCACCGAGGCCGGCGCGGCGCGTTCCAGCGCGAGCGACCGCACCACGCGGCCCTTGGTGGCCTTGTTGAAGTGGCTGACCACCGACCGTCGGGCCACGCCGCCGACGACCTTCTCGTGCAGGACCCGCACCGAGGCGCTGCCCGGTGGCGGCGTCCACATCGCGGCGTAGGCGCCCGAGCGCAGGTCGAGGACCGGCCGGTCGGCGGCGGCTTCGTCCAGCAGCGGCGTCAAGATCTTCTTCCAGTACGGCGTGAGCCCGCCGACGCCCGGCAGCGTGACCCCGGCCGAGCACCGGTACGCCGGGATCCGGTCGGAGAACCGCACCACACCCCACAGCCCGGAGAACACCACCGCGCGCGCCGACAGCCAGTCCCGGGCGTCGGCGGGGAGGCCGGGGAAGGCGAGCGCCTCGTAGAGCACCCCGCTGTACACCTCGGCGGCCGGCGCGGCGGGCGCCGTCAACAGGCCCGCGTTCCGGGTGACCTCGGCGTGCTGTCCCGCGGTCAGCCCCAGCGTGGCCAGCGACGCGTTCCGGCCGCGGGTGCTGCTCCGGGCGCACATCGCGGCCAGCTTGGCCAGAACGCGGCGACGATGGCGGGCCAGCGACGGCAGCCAGAGCGCGTCGTGGTCGACCGGGTCGCCCGCGGCCGGCGCGGACTTCCCCTCCGAGGGCGGCAGCAGGATCAGCACGCCCGGAATGTTAATTCCCCGGCCGGTCGGCGAGCGCCTCGGCCACGCTGGGATAGACGCCGAGCGACCCGGTCACCCCGACCGTGTCGAGCAACCGGCCCATCCAGGCGCCGGGCGAGGCCAGCCGCAGCCAGCCACCGGCCGCGTCGGCCCGGCGGTGCCCGACCACGAACGCGCTGAGCCCGATCGAGTCGCAGAACTCCACCCCGGACAGGTCGACCACGATCCGCGGGCCGGGCCGGTCGAGCACCCGGTCGAGGGTGGTGGACAGCACCGGGGCGCTGTCCAGGTCGAGGTGCCCGCGCACGGTGACGACGACGGAGTCGTCCGGGTTGCCGATCACCGACACGTGCATCGGGGACGCCTCCTGAGGTTGGTGACCCTCAGTCATTCCCCGGTGAGGGCCGGAACTCACCTCCGGGACGGGTCCGGGTGGCGGGAACGTTCACGGTCGTCCGGACGGTCGCCTGGTCGATCTCGGTGGTGCGGATGGTGAAGGTCAGCTCGTAGGTGCCGGGCAGCGGGAAGGTGAGCGAGCCGAGGGCGTCGTTGCGCCCGGGCAGCGGCAGCATCGGCTGCTTGACCGCCTCGATGCCGGTGGCGCCGGTGTACCGGGTGGTGACCGTCCACTCGGCGGCCTGGATCGGCTTGCCCTCGGGCGTGTAGGTGGAGCCGTGCACGGTGTTGTACTCGCCGATCTCGACCGGGTAGATGTTGTACTGCAGCGTGTAGAGCGGCGAGGTGAGGGTCTGCGAGACGCCGTCGCCGACCGGTTCCCTCGGTTCGCTGTTGCGCGCGTCGCCCGGGGTGGTGCCGACCAGCACGGCGCTCAGGGCCAGGATCGCGGTGGTCGCGCCGAGTTCGATTCCCACGGTACGGATCAGCCGGCCCGGTCCGGCGGCGGGCACGTGCGACTTCCGGACCAGACTTCGCGCGTACGCGGCCACGGCGAGCACCCCGGCCAGGATGGCGGCCTTGGCGATGATCAGCCGTCCGTACCCGGTCTGCCAGAGCGCGGCCGGCGTGCCCACCTGGACCACCGCCTGCACCAGGCCGGCCCCGGCCAGCCAGACCACGGCCAGGGTCGCCCAGCGTGACCAGACCGGCAGGATCACGCCGAGCACCCGCTGGTGCCGCCGGCGCAGCAGGAAGACGGCCAGGGTGACCAGGCCACCGAGCCAGACGGCCATGGCCGCGATATGCACGATGTCGGCCGCGACGATCGCCCCGGACAGCGGCGACACCACCGCGTGCCCGGTCAGCGGCCAGGTGGTCAGGGCGAGCAGCCCCACGACGATGACCGCGGCGCCCCGCACCCGGGTCGCGCCGCCGCGCAGGACCGGGGTGAGCAGGCCGGCGACCACCGCCAGCAGGGCGAGCCGGGTCAGCAGGGTGAGGCCGAAGCTGCCCGCGAGCACCTGGCCGAGCTCGGTGAACGACACGTCCCAGATCGGGGCGCCGCTCTCGTACGGCGCCTGGGTCCAGAGCGCGCCCAGCGTCGACAGCGCGGTCAGGCCCAGCCCGGCGTACACCAGGCGGATGGCGCCCCGCCTCGAACGCCGGCGCGGCCAGAGCAGGGCCAGGAACATCGCCGGGCCGACGGCGAGGGTCAGCCCGGCGTACCCGAGGAACTTGAAGGCCGGGACCGCGGCCGTGACCGAACCGTCGACCCGGCCCGGATCGGTCTCGGCCGGCCGGGCCGACGGCGCGCCGACCGAGAAGACCAGCGCATTGCCGACCGGGTGGCTGTCGCCCGAGATGATCCGGTAGCTGACCAGGTAGGTGCCGAGCGGCCGGTCGGCCGGGCGCAACGTGATCCGCAGGACCCTGCCGTCGGAGGTGACCGACTCGCTGATCCGCTTGCCGTCCGGGGCGAGGACCTGGGTGCGGGACGGCAGCGCGGTGATCGGCTCGTTGAAGCTCAGCACGATCTCGGCCGGCTGGCTCTTCAGGACCGCGCCGCCCTCGGGGGAGGAGGAGACCAGGCTGGAGTGTGCGCTCGCCGGGGAGGCCGGCAGCAGCAGAAGGCCGAGGACGAGCAGCAGCACCCGCACCGCCCCGCCGAGCACGCGGGTCGCTGTCACACCGGGTAGTTCGTACGGGGCCGGCGAAAGGTTCAACGGCTTACCGTTCCGGGGTGGCGGGTAGGGAGCGACGATACGATCCGGTCAGGTCCACGCTCCCCAGGAGGCCACTCATGTCCGCCCATCCCCGCGCCGGCGAGCCCGCGCAACCCAGTGACCTGATCGACGTCCCGCACGTGGTGTCGGCCTACTACACCGGCCACCCCGATCCGTCCGCCACCGGTGAGCGGGTCGCCTTCGGCACGTCCGGGCACCGCGGGTCGAGCCTGAACACCGCCTTCAACGAGGATCACATCGCCGCGACCAGCCAGGCGATCGTCGAGTACCGCCGCGAGCAGGGCACCGACGGGCCGCTCTACCTGGGCCGGGACACCCACGCGCTGAGCGAGCCGGCGATGGTCACCGCGCTCGAGGTGTTCGCCGCCCACGACGTCACCGTGCGCGTCGACAGCCGGGACAGCTGGACGCCGACGCCGGCCGTGTCGCACGCGATCCTCGCCTACAACCGGGGCCGGAGCTCCGGCCTGGCCGACGGGGTGGTGGTCACGCCGTCGCACAACCCGCCCGCGGACGGCGGCTTCAAGTACAACCCGCCGCACGGCGGACCGGCCGACACCGACGCCACCAGCTGGATCCAGGACCGGGCCAACGAGCTGATCGCCGCCGGGCTGGCCGGGGTCCGCCGGGTGCCGGCCAGCCGGGCGCGGACCTCCGACCTGGTCACCGGGTACGACTTCCGCAGCGAGTACGTCAACGACCTGGGCTCGGTCATCGACCTGGAGGCGATCCGGGCGGCCGGGGTACGCATCGGCGCCGACCCGCTGGGCGGGGCGAGCGTCGAGTACTGGGGCGCGATCGGCGAGCGGTACGGCCTCGACCTGACCGTGGTCAACCCCGAGGTCGACCCGACCTTCCGGTTCATGACGCTGGACTGGGACGGCAAGATCCGGATGGACTGCTCGTCGCCGTACGCGATGGCCTCCCTGGTCGCCCAGAAGGACCGCTTCCAGATCGCCACCGGCAACGACGCCGACGCCGACCGGCACGGCATCGTCACCCCCGACGCCGGCCTGATGAACCCCAACCACTACCTGTCGGTGGCCATCTCCTACCTGTTCCGGGTGCGCACCGGCTGGCCGGCCGGCGCGGCGATCGGCAAGACGCTGGTGTCCTCGTCGATGATCGACCGGGTCGCCGCCGACCTGGGCCGCCGCCTCGACGAGGTGCCGGTCGGCTTCAAGTGGTTCGTTCCCGGGCTGCTGGACGGCTCGGTCGGGTTCGGCGGCGAGGAGAGCGCGGGCGCGTCGTTCCTGCGCCGCGACGGCAGCGTCTGGAGCACCGACAAGGACGGCCTGCTGCTCGACCTGCTCGCCTCCGAGATCCTGGCCACCACCGGCCGCACGCCCAGTGAGCACTACCGCGACCTGGTCGGGAGGTTCGGCGATCCGGCGTACGCCCGGATCGACGCGCCCGCCGGCCGGGAGGAGAAGGCCATCCTGGCCAAGCTCTCGCCCGAGCAGGTGACCGCCAAGGAGCTCGACGGCGAGCCGATCACCCAGGTGCTGACCAGCGCCCCCGGCAACGGCGCGGCGATCGGCGGCCTGAAGGTGGCCACCGGGTCGGGCTGGTTCGCCGCCCGCCCGTCCGGCACCGAGGACGTCTACAAGATCTACGCCGAGTCGTTCAAGGGGCCGGACCACCTGGCCACCATCCAGGAGGAGGCGCGGGCCGTGGTCTCGGCCGCCCTCAAGGGCTGAGCACCTTCCAGCCCCCGTCGACCGGCTCGATCCGGCCCTCCCGGGCGCGCAACCCGGCGGCGATCTCGCCGTCCGGGTCATCCGGGGCGGGCCGGATCGTGATGTGGACCCGGCCGCCGGTCGCGTCGACGTCCACCTCGGCCGGGCCGGTGTCGGCCGCCAGCAGCAGCTCGACCAGCCGGTAGCCGTCCTTGTGGTCGCCCTTGACGTGCAGGGTCACCTCGCGGCCGTGCGACCGCCACTTCTCGGCCAGCGCGGGCAGGTCGTCGAGGGTGGGCTGAGGCCGCACCGGCTCCTGTGCGCGCCGCAGGTCACGCAGCAGGTCACGCATCGCGGCCAGGGCGGCCCGGGCCCCGGTCTGCACCTCGGCCAGCGACCCCCGCTCGGCGGCGTCGATCATGTCACCGGTGTGCCGGAGCACGGCCTCGCTCAGCCCCTCGGCGATGCGGGCCCGTTCGGCGGTCGCCGCCACCGACGCGTAGTGCGCCGACCAGGCCAGCCACTCCTCCTCGTTGCTGGTGACCCGGGCCCGGCGCCGTCGCACCAGCCAGCCGGTGAGCCAGGCCAGGCCCAGCGGAACGGCCATGACCAGCGCGAACAGGAGGCTGAAGAGGATCAGCAGGATGATCCACGGCGCCTGGCCGGACCCCTGCTGCGGTTCCGCGGCGAAGGCCAGGCCGAACGAGATGCCGGCCGGCGCCACCCCGGCCGGCAGGGCCAGCCAGTCCCGCCGGGGGCGGTGGCCGTACCGGGCGACCGCGTGCACGGCGAGCAGGTCGGCGCCGATCGCGGTGACCGGGATGTAGCCGGACTCGGCGGGCAGCAGCCCGGCCCCGATCGCGGCCGCCCAGAGAGTGCCGGTCCCGGCGACGACGGCCAGCGCCGGCCACGGCCGGGTGCGGCGCAGGGCCAGCGGGAGGGCGTGGATGGCCACGATCGCGGCCATCAGCGCGGCGCCGCCGGGCACGGCCGGGTCGTCGCCGGAGACGTAGTCCTGCACCGCCCAGGCCGGCGGGAGCGCCACCAGGGCGATCAGGATCGCGTCGATGACATGCGCCGACCAGGCCCGGCCGGGCGGGCCGGGCTCAGCTTCGCCGGCGGGGGAGGTCAGGGCCAGGCCGGACAGTGCGGCCGGGGCGGGCAGTGCGGCCGGGGCGGGCAGGGTGGCCCGGACCCGCCAGCCGCCGCCGGGGCGCGGGCCCGCGGTGAGGTCGCCGCCGGCCGATCGGGCCCGGTCGCGCATGCCGGCGATGCCGTGGCCGCCGCCGATCGCCGGGCCGGTCGGTGGCACGGCCGGGGCGTCGTTGTCGACGGTCAGCTCGAGCCCGGCCGGGGTCACGGCGACGACCACCCGGGTGGGCGCGCGGGGCGCGTACCGCAGCGTGTTGGTCAAGGCCTCGCGGGCGATCGCCGGAACCGCGTCGGGCAGCGGAAGCTCGGGGGCGCTCAGCGTGACCGGCTGGCCCGCCTCCTGGAACGAGGCGACCAGGGCGGGCAGCGCGGGCGGGGGCGGGGTCTGCATGATCTCGACCAGGCGGCGCAGGGCCTCGAGCGTCGACCGGCCGGTCCGCGCCGCGTGGTCGAGGGTCTCGGCGATCAGGCCGGCGCTCTGATCGGCGAGCCGCTCGGCCGCCGTGGCCCCGACGACGATCGAGGTCAGGTGATGGGCGGTGATGTCGTGCAGTTCCTGGGTCAGCCGCAGCCGCTCGACCTCGGCGGCCCGCGCGCGGCGCAGCTCGGCCTGCACGAACCGCTCGGCCGCGGCGGCCCGCTCGGCCCGCCACCGGGCATGGCGGCGACCGGCCGCGAGCACGATCAGGTAGACGGTGACGACCAGCGCGATCTCGGCGCCGACCGGCATCTCCTCGGAGCCGTCGAGGATCAGCACCACCGACTGCGCCACCATCATGGCCCCGGTGACCGGCAGCGAGATGCGCGGCGGCCGGCGGGCGGCGACCGAGAACAGGGCGACCAGGTCGGCGAAGGCGATCACGGTGAGGGCGTCGGACGGCAGGCCCCAGGCGCCCGCGGTCAGCGACGCGCTCACGACCACGGTCGCCGCCACCGGATTGGTGCGCCGCCAGAGCAGGGCGACCGCCGCGGCGATGGTGATGGCCAGGACCGCGGCGATCGCGGCGGCCGGCGGGGGTGACCCGCGCAGCACCGGCCAGCCCGGCCAGGCCACCAGTTGCCCGGCGGCCAGCAGCGCAGGCAGGATCCAGACCCAGCGACGGCTCATGATGGCCTCAGGTTATCGGTCCCGGTCCCGCCCCCGGGGCCCTCAGGTGTGCGGGCGGACCAGGCCCAGGTCGTAGGCGACGATCGTGGCCTGCACCCGGTCCCGGACGCCGAGCTTGCCCAGCACCGCGTTGACATGCGCCTTCACCGTGCCGACGGTGATGGCGAGGTGGGCGCCGATCTCGGCGTTGGACAGCCCCCGGGCCACACCGAGGAGCACGTCCCGTTCCCGCGGGGTGAGCGCGTCCAGCCGGGCCGGCTCCGGCGCCGCCCGCGGCGTGTCGTGCGCGAACCGGTCGATCAGCCGCCGCGTGACGGCCGGGCTCAGCATCGCCTCGCCCTCGGCGACCACCCGGACCGCGGCGAGCAGGTCGGCCGGCAACGCGTCCTTGAGCACGAACCCGGCCGCCCCCGCGCGCAGCGCCTCGTAGACGTACGGGTCCTCGTGGAAGGTGGTCAGCACGAGCACCCGCGGCGGGTCGTCGGTGGCGGTCAGCCGGGCGGTGGCGGTCAGCCCGTCCATCCCCGGCATCCGGATGTCCATCAGCACCACGTCGGGCCGGGTGGCCGCGGCCAGGGCCAGCGCGGCCGCACCGTCGGCGGCCTCGCCCACCACGGTCAGGTCATCCTCGGCGTCGACGATGGCGGCGATGCCCGCCCGGACCATCACCTGGTCGTCGACGACGATCACACGGACGGCGATGACGGCACCTCCACGCTCAGCTCGACGGTCAGCCCGCCCGGGATGATAGTGATCCGCCCCCCGCGGGGCCTCGCCGACCTGCTTTTCTTCGGCGCGGTGGCTGGTCCTGCTCCACGCCGTCGTGGTGAGCCGCCTGGCGCCGCGCCGGTGCGGGAACCGGCGCCGGTCCTGGCGTAACGGGCGAAATTCTCAGATCACGCGGTACGGTGCCGAAGGGGAGGGCGTCCAGCCGACAGGGAGCCGTACGCCGAGATGAGCCGTCCTCCGGGCCGCCGCAGCGGTCTCGTCCCGCTCGCCGTGGCGATCGTGAGCACGGTCGCGGCGGCGGTGTGGCTGATGGTGCGCGACGACGCGATAGCCCCCGGCCTGCTCCCGGGCACGTTCGCCTGCCTCGCCGCCGCCTACCTCTGCGGTCGCATCGGCTCCCAGATCAAGGTGTCGCGCCAGGTCCGGGGTTTCTGGCGGCGGCACTCACACGCGGCGTTCTGCCTGTTCCTGTCCTCGTTGCTGGCCGTGGTCGTCTACGGCTCCGACCGGCCCGCGCTGGCGCCGTACCTGTTCGCCGGCCTGGTGCTCGCCGTGGTCATGTCGATGCTCGGCTTCCTGCACCTGCCGCTGGGCGAGCGGTCCGTCCTGGCCGTGGTGCGGGTGCTGCTGGACGGCCTGACCGTCGCGGTGGCCGGCTCGCTGGTCTTCTTCGCCGTCGTCATCGACTACACCGCCCCGGGCGTGACCGAGGCCAACCGGATCGGGATGTCCCTGGTCGGCGTGGGCGGCCTGATCGCGCTGGTGGTGATCGGCCGGGCGGCGGCCGCCCCGGCCGGGCCGGTGGACTCCAAGGCGCTGCGGCTGCTCACCGTCGCCCCGCTGTTCGGCGTGGTGATCGCGGTGCTGCAGATTACCGGCGGGGCGCCGACACGTACGGTGCTGACGGTGCTGGCGCTGCCGGTGGTGGGCACGGCGATCTGCGCCGCGGCGTACCGGCAGATCTGGGTCCTGGGCCGGACCACCGCCGCGCCGGAAGCGGAGAGACCGCGCCGGAACCTGTTCAGCCTGCTGCCGTTCCTGGCCGTGGCCAGCACGGCGGGGCTGCTGGTGCTGCTGTCGGCCCGGGAGATGAACTGGCACCAGCGGCTGGTGATCATCGGCGCGGTGCTGATCGCCGGGTTCGTGGTGCTGCGCCAGCTCACCGGCCTGTACGAGAACCGCCGGGCGCTGCGGGGCATCCGCCGCCAGCAGGACGAGCTGGAACACCTGGCCATGCATGATCCGCTGACCGGCCTGGCCAACCGGGCCCGGTTCGGCACCGTCCTGACCGAGCGGCTGGAGGCGCACCTGCCCGCCGCGGTGCTGCTGATCGACGTCGACGACTTCAAGATGGTCAACGACACCATGGGTCACGCGCTGGGCGACCAGTTGCTGTACGAGGTGGCCCAGCGGCTGCGGCACAGCAGCCGGGCCGAGACCGACGTGCCGGCCCGGCTCGGCGGCGACGAGTTCGCGGTGCTGCTGAGCGCCGACGACGCCGAGTACGCCGAGCAGGCGGCGGCCCGCATCCTGCAGGTGCTGTCGGCGCCGTTCGCGGTCGGCGAGCACCAGCTGCTCGCCCAGGCCAGCATCGGCGTGGCGCTGGCCGGGCCGGGGGACAGCGCCGACGAGGTGCTGCGCAACGCCGACATCGCGATGTACGCGGCCAAGGACGCCGGCAAGGCGGCGTGGGCCCGGTTCGAGCCGCGGATGCGCGCCGACGTGGTCAACCACGCCCGGCTGGGCAGCGAGCTGCACAACGCGATCATCCGGCACGAGCTGTTCCTGCTCTACCAGCCGGTGTTCGACCTGACCACGGGCCGGATGTCGGGCGCCGAGGCGCTGGTGCGCTGGCGGCACCCGGACCGCGGGTTCGTGCCGCCGGTGGAGTTCATCCCGGTCGCCGAGCGGTCCGGGCTGATCATCCCGCTGGGCCGGTTCGTGCTGCGTGAGGCGTGTGCCCAGCTCGCCCGCTGGCAGGCCGAGCTGGGGCCGGTGGCGATCCGGTCGGTCAACGTGAACGTGGCGGCCCGGCAGCTGCGGGACGCCGGGTTCGTCGACGAGGTGTGGTCGGCGCTGGGGGATTCCGGGTTGCGGCCGGAGAACCTGGTGCTGGAGGTGACCGAGTCGTCGGTGCTGGACGGGCGCCGGGTGCGGGAGACCCTCGAGGCGTTGCACGCGATGGGCGTACGGCTGGCCCTGGACGATTTCGGCACCGGGCAGTCGTCGCTGAGCCTGCTGCGGGCGTTCCCGGTGGACGTGCTGAAGCTGGACAAGTCGTTCGTCGACGGGATCAGCGAGGGCGCCGACCGGGGCCGGCTCGCGGTGGCCGCGGCGGTGGCCCAGCTGGCGGAGTACCTGCAGCTGTCGGCGGTGGCCGAGGGCATCGAGACGGAGGCGCAGGCGAACCGGCTTCGGGAGATTGGTTACCGGCTGGGCCAGGGGTACTACCTCGCCCGGCCGATGCCCGCGCACGAGGCGGCCGCGCTGATGGCGGCCGCCCCGGTGGCGCTGAACAACTAGGCGTCTGTCTCGTTGCGGTCGTCGGTGGCCCACATGATGTGGAACGAGCCGTCCTTGTCGACGCGGCGGTAGGTGTGCGCGCCGAAGAAGTCGCGCTGCCCCTGGATCAGGGCGGCCGGGAGGCGCTTGGCCCGCAGCCCGTCGTAGTAGGCCAGCGACGACGCGAAGCCGGGCGCCGGGATGCCCTGCTGGGCGGCCAGCGCGACGACCCGCCGCCAGGCCTCCTGGGCGCCGCTGACGGCGTCGAGGAAGTAGTCGTCGACCAGCAGGGTCGGCAGCGACGGGTTCTTGTCGTAGGCCTGCTTGATGTAGTCGAGGAACTTGGCCCGGATGATGCAGCCGGCCCGCCAGATCTTGGCCATCGCGCCCGGGTCGATCTCCCAGTCGTACTCCTTGCTGGCCGCCTGGATCTGCTGGAAGCCCTGCGCGTACGCGACGATCTTGGACGCGAACAGCGCCTGCTCGATGTCGGCCTGCAGGTCGGCCCCACCGGCCCCGGCGGTCGCCGTCGGTCCGGGCAGCCCGGCCGCCGCCTCGCGCACCGACGCCCCGCCGGACAGCGCGCGGGCGAACACCGACTCGGCGATGCCGCTGATCGGCACGCCCAGGTCGAGCGCCGACTGCACGGTCCAGCGGCCGGTGCCCTTCTGCTCGGCCTGGTCGAGCACGATGTCGACGAACGCGTTTCCGGTGGCCGGGTCGTTCTGCTTGAGCACCTCGGCGGTGATCTCGATCAGGTACGAGCCCAGCCGGCCCTCGTTCCAGCCCTTGAAGATCTCGGCGATCTCGGCCGGCGAGTGTCCGCCGACCTGCCGGAGCAGGTCGTACGCCTCGGCGATGAGCTGCATGTCGGCGTACTCGATGCCGTTGTGCACCATCTTGACGAAGTGGCCGGCGCCGTCCGGGCCGACGTGCACGCAGCACGGCTCCCCGTCGACCTTGGCCGCGATGTCCTCGAGCAGCGGGCCGAGCGACTCGTAGGACTCGACCGGCCCGCCCGGCATGATGCTCGGGCCGTGCAGCGCGCCCTCCTCGCCGCCGGAGACGCCGGCGCCGACGAAGTGCAGGCCCTTCTCGCGCAGCGCCGCCTCGCGCCGCCGGGTGTCCAGGTAGTGGGCGTTGCCCGCGTCGATGAGCATGTCGCCCTCCTCGAGCAGGGGGGCGAACTCGTCGATCACGGCGTCGGTCGGTCCGCCCGCCTTCACCATGATCACCACGCGGCGCGGCCGTTCCAGGCTGGCCACGAACTCCTCGGCGGTCTCGGCCGGAAGGAACTTGCCCTCGTCGCCGTACTGCTCGACCAGTTCCTTGGTCCGGCCGTAGCTCCGGTTGTGCACCGCGACCGTGTGGCCGTGGCGGGCGAAGTTCCGGGCCAGGTTCCGGCCCATCACCGCCAGGCCGGTGACCCCGATCTGCGCCTTGTCCGTCATCTGCACGTTCCTTCCCTAGTCCGTCCCGCTCATTGTTACGCGTTCGCGACCGGCGCAGTTCGATCGGGTCGGATCCCGCGGTTCATCCTCCTCCCTGGTGAGCGAACTGGGGAGGGGACAAGCCGGTCGTGGGGGAAGATCGGCCCGACGGTACGCTGCCACGCATGGCGTCGGCGGGGGGACGGTGGGGCGTGGCCGCGTCCACCAACGGGCCGGCCGAGGGGACACGGCTGCGATGAGGCGTGGCGAGATCTGGACCATAGGCAGCCGGACCGATCTGCGATACCGGGTGCTGGTGCTGTCCGGTGACGCGTACAACGACCGCAAGAACGCGGCGCCCTTCTGCGCGCCCATCGTGCGTCAGCGCGGCGCGACCGAGTTACCGCCGTTCGCCGTGGCCCTCACCGAGCAAGACCCGATCACCGGTGTCGTGGTGGTCAACCGGATGCGCCGGCTGCCCGCGTCGATCGGCGCCGAGCTGCTCGGCATGGTCACCGGCTCGAGCATGGTGCGCCTCAACGAGGCCGTGCGCGACCTCTTCGAGATTTGACTGTTCACCCACCTCTCCGAATCCCCGATCGGGTGACCTTGATCCCGCATATCCACAGCTGAGAAGGCATGGCGGATGTTCGGGGGATGACGCTTGCCGTTCGTTCCGCGTATGCAGGAACCGGGCGACATGCGACAAGGGGAGGCGATACGTGGGAGCCGCGGCTTCTGCCGAGACGGTGACGGGGCGCCGGGGGGAGGCCACGGTCGACCGGGCGGTCGGGCTGCTGGCCGGCCGGGTCCGCTGCCGGCTGGCCGACGCTCACCGGCACCTGCTGCGGATGGCCGAGGAGCAGAACCGCGACCTGGCCGAGGTGGCCGCCGGCGTGATCAACCTGCTGGACATCCCCGACCTGGCCGAGATGGGCCGGACCCCGCAGCCGAACCTGGTGAGCTTCCCGGCGCCGCCCGGCCTGCCCCGCCGCGACCCGTGGCCGACCGCGGCCCAGCGGATCCTGGACGCCCTGCCCGGGGCGTCGGCCCTGTTCACGCCGGTCCGGGACGCCGAGGGCCGGCTGCTCGACCTGGTCTTCGCCGCGGTCACCCCGGAGGCGGTGGCGCCGGACGGCCGCCGGGGCCGCGAGCTGATCGGCACCACCATGTCGGGCTGGTTCCCGAGGACGATCACCAGCGACCGCTGGAACATCTACGCCGAGGTGCTGGCCACCGGCGATCCGGCCGACGTGCCGCCGTTCCCGTACTTCGACTCGATCTACTCGGTCCGGGCCCACCGGGTGGGCGGCGGGCTGCTGCTGACCTGGTTCCGGCACGAGGACCCCGGCGACTCCGACCGGGTGGACAGCACCGAGCGGCTGGGCAACCTCGGGTGGGGCGAGGCCGACCTGGTCAGCGGGGTGGTGCGCTGGTCGGACCAGCTCTACCGGATCTACGAGCGCGACCCGGCGCTCGGCCCGCTGACCCAGCCCGAGCTGGACGCGATGACGCTGGCCGAGGACCTGCCGCTGCGCACGGCGGCGGAGGAGGCTTTCGCGCGCTTCGAGCGGGTCGATCTGACCCTGCGGGTACGGGTGAACGGCCAGGTGAAACATCTGCGTACGGTGGCCGACGCCGCCCGGGACGCCACCGGCCGCCCGCTGCGCGTGTTCGGCATCGTGCAGGACATCACCGAGCGGGAGACCAGCGCGCAACGCCTGGCCGAGGTCGAGCGGCAGCTCGCCGACCAGCGCCGTGACCTGGCCGCCGAGCACGCCCTGGCGGCCACCCTGCAGCAGATCATCCTGCCGTTGCCGGACGGCCCGCTGACGCTGCCCGGCCTCAAGGTGGCGCTGCGCTACCTCCCGGCCGGGCAGGAGAGCCTGGTCGGCGGCGACTGGTACCACGCGGCCCAGGCCCGGGACGGCTCGGTGCTGCTCGCGGTCGGCGACGTGGCCGGCCACGGCACCCAGGCCGCCACCACGATGGCCCAGCTCCGGCACGCCCTGCGCGCGCTGGCCGTGGTGACCACCGACCCGGCCGTGCTGCTGGGCCACCTGAACCGGCTGACCTGCGAGCTGGAACGCGATCGCCCCGAACTGGCGGCGACCGCCGTGGTGGCCCGCTTCGACCCGATGACCCGGCGGCTGACCTGGGCCCAGGCCGGGCACCCGCCGCCGCTGCTGTGCCGGGCCGGCCGCACGACGCCGCTGGCCCGCCCGGCCGGCTGCATGCTGGGCGTGCTCGAGGACGCCGGCTACGCCACCGCCACCCTGGACCTGGCCACCGGCGACGTGCTCCTGCTCTACACCGACGGCCTGGTCGAGCATCGCCGCCGCGGCCCCGACGACGGCCTGCGGGCGGTGATGACGGCGATGGACGACGCGGTCCTCACGTCGCCGCAGCGCCCGCTCGAGCAGGTCCTCGACCGCCTGCGCCAGGCCAACCCCGACGACGACACCTGCATCCTGGCCGTCCGAACGGTGACCGGCGAGACCCGCGACCTGCGCCACTACCTGAGCCTGTCCTAGCGGTTGTCCCAGACCTCGATGGCCAGCCGGACCAGGTCGGCGTTGCTGGTGACCGGTTCGCCGCGCGGGCCGGTCAGGGTGTCCTCCAGGCCGATCCGGGTCGGGAGGCCGAGGCGGCCGGCGTGGGCGATCAACGGCCAGCACGCCTCGTCCTCGCCGTGCAGCAGGATGGGGGCCTTCGACGGCGTGAGGCGGGCCAGGATGGCGTCGGCCTTCGACAGGGCGTCGGCCGCCGGGGTGTCGATGATCTCGACGAGGATGCGGTCGACCTGGCCCACCCGGTCGGCCTCGTCGGCCGACCATACGCCGGCCTCGACCTGGACGCCTTTCGCGCGCAGCAGGGCGACCAGGTCGTCGTAACCCGGTTCGCTCACGTTGACCGAGGCGAAGTCGGGCAGCGTGGTCCAGGCGGCGATCAGGTCGTGGCGGTTCGACGGGGCGATCCACCGGCCGGTGGTCACCCCGACCGGGACGCCGGCGGTGCGGGCGGCGGTCACGGCGGCGGCGACGTCGTCGGGGGACAGGGACTCGCGGCCGTCGTCCGCGCGCGGGTGCACGTGGATGGCCTCGGCGCCCGCGGCCACGGCGGAGACGGCGGCCGCGGCGATCTGCGCGGGCGTCGAGGGGACGAACGGCTCCGTGCGCCCGCCGTTGAGACAGGCCTTCAGGCGGCGGATCGTCATGTGGCGGGGCCGGACCAGTCCCAGCGCGGCATGGGCAGAGCGGATGGCACGACGGAGTCCTTCGCGTCGTACCGCATGACCTCGGTCGTCGCCCAGACCATGTAGTCGTGCAAGGTCTGGCGCAGCGACGGGTCGGCGGGCAGCTGGGCCACGACGGCCTCGTCGAAGCAGCGGACGAACGCGGCCACCAGCGGGGGCTGCATGCCGTTGCGGGCGTGGATGTCGAGCATGCCGGAGTGGCCGATGCGCTCGGCCGAGTAGACCGGGGGACCGCCCAGCACCTCACCCCAGTACTCGGCCAGGTGGTCGACGTGGTGCGGGTCGGTGGTGTGTGAGAACGGGTGCTCCAGCTCGGGGTCGACGACGCACCGGGCGTGGAAGTCCGCGGCCAGCGCGCGGAAGGCGGCCGCCCCGCCCGCGTACTCGAAGATCGATGGCCTGCTCATCCCGTCAGACTGCCACGGACGGCAGCAGGCCGGGGACCCGTTCGGCGCCCTGCAGGGCGAGTAGCCGGCGCAGTGACGGGCGGGCGCCGACGGTGCGGACCCGGCCGCCGGACTCGCGGGCCACGGTCACCACCTGGCGGCAGCTGGTGGCGTCGGCGAACCGGAGGTCGGTCAGGTCGAGCACCACCTCGGGGGCGGTGGTGTCCTCGAGCAGATGGGCCAGGACGGTGGCGAACGCGTCCCGGTTCGACAGGTCGGCCTCGCCGGACAGCCGCAGCCCGTCGGCGCGGCGGACCATCCGGAGCAGCGGCGACCCGGTGTGCGGGGTGCGTTCGGTGACGGCGGCGGGGTGGGCGCGGGTCAGCTCGCTCAGCCGCTGCTCGGCGAACACCCGGCGGTCGTAGAGGCACAGGGCCATGCCGTAGCCGCCGGCGATGCGCCGGTTGATCTGACGCTCGTAGCGGCCGAGCTGCTCGGCGCCGGGGTCCCGGCGGGCCGCCCAGGCCATGTCGGCGATCGCGCGCAGCCCGGCGTACCCGGATCGCAGGGCTTGTTCGAGGTCGGCGTGGAACGCGCGGTCGGCGGTGTCGGCGTCGAACGCCCCGGCGGCCAGCCAGTCCTCGCCGACCGGCAGCACTCGCAGCCGGCCCGAGGCGATCGCCGCGCGGGTGTCGACGCGTTCCGCCGCGAGTTCGGTGACGGCGTCGGCGGCGCCGGTGCGGTAGACGATCAGATGGTGGTCGCGCAGCCCCGCCCGCACCCAGCCGCCGACCACCCGCCGGCGCTCGCCGTCGTGGGCGAACGTCCAGCAGACATGGTCGCCGGGGCGCATCCGGTCGACCAGCGCGACGTCGGTCATGAGGCACCCTATGGCGCGGAGCACCGTGATCGGCACTGTCCCCACCCGTCCGTGAAAAACCGGTTGACGGGTACGCCCACCGCCGGACATCGTCGGTCCATGACCCGACATTGACGCTTCTACGCCGTCCGCGCGCTGGAGGAAGGCATTGTCTTCTACCCGGTGTACGCGTTGCTGTTCGCGGACGCCGGCCTCACCACGGCCGAGATCTCGTCGCTGTTCGTGATCTGGTCGGTGGTGTCGTTCACGGCCGAGATCCCGTCCGGCGCGTGGGCCGACTCGTGGTCGCGCCGGCGGCTGTACGCGCTCGGCGCGACGCTGACCGCCCTGGGCTACCTGAGCTGGACGCTATGGCCGGCGTACCCCGGTTTCGCCCTGGGTTTCGTGCTGTGGGGACTCGGCGGGGCGCTCGGCTCGGGCACGCTCGAGGCCCTGCTCTACGACTCCTTGGACGACCCTTCCACGTACGCGCGGGTGGCCGGCCGGGGCGGCACGGTCGCCATCCTGTCCATGCTCGTCGCCACGCTGCTGGCCACCCCGGTGTTCCTGCTCGGCGGCTACCTGCTGGTCGGCGTGGTGAGCACGCTGGTCGCGTTCTCGGCCGGGGTGGTGGCGCTCGGCTTCCCGCCGTCCTCGGTCTCCTCATCGGACGACGATCAACTCGGCTATGTCGCCACGTTGAAGGCCGGGCTCCGGCACGCCCGCGGCAAGGCCGTGCGGTTCGCCCTGGTGCCGGCCGCCCTGGTGCCCGGTTTCACCGCGCTGGACGAATACATCCCGCTGGTCACCCGGGCCGCCGGCGTGCCGGTCGCCTACGCCGGGCTCTACTTCGCGGTGCCCGCCCTGTTCATGGCCGTGGGCAGCTCGCTGGCCGGCCGCTGGTCGACGCTCGGGCCGCGCGGTCTCGGCGTCGTGCTGACCGTGGCGTCGGTGCTGCTGGCCGCCGGTGGCTTCAGCCGGCACCCGGCCGGGATGCTGCCGATCGGGGCGGCGTTCGGCCTGCTGCAGTTCGCGATCGTCCTCACCGAGACGCGGCTGCAGGAGGTCACGCCGAGCGCCGTCCGCTCGACGGTCCTCTCGGTGAGCGGCTTCGCCGGCGAGGTGGTGGCGGTCGGGCTCTACGCGTTCTTCGGGCTCGGCGCCGCGTACGCCTCCGTGCCGGTGCTCTTCGCGCTGGTCGGCGTGCCGCTGCTGGCCACGGCGGTGGTGGCGGCGTCGGCCCGCTGACCGGCGCGCTCGTCGTGCCGGGCCATCTCCTCCTGCCGGCCCGGCTCCTCCCGCAGCATCGCGCAGGCCAGCCACGCGTCCGGGATCGCGAACGCGTCGACCAGCGTCGTCAGCTGCGGCCGCAGCTCCTTGAGCAGGCTGTTGACCGTGCCGGTGAGCGCCTTCGACCGGGCCGGGGTGAGCCGCTCGTGCTCCAGGAACCAG
Source organism: Actinoplanes sp. NPDC089786 (assembly GCF_040684855.1). Classification (NCBI taxonomy): domain Bacteria; kingdom Bacillati; phylum Actinomycetota; class Actinomycetes; order Micromonosporales; family Micromonosporaceae; genus Actinoplanes; species Actinoplanes sp. NPDC089786. The sequence continues at coordinate 186,029 of NZ_JBFBGU010000009.1, forward strand.
CCCTTGCCGGCCTCGATGGTGCTCAGCGCGTACAGGTCGCAGACCCGTGACAGCAGCGCCGCGGCCGCCGGGTCGGCCGCCCGATCGATGCCCGCGACGAACGCCTCCAGCACGACCCGGTCGATGTGCGCGGAGGCGGCCGCGAGCAGGTGGTCCTGGACGTCGTTGACGATGTCGAACGGCCGGTCCTTCTTGGCCTCGGCCCCCTTGCGCAGCCGCCGGATGACGCCGTCCAGGACGTGCTTCTCCCGGTCCTCGAACATCCGGAGCTGCCAGCCGCGGCTGGTGAACGGGCCGTCGTCGCTCCCGCCCGGCGTGGCGTCCACCAGCCGCTGGATCAACGATCGGGCCGCCGTACGCTCCAGCACCATCGCGCGCACCTGGTCGGCGACGAACGTCGCCCGGCCCCACCCGTCGAGCGAGCCGAACGCGTCCCGGTAGCCGGTGAGCAGCCCCTTGGCCACCAGTTGCAGCAGGACCGTGTTGTCGCCCTCGAACGTGGTGAAGACGTCGGTGTCGGCCTTGAGCCCCGGCAGCCGGTTCTCGGCCAGGTAGCCGGCGCCGCCGCAGGCCTCCCGGCAGGTCTGGATGGTCCGGGTGGCGTGCCACGTCTGAGCCACCTTGAGCGCCGCCGCCCGCGACTCCAGCTCCCGCTGACGCTTCTCGTCGACCGGCTCGTCCGAGGTCTGCACCTCGTGCATGGCGGCGACCAGTTCCTCCTGCGCGAAGGTCAGCGCGTAGGTCCCGGCCAGCGCGATGACCAGCTTGCGCTGATGGGCCAGGTAGTCGTTGAGGACGATCTCGCGGTCCTGGCCCGGGGCGGTGAACTGGCGGCGGGTCTCGCCGTAGCGGACGGCGATCGTGAGCGCCTCCTTGGTGGCCGCCGACGCGGCGCCGCCGACCGTCACCCGGCCGCGGACGAGCGTGCCCAGCATCGTGAAGAAGCGGCGGGTGTCGTTCTCGATCGGGCTGCGGTAGGTGCCGTCCGGCGCGACCTGGCCGTACCGGTCGAGCAGCATCTCCCGCGGCACCCGCACGTGGTCGAAGGACAGCCGGCCGTTGTCGACCCCGGCCAGTCCCGCCTTCACGCCGTTGTCACCGATCGTGACCCCCCGGTGTGGGGCGCCGTCCTCGTCCCGGATCGGGACCAGGAACGCGTGGACGCCATGCCGCTCACCCAGGGTGACGAGCTGCGCGAAGACCACCGCGAGGTGGCCGTCCCGGGCGGCGTTGCCGATGTAGTCCTTGCGGGCGGCCTCGTGCGGGGTGTGCAGGTCGAACTCCCCGGTGCCCGGGTCGTAGACGCAGACCGTCCGCAGCCGGTGCACGTCCGAGCCGTGTCCCGTCTCGGTCATCGCGAAGCAGCCCAGCAGATCGGCCGAGATGATCTTCTTCAGGTACGCCTCGTGATGACGCCGGGTGCCCAGCGCCGCCACCGCCCCGCCGAACAGCCCCCACTGCACGCCGGCTTTCACCATCAGCGACAGGTCGAGCTGAGCGAGCATCTCGGCCGACACCACGGCCGCGCCGGGGTCGAAGGCGTCCCGGTCCTCGGTCGGGAACGCGGCCGCGGCGCCGATGTCGGTCGGCAGCTCCCGGATCAGCCGGCCGATCCGCTCCCGCGCCTGTTCGAGGGTCTCCCCGGGCACCGCCACGAAGTGATCACCACCGAGCCGGCTCCGAGCCGCCCGCCGAACCCACCCCCACCGCCCGTCCAGCACGTCCCGCAGGCGCCCGGCGTCCACAACATCGCTCATTACTCAAGAGTAACAACGCCGCCGTGGTGACGGACGGTCGCTGCCCGTCTACGGTCTGTCCATGAAGGTCGGTCTGCTCACTGATCAAGCCATCGGCGAGGTCGAGGCGCGCGGCGCCGACGGCCTCGGGTTCGGCACCTACGCCCGGGTTCTGGCCGGCGCCGCGTCCGAGACGCGGGGGCCGTTCACCATCGGCGTCTTCGGCGAGTGGGGGACCGGCAAGACCAGCCTGATGCGCCTGATCGAGCGGGAACTCGACGACAAGCCCGAGATCGTCACGGTCTGGTTCAACGCGTGGCGGTACGAGCAGGAGGAACACCCGATCGTCCCGCTGGTCGGCACGATCGTGCGGTCGCTGGAGACCCACCAGGGATTCGCGACCCGCTTCGGCCAGACCGGGAAGAACCTGGTCCGGTCGTTGCGGGCCATCGCCTACGGCTTCTCGGCCAAGGCCAAGGTGAAGGTGCCCGGTTTCGCCGAGGTCGAGGCCGGGTTCGTCGCCAAGGACATGATCGAGCGGGACGAACGGCTGACCCCCGACCCGCTGCTCGACCGCAGCCTTTACTTCGGAGCGTTCAACAGCCTGGACGAGGTGCGGTTGCGCGGCGACCTCCGGGTCGTCGTGCTCATCGACGATCTCGACCGCTGCTTCCCGGACCAGGCCATCCGGCTGCTGGAGAGCATCAAGCTGGTGCTGGCGCAGCAGGGCTTCATCTTCATCCTCGGCGTGGCCCGCAAGGTGATCGAGGGCTACCTGCAACACCGCTACGCCACCGAGTTCGGCATCGCCGGCTTCAAGGGCGAGCTCTACCTCGACAAGATCGTCCAGCTGCCGTTCCACATCCCGCCGTCGCTGGGACGCATGAACGACTTCTGCCGGATCCTGCTGCGGGACCAGCCACCCGAGATCGCCACCGAGCTGGAACCGGTGCTCCCGGTCGCGGCCGCGGCGCTGGGCGGTAATCCGCGAGCGCTGATCCGGTTCGTCAACAACCTGCTCATCGACCTCGCCATCAGCCAGGAACTGTCGGGCGTCGCGGAGGGCATCCCGGTCCGCTTCTTCGCGGTCTCCCGCTGCCTGGAGCATCGGTGGCCGGACGTGTTCGAGGCGCTGACCGGGTCGGACGAGTTGCCGGCCGAGGTGGCGACCTGGAATCCGGACACCTACGCCGATCGTGCCGGCGAGGGCGCGGGCCCCGCGGCGCTGGTCGCGACGAAACTGCGGCTCGACGCCGACCTGCGCCGCCTGCTGACCGGACGGCAGGGCGTCGACTGGCTGACCGGCCCGGCGCTGCGCAACGCCAGCGTGCGGTTCCTGCTCGATCAGCAGCGCATCTCGACGCTGGACACCTCGGAGGTCCGGGTGCGGCACGACGCTCTGGTCCTGTATCCCGCCGACAAGCGGCGGGAAGCCTTCGACATCGTCAGTGCCCTGTCCGAAGCCGGGTTGAGAGTCGACTTCGCGGAGGACGTCGCCATGGGCGGGGACTGGTCCGAGGTCTTCGGGAAGGCGACCGACGACCCGGCGACTTTCGTGGTCTGCACCAGCGGCATCGCCGGATACAGCGACCAGCAACGCCGGCAGGTCGAACTCCTGATGACCGGCCCGGCACGGGTGATCCCCGTGCTGCTGCCGGACGCCGACCCCGCGCACCTTCCGGCGGCGTGGCGTGAACTGACCTTCGTCAAGGTCTCGCGGGAACGGTTCGACGAGGACATGGACGCCCTCGCGGCCGCGGTCCGGCGGGTGGGCCGCGGCCGGTGAGGGGACGGGGGTCAGGAGGGGAGGCCGCCGACCTGGGTGTTGATCCAGGAGCGGATGGACGGCAGGTCGCCGTAGATGGAGGGGGCGGTGGCGCAGGTCGGGTTGTTGTTGCCGGCCCGGCTGGTGGCGCCGATCAGGTTCCAGCGGCCGCTGATCTGGCGGACCTGGGGGCCGCCGGAGTCGCCGTAGCAGGCGCCGGCGTTGCCGTTGGTGTTGTTGGTGCAGATCTCGTAGCCGGCGTTGATGCCGGAGCAGCGGCTGTCGGCGACGATCGAGGTGTCCAGCTCGTTGGCGATCCGTGGCGCCGAGCCGCAGCCGCTCTGCGGGCAGGTCTGGCCCCAGCCGATGATCCGGGTGGCGGTTCCGGTCGCGCCCGAGGTGGTCGGGATCGGCGCCGGCGCGTACGACACGGAGGACGACAGCTCGAACAGCTTGACGTCGATGGTGGGGTTGCTGACCGCCCGGCGGACCGCGACGACGGTGCCGCCGCTGGACCGGTCGACGCTGCCGACCCGCACCGAGCCGGGCGTCGGGCAGTGCTTGGCCGTGACCACCCAGTTCGCCTTGATCAGCGAGGCGGTGCAGCCCGAGCTGTAGACCAGGAACGAGTAGTTCTCGCTGGCCGGTCGGCCGCCGACGACAAGCGGCGTGGGGTCGGCGTTCGCGGCGGCGGGCACGCCGAGCCCGGCGGCCACGGTGGCGGCGAGGAGGAGGGTACGCAGGAGGATACGCATGCCACGGAGAGTAGCGTTACAGAGACGTTCATCGATACATCCTGAACGATGCCTAACGCCATGCGATGGGTAGGGTCATGCCCGTGCGGGGGAGACGGCTCCATGAGGGTGACCGGGTGCGGCTGGTGTCACCGGCCAGCTTCGCCGACGACGCGTGGGTCGAGCAGGTCGGCGCGGTTCTGGCCGGGTGGGGGCTGAAACCCGAGGTGGGTACGCACGCCCGCGACCGCCACGGGTACATGGCCGGGCGCGACGAGGACCGCCTGGCCGACCTGAACGAGGCGTTCCGCGACCCGGGCGTCCGCGCGGTCGTCGCGGTGACCGGCGGGGCGGGCGCCTACCGCATCGTCGACGGCATCGACGCCGAGGCCGTCCGCGCCGACCCGAAGCCGGTGATCGGCTTCAGCGACATCGCCAACCTGCACGTGTGGCTCTGGGCGCAGACCGGCCTGGCGACCATCCACGGCTGCGTCGGCGCCGGCGGCCGCACCGACGCCACCGCCCGCCGGCTGCTCTTCGAGCCCGAACCGATCACCCTGCACGGTTCCGCCCTGGTGGACGGGCGCGCTGAGGGCGTACTCGCCGGCGGCTTCTCCGGCGCGGTCAGCAACTTCGTCGGCGCCGGGCTGCCCGGCCTGGACGGCGCCATCCTCTGCCTGGAGGGCGCGCAGGGCGTGCACTTCGACCGGTTCCTCTGGACGCTCGGGCGCAGCGGGCTCCTGGCCGGGATCCGCGGCGTCGCGCTCGGCGACCTCAGCGGCTGCGAGGCCGGCCTGGACGCGGAGGTGGCGCTGGGCATCGTCCGCGACCGGCTGGGCGGGCTGGGCGTGCCGATCCTGAGCGGGCTGCCGTTCGGCCACCGGGCCGACCAGATGTGCTTCGCGCTCGGCGTACCCGGCGTCATCGACACCGAAGCCGGCACCCTGACCACCGGCCCGGCGGTCCACTGATGGAACAGTTCATGGGTACGGGCGAAGCGACGTTCCGGCATCTCGAGTCGTGGCGCCGGCACCGCGTGGGCGGCCATCACGGCGACTCGCCCGGCGTGCTGCCGCTCCGGGTCACCGGCGAGGCGTGGGTGCCCGGGCGCGCCACCGGCCTGCTGCTCGGCGGCGACCTGGCCGCGATCCGGGCGATGATCGGCGCCGGGCTGCCCGACCTGACCGGCGCCATCCTGCTGCTCACCGGCGAACGTACCCTCGGCCTGGGCCAGGTCGACCGCCAGCTGACCCACCTGCGCCGGGCCGGTGTCCTGGCGAGCGTGGCCGGGGTGGCCGTGGGCCGGTTCACGGGCTTCGACGGCTACGCCGACCGCGGCTGGACGCTGACCGACGTGCTGAAGGACCAGCTCGGCGGCCTGCCCGTCCCGGTGGTGGCCGGCCTCCCGCTGGGACCGGGCTGCCCGGCCGTCCCGCTCGGCGTCGAGGCGGTCCTCGATCAGGCCACGCTGACGGTGACGACGTCGCCCAGCGCGAACGGCTCGCCGGTCACCACCTGAGGCGCGGCGAACGCGGCCGCGTCGAGCGTCATGCGCGCCGCGCCGGGCAGCTCGGTCGTGCTGAGTTCCCACGTGCCGGCCGCGGCCAGGGTGACCAGCGCCCCGCCGTCGCGGAAGGTCGCCAGCGTGAGCTGACCGCGGTCCGGCCGGCCGGGCGGTGCCGGGCGGCCGCGGTCGGGCATCGCGTTCAGCCAGGCGTTGTCCGGCATCAGGCGCCGCAGCTCGTGGATGAGGTAGGGGCTGGCCTCCAGCCACCCCTCGGCGAGGCGGCGCAGCGCCCGGTCGCGGCGTCCCCACGGTCGCGTCGCGGCCGACAGCACCGCGTCGCCGGCCCCGGCCAGCGCGGCGCTGATCTCCCCGAGCGGGACCCGGCCGACCTGCTTGGCGTAGCGCACCGAGCGGACCAGCATCATCGCGAACTTCAGGACCAGCGCCGCGTCAACGGCGCCGGCGGAGAGGCGGGCCCGCCGTTCCGGCTCGGGGACGCGCGACGGCCGTTCCACGGGGGTGATCGTATCCGCGGCCCGGCCGGCCGGTGACAGATGCCAGCACGGGTCGTCGACCGAGATCGTGCCGCCCGACCCGGTCAGCAGGCCGCGGGTTCCGACCCGGATCGTTGCCCCGTCGAGGGCGGCGCCGCCGGCGTCGGCGCTGTCCAGCCGGGCCTCGTGAATGTCGGCGAGGCGCAGCGTGACGGTCGCGTCCGGTCGGCCGTCCGGAACGTCGAAGCGCCGCGGCGTGGCCAGCGTGACATGGCCGACGAGCCGTGTCCCGGCCCGCTCGATCAGGAAGCTCCGCAGGGTGGCCTGGTCGAGGGCGTAGTCGCCGGGGCCGGCCAGCGGCTCCGTCGCCGGTCGGACGTGGCCGAGGTGGTCGCGATGGTGCTTGGGCCGGTCCGGGGCCGGGCCGAGGATCCGTTCGCCGACGATGTCGCTCATCCACGCCCGGCGCCCCGGCCCCAGGTCGGCCATCCAGCGCAGGGCGTCCCTGGCCCGCTGTTCCCGCCGCCACGGCGGCGACCACGCGACGTCGAAGAACGGGAAGGTGTTGTTGTCCCAGACGTCCGAGGTCTCGACCACCTGCTCGCGGTCGAAGAAGCGGCCGTCGGCGGCGAACTCGCCGATCCGGGCCACCGAACGGTCGAGCAGGGCCGCGACCATCGACGCGGCGGATTCCCCGGGCATGCGCCGGCACGCTACCCGGTCAGCGACCTCAGTGCCGTGTCCAGTGTGGTGAAGACGGCCGGTGAGCCACCCTCCCAGGCCGGTTCCGGATCGGCCCGGCCCGGCGCCGGCTCGTACAGCCACCAGAGGTTCTGCCAGGGGTCGAGCATCCGGGCCAGGGTGGTCTCGCCGTAGAACGGGGTCGGCTCGGTCACCGTGGCCGCACCGCGGGAGCCGGCCCGGTCCAGGATCGTCGCCGCGCTGCGCACCCAGACCTGGAGCAGGCCGGGTCGCCGGGGCCAGCCGTCGAGCCGGTCGGCGGCCATCAGGTAGACGTCGCCGAGGCGGAGCTGGGCGTGGATCAGCCGGCCGTCGGGCATCGGGGTCCGGGCGGCGGTGTCCTCCTCGACGCCGAAGACCTCGGACACGAAGGCGACGAAACCGGCCGCGTCGTCCACGATCACGAACGGGTTCAACGCGGCGCCGCCGCCGGGCGCGGAGTGCAGGATCTCGCTGGTCATGGTCGGAGCCTGCCAGCCTTCCGGTCAGATCTTGACCTGAAAGGCAGCATCGGTCTCCTACAGCGCGGGGTGGCGCGGCCCCGGGGAGGTCTGATGGACGGAACGGGCTCGGAGCACCTCCGCGAGACCGTCGTGCGAGCGGTCATCCCGCTGCTCAGCGACCCGGCCCTGACCACGGCGCGGATCGCCCGGACGGTCGGTGTCGAGGAGGCCGACCTGCCGCCGGAGGTCCTGGCCGAGGCCTTCCTCGCGATCTCCGGTCTCGGCGTCCGGCTCCCGGCCGGCCAGGTCGTCGACTTCTTCCGGCACGGCGCGCAGGCCGGCGACTGAGCCCTACCGCTCCGGATCCCATTCCACCAGCTGGTCGAAGAGGAGCCGGTTGCCGTCCAGCTTCAAGGAGTCCAGCGGGAGCCGGCCGTAGAGGGCGAGGACCAGCTCATGGGCCGAGCCCTCGGCCGTGGCGTCGGCCGCCTGGCCGGGCCCGGCGAGGCGGAACACCCGGGCGCCGTCGCCGGAGAGCTGGTTGCGCCAGGAGCGGCCCTCGCCGACGTGGTAGTCGACGACCGCGGGCTCGTGCGGCCAGGCGACCGTGGTCGTGCAGAAGGTGGTCAGGAACTCCTCGGCCGCGTCGACGGCGATCGCGTCCGGCAGCGGCTCCGGCGCGCCCACGGTGAGCTGGGCGTCGTACGTGTGCACGGCGATCTCGGCGAGCTGGCGCCGGGCGACGGCGGCGCAGGTCAGCGGCGACTGCGACCGGCCCCACCAGGCCCAGCAGGCCCGATCGGGACCGGCCTCCCGCAGGGCGTCGAGCAGTTGCCGCGTGGATTCGGCCGACCACTCCGCCAGGGCCTCGCTCTCCCGAGGGGCGGCCGGTTCACCCTGCGGTATGACCTTCGCCGTGGCTTGCGGCCCGGCGACGACCGTGGCGGCCCAGGCGCGGCGCCCCTCGCCCAGATGCTTCACCAGGTCGAACAGCGTCCACTCGGGGCAGGTCGGCACCGTCACGTCGAGGCTGGGCGCGGAGGCGACCGCCGCGCGGAAGGCGGCCGACCGGTCGTCGATCGCGCGCAGCAGGTCAGGGAATTCCAGGGTTTGTTCCACTGTGGCTGTCTACCACCAAGGTCAACCAATTTCGCGGCATCTCGGTGGTCTCCGGGCCGAGGGCGTCGGCGGCGCGGGCGGTCAACCGGCTCAGTTCCGCGGTCCTCGTTCGGTCGGCACCAGGACGAGCCGGCGACCTCACCGGCCTGCACGCGGTGGGGTCGGCCGGCGGATGCCTCACCCGCCCGGGGGACGCGCTGACGACCAGTTGAGCGTCTCGCGGTCGTGCGTCCAGCCGCTGCGCTGGTAGAACGGCACGGCCCGGGCGCTGGAGTGCACCGTCACGTGCTCCAGTTCCAGCCGGCGGGCCTCGTCGAGCACGGCCGACATCAGCTGGGCGCCGATCCCGTGGTCGCGCAGCTCGGGGACGACGAACACCGACTGCACGTCACCGCTGCGCCGCGAGTACTTGTTCGCGGTCGGCACCCGGTCGAGGACGGCCAGCCAGGCCATCCCGACGACCTCGCCGCCGGCCTCGGCCACGAACGCCCGGTGGCCGGGGTGAGTACGCATCCAGTCGGCCAGCGTGGCGACGAACTCGTCCAGGTTGTCGCCCTGGTGGTCGTGGTCCTGGGTGGCCCGCCGCCAGCGCAGCCCGGCCAGGGCGGCCGCGTCGGCGTCGGAGGCCGGGCGCACCGTCACCGCGAGGCCGGTCACGACGCGGCCTGGCGCGAGAGAGCGGCGGGCCAGAGGGCGACGAACGGCTTGACCGCGGGATCCCAGGGCTGGACCCCCTCGACGAAGGCGGCGGCCAGGCCGCGGGTCCTCGGGTCGGTGGAGGTCATCGCGTCCTCCAGGAGGTAGAGGCAGCGCCGCACGAGCTCGGTGTCGCCGGCCCGCCACGCGGCCAGGACGAACGGGGTGACGTCGAGGTCGAGGAAGACGTGCTGGAGGACCTCGCCGTGGGAGGCGATGTGGGCGGCCAGCGCCTCGCGGAGTTCGGGGACCTCGCGGACCAGGGAGCGGATCACGCCCTCGTACGACAGGTCGCGGCTCTCGGCCAGCAGCGCCAGCGTCTCGGGGAACTGGGAGTGCAGCGGGAAGGGGAGCCGGTCGGCGGTGAACCAGCCCAGCTCGTCGAACTTGTGCGGCTCGCCGATGCGGGCGTGGCGGGCGTCCAGGCGGACCGAGAAGACGACCGCGACCCAGTGCGACGGCGGGTCGGTGCGGAGGATGTTGCGTACGCCGCGCTGGGTGATCGACAGCGGCGGGGTGCCGTACTCCTCGGTGACCTCGCGGGTGACCGCCTGCTCGAAGGTCTCGCCGAACTCGATCGCGCCGGCGCCGCAGTCCCAGGCGCCGGGTTCGTCGCGGGCGCCGGCCGAGCGGCGGGCCAGCAGGATGCGGCCGGCGTCGTCGTGGCAGACGAAGACGCAGGAGACGTCGGGCTTCATGGGCGGGTCGCGCTCCCGAGGATGTGCGGGCCGGCCGGGCCACGCGGGCCGGTGGCCGGGAACACGAAGCGGTCGATCGACGTGATCCGGAACCCGGCCGCGGTGATCGCGGCGGCGGTGTCGCGGCCAGTGTGGCAGCCGCCCATCAGCGGCGGCCACAGGGTTTTGTCCATGATCCGTTGCACCCGCCGCAGCGCCCCGGGCTCGGTGGCCGCGACGTGTTCGAAGAAGCGCAGCTCCCCGCCGGGGCGGATCACCCGGTGCAGCGAGGCCAGCGCCGAGGCCTGGGACGGCACCGAGCACAGCACCAGGGCGGTCACGCCGGCGTCGAACGCGGCGTCCGGGCCGGGTAGGGATTCAGCGAGCCCGTCGACCACGGTCACCGGGACCGGCGCGGCCGAGGCGGCGTCGAGGGCCGCCGCGCGCAGGTGGGGCTCGGGTTCGACCGCGACCACCTCGGTCACCGCCGGTGGGTAGCAGGCGAACATCCGGCCGTTACCGGCGCCCACCTCGATCACGCGCCCGCGCAGGCCGGCCACCGCGGCGCGCCGGTGGGCGGCGACACCGTGCTCGTCCATCACGACGCTGGCTCGCTGGTAGAAGCGGGCGAACAGGGGACGTGATCGACTGGCCACGGCTGAAGGGTCTCACGCGCGGGCGAACCCGGCGATCAGGTCGAGGCCGGGGTGGTAGCCGTCGGTGGTGTCCACGTCCAGGGTCGGCACGTCCAGGCTGATCGGGGTCCACGACGCGTCCGGCGGGCGGGACAGGTGAACCCGGTCGTCGTGGGCGGCCCGGGTCGGTATCGCCAACCGCTGCTCGACGCGGGCCAGGGCGACGACCGGGTCGACGTGGCAGCGGACGATCCGGATCGCGGCCAGGCCGGCCAGCGGGGACAGGATCGGGCGCCACAGCCGGTCCTGGAAGGCGGCCTCGGCGACGACCGTGCAGCCCGCCCGCAGCAGCACGCCGAGGGTGTCGAAGAACGCGTCGTAGGTGCGGCGCATCGTGCGGTCCGGCGTACCCGCGAGGGTCATGCCCTCGCGGATCTCGTCGCGGCAGATCGCGGGACAGCCCACCGCGCGCGCGATCTCGTGGGCCAGGGTGGTCTTGCCGCTGCCGGGTTGCCCGCTCACCACGATCAGGGCGGGCGGGCTCATGCGGTCGAGGATACGTGCTGATCTTGGACGGCTCGCGTGCTGGCCACCCCGAGCACGACGATCGCCGCCCCCAGCGCGGCGACGATCCACCACACGGCGGCGCCGGCCACGAGCGAGCCGAGCACGGCCACGCCCAGAGCGTTCCCGGTGTTGCGGCTGGTCGAGGCGATCGCGGCGGCCACCCCGGCCTGGTGGATCGGCAGGCCGGAGACCGCGGTGTTGGTGATCGGCGAGTTGACGAAGCCGAAACCGATGCCGAACAGCACGAACGCGACGATCAGGAGCGCGGCGGGACTGGTCGCGGTGAGCCGGGTGAGCAGCAGCGCCGACAGGCCGATGAAGACGCCGGCGATCACCAGGGGCGGGCGGGCGCCGCGGGCACCGACCAGGCGGCCGGACAGCGGCGCGCAGACGAAGGTCATCGCGGCCATCGGCAGGATGTACAGGCCGGCGTGCAGAGCGCTGTAGCCGCGTACGTCCTGCAGGTAGATCGTGGTCAGGAAGAGGAAACCGCCGAGCGCGGCGAAGGCGCACACCGCGATGACGGTGGCGCCGGCCAGGGGCGGGCGGCGGAAGAGCCGTACATCGAGAAGTGGATCTTCGCGGGTCACGGAATGCCGCACGAGGAGAACGAGGGCGAGCGCGGCCACGACGAAACCCGGCCAGAAGCGTTCGATCAGGCCGTACGTGAGCGACGCCAGCACCGTGAGGACAAGCACCTGACCGACCGGGTCGAAGCGCCGTGCTCGTGACGGCGAGGACGGGACGAACACGGCGACCAGTACGATCGCGGCCACCCCGATCGGCACGTTGATCCAGAAGATCGACCGCCAGCCGAACGACGCCACCAGCAGGCCACCGACCACCGGACCGGCCGCCATGCTCAGCCCGACCACGCCGCCCCACACGCCGATGGCCCGGGCGCGCTCCCGCCGGTCGGTGAACGTGTTTGTGATGATCGACATAGCGACCGGGTTGAGCATCGACCCGCCGACCGCCTGGAGCATGCGGAAGGCGATCAGCCAGCCCAGCGTCGGCGCCACGCCGCACAGCAGCGACCCGGCGGTGAACAGGGCCAGGCCGGTCTGGAAGACGCGGCGCCGGCCGAACCGGTCGGCCAGGGATCCGCCCAGGATGAGCAGGCTCGCGACCACCAGCGTGTAGGCGTCGATCACCCACTGCAACCCCGAGACGTCGGCGTCGAGGTCGGTGCGCAGGCTCGGCAGGGCGATGTTCACGATCGTGACGTCGAGGCCGACGATGAACAGGCTCATGCAGCAGATGGCGAGGATGAGCAGGCGACGTCGCCGGGCGGGTTCAGGCATCACCTGACATAGTGCCAAGGTGTGGGGATGACGAAGATTTGGCCGGGCAATCCATACCCGCTGGGGGCCGCCTACGACGGCGGCGGCACCAACTTCGCCCTGTTCTCCGAGGTCGCCGAGCGGGTCGAGCTGTGCCTGTTCGACGAGGACGGCAAGGAGACCCGCGTCGACCTGCCCGAGCGCGAGGCCCTGGTGTGGCACGGCTATCTGCCGCGGATCGAGCCCGGCCAGCGGTACGGCTACCGCGTGCACGGCCGCTACGACCCGGCCGCCGGCCTGCGCTGTGACCCGGGCAAGCTGCTGCTCGACCCGTACGCCAAGGCGATCGACGGGCACATCGAGTGGAACCAGGCGCTGTTCTCGTACCGGTTCGGCGAGCCCGACACCTTCCACGAGGGCGACTCGGCGCCGTACTCGATGCGCTCGGTCGTGGTCAGCCCGTTCTTCGACTGGGCCAACGACCGCCCGTTGCGCGTCCCGATGCACCAGACGGTGATCTACGAGGCCCACGTCAAGGGCATGACGATCGACCACCCGGGTATCCCCGAGGACGTCCGGGGCACCTATTCGGGCCTGGCCCACCCGGTGATGATCGAGCACTTCAAGAAGCTGGGTGTGACCGCGGTCGAGCTGATGCCGGTGCACCAGTTCGTGCACGACAGCGGCCTGATCGAGAAGGGCCTGTCGAACTACTGGGGTTACAACACCATCGGGTTCTTCGCGCCGCACAACGGCTATGCCTCGTTCGGTGGGCGTGGCGGGCAGGTGCAGGAGTTCAAGACGATGGTCAAGGCGCTGCACGCGGCCGGGATCGAGGTGATCCTGGACGTGGTCTACAACCACACCGCCGAGGGCAACCACCTGGGTCCCACGCTGTCGTTCCGCGGGGTCGACAACCCGGCCTACTACCGGCTGGTCGACGAGGACAAGCGCTACTACTACGACACCACCGGCACCGGGAACAGCCTGAACGTGCGGCACCACGAGTCGCTGCGGCTGATCATGGACTCGCTGCGGTACTGGGTCACCGAGATGCACGTCGACGGGTTCCGTTTCGACCTGGCGTCGGCCCTGGCCCGTGAGTTCCACGAGGTGAACCGGCTGGCCGCGTTCTTCGACCTGGTCAACCAGGACCCGGTGGTGTCGCAGGTGAAGCTGATCGCCGAGCCGTGGGACGTCGGCGACGGCGGCTACCAGGTCGGCGGCTTCCCGCCGCTGTGGACCGAGTGGAACGGCAAGTACCGTGACTCGGTCCGCGACTTCTGGCGCGGTGAGCCGTCCAGCCTGGGGGAGTTCGCGTCGCGGTTCGCCGGTTCGTCCGACCTGTACGAGATCGACGGCCGCCGTCCGATCGCGTCGATCAACTTCGTCACCGCCCACGACGGCTTCACCCTGACCGACCTGGTCTCGTACAACGACAAGCACAACGAGGCCAACGGTGAGGAGAACCGGGACGGCGAGAGTCACAACCGGTCGTGGAACTGCGGCGCCGAGGGCCCCAGCGACGACAGTGAGGTCAACAAGCTGCGGGAACGGCAGAAACGGAACTTCCTGGCCACGCTGCTGCTCAGCCAGGGCGTGCCGATGGTCTCACACGGCGACGAGCTCGGGCGGACCCAGGGCGGCAACAACAACGTCTACTGCCAGGACAACCAGATCGCGTGGATGGACTGGGCCGACGCCCGCCACCACGATCTGCTGACCCGGTTCACCGCCAGCGTCGTGAAGCTGCGCAAGGACCATCCGGTGTTCCGGCGGCGGCGGTTCTTCCAGGGCGAGCCGGTGCCCGGCACCAAGGTCACCGACATCGCCTGGCTGCGGCGCGACGGTGAGCCGATGACCGAGGCCGACTGGAACACCCGCGGCGGCATGACGATGACCGTGTTCCTCAACGGCAAGGGCATTCCGGAGCGGGACGCGCTGGGCGAGACGATCAGCGACGACTCGTTCCTGCTGCTGTTCAACCCGCTCGGCGAGGACGTGACGTTCGCCCTGCCACCCCGCGCGTACGGCTCGACGTGGGAGATCGTGGTGAACACGGCCGACCCGATGCTCGCCAACCGGCGGCGGGTCACCAAGGCCGGCGGCGGTCTGCCGGTCGGCGGACACACGATGGTGGTGCTGCGTTGCCGCTACTAGACCTTGATCGTTTCGTACGAGCGCAGGACGGCGGCGTCTTCGAGAAGGCGGTGGCCGAGCTGCGTGCGGGCCGCAAGCGCAGCCACTGGATGTGGTACATCTTCCCGCAGCTGGACGGCTTGGGTTCGAGCCCGACCGCCGACCGGTACGCCATCTCGGGGCCGGCCGAGGCTCAGGCGTACCTGGCGCACCCGATCCTGGGTCCTCGCCTTCTGGCCGCCGCCTCCGCGATCCTGGAAGCGTCGCCGGAACGGACCGCCTCCGACATCCTGGGCTATCCGGATGATCTGAAGTTGCGCTCGTCGATGACGTTGTTCGCCGCGGCAGCTGCCGACCCCCGTCCGTTCGAGCAGGTGCTGGAGCGGTTCTACGACGGCCCCGACGAGCGCACCCTCCAGCTGCTCAGTGCGGCACGCCCGTCTTGAACGGGTCGTGGTCGGTGAGCAGCTTGTCGATCCGGGCCTGGTCGACCCGGTTCACCACCGACGAGCTCTCCTGCTGGTCGCGGACCACCTTGGCGAGCGTGAACGACGACGTGACCACGTAGAGCAGGCCGATCGCCAGGAAACCGCGGATCCAGGCGTTGACCGGCAGGTAGGCGATGCCCACCGACACGGCGGTGAGCGCGATGCCGAAGGACGCGACGGCCTGTCCCATGAAGGCGGCGGTCGGCTTGGCGGGCTTGTTCTCCATGCCGGCAGAGTCTTGCCCGTAGTGACGTCGGTGACCTGAGGTTGCGTACTCACTTGAGCTTTGCGGGACGATAACGGCATGGCAGACGTGATCGTCATCGGCGGGGGCATCATCGGGCTGACGGCGGCCGTACGCCTGCAGAGGGCCGGCCTGGCCGTCGAGGTCTGGTCGCCGGGCGGCCCCGACCACACCGTCTCGCTCATCTCGGCCGCGGTCTGGTACCCGTCGTACACCGACTACACCCCGCAGGTGCGGCGGTGGGCCCTGGACGCGTACGACGAGTTCACCCGCCAGGCCGCGGCGTCGGTGCCCGGCGTGCTGCTGCGGCCGACCCGCAACGTCGGCATGCCCGTCGACGACCTGTGGTGGGCGCCGCCCGGCCTGACCGTGACCGGCACCGACTCGGCCGCGTTCGTCGCGCCGATGGCCGAGATGGCCCGCTACCTGCCGTGGCTGTCGGCCCAGGTCCCGGTGGTCCAGCGGTCGGTCGCGTCGCTCGACGAGGCGCTCGCTGAGGCTCCGCTGGTGGTGAATGCCTCCGGCCTGGCCGCGCGAACCCTCGCGGGTGATGACGCGGTGTTTCCCGCGCGGGGTCAGATCGTTCTGGTACGCAATCCCGGCCTCACCGAATCCGTGCGTACGCCCGGCGCCTACGTGCACCCGCGATCGTCGGACGTGGTGCTCGGCGGCACCTTCGAGCCCGGCAACTGGGACCTGACCCCGTCGCCGGCGGTCACCGACGGCATCCTGTCCCGGACGGCCGCCCTGGTCCCCGCCGTGGCCGGCCTGCCCGTGATCGGTTCACGCGTCGGCCTGCGGCCCTGCCGGCGCGGTGGTCCCCGGGTCGCCCGCGAGGGCCAGATCATCCACGCGTACGGCCACGGCGGCGCCGGAATGACCCTGTCGTGGGGCTGCGCCACCGAGGTCGTACGCCTCGCTATCGGCTAATCGTCGTCATCCCCGTCGTCGTCCCCGTCGTCATCGTCATCGCCCTGGTCGCCGCCGGGGCAACCGGTGAGCGTCAGCAGCGCGACCCCGCCACCGACCGCGAGCAGCGCCCGGCCGAAGAAGGCCCGGCGTCCGAGAGTGTGTTCCTCCGACTCGTCCATGCGCGCATTGTGCCAGGGATCGGGCCGGGTCTACGTTTCTCACATGCCAACTGTCACCACATCGGACGGCGTCGAGATCTTCTACAAGGACTGGGGTTCCGGTCAGCCCATCGTGTTCAGCCACGGGTGGCCGCTCTCCGCCGACGACTGGGACACCCAGCTGCTGTTCTTCCTCCGGCACGGTTTCCGGGTGGTCGCCCACGACCGGCGCGGCCACGGGCGCTCGTCCCAGGTCAGCGACGGCCACGACATGGACCACTACGCCGCCGACCTGGCCACCCTCACCACCCACCTCGACCTGCGGGACGCCGTGCACGTCGGCCACTCCACCGGCGGCGGCGAGGTGGCCCGCTACATCGCCCGGCACGGCGAGGGCCGCGTCGCCAAGGGCGCCCTGATCAGCGCGGTGCCGCCGATCATGGTGCAGTCCGCCGCCAACCCCGGCGGCCTGCCCAAGAAGGTCTTCGACGACCTCCAGTCGGCGCTGGCCGCGAACCGCACGGGCTTCTACCGCGACCTGGCGGCCGGCCCGTTCTACGGCTACAACCGCGACGGCGCCGAGCCCTCCGAGGCGATCATCCAGAACTGGTGGCGCCAGGGCATGATGGGCGGCGCCAAGGCCCACTACGACGGCGTCGTGGCGTTCTCACAGACCGACTTCACCGACGACCTCAAGGCCATCACGGTGCCGGTCCTGGTCATGCACGGCGACGACGACCAGATCGTGCCGTACGCCGACTCCGCCCCGCTCTCGGCCGCGCTGCTGCCGCACGGCACGCTCAAGACGTACGCCGGCTTCCCGCACGGCATGCCCACCACCGAGGCCGACACCATCAACGCCGACCTGCTGGCCTTCATCCAGTCCTGACCGCTGCCGGTGAACCCGGCTCACCGTCGCCGCCACGCCTAATCCTTCGGCGCGGCGGCGACGGCCTACGCCGAACATTGCCCCGACTACGCGCGGGCGCCCGTGAGGTGGGCGCTGGAGCACACGCCCGGATCCGCGCGTTCCTGGCGGCCAGGCCGGAGACCGCGTCCGGCGAGTTCACCCTCACGACGCTCACCTGCGTGCTGACCCTCCGGCGTTAGAGGACCCGTCGTCGAGGATGAAAGCTCTGTGTCGTTCTAGAGTGAGACCACCGCAGGCGACAGACTTCACCCAGCGCACTGGCGAGGTTCCTCGCCGTCTTACCGCGTTGGCATCCGCCACACGCAGCCGGCGCGGCCAAAATCACGAATTGAACGCCAATGCAATCGCAGGAGAGTGGGATCCGGTGAGTACGCGGTGGAGATGGTTGCACTGCTCATCACCAAGGCTGCACAGGTAGTCGAGGATGCATCTCTCCGGAGCGCCACGCCATGGCTTTCTCTGGGCTCCTCTGCCTCTAGCCATCTGTGATTCAGCGAGTGCCATCTCCTGCCTCAATGTAAAAGGCAAACGATCTCGGTCCTGAATAGACCACTCGTGGAGAAGCAGTACGAGCTTGCGCAAAAGGTTCTGTTGACCACGTTGCATCATGGCAACGTCAGACCGCTCGATAATGTAACCGCGGGTGATCTGTTTCAGAACCTGAATCTCGTGCCATTTTTCGCTTTGGAGGGCGATGAACGGGCCGGTAGCCCAGAACCGTTCTTTCCGGATCTCGACGGAATTGACGTATCGGTTGATCAGCGCCGAGCAATGATCGCGTGCTGAGGTCGCAGGTAAGCCGTTGTTGTCGGAAGATGATCGCCCCCGTTCCGTCGGGAAGCCACGCTGGAGAGTTGCGGAGACCTCTTCCAGCGCAGATTTGTACAGAGTCTCATCGAAGTAGCCCGGATAGCCTGAATCCAGATCTCGCCAAAGTCTTTCGAACGGAGATTGACCGCTAGGATCAGACTTTTGCCGAGCGTACTTGAGATGCCCTTCTATTTGACTCATGTCAAGTAGGTTTGCATGATAGAAGTCTTCGAGGTCATGAACGGCATATGTAATGTCGTCTGCGATGTCCATGATCGAAGATTCGAGAGTCTGTACGTCGTCCGGAAAACCGGGAGGGAGAAACTCTCTGGCATGTTCTAACTCGTCAATTTCGGCTTTGTAGACACTAAATTTCTTGGACTTGAGCACCTGGGCGGGGGAGTCCTCGTTCTTGTCCGTATTGCCGGTACCGCTTCCATGGGTATTTCATCAGTGCAGCTCTGGTCGCGGCGGTGAAATTCATTCCGTCGTAGCCAATGCTGCGCTTCTCCAGTTTGGTCGCGATGCGGATGGTCTGCGCGTTGCCCTCGAAGCCATCAGGCAGATTCAAGACGGTTCTCGCGACATCATCGAGCACCTGTTCGCCAATGTGTCCGAATGGCGCATGGCCCAGATCATGGGCCAAAGAGGCGGCCTCCACCACGTCCGGGTCCACCCCGCCTAGAGCCAAGGCCAACTCTTGGCCGGCGACATCACCAATAATCTGCTCCGCGATGCTGCGCGCCACTTGCGCGACGCGGAGCGAATGGCTCATTCTGTTGTTCAGCAGAGCGCCACCGTCATTTGACGAAACAACCTGCGTTACCCGCCCGAGCCGCAGCCAGCTGGTGGCATAAAGTATGCGATCTCGATCACGTCGAGATTGAGATCGACTTTCAGACCCTTCTTTCGTAGAGCCTGGATAGCGCCTCTTTTCACGGCTCGCCTGCATTCGCGCCACCTCGTCTGAGGATGAAGGCGCGACGGCCCTAGCCGGGCTCGTGCTCATCGCTACAGGTCACTGCTTGCCAGCTCGATCCAAGAACCGGTTCCCGGCGCTACCTGTCGTCCTGTCAACCGAGCCAGAGCAACGCGCACATCATCCTCGCTGACCCCGGTCCGCGCTGTCACGCCGAGTAGGAGATCGTGCAGCCGGAGGCCACCGCCGGCACCGCTCAACACGGCAATAATGGTGTCGCCGATACAGTCGATCGCCTCGTCTTCCTCAAGAAGGCTCACATCGCTCAGAGGTAGCATCGGTTCCCGCCTCTCAAATTCGGCAGCAATCTCGCCGAAGGAACGGTCCACGTCATGGTCCGACGGTTCGCGCCATTCAGAATGCATAGCGCGACTCGGTCGAGTATGAAGTTACCGGCGGATCTTCATTGATGCGGGAAAAAGAGACCAGTATGGAAATATGCCAAAAGGGGATCTGAGTCACTCTTCTTCTCACTGATATCGTAAGTTACAGCACCTCAGCGCCGGCACCTCCGGGGGAAGGCGCCCAAGCAGGCTAGCCGATGGCAGGGTTCGTATGATCATCCAGTTGGCTGCTTACGCGAGAGAGAATAGTTACTCACGGGGCCGTCGAGGTTCGTGTTTCATTGTTTTACTTTGCTGCCGGTCCCAAGAGGTTTGTGACCATGACGAACGAGAAAGCCCTACGTGAGGATGACGAACTCCGGGTGTTCGTGGCGGAGGAAGTCATGGTGGGAGATGTCCCAGCCGTAGGCGCCGGCCCGGGGGAACAGCAGCACGTCGCCGATGCGGAGGTGGGTGACGTGGGCGTCGCGGGCGAGGATGTCGCGGGGCGTGCAGAGTTCGCCGGCCACGTCGAGCGCGACGTCGGAGACCGAAGGGCGCGGCCAGTCATAGGGCCACTCGTCGATCGGGACGACCGTGAAGGGGTGGCTGTAGCCCCAGGCGGCGGGCAGGCGGAAGTGGTGGGTGCCGCCGCGGAGCACGGCGAACCAGCGGCCCTGGGTCTGCTTGAGGTCGGTGACCTCGGCGGCGTACCAGCCGGCGTCGGCCGCGAGGAAGCGTCCCGGCTCGAGGATCAACTCGATGCCGCGGGGCAGCTCGACGCCGCGGGGCAGCTCGACGCCGCGGGGCAGCTCGACGCCGCTGGGCAGTGCGACAGCGTCGGGCGGCGATGACGTGTCGAAGTCAAGATCGAAATCGCGCGCGACGTCGCCGCCGCCACCTCCCCCGCCCCTGTGGGTGGGCGGAAATATAGCGCGCGCCTCTGACAGTTCCGCGGCGTTGTCCACAGGCGTGGAGCCGGCCGCCGGCCCGGTCAGCGCGCCGGCGAGCACGGACAGGTCGAACACCTGGTCACCGGTGTAGTCGACGCCCAGCCCGCCGCCCACATTGACGACGCGCAGGTCCAGCCGGTGCTCGTCCGCGGTAGCCACCGACCACTCCAGGGAGGAGCGGATGAAGGCTGCATGCGCCGCCGCGTCCAGGTTGTTGGAGACCGTGTGCAGGTGAAACCCCCGAACATCAACCTCACGAGACTGGGCGAGCCACAGCAGAGACCCCAATTCTGACGGGTCCACGCCGAACTGGGTCGGGACCCCGGCCATGGCGTGGCTGCCGGAGAGCCCACCGCCGGCCCGGTTGACCCGAATGGCCACCGACGCCCCGCCAGGGACCCGCCGCAGCTCCTGGGCGCTCTCCACGTTGATCAGAGCGCCCGCCCGGGAAGCCGCCGCAAGCAGGTCGTCGGTCTTGGCCGGCCCGCTCACCACCACCCGCCGCGCGCCCACGGAGAGGGCGAGGTCCAGCTCGCCCGACGATGCCGCATCCACCCCGTCCAGGGCGGAGGCCAGCGTGCGGACCACGGCCGGATGGCTGTTGGCCTTCACGGCGTACAGCAGCGTGGCCTGGGGAAGCGCCGAGCGCAACCGACCCGCGCGGGCCCGCAGCACGCTCAGGTCGTAGATGTAGCCGCAGCGTGGCCGGCGCAGCGCGCGGACGGCCGCGAGGACGCGCTCAGGCATGCAGCGGGTTCCGTACGGGGATGTAGGCGTCGCCGCCACCGGTCAGACGCATCCGGACCAGGGCCTTGTGCGGGACGGTGGGAGCGGTGAACGCGGCGTGGTCCCGCCGCGCCGCGGGCGAGGAGCCCAGCTGGTCGTAGGTCTCGTCGACCACCCGCCGGACGACCTGCCAGGCGCTTGCCTCATCGACGCCCAGGTGGATGATCAGCTCGCCCAGGTGGGCCTGCAGCGCGGTGTAGCCGATCTTGGCGCGCAGCACCGCCTCGTCGTCGGTGCCGATGACCGAGCCGGGCCACGGGTGCAGGGTGGGCCCGGCGGCGGCCAGGCGGGGCAGGTGCAGGCGCAGCCCGGCGAAGTCGCGCAGCACCAGCCGGGTGGGGGCACCGGCGACGAAGGTGGGCAGGCAGTTCTGCAGGTGGGCCTCGAACGCCACGCCGAGCGCGGTCCAGCGCAACAGCGGGGGCAGAAGCAGGTTGGCGTACGCGGACAGCCAGTCCAGCGGGGACCGGCCGTAGGCGGCGAGCAGGTGGGGCAGCTTGGCGGGGATCGCGCCGCCGGGGATGGCGACCTCGCCGTCGGCCAGGCGTCCGGTGAGGCCGTCGCGCAGGATGGCCGACATGTCGCGGCCGGAGCCCGCGGGGACGGCGGCGCCGGCCGTCTCGGCGAGCAGGATGAGGCTCGGTTCGCCGGCGGCCAGCCGGTGCAGCAGGGCCGACACGGCGGGGCCGTTGCGGGTGCTGGCGACGCTGATGCTGCGGCGGGTCGACGTGACCTGGATGTCCAGGGACACCTTGAGGTAGCGGCGGCGGCCGTCGACGCCGGGGGGAAGCAGGAGGGTACGCAGGGCGGCGGTCGGGGTGGCCTCGATGGTGGCGTCGAGGATCCGCAGCGCGCCGGCCCGGATCAGGTCGGCGTACCGCTCGGGCAGGACCGTGTCGCGCTGCCACGGGTGGACCGGCTGGAGGCGGTAGCCGGGCGGGGCCTCGGGCAGGTGCGGGTATGCCTGGAGCAGCGCCGCGCCCAGGTCGTCGCCGAGGTGCCCGTCGTCCCGGACGGCCACGAAGCCGATCTCGGTGGCGCCGGCCTCGAGGTCGTAGGCGAGCACGTCGGTGGTGTCCCAGCCCAGCCGGGTACGCCCGCACGGGTGCAGGTTGTGCCCGGCCACGGCCAGCCGTTCCAGCGCGATGGCCGCCGCGTCGGGGTCGCTCTCCTCAGCAGCGGACGGGCGGGCCATGGCGACGGCCAGGTTGACCACCGCGTTGCGCAGTTCGGCCGCGAAGCCCGGCGCGTCCAGCCCGGCCAGCAGGTCGACCGGGTCGTCGGCGCCGGCCTCGGCGAACTCGACCCGGTCGAACCCGTACGCGACACCCTGCCCGGCGTGCCGGGCCCGCGCGTCGCCGATGTCCTCCCGCACCAGCGCGCCGCGCAGCTTGCGCCCGACGATGCCGGCCGCCGCGGGCAGCGCCGCGGTGAACCCGCTCACCAGTGCCGGCGCGTGTACGGCCAGCGCGGCCTCGGCGTGCCAGGCGGCGACGGCGAGCCGTCCCTCGGTCAGGCTGTGCGTCATCGGGCTCCCGCCATCGGGTTGTCGAGGTGGCACCACAGGTCGTCGAGCGGTTCGGCGGCGAGCCGCATCGCGGTGGTCGCCTTGATCGGCAGCGGCTCGGTCAGCAGTTTGTCCGCGTCGGCGGTCCGGCTGCCCCGGATCGCGTCCGAGATGATCTCCCACAGCCGCTCCGGGTCGGCCGCCAGGTGTCGTTCCAGCAGCGTGACCAGCTGGTAGGCCACGGTGCCGAGCGCCGCCGCGGCCACCTTGGCCCGCAGCTCGCCTGGGTCGTCGCAGGGCAGGTCGCCGATCAGCTCCGGCCCCGTCCGCAGCCGCGCGGGGCTCACCCGCACCCCGCCGAAGTCCCGGTAGAACACCCGCGCCGGCCGCCCGCTCCGCAGCCCGACCAGCGTGTTCTGCCCGTGCGCCTCGAGCGCGACGCCGCGGTCCAGCAGGTGTGTCAGCGGCGGCAGCCAGATCGTGGCCAGAGCGTCGAGCCAGGTGTACGGGTCTCCGCCCGCCCGGGTCACCGCCTGCACGATCAGCGGGGGCGTGCCGGCGCCGAGCGCGCCCAGCGGCACCACGGCCTCGTCGGCGTGTGGTCGCGGCGCCTCCCGGATCAGGTGGGCCATCCGGCGCTGGGCCATCACCTGCCCGGTCGCGGTCTCCCGCAGCACGTGCAGCGTGGGCAGGTCGCGGGCGAGGTCGGTGAGCAGGGCGGACAGGCGCGGGCCGTTGTGGACGGCGGCGGCGGAGACGGTGCGTACGGCGGAGGTCATGCGTACGTCCACAGCGGTCTTGACGTGGGAGCCGCCGTCCGTCGGCGCGAAGGTGCGCAGGGACATCAGCGGTCGCATCGGCCCGGTCTCGCCGGCGTCGCCGAGCCACGGGTGTTCGGCCCGGAGCCGTTCGGCCTGCCACGGGTGGGCGAGCAGCACGGGCGGCCCGTCGCCACGCCAGCGGTCCGGCGGGACGGCCAGTTTCCGCAGCCGGACGGTGACGTGGTGCTCCGGCCCGTACATGAGGACGTCGGTGGTGGTCATGCCTTCGCGGGTGCGGCAGCAGGGGTGCAGCGGGTGCCCGTCCACGACGAGTTGTTCGAGCCGGCCCAGGCCGTCCGGGTTGCCCTCGGCGTCCCGCAGCGTGGTGGGGTCGCCGCCGGTGGGTTGCGCGGCGATGGCCAGCGCCAGGTTGGCGACGCTGTTGTCCAGCTCGGCCGCCAGCGCCGCCCCCGGCCACAGCCGCCGCGCCAGGTCGCCCGGCTCGCGGATCGGCACGCCGTCCACGTCCGCGGTGGTGCCGGGCCGGTCGGCGAAGGGCTCGGCGGCCGCCGTGGGGAAGATCACGGTCCGGCCGTCGGCGAAGATCGCCCGGAAGAGACCGTTTCCGGGGTGCGGGCCACGGTCCACGAGGGAGGGGAGGGGTTCGCGGCGCAGGGCCCCCAGCAGGCGGCCGAGGATCGCGGCGTTGGCCCCGTCGACCGCGGCGTCGAAGCGTTCCAGCAGCTCAGGGCGGGAGCGCCGAAGCTCGGAGCGGGTCTGCGCCACATCGGGGATGGGCGTGGGGGGCTGAACCACGTCATCCATTCTCCTAACCCGCGCACCCACTAACATCCTAGGACGGTCTACAGGGTGTGCGCCCGTCGACATCGGGTCACGGCCGCGTGACCCGATGTGCGAGTCTGCGGGGATGGGTGATGCGGTACGGCCGGCGCGGCTGCGCGAGGGCGATCTGGTTGAGCTGGTGTCGCCGTCCGGCGCGGCCGACCCGGCCGTCGTCGAGGTCGCGGTGCAGGTGTTGTCCGGCTGGGGTCTGCGGGTACGGCTGGGCGAGCACGCGCTGGGCCGCCGGCACAGCTACCTGGCCGGCACGGACGAGCAGCGCCTGGCCGACCTCAACACCGCCCTGCGCGATCCCGAGGTGCGGGCGGTCATCTGCGTGCGCGGCGGCTACGGCATGCAGCGCATCGTCGACGGCGTCGACGTCGAGGCGGTGCGCGCCGACCCGAAGCTGGTGATGGGCTTCTCCGACATCACGGCCCTGCACGTGGCCCTGTGGTGCGAGGCCGGGCTGGCGACCGTACACGGACCGACCGCGTCTTCCCTGGCCCGGGGACTGAACAACCGGACGGCGTCGAGCGCCCGCTCGCTGCTGCTGGAGGGTGCGCCGGCCGCGGTGGCCGCCGACGAGGCGGAGGGCACGTTCGGGGTGCGCACGCCCGGGCGGGCGACCGGCATCCTGCTCGGCGGCAACCTGACCCTGCTGGCCACCGGCGCCGGCGCCCGCCACCGCCCCGACCTGACCGGGGCGATCCTGCTGCTCGAGGACGTGAACGAGGAACCGTACCGGGTCGACCGCTCCCTGGTGCAGCTGAAGCGGGCGGGCTGGCTCGACAACCTGGCCGGTGTGGCGGTCGGCCAGTTCACCGACTGTGGCGAACCGGGCTACGCCGAGCCGTCCGTCGCCGATGTGCTGGCCGAGGAGTTGTGCTCGCTCGGGGTGCCCGTGCTGGGCGGCCTGCCGATCGGCCACGGCGCACAGCAGGTGGCGGTCGGCCTGGGCGTCCCCGCGGTCCTCGACGCCGACGCCGGCACCCTGACCGTCGAGCCGGCAACGGCCTAGCCCCCACTTCCCGGCACGGGATCCGATTCATCGCCCTGTCATTGCCGACCTCACGGCTGGGCTCGGCGATTCGTCCGCTTTGGTCGCGGTCTCCGGGCTCGCCGGCACGACGTCGGCCACGGCGGCGGCTCGGTGTCCCGGAAGCCGCCGTGGATCAGCGTCCGGCGGGCGCCGGACCTCCGTGACGGTGCTGTGACCAGGGCGCGAAGTGCCCTGTGGACAACGACAAACAACGTCACATTCGCGCGCTACATTGGCGCTTGGGGACTAACGTTCGGGAAAGTCACGCTAACCAAGATCAAGCGATAACCATCGATAGTGGTGATCGTTGATGTGGCGTGAGAAGTTTTCTGACTTCCGCCGAAGAGGCAGTCTACGGCCGGTTCACCGGCCCGCCTGAGCGGGCGGTCCTTGAGCGGTTCTTCTTCCTGGACGACGCGGACCGGGACCTGGTCGCGTCCAAGCGCGGTGATCACAACCGATTGGGTTTCAGTCTTCAGCTGGTGACGGTTCGTCATCTGGGCCGGTTTCTGGAGGATCCGCTCGATGTGCCGGGCGTGGTGGTCGACTACGTGGCCTCGCAGATCAAGGTCGCCGACCCGTCGTGCGTGAAGGCGTATCTGGAGCGGAAGCCGACCCGGTTCGAGCATCAGGCGGAGATCTGCGAGGTGTACGGGTACCGCTCGTACCCGTCGGCGAAGGATGGGCTCCTGGCGTGGGTGGGTGATCAGGCGTGGGCCACCGGGGACGGGCCCAAGGCGTTGTTCTACTCGGCGGTGGCCCGGTTGCGGGCCGAGCTGGTGTTACTGCCCGGGGTGACGATGCTGCGTGATGACGTGGCCGGTGCCCGGAAGGCGGCCGAGACCCGGTTGTACGCGGCGCTGGCGGGGGTGGCCACCGCGGAGCAGGCCGGTGACCTGGAGCAGATCCTGCGGGTGCCGGAGGGTCAGCGCCGGTCGCAGTTGGATTTGTGGCGGCGTGGGCCGACCAACCCGACCGGGCGGGGCCTGGTGAAGTCTCTGGACCGGGTGGCGCAGATCGCGGGGCTGCACCTGGGCTCGGTGGACGTAGCCGGCACTGGTGTGCCGACGCGCCGGTTGATCGAGCTGGCCCGGATGGGTTTCGAGGCGAAGGCGCCGAAGCTGGCGGCGTTGACGTATCACCGGCAGATCGCGACGTTGCTGGCGACGGTGCGGTGGCTGGAGGTCACCGCGACCGATGACGCGCTGGAACTGTTCGACGTGTTCATGGCCGGTGAGCTGATCGGGCGGGCGGGCGCAGCTCGGACAAGGAGAAGCTGAAGCGTTCGCACGGGCAGGCCCGGTATGCCGGGGTGCTGTCGGCGGCGATTGCGGTGCTGTTCGAGGCGGAGACCTGGGGCGAGGCTGTGCCCCTCGCCGTAGTGTGGGACGCAATCGAGACAGCGGTGGGGTCGCGGGCGAAGCTGCGTACCGCGATGGAGTCGGTAAAGGAGTTTCTCCCGCCCACCGACGCCGCGCCAGACGGTGAGTGGCGGGCGCAGGTGGTGGAGCGGTTCAACACGGTGCGCGGGTTCGTGCGGTTGTTGTGCCAGGTGGTCAGTTTCGGGGCGACCGCCGAGGCGGTGCGGGTGGTCAACGCGATGCGGGACCTGCCGGCGCTGATCGACGCCGGCGACACGGTCCGGGTGCCCAAGGGGTGGCTGGACGCCCGGAAGGTCGACATCGGCCTGGTGCCGCGGGGCTGGTGGAACCAGCTGGTGTTCCCGAAGGGGCGGCCTGATGGGTGCGTGGATCGCAACGCCTACGTGTTCTGCGTGCTGGAGCTGTTCCACACCGGGCTGAAACGTCGCGACATCTTCGCCCGGGTGTCCGACCGGTTCGCCGACCCGCGGGCGCGGCTGCTGGCCGACGACGCGTGGGACGCGGTGAAAGGCCCGGTCCTGTCGGCGCTGCTGCTGCCGGAGGATCCCGAGCAACTGCTGGAGGCCCATGCCGTGGAGCTGGATGACGCGTGGCGGGCCACGGTGGCGGGCCTGGACGGCAACGAGAGCCTCACTGTGGACGCCGACGGGCGGCTGCACTTGGGTAAGGACGCCGCCCTGGAGGACCCGCCGAGCCTGACCGATCTGCGTAAACGCCTGGAGGACATGATCCCGCGGGCCGACCTGTCGGAGCTGATCCTGGAGGTGATGAGCTGGCACCCCGGCCTGGCGGCGGCGTTCACGTCGGTGACCGGCGGCCGGGCCCGGCTGGCGGACCTGAACGTCTCGGTGGCGGCGCTGCTGACGGCGCACTCGCTCAACGTGGGCCTGTCGCCGGTGATCGACGAGGCGATCCCGGCGCTGACCCGTGGCCGGCTGGCTCACGTGGACCAGCACTACCTGCGCCCGGACACCTACGCCGCGGCCAACGCGGTCCTCATCGACGCACAGGCTGACATCGGGCTGGCGCAGGCGTGGGGAGGTGGGCTGGTCGCCGCGGTCGACGGGGTCCGGTTCGTGGTGCCGGTGCGTAGCATCGACGCCCGGCGCAACCCGAAGTACTTCGCCCGGAAGAAGGGCGTGACCTGGCTCAACAGGATCCCCGATCAGCGGATCGGGCTGGCCGGGCGGGTCATCTCCGGCACGCCGAAGGACACCCTGCACTTCGTGGACCTGGTGTTCAACCCCGACAGCGACCGCCGCCCGGAGGTGTTGATCACCGACCAGGGGTCGTACTCCGACATCGTGTTCGGCATCGTCACCCTGCTCGGGTTCGACTACCGGCCGGTGCTGGCCGACCTGCCCGACGCGAAGCTGTGGCGGATCAACCGGGGCGCCGACTACGCGCTGCTGAACAGGGCCGCCCGCGGGCAGATCGACCTGGAGAAGATCACCCGGCACTGGCGGGACATCCTGCGGATCATCTGCTCGATCCACACCCGCACCGTCTCGGCCCATGACGTGATCCGCATGCTGCAACGCGACGGACGGCCGACCCAGCTCGGTGAGGCGTTCGGCATGTATGGGCGGATCTTCAAGACCCGGCACGTGCTTACCTTCACTGATGACCCTGCCTATCGGCGGGAGATGAAGGGGATGCGCAACCTCAACGAGGGCCGCCACGAACTCGGCCGGCACCTGTTCCACGGCCGCAAGGGCGAGGTGTACCGGGCGTACAGAGACGGGCAGGAGAATCAACTCGGCGGGCTCGGGCTCGTGTTGAACTGCGTGACTTTGTGGAATACCGCCTTTCTGGACCGGGCGTTGGGCGAGCTGCGCGGGCAGGGCTACCCGGTCCTCGATGCCGACGTGGCCCGGCTGTCGGCGTACACGCGCCGGCGCATCAACGTCCATGGCCACTACTCGTTTCGGCTGCCGGACCTCGGCGGCTCCTGGCGGCCGCTACGCGATCCCGACCAGCGTGACCCCGACGAGCGGGACTGATCGGGCCCTGGCCGCGACGGCTGCCCGCTCACCGCTGCTGGGGCTTAACCAGCCACGGTCGCTGTTACTTGCTTGACCTCACGTGACGCCGACGTATCGCGGGGGTCACCCTACGAGTTGTCCGTGACGGGGCGCCGGCGTCGACACGAGGCAACGTTCAGTTCAGTGCAGTGCTCTGGTCTGGTCGTGTCCTGGGGTGGGTGGGCCGTCGCGCAGGACGCTCCAGCCGAGCATGCCGGTGAGTCCTTCGAGCCGGTCGCCGACGGTGATGCCGTCGTCGGTGAGGTGGCAGGCGTACATGGCGTTGTCGTGGCGGCTGTTGCGCATCTTCAGGACGTTGAGGACCCGGCCGATGTCGGCGTGGTGCTCGATGTAGCGCAGCTGGATCACGTTGTGGAACAGGAACATGAGCCCGTCCAGGGGGTCCTGCAGCGGTCCGAACGTCCGGGTCTCGCTGGTGACCCAGAGGGAGGCGCCGGCGGCCCGGACGATCCCGACGAGGCTGCGCAGGTAGGCGGGGAACCGGTTGGCCTCCCGCGCCGCGTGGACCATTTCGGCCAGGCTGTCGATCACGATCCGGCTGGTCGTGCCGTCGGCGAGGCCGTGGCGGATCACGGAGGCCAGCACGTCGAGGTCGAGGTTACCCATTGGCACGTGCGAGATCACCAGCTGGCCGTCGGTGCGGGCGGTGTCGAAGTCCCACCCGAACTTGTCCGCCATGCCGACCAACTGGTCCGCGGTGTCCTGGAAGGTGATGTAGAGACACCGTTCCCCACGGGTAAGGCCTTCGGCGATGAAGCCGAGACAGCCGATGGTCTTACCCGCGCCGGACGGTCCGAGGACCAGGGTGGCGTCGGTTTGCGGCATGCCACCGCCCATCAACGCGTCCAGGCCGGCGATCCCGGAAGGGATCCGTCCGGTCTGCGGTGGCACGTCTTCCGGCAGGAACGACTCGATGCGGGGGTACACCTGGAAACCGTCGGCGGTGATCTGCACCGTGTGGGTGCCGCCGAGGTGGGTAGCGGCACGCATCTTCATCACCCGCAGGCCCCGCCGGTCGATCGGCTCGCGAGCCTTGTGCGTCAGCTCGATGATGCCGTCGGCGAGGGAGAACTCCACGCCGCTGCGCATCTCCTTGGGGGTGTACTCACCCAGCAGCAGCAGTACCGCCCCGCTGTGTGCGACGCGGCTGGTCAGGTCGTAGAGCGCCATCCGCAGGGCGTGGTCGCTGACGAAGTCCCGCAGCATCTTGGTGCTGTCGATCACCACCAGCACCGGCTTGTCGTCGAAGGCCTTGCGGACCACCTCGTCGATCAGCGGTTCGAGGTCTTTCGTAACGGTGTCGCGCAGCATGTCGCCGAGGTGCACGAACTCGACCTTCGGCCCCAGCGACTCAGGGTCGAAGAACTCGAATCCTCGTAGGTGCTCGACAAGTTTGGAATGCGGCTCCGATAGCGTCGTGTAGTAGACGGCTTTGTGCTCGGTGGTGGCGTTGGCGAAACAGATCTGCTGCGCCAGGATCGTCTTACCCGTACCCGGCGGGCCGGCCAGGACCATCACCGAGCCCGGTTCCAGTCCACCACCGAGGATCAGGTCCAGGTCCGCCAGCCCCGTCGACAGCCGCTTCACCTCGTGCCACGTCCTTCCTGGAGCAGGCCTTCGGCCACCGCGAGTATTTCCTTGGACCGATAGGGCTTGGCCAGCGCGGCGTCGGCGTCGGCCGCCAGCTGCCAGTCCCCGCTGACCGACAGGATCGGAATCGCCGCGGTCGCCGGGTCGGCCCGCAACGCCCGGATGAGTTCGACGCCGTCCATCACCGGCATCATGATGTCGGTGACCACCAGATCCGGTGGCGACTCGTGCACCAGGGCCAGAGCGGCGGCACCGTTACCTGCCTCGGTGACCTCGTGACCGGCACGCGTGAAGACCCGCCGCAACACGAACCGCAGATCCGGCTCATCCTCGACCACCAAAATCCTGCCCACCGAACCATCCGTTCGCCCAGCAGCCTCCGCAGCCCCCGACCGCAGCGAGGATATACCGACATAAAGGCCCCGCCACGGACCTACGGTCCGCCGCGCCGTGGCGCGTCAGACGCGGGTCGGGAGTCTTCCCGTTCGCCAAGAGCCCCGAGCATCCAAAGCTCGATGGCGCAGGAGTCGGGTGCTCTCGCAAACGTTCAGTTGCGAGAGTTCTGCAAGAGACCTGGAGGTGACCGCGTTTCCGCAGGTCGCCATTCGCAAAAGGCCTCTCAGAACTCCGGCATTGTGCGAGACACTTTTGAGAGACTTGGGACATGAACCTGACACCCGATCGGGCCGCCCTTGCGGTCGAACGGCACGGCTGCCCGAACTGCGGTGCACCCGTCGGCAGCGCCTGCCGCACCCGGGGCGGCAAGACCACCGCGAAGTACCACACCGCACGCTTCGTCCTGGCGCCCGCGCTGCGCGAGGAACTCGACGTGCCGGTGCCCGCCGACCGCAGACCCGGCAAGGCGTGGAAGCAGGGTCCGGGGCTCGCAGTGGTCCCCGCGCCACGGACCGAGCGGGCAGTGCGGATCGGGTACGCCCGCACGTCGACGGCCCGCCAAGAGCTGGCGAGTCAGCTCGAAGTGCTGCGCCGCGCGGAGTGCCACAAGATCTTCTCCGAGCAGATCAGCACCCGGGTCAAGGTCCGGCCCGAGCTGGAGAAAGCGCTCGCGCTGGCCCATCAGTTCAAACAGGCCGCGCCCGAGACCCCGGTGATCGTCACCGTCCACGAACTCAAGCGCCTCGCCCGCAACGCGGCCGAGCTGATGACCCTGTCGGGCGACCTACAGGCCGGCGGCATCCAGCTCGAACTTCTCACCGGCCCGCTCAGCGGCGTCTACGACCCCAACGGCATGGGCGCCATGTTCTTCGCCGTGCTCGCCGTCGCCGGGCAGATCGAACGCAACTACATCCGGGAGAAGACCCTCGAAGGCCAGGTCGCAGCAGCCGCCAAGGGCAATCACGGCGGCCGACCGAAAGTGATCGACGACGACACGCTCACCTTCGCCCTCGCGTTGAAGGCCAAGGGCGTGCCCGTCCCGGACATCGCGAAGAAGCTCACCATCAAGACCGGCAAGAACGCGGGCAGCCCTCCGTCTGTGGCCTCGCTCTACCGAGCCTTCGCGGAAGCGGAAGCCCAGCAGGCCACCTCCGACGACGGCGTGGCGCTGCGGCCCAAGCCCGCCCGGATCCGACAGGCCGACGAACCAGAGACGCCCCGCGGAAGCCGCTCTTCGTGAGCGCTTGCAGGAGCAGGTTCTCCAGCGTCGCGCGGGCGGAGCTCAGCTTCCCGGCCGCCGGCGCTATCGGTAGATCGGAAGCCGGGTGCGCAGGCCCTGCACGAACAGGGCCTGCAGTTGGGCCAGGTCAACCGGGCGTCACCAAGAGTCCGCTAACCCCAAGATCACCCTTAGCGTGACTATCCCGAACGTTAGTCCCCAAGAGCCTACATTCACGCCACCCAGAGGGGTGGCGGCGCGGCGCGACCGATTCAAGATCGACTTCGGCCGCGGGCGTGCCGACGTGCGATCCGGGCGCCCGGGGTACGCATCGGCGCCGACCCGGTCCGGGTCGACAGGCTTGGCAAGGATGCCCAGCTCAGGCGCGCTCTGCGATCAGGTTCCCGGCCCTGTTGGGCGCGGCCGGAGGCAGGGATGACTACACCCACATCGGTAGCGAGGACGGGTTGATCCCGTGGCCTATCCTTCCGGCCGCGGCGAAGATCACGATTCGCCCGGGTGACGCCCTGTTTAGCCGAGAAAGGTCGACCTCGATGTCCGGCATCAACGCGGTGATTCCCACCGTGCCCGTTCTCGTGCCTCTGGTCGGACTCCTCATGGTGGCGGCGGCGCTGTGGCACCGCCGTCGCGCGGAGTTCGCGTTCACCCGCCTCGGCACGGTGTGGCTCGTCATCTGGCTGGTGGCGGCCACGGCGTGCATCGCCGTGCTCCCGGTGCGGGTCGGCACCGGTGGCCTCGGTGATCCCGACCCGGTTCCGGTGCTGCTGCCGTTTCTGGCGATACCTCTGTTCGGGGCCGCGTGGTGGCTGCGGCGCCGCGGCGAGCGCTCCTTCGTCCGCCTCGGCGTCACCTGGCTCCTCACCTGGTACACGGCCGCCGTCATCAGCCTGACCCTGCTGCCGATGCAGATCCAGACCGGCGACTTCGCCAATCACACGCCCTGGCAGGAGAAGGGCATCCATCTGAATCCGTTCGTGCATGACGTGACCCCGGTCAACTTCGCGTTCAACATCCTCATGACCGTTCCGTTGGGTCTGCTGTTGCCGATTGCGATCCGCCGGCGTGGCGTGGTGGTCGCGGCTCTTCTCGGTCTGGCGTTCAGCGCATCCATCGAGATCGTTCAGGCGGTGACCAACATCGTGTTCAGCAGTGGACGCTCCGCCGACGTGTACGACCTGATCGCCAACACGGTGGGCGCCCTCATCGGCGTCGGGCTGCTTCGCATCCTGGACAGCGCCGGCGCGACCCGATGGCTTGATGCGGACCAGCCGGCTCAGGCGGAACGGGCGCCGAACCAGAGGGCGATGGGGTCGTCCAGGGCCCGCTGATCGTCGCCGATCCGGGCCACGGGGCCGTCGGGACGCGGCGAACCGTGACCGACCGGATGTCCGCGCGCGCTCACCGGATACGGGAGTCGGTCGCCACCCTGAGCTCCGGAGGGCGACAGGGTCATCCATCCTAGGATGGTCTACAGGATGTGCGCCGCGTGGCAGCAGCCGAGAAACCAACCCCAAAAGCAAAAAGGAATCAACGACCCCCTGTGATTTTGGTCCGGGCCAGCGGATCGAATGTGGATCTGGCCCGGACCCGGCCCGCCCGGTGTAGTGAGGGAGGGGTGGACGCCTAGGCAGGGAGGGCTTGTGGTTGAGGTCGGGTTGGCGGAGGTCCGGGACGCGGCGGAGCGGATTCGCGGGGTTGCGCATCGGACGCCGGTGGTGACGTCGCGGACGTTGGACGCGCGTGTGGGCGCCTCGGTGTTTCTGAAGTGCGAGAACCTGCAGCGGGTGGGGGCGTTCAAGTTCCGGGGGGCGTACAACGCGGTGTCGCGGTTGTCGCCGGAGCAGTTGGGGCGGGGGATCGCGGCGTTCTCGTCGGGGAACCATGCTCAGGCGGTGGCGCTGGCGGCTCGGGAGCTGGGGTCGTCGGCGGTGATCGTGATGCCGGAGGACACGCCGGCGTCGAAGCTGGACGCGGTTCGGGGGTACGGGGCGGAGGTCGTGTTCTACGACCGGTACACGGGGGATCGGGAGGCGCTGGGCCGGCAGCTGGCGGCTGATCGGGGGCTGGCGTTGATTCCGCCGTACGAGCATCCGGATGTGATCGCCGGTCAGGGGACGGCGGCGCTGGAGTTGTTCGAGGAGGTGCCGGATCTGGATGTGCTGGTGGTGCCGGTCGGTGGGGGCGGGCTGATCGCGGGGTCGGCGACGGCGGCGAAGGGGCTGCGGCCGGCGGTGCGGGTGGTGGGGGTCGAGCCGGAGGCGGGTGATGACACGCGGCGGTCGCTCGCGAAGGGTGAGCGGGTGACGATTCCGGTGCCGCGGACGATCGCGGACGGGCAGGCGGCGAGCGTTCCGGGGGAGCTGACGTTTGCGATCAACCGGCGGCTGGTGGATGAGATCGTGCTGGTGTCGGATGACGAGTTGCGGGAGGGGTTGCGGTTCGCGTTCGACCGGGTGAAGACGGTGCTGGAGCCGAGTGGGGCGTCGGGGCTGGCGGCGTTGCTGGCGAAGCGGGTGGAGGTGCCGGCCGGGTCGAAGGTGGGGGTGATCCTGTCGGGCGGGAATGTGGGCTGGGCGCGGTTCGGTGAGCTGGTGGCGCCTGGTGGTGCTGCTCAGGGCTGAGCGCCGACGGCGGCCGGGCCGGGTTGGAGAGGAGCGGGCGCGTGGCGTCAGCTTTGTGGCGGCGGCGCCCGGTGGGATCGGGTAGGAGGGTGAGTGGGCACGGGCGTGGAGGCGTCGCCGGAGGCGAGCCGACCCTCGGCGGGAGCTGCGGTCTGTACCACCCGCTGAGCTACGACCCCTGCTTTTGACTTGCGTGAGACCTGACGGCGGTGCGAGGGTCGGGGTATGTGATGACAGCCCGGCGTGTGCGTGTGTGTTCCCCCGTCGGTCTGTCTCGTCCTGGAGGACGTCTCGTGTTGAAAGCGGTGTCGCTGGGCTGTGCCCACGATGGCGATCTGCTCTTCTCCGGCTTTGATCTGGTGCTCGGTGATGGTGATCGGGTCGGGGTGGTGGGGCCGAACGGGGCGGGTAAGTCGACGTTGCTGCGGGCCCTGGCCGGGGAGATCAAGCCCACGGTGGGTTCGGTCGCGTCGCGGAAGGTCGCGCTGGTGCCTCAGCAGGTTCCCGATCCGGCGGGTACGGCCGGAGCGTTCCTCGCCTCGGGTCTGGGTGAGGCCGGTGTGGTGGCGGCGCGGGTGCGGGCCGGTGACGCTGGTCCGGGGTTGCTGGAGCGGTATGAGGCGCTGGAGGCGTGGGACGCGGAGACGCGGATCGAGCAGGTGCGTCAGCGGCTGGGGCTGGCCGGGATCGAGGACGGCCGGCGGCTGGGGGAGGTGAGCGGCGGGGAGCAGGCGCGGTTGTTGCTGGCGCGGGCGCTGCTGACCGAGCCGGATGTGCTGTTGCTGGATGAGCCCACGAACCATCTGGACGCGGACGGCGCCGCGTGGTTGCAGTCGTGGCTGGCGGGGTTCCCGGGTGGGGTGCTGGCGGTCAGTCATGATCGGGCGTTCCTGGACGCGGTGGTGTCGCGGGTGGTGGAGCTGGACGGGATCCATGAGGTGCCGCAGGATTTCCCGGGTGGGGGTTATACGCCGTACCGGGTGGAGAAGGAGCGGCGGTGGCGGCGGTGGCTGCTGGATTTCGAGGCGCAGGAGAAGGATCGGGTGCGCTGGGAGCAGGACATCGAGCTGACCAGGCGGCAGGCGCTGGGTGTGGAGCTGACGGTGCGGTCGGGGGTGGAGGCGCCTCATCTTCGGCGGATCGCGAAGAAGGTGGCGCGGAAGGCGAAGGTGCGGGAGCGGCGGTTGCGGCGGCAGATGGAGTCGTTGCGGTGGGTGGATGAGCCGCGGCGGCGGCCGCCTCTGACGCTGGCGTTCCCGGAGGATGGCGGTGACCGGGACGATGAGGTGTTGCCGGGGGTGAAGCGCGGGGAGCGGATCTGGGTGACCGGGCGCAACGGGTCGGGGAAGACGACGTTGTTGAACCGGTTGGCTTCGGAGAGCACCGCGATTCTGCCGCAGACGGCGGACGGGCTGCCGTTCCGCATGACCATGATCGACTATTTCCGGTCGCAGGTTCCGGTGTACGTCGACGATGCCGAGCGGTTGCTGCTGGGGCATCAGTTCGATGAGGACATGTGGGATTCGCCGCTGGGGACGTTGTCGGCGGGGGAGTTGCGGCGGTTGCTGCTGGCGGTGATCGTGAACCGGCCGGAGCGGGTGCTGCTGCTGGACGAGCCGACGAATTTCCTCGATTTCGACGCCCTGGAGGTGCTGGAGGAGGCGTTGCGGCGTTATCGGGGGACGTTGCTGGTGGTCACCCACGATCGGTATTTCGCGTCGGCGGTCGGCTTGTCGCGGGAATGGCACGTGGGTTCCTGAGAAGATCGGCGGGTGAACATCGTCCCCCGTCAGGCCGGGCCGCTCGCGGCTGTGTCCAGCGCCGAGCAGGTGACCGAGGCGTGGCTGGCGAACCGGCGGTTGTCGGAGCACACGCGGTCGGCGTACCGGCGGGATGTGGCGTCGTGGCTGGCCTGGTGTGCGGGGCGGGAGCTGGAGCCGTTGCGGGCGTCGTTCCTGGATGTGAACGCGTACGCGCGGGAGATCGAGTCGTCGGGGTTGTCGGCGGCGTCGGTGGCGCGGAAGTTGTCGGGGTTGTCGAGCTGGTACACGTTCCTGGCGAAGCTGGGTGCGGTGCCGGCGAATCCGGTGGCGGGCGCGGATCGGCCGCCGGTGGACCGGGATCATTCGGCGACGGTGGGGTTGTCGCCGGAGGAGGTCGACGCGTTGCTGGCGGCGGCCGACCGGGACGGGGCGCGGTCGCGGGCGTTGCTGACGGTGCTGGCGGATCTGGGGTTGCGGGTTTCCGAGCTGATCGGCCTGGACGTCGATGATGTGGGGTTCGAGCGGGGGCATCGCAGTGTGCGGTTCGTCGGTAAGGGCGGGCGGGCGCGGCGGCGGGTGCTGACGTCGTCGGCGGGTGCGGCGCTGGACGGTTATCTGGGTGGGCGGGCCGAGGGGCCGTTGTTCATGACGTCGACCGGGAACCGGTTGGATCGGCATGCGGTGTTCCGGTTGGTGCGGCGGCTGGCGCGGGAGGCGGGGATCGAGTCGTGGGAGCGGTTGTCGCCGCATTCGTTGCGGCACGCGTTCGCGACGGCGGCCCGGTCGTACGGGGTGCCGCTGGAGGATGTGCAGGATGCGATGGGTCACGCGGATCCGCGGACGACGCGGCGGTACGACCGTGACCGGCACAACCTGGATCGTGACCCGGCGTACACGATCGCGGCGGCGCGGGCCAGGCGCGAAGGCGGTGAGGCCGGGGCATATCCTCGTACGCCGGGTGGATCACGGACGGGGTGAGGCTTGAACATCGTCGAAGCGGTGCTGCTGGGTGCGATCGAAGGGGTGACGGAGTTCCTTCCGATCTCGAGCACCGGCCATCTGACCATCGCGGAGAAGTTGCTGGGTTATCGGATCGACGACCCGGACATCACCGCGTTCACGGCGATCATCCAGTCGGGTGCGGTGCTGGCCACGGTGATCTTCCTGCGTAAGGATCTGTCGCGGATCATCGCGGCGTGGGTGAAGGGTTTGTTCTCGTCGTCCGGGCGGGAGAGTCCGGACTGGCGGTACGGGTGGGCGATCATCCTGGGGTCGATCCCGATCGGCATCATCGGGTTGTTGTTCCAGGACACGATCGAGACGACGTTGCGGAGCCTGTGGTTCGTGGCCGGGGCGCTGATCCTGTGGTCGGGGGCGATGTGGTTCGCCGATCACGCGGCCACCCAGGTGCGGCACGAGGACGATGTGACGTGGAAGGACACGTTGATCATCGGCGTGGTGCAGTCGTTGTCCTTGATCCCGGGCATCTCCCGGTCGGGGGCGACGATGTCGGCGGGTCTGCTGCGTGACCTCGACCGGGTGACGGTGACGAAGCTGTCGTTCTTCCTGTCCATCCCGGCGTTGCTGGCGGCGTCGGTGCTGCAGACGGCGACCGAGTACGACAACATCGCCAGCGGGGTGGGCTGGGTGAACACGCTGGTGGCGCTGGTGGTGTCGTTCATCGTCGGCTATCTGGCGGTGGCGTGGCTGTTGAAGTTCATCGCGAAGCACTCGTACAAGGTGTTCATCGCGTACCGGATCGTGCTGGGCTCGTTGCTGATGGTGCTGCTGGCGACGAACACCATCGAACCGCAGTGACCTCGCCGGCCGGCCGGGCCCTCGACCATGTGCGGTCGCTGGGCCTGGCCGGTGAGGTGCCGGCGTGTGTGCCGGCGGCGTCGGTGACGGTGAGTTTCCACCCGGACCGGTTGCTGGCGGACGGCGCGACGGTGGCGGAGCGGCTGGCCGCCGAGGGTGTGTACCGCGGCCAGTTCGAGACGCGGATCTCCAACGGCGGGCTGACCGCGTTCCCCGGCGGTGACCGGGACGTGTGGGAGCAGCGGCTGTTCGGCGGGGCGTACGCGGGTCTGGTCGTGGGCCGGCCGATCTACGGGGCGCTGAACCTGGCCGGGCATCCGGACGGCGGGTCGCCGAGGTTCGGCAGCTGCTATCTGCGGCTGGAGCCGGCGGTGTCGCGGCGGGCCACGTTCAGTCACGGCGACAGTTTCACGCAGCCGACGGTGGTCGGCACGATCGACACGTTCGCCGGCGTCTGGCGGGCGCTGCTCGACTCGGTGGCCTCGTCCGGCCGGGCGCTCGGGCTGGCCGCCGCGTCACCGTCGTCGTGGGTGGCCGCGCTGGGTGATCCGCGCACGGCTTCCGGCCGGGCCTTGGACGACTATGTCGAGGCGCAGGTCCACGGCGGGCTGGCGCTGGCCGGCGCGGTCCAGGCCGTCGTGGCCGACCCGTCCTTCCGGGGTACGCCGACCGGGGCGCTGCTGTCCCGCCTGGCGCCGCGGCTGGAGTTCCACCCGGGTTTTGTGCTCGCCCCGGACGAGTTCCCGGCCGGCCTGCGGACGGACGTCACTCCCGAGGTGGCGGCGTTCGTGGCGGCCCGGTTCGGGGTTCCGTTCCTGGACGCCGAGGTGGTGGGCCGGGCGGCGCGGTCGGTGGTCCGCGACCCGGCGGCGTGGTCGGTGTTCGGCCCGGCGGCCGAGGTGCTGCAGGAGCTGAAGTACGTGTGGCACATCCTGGTCCTGCGCGGCCGCCCCGCCTGACCAGTCAGGGCATCAGCCGGTCACCCGCGGGCGTCCAGGGCGGCGCGGACGAGTTCGATCGCCTGGTCGTCGCCGATGCCCAGGGCGGTGACGGCGGCGACGTAGGTCTGGGCGGCGGACAGGGCGCGGGCCGGGGTGCGGGCGGCCAGGGCGGTGATCACGGTGCCGGCGCGGCCGCGGGTTTCGACCAGGCCGGCCTGCTCGAGTTCGCGGTAGGCGCGGGCCACCGTGTTGGCGGCCAGGCCGAGGTCGGTGGCGAGGGTGCGTACCGGTGGGAGTTTGTGCCCGGCGGGGTAGGCGCCGGTGGCGGCCAGGGTGGCGATGGCCAGGCGGACCTGCTCGTACGGCGGGACGGGTGAGTCGTGGTCGATGTGGATGCCGGTCACAGGGTCCTCGGCGGGGTGTTGCCGGCGGCGATGATGGCCCGGCGGATGGGGACGAGGGCGAGCAGGACGGCGCCGACGACGAAGAAGATCACCAGGGAGACGATGCCGAGGCGGTAGCTGGCGGTGAGCTGGAAGACCAGGCCGAACAGCAGCGGGCCGAGCCAGCTGGTGCCCTTGTCGCTGATCTCGTAGAAGCCGTAGTACTCGCCTTCCTTGCCGGCGGGGATGAGCTGGGCGAACAGGCTGCGGGACAGGGCTTGGCTGCCGCCCAGGACCAGGCCGATGGCGGCGCCGAGGATCATGAACTGGACGGGTTCGCGTTCGGGGATGAAGTACGCCGCGACGACCACGCCCAGCCACAGCACCAGGCTGAACAGGACGGTGTTGCGGGCGCCGACGCGGGCGGCGATGGCTCCGAGCAGCAGGGCGCCGCCGAACGCCAGGAACTGCACGATCAGGATGGTGATGATCAGGGTGGACTGTTCGAGGTGCAGCTCTTCGGTGCCGAACTGGCTGGCCAGGGCGATGACGGTCTGGATGCCGTCGTTGTAGACCAGGTAGGCGAGCAGGAAGAACAGGGTCAGGGGGTACGCCCGGATGCCGCGGATGGTGCGGCCGAGCTGCCGGAACCCGTCGGTGACGACGTTGCCCCGGCCGGCGCCGGACTCCTCGCTGGGGTGTTCTTTGAGCCAGAGCAGGGGCAGCAGGGTGAACAGTCCCCACCAGACGCCGGCCGACACGATGCACCAGCGGGCCAGGTCGAGGGTGCGCTGCGGGTCGCCGTCGACGCTCATGGTCTGCACGACGACCAGGTTCAGGGCGAGCAGCAGGCCGCCGCCGAGGTAGCCGAGGGCCCAGCCGCGGGAGGACACCTTGTCGCGGTCGTCGGGGCCGGCCAGGCGGGGCAGGAACGAGTTGTAGACGACGATGGACGCGCCGCCGGAGATGTTGGCGATCAGGAACAGCAGCCCGCCGAGCAGGTAGCGGTCGCCGGTGACGAAGGCCATCGCGACGGTGGCGGCGGCGCCGGTGAACGCGGTCGCGGCCAGCAGCGGTTTCTTGTGGGCGGCGCGGTCGGCGACGGCGCCCATCACCGGCAGGACGAAGATGGTGAGGAAGACCGACAGCGACACCAGGTACGGGTAGTAGGAGCCGGCGGCGATCGAGAGGCCGAGCGGGTGTACGCGTCCGGAGCACTCGTCGGCGCCCAACCGGCAGCCGGCGGCGAGTTCGGTGACCGTGGTGAGGAACGGCCCGAGGAACACCGTGATGACGGTGGTGGAGAACGCCGAGTTCGCCCAGTCGTAGAAGTACCAGCCGGTGCGTTCCCGCCGGGTGGACGGCGGGGTGACGGTCGTGGACAAGTGCCCTCCCGGGGGCGCCGCGCGGTCGAGTGCCGCGCAGATCATCGCACCCTAGGCGGGAGGGCCGGTTTCGCCCGGCCGGTAGTATTCCGCGAGGGCCGCGGTGGCCGGATCCTCGGAGTTGGCGAGGGTGGCCCAGGGGTCGGCGCCGGGCGGGAGGTCCTCGGCGGCGTACTCGGCCAGCTCGGCCGGGTCCTGGGCGGGCATCCGGTCGATCATGGCGTGGTCGACGATCCCGGCGTGGGCCAGGCCGAGGCTGCTGGTGTCGATCCACGGCCAGCCGTCGACCGGTTCGGGCAGCGCCCCGACGTCGAGCATCGGCGGGAACACCTCGGCGGCGGCGTCCTCGGCGGGCGGCGTGTCGTCGAGGATCTGGTGGGCGTCCGGCTGCTCGCCGAACTCTTCCTCGGCCGCCGGCAGATGCGCGTGGTCGTCCCAGGCGGCGTCGTCGTGGTGCGGCGGATCGTCGTCCGGGATGTGCCAGGCGTCGTCCTGAGGTTCCGGCAGGGCGGTGTCCTCCGGCTGGGCGCTCAGATCGTCGTCGGCGTGTTCGAAGCCCTGGTGGCCGTCGGGGTGGTGGTCCGGCCATTCGTGCTCGCTCATGACTCCTCCTTCGGGGCCGGCGTCAGCGCCGCCGCCCTGGTCAGGACCTCGTCGACCTGTTTGATCCGGGTTCGTACGGTGTCGCGTTCCTGCTGGGCGCCGGCCCGGCGGCGGGCCCGGCCGGCGGCGTCGGTGGCCGCGGCGGCGTCGATGTCGGCGATGTGCTGGTCGAGTTCCCGCAGCCGCCGTTCGACCGCGTCGTCGACGGCCACCGACAGGGCGTACTGCAGGTCGGTGAACCGGTAGGAGATCTCGTCGGACAGCGCCGCCCGGGCCTCGGCGAGCACGTCGCGCAGCCAGATCCGGGCCTGCTGCCGGTCGGTCTGCACCCGCCGCCGGTACAGCACGTAGGCGCCGGCGGCCAGGCCCAGCCCGACCCCGGCGACCGGGATCAGCAGCCCGCCGGCGGCCAGCCCGCCGGCGCCGAGCACGGACGCGCCCAGCATGGCGCCGCGGCCGGCCATGAACGCGATCCCGCCGGCCGACAGGGCGATCAGCATGTTGTCGGCGGACCCGTCGCGGGGCGGCGCCGACTCCAGGGTGTGCCGCAGGGCGGCGTTGACCTGGGCCAGCATCTGGTCGAGTTCGCCGCCGTCGAACACCTCGGCCAGGACGGTCTCGCCGACCTGCCGGAAGGTGCCCTCCAGGTCGTGTGACAGGGCGACCGCGACGGCCTGCAGCTCGGCGTCGAGTTCCTGCGGCAGCGCGGCCAGGGTGTCGCGGCGGGACGCGTCGATGCGGGCGGTGACGTCCTGTTGCACGGCGGCGACGCGGGTGCGGAGCTTGCCGACGACCTCGACGCGGGCGCGCTGGGTCTCGCTGGACAGCAGCAGGGTCCAGTGGCGGGACTCGGTGCGTTTGCGGGCGGCCAGGGCGGCGCGGTCCGCCCGTACCCTCGCCTGCTGTTCGGGGTCGGCCTCGGCCGCGGTGACCCTGGCCTGGGCGGCGGTTTCGAGGCGGGCCAGTTCGCCGCGGGCGGTGCGCAGCACGTTGGCCAGCTGCAGCTGGTGGCCGCGGCCGGCCAGGTCGACCAGGGCGTGCTGGAGCCCGGCGATCTGCGACGCGTCGACCAGGGCGGCCTGGTCGGCGGCGGGCCGGTCGACGGCGAGTTCGGCCAGGCGGGCGGAGACCGGGAACCACGGCGCGGCGGCGAACCGGGGGGCGTGGGCGCGCAGCAGGGCCTGGTTGTCGTCGCGGATGCGCCGCCAGCCCGGGTAGGCGTCGACCTTGGTCAGGGCGAACACCACGTTGTTGACGCGTTCGCTGGCGGCGATCAGGAAGGTCAGCTCGGGGCGCGACAGCGGCGCGGACGCGTCGGCGACGAACAGCAGGGCGGTGGCCCGGTCGACGGCGTCCAGGGCGACGGCGGTGTGGGCGGGGTCGAGGCCGCCGACGCCGGGGGTGTCGAGCAGGCTCACGTACTGCAGCAGCCGGGCCGGGTGGCTGACCTCGATGCGGCGGGCCCGCTGCTCGCCGGTGGCCCACGCGGCCAGGTCGTCGACCTCGACGGTCTCGCCGCCGGGCAGCACCGCCCGGGCGGCCGGGTCGCCCGGGGTGAAGTGCAGGTAGGTGTTGGTGGCCACGGCGGCGTCGACGGGGGACAGGCCGGGCACCCCGAGCAGGGCGTTGAGCAGGGAGCTCTTGCCGCGTTTGGTCTCGCCGACGAGCACGATCGACGGGCGGGTGACCCGGGTGCGGCGCAGGTCGGCCAGCTCGGCGCCGGCGTCGGGGTCGTGCTTGCGCACGTAGGCCAGGACGGCCTCGACCGCGCGTTCCAGGTCGGCGGCGAGCCCGGTCACGGCCGCACCTGCTTGCTGAGCAGGTAGAAGCCGCGGTGGGCGATCTGCGCGACGCGGGACTGGGCGGGCCCGGCGCCGGCCACGGCGAAGACCCGCCACCGGTTGGCGGCCTGCACCGCGGCGTCGGCCAGGGTGTCCTCCGACGCCTCGGGCAGCTGCAGGATCCACCGCGGGTCGTCGGAGGTGGCCAGGCGGGTCAGTTCCCGTTCCCATTCGGCCGGCAGCGCCACCTCGCCGGTGGCCACCCGCTGGGCGGCGGAGATGACCCGCAGCCGGTGGTAGTCGGGTTCCCGCAGGACCCGTTCGACGGCGTCGCGGACGGCCTCCCGGTCGCCCGGCGACCGGGTGAGCCCGGCCAGGCGTTCCAGCCGGGCCAGGGCCCAGCCGGCCTTGATCGCGTCGGAGCGCCACCGGAACGCGTCCTGCAGGGTGTGCCGCAGCTGCGGGAACCCGGAGACCTCCAGCAGCCGCCGCAGCAGCTCGGAGGCGGGCAGGGCCGGGTCGGCGCGCAGCTGGGCGATGGCGAAGCCGATGCCGTACAGGTCGAGCAGGGTCAGCAGCCGTTCGCGCCGCTCGGCGGGCACGCCGGCCGGGCGGGACCGGAACAGGTCGGCCGAGGCCAGCATGACCGCCAGGTCGTCCGAGCCGGCCAGGCCGCGCAGGGCGTCGACGTCGGCGGTGGTGAGCCGGCCGGCCTCGGCGGTCTCGGCCAGCAGCCCGGCCACCGGGACCACCTCGCTGACCGTGCGGGCCAGCAAGCGCCCTTGATCGGCGGCCAGCGGTGCCGCCACCGGCCACGGGTCGCCGGCCCCGCCGACCAGGGTGTCGACCTTGCCGAACACGCCCAGCGCGTTGATCGGGCTGGACGACAGCCGCGCCGACGCCGCCCGGAACGCCTCCAGCGCGCGCACGTCGTCGGCCCGCACCGCCTGGGTGAACACGTAGACGACGGCCTCGGCGGCGGCGACCTCGCCGGTGGAGTCGGCGTCGATGTCCAGGTCGAACGGCGCCGTCGACGTTCCCACGGCCTCGGCCGCCCGCTCGGAGATCCGGGTGTCGTTCGACGCCAGGCCGGGCGTGTCGACGACGGTCAGGTCGCGCAGTTTTTCGCTGGTCAGGGTCACGTCCACGTAGGCGACGCGGGCGCCCGGCACACCGAGGCGCTGCGGGATCATGCCGTCCTCGTCCAGCGGCAGGCTCGTGCGGGAGCCGTCGCGGCACACCACGTCGACCCGGTCGGCCGGCCCGTACCGGAACCGGGTGACCACCCGGGTGCACTCGCCGACCGCCGTCGGGGCGACCCGCCGCCCGATCAACGCGTTGACGAGTGTCGACTTTCCGGCTTTCAGACGCCCGGCGATGGCCACCCGCAACGGCTCGTGGAGGCGACCGCCGACGTGTCGTACCTGCCCAGCGACCTCCGGGCCGACACCTGCGACGATCTCGTCACACAGGGTGGCCAGGCGGGCGGATAGCGGTCCGGTCA
This sequence comes from Actinoplanes sp. NPDC089786, assembly GCF_040684855.1. Lineage (NCBI taxonomy): Bacteria > Bacillati > Actinomycetota > Actinomycetes > Micromonosporales > Micromonosporaceae > Actinoplanes > Actinoplanes sp. NPDC089786. Next base: position 230,751 of record NZ_JBFBGU010000009.1, read on the forward strand.
CGACGACTCGTCAGCCGAGCACACTGTCAGCAACAATGGCACAACTGTGGCGGGGGTGGTCCACACGCTCAACCGATCGCCTTTCTTACAGGAGTGGCCGGCGGCAGGGCGGGAACGCCCTGACCGCAGCACAGCCTACGAGGGGCGGCGAGCCGGGGGATCCCGTGTTCGTGCCACGACGGGGGAGGAGACAGGGTTGGCGGACCCTCAGGACCTGGCGGGCGACGCCGTCGCCGGTCTGCGCGCACCCGGCCTGGTGATCATCGCCGGGCCGCCGGGGGCGGGCCGCACCACCCACCTGCGCGCGGCCGCGGCGACCATGCCCGGGCCGGTGTTCGCCGGGGGCGGCCTGGCCATGCTGCGGACCGTGCCGGCCCTCGCGCTGTCCCGCGCCGTCCGCGCCCGCCTGCCCGGGCATGACGTGCACCTGCTGGCCGAGGCGGTCCGGTCCCGGGTCAAGGGCGGCCTGCTGGTGCTCGACGACCTGCAGTACGCCGACCCGGCCACCCTGGCCGCGCTGCCGCTGATCGCCCGGCACTGCCGGGTCCTGGCCGCTCTGCGCACCCCCCACCGCGTCGACCCGGCCGTGCTCGCGTCCGCGACCCGGCTCGACGTGCCACCCCTGGACCGGGCGGCCGCCACCGACCTGGCCCGCCGCGCCGGGGGGCAGCTCGACGAGCCGGCCCTGGCCGCGGTGGTCGACCGGGCCGGCGGCAACCCCCTCGCGATCTCGGCGCTGGCCCGGCAGGCCGGCGCGGGCCGCGGCGCGCCGGCGGCCGACATCGACCAGGTGGCGTACGCGATCGCGACCGCCCTGGCCGACCTGCCCCGGCCCGCCCGCACCGCCCTGGCCGCGCTCGGCCTGCTCGGCCGCCCCGCGCCGGCCGCCCTGCTCGGGCCCGGCGCGTCCGACCTGGTCACCGCCGGCCTGGTCGGGGACGCCGGCGACGGTCTGGTACCCACCTCCACCTACGTGGCCGAGACCGCGGCCGGGCTGCTCGACGCCGAGGCCCGCACCGACCTGCACCGCCGCCTGGCCGAACTCACCCCGCCGGCCGAGGCCGCCCGCCACCTGGCCGCCGCCGGCGACCCGGCCGGCGCGTTCCGGCGGGCCCTCGCCGCGGCCGACGCGACCGCCGGGGGCGACCGGGCCGAACTGCTGCTGTTCGCCTGCGACCTGCCGGTCGCCATCGATCCGCGGGTACGGGTGGCCGCCGCCGACGCCGCGCTCACCGCCGGCCGGCCCCGCGCCGCGGCCGCCGTGCTCGACACCGGCGAACCCCTCGGGGTCGACGCCGACGCGCTCCGCGGCGAGGCCCTGCTCCAGGCCGGGCTGCCCGCCCGGGCCCGCGACGCCGTCCGGCGGATCCCCGACGACGCCCCCGCCGGGGTGCTCGCCGCCCGCGACCGGGTGCTGCTGCTGGCCGACCTCGCCCTCGACCCGCCCGCCGCCCTCGACCGCGCCGGAGCCCTGGCCGCCACCGCGTCTCCGGGCCTGGCCGCCGCGGTCGCCGCCGTGCACGCCGTGCACCGCACCGACGGGTGGGCCACCGCGCTGGCCGCCGCCGCGGCCGACCTCGCCGACCGGCCCGCCGCCCGCGCCGCCGCGTGGCAGCTGGTGGAAACGCTCGCCGCCGACGGGCGGCTCACCGAGTCGGCGGCCGCCGCCCGCACCGCCGCCCAGACCTGCCGGGCCGACCTGGCCTACGGCTGGGAGACCCGGTTCCTGGCCGCCGCCGACTGGGCCCTGGCGTTGCACGGCGCGCCTCCGCTCGGCCCTGGGAACGCTCCCGGTGACCCCGACGAGGTGCAGCGCCGCGCCGCCAACCTCGCCGACCGGTCCCTGCCCGACGACGCCCGCGCCTACGCCACCGCCGCGGTGGCCCTGGTCGAGGCCGACACCGGCCTGCTCGCCGCGGCCCGCGCCCGCCTCGGCGACGCCCTCGACCATCCGGCCACCGGCTGGGTGTCCCGGGAGGCCGCCTGGCTCGACGGGCAACCCGACCGGGCCACGGCCGGCCCCGGCGGTCAGGGCCTGCTGGGCGGGCTGGCCGCGATCACGTCCCGCTGGGCCGGGCACGACCTCGGCGCCCGCGACGCCCCGCCCATCCCCGAACACGTGCCCGCCGCGGCCCGCCGCACCCTGCTCGCCTGGGCCACCGGCACCGGGTTCGCCGCCGCCGCCGACGCCTGGACCCCGACCGCCCTGCGCGAACAGATCCGCTGCCTGCTCGCCGCCGGCCTGCACGAGACCACCCCCGGCCGGGCCGTCGACGCGCTGCTGACCGCCGAGAAACTCGCCGACGCGGCCGGGCTGACCATCCTCGCCGGCCGGGCCCGCCGCGGCCTGCGCCGGCACAACGTGCAACGCGACGTGCGCAGCCCCCGCTCCGGCAGCAAACTCACCAACCGCGAGGCCGACGTGCTGCGCCTGGTCGCGGCGGGCGAACCGACCCGCCGGATAGCCGGGCAGCTGGGCATCTCGGCCGAGACCGTCGACACCCACATCCGCGCCGGCATGCGCAAGCTGGGCGCCCGGACCCGTACCGAAGCGGCCGCTCTCGCCTTCGCGAACGACCTAGGGGAGGTCAGCAGGTGACGCGACAGCCCGACGCGCCCCGCCACGTGGTGGCCTCCGGGGCCGACGCCGACGCCGTGCTGCGGCGCATGGTCCGCGACGGCTGGCAGGCCCAGGAGGGGTTCGCCCTGCCGCAACAGGCGTGGGACGCCCCCGACCGGCTCATCCTGCACGGCCGGATCACCGACCAGGACACCCTGCAACTCTGTGTGCTCGCCGCCGCCCGCGGCGCCGGCATCGTCGCGATCTGCGACGGCGAATCCCCCCTGGGCCGGGCCCTGGTCGACGACCTCACCCGGCTCGGCCCCGTGCAGCACGGCCCCGGCCCCGAACCCGGCGACGCGATCGCCGACCTCGTACCCGAACAACGCGCCCTGCTCGACCGCCTGGCCGCCGGCGACACCATCGCCGCGGCCGCCGCCGCCGAATACCTCAGCCTGCGCACCGCCAACCGCCGCATCGCCGAGGCCCGCGCCCTGTTCGGGGTCCGCACCACCCGCGAGGCCGTCCTGGCCTACCTGCGCCAGCGCGCCCAGCAGCGATGACGCCCGGTGCCTGACCGCGCCGGCTTCACCGAGGCCACCGAGCCGTTCCGGCGAGAGCTGTTCGCCCACTGCTACCGCATGCTCGGCTCCATCCAGGACGCCGAGGACGTGGTCCAGGAGACGTACCTGCGGGCCTGGCGGTCCTACGGCGGGTTCGCGGGGCGGTCGTCGGTCCGTACCTGGCTGCACCAGATCGCGACCAACCGCTGCCTGACCGAGCTGACCCGGCCGGCCCGGCGGGTGCTGCCGTCCGGCCTCGGCGGCCCCGAACCCGATCCCGACGCGGCCCTGCGGGCCGGCGGGACCGACGTGAGGTGGCTGGAGCCGGTTCCCGACGCGATGGTGCTGCCGGACCGGGCCGACCCCGCAACCATCGTCGCGGCACGGGCCACGGTGCGGCTGGCACTGGTCGCCAGCCTGCAACACCTCCCGCCGCGGCAGCGGGCGGTGCTGCTCCTGCGTGACGTCCTGAAGTTCCCCGCCGGCGACGTCGCGGTCATGCTCGGCACCACGACGGCCTCGGTCAAGAGCGCGCTGCAACGCGCCCGGGCCCGTCTCGGCGACCTCGCGCTGACCGACGGGCAGATCACCGAACCGGCGGCGCCGCGCGCCCGGGAAATCCTCGACCGGTACATCGCGGCGTTCGAGAACGCCGACGCCGCCGCGCTGGAGGAGCTCCTGCTGCGCGACGCCACCCTGGAGGCGACGCCGCTGCGCACCTGGTTCGCCGGCCGCGGCGTCTGCGTCCCGTTCCTGCGCCGCCACCTGCTGGGCTCGCCCGGCGACTGGCGGATGCTGCCGACCAGCGCCAACGGGCAGCCGGCCGCCGCCGTGCACCGCCGCGACCAGCACGGCGACCTCCGGGCGTACGGAATCTGCGTGCTCACCGTCACCGGCGCGGGCATCCAGAAGATCACCTCCTTCGGTGATCCGGCCCTGGTCGATTCCTTTCCCGCGCTCGCCGGGTCTTCCTGGGTGTAACACTCACCCAGCCGAAGGAAACGATCCGTCATGACCCACCCCGCCACCATGCGCGCCCTGCGGCAGACGTCCCTGAACGGCCCCCAGGGCCTGCACCTGACCACCGACGCCCCGGTTCCGTGCCCGGGCCCCGGCCAGATCCTGATCCGGGTGACCGCGGCCGGGATCAACTTCGCCGACCTCCAGCAGGCCACCGGCGTCTTCGGCGGCGGCCCGACACCGCCGTACGTGGCGGGCATCGAAGGCGCCGGCGAGATCGTCTCCGCCGGCGCCGGGGTGACCGGCCTGCACCCCGGCGCCCACGTCATCGGGGCCGGCATCGGTGGTGGCGCCTTCGCCGAGTACATGGTGCTGCCCGCGGCCTCGGCCGTGCCCGTGCCGGCGGGCTGGGCCGACGAGCAGGCGCTGGGCCTGGTCGTGAGCTGGCCGACCGCGCTGGCCGCGCTCAGACCGCTGGGCCGGGTCGACGCCGGGCAGACGGTGCTGATCCACGCCGCGGCCGGTGGGACCGGCCAGGTCGCGGTCACGATGGCCAAGCACTACGGCGCGACGGTGATCGCCGCGGCCTCGCCGGAGAAGCACGACCTGGTCCGCGGCCTGGGCGCCGACCACGTTGTCGACTCCCGCGGCGCCGACCTGGCCGGCGAGGTGCGGCGGCTGACCGGCGGCGAGGGCGCCGACCTGGTCCTGGAGTCGGCCGGCGGACCCACCCTGACGGCCAGCCTGGCGTCGGCCAAGCGGGTCACCGGCCGGGTCGTGGTCTACGGGCTGGCCGGCGGGGAAGCGCCGGTCACCAACGCCGACCTGGTCTACCGGCACCAGGTGCACCTCATCGGCCTGAACATCGGCACCCTGATCCAGGCCGCGCCGTCGATCTTCGGTGCGGTGATGGGTGAGCTGTCCGGCCTCCTCGCGGCCGGGGTGCTGGGCCCCGGCCGGCCCACCACGTATCCGCTCGCCGACGGCCGCGAGGCGCTGAGCGCCCTGGCCGCGCGGTCCACGGTCGGCAAGCTGGCCCTGCGGCCCTGACCGGCGGCGCTCACCCGGCCGACGCGATCCCGGCGAAACGGGCGGCCAGCCGGGCGAACGCGGCGGCCAGGCTGGGCCACGACCAGGAACCGTCGGTGAGCCGGCACCGCCCGTCGTCGAGCGCCTCGACGATGCCGTCACGGGTGTAGCGGGCCACCTCGGCGGCGGGCCGGTCCAGGATCACCGTGCCCCGGCACGGCCACCGGCCCGACCCGTCCGGTGAGCCACGGAAGACGCCGGTGACGAAGGTGGCCACGTCGCCGCCGGGCAGCTCCCGCGGGGCGAAACGCGGCCCGTTCGGGGTGCGCAGGGCCATCCGGTCGGCGCGGAACGTCCGCCAGCCGGCCTGGTCGAGATCCCAGGCGACCACGTACCAGCGGCCGTCCCAGGTCACCACGTGATGGGGCTCGGCCCGGCGGGGCGGGCGATCCGGGCCGGCGCCGTAGCCGAACCGCAGAACCTCACGGGCGTGCACGGCGGCGCTGACCGCCAGCAGCACCTCACCGTCGACACCGGCCGCCGCCGCCGGGCCGCGGGGCCGTTCGACCGCCGTGACCTGAAGGGCGTTCACCCGGTGCCGCAACCGCGACGGCATCACCTGCCGCACCGTGTGCAGCGCCCGCGCCGCCGCCTCCCCGGTCCCGTTGCCCGGGGTGGTGGCCGCGATCTGCAACGCCACGGTCAGCGCGACGGCCTGCTCGTCGTCGAACAGCAACGGCGGCAGCTCGGTGCCCGCGCCGAGCCGGTAACCGCCGTCCGGGCCCTTCACCGCGTTGATGGGGTAGCCCAGCTCCCGCAGCCGATCCACATCCCGCCGCACCGTGCGGAGGCTGATGCCGAGCCGCTCGGCGAGCAGCATCCCCGGCCAGTCCCGCCGCGTCTGCAGCAACGACAACAGCGCCAGCAGTCGGGCGGAAGTCTTCGGCACGACCCGATCCTGCCCCACGAAGGTGTCAGTCCCTGGCACCTACCGCCGACCGGAGCAGATCACGGTGATCGCGGGTCCAGTCGTGGGCGGCACGGACCACGTCCACCGTCCCCAGCTCACGGAGCCGGACCATCGCGGGCTCCCCGGCCCCGGCCGCGGCCTCGATGCCACGCCAGCACCGGTCCTGCCACCACAGCACCGTGTCGATCAGGGCGGACCGGTCGGCCAGGCCGTAGGCGTCGGCGATGACCCGCACCAGCCGGCCCGCCGCCGCGGCGTCCGCGACACCGGGACCCAGCCCCACGTACTGCCAGCACACGTGGGCCACGTCGTGGATCCGCTCGCCCGGCCCGGCGATGTCCCAGTCGATGAACGCCACCGGGAACAGCCGCCCGCCCGTCTCCCGGTAGACCGTGTTCCTCGGCGACAGGTCGTTGTGGCACACCACCTCGTGACGGCCGGCGAGCTCCGTGCCCGCGGTCAGGTCGTGGAACCGGCGCACCAGCCTGGCCACCGCGGCCAGGCCCCGTTCCGACCGGATCGACGGCGGCTCGTCGTTCGGGCGCCACGGCACGACCCCGTCGACGAAACCGAGCACCTCGCGGCCCCGGTCATCGGTTCCCAGGAACCGCGGCGCGCCGTCCCACCCGTGCTCCTCGAAGTGGCGCAGCAGCCCGCGGACGAACTCCGGATCGCGCGGCGGCGGCTTGCGCACCGTGCCGCCGGCCAGCACCGCGTCGCTGACAAAACCCCCGGGCAACGGCTGTTCCGACTCGTACGGCTGCGGCACCCGGACACCGTACCGCCGGGCCCGGCCCCGGAAAATCCGATGGACGCCGATCACTATGATTCGGCCCCGTGGAAGCTCTGCTGATCAACGGCACCGTGGGGTCGGGCAAGACGTCCACGGCCGACGCGCTCGGTGACCTGCTGGCCGGCGACGAGGTGCCACACGCGGTCATCGACATGGACTGGCTCCGGCGGGCGTGGCCCAGCCCGCCCGGCGACCCGTTCCGCAGCGACCTGGCGCTGCGGAACCTGGCCGCCGTCGCCGCGAACTTCCGCGAGGCCGGAGCACGACGCCTCGTGGTGGCGGGCGTCATCGAGGAGCGGGACGAACGCGACGACTACCAGGCGGCGCTGGGCCTGCCGCTGCGGGTGTGCCGGCTGCGGGTCGACCTGGCCACCGTCCGCGACCGGCTGATCCGCCGGCACACCGGCGACGACGCGGGGCTGCGCTGGCACCTGGACCGGTCGGGAGAGCTCGACGCGATTCTCGAACGGGCCGGCACCGAGGACTTCGTCGTCGACGCCGGTGACCGCCCGGTCGCCGGCGTCGCGGCGGCGATCAGGAAGGCGGCGGGCTGGTGACCATGGACTGGGTCGAGGAGTTCTACTCGCGGACCGGCGCCTGGTGGGGCGGGGCGGAAGCCGTGGTCAGCGACGACGACCGGGAACGCGCCGGCCGCATCCGCGCCCACACCGGCGACGGGCCACGCAAGGTGCTCGAGCTCGGATCGGGCTACGGCGGCGCGGCCGTCGCCACCGCCCTGGCCGGGCACGACGTCACCGCGGTCGAGCTCGGCGCCCGCGCCGACCACACCCCGCGCCTGGCCGGCGAGAACGGGGTCCGGGTGACGCTGGTGCGCGGCGACTTCTACACCACCGACCCGGGCGGCCCGTTCGACGTCGTCGCCTACTGGGACGGCTTCGGCGTCGGCGCCGACGACGACCAGCGGCGCCTGCTCACCCGCATCGCCGGCTGGCTGACACCCGGCGGCGTCGCCCTGATCGACGTCTACAACCCGTTCGACTGGGCCGCCCAGCACGGCGTCCGCGAGCACCGCGACGCCCGGCCCGGCGACGGCTACCCGCACGAGCTGGACCGGCTGTTCACCTTCGACCAGCGCGCCTGCGTCGCCACCGACACCTGGTGGGAGACCGCCCGCCCGGACCGGCGTTACAGCCAGCGGCTGCGCTGCTACACCCGGGCCGACCTGGCCCTGCTGCTCACCGGCACCGGACTGACCCTGCACGGCACCCACCACGACGACGATGACAGCTGGAGCTACCTGGCCGTCATGGGCGCCGCCGCACCCTAGTCATGTCCACCGGCCGGGTCCGGTCCACGAACGCCGGCGTCCGCATCTCACCGGCCCGCAACGGCGCCAGCGCCGCGTCGATGCCCTCCACGATCAGCCGCGTCGCCCGCTGCACCTGAGCCCCCGACGGGCCGGACACCCCGGACAGGTCGACCGGCTCCCCGAACCGCACCTGAACCACCGGGCGACGCGTCACCGCGTACGCCAAAGAACGCAGCAGGCGGCGCGGAGCCACATACGGCATCACGGCGTGGGTGCCCCACTGCGCCACCGGCACCACCGGCGCCCCGGACAACGCCGCCATCCGCGCCACCCCGGTCTTCCCACGCTCCGGCCACATCCACGGATCCAGCCCGATGCGCCCCTCCGGATACACCAGCACCGTCGAGTTCGCCTTCAACGCCGCCGCGGCCGCCGGCAACGCCTCGGCCACCCGCGCCGTACGCCGATCGACCCGGATGTGCCCGCACGCCCGCATGATCGACCCCAGCACCGGCGCCCGGAACACCCCACCGGTCGCCATGAACCGCGGCGCCACGCCCGCCCGCGCACACGCCGCCATCATCACCACCGGGTCGATCGGGCTCACATGATTGACCGCCAGGATCACCGGACCCACCGGCGCCGGCCCCGACACCCGCAACCGGCACAACGGAAACACCAGCGCCCGCGCGAAATGCAGCAGGAACCGCCACAACAGCGGCGCCCGCCAGACCGGCTCGCTCACCCCGCGTCGCGCAGCTCCGCGAGCCGCGACTCGATCTCGGCCAGCTGCGCCCGCAACCGGTCCGCCTCCTGCTCGGCCTCCTTACGCTCGGCGGACACGATCAGCTCGACCGCCTCCTGCACACCCGGCACATCCACCAGCGACACCATCCGCATCGCCTCAACCGGCTTGATCACATAAGGCTTCGCCAGCACCTTCGCCCCCTGCGCGGCCGACACCAGCCACTCACCCTCGGCGTACGCCAACGTCACCGTCAGACCCGCCGGGGCCTTCGCCTTGGCCGCCCGCGTCGCCTTCCGCGGAGCCGGAACCGTCTCAGTCACCACCTCAGCTTCCCGCGCCGGAGCGGGCGGGTCGGGCCGACGCGCGGGCGCCTCCTGCAGAATCGGCGGCCCCTGCGGGCCGGCCGGCTCGGGAGCCTTCTTCCGCGGCGCCGGCGTCGCACCCTTCGGCGCGATCCCCAGATCGGCGGGGGAGAACGGCAACTCGTCGCGCCCGAACTTCACCACCACATAGTCATCCGACTCCGCCGGATCGGTCAGCCCCACCACCTGACCCAGCTGACCCGCGATCTGCCCCGCCGACTCGGTGAACACCACCTTCGGCTTCCGGCCCGCCGCCAGCCCCTCACGGACCACCCGGACATCGTCCTCCGACAGACCCATACCGCCTCCAGTTTCGTACGCCTGTTCCAACGCGCTATGTTCTACCACCCGGCTACGACAAACCCGGGGACCGGGCCGTCACGCAGTACTCGCGCCCCGCCGGATCCCGCAACGTCGTCCACTGACCGGGCACCCGCCGCACCACCGAAGCGCCCAGCCCCACATGCCGCGCCACCGTCGCCGCCACATCCTCGGCGGCGAAATCCAGATGCATACCGGCCGCCGGCCCGCCCGTACGCTGCATCAACACCCGAAGCGCAAGCCCCTCACCGCGCTCCAGCACCTCGAACTCCGGCAAATCGGACGGCCGCCGCGTGAAGCCGGTCAGCGACGCCCAGAACTCCGCCTCACGCTCGAACAACGCCTCAGGGACGTCGAGACACATCTGATCCACCAGCGCCCCGCCAACCGGCCCCGGCCGCACAAACCGCTCACTGGCCGGCACCACACAGAACGGCAACCCGGCAGGGGAGCGGTACACCGACAGATCCCCCTCGGCCAACACCAGCCGGCCACCCGGCGGCACCACCGGCGACCCGTGCAGATCCAGATGACACGACGCCGGCCCGGGGGAGGAGGTCACCTGCACCCGCAGATAAGCATCCCCATCAGCCGGAACCAGCGTCGCGAACCGCCCACCACCGCGCCGCGCCGACAACGACGACCCGGTCACCGCACACCAGAAATCCTCCGCCGACCGATCCTGCGCATCGAGAAACCCGGTCAGCCACCGCACCCCGCCCATGCCACCCTCTCCGTCGTGAAGATGCACGCCGGACAAGCCGACATCCCCGCCACCACCGTCGCCGCGCTCGTCGCCCACCAGCTCCCGCACTGGCGCGACCGGCCCATCACCCCGGTCACCTCACACGGCACCGTCAACGCCCTCTACCGCCTCGGCGACGACATCGTCCTCCGCTTCCCCCTGCAGCCCGTCACCCACCCCGAACCGCTGCGCCGCGAACAGGACCACGCCCGCCGCCTGCAACCCCACGTCCCGGTCGCCCTCCCCACGCCACTCGCGCTCGGCGAGCCAGGGGAGGGGTACGAAGGCTACTGGACCGCGTACACCTGGATCGACGGACGCACCGCGACCACCCACGACATCGACCCCACCCACCTGGCCGAGGTCGTCCGAGCGATCCACCGCGTCGACACCAAGGGGGAGACCTGGAACGGCCACTCCCGCGGCGGCCCGCTCCACGACCAGGACGAATGGGTACGCCACAGCCTCGACCAGAGCCGCCACCTCACCGACACCGCCCGCCTCGCCGACATCTGGCGGACCAGCCTGGCCGCCGCCGCCCACCCCGGACCCGACGTCTGGATCCACGCCGACCTGATGCCCGGCAACCTGATCGTCCGCGACCACCACCTGCACGCCGTCATCGACCTCGGCGCCGTCTGCGCCGGCGACCCCGCCGTCGACCACATGCCCGCCTGGAACCTCTTCGACCACGCCGAACGCCGAACCTTCCGCGACGCGCTCGGCGCCGACGACGACGCCTGGCACCGCGGCCGCGGCTGGGCCCTGGTCCAGGCCATCGGCGCCCTCTGGTACTACGCCGACACGAACCCCGTCATGGCCGCCACCAGCCGTACCACCCTGAACGCGCTCCTGGAGCGGTAAAAGATCGACCATCCTCCAGGTCGATAATCTATATTATGTCAACCTGCTCCCGGGAGCGGCCCCCTGAGGCACACTGACCGCATGGCGATCGATCACGAAGCGGCCGAACGCGGCGACAAACGCCTGGAGGCCCTGGCCGACCCCTACCTGCAGCGCCCCGGCGTCGACTGGGGCCGCATGTTCTCCACCACCGGCCTGCGCGTCCGCGGCAAGATCTTCGGCCTCGTCAACCACGCCGGCAACCTCATGGTCAAGATCCCCGCCACCCGAGCCGACACCCTCGAATCCACCGGCGCCGCCACCCGCATGACCATGGCCGGCAAGATCATGCGCGAATGGGTCGAAATGCCCTACGACGCCGGCGAGGAAGCCTGGCGCACCCTCCTCGACGAGGCCTACACCTACCTGGAAGAGATAACACCGAGGTCGTAGCCGGGCGGTCGGTACAGACCGCAGCTCCCGCCGAGGGTCGGCTCGCCTCCGGCGACGCCGTGCCCACTCACCCTCCCGCGCGATCCCACCCCGTCCCGCCGCCGGTGTCATACCGCCTCGCTACCACCCCGACCGGCCGCCGGCCCTGGGACCCCGCTGACGGCCGAACCGGGTCAGCCGGCCGCCTGGATCAACCTCGACCACCCGTGGGAGAACTGCTTTCCCCGACGACCAGCCCCGCATCCGCCAGCACGCGCAGTGGCTCGCCACATCCGAACGACCACCACGCTCCCGCGACCGACTCACCTGAACCGGCCCGGCGGGCAACCGCCACCACACTCGCGCGATTGACCCGCCTGACCCGCACGCTCGCGCCGAACTCACCTGACCGGCAAGGCGGGCGCCGACCAGAGGCTGCCCCAGAACGCTCGCTACGCCTCGGCTTATCTGATCCAAGGCCCGTCGGCCCCCAGTGCCGACAAACCCAGGATGCCGAACGGGCCGCCGCGTGCAGAACGGCCGCCGTGGTGAACGCGCGCGCAGTCGACGACGAGCCGAAGTCGATCTTGATTTCCGCGCGCGCACCGCCACCGCCCCCACCCCTCTGGGTGGGCGTGACTGTAGCCCGCAAATGTGACGTTCTCGATCGTTATCCACAGGCGCGCACAAGCGCCACCTCACTTGACGCAAAGTAACCACCCGACGACAAGACAAATTCGAGCGCCAGTACTGGCAGTAAAGCGCACAAATAGTGCATAATATGTCTTATGCAGCAGGAACCGGTCATCACGCTTGTCGAGGAGTTCCTAGCCGCCCGCGCGGTCCGCAAGCCGTCCGTGCACACGCTTCAGGCGTACCGCCGCGATCTCACCCTGGTCCTCGCCCACCTGCCGAACGTGAATCGGATTGACGACCTCTCCCCCCGCCTGCTGCGTTCGGGTTTCGCGAAGTTCGCCGCCACCCGCGCCCCCGCTTCCGTCTACCGGGCCTGGTCGAGCTGGAACGCGTTCTTCACATTCCTGGTGACCGAGGGCGTGGTGGCGGGCAACCCGATGTCGGCGGTCGACAAGCCGCGGGTGGCGCTGCCCTCCCCCAAGCCGTTGCGTGGCGAGGACACCCCGGAGCAGTTGCTCACCGCGGTGGCCGTCCCCGATCAGCGTCAGCGCAACCCGTGGCCGGAGCGGGACCTGGTGGTGATCGCGCTGGCGTTGTGTGCGGGGCTGCGGTTGTCCGAGCTGCTGGGGCTGCGGACGGGAAGCTTCGTGGGGCGCCCGGGTGAGCGGCGGGTCGAGGTGGCCGGTAAGGGTGGCCGGCCGCGTACGGTGCCGATCGAGCCGGAGCTGGACGCGGTGATCGAGGCGTACCTGGCGAGCCGCGCCTTGAGGGCCACCCGCACCGAGAAAGCCCTGTTGGTGGACCACGAGGGCGAGGCGCTGAAGCGGGGCGGGTTGCAGTATCTGGTGTCGTCGGCCTACCGGCGGGCGGGTGTCAACGATCGGGTCCCCCGTGGTGCTCAGCTGCATGCTTTGCGTCATACGTTCGCGACGCGGCTGGCTGAGGACGGGGCGAACGCGTCGGAGATCATGCGGTTGCTGGGGCACGCGTCCTTGACCACGTCGCAGAACTACATCGAGGTGACGGCGGCGCAGCAGCGCGCGGCCGTCCGGGCGAACCGGACGAACCGCGCGCTGAACGGGCTGACCGGAAAAGCAACGGGCTGACCGGAAAAGCAACAGGCTGACTGGTTTAGCGATGGGCTGACCGGTAAGAGCAGGGCCCTGAGCTACGCGACCGCGAGCTTGACCTCGATGTTGCCGCGGGTGGCGTTGCTGTAGGGGCAGACCTGGTGGGCCTGCTCGAGCAGTTCCTGGGCCTTGGCCGGGTCGACGTTGGGCAGTTCGGCCTCGATGGCGGCGTTGAGGATGAAGCCGGGGGTGCCGTCGGGCTTGGGGCCGATGCCGACGTCGACGGTGATGGCGGTGTCGGTGAGGTCGACGTTGTGCTTGCGCGCGACGAGTTTGAGGGCGCCGTGGAAGCAGGCGGCGTAGCCGGCGGCGAAGAGCTGTTCGGGGTTGGTGAGAGCGCCGCCGGGTCCGCCCATCTCCTTGGGCACGGCCAGGTCGAGGTCGAGGACGCCGTCGCTGGATCGGGTGTGTCCGGAGCGGCCGTCGCCGGTGGCGGTGGCGGATGCGGTGTAGAGCGCGGACATGGGTGCCCCTTTCAGATGGTGAGGGTGCGTGCGGAACTGCTGATGCGGCTCAGCAGGTGGTGCAGCAGGGTGGCTTCGTCGAGGGTGATGCCGAGGTCGCCGAGGGCGCAGGCCAGCCGGTGCGGAAGGTCGCGGGCGCGTTCCTTCAACGAGTCGCCGAGTGAGGTGCTGGTGATGGTCACGGTGCGTTCGTCGGTGGTGCCGCGGGTGCGGGTGACCAGGCCGGCGGTTTCGAGGCGCTTGAGGAGGGGCGAGAGGGTGCCGCTGTCGAGGCGCAGGGCGTCGCCGAGGTCGCGGACGGTGACGCTCCCCCGCTTCCAGATGACGACCAGGGCGATGAACTGGGGGTAGGTGAGGCCGAGGTCGTCGAGGGCCGGACGGTAGGCCGAGGTGATGGCGCGGGAGGCGTTGTAGAGCTCGAAGCAGAGCATCTGTTCCAGTCCGGTGTCGGCCACGCCGGAAACGATAGCCCACAATCAAGTTGTGCACAACCAAAGAGCGATTTGGGTACGGCGGCCACTCCGTGTGATCATGCCTTGGTGCCAGAAGTACGTTTTGTGCAGCTCTCCCCCGCTGCCATGACCGCCCTGATCCACGGTGACCTGGTGGCCGCCGGCGCCGCCGCCGGAACGCCGCTGTCGCAGTTCCTGGCCGACGAGGCCTGGCTGTGGCGGGTGCGGCGCGACGACATCAGCAAGAACCCGGCGGCCGCCGAATGGGTGGCGCGGGCGGCGCTGGACGCGGAGACCGGCCAGGTGGTCGGGCACGGCGGCTTCCACGGTCCGCCGGACGAGAACGGGACCGTGGAGATCGCGTACTCGGTGGATCCGGCCTTCTGGCGGCGGGGTTACGCGACCGCGATGGCCCGGTCGCTGATCGCCCGGGCCGCGCGCGACGATCGGGTACGTGCGGTGCGGGCCAGCGTCCGCCCGGACAACCGGGGCTCCCTGGCGACGATCGCGAAGTTCGGCTTCCGCAAGATCGGTGAGCAGTGGGACCCGGAGGACGGCCTGGAGCATGTCTTCCTGAAGACCCTGGACGACTAGGGACCAGGTCTCAGAGGCAGGCGTCAGAGGCCGGGCTGCCGCACGTTGACCAGCAGCGGGCGGTGGTCGGAGATGCCGGCGTGCGGGTTGCGCACGTCGACGACCTCGCCGAGCCGGCCGCCGCCGCGCGGGTCGAGCAGGATGTGGTCGAGCTGCGCCTTCGGCGAGGGGCTGGGGTACGTGGGGAGCTTGGCCAGGCTCCGCCAGCCGGTGAACGCTCGGACCGGCCCGCCGGGCATGTTCAGGTCGCCGATCAGCAGCCGGGGCGCGGGTAGCGCGCGCAGGGCGCGGACGGCGTGGCGGAGCTGGCGGACGTTCCAGCCGGGCACGAACGACAGGTGGGTGTTGCCGACGGTGAGCGGGCCGGCGGGGGTGTCGATGACGGCGGCGATCAGCACCCGGGGCTCGTCCTTGAGCAGGATGGGGCCGCGGCCGGGGATCCAGACCGGGGAGCGGACCGGGGCGCCGGGCAGCCGGGTGATCTGCCATTGGCTCACCGGCCAGCGGCTGATCAGGGCGATGCCGTAGAGGGGGTGGGCGTCGTCCTCCTCGCTGCGCCAGGGCCGCCAGGTCTCCCCCGGGGTGCCGGCGACCGCGGCGGCGAAGCGGTGGGTGGGTGCGCCGAGGGCCTCGGCGGCGATGGCGGTGAGGTCGAGCAGGCCGCTGCGGGGCTGGGCGCGGTCGACCTCCTGGAGGGCGAGGATGTCGGCGTCGAGGTCGGCGACCGAGGCGGCGACGCGTTCGGCGTGCACCTCGCCGTCGCTGAGGGATCGCCCGTTCAGCAGGTTGAAGGTCGCGACGCGCACGGGTGCGACCCTATCGGCGGCGGTGATCGCGAAGATCACGGGTGGTATGAATGCCCCATGAGCGACGACCTGAGCGGCCTGATCGCCCGGCTGGAGGAGCAGGAGCAGCGGCTCGTCCTGCCCCGCTTCGAGCACGCGGACGCGTGGTCGCTGGGCTCGCTGCTGGTGGAGCTGGCGACCGGGCGGGGGCTGCCGGTGACGATCGACATCCGGCGGGGTCGTCAGCAGCTGTTCCACGCGGCGCTGGCCGGGACGGTGGCCGACAACGACGAGTGGATCGCCCGGAAGGTGCGGGTGGTGGAGCGCTACGGGGCGTCGTCGTTCCTGGTCGGCCGGCGGCTGGCCGCCAAGGGTCAGGACCTGGACGCCGGGATGGGTGTTGATCCGGCCGAGTACGCCGCGCATGGTGGCGCGTTCCCGGTGCGGGTGCCCGGTGCGGGGGTGGTGGGTGTGGTGACGGTGTCGGGTCTGCCTCAGGCCGACGACCACGCGCTGGTGGTCGAGGCGTTCGAGGAGTGGCTCAGGCGGCGCGGGTGATCTGCACGCCGGTGATGTCGGTGACGGCCAGGCGCGAGGCCATGGTGCTGCGGCCGGCGATCTGGGCGGCGTAGGCGGCGCGGCGGCGGGCGACCACGCCGTCCTTGCCGGTGGCGTGTTCCTGCTGCTCCATGTGCGTGGCCAGGCCGTTCTTGAGCAGGGCGAGGGCTTCGGTACGCAGCTGCGAGACGCGTGACTCGGTGACGCCCAGCTCGGCGGCGACCTCGGACAACGGCCGCTCCTGCAGGAACGACGCCTCGACGACGAAGCGCAGGCGCTCCGGCAGCACGGCGACGGCGTCGTGCAGGTAGCCGATGCGCTCGCGGTGCAGCAGCATCTCCTCGGGGTTGAGGGACGACTCGGTGACCATGTCCTCGGCGGTGCCGGTGGTGAAGCCCTGCAGGGACAGCACGGCGGCGCGCTGCACGTCGTCGTCGGCGGCGACGAGCTCGCTGACACCGACGCCGAGCAGTTCGGCCAGCTCGGGCTGGGTCGGGGTGCGGCCGAGCTTGGCGCTCAGCTCCTGGCGGGCGGTCTCGGCGCGGCGGGCGCGGGAGCGGACCGAGCGGGTGGCCCAGTCCATCGAGCGCAGCTCGTCGAGCATGGCGCCGCGGACGCGCATGGCGGCGAAGCGGCCGAACGGGATGCCCCGGGTCTGGTCGAAGCCCTGGGCGGCGGTGACCAGCGCGGCGTAGCCGGCCGAGGCGAGGTCGTCGCGGTGCACGTGGGCGGGCACCTTGAAGAGCATCTCGCGGACCATGTGCCCGACCAGCGCCATGTTGTCGCGGATCAGGCTCTCCTGGGCGCGGGTGACGGTGTTGGCTGCGGTCATGGCTGGTTCCCCCTCGTCGTCGTCGCCGCTTACCGGCTGACGGGAGGGAACTTTTCGTTGCGGAGGGTGCAGCTAGTGGTCACTCACGGTTGCTGACTGGTTGTAACCAAAAAAGCGGGTCAGAACTTCTTCAGCTGAGCAACCAGCCGTTATCGAGGGCCAGGCGGACGGCTTCGGCGCGGGTCCGGGCGCCGGTCTTGCCGATCGCCGACGACAGGTGGTTGCGCACCGTGCCCTCGGACAGCGACAGGTCCCGGGCGATGTCGGCCACCGTGCCGCCGTCGCGGGCCGCGCGCAGCACGTCGGTCTCCCGCTCGGTCAGCGGCGAGTCGCCCTGGGCCAGGGACTGGGCGGCCAGCGCGGGGTCGACCACCCGCAGGCCCTCGTGGACCCGGCGCACCGCGTCGGCCAGCTGCCGGGCCGGGGTGTCCTTCACGATGAACCCGCTGGCCCCGGCGGCCATCGCCTGTCTCAGGTAGCCGGCCCGCCCGAACGTGGTCACCATCAGCACCCGGCAGCCCGGGGCGGCGGTGCGCAGGGCCCGGGCCGCGGCCACGCCGTCCAGGCCGGGCATCTCCACGTCCAGCAGCGCCACGTCGGCGCCCTGGGCCAGCGCGGCGTCGACCACCTCGTCGCCGCGGCCGACCTCGGCCACCACCTTCAGGTCGGGCTCCATGTCCAGCAGAGCCGCCATCGCGCCCCGGACCAGGGCCTGATCGTCGGCGAGGAGCAGACGGATCATGAGGGCACCTCCACCCGTACCCGGAAGCCGGGTCTGTCCTCGCGGGCGCCCACGGTGAGCGTCCCGCCCAGCTGTTCGGCCCGCCGGCGCAGGCCGGGAAGGCCCTGCCCGTCGGACGCGGGATGGACCGGGCCCACCCCGTCGTCGAGGATCTCCACGCTGTCCGGGCCGAGCCGCACCTCGGCCCGGGTGGCCTTGGCGTGCCGGACGATGTTGGTGACCGCCTCCCGGATCGTCCAGGCGAACAGCTCCCGCACCCGGGTCGGCACCTCGTCGGCCGCACCCGGCAGCGCGGCGTCGACGTTGGCGGCGGCCAGGGCCTCCCGGGCGGCGGCGATCTCCCCGGGCAGCGAGATGCCGCGTACCCCCAGGGCGGTGGAGCGGACGTCGGCGAGCGCGTCGCGGGCCAGGCTCTCCAGGTCGCGCAGCTCGGAGCGGGCCTTGTCCAGGTCGACGTCGAGCAGCCGCTGGGCCAGCTCGGCCTTCACGGTCACCACGGTCAGCGAGTGGCCCAGGATGTCGTGCAGGTCGCGGGCGATGCGGTTGCGTTCGTTCTGCACGGCCAGCTCGGCCAGTTCCTCCTGGGTGGCGGCCAGCCGGCGCTGCCGTTCGGCCGCCAGCCGGATCCCGAAGCTGGCCAGGCCGCCGAGCAGCGCGGCCAGCCCGTACCCGTTGTCCTCCCAGCCGGTGGTCAGCCGGGCCAGCAGTTCCGTGCCGACCACCAGGACCACGACGAACGGCCCGCCCTGGGCGATCGGCAGGGCCATCGCCGCGGTGGCGGCGATGTAGGTGACGCAGGGCAGGGCGTGGAAGCCGGCGGCCGGGATCTGCAGCGCGAACAGCGCCAGCATGGCCAGCAGCACCAGCCAGGCCCGGGTCGTGACCCGCCGGCCGCCGGCCCAGACCGCGCCGGTGCTGTCGTGCTCGCTCAGGCGCAGCCGGCGCAGCAGGGAGACGCCGCCCAGGTAGGCCGCCGCGAACCCGGCCAGGGCGGCCAGGCCCAGGTCACGGGCCCAGCCGTCCGGGCTTCGCCACAACGCGGTGAGGTTCTCGTTGAGGTAGAACAACCACGCGGCCGCGAAGATCCAGCCGTGCCGCCAAGGCCTCATGGATGTGAACCTAGTACCCGATCAGACCCGGGCGGTGTCGCGGCGGAACCGCCAGATCGCGCCGCCGGCGAACACCGCGGTCCAGGCGATCACGTTGAGCGCGGCGATCCACAGGTTCCCGTCGTGCACGAGCGGGTAGCGGGCGATCTCGCCGACGCCGTACACCGGGGTGAACTTGGCGATCGTGGCGAAGGTGTGGCCGAAGGTGTCGACCGGGGCGAACAGCCCGCCCGCGAAGGACAGCACGGCCAGGGCCGGCCCGAGGATCTGCATGACGTTCTCGCTGGGCAGCAGGTATCCCATGAACAACCCGAACGCCCCGAACACCAGGGAGCACACCCAGGCCAGCAGGCCGCACTCGATCCAGGCGTGCAGGGGCAGCTCGGCGCCGGCGAAGGCGCCGACCACCATGGCGACGGTCACCGAGATCGCGCCGATGACCATCGCCAGGCTCAGCTTGGTGGCGATGTAGGCGATCGGCTTGAGCGGGGTCAGCCGCAGCTGCCGCGACCAGCCGGCCGCGCGTTCCAGCGACACCATCGCGCCGCCGCTGGTGGCGGCCAGCATGGCGCCGTACACGGCCATGCTGACCAGGATGTACCCGGTGACGTTGCCCTCGCCGGCGCGCTGGGTCCTCAGGTCGCCGCTGGTGCCGAAGAGCAGGAAGAACACCGCCGGCAGGATCAGCGTGAAGATCACCGTGCGGCGGTTGCGGGCCATCCGGCGCAGCTCGAGCGCCAGCAGCCGGGGCGAGAAGCCGCCCAGGGCGGGCAGCGAACGCTCTTGCACAACAGTCATGACGACGCCTCCTCGGAGGTCAGGGTGAGGAACGCCTCTTCCAGGTTGCGGGAGGTGATCTCCAGGTCCCGGGCGGCGGTCTCGGTCAGCAGGTGCCGCGCGACCGGGTCGGTGTCCTTGGCCTGCACGTGGATCTGGTCGCCGCGCACCTCGGCGGTCTCCACCCCGGGCAGCGCCAGCAGCTGCTCGCGGGTCGCGCCGGGCAGGGTCGCGCGCAGCGTGCGCCCGGCGGCCAGGGCTTTCACCTCGGCCGCGGTGCCGTCGGCAACCACCCGGCCGCGGCGGACGAAGACGATCCGGTCGGCGTACGCGTCGGCCTCGTCCAGGTAGTGGGTGGCGAAGATGACGGTTCGCCCGCCGCTCGCGTCCTGGCGGATGGCCTGCCAGAAGTCGTGCCGGCCGGAGACGTCCATGCCGGTGGTCGGCTCGTCCAGGATCAGCAGCTCGGGGTCGGGCAGCAGGGCCATCGCGAACCGCAGGCGCTGCTGCTCGCCGCCGGAGCACTTGCCGACCAGCCGCTTGCCGATCTCGGTCAGGCCGGCGCGGTCCAGCGCGGCGTCGACGTCGGCGCGGCCCCGGCCGAACAGCACCGCGGTCAGCCGTACCGTCTCCTCGACGGTGTAGTCCTTGAGCAGGCCGCCGGTCTGCATGACGGCGGAGACGAGACCGAGCGCCACCGCGTCCTGCGGCGCGCGCCCGTAGACGCTGACCCGGCCCGAGTCCGGGCGGGACAGGCCGAGCAGCATGTCGATGGTGGTCGTCTTGCCGGCCCCGTTCGGTCCGAGCAGCGCCACCACCTCACCGGGGCGGATGGTCAGGTTCACCCCGTCGACCGCGGTGACCGCCCCGTATCGTTTGACGACGCCGTCCATGTCGACGGCCCGAGCAACCGGTGTTGCCGTAATGGTCATGCCCTCACTGTGGAGCGTGACGCGCGCCCGGAAGAGGGTCACGCGTCACGTCCCACCCATGACAAATGTCAGTTCTGCTCGTCGACCTTGTCCGGGCCCCGCACGCCGAGGGTGTGCAGCGGCCCGTCGTCGGTCTCCTCGGCCAGCAGCGCCAGCACCAGGTGGCCGGAGCCGACGCCCTCCTGGCCCAGCCGCAGCGCCTCCCGGAACGACAGCTCCAGGACCTTCTTGGCGTGCGCGTCGAACGGGATGAGCGCGGGCAGGTCGTCCACCCGGCCGGGCACGGTGATCTGCTCGCGGCTGACGCCGGCCGCGGCCAGCAGCCCGCCGCCCTGCGAACCCGGGTCGGCCAGCAGCGCGAGGATGAGGTGGGCGGGCACGATTTCGGCGTGCCCGCCCTTCCGGGCCTCCTCCTGCGCGCCGACCACGGCGCGGCGGGCCGCGTCGGAGTACCGGCTGAACTGCTGGGCCGGGTCGACGTCCTTGGCGACGAACCGTTTCTGCGCCGCCTGCTTGGACACGCCCATGCTGGCGCCGATCTCGGTCCAGGACGCGCCGGAGCGGCGGGCCTGGTCGACGAAGTGCCCGATCAGATGGTCGGCCAGGTCGCCGAGGTGGTCGCCGAGGATGACGGCGCCGGACAGCCGCTCCAGCGGCGATTCGTGGTTGGTGCTGACGGCCGTGATCAGGTCGTCCAGCCGTACCGGAGGATGGGTCTGGGTCATGCCGTCAACCATAGGTTGACGAAACATCGGCGTCAACCCGAAGTTGACGGCGCCCAGTGGTCGAACGACGCCTCCACCACGCCCTCACCACGGGTCACCCCCGGCACCAGCCGGCGCAGGTCGACCACCCGGGCCGCCGGCACGTGGGCCGACACCACACAGATCGGCCCCTCGAACGACGTCGCCAGCGGCACCCCGCGCACCTGGCCCACCACCGGCAGCACCGCGGTCAGCGTGTCCGCCGGGATCTCCAGCCGCACCGCGTCCACCGGCTCACACACCCGCGTCCCCGCGTCCCGCAACGCCGCCGCCAGCACCAGCGGCGTCAGGTTGCGGAAGTCGCCGGCCGTGCTCGACATGCTCTTGTCGAACGTGGCGTGGCTGTGCGACTGCCGCGCCCAGTAACCCGCGTGCGTCATGAAGATCGCCACGTCGGTCACCGCCCAGCCGTGCGGCCCCCGTTCCAGGGCCTTCGGGATCGTCTCCTCGACCGCGCGGAAGAACGAGTACGGCATCGACCCCAGCTCCACCTCCAGCCCGAACGTCACCCCGGCCCCGGGCGGCAACGGCTCCACCCGCAGGCCCACGGTGGCCAGATACGGATTCGGGTCAACGGCGATCATCCGGTACGCCGCTCCGCTCCCGGCCGGCCGCTCGATGCAGATCGTCGAGGTGTCCCGGAAGGTGACCGCGATCCCGTACTCCTCGGCCAGGGTCGCCTCGATCACCTCCTTCTGCACCTCGCCGTAGAGCGACACCGTGTCGTCGGCCCGCAACCCGATCAGCGGATCCTGCTCGGCCAGCTGGGCCAGCGCCTGGTGCAACGCCGTCCGGTCCCGGTCGTCGACCGGCTCGACCACCGCGGACAACGTGGGCGGAGAGAACGAACGTTCCTTCTCTCCGCCGGGAAGGGGAACGACGCCGACCGGGTCGCCGATCCGCGCCCGGGACAGGCCTCTGGCCACCGCGATCTGCCCGGCCCCGACCTCAGCCGCGCCGTTTACGCCGAACACGTCCAGGCCGGTGACCCGGTCCTCGCCGACCCGCTCCCGCACCCGCAGGACACCGCCGAACATCCGGACGTAGGCGAGTTTCTCCCCGGACGGGCCGCGCTCCACCTTGAACACCGTCCCCGACCGCGCCCCGCCCGGGTCACCGCCGGCCGCGGGCAGCAGCGTGACGATGCCGTCGATCAGCTCATCGACGCCGGCGCCGGTGATCGCCGAGCCGAAGAAGACCGGGTGCACGGCGCCGGCCCGGGTCTGCTCGCACAGAGCCGGCCACAGATCCGGGGCGGCGCCGCCGTTCACGAACGCTTCCAGCAGGGCGTCGTCGTGCTCGGCGAGCACGTCCAGCGGCGGGTCGATCGCGGTCACGCTCGCTTCCCGCGTACCCAACGCCTTGACCGCCGTGACCGGCACCCCGGCCGGAGTGAGCCGCTGAGCGATCTCCCGCAGCAGATCGTCGTCGCGCGCGCCGCGCCGGTCGACCTTGTTCACGAAGATCAGGTACGGCAGGCCGAGACGGTGCAGCGTGCGGGCCAGCACCCGGGTCTGCGCCTGCACCCCCTCGACGGCCGACACCACCAGCACCACACCGTCGAGCACGCCGAGAACCCGCTCCACCTCGGCGATGAAGTCGGGGTGACCGGGCGTGTCGATCAGGTTGACGCTCGTGTCGCCAAGGCGGAACGACACCACCGCGGCCTTGATGGTGATGCCGCGGCGACGTTCCAGGGCGAGCGAGTCGGTGCGGGTGCTGCCCGCGTCGACGCTGCCGATCTCGTCGATGACACCGGCGGCGTGCAGCAGCCGCTCGGTGAGGCTGGTCTTACCGGCGTCGACGTGCGCGAGGATGCCGAGGTTGAGCGAAGTCAAGCGAACAGTCCCTGTCGTAGGCGGAGATACCTTCCGGGGTAGACAGAGAAGTCGCTCGCATGACAGCGATGGTTGCCCGGCCACCATCGGCCGGGCAACCCATTTACGCGCCGCGCTCGGCCGCGGAGCGCTCCACGCAGAACTCGTTGCCGGCCGGGTCGGTCAACGTCACCCATCCGGTGCCGTCCGGCTTGCGGTGGTCCTCGAACAGCTTGGCGCCCAGCGCGATCAGCCGGTCCACCTCCTCGTCGCGGGTGCCACCCGGCTGCACGTCCAGGTGGACCCGGTTCTTGATGGTCTTGGCCTCGGGCACCCGGACGAACAGCAGCCCCGGCGCGCCCTCGACCATCGCCTCGTCGTCGCCGGGCTCGTCGTCGGCGCCCAGCGGCGACCCCACCACCTGGCTCCAGAACCGCGCCAGCTCGTACGGCTCGTAGGGCGGCGCGACGTCGATCGTGATGTGACGAACCACAGAAGTCATACCGGCCATTGTGTCGCCGGACGGTTCAGCGGATGAACCGGACCTCGGGAAACGCCGGGCTGGGCCGCTCGAGCAGCCGCTGCCGGCGGCCACGCAGGTGCAGATCGAAGAACGCGAGGGGGTACGCCTGCTGGATGCGCGTGGCGTGGCCCGCGTCGAGAGTGCCGATCCACTCGATCAGCTCCTCGTCGCTCATCCCGGTGATCCTCGCCAGCTGCGTGAGCAGCGTCGGATTGTCACAGTAGGAACCGTGCGCCGCCCCGCACGCGTGCATGGTCAGCCGCCACCCGCGCAGCAGCGACCACAGGGTGTCGACCGGCTCCGTGCCGCGGACGGACTCCGCGGTCATCAGCATGAACGGCCGGTCGATGGCCGTGGGCCGCGGCTGCGACTCCATCGGGCCGTCCAGGCTGAGCCCCGCCCGTACCCGCCGGTCGATGTTCATCACCAGCGCGGCCGAGGTCCCGCCCTTCGACCAGCCGGCGATGCCGACCCGGCGCAGATCCAGCGCCGCGGCCGAGACCGGGCCGAGGGCCAGGTCCTCGACGCGGTCGAGCACGAGCACCATGTCGTGGGCCGAGTCCCACGGCGTGAACGACCCCTCGTCCGGCACGGAGAGCCGGCCGCCGGGGAACTCGGTGTAGGCGTCGCCGGTGTGATCCACCGTGACCACCACATAGCCGTGGCTGACCAGCTCCTGCACCATGGTCGTGGCCTCACCGCGGTGACCGTCGTTGCCGTGCGAGTAGAGGATCACCGGGTGCCGGCCGGCCGCGACCGGAGCACCGAGCCGGCCGGCCGTGACCGGCGCCAGCGCGACATCCGGGTCGAACCCGACGGCTCCCAGCAGGGCCCGGGTCGGCGCCGGGAGCAGCCACTCGGCCCGCCGCCGATGCGAGACCCGGGCCGGATACCAGACACTGGCCATCAGCTCACGGGCGCCGGTCAGGTGCCACGGCACGACGCCGATCGGGTGCGGCCCGGTCGGCCGGGGCAGCCGGAGCCGCGGCGGCGCGGCCAGCGCGGGCCCGGCGCCCAGCGGCACCGCCGCCCCGGCGGCCAGCGCGGCGGCAAGCAGGCTTCGACGGGTGATCATCGGTCCTCCCGGGTGGTCTCGACACGTGCGATCAGTTGCTTGAGCTGGCCGATCTCCTCGGCCAGGGCGGCGTCGCCGGCGCCGGTCAGGGTGATCCAGGTGCGGCCGCGTCTGCCCTCGTAACCCTTCTCCAGGTTCACCAGGCCGGCCGCCTCCAGCACGCTCAGGTGCTTCGACAGGTTCCCGGCGGTCAGGTCGAGCTGCGTACGCAGATAGCCGAACTCCACCTTACGAGCCTCGTGCGCGATGGTCAGGATGCCCAGCCGCACCCGCTGGTGCACCACCTCGTCGAGGCCGTTGGCCGGGTGGGCGTCGGACGCCGGGGTCGGCGCGGTCATCGCCGCCGCCGGGCGACCGCGAACCCGATCCCGCCGAGCAGCAGGACGGTGCCGTTGATGATCTGCTGAGGCAGGAACTCGGTGCGGATGTTCGAGTGCATCTGCCAGCCGAAGTCGACCGGCACCAGCGCCACCGCCAGGTAGGCGAGCGTGAACACCAGCAGGGCCACGTTGCGTTCCAGCCAGGCCAGCACCAGCAGCGCCAGCCCGATGACGCCCCACGGCGCGATCAGCCGGTCGAGGAACAGCACCCAGCCCGGCGTCGGGTCCAGCGACACGGGCGGGTCGGGCAGGTTGGCCCGCACCACGAACCACGTCACCGTGAACAGCACGGTCAGGACCGCGCCGGTGATCACGTACGGCATGACGCGAGCGCCCACCCCCCGCGTGCGGGCGACCCGGACATAAAGAAGGGCGATGATCGCGTACGCGATCAGCAGCGCCACCGGCCAGAAGAACAGCACGCCCTGGCGGTCGAACGAGCACGACCCGCTCGGGTCGTTGTTGACGCAGTCCACCTTCATGCCGAACACGTCGAAGGGGATCGCCAGGAACGTCACGCCCGCCAGCACCAGCAACGCGACCCAGGTCACGCGCTGATCGAGACGGACCTTGCGCGCGAGGTCGCGCGTGTCAGCCAGCAGCCGGCGGGGATCCCCGCCGGCCGGAACCGAATCAGTGGTCATGCCAATAGGTTTCCACAGCAAACCGATTGGCGCTAGTGCGGCCCGTAAACTGGATCGCATGTCGTGGACCGCGGACCAGCTCGACCTGATCGGCCGCAGCGACGAGCTGGAGATCCTCACCCGCCGCTGGACCCCGATCTGGGCGGTCACCACCGCCGGCCAGGTCTACGTGCGCACCTGGCACGCCCGCGACACCGGCTGGTACGGCCACGCCGTGCGCACCGGCCGGGCCCGCATCCGGGTCCCCGGCCTGGAGACCGACGTGACGGTGGCGGCCACGACCGAACGCCGCGCCGAGATCGACGGCGCCTACCGCGACAAGTACGCCCGCTACGGCACCGGCGCCGTCGGCCCGATGGTGGCCGACGCGGCCGCCGCCTCGACGCTGCTCCTGAGTCCCGCCGGCGCGGCCGGCGCGAGGTGACGCGCCGGCGTGCCGGAAAATCGACCCGTGACGACGACTCCTTCCCCCTCCCTGCACTACTACGTGGTCCACGACCGGGCCGGCGAACCGGACGGGTTGCTGGCCGAGGAGTTTCTGCTCGCCGTCGACCACTCCTCCGCGGGGCTGTTGAGCGGTTTCTGGAGCCGGCGAGAGAGCGGCTGGCGCGACGGCGCGGACACCAGCCGGCGCCTGCGCCTCGACGCCGACCTGCGGGCCCGGGCGGTCACGGTCGGCCGGGAGGCGGCGGCGGAGCTCCATCGAAGCGTGTGTGGTGTCGATCTGCCGGATGAGGCCGCGTTGCGGGCGTGCTTCGGCGACCTTCCTGCTCCGTCGCCGCCCCCTCTGCGTCTGAGCGGGCCGGAAGCCACCCCGGGATTCCGCGAGACCCGCGTCTATCGGATCCTGTTCGTCAACGAGCTGACCGGCGACGGCCTTGAGGCGCTCAGCAGCGCGTGGCAGATGCCGGTCACCGGTGACCTTGCCGATCCCGAGGTTCGAGTCCTGGGCGCGGTGCGTCGCCAGGTGGCCGGTGACGCCTTCCGCTGGGATCTGCGCCGAGTCGCCGCCGGCGCCGCCTGGGGCCTGGACGTGACCTGCGATCTGGCGGGCGAACGCGACGAGGCGGTCGGCGTGCTGCTGTCCGGCCTGACGTCGCAGATGCGGCAGCAGGGGCTGATCCCCGTCACCATCGACCGATTCCGCTGAGGCGTTCAGCCCACCGCGTCCCCCGCACTCACGCGAGACACGCGTCACGGCCCGGGGAATCGCCTGGCTCGCGGGCCGCCACGCCGTCCCGGTGTCGCGGTTGGGGACCACGTCGCTCGTACCCAACGAATCAAGGGTGATCGCTGTCCAGGCCCGATGTCAGCGGTCGGCGAGCTCCCGCCCGGCGGTCACGGCGGCCTCGTGCGCGGCCTTCTTGAGCAGCTCGGCGGCCTCCAGGAACGGATCCATGGCCGGGGTGACGCCGGCCAGGGTCAGCTCCCGCTCGATCAGCGTCAGCTCGGCGCCCCACACGTCCTCGACGATGCGGCGCAGGTACGCGGTGTTGTGGTCCCAGCCCTCACGGGGCGTGCCCGGGCCGTAGCCTCCGCCCCTGGTGGTCAGCACGATCGCCGGGCGGCCGTCGAGCAGCCGCTCGCTGGGCGACTCGGCGCCGGCCAGGACCAGGTCGACCCAGGTCTTCACGTGCTGCGAGACGCCCCAGTTGTAGAGCGGCAGGGCGAGGATCGCGGCGTCGGCGTCGCGCAGCTCGGCGGCCACCGTACGGGCCAGGTTCTGCGCCGTGCGCTGCTCGTCGGTCTTCGACTCATCGGGGGTGAAGTTGGCGCCGATCGCGGTGGCCCAGGCGTCGGACGGCAGCGGCTCGGTGCCCAGGTGGCGGCGGACGAAGGTGGTGTCCGCCCGGACGGCGGTGAACTCGGCCTCGGCGAGGTCGGCGAGCTCGCTGCTGGCCGAGCGGGGACCCTGGATGCTGGCGTCGATACGCAGAACGGACATCGGTGGTTACTCCCACGGATAGGGGGCTTGAATGTTCAATCCCAGAGTGCTCCTGTCTGCGTTGAATGTTCAAGTCCCCCGTAGAATGACCTCTGTGACGAGTCCCACCCAGCGGGTCGAATGGCTGACCGACGACGAACGCCACGCCTGGATGATGCTGGCGGGCGTCCTGATGAACCTGCCCCCGGCGATCGACGCCCAGCTCAAACGCGACTCCGGGCTCAACTTCTTCGAGTACTCGATCCTGGTCGCGCTGTCCCGCCCGATGAACCGCACCCTGCAGATGTCGATGCTGGCCCAGACCGCCGGCGGCTCCCTGTCCCGGCTGTCGCACGCGGTCAGCCGGATGGAGAAGCAGGGCTGGGTCCGCCGCCGGGTGAACAACGACGCCGAGGTCCGCTGCGTCGAGGCCGTGCTCACCGACGAGGGCATGGAACTGCTGCGCTCGGCCGCGCCCGGGCACGTCACCGAGGCCCGCCGCCTGGTCTTCGACGCGCTCAGCCCCGAGCAGGTCGGCCAGCTCTTCGAGATCGGCCGGGCCCTGCTCGGCCAGGCCAACCCGGACGGCTGCGGGGCGATGGAACGAGTGATCGCCGAAGGTTACTGAGCAAGCATGTCGAGATCGCGTGGACAGCTTCGTCCCTGGGGTGTCAGACCGAGAGATCGAGAGGACCACGACATGAAGTACCTGCTGATCGTCGACTACCGGCCCGGCGTCGACGACACCCCGATGGAGCAGTGGAAACCGGCCGAGGTGCAGGCGCACATGGACTACTACCAGGCGCTGAACAAGCAACTGCTGGAGAACGGCGAGCTCGTCGGCGGCTTCGCCCTGCGGCCGCCGGACACCGCGAAGACCGTCACCTCCGACGGCCGGACGCCCGACGTGGTCACCGACGGCATCTACCCCGAGACCAAGGAGATCCTGGCCGGCTTCCAGACCGTCGACGTGGAGTCCGAGGAACGCGCGATCGAGATCGCCAAGCTCGTCTCCCAGGTCCCCGGCCCCGGCGGCGTCCCGCTCGGCCAGCCGATCGTCGTGCGCCAGGTGATGCACGAGTTCGCCGAGGAATGAGCGACGCCACGATCGAGGACCTGCTGCGTACGAACGCGCCGCAGGTCCTCGCGGTCCTCGCCCGCCGCTACGGCGACTTCGCGGCCGCCGAGGACGCCACCCAGGAAGCGCTGATCGCCGCCGCGAAACACTGGCCGGCCGACGGCGTGCCGGACAACCCGCGCGGCTGGCTCATCCAGACCGGCGCCCGCAAGCTGCTCGACCAGATCCGCAACGAGCAGGCCCGCCGCCGCCGCGAAGACCTGGCCGCTGTCAACGACCTGCCCGGCGTTCCCGTCCAGCACGACGACACGCTGGCACTGCTGCTCATGTGCTGCCACCCCGCGCTCACCCCGGCGTCGGCGATCGCGCTGACCCTGCGCGCGGTCGGCGGGCTGAGCACGGCCGAGATCGCCCGCGCGTTCCTCGTCCCCGAGACCACCATGGGCCAGCGCATCAGCCGCGCCAAACAACGGGTCAAGGACACCGGCGCGGTCTTCGCCGAACCCGCGGCCGAGGAGCGGGAGGCCCGGCTGCGGCAGGTCCGGCACGTGCTCTACCTGATCTTCAACGAGGGGTACGCGGCCAGCACCGGAACCGCCGTCCACCGCGCCGACCTCGCCGCCGAGGCCATCCGCCTGGCCCGCCTGCTCCCGCCCGACGCCGAATCGGGCGGCCTGCTCGCCCTCATGCTGCTCACCGACGCCCGCCGCCCGGCCCGCACCGACGCCTCCGGCGGCCTGGTCCCGCTCGACGAACAGGACCGCAGCCGCTGGGACCGGGCCCGCATCGCCGAGGGCACCGCGCTGCTCAACCGCGTCGCCGGCACCGCCGCCCCGGGCGAATACCAGGTCCAGGCCGCCATCGCCGCCCTGCACGACCGCGCCCCCACCGCCGAGGACACCGACTGGCCCCAGATCGAGGCCCTGTACTCGATGCTCGACGACACCAACCCGGTCGTCGCCCTCAACCGGGCCATCGCCGCCGCCATGATCCACGGCCCGCAGCATGGCCTCGACCTGATCGCGGGCCTGACCCTGCCCGGCCACCGCCTCGCCGCCGCCCGCGCCCACCTGCACGAACGGGCCGGGCACCGGGACGCCGCCCTGTCCCACTACAAGCAGGCGGCCGAGCTGACGACCAGCATCGCCGAGCGCGACTACCTGATCCTGCGCGCGTCCCGCCTGCGCCACCAGAACTAGCAGCGCAGCCGCGGCCAGGCACCCATCGGGCCCACCGTAATCAACCACGCTCGATAAAGTCGCCCCATGCCGACCTACACCGGCGCCGACGGGGCGCACCTGCACTTCGACGACACCCAGCCCGGCTCGGCCGAACCGGTCATCGTGCTGGCCGGCGGCGCCGCGCTCGACCCCGGCTACCTCGGCGACCTGGGCGGGCTCTCGGTCCGGCTGATCATCCCCCACCTGCGCGGCACGGGCTCGTCACCGCTCTCCGGCGACGCCTCCTTCTGGGGCCAGGCTTCGGATGTCGAGGCCCTGCGGGTGCGGCTCGGGCTCCAGCGGGTGGTCCTGCTGGGCCATTCGGCGGGTACGCGGCTCGCGCTCGCCTACGCCGTGCAGTACCCCGACCGGGTCAGCGCCCTGGTGCTGGTCACACCACCGGCCTGGCACCTGGTCGACGTACCCGAAGACATGCCCGGCCTGATCGCCGCCCGCGCCGGCGACGACGTGTTCGCCGCGGCGCTCGCCCACCGCGAAGCCGGGCCCCGCTCGCCGGAGGACTTCCAGGACTGGACGCTGCGCACCGCGCCGGTCGCCTACGCCGCATGGGGGCCGGCCGAGCAGGCCCACGCCGCCGGCATGATCGCGAACTACCCCGCCAACCGGGCCTACTTCAGCGTCGACGCGCCCGACGACTGGGCCACCAGGCTCGCCGCCGTGACCGCGCCGGTGCTGGTCGTGGCTGGCGCCCACGACTGCTCGACGGGCGCGGCCCAGCCGGTGGCCCTGGCCGACCTGTTCCCCCACGGCGAAGCCGTGACCATCGACAAGTCCGGCCACTTCCCGTGGGTCGAACAGCCCGCCTCGTTCCGGGCCGCCGTCGACCCGTGGCTGCAACGCGCCGTCACCGCGTCCTGGTACTGGGACTTCGGCGTCCGCCAGGCCCGCGGCGAATCGCCCACCTACGAGCGGCTGTCCTACGCCGTGGCCGCCGACCCGACGGTGCTCGACCTGCTCACCTCGCTGCCCGAACCCAAACGGCAACCCAACCTGCTGTACGGCGTGGTCCGCCTGCTCGGCGGCCCGGTCGACGAGGTGGCCGAATTCCGCGACTTCGTGGTCACCCACTGGGACAAGATCGCCGCCGAGATGCGTACCCGGGCGACCCAGACCAACGAGGCCGGCCGCACCGCCCTGCTGCTGCCCCTGCTCGCCGCGCTGCCCCAGCCGATCGCCCTGATCGAGGTCGGCGCCTCCGCCGGCCTCAACCTCTACCCCGACCGGTACGCCTACCAGTACAACGACGAACCCGTCATCGGCGCCGGCGCCCCACTGCTCACCTGCGCCGCCACCGGCCTGACCCCGCCCACCACCCGGCCCGACGTGGTCTGGCGCGCCGGCCTCGACCTCAACCCCCTCGACGTCACCGACCCCGCCGACGTGGCCTGGCTCGACGCCCTGATCTGGCCCGAACACGCCGACCGCCGCGCCCGCCTGCACGCCGCCGTCGAGGTGGCCCGGGCCGACCCACCCCATCTGACAAGAGGCGACCTGCTCACCGACCTGCCCGCCCTGGTGTCCCAAGCTCCCGCCGGCGCCACCGTGGTCGTCCTCCACTCGGCGGTGCTCTACCAGGTCCCCCAGCCGGCCCGCGACCGTTTCCTGGCCCTGGTCCGCTCGCTGCCCGTCCGCTGGATCTCCATCGAGTCCACCGGCACCCTGCCCTTCGACGACCTGCCCGCCGGCCCCGACAACCTGGCCTACAACGTGCTCGCCCTCGACGGCCACGCCGTCGCATGGACCCACGGCCACGGCCGCGCGCTCACCTGGTTCGGTCCCGCCCCCGAGGTCATCGCAGCCGCGGCAGCACCGCCGGCCGGCCCGCCGGCCGCTCCCGCACCACGGGGTCGCTGACCAGCTCCACCGCCCACATGGAGAGCTCGGCGCGGTCGGCGGGTTCGTGCCGGCGCGCGGACCATGGTCGACGCGAGCGGGCGCGGTCACCGCGGCAAGATCGGCAGCGAGGTCGTCACCG
Source organism: Actinoplanes sp. NPDC089786 (assembly GCF_040684855.1). Taxonomy (NCBI): domain Bacteria; kingdom Bacillati; phylum Actinomycetota; class Actinomycetes; order Micromonosporales; family Micromonosporaceae; genus Actinoplanes; species Actinoplanes sp. NPDC089786. Next base: position 262,779 of record NZ_JBFBGU010000009.1, read on the forward strand.
CACTCTCCAGAACCTCCAACAAGAAGAGCCACGCCCTGGTGTCCGGAACCCGCTCATCGGCCCACCGCCGCCGCGTCGCCTCGTCCCCGGGCAGCAGCAGGGTCCCGATCGCCGTCCGCGCCTCCTCGACGTCCACCGTTCTCCCCGCCTGTGGATAGTTCACAACCCCGCCACATCCAAGCGCTACATTCCCGACCCACCCATCCGGGGCGGGGGTGGCGGCGGACACGCGTGTCGATCTTGAAATTTCGCCACGCCGATGACACTGCCGACGCGCTGGTCACGGCCGTCGTCGAGTGCCTCGGCCGGCTCGGTGTCACTCCGGCGATCCGCCAGACGCCGCGGCAGCCGGAGCACCCAGGCAGAGCTGGTGATTACCGTCGGGCGCGGAGACATCCCGGCCGTACCCTCGACGACGGGGCCCTGAGCCAAACTGGCCGGGCGGTCGGCGGCTGGTGGAACCGCGAGGACGATGCCGGCCCCGGCCGCCCGGGGCCGCCCGGGCCGGCATCGACGCCAAGGTCACCACCAAGAACAGCTGACCGCTAGAGTGCGGCGTCATGGCCGAGGGGCAGATCAATCCGGGCAGCGGCCGGCGGGTACGGGCGACGTACATCGTCATCGGCGCCGGCACGCTGATCGCGACGGCGTTCATGTTCTCGCTCCCGGTCTACTTCTCCGCCACCGATCCCGCCGACGCGTCACCGTCCATTGTGGCTCTGGGCATCGCGGCCGCCTCGGTCACGCTGGCGTTCCTGCTGGCGGCGGTGGTCCAGGGCGTGCTGGCGGTCGGGAACGACCGGGTGGACCTGCCGCGGGTACGCGCCTCGGCCCGGATCGCCCGGATCGGCGGCTACATCGGCTGGTGTGGCGCGCCGACGCCTCTGGTGCTGGGCACGCTTCTGTACTTCGTCGCCGACGACGGTTTCGGTGTCATGCTCGGCCTGATCTGCACCGTCTGCTGCCTGATCCCGGCCTGGGTCAGCGGCACCACGTTCCGCCTGGCGACCCGTCTGTCACACGCCCGCCCGACATGACCAGCACCCGGTCGGCGATGCGGATCGTGGACGGCCGGTGGGCGATGATCAGGGCGGTACGCCCGGCCAGCACGGTCCGCATGGCGTCGTGGATCTGCCGCTCGGCCGGGATGTCGAGCGAGGACGTCGCCTCGTCGAGGATCACCACCGACGGGTCGGCGACCAGCACCCGGGCCAGCGCGAGCAGCTGCCGTTGCCCGGCCGACAGGCGACCGCCGCCCCCGGCCAGGCGGGTGTCGTAGCCGTCGGGCAGGCCGGTGACGAACCGGTCGGCGCCGACGGCGGTCGCGGCCGCCTCGACGCCGGCCCGGCCGACCCCGGGACGGCCGAGGGCGATGTTCTCGGCCACGGTCGCGGTGAACAGGAACGCCTCCTGGGGCATCATCACCACGTTGCCGCGGAGGTCGCCGGTGGCCAGGTCGCGCAGATCGGCCTCGTCCAGCAGGACCCGGCCGCCGGTCGGGTCGTAGAGCCGGGCCACCAGCTTGACCAGCGTGGACTTGCCGGATCCGGTGGCGCCGACGAGCGCGACGATCTGCCCGGCCGGAATCACCAGGTCGAGCCCGGGCAGCACGGCCGGGCCGTCGCGGTAGCCGAAGCGGACCCGGTCGAAGCGCACCGTGCGACCCCGCTGCCCGGCGGGACGTTCCGGCAACCGGGCCGGGTGGATGGGGTCCTGGACGGTGGGTCGCCGGTCCAGGATGCCGGCGATCGCGCGCAGGGACGCCGAGGCCGACTGGTACGCGTCCAGCACCCCGCCGAGCCGGAGCGGTTCGTCGTAGAGACGGCGCAGGTTCAGCACCACCGCGGCGAACACGCCCAGCTCGACTCCGCCGGCGGCGACCCGGTAGGCGCCCCACAGCACCAGTCCGGCGACGGCGACGTTGGCGACCAGCCGGGAGGCGGTGACGTAGCGGGCCATCTCCAGGCCGGCCCTGCCGTTGAGGCGCTCGTGGTCGCCGTTGAGGCCGGCGAAGGCCGTACCGTTGGCCCTCTCCTGTCGCAGGGCCTGGACGGCGCGGATCCCGGCGAACGTCTCGGCGGCCTTGGCGGTGACCGCGGCGAGGGCCTCCGACCGGCGGGTGTAGACCGGCGCCGAGCGACGCCGGAAGGTACGCATCGTCGCGTACAGCGGCACGATGACGGCCAGCGCCGCCGCGCCCACCGGCGCGTCCAGGTAGAGCAGGGTGGCGGTGATGGTCACGGTGGACAGGCCCGCCGTCACGATCTGCCCCGCGCTGCCGTCCAGCAGCTCGCGCAGGGCGTCGACGTCGCTGGTGGCGCGTGAGGTGAGCCGCCCCGAGGTGTAGCGCTCGTGAAAATCAAGATCAAGATCCTGCGCGTGTACGAAGATCAGGCACCGGAGGTCGGCCAGCACATCCTGGCCGACGCGGGCCGAGAGCCGGACGAACCCGTACTGGGCGGCCCCGGACACCGCCGCACACAACAGGTACCCGGCCGCGACGGCGACCAGCGGGCCGGCGTCATGCGCGCGCAGGGCCGGCACGGCCCGATCGAAGGCGTACGCCACCAGCAACGGCCCGGCCAGCAGCGCGCCCTGCCGCATCAGCAGGACGGCCGCGGCCACCCCGACGCGCCGGGCGTGCGGCCTCAGCAGGGACCCGAGCAGCGCCCGCGCCGTCACCGCCCCGCCACCGGCGTCATCAGGGCCGCGTACTCGGCGTTGGTCCTCAGCAGCTCGGCATGACTTCCGGTGGCGGCGATCCGGCCGCCGGACAGCAGCGCCACCCGGTCGGCGAGCAGCACGGTCGACGGCCGGTGGGCCACGATCAGGGCCGTCGTGGTGGCCAGCACCCGGCGGAGCGCGGCCTCGATCAGCGCCTCGGTGCCGAGGTCGAGGGCCGAGAGCGGATCGTCGAGGACGAGCAGACGAGGCCGGGCGGCGACCGCGCGGGCCAGGGCCAGCCGTTGCCGCTGCCCGCCCGACAGGGTCAGTCCCTGTTCGCCGAGCCGGGTGTCGGCGCCATCCGGCAACGCGTGCACGAACTCGTCGGCCCGAGCGATGCGCAGCGCCCGCTCGAGCTCGGCCCGGTCGGGTGTGCCCGTACCCATCAGAACGTTGTCGGCGACGGTGCCCGTGAACAGGGTGGGTTCCTGGAACGCGACGGCGACCAGCCCGCGCAGCCGGTCGCGGGGCATGGTGGCGATGTCGGTCCCGTCGAGGGTGATCCGCCCCGAGTCCGGCTCGAACAGGCGCGGCACCAGCGCCACCACGGTGCTCTTGCCGCTGCCCGTGGCACCGGCCAGGGCCACGCTCTCGCCCGGCTCGATCCGCAGGCTGAACCCGTCGAGCGTGGCCGGACCGCCGGCGTGGCGGAACCCGATCCGGTCGAACACCAGCCCCGCCGGCGACCGGTCCTCCCGGTGCGAAGGCCCGTCCCGTGGTGGGTCGGCGGCCGCGGGCGTGTCCATGACCTCCAGGTAGCGATCGGCCGCGGCGGCCGCCTCGGCGCCGGCCGCGAGCAGCCCGCCGGTGGAGTCCACCGACGGTTTCACCGCCAGGGCGATGGCCACGACCGCCAGCAGCGTCCCCGCCGACACCGTGCCCTCGGCCACCCGCACCACGCCCAGCACCAGCGCCGCTGCCATGGCGACGTCGGGCAGCACGGACAACAGCATCGACACCAGCGCCAGCCGACGAGCCTGGCCCAGCTCGGTCTCCCGGAGCCGGTCGGCCAGCCGCCGGAACCGGCGCGCCTGCTCACGGTGGAGCCCCAGCCCTTTGACGACCCGAATCCCCAGAATCGACTCCCGCACGGCGGTGGCCACCTCACCACCCTGGTCCTGCGCCCGCCGAGCCTCCGCGGCATAGCGGGCCTCCAGCCGGGCGCCCACCACCAGCAGCACCGGGACCGGCGCCAGCAGCACCAGACCCAGCAGCCAGTGCTGAGCCGGCAGAAGCACCGCCCCGACCACCAGCGTCACCGCGTCGACCACCAGGAACGGCAACGCCCCGGCCAGAAACCCGTGCAGCAGCCGCAGGTCGGTCGTGGCCCGCGACAACAGCTGCCCGGACGACCACTTCTCGTGTACGCCCACCGGCAACCGCTGCACCCGCCGATACAGCGCCTGCCGCATCTCCGCTTCCACTCCGGCCAGCGGACGTGCCACCGCCGCACCCCGAAGATCCCGGCCTCGGCCACCCCGAGCACCAGCAGCACCCCACCGCCCAGCCACACCCCGCGCGGTTCCCGGTGCGCCACCGGCCCGTCCGCGATCCACTTCAGCACCAGCGGCATGACCAGCCCCAGAACCGACGCGACCGCGGACAGAACAGTCGCCGCGCCCAGGCGCCCACCAACCGGCCGCACCCACGGCCACAGCCGCCCCAGCGACCGCACCACCGACCGAGCACCCATGATCCGCATCAGCCGCACACGCTAGAAGCCGCCGCCCTCCGGCACACCCCAATAACGTCGTAGCCGGCTCGTAGCGTGGACTCATGCAGGAGACCAAGCTCTGCCCCCGCTGCCGGAAACAGCGTGACCTGAAGGACTTCGCCGGGAAGGCCGGCCTGCTCAAGTCCTGTCGCCCATGCCTGGATCTCGCCGTGACAACCAACCGCCGACGCCGGGAACGGATCGGCGCCGTCGGTGTCCGCGCCGCCAATCTGAGGGACAAGTACGGCATCACGGCCGAGGACTACGACGCCCTGCGGCTGGCCCAGGGATATCGGTGTGCGATCTGTGGACGGCACGAGGACGAGATCCCGGCCAGCGGCGCCGGCCGGCCTCGCCGCGACGGTCAACCCGCCGCGCCGGCGTTCAGATTGGTGGTTGACCACTGCCACGCGACGCGCCGGGTTCGCGGCCTTCTCTGTGCCGGCTGCAACGCCGCGATCGGGCACTTCCGCGACAGCGAAGTCACCCTGCTCGCTGCGATCGCCTATCTGCGCAACTCCTGAACCATTTCCTACCTACTCGTGGGGAAACCACATAGCGGTCATTATGGTGCGTGGGCGTTATGTCGGTTTCTGGGATTAACGGATTACTAGTAATAGCAATCCAGCAATCCGGGCGTGTCAGCAATCGGCCTGGGTCTTGTGTGGAGGAACGCCGCGCGGATGGCTCGGATCGCTTATGACGGACAGGACGCCGCCGCGTTCGCGGACACCCGGCATCTGGCCGCGGCCGCCCTTGACTCGTGGCTCGCCGCGGATCAAGCGGATCAACAAGGTCCGGCTGTACCGGCCGGCCGCCGGTGACCCCGATGCGTACCCGCGGCTCGGCCCGGCGTTGTCGCGGCCGATCCGGTGGGACATCATCGCCGAGCAATACGACCAGATGATCAAGTACGCGACCGCGATCCGGGCTGGCACCGCGAGCACGGAAGCGATCCTGCGCCGCTTCACCCGCGTCAACGCGATCCACCCCACCTACCAGGCGATGATCGAGGTGGGCCGGGCGCAGCGCACCATCTTCGTTGCCCGTTACCTGCGCGACCGCGACCTGCAACGCGAGATCAACGAGGGCCTCAACGTCGTCGAGTCCTGGAACCGGGCCAACAGCGTCATCTCCTACGGCAAGGGCGGCGACATCGCCACCAACCGCCGCGACGAGCAGGAACTGTCGGTGCTGTGTCTGCGGGTGCTGCAGGCCGCCTTGGTCTATATCAACACCCTGATGGTCCAGGATGTCCTCGCCGACGACGAATGGGCTGCCCAGCTCACCGACGCCGACCGGCGCGGATTGACCCCGTTGTTTTGGACGCATGTCACCCCGTACGGGGAGGTGAAGCTGGACATGAGTAGCCGTCTGTCGCTGCGTATCTGACGAGTAACGCCGATGGCCTCGGTGGGGTGCACCCGGTCCTCTTCCACTTCGGTGTTGGAGGTGTCGGGCAAGGTGATGGCCGGTCGGTGGTGCTTACGCCGTACGGGTGGCGGTGAAGGGGATCGTCATCATCGCCGCTTTCGCTTTGCCGGACATGGTGTTGTTCTCCACCGTGGCCGTGCACTTGATCTTCAGTTTGAAGGGCGAGGTGAGGTGGGCGGTGTAGGTGAGTTCGCCGTTGTCGATGCGGCCGTCCTGGATCGGGGTGCCGTCGTAGGTGCCGGTGACCGCGGTCCCGTCGGTGGTCAGGATCAGGGGCGCGGTGCGTTCGCCGCTGCCGGTGGTGAAGGTCATGGTCCAGGTGCCGTCGATGGTGTTCATGTCGGTGGTGCCTTCCTCGGTGCGGTTGGGGCCGGGGATCTGGTCGACGGTGGCGACCCACTGGGTCAGCGCGTCGGTCAGCGTCGTGGGCGTGAAGGGGGTCGCGGTCGGCTTGATCCAGGCGATGTAGCCGTCGGGGCGCACGAGGGCGGCTTCGAAGGGTGGGATGTCGCCGAAGACGGGGACGTGCCAGAGGCCGCCGCGTTCGTCGGGCGCGTACTCGGCGGTCACGTGTTTGATCCGGCCGGCCCAGGGGGCGAGGGTGTCGGCGATGCCGTCGACGCCAAGATCGATCAGGACCGGGCGCGCGTCGTGCAGCAGGGTGAAGATGTCGGTGCCGCCGGTGAGGGTCAGATCGGGTATGCGTCGCCCGAGCAGGGGGTGGTACTCGCCGAGCGGGTAGCGCAGCGTCAGGCCGCTGAGCCCACCGGCGAGTTGCAGGGTGGCCTCCGGTGCCGCGAACAGGTCGCTGAAGATCTCCCGTACGGCTTCGCGGCGGCGGCCGGGTTTGAGGACTTCGGTCTGCGCCATCGACCACTTGAGGGCGTTGGCGCCGGCCGGGTGCCGTTCGTCGTGGTAGGTGTCGAGCAGGCTGTCGGGTGCGTCGCCGCGCAGGACGGCGGCAAGCTTCCAGCCGAGGTTCACCGCGTCCTGGATGCCGAGGTTCAGTCCCTGGCCGCCGACGGGGGTGTGGATGTGGGCGGCGTCGCCGGCGAGGAAGACCCGGTTGTCCCGGTACGTGGCGGCGTGGCGGTAGCCGTCGGACCAGCGCGACATCCAGCGCGCCCCCCGCAGGCCGTAGTCGGTGCCGAAGGCGTAGATCATCGCCTTACGGATTTCGTCGAGGGTGGTCGGCTGGTCGGGGTGCTGCGGCGGTGTCTGGCGCATCACCGACAGCCGGATCCAGTCCGGTTCGGTGCGCGAGATCTGGTAGAAGCCGACCCGGTCGTTGTAGCCGAACCCCTGGTCCGGCGGGCGGACGAGGTCCAGGTCGCCGACCACCCACCAGGTCTCGCCGGGCAGGCCGGGAAAGTCGATGCCGCTGCTCTTACGGACGGTGCTGCGTCCGCCGTCGCAGCCGATCAGGTAGGCCGTGTGGATCTGTTCGTGTCGGCCCGCCGAGAGCAGCTGCACCTCGACGCCGTCCTGGTCCTGCTTGATGCCGGTCACCTCGGTGGACCACTGGATCCGCGTGCCGAGTTCGACGGCGCGCTCGGCGAGGATCCGCTCAGTCTGGTGCTGAGGCAGGATCAAGGCGTCCGGCCAGTCCGGGTCGATGCTCTGCGGGTCGAGCAGGATGCCGGAGAACATGACGCCGGACAGCGGCTTGCCCACGGCGCGGAACGTGTCGGCCAGGCCCCGTTGGGCGAGGACCTCCATGCTGCGCGCGTTGATACCGGGGGCGCGTGACTCACCGACCGTGCCGGCCGGCCGTCGTTCCACGACGAGCACTTCAATGCCACCGAGCCGCAGTTCGGCGGCGAGCATCAGTCCGACCGGACCGGCGCCGGCGATGACCACCTGGGCAGTGTTGTTCATATCGGTCACCCTTCGATTGCCGTTCAACTTCATAGGATCCAATGTAAACATAACAAGCATAGGATGCGATGTAAAGTCAGGGCATGACTTCACCTACGCCCAAGGCGTCGCCGAGCCTGTCCCAGTCGATGAACCGGGTGGCCCGTGCGCTGGCCCGGCACGGCGACGCGGCCCTGCGGCCCCTGGGGCTGCGATTCGCCCAGATCCCGGTGTTCGTGCTGCTGAAGACGCGGACGGAAATGACCCAGAAGGCGCTGGCCGACGCGGCCGGCATCGAGCAGCCGTCGATGGCCCAGCTGCTGGCGCGGATGGAACGCGACGGGCTGATCGCCTATCGGCCGCACCCGACGGACGCGCGCAGCCGCACGATCATCCTCACCGACCCCGGCGACCACCGGATCGGCGAGGGAAGCGAGCGGCTGAAGGAGCTCGAACGCCGGGCCGTCGAGGGGCTCAGCGAGCGGGAGGTCAAAACCCTCAAGGGGTTGCTCGCCCGGGTGCTGGAGAACCTGGAACGCTGACTCGGTGGTTACATAGGATCCGATGCTTATTAACATCGGATCCTATGCAGTTACACCGTGAGTCAGTAGAGGACGGCGGCCATGAACGCTAAGACTTCCACCATCGACGGCACCTGGGCGATCACCTTCGCCATCCCCAGAGGGGAACGCTCGCTCCTGCTGACCGTCGCCACCGACGGCGAGACGGCCGCCGGCACCCACGACGGCGTTCCCATCCTCGACGGACGCGTCGTCGGGAACGAGCTCACCTACACCGCCCGGCTCACCCAGCCCTTCGCAATCGAGATCAGCGCCAGGGCGACAGTCACAGGCGACACCATGACCGGCGAAGCGCAGGCACCCCGCGGATCAGTCACTTTCAGCGCAACTCGGACGGCGTAGTCATGTCCAACTACGTCATCGTCCGCAAGTAACCCCTACCGATCGAGGAAGTGCGGGAGAAGGTAACGACGAACCCGAGAATGTTCTGCGGTGGACGGTCATTGGCTGAGGCGCCGACCAGACACTACGTGCCTGGAGTCGTCGTCATCCTCAAGAAACCAACGTTTCTTGAAGATCGTCAAGCGGACCGCCAAACCCGCCGCCGAATCGTCAAAAACTCCTTCAAAAAATCGGCGATTCAACAACGTTCTCACCACCGTTTTCTGACACGATTCCGGCGTGACGACGCTCGACTCCGCCGACCTGCTCCCGCCAGCACCGGAACACCCGACCGAAATCCGCATCGGCTACGCCCGGGTCTCCACCGGCGGGCAGAAGCTCGAGCGACAGCTTGACGCCCTACGCGCGGCCGGGTGCCGGCGGATCTTCGCCGAGAAGCAATCGGGACGTGACACCGACCGCCCGGAGCTGACCGCGTGCCTGGCATTCCTCACGGTCGGCGACACCCTAGTGGTCCCGTCCTTGGACCGACTGTCGCGCTCGCTGGCTGACCTGATCACCACCATTGGGGAGCTGCGCCGCCGCGACGTCGAGTTCACCTCCCTGCACGAGAACCTCGATACAACCACCCCCGGTGGGCGGCTGGTCTTCCACGTCTTCGCTGCGCTGGCCGAGTTCATCCGCGAGCTGATCGTCTCGGGCACCCGAGAGGGCCTAGCCGCCGCGCGGGCACGCGGGCGCGTCGGCGGGCGTCCCAGTGTCGTCAACGCCGAGATCATCCGGGCCGCCCGGGACATGCTGCCGAACCCGGACGCCAGCGTGACCGCGATCGCGAAGCTGCTCGGCGTCAGCCCCGGCACCCTCTACAACCACATCCCCGACCTACGCGAACTCCGCGCCGCCGGCCGCGCCCGCACACAACTGCCCACGACACGAACCGCCTCGCGGTAGTTCACCGCCGTTTGCGGCTGGTGACACGTTTCTTACCGGCACCCCCGATCCGTAGACATCGTCGCCCGGCCCGGCCGCGCCGGCACCGTCGTGGGAGGTTCAGGCCATGGCCGAGCAGGGAATTTGGTGGCGGTGGTGGCCAGTGTTGGCGAGGCGGCGTACGGCGGTGATGAGTTCGTCGCTGGTGAACGGTTTGAGCAGGACACCGCAGACGTGGATATCGGCGGTACGCGGGTCGCCGGGTTGCAGGGCGCCGCTGAGGATGACCACCGGGGTGTCGGCGAGGGTCGGGTCCTCGCGGATGGCCTGGCATAGCTGCAGGCCGTTGAGGTGTGGCATGTCCAGGTCGGTGAGGATCACATCAGGCCGGTTCTGGCGGGCAGTGTCCAGGGCGGCGTGGCCGTCAGGGGCGGTGAGGACGTGGAATCCGGCGCGGTCGAACAGCCGCTGCAGGACGGCGCGGACGTCGTCGTTGTCCTCGGCGATGAGGATCGTGGTCATCATGGGGCCTTCCTGCGGTGACGCCCCGGGACGGGCATGTCCGTCTCAGCGTTCACCGGTGGGCGCCGGCGCACGGGTACAGCAACCGAAAGACACCCGATCGGCACCCTCTGTCCTGCTCGGCACCAGGTGACGAGTGGCCGTGTCGAGGTCACCATCAACCGCGATGCTGAGCACTTCGTTGACTCGAGCGCAGATACGCACCAGGCAGGGCACCGGCGTACCCGTCGCATCGTCTCTCGGTGTAGCGATCGTCATGGCGACGTGTGCCTGTACGAATGCATCGTGGCCCACAGCACCTTCCCGTCCCGGGTGGACATGGCTCCCCAGGCCGCGGACAGCGTGCCGACGATCAGCAGCCCATCCCCGCCCCCGCCGTGTGGCGGGACTGAAGTGGAAGGCCGAAGGTGCCGCAGTTGTGAACTGCCGTCCCGGACCGAAATGTGCAGTCCGCTGCGGCGTCGCCAAACGGTGACGGTCAGGTCTGTACCAGCGTGCTGCACGGCGTTGGTCACCAGTTCTGAGATGACCAACCGGCTCGGGTGCCGCAACTCCGGAAAGCTCCACGCCTCACACGCGACATCGATCAGGTCGCGTGCCGATCTCGCGGCGCCCGGCCCTGGCGAAAGCCGGGTCAACTGCAACCGGTCGGTCAGCGGGCGCCGGCTGACGACAGCCGTGTAGGCCTCGCTCATGGCCGTGTACAGGGGGACTGTGCGAGGCAGTCCGAGCCTGTGCAGCCGCCGCGGCAGTGGTCCTGACCCGGGGATAACGAGGGCGATCTGCACGGGCGGTTGCATGCTCGCAGCTGCCTTGTCGGCGACCAGCCACAGCGCAGCGCTGTCGGCGTGACGATCGTCCAACCTGTGCAAGCTCACGATGACGGCCGAGGGGTGCTCGACGAGACACTTCTGCAGGACGATGTAGGTGTCCGAGGCCAAACGCCTGGTCCATTGGCCGAACACGACCATCTCGGTCACTGCGGTATCGACGTTGTACGTGACGAACACGCCCGAGCCGGCCGCCTCCGCGCCGTTGTCAAGCAGGTACGGAGGATGCACCTCCATCGCAGTCCTTCTCCCGAATCGGCTCCCGTCGTCGCTGGGCCCTCTGGGAGTGTGGATTGTCCGCAGCAGCGGGTCAACGCTGTCACATCGTCGGTCGGTGACAACCACCCGATCGAGTCCCGGCGGCCGGTCGCAAGATCGTTAACAACGCCCCCGGTCGGCCGGCATCTCCCCCGGCCCACGGCAAGCGCCTGCTCGACCTGGGCTCGGGCACCGGCGCGTGGGCCAGAGCCTTCGCCGACTCGTACGCCGTGACAGCCGTCCGAGGCGATGCGGGCCCGCTCCGAGCACCCGCACGTGCTGGCCGGCGACGCCGAGCACATCCCGCTCGCGGACGGCTCGGTGGACGCGGTGTGGCTGTCCACCGTCGTGCATCACGTGCCCGATCTGGTCCGCGCCGCCCGCGAGATCCGGCGGGTGCTGCGGCCGGGCGGGCCGGTGCTGATCCGGTCGGCGTTCGCGGGGCGGCACGACACGATCACCCTGTTCCGCTACTTCACCGAGGCGATCCGCGTCCTCTACAGTTTCCCCAGCGTGCCCGAGGTGCAGGAGGCGTTCGGCGCGGCCGGTTTCGGGGTGGCGGCGATCGAGCAGGTTCCGCAATGTACGGCCGTCTCGCTGCGTGACTTCGCCACCCGCCTGCGCCGCGCGGCGCACACCCCCGCTCCAGCTGATCTCCGACGACGAGTACGCCATCGGCCTGGCCCGCCTCCACGCCGCCGCCGACCACGTCGACGGCCCGGTCGTCGACGCCCTCGGCCTCCTCGTCCTCCGCTAGCCGAGGCGCAGGCACAAGCGGGAGGCGCAGGCACAAGCCGGAAGCGCCGGCACGAGTGGGGAAAGGTCAGAGATCCGGCGCGGCCGAAATCCTGAGAGAAGGCTTCTGGGAGAAGGCGGAGAAGGCGGAGAGGTACGCGTCCAGGGCGGCGGCCCCGGTGAGCATGGCCCGGCCGCGGGCGGACAGGCGGGAACGCCAGTCGTCGAGCATGGATTCGACCGGCTCGATGCCGCCGGCCGTGCGGACCTGGTGGACCAGCGGGGCAATCTGCTCGAGCCGGTAGCCGCCACGCCGGAGCTGGTGGACCAGGTGCGCGTCGCGGACGTCGGCGGCCCCGTACACGCGGTAGCCCGTCTGCCGGTCGCGGCGCGGTTGGAGCAGCCCGGCCCGTTCCCACTTGCGCAGCGTGGCGGGTCGCAACCCGAGCTTGCGCGACAGCGGCCCGACGAACGTGTCACCGGGTGACGCGGGCGCCGCCGGCACCAGGTCGTTCAGGGCCGCGGCCACGGCCTGCAACGTTCGGCGGTCGTCGAGCAACTGGGCGTGGCTCTCGTCGATGATGCGCAGCGCGTCGGAGGCCGCGTCACGGTTGACCGCCCGCATGATCGCCGCCGCGGTCGGGTGGCCGTGACCGGGGATCAAGGCGAGAAAGGCGCTCAGCGCGTACGCGTGGACGGGCTCGTAGATCCGGTATCCGGCGGCCGTCCGGTTGGCGGCGGGAAGGATGCCCTCGGCCTCGTAGTTGCGGACCGCCTGGGCGGACAGGCCATGCGCGCGGGCCAGATCGACCGGCTTCAGGCGTACCCCAGCTTGAAGGTTGCGACCTGCCATCTCCTGCTCACACCGCGCGAAAGCTTCAACCGAAGGTTCAACGATAGCGTTGAGGGGGTGACGATGAACATCAGCGCTACGAATGTCATGAAGCTGATCGGGGCGAAACCGCGGCTGCTGGGGCTGGGCGAGCCCACGCACGGCGAGGACGTGCTGCTGGAGGTGCGCAACGACCTGTTCCGGGAGCTGGTCGAGCAGGAGGGCTTCCGGGCGATCGCGATCGAGAGCGACTGCCTGGCCGGAACCGTGGTCGACGACTACGTCACCCTGGGCGAGGGCACGCTCGACGACGTGATGGCGCGCGGTTTCAGCCACGGGCTCGGGGTTTCGCGGGCAAACCGCGAGCTGGTGCGGTGGATGCGTGACCACAATGACGGGCGGCCGGCGGGTGAGCGGCTGCGGTTCGCCGGCGCGGACGGGCCGCTGGAGATCACCGGGCCGGACAGCCCGCGGGACGTGGTGATCGCGCTGCACGGCTACCTCGCGCGGTGGCTCGACCCGCGGCTGCTCCCCTGCACCACGGAAACGCTCGGCGACCTGCTGGGCGACGACGGCCGGTGGACCAACCCGGACACCATGATGGACCCGGCGCAGTCGATCGGGCAGAGCGCCGAGGCCCGCGAGTTGCGGGTGCTCGCCGACGACCTGGCGGCGCTGGTGGAGGCCGAGGCGCCCCACCTGATCGCCGCGTCGTCGCGGGAGGGGTGGGACCGCGGGCGGCTCTACGCGCGTACGGCCACGGGGTTGTTGCGCTACCACTTCTGGATGGCCGACCCGGGGCCGTTGCGGGTGGACCGGCTGCTCGGCGTACGCGACGCGATGATGGCCGCGAACCTCCTGGCCGCCGCCGAATGGGGTCCGGTGCTGGTCTACACCCACAACGCGCACCTGCAACGGCACCGCAGCAGCCTGACCATGTGGGGCGACCTCAGGCCGGAGTGGTGGAGCGCCGGCGCGCTGGTCGACGCGCGGCTGGGCGACGGCTTCCGCCACCTGGCGATGGCGGTGGGCACCATCCGCCACCACGGGGTGGACACGCCGCCGCCGGACACCATCGAGGGCCGGTTGTACGCCGAGCCGGCCGGCCTCCTCCTCGCTGATTCGCACGGGCTGACCGGCCGGGCCGCTCGCGTGTCGACCTGGTTCGGCTACTCGGCCCTGGATCCGGCGTTCGTCAGCGGCCTCGACGGCGTCGTGTTCGTCAAGGACTGCCCGGCGCCCTGACGGAGCAGCGGCAGGGCGGTGGCCGCCGTGACCGCGATGATCACCGCGGTGAAGCCGGTGAGCGCGGCCGGCAGGCTGACCGACAGGGTGGCCACGCCGAGGCCGACCACCGGCACGGTGAGCCCGATGTAGCCGCTGAGGAAGATGCCGGCGAGCACCTCACCGCGGTGGGCGGCGTCGGCCAGCGACCCGCCGACGGCCAGCGCCGCCTTGAACAGCAGGCCCGCCCCGGCGCCGCTGAGCACGCCACCGGCGAAGAACCAGCCGAGCGACCCCACCTGCACCACCACGACCGTGAGCGCCGTGATGCCGGTGACGAGCAGCCCCGCACCCCACCCGATCTGGGTACGCAGCGCGAGCGGCCGGGCGGCGATCTGCGCGACCACGGCCGCGGCGAAGGCGGCGAACACCACGAACCCGGCCACGGCCCTGGAGGTGATGTGCAACTCGCCGGAGACGAAGCCGGGCACCAGCGACGTGAACAGCCCCAGCACCGCGAACGCGGCGAACGCGATCCCGCCGGCCCGGAAGAACCGTCCCCGCGCGTGGTCGGGGACGCGGACGCGTTGCGGGCGGTAGGCCGGGCGTACCGCGGGAGGGTTGGCCGTCTCGGGGACGAGGGCCACGCCGACGAGAGTCAGGGTGAGCAGCACGAGGAAGACGATGTACGGGGTGACCAGCGGCGCGGTGACGTACTGGGCCAGCAGCCCGGAGGTGAGGGCGCCGACGCCGAAGCCGCCGAGGTTCGCCGCCGCGGACACGATCTGGCCGCGGGTCGCGTCGGCCCCGGGACGCGACGAAAGGTGCAGGTCGAGGATGTGGGCGGTGATCGTGGCGGTCAGCATGCCGATGCCCAGCCCCGAGACGACCCGGGCCACGATCAGCCCGGCCAGGTCGGTGCGCAGCAGGAAGATGACGGCCGAGACGATCTCGAGCCCGATCGCGGGCAGCAGGACGCGGCGCCGGCCGTGGGTGTCGCCCAGGTGCCCGGCGAGGAACAGGCTGATCACCACCCCGATCGCGTACGCGGCGAACGCGATCGTGACCGCGAAGGTCGAGAAGCCGTCGCGTTGCTGGTAGAGCGACCAGAGCGGGGTGGGCACGGTGCTGTACGCCATGACGACCAGGAACGCGGCCGCGGCGATCCAGAACCCGGTTTTGCGAGTGCGCATGAGACAAGGATCGGCCGGGACTTTGATCGCGTCCAACAATAAGATCTGATGCGATTGACCGTCATCGGAGATGAATCGTGGATAAACGGCAGCTGGAAGTGTTCGTGGCGGTGGCTCGTGTGGGCAGCTTCACCCGCGCGGCCGCCGAGTTGCATCTGGTGCAGTCGGCCGTCTCGGCCACGGTCGCCGCCCTGGAGGCCGATCTGGGGCAGCGGCTGTTCGACCGGACCACCCGGCGGGTCCGGCCCACCGCGGCCGGTCAGGCGCTGCTGCCCCGCGCGACCGCGATCCTGGACGCGTTCCAGGCCGCCCGGGACGCCGTCGACGAGGTGCGCGGCGGCCTGTCCGGCTCGATCCGGATCGGCTACATGACCAACGTGACCCTGTTCGACATCCCGCGCCTGCTGGGCCGGTTCAACGCCGGCCACCCGGGCGTCACCATGCGCCTGGCGCCGGCCGCCACCGGCACCGCCGGTCTGGCCGAGGGCCTGCGCCGCGGCGACCTCGATCTGGCGTTCCTGGCCGCCCGGCCGGCCGACTACCCCGACCTGCACGTCGACGTGCTGGCCACCACGGCGCTGGGTCTGGGCGTGGCGGCCGGGCATCCGCTGGCCGGGCGGTCGTCGATCAGCCTGGCCGAGGCCGCGACGCTGCGGTTCGTCGACTTCCGTGAGGGCTTCGGCAACCGCACCCTGGTCGACGCCGAGTTCCGGCGGCGCGGCCTGTGGCGTGACATCCAGATCGAGACGTCGGACACCAACGACACCGCGGCGCTCGTCCGCAACGGGCTGGGGGTGGGCTTCCTGCCGCGCTACCTGATCACCGGCGACGACGGGATCCACTGGATCGAGATCGCGGACGCGACGTTGGAGATGAGCGTGAGCGTGGCCACGCTGCGCGGGCGCACGCTGAGCGCGGCGGCCTCCCGCCTGGCCGAGCTGGCCCGTGACCAGGCCGGACCCTAGGAGGCCAGCCGCGCCCCGGCGTCCGTACGGTTGATCTCGGCCCAGACGGCGTCGAGGGACAGGCCGAGCACGTCGGCGATGGCGGCGATGGTCGGGAAGGCGGGGGTGGCCACCCGGCCGGACTCGATCTTGCGGAGGGTCTCCGGCGAGACGCCCGCCTCCAGCGCGGTCATCAGCATCGAGCGGTCTCCCCGGGCGCGACGCAGCAGGGCGCCGAGGCGCTGCCCGCGCTCGACCTCTTCGGGACTGAGTGGCAACCTGACCATGGTCCCGATTCTAGTACCGGGATAACATTGCCGGGATACTTATTGGGTCGACGAACAGGGCTTCACATGATCGAGTTCTTCAGCCCCGCCGAGCTGCCCCGGGCCCGGGAGACCGGCGCCCTGGTGGCCGGCATCCTGCAGAGCCTGAAGGGCCGCAGCGTGGCCGGCGCCAACCTGCTGGACATCGACCGGTGGGCCCAGGCCATGATCGTCGAGGCCGGGGCGCAGTCCAGCTACGTCGACTACGAGCCGTCGTTTGGTCGCGGCCCGTTCGGTCACTACATCTGCACGTCGGTCAACGACGCGGTGCTGCACGGCAAGCCGTACGACTACACCCTGGCCGACGGCGACCTGCTGAGCCTCGACCTGGCCGTCTCCCTGGCCGGGGTGGTCGCCGACTCGGCCGTCAGCTTCGTCGTGGGCGGGGCGGACCAGCCGGAGAGCCTCGCCATGATCGACGCCACCGAGCGCGCCCTGGCCGCCGGGATCGCCGCGGCCCGGCCCGGCGCCCGCATCGGCGACCTCTCGCACGCCATCGGCGAGGTCCTCACCGAGGCCGGCTACCCGATCAGCACCGAGTTCGGCGGCCACGGCGTGGGCTCGACCATGCACCAGGACCCGCACATCCCGAACACCGGCCGCCCCGGCCGCGGCTACACCCTGCGCCCCGGCCTGCTGCTGGCCCTGGAACCGTGGATCATGGCCGACACCGCCACCCTGGTCACCGACGCCGACGGCTGGACCCTGCGAAGCGCCACCGGCTGCCGCACCGCCCACAGCGAACACACCATCGCCATCACCGACGACGGCGCCGAGATCCTGACCCGGGCCCGTCCGTGACGACGTCCGGCGGGGTCGGCGCGGCCGTCGACGAGATGACGCGGGTGCTGACCCCGCGGGTGGGCGCCGACTGGGGTGTCCGGGCCGGCTCGCTCGACTGGTCGTGCTGGGCGACCGCCGCCCACGTGGCCCACGACCTGACCGCCTACGCCATGCAGCTGGCCGCCCGGCCCGACGACGCCTACCTGCCCCTGGACCTGGTGGTCCGGCCGGGCGCCGACCCGGCCCGCCTGCTGCGGATCGTGCGTGGCGCCGGCCGCCTGCTGAGCACGGCGATCGACACCGCGGGACCGCGGGCGCGGGCCTGGCACTGGGGGCCGACCGATCCGGCCGGTTTCGCCGCCCTGGGCATGAACGAGATCCTCGTGCACACCTACGACATCGCGCAGGGCCTGGGCCTCGACTGGTTGCCGCCGGCCGGGCCGGCCCGGACCGTCCTGACCCGCCTGTTCCCCGAGGCGCCCGCCGGCGACGACCCCGCGGACGCTCTGCTGCGCTGCACCGGCCGCCGCGGCGACACCGGCCCCGACTGGAAGCTCAGGGCCGCCCTGGGATAATCAGTGCCGTTTCCGGGGCCATGTCGGCGATGCTGGGGCCCATGTATGACAAGATCGCCGCGGTCGGTGGGGTTGTCGGGGTGGTGCTGGGCGGGAGCCGGGCCCGGGGCACACATCGGCCGGATTCCGACCACGACATCGGCATCTACTACCGGGGCGCGCTCGACGTCGAGGCGTTGCAGGCGCTGGCCGACGAGGTGGCCGACGAGCGGGCCGAGATGACGCCGGTCGGTGGGTGGGGACCGTGGGTCAACGGCGGCGGGTGGCTGCGCGTGAACCAGGAGAAGGTCGACTGGATCTACCGTGACCTCGACCGGGTGCGGGCGATCTGGGCCGACTGCCGACAGGGCCGGTACGAGGTCGGGTTCCAGGTGGGGCATCCGCTGGGCTTCCACTCGTACGCGTACGCCGGCGAGCTGGCGTACGCGAAGATCCTGGCCGACCCGACCGGTGAGCTGACCGCCCTGCGGCAGGAGACGCTGGTCTTCCCGCCGCGCCTGGCCGAGGCGCTGACCGACCGGCTGTGGGAGGCGGAGTTCCTGTTCGCGCAGGCCCGCAAGGGCTACGACCCGACGTACGCGGCCGGCTGCCTGTTCCGGGCGATCGGCGTGATGTACCACGCCCGGTATGCCCAGCAGGGCCGCTGGTTGATCAACGAGAAGGGCATGACGGGCCTGCCGGAGATCCTGGGCGACATCGGCCGCACCCCCGAGCAGGTCGAGCGCACGATCGTCCGGGCGGAGGAGATGCTCGCTCAGATCCGGGCGACGCCGCGGTGAGATCAAAAAGCGTTGCGGGTACGCGCGGCGGAACAGCGCTCGTCATCCGGGCCCGGCGCCGGCGCGGGGAGACCTCCCCGCGCCCGGTTCCGGGTTGTCCCGGTGGGTCGCGCCGGAGACCGCCCGGGCCAGCAGAGGCCTTTCCAGCACGTCGGTGCTGTCCACAAAACTGTCGATCGCCCCGGGCGTCCACGCTGGATGTAGTGCCGCCGCGAACCGCCCGGCGTCGATGACCGGGAACGGCCGGTCGAAGTACAAGCGGCGGGTGGCGTCGACGGGCGGCGTGAGGCCCAACGCGTTCTGCCGCCGCCCGGCGTGCTCGTACGCCGTACACAACGCCTCCTGCCGCACCGAGGCCGAACTCGCGCCGACCGCTGTTCGCAAGGCCGACGCGACCGGTGCGACGTCCGGCAGCGAGGCGAACGCCGACCCGAGCCACTTGCTGTAGGGCGGGTAGCGCCGCGCGAGCAGCAGGCACAGCCGCATCACGTCGCGGGCCAGCCGCGCCGCGACGATCCGGCTGCCCAGGTCGTCCCCGGCCTCGGCGGCCCGCCCGACGAACGCCTCCTCCTGCGCGATCCGGGTCCACTGGGCGGCCAGCACGATCCGCCACACGTGGCCGGGATACCAGGCGAGCCGCTCCCGCACGGCCGTCAGTTCCCCGGAAGGATCGTGGTAGACCGCCCCGCCGACCACCTCGGCCAGCCGTTGCGCGGGCGTGGCCAGCCAGTCCGCGTCGCTCACCCCGGCCGTGGCATCGAACCCCAAACGCGAAGAGAGCCACGAAGGCAGGGTGGCGAAGAGCACCCGATGCGCGACCGGTCCCGTGGTGACGGCCATGGTGGCGACCCGGGCCCCGGCCGGTTCGAACGAGGTCGGGTAGCCCCGGAACGTGGTGGGCAGCCGCTCGGCCAGCTTCGAGCTCAGCGCCGCGGCCTGCGACAGGTCGGGGAGGAACACGTCGACCCGCGGCCCCCAGTCGTGGTCGGCCGACCGCGGCGAGTCGAAGCCGAGCACCTCGGATCCCGGCCCGATCCGCGCCGCCGTATGCGGGACGTCGAGCAGCGGCGCCACGGCTTGCCGGTAGAAGTCGCCGCAGAGATCGAGGCCCGGAACGAACATCGTCACCTTCCCGGATGTGGGATAGCATCCCGGATATGGGAGATGCCGTGGAGGACCGACTGGCCGCCCGCCTCGCATCCTTGCGGGGCGAGCGCGGCTGGTCGCTGGAATTTCTCGCCGACCGGTCCGGGGTGAGCCGCTCGACGCTGTCCCGGCTCGAGCGTGGCGAGGTCAGCCCGACCACCGCCCTGCTGGGCCGGGTCTGCGCCGCCTACGGGATGACCCAGTCGCGCCTGCTGGCCGAGGTGGAGTCCGAGCCCGCCGCGGCCCTGATCAGAGCGGCCGACCAGCCGGTGTGGCGGGACGAGGCCGCCGGCTTCACCCGCCGCGCCGTGTCACCGCCCCACGCGGGCCTGCGCGCCGAGATGATCGAGGGGGTGCTCGGCCCCGGCGCCGACGTGGCCTACGACCGGCCGACCGTCGAGGGTCTGGAGCAGCATGTGTGGATCCTCGACGGCACGTTGGAGCTGACCGACGGCGACACCACCTACGGACTTGCGACGGGTGACTGCCTGCGGTTCCGGCTGTGGTCGGCCACCCGGTTCCGGAACCTGACCGCGAGCCCGGTGCGGTACGCGATCGTGCAGGTGCTGCCATGATCGAGCGCCTGGACGCGGCCGGTTTCGAGGCTTGCCTGCCCGGCCTGGCCGTGCTGCTGGCCGACGCGGTCGAGGCCGGCGCGTCGGTCGGTTTCCTGGCCGGCCTCGACGTGTCCGCGGCGACGGCGTGGTGGCGTACCCGCAAGGCCGCGGTCGAAGCGGGCGCCCTCGCGGTGTGGGTGGCCCGTGCGGGGGACCGGATCGTCGGCACCGTCTCGCTGGCGTACTCGGACAAGCCCAGCCAGAAGCACCGTGCCGACGTGGTGAAGCTGATGGTGTCGACCGCCCGGCGCGGCCGTGGCCTGGGCCGGCGGCTCCTGAGCACCGCCGAGCAGGCGGCCGCGGCGAGCGGCGTGACGCTGCTGATGCTGGACACCGAGACCGGCAGCGCCGCCGAGCGCCTCTACGAGGAGGCGGGCTGGCACCGCTACGGGATCGTGCCGGCGATGGCCGCCGATCCGTCCGGGGTCCGGCGCGACTGCAGCTTCTTCTACCGCACCGTGGCTTTGTAAGCGCTTGCACCAGCCGTCCGGTTGGGCCGGTTCTGCCGGAAACACCAGATCATGAAACGGCGCTGGGCTCGGGTTTCGGCCGCGTGTCGTCAGGGTTACGTTCGCGCCGTGGCAATGAAAGCGTTTACAAGGCCGAAGGCGGCGACCATCTACGAGGTCGCCCAGCGCGCCGGCGTGTCCATCGCCACCGTGTCGCGGGCGCTGCGCGGCTCCGAGCTGGTCACCGAGGAGACGCGGGCCCGGGTGCGGGCGGCCGCGGCCGAGCTGCGGTTCACCCCGAACCGGTCCGGGCGTTCGCTGGCCGAGGGCCGGCACGCGGCCAACGGCATCGTGTTCCCGGATCTGGTCGGTCCGTACTACGCCGAGGTGGTCCTCGGGTACGAGGAGACCGCCGCCGGGTTCGGCAGCAGCGTGCTGATCCTGACCGCGAACGGCCGCGCCGACGCCGCCGAGGCGGTCCGTGAGCTGGCCGGGCGGGTCGACGGGCTGGCGCTGATCAGCCACACGGTCGGCGACGACGTGGTCGACGAGATCGCCGCCACCGGGCTGCCGCTGGTGCTGGTGGCCCGCGACCCGGTGGCGGGGGTGGACACCATCCGCACCCGCAACGAGGGCACGGCCGCGTCGCTGACCGAACACCTGCTGGCCCACGGGCACCGCAGCTTCGTGTTCCTCGGCGACCCGGAAGGCGCCCCCGACGTGGCCGGCCGGTATGCGGGGCTGTCGGCCGCGCTGGCCGCGCACGGGCTGGACGCGCCGGCGCCCGTACCCTGCGCCCTCGATCTGGAATCCGGCCGCGAGGCCGCCGCCGGGCTGCTGCGCGAGCCGCCGGACGCCATCGTGTGCGCCAACGACGAGATCGCGCTGGGTGTGCACCTGGCCGCCGAGCAGCTGAACGTCAGCATTCCCGGCGACGTGGCCGTGACCGGCTGGGACGACCTGATGGCGGCCCGGTTCGCCGGCCTGACCACGGTCGCGCAGCCGATGCGGCAGCTGGGCGCCACCGCGGCGGGCTGGCTGCACGAACGCATCGCCGGACGGCACCTGGACGACCAGCCGGCGCCGAGGCGCCGGGTTCTACCGACCCAGCTCGTCGTGCGGCGCAGCTGCGGTTCGCATCCCCCGGAGGAAGCATGAGACGGATAGTGGTTTTCGCCGCCGCCGCGGCGCTGGTGCTGGCCGGCTGCGGCCGGGAGTCGGGCGGCGGCCAGGAGCAGGCCAAGTCGGTCGCCGAGGGCAAGGCCTCGGGCGACATCACGGTGTGGGCGATGGGCACCGAGGGCGAGAAGCTCGGCGCGTTCGCGGCTGACTTCATGAAGGAGAACCCGGACGCCAAGGTGACCGTCACGGCGGTGCCGTGGGATGCCGCGCACCAGAAGATCGCCTCGGCCATCGCGGCCAAGCAGACCCCGGACGTGTCGATGATCGGCACCACCTGGCAGGGCGAGTTCGCCAAGACCGGCGCGCTCGACCCGACGCCGAAGGAGCTGTTCACCGCCGGCACCTACTTCCCCGGCGCGTGGGACACCACGGTCGTCAACGACACCTCGTACGGCGTGCCGTGGTATGTCGAGACCCGGGTCATCTACTACCGGACCGACCTGGCCCGGAAGGCGGGCATCACCAAGCCGCCGGCCACCTGGGACGACCTCAAGGCCATGGCCAAGGCCCTGCAGGCCGGCGGCGCCAAGTGGGGCATCAACCTGAAACCCGGCGAGACCGGGTCGTGGCAGTACGTGATGCCGTTCGCGTGGTCGAACGGCGCCACCATCGCCGACGACACCAAGTACACGTTCGACTCGCCCGAGATGACCGAGGCGATGAGGTACTACCAGTCGTTCTACACCGAGAACCTGGCGCCCAAGGAACTGGCCGAGGGCGCGCTGGAGCCGGCCTTCGTCAAGGGTGAGATCGGCGCGTTCATGTCCGGCCCGTGGCACGTCGGCCTGATCAAGGAACAGGGCGGCGCCGGGTTCGAGGACAAGTTCGCGGTGATGCCGATGCCGAAGCAGAAGTCGGCCACCTCGTTCATCGGCGGATCCAACATCGCCGTGTTCAAGGACGCCAAGAACCGCGACGGCGCCTGGAAGTTCCTGCAGTGGCTGGCCAAGCCCGAGGTGCAGGCCAGGTGGTACCAGCAGACCACCGACCTGCCGGCCGTGCGGTCGGCCTGGACCGACCCGTCGCTGGCCGACGACAAGTTCCTCAAGGTGTTCGGCGAGCAGCTCAAGGACGCCAAGTCACCGCCCACCTTCGCCACCTGGGAACAGGTCGCGGCCGCCTTCGACACCGAGATGGAGAAGGTCGCCAAGTCCGGTGAGGACCCCGCCCAGGCGGTCAAGGCGGTGCAGGACAAGGCCACGTCGATCGGTACGGGCAGCTGACGTGACCGCCCTGCAGACCCGCCCGGCGGTGACCCGGCCGGCGAAGGCGCCGCCGGCCCGGCGGCGGCAGAAGTGGACCGGCTGGGGGTTCGCCGCCCCGTTCACCGTGCTGTTCCTGGTGTTCATGGCCCTGCCGGTGCTCGCCTCGCTGGTGATGAGCGTGACCGACCTGCGCGTCACCGACCTGCGCAACCCCCTGGCCGTGAACTTCGTCGGCCTGGACAACTTCGCCCGCCTGTTCTCCGACGACCTGTTCGGCCGGGCGGCGGTCAACACGCTGATCTTCGTGGTGATCGGGGTGCCGCTGAACCTGGTGGTGGCGCTGGCCGCGGCGACCGCCCTGAACTCGGGGCTGATCCGGTTCCGGGCCGCCTTCCGGGTCGGCTTCTACCTGCCGGTGGTCACCTCGATCGTGGCCATCGCGGTGATCTGGCGGTTCCTGCTCGACCCGGACGCCGGCCTGATCGACAACCTGCTGCGCCTGGCCGGCATCCCGGGCCCGGACTGGCTGGGCAGCACCAGCACCGCCCTGCCGTCGCTGATCGTGATGGCGGTCTGGCGCAACTTCGGGTTCCTGATGGTGGTGTTCCTGGCCGGCCTGCAGGGCATTCCCGGCGACCTGTACGAGGCGGCCACCCTGGACGGGGCGTCGCGCCGGCAGCAGTTCCGCCACGTGACCCTGCCGCTGCTGCGCCCGACGCTGCTGTTCGGGGCGGTGGTGACCAGCATCGGGTTCCTGCAGTTGTTCGAGGAGCCATTCGTGATGACCCAGGGCGGCCCGCTCAGCTCCACCCTGTCGGTGTCGTACCACATCTACAACCAGTTCGGGTTCGGCAACTACGGCTACGCCGCCGCGGCCAGCTACGTGCTGTTCATCGCGATCGTGGCGCTGTCGGTGCTGCAGTTCCGGCTGCTCGGCGAAAGGGACTGAGATGGCCGTCATCGCCGCGCCCCGGCCGCAACAGCGGCGGCCGCGGGACCGCGCCGCCAAGATCGTCCTGTACACGGTCCTGGGCCTGGGGCTGCTCGTGGTCGTCGGCCCGTTCCTGTGGATGCTGCTGGCCTCGTTCAAACCCGAGGCCGAGATCCGGCGGGTGCCGCCGACCTGGCTGCCCGACACGTGGACGCTGGACAACTTCCGGGAGCTGTTCACCCGGCTCGACTTCCCGCTCTACTTCTTCAACTCGGCCCTGGTCGCGGTGCTGATCACGGCTGGGAACCTGCTGTTCTGCTCGCTGCTCGGCTACGCCCTGGCCAAGCTGAGCTTCCCGGGCAAGCGGACGCTGTTCCTGGTCGTGCTGGGCATGCTGATGGTGCCCGGCATGGTGCTGTTCGTGCCGCAGTTCGTGCTGGTGTCCAACCTGGGGCTGGCCAACTCGTACGCCGGCCTGGTCCTGCCCCTGCTGGCCGGCCCGTTCGGCGTGTTCCTGATGCGGCAGTTCCTCACCACGATCCCCGACGACCTGATCGAGGCGGCCCGGGTCGACGGGGCCGGCGAGTGGCGGATCTTCTTCCGGATCGTGCTGCCGCTGTGCCGGCCCGCCCTGGCCACGCTGGGCATCCTGACGTTCCTGGCCAGCTGGAACAACTTCCTGTGGCCGCTGGTCGTGGCCACCACGGAGGACAAGTACACGCTGCCGGTCGCGCTCGCGCTCTACAGCGTCGGACAGGACCGCACCTACTTCGGCCTGCTCCTGGCCGGTGCGGTGGTCGTGGTCCTGCCCGTGCTCATCGTGTTCCTGGTCCTGCAGCGGCACTTCCTGCGCGGGATCGCCACCACCGGGCTCAAATAGTGAGAGGTGCACGCACGTGAGACGTCTGCTCGTACCCGTCGTGGCAATGCTGATGATCCTGGGCTCCTCCTCCGCGGCGAGCGCCGCGAAGAGCCCGCTGGAGACCTGGGCCAAGGACACCTGGCGGTCGATGGTCGCGATGACCGACCCGCGCACCGGCCTGGTGTCCGACAACATCACCGGCGACCTGACCGAACCGGCCGCGTACACCTCACCGACCAACATCGGCGGCTACCTGTGGTCGGCGGTGGCGGCCGAGCGGCTGGGCATCATCTCCGGCCGGGAGGCCCGCGCCCGGGTCACCAGGACCCTCGACACCCTGGCCCGGCTGCGGCGCCACCAGCCGTCGGGCATGTTCTACAACTGGTACGACCCGTCCACCGGCGACGTGATCACCACCTGGCCGATCGAGGACCACCACGTGGTGACGCCGTTCCTGTCCAGCGTCGACAACGGCTGGCTGGCCGCGGCGCTGCGGGTGGTCCGCGGGGCGTACCCGACGCTCGCCCCGAAGGCCGACCGGGTGCTGTCGAGGATGAACTTCGGCTTCTACTACAACCCGGCGGCGACCACCCCGATCGGCACACGGGGGCTGATCCGCGGCGGCTTCTGGGACACCGAGCCACCGCCGGCGACCACGTCGTGCTCGGTGCCGCAGAACGGCGTCTGGTTCACCTGCAACCACTACGACATCACCGTGACCGAACCGCGGATGGCCACCTACCTGGGCATCGGCGCCGGGCAGATCCCGGCCAAGGCCTACTACGACACGATGCGCACCCTGCCCGACAGCTGCGACTACTCGTGGCAGGAGATGCAGCCGCGCGGCTTCCACACGACCCACCTGGGCGTGAGCGTGTACGAGGGCTCGTACCGCTACCGCGGCATCACGTTCGTGCCGTCGTGGGGCGGGGACATGTTCGAGGCGCTGATGCCCGACCTGTTCGTGCCCGAGGCGCAGTGGGGCCCCCGCTCGTGGGGACGCAACCACCCCGCCACCGTGGCCGGGCAGATCGAACACGGCCTCAACGACGCCAAGTACGGCTACTGGGGCTTCTCCCCCGCGTCCGACCCGGCCGGCGGCTACGAGGTCTACGGCGTGGACGCGATGGGCATGGACACCGGCGGCTACCCCTCGGACGTGCAGAAGTCCAACTACGACGCCGGGTTCGGCGCCTGCCGCCCGGCCGGACCGGCCCCCGACTACGGCGACGGCGTGGTCACCCCGCACGCCGCTTTCCTCGGCCTGCCGTACGCGCCGCGCCCCGCCGTGGCCAACCTGTCCCGGCTCGCCAAGAACTTCGACGCCTACGGCCCCGGCGGCTTCTACGACGCGGTCAACGTCGGCACCGGTCAGGTCGCCCGGCGCTACCTGTCCCTCGACCAGGCCATGATCATGGGCGCGGTGGGCAACTACCGGGGCGGGAACGTGCTGAAGGAGGCCTTCGTGGATCGGTCGTTCGAGCGGCGGATCCGCCCGCTGCTGGCCGCCGAGGCGTTCAACGTGCCGGCCGGGCAGAAGCTGCCGCAGCTCGGCGGTGGCCGATGACGGTGGCCTCCGCCCAGGAGAGCTGGGCCCGGATGATGGGGTCCGGGGGCGCGCAGGACCGCGCTCCCGGCGAGGCCCGGGTGGCCGACCTGCCCGCACCGGCCGATGTGCGGGCGGTCGCCGGCCGCGAGCAGGTGACGGTGTCGTGGGATCCGGTGCCCGGCGCCATCGGGTACGCGGTCTACCGCGCCGCGTCCGCCGACGGCCCGTTCGAGGTGGCCGACTGGGGCGGCGGCGACGTTCTCGCCGTCCCGCACGGCCCGTTCGCCGACACGTCGTCCCCGGCTCGGTTCTACGCGGTGGCGGCGCTGGCCACGGTCACCGCGCTCGGGCCGCTGTCGTCGCCGGCCGCGGTCGTCGAGGGCGACACGTCGGCCCAGGTCGAGATCAAGATCGCCGATTCCCCGGGTACGCCCACCCACCGCGTGTGGCAGGAGATGGTGGGCTCCGAGCACCTGTCGCACCTGCTGTCGCCGGACCTGACCGGCGGCCGGCCGATCGGGCTCGAGCTGCGCGACGCGCTGGCCCGGGCCCAGGCCGAGCTGGGCCTGCGCACCGTCCGGGCGCACGGCATCCTGTCCGACTCGTTCGACACGGTCGACGCCGTCTACGACCAGGTGCTCGCCCTCGGCTACCGGCCCGTGGTCGAACTCGGCTTCATGCCCCGCGACCTGGCCCGCGACCCGTCGCGGACGGTGTTCGCGTACGAGGGGATCATCTCGCCCCCGGCCGACTGGGACGCCTACGCCGCCCACCTGCGGTCGTTCGTCGACCACCTCGTCGACCGCTACGGCCACGACGAGGTGGCGCGCTGGCGGTTCGAGGTGTGGAACGAGGCCAACCTGTCGGTGTTCTGGTCGGGCACCCCGGCCGAGTACTGGCGCCTCTACGACGTGACATCGGCTGTTCTCAAAGAGAAAGAAC
Organism: Actinoplanes sp. NPDC089786; assembly: GCF_040684855.1. Taxonomy (NCBI): domain Bacteria; kingdom Bacillati; phylum Actinomycetota; class Actinomycetes; order Micromonosporales; family Micromonosporaceae; genus Actinoplanes; species Actinoplanes sp. NPDC089786. The sequence continues at coordinate 290,245 of NZ_JBFBGU010000009.1, forward strand.
GCTCTTTCTCGGTCGGCGGCCCGGCCACCGCGGCCGTGGGCTGGATCGAGGAACAGCGCGCCCGGGACAATGTGGACTTCCTGTCCACCCACGTCTACGGCACCGCGCCCCTCGACCTGCGCCCCCTCGCGGACGGCAAGCCCCTGCTGTGGACCGAATGGGGCGTGACCGCCACCCACGGCCATCCGATCAACGACTCGGTGTTCGCGGCGGCGTTCCTGCTGCGCGGCATGCGGTCGGCGGCCGGCCGGGTCGACGCCCTGGCCCCGTGGGTGATCTCCGACCACTTCGAGGAGCTGGGCCGCCCGGAACGGCTGATGCACGGCGGGTTCGGGCTGCTCACCGTCGGGAACCTGGCCAAGCCCAAGTATTGGGCGCTGCGCCTGCTGGACCGGCTCGGCGACGTCGAGCTGCTGGTGGCCGTGACCGGCGACGGGGCGGGCAGCCTGGTCGAGGCCTGGGCCACCCGATCGGCCGGCGGCATCGCGGCGCTGGTCTGGAACGGGACCCTGGACCAGTCCAAGGCGGGCGGGGCGGCCGGGCTCGACCGTCTCGTGCGCCTGTCCGCCCCCGCCACCGGCGACCAGGTCGTGCGGATCTGGCGGGTGGACGCCCGGCACGGCGACGTGGCCGCCCGCTGGGCCGCCCTGGGCGGCGGCGCCGACTGGCCGGACGACGACCAGTGGCTGGCCCTGTCGGCCGACGACCGCCTCGACGAGGCCGAACCCGCCCGCACGGTCACCGCCGGCCCGGACGGCACGGTCACCGTCGAGCTGGACCTGCCCAACCCCGGCATCGCCCTGGTGGAGATCCACCCGGCCGGTTGACCGGTCAGGCGGGGTGCCAGTTCCGGCGGCGGCCCTGCCGCACCACGATCCCGATCAGGCCGACCAGCACCACCGCGCCCAGCCCGGCCAGCCCGAACACCAGGGCTTTGGCCTGCGACTTCGCCCGGCGCTCCCGCAGCGCCACGGCCGCCGGGTCGTCGCCGGTGTAGGGCGCCGCCGCGGGCGACGGCCGGCTCTCCGGCCCCAGCGTCTCGGTCACCGCCCGATAGGGGTTGAGCAGCCCGAAGCCGTAGTCGTCGCTGTGCCTCCCGCCGGGCGCCGGGTCGGTCGTGGCGACGATCCGCCGCAGCACCTGGTCGGGGGTCAGCTGCGGCTGCCGCTGCAGGATCAGCGCCGCCGTCGCCGACACGAACGGCGCCGCGAAGCTCGTTCCCTCGACCGGGCTGTGCCCGGAACCGGGCCTCGCCGCGGTCACCCCCTTGCCCGCGGCGACCACATCGACGTAGGGGCCGTGCTGGGAGAACGACGCCCGCACCCCGTTCACGTCGACCGCGCCGACCCCGATCACCCCGGAGTACGCCGCCGGGTACGGCGTGGGGTTGGCCTGATCGCCCTGGTTGCCGGCCGCCGCCACGACCACCACACCGTCGGCCACCGCCTGCTGCACCGCCCGCCGCACCAGCGCGTTGTCCTGGGTCATCACCACCGACAGGTTGATGATCCGGGCGTTCCCGCCCGACCGGCTCGCGGCCCAGGAGATCGCCTGCGCGAACTGGGCCGGCGACCCGTCCTGACCGACCTCCTTGCCGTCGATCGTCTCCTTCTCGGTGATCCGCACCGGCACGATCGTCACCCCGGGCGCCAGCCCGTGGAACGGCACACCCTCCAGCTGCCGGGCGGCGATGATGCTGGCCACCGCGGTGCCGTGCCCGACACAGTCCTGCCGCGCGTCCGGGTCACCGTGCAGCAGGTCACGACCGGCCGCGACCCGGCCCTTGAGCTGCGGATGCTTCGCGTCCACCCCGGAATCGATCACCGCCACGCGGACACCGGCGCCGGTCGCCAGCGACGCCAGCCGGGGCAGGTCGTACAGCTGGTCCTCGAACGGGAGCGCCCGGTTCACCTGGCCCGGCGCCGGAACCTGCGAACACTGCGCCGCCCTGGCCTGAGCCGGGACGGGCGTGAACACCACCGCCCAAGCCGCCAGCGCGGCCACCACGCGGCCACCCCGCATCCTCCGAACCCCCCGTTCAACGATCCGGGTGGATGCTACCGGCTCACCGGCCCCTGCGATGTCCGCCACCCTTCCCCCCAGCAGGGTCCATCGATAGGTTGTAGGAACCAACTGCGGCACGTGAGGGAAACCGGTGCAACTCCGGTGCGGTCGCGCCACTGTCAGCCGGGCAACCGGCGAGCCAGGACACTCACGCCACCCGCAGCCTGCTCGATCGGGACGCGTCATCCCGTTAAGGAGTTCAGATGTCACAGCCCACCACCTCGGTGACCACCCCACTGGTCACCCCGAGGCTCCTCTGGATCGCCCTGGCCGTCGTCGCCGGCGCGCTCCTGCTGGCCTACCTGGTCGCCTTCGACCAGGGCGCCATCTCCCGCTCCGGCCTGTACCTGCACGAGCTGATGCACGACGGCCGCCACCTGCTCGGCGTTCCGTGCCACTGACGGCCCACCCGAAGGCGCACGGATTCGGCGCCGTCCTGCTGCGCGGCCTGCTCGCGGGCCTCATCGCCGGCCTGCTGTCCGGCGCGTTCGCCTTCACCTTCGGCGAACCCCAGATCGACGCGGCCATCGCCATCGAGGAGGCGTCGGCCCCGCCCGCCGCCCCCGGCGCGACCGCGGACGAGCCCCTGGTCTCCCGCAACGGGCAGAAAGCCGGCCTGATCCTGGCCACCGGCCTCGCCGGCCTCGCCCTCGGCCTGCTCTTCGCCGTCGCCTACACCGTGCTCCGGCGCCGCCTGCGCACCCCCGACGACACCCGCGCCGCGCTCGGCCTGGCCCTGGCCGCCCTCATCGGCGGCGTCCTCGTGCCCTGGGTGAAATACCCGCCCAGCCCGCCCGCGGTCGGCGACCCGAACACCATCACCCAGCGCACCATCAGCTACCTCGCCATCATCGTCATCGGCCTGGTCGCCGTCTGGGCCTCCGTCGTCGCCTTCCGGTCCCTGCGCGCCGGCGCCCCCGAATGGCGGCGCCTGCTCACCGGCCTCGGCGCGTTCCTGCTGGTCGTGGTCATCGGCTACGCCCTGCTGCCGAACATCGACGAGGTACCCGGAACGTTCCCGGCCAGCCTGCTCTGGAACTTCCGGATCACCTCCCTGGGCACCTCCACCATCCTGTGGACCGCCCTCGGCCTCAGCTTCGGCGCCCTCACCGCCCGCAGCAACCAGGCCCGGCCGGCCGGGAAAACCCCCGCAACCGTGTAACACCCTCAGCGCTGCGCCACGGCAGCCGAACAGGTCTACGTGGCGCAGCAGTGGGCACTGGCCGGCAACATCGTCATCGCATGCGCGTACGCGGCGATCTGCGTGGCGATCCTGGTGCCCCTGACCCGCGCCGGGCAACTACGCACCAACCGCCTCGCCGTCGCCACCAGCGCGATCTTCTTCAGCTGCGCCGTCGGCCACGCCTTCCACGCCGCCATGTACGGGCAGGCCGGCTTCCAGAGCCCCCACCAGGCCGCCACGCACGACCTCGCCGGCTGGAGCCTCTGGCCCACCGCGATCTGGGACGCCCTCACCGCCGTCGTCGGCATCTACTACTGGACCCTGCGCCGCAGCTACGCCGTCCTGCTCGGCGGCACCGGCGCCCTGTTCGTCGACGCCGCCGAGGAACACCGCCGGCACACCATCGAACTACGCGAAAGCGTCGCCGACGCCCGCGCCGACGCCGACGCCGAACGCGACGCCCAGGCCGCCATGCTCGGCGCCATCATCGCCAACAGCCAGTCCCTCATCTACGTCAAGGACCTCACCGGCCACTACCTGCTCGCCAACACCACCTTCGAACAGGCCTTCGACCTCGAACCCGGCGCCGTCATCGGCCACACCGACGACATCATCGACCCCGCCCTCGCCACCACCTGGCGCGCCGCCGACATCCGCGCCCAGCACGGCCCCATCCACCTGGACGAGACCGACAGCCGCGGCCGCCAGTACGAGAGCAACAAATTCCCCCTCCACGACCACCACGGCCAGGTGTACGCCATCTGCGGCGTATCCCTCGACGTCACCGGACTGCGCGAAGCCACCCGCGAAGCCGAACAGGCCCGCGACGACGCCCTCGCCCAGAGCCGCGTCAAGAGCGAATTCCTCGCCACCATGAGCCACGAGATCCGCACCCCCATGAACGGCGTCCTCGGCCTCGCCAGCCTGCTCACGAGCACCGACCTCGACCCCGCCCAGCGCCGCTACGCCACCGGCATCCACACCGCCGGCAACGCCCTGCTCGGCGTCATCAACGACATCCTCGACTTCTCCAAGATCGAAGCCGGGAAGGTCGTCCTCGACCACCACGACTTCGACCTGCACGCCGTCCTCGCCGACACCGCCGCCCTCATCACCCCCGCCGCCGACGACAAGGACCTCACCCTCGTCACCCGCCGCGGCCCCCAGCTACCCGAGACCGTCCGCGGCGACGGCGGCCGCGTCCGCCAGATCCTCATCAACCTCGCCGGCAACGCCGTCAAATTCACCGGCCAGGGCAGCGTCATCATCCGCGCCGACCGCCTGCCCACCCGGCCCGGCGCCGACGCCGTCGTCGTCCGCTTCGAAGTCACCGACACCGGCATCGGCATCCCACCCGACGACGCCGAGCACCTCTTCGAACCCTTCACCCAGGCCGACGCCTCCACCACCCGCACCTACGGCGGCACCGGCCTCGGCCTGGCCATCAGCCGCCAGCTCACCGAAGCCATGGGCGGCGCCATCGGCGTCGACAGCGAACCCGGCCAGGGCAGCACCTTCTGGGTCGAGATCCCCTTCGAACCCGCCACCGGCCGCCCCCTCGACACCGTCGGCGGCAACACCGGCCTGCGCATCCTCCTCGTCGGCACCGGCGGCGACCGGCAAGCCCTGGAGGACGACCTGCGCCGCTGGGGCATGACCGTCGCCACCACCGACACCGCCGCCGACACCCTGCGCGCCCTCCGCGACGCCGCCGCCCACGGCCGCCACTACGACCTGCTGCTGCTCGACGCCGACCCCGGCGACGTCGACACCGCCGGACTCGCCCGCATCGTCACCGACGACGACGCCATCCCCGCCGTACACATCATCGTCCTCAACGAGAACCCACCGGCCGGCCACACCGCCGCCGGCGCACCCACCTACCTGCCCAAACCCGTCCACCGCTCGGCCCTCTACGACCTGCTCGCCCAAAGCATGGCCGCCGTGGTCCCGGTACCCACCGCACCGGCCCGGCGCCCGGCCGCCGTCCAGCCGGCCGGCAAGGGCACGATCCTGCTCGTCGAGGACAACGACATCAACCAGATGGTCGCCACCGGCATCCTGGCCAGCCTCGGCTACGACACCGACGTCGCCGGCGACGGCATCGAAGCCCGCGACATGTCCGCCCGCCGCGACTACGACGCCATCCTGATGGACTGCCGCATGCCCCGCATGGACGGCTTCACCGCCACCGCCGAGATCCGCCGGCGCGAAGCCGGCGCCGCCCGGCACACCCCGATCATCGCCATGACCGCCAGCGCCCTGGTCGCCGACCGCGAACGCTGCCTCGCCGCCGGCATGGACGACTACCTCGCCAAACCCGTCAACCCGGCCGAACTCGACCAGACCCTCGCCCGCTGGGTCGCCGGAACCGCCACCCGCGAAAACATTCCACCGGCTCACGGCGACCCCATCGCCGACCGCCTCGCCGAACTCGCCGGCGGCCGCACCCCACCCGAACTCGCCCTGGTCGAACGACTCGTCACCTCCTTCCGCGCCCGCGCCCCCCGGCACGTCACCGCCCTCGACGAGGCCTACCGCACCGGCGACCTGCGATCCGTCGAGGACCAGGCGCACAGCCTCCGCGGCGCCGCCGGCAACATCGGCGCCGCCGCGGTCAGCGAGGTCTGCGAACGCATCGAGAACGAGGCCCGCGCCGGCCGCCTGCACACCGGCGTCGGCGACGACCTGCGCACGCTCCGCCTCGAACTCGAGCGTGCCGCCGATCACCTCACCATCCCGGCCTGAGCTCTTCCCGTCCGATACCCCCAGGGGGTACCTTCGACGGCATGGAATGGAAGACCGCCGCCCAAGCCACCCTCCACTGCCTCACCGGCTGCGCCATCGGTGAAATCCTCGGCATGGTCATCGGCACCACCCTCGGCCTGCACAACGCCGCCACCGTCGCGCTCTCCATCACCCTGGCCTTCGTCTTCGGCTACGCCCTCACCATGCGAGGCGTCCTCCGCAGCGGACTCACCTTCCGCGCCGCCCTCGGCGTCGCCCTGGCCGCCGACACCGTCTCCATCGCCGTCATGGAACTCGTCGACAACGGCTTCATCCTCGCCGTACCCGGCGCCATGGACGCCGGCCTCACCAGCACCCTGTTCTGGCTCACCCTCGCCGCCTCACTGGCCATCGCGTTCCTGCTCACCACACCCGTCAACCGCTGGTTGATGGCCCGCGGCAAGGGCCACGCCGTCATCCACCAGCACCACCATTGACCCGGTCCCGCCAGCCCAGCCACCGCCGCACCTCGGCCATCCCGAAAACCGGGCCCTCGACCAGCACCACGAACGTCGTCACCCCACGAGCCAGGAAATCAGGACCAACCTCCGACGGATCCCCGCGTACGAACGCCGACCGCTCGATCTCCGCCGGATCCCGCCCGACCTCCGCACAACGGTCATCCACCACCCGCGACGCCCGGGTCAACTCCTCACCGGCGGCGAACGTGTGCCACCGATCCGCGTGCTCGGCCACCACCCGCAACGCCTTCGGCCCGTTCGCCGCCAGCAGCAACGGCACATCGGCCGGCGGGTTCAGCACCCGCAGCCGGCCCCGCACCCGCCGCGCCGCCTCGGCGAGCTGAGCCACCCGCTCCCCCGCCGTCCCGAACTCATAGCCGTACGCCTCGTACTCGAACCGCCGGAACCCCGCACCCAGCCCCAGCACCACCCGGCCGCCGCTGATGTGATCGACCGTGCGGGCCATGTCCGCGAGCAGATCAGGATTCCGGTACGCCACACACGACACCAGCATCCCCAGCTCCACCCGCGACGTCGCCTCGGCCCACGACGCCAGCGTCATCCACCCCTCGAAGTGCTTGCCCGCCCGCTCCTCGGCACGGCCCAGCGGGAAGAAGTGATCCCACCCGAACAGCACGTCCGCACCCAGCTCCTCGGCCGCCAGCGCCGCCCGTCGCACGTCCGCGAAATCCCCCAGGGCCGGTGCCACCTGAACCCCGACCCGTACCCGCCTGCTCTCGGCCATAGCCGTCGACCTTAGGTCCACAAAGGCAAAAGGTGGGTAGCCGTTGATTCCTTTTGTTCTTTGGTTTTAGGGTTGTGTGCGCCGTGGACCGGCGCACACCGTGTAGAGCATCCTAGGATGTTTGGGTCAGGACGGCGCGGCTCCCTTCACCGCGCCGGAGGTGGCACTAGCGTCCGGGTCGATGGAAGAGAACATCCGGCCCTGCGCCCACTGCGGGCGCCCGGTGCAGCAGAGGGCCTCGGCCGGCCGCCCGTTCCGCTACTGCCGCGACAACGACGGCGAATGTCAGCGCGCCTCCCGCAACGTCCGCATGCGGCACCGCGCCTCCCCCGGCCTGGCCGGCGAGGTGGCCCGCACCTGGGAGGCCGTCGACCGCCTGGACCAGCTGGTCGGCACCCTCACCGAGGCCCTGCACGCCGAGATGTCCCCGGCCGGCGTGGAGAGGCAGATCGCCGAGGTACGCGCGGAGACCTCACGCCAGGTCGCCGCCGCCCACACCGACCGCGACGAGGCCCGGCGCGAGGCCGACCAGGCCACCTCCGCCGCGACGGTGGCCCACCAGCGCGCCGAGGCCGCCGAGGCCGACCGGGACGAGGCCCGCCGCCTCACCGCCCTGGCCGACGCCGCCGCGGCCGAGGCCCGATCCGAGGCCGACCGGGCCGCCACCGAGGCCCTTCAGGCACGGGCCGAGGCCGACCACGCCACCTCGCAGGCCGGCCTGGCCCGGTCCGAGGCCGCGGCCGCCGCCGAGCAGATCCGCCGGCTCCAGACCGACCTCGACGAGTCCCGCCACGCCCACGCCGCCGCCCAGCGCGAAGCCGCCGCCGCCCACGCCGCCGCCGAGACCGCAGCGTCGAAGGCCGAGACCGCCGTCGCCCGGGCCGAAGCCGCCCGCACCGAGGCCGACGCGGCCCGGGCCGACCTGGACGAGTCCCGCCGCGCCCTGGAGACCGCCCGCGCCGACCTGGCCGAGCTCCGCGCCGCCGCCAACGCCGAACTCACCGACCTGCGCCAGGCCGCCGCGGCCGCGCTCGCCGAGGCCCGCCAGGGTGACTATCCGGTGTATTGAGTCACGGACAT
>NZ_JBFBGU010000010.1:0-274560 GCF_040684855.1 Actinoplanes sp. NPDC089786
GCCCAAATGCCCTCAGCAGCCGCCGGCGGCACCGTTACCTGGCGGGAAGCCCTCGCGACCGAACCCGCCCGCACCGGCCTCTGGATCTGCGCACCTATAGGCACCACCCCTGGCCCGGGGGTGGGATCCCGACCGTCGCACCCATGCGCCACGATGGCTCCATGTCGTCATCACGCAGGCACTTGCCGTCGTGGCTCGGGGGCCACCGGCACGGCCATGGGCATAAGCGGAAGCGGAAGAAGGGCAGCTGGCTCGACGGCTGCGACTTCTGCGACTGTGATCTGCCCTGCTGCGACTTCGGCCTGCTGTCGACCTCGCTCCTGCTGGCCGCGCGGACGCCGCTGTCCGAGCGCGCCGCCACCACGGCCATCCGCGGCTACCGGCGCTTCTTCTCGCCCCGGGTGCCGGTGAAGTGCCGGTTCGAGCCGTCCTGTTCCGCCTACGCGCTCGAGGCGGTGACCCGGCACGGCACGCGCGCCGGGTTGCGCCTCGCCGCCGCCCGGCTGCGCCGTTGCCGCCCGGGTGTGCCGTACGGAACGCACGATCCTGTCCCGCACGACCGTTGAGGAGGCCGTGTTTTGGGTGAAGTGAGCCGCCGGACCTGGCTGCCGCGTCGTCGCGGCGACGAGGCGAACCCCGAAGACCTGCCCGCCGACCCGTTCCCGACCGAGCCGCCGCCGCCCGAGCCCGAGTCGGTGCCGATGGAGGCGCCGCCGAGGGTCACGCTGGCCGCTGTGCGCCTCGCCGCGCTCGGCCTGGCCCTGGTGCTGATGATCGGGATCACCATGGCCCGGCTGTTCGTCGGCGGGCCGCCGTCGGTCGAGGAGTTGCGGGCGCGGGCCGGGGTGGACAACTGGTCCACGATCGCCATCGGCGTGAAGGACGATCAACCCGGCACGGCCGAGCGTCGCGAGGACGGCACCTGGGCGGGGTTCGACATCGAGATCGCGTACATGATCGCCGAGGATCTGGGTTTCCGCCGGAGCGAGGTGCGCTTCTACGGGATGGAGAGCGAGGATCGGGCCCGGATGCAGGCCAACGACCCGGACGGCAAGCGGGTGCCGGTCCAGATGGTGGTGGCCAGCTACAGCATCACGCCGGAGCGGGAGGCCCGTGACGAGGTGACGTTCTCCCAGTCGTACCTCTACACCGAGCAGTCCGTGCTCACCCTGCACGGCCACGAGAAGGTGTCGGCGCTGGAGGACTTCAAGGGCAAGGACGTCTGCACACTGTCCACTGCGACCAGTGCCTCCGCGCCGGAGAAGGCGGGGGCGATCACCCACCAGCGCAATCGGATCAGCGAGTGTATCGACGACCTGCGCCACAGCCTGGTCGACGCGGTCACCACCGACTCGGCGATCCTGGCCGGGTACAAGGCGAGGTACCCGCGGGACTTCGACCACTGGGACCTCGGCCTCGACACGACCGAGCGGTGGGGCGTCAACGTGGGCCAGAACGAGGCGCTGAAGACCCTGGTCGACCTCACGCTCTACCGCTCGCTGAAAGATCCGCAGGACAACCGGTGGGAGGTCGCCTACGAGAAGAACTTCCAGTCCGAGGTGCTGGCGAACAACCGGAAGATCAACACGGTGAACACCCCGATCGCCCAGGCACAGCAGCCCGACGTCGAGAAGCCGCGGGTGCGTGAGCAGCCGTGGGAACGGGTCTTCCCGTGACCGACATCTACGTCAAGGACGGCGGGGTCGCGCCCCGGCGCCGGCGGGCCCAGCTCAACTGGCTGCTCACCGCGCTGCCCGCGTTCCCGCTGGTGCTGCTGGTCCTGCGGGTCTGGTACCTGAGCCGGCAGGACCTGCCGACCATGCTGCTGCTGGTGCAGTACATCAGCCCGCTCGGCATGATCAGCGCGCTCGGCATCACGCTGATCTGGGCGGTGCCCGCGGTCATCCTGGTGCTCCGGGTGCTCGGCGGGATGCTGCTGGTCAGCGCGCCCGCCGAGGCCGGCCGGTCGCTGCTCGCGGTGACCGCGCTGCGGATGCCCGACTGGGTGGTGCTGCTGGCCGCCGGGCTGGCCGGGCTCACCTGGCAGTTGCGGCTGCTGCCGGTGCTGCTCATGCTGGTCGTCGCGATCATGGGTCTGACCGCGTTGCAACGCTTCCAGGCCGACCGGTGGCTGATCCCCTGGGTCACCGTGGGGGTGCCGATCGCGGCCGGGTTCCTGGTGCTGGTGTTCGTGGCGCCGGGCATCCGGGAGGCGCTCGCGGTGGGCGAGTACGACACCGCGCTGCTCCTCGGCGTACCCCCCTTGCTTGGTCCTTTCCTCACCGGGCCGGTGCCGTCGCGGGCCGCCCGCTTCGCCACCCACTGGCCCGCGGTCGGCGCCACCCTGATCGCGCCGCTGGTGGTCGGGCTGCTCTTCCTCCGCGCGCCGGTGCTGCCGAACAGCGCCGTGGAGATCGGGCCCGAGGGCGGCAAGGTCACCGATGTCGTACGCGGCCAGCTGATCGCCGTCGACGACACCTCGACCACCGTGCTGGGCCGCGGCGGCCAGGTCACCTTCCTGTCCAACGATCAGGTCCGGTCCAAGACGCTGTGCCCCGAACCGGTGCACGGCCCGGACAGCGTCGTGGTGGTGCGCGGCTGGGCCGCCGAGGCCTCCGCGCTCACCTGGCTGGCGCCCGTGGTGCCCGCCACCGACATCGATCCACGCTGCCTGGGCCGCCCGCTCGCGCCCAGCTGACAACGATTTCCTCGGCGGCATCCGCGCCACGCCGCCGACCGGCTAGAGACACGGTGGACATGACCTGGCAAGCTTCCGCCATGACCTTGCACCTCCGGTGGGCGGCCGTCACCGACCAAGGACGCGTCCGCAGCAACAACCAGGACGCTTTCTACGCCGGTGACCGCCTCCTCGTCGTCGCCGACGGCATGGGAGGGATGGCCGCCGGCGACGTGGCCAGCCGCCTCGCTGTCGACGCGATGGCCTCGCTCGACGTGGCGATCGACAACGAGCAACAGATGGATGCTCTGCACAAGGCGCTCGAGGCGGCCAACGGCCGGATCGCCGAGACGGTCGCCGAGGACACCGCCCTGCAGGGCATGGGCACCACGCTCACCGCGGTCATCTTCTCCGGCGACCGGGCGGCGCTCGCCCACGTCGGCGACTCGCGGGCCTACCTGCTGCGCGACGGACGGCTCAACCAGCTCACCAAGGACGACACGTACGTCCAGATGCTCGTCGACCAGGGCCTGATCCGGCCCGAGGAGGCGGCCGCGCACCCGCGGCGGGCAGTGGTCACCCAGGCGTTACAGGGCGAACCGGTCAGCCCGTCGTACGTGATCGTGGAACCGCAGCCCGGCGACCGCTGGCTGCTCTGCAGCGACGGGCTCACCACCGTGGTCTCGCCGGAGGCGATCGAGGCCGTGCTGCTCGAGGTGGCCGACGCCCAGGACTGCTGCAAGCGGTTGCTGGCGCTGGCGCTGGAGGGCGGCGGGCCGGACAACATCACCGTCATCGTCGCCGATCTGACCAGCGAGAACCAGGCCGACCTGGGGTAGGTTACACCGGTCGTAGTGGCGATGACCGGGGTCCGGTTGGTGGTGATGACGACGGCGCGGCTGAGCACCACGCGGATGCTGCCCGTGGCGGTGGCGCTGATCGCGCTCATTGTCGCGGCCGGTGAGTTCGTCGTACCCGCCGGTGACGGCCGCCGTGTCTACCACGTCCTCATGCAGCTGATCGTCGGCGTCGCGGCCGCGGTCGTCTGCCTGACCATGGCCACCCGCCGCGAGGACGCCGGGCGGCGCTGGCGGCAACTCGTCGGCATCGGGCTGGCCGGCTGGGCCGCGATGCGGCTGTGGTGGCTGATCCGCGCGTTCGCCGACCCGGACGGCCTGGCCCGGCTGCGGCCCGGCGACGTCGGGTTCCTGGTGCTGCCCGCGCTGATGTTCGCCGGGCTCCTGATCGGCGCGGCCGCGTTGCCCCGGCCGGTACCGCTGCCCGGACGCCGCGACCTGGTCATCCTGGTCATCGACAGCGTGCTGCTGGCCGGGTCGCTGATCGCGCTGGTCTGGTCGCTGGTGCCGGAGCGGGTGTTCGAGCAGGGCGGGCGGACCCCGGCGGTGCTCGCGCTGGCCGTGGCGTACCCGGTCGCCGATCTGATCCTGATCGCGATGGCCGTGCTGATGCTGATGATGCGGCAGGGCGGCGGCGCGGTCCGGCGCCAGCTCCGGCTGATCGCCGCGGCGCTGGCCGCCTTCGGCGTCGCCGACACGTTGCGGCTGTTCGACCTCGGCGCGGACGGGCTCAACCCCGCCGCGGCGGCCGGGGCGCTGCTCGGGCCGGCCCTGCTCGCGCTGGCCGCGCTGGCGCCCGGGGCCGCGCCGGGCGACCTGAACCTGGCCCGGCGCGAGCGAGACTGGCTGCACCTGCTGCTGCCGTACGTCCCGGTGGTGGCGACCGGGGTGGTGATCGCGGTCCGCACCGGCACCGGCGGGCAACTGACGTCGTTCGAGGCGTACCTCGGCTGGCTGGGTCTCGGTCTGGTGGTGGCCCGGCAGATGTTCACGATCGTCGACAACCTGGTGCTGCTCTCCCGGGTCACCGAGGGGCAGCGGCGGATGCGCCACCAGGCGTACCACGACCCGCTGACCGGGCTGGCCAACCGGGCGCTGTTCCGGGAACGGCTGGACGCCGCGCTCACCGCCCGCAGCGCCCACGGCGGCCCGCTGGCGCTGCTCTTCGCCGACCTGGACGACTTCAAGCTGATCAACGACAGCTTCGGGCACGCCATGGGCGACCGTCTGCTCCGCGCCATCGGCGAGCGGCTGCTCGGCGTGGTGCCCTCCGGCGACCTGGTGGCCCGGCTCGGCGGGGACGAGTTCGCGGTGCTGCTCGACCATCGCGCGGCCGACGCCGAGCTGATCGGCAACCGGATGCTGGCCGTGCTGCGCGAGCCGTTCCCGATCGACGGCCACACCATCGGGGTCGGCGCGAGCATCGGCCTGGTGCTGCCCGAGCCCCACGACCGCGACCTGACCGCCGACACGTTACTGCGAAGAGCAGATGCCGCGATGTACGCCGGGAAGCGCCGCGGCAAGGGAACGATGGCGCGCTACTCCGGTGGCGCCGACGGCGGCCCGCACGCCGACCTGCCGCACCAGCTCGCCCAGGCGCTGGCCGGCGACCCGTCGGCGGCCGGTTTCGAGGTCTACTACCAGCCGATCGTCCGCTTCACCGACGGCGTCACGGTGGCCGTCGAAGCCCTGGCCCGCTGGAACGACCCGGTCGCCGGGTTCGTCGACCCGGACGTCTTCGTGACCGTGGCCGAACGCACCGGCCTGGTCGGCGCGATCGACGACTTCGTGCTGGACCGGGCCTGCGCCGACGCCGCCGTGCTGGCCAACATCTACGGCCGGCCGATCGACGTGCACGTCAACGTGTCGGCGGCCCGGTTCTGCCAGCAGGGCCTCGATTCCGCGGTGCTGGCGGCCCTCGACCGGCACGCCGTGCGGCCGTCCCGGATCGTCGTCGAGATCACCGAGACCCGGCGGATCCCCGACCTGCCGCGGGCCATCGAGGTGGCCACCCGGCTTCGGGCCGCCGGGGTGCGGCTGGCCCTGGACGACTTCGGCAGCGGCTACAACGCGCTGGCCCAGCTGCATTCGCTGCCGGTGGACATCGTCAAGCTGGACGCGACCCTGACCGACGTCGAGGTGTCACCGGAACGCTCCGAGGCGCTGTGCCGGTCGGTGCTGGCGATCTGCGAGTCGCTGGGGCTGACCGTGGTCGCCGAAGGGATCGAGACGGCGCCGCGGGCGCACGCGATGGCTTCGATGGGATGCCCGCTGGGGCAGGGTTATCTGTTCGGCCAGCCGGTGCCGCCCCATCGTCTCGGCGAACCGGCCCACCCCCTGGTCTCGTAGACCGGCCAGGTGTTGAGCCGCCGTCCCCCTGGTCGCGCATGAAGTCGAGATGAGCTTCTGTACTAGTGACATTGATCAATAGGGTTTGTAGGCCGGAGGGATGAGATATCCCGCAGCATCGGTAACGCGGATGCTGCCGCAAACTACCGCTAGGCCCGCTTCCACATTCGCCACCGGGGCCGGCGCCCCGGAAGCGAATGTGAAACAGAACCTGGCCGAGCGGGCCCGGTCCTCTCCATCACCGAGGACGAGCCCGCTTCCCGGCAGCCGGCCTCAGCACCCTCCGCACGTCGCTCAGAAGGTGACGTCCAGAGAGGAGAGACGGTGGCCGAGCGGCGGGGTCGGCTGCCAGGCCGGAGACCGGTACGCCGGCGCGATGTCCGGGCAGCGGTCCAGCAGGATCCGGAAGCACTCGTCGGTCTCCATCCGCGCGAGCGCCGCGCCCAGGCAGTAATAGGTGCCCATGCCGAAGGCGAGGTTCCGGCCACGCTTGCGGTGCAGGTCGAAGGTGTCCGGGTCGGTGAAGTGCTCCGGGTCCCGGTTGCCGGCCATCAGCGCCAGGTAGACGCGCTTGCCGGGCGGGATCGGATGACCGTGCAGCTCGATCGGCTCGGTGACGGCCCGGCCGATCACGCTCGCCGGGCCGTCCAGGCGCAGCATCTCCTCGACCGCGAGCGGCGTCAGGTCCGGGTTCTCCTTGAGCAGCGCGAGCTGGCCGGGGTTGTCGAAGAGCAGCACCAGGCCGTTGGCGATCAGGTTGGCGGTGGTCTCGTGGCCGGCGAAGAGCAGCAGCACGCAGTTGGCCACCGCCTCGTCCTCGGTGATCTGCCCCTCGGCCTCGGCGGCGACGAACATGCTCAGCACGTCGTCGCGCGGTTCGATGCGGCGCTCGGCGGCGATCACGCGCAGGTAGTCGTGCATCTCGAGCATGCTGCGCTGGGCCTGGCGCAGGCCCGGCACGTCTCCGTTGCCGAAGACCGCCAGGATGTCACGGGACCAGAGCTGCAACCGCTCGCGGTCGCTGGTCGGCATGCCGAGCATCTCGGCGATCACGTTCGCCGGCAGCGGGTACGCGAGGTCGCGTACGACGTCCATCCCGCCCTTGCCGGCGACCGCGTCGAGCAACTCGTTGGTGATCGCCCGCACCCGTGGCCGCAGCCGGTCCACCATGGCCGGGGTGAAGTAGCGCTTGAGCAGTTGCTGGAAGCGGACGTGCTCGACCGGGTCGGTGTGTCCCATCCACATCTCGATGGACCGCCGGACCGGGGCCAGCTCCTCCTGTTCGGCCGGCGTCAGGCGCAGCAGGCTCTGCGTCATGTTGGCGGTGTCCATCCGCTTGTCCCGCAGCGCGGCGACGATGTCCGCGTGGCGGGTGAGCAGGTATCCGTCGAACTGCGGGAGCCGAGCGAGCGGACTCTCCGCGCGCACCCGGTGCAGGAAGGCGTTCGGATCCGCCTGCACCTCGGGGGTGAAGACGTCGTAGTCCCGGATCGTCGCGGTTTGATCACTCATGGCCGCGATTCTGCCTACTTCGGTGATCCATCTCCATGCCGGAATCCGCAATGGACGATAAACCGCAGCTGAGGCGTGTTTCATAGCCCGGCCCAGCGATCTGCTCCTCGCGCGGCACCTCTTTACGTACATGAGGTTTCTGCTTCCCGGCCTCATCGAGCGTGGTGGACGCGATCATCAGCGCCGCCGAGCTGCGCCCACGGATCATCGAGGAGATCGAGCACGGCAGGAAGCTGACGGCCGGGGAGGCCACCCGCTCAGGAGCGTTCGAGGCGGCGCGCCAGATAGCGCCCGGTCGCGCTGTTCCGGGCCTCGGCGATCGTGGCGGGAGGGCCGGTCGCGACGACCTGGCCGCCCGCGTCCCCACCGCCCGGGCCGAGGTCGATGACCCAGTCGGCGCCGGCGATCGTGTCCAGGTCGTGCTCGACCAGAACGACGGTGTTGCCGGCGTCGACGAGTCGGTGCAGTTGCCGCAGCAGCAGCGCGATGTCCGCGGGGTGGAGTCCCGCGGTCGGCTCGTCGAGCAGGTAGAGCGCGTGGCCGCGGCGGGCCCGCTGCAACTCGGTGGCAAGTTTGATGCGTTGGGCCTCGCCACCGCTGAGCTCGGTCGCCGGCTGGCCCAGCCGCAGGTAGCCCAGCCCCACCTCCCGGAGCGTCTCGAGGCTCCGGGAGGCGGCCGGCAGGCGGGCGAGGAACTTGGCGGCGTCGTCGACGGACATCGCCAGCACGTCCGCGATGTTCTTGCCGCGGTAGGTCACCTCCAGCGTCTCCGCGTTGTACCGCGCGCCGTGGCAGGCCGGGCACGGGGCGTACGTCCCGGGCAGGAACAGCAGCGCGAACTGGGTGCCCGCGACGCCGTTGAGGCTGGCCTGTTACCGCTGGTCGTCGTGTTGGTGCTGGCCGGCGGGTGCGCCGAGCCGCGGCTGCCGATCACCTGGCGGCCGCTCGATGAGGCCGGGCACAACGGCCTGCGTCATCGCGCGGGAGGCCGTCGAAGGCGATCGCGGGTCCGGTGCAGAGGTATGGGCGGCGATCCGCGATGAGGCTCTCCGCTCCGATCGGAACTTCGTGCGGGATCGGGCCGAAACCCTGGATCGCGACATCCAGACTACCGCCGGTCCGACGCGCTGTTCAGCGTCGTCTGGATCTGCCGCAGGAGCGTGTCGGCGCTGAACGGCTTGTCGATGATCGGCACTCCCTCGGGAAGCTCGCGGTCGCCGTCGGCGGTGTAGCCGGACATGAAGACGATGTGGATCGAGGGACGGACGGCGAGCACCGTCCGGATGAAGTCGAGGACGGGCATTCCGGGCATGATGACGTCCGACAGGAGGAGGTCGAACGACAGTGTGTGGTCGTGGACGAGCCCTAGCGCTTCTTCTCGGGTGGCAGCGTCGGACACCTCGTATCCGCCGCGGGTCAGCACCCGTCGGGTGATGGTCCGGATGTCGTCGTCGTCCTCGACCACGAGGATTTGTTCGCCTCGGCCTGCGCGTGCTTCGCCGGCTGGCCCGTCCGGTGCGGTCGTGGGTGCCGGCGGGTCGGCGGCCGGCAGGTAGACGGTGATGCGCGTTCCCGCACCCGGTGCGGAGTCGACCGTGATCGCGCCGTACGCCTCCTGGACGGCGCCGTAGACCGTCGCCAGGCCGAGGCCGCTGCCCTGACCGGTGCTCCTGGTGGTGAAGAACGGTTCGAACGCCCGCTGCTGGACCTCCTCGTCCATTCCGCAGCCGGTGTCGGCGACGGTGAGACACACGTAGCGCCTCGATGGTGGCTGGTTGCCGATGGCGGTGGCGGGCACGTGATTCGAGCTTGCCGTCCGGATGACGAGATGTCCTCCCTCCGGCATCGCGGCGCGCGCGTTGACCACCAGGTTCATGATGATCTGTTCCAGGCGGCTGGGGTCGATGGTGACGAATTCGAGATCCGGCCGCAGATCGGTGCTGAACTCTATGTCCTCTCCGATCGTCCGGCGCAACAGTCGCTCGATCTCGCCGACCACGTCATTCAGGTTCACCACGACGGGATGCGACGGTTGCAGTCGGCTGAAGATGAGCAGCTGGCGGGTCAGAGCGGCGGCCCGCCGGGCGGCATGGTCGATGTTTTCCAGGTCCGGACGGCACGGATGGTCGGGGCCGAGTTCGTCGAGCACGAAACTGGTGTAGCCACCGATCACGCCGAGGAGGTTGTTGAAGTCGTGCGCGACGCCGCCGGCGAGCTGGCCGAGGGAGTCCAGCCGTTCCACCTGGTGCAGCTTCCGCTCGAGTTCCTGTCGTTGCTCGGCGGCCTCGACCTGTTCGGTGATGTCTCGGAGAATGCCCTCGACGGCGGTCGGTACGCCGGCGTCGTACACCGTGACGAGCCGCTGTTCGGCATAGGCGCGACTGCCGTCGGGCCGCGACCAGCGCAGGGTGAGGGGACCGTCCGGCGGCGACTGCCAGGACCGCCGCATGAGGTCGCGGTCTTCCGGTTCCAAGATGTTGAAGAGCAGTTCCGGCTGCTCGTACAGCTCGTCCGGCAACAGCCCGGTGACCGTGGCTATGGCGGGGCTGATGTATTCCAGTGCGGGTACCGGGCCGGGCCGGAATCGGAACAGCACGTCTTGGAGGTTCTCCGCTACCAGCCGGAACCGTTCTTCGCTGTCGCGCAGCGCCGCCTGTGCTCGCCGCCGATCCTGGCGGTCGCGTGCTTCGCGCAGCTCGCGTTGCACTGCGGGACCGAGGCGAGCGAGTTTGTCTTTGAGTACGAAGTCATGTGCGCCGGCACGCATCAGCGCGGTGGCGGACTCCTCGCCGATCTGACCGGAGACGACGATGAAAGGCACATCCAGTCCGGTTTCACGGAGCAACCGCAGCGCCGCCTCCGCGTTGAACGCGGGCATCCCGTTGTCGGAGATCACGATGTCGGGTGCCTGGTGGAGTAGAGCGGCGGACATCGCCTCGGCGGTCTCGACGCGTTCGTAGGCGACGCGCAGACCGGTGCGGCGCAGACGGTTAGCCACGAGGACGGCGTCGTCTTCGCTGTCCTCGATCAGCAGCAGCCGGATGTCGTCCGGCTCGTCAGTCATGAAGCCGTCCCGCCGGTCGGTTCACCAGCAGCCAGTACATGCCCAGCACGCGCACCGCCTCCAGGAATTCGTCGAAGGCGACCGGTTTCCGTACGAAGCTGTTGGCTCCGAGGTCGTAGGTGTTCACGATGTCGCGTTCCTCGGTCGACGTGGTGAGGACGACCACCGGCAAATACTTGGTACGGGGATCGGAGCGGATGCTGCGCAGCACCTCCAGGCCACTGACCTTGGGCATGTTCAGGTCCAGCAGTACCAGTGCGGGCAGCGCATCGGTGCGGCCTGCGGGCGGTTCGCCCGGCGGGAACAGGTGCCGCAATGCCTCCTCGCCGTCGGCGGCGATCTCCACGGGGTTGGTGATGTTGTTCTTTCTCAGCGCACGTAACGTGAGAGTCACGTCGTCCGGGCTGTCGTCGATGATCAGGATCTTGCCGTCGACGGTCATGGCTTCCCCTTTGCCCCGCTCATCAGGTTGAAGTAGAACGTCGCGCCGTGGCCGACCTCGGCCTCAGCGAAGATGTGGCCACCGTGACGTCGGACGACGCGAGCCACGATCGCGAGCCCGATGCCGGTGCCCTGAAAGTCGGCGGTCGTATGCAGCCGCTGGAAGGCATCGAAGAGCTTGTCGGCATAGGCCATGTCGAAGCCCACGCCGTTGTCACGTACGAAGAAGAAGGTCTCACCGGAGCGGACGGCCTGGCCCACTTCGATGACCGCGTCGGGCCGTTTGCCGGTGAACTTCCAGGCGTTGGCCAGAAGATTCTGGAGGGCGAGCCGTAGGAGTTGAGGATCGGCTTCAGCGACAAGGCCGTCCGGGACGACGAGCGTGACATCGCGGGGCGGATCGGCCGCCCGCAGCTCGGTCACGACGTCCTGGCTCATCGCCGTGAGGTCGATCTCGCGGCGCTCCAGGTCGGCTCGGGTGGCCCGGGACAGACTGAGCAGGTCGTCGATCATCCGGCCCATGCGTCCCACATTGCGCTGCAACCGGCGCAGGTAGTCCTTGCCGCCGTCGTCGAGAACGTCGCCGTAGTCCTCGAGCAGCGCGTCGCTGAACCCGTGCAGTGAGCGCAGCGGCGCCCGTAGATCGTGCGAGACCGAGTATGCGAACGCGTCGAGTTCTTTGTTGGACGCCTCCAGCTCAGCCGTGCGCTGCAGAACCCGGGTCTCGAGGCTCGCGTTGAGTCGTCGTACCTCGTCCTCGGCGCGCTTACGCTCCGTGATATCAGTGGAAATGCCACACACGGCGTAAGGGTCGCCGGCGCTGTCGAGCACGGGAAACTTGACGGAGATGTAGGTGCGCTCGCCGTCGATGCCCTCCGCTGTCTCCTCGTACTGGACCGACTTGTTCCCCGCCGCGACCCGGAGATCGTTCTGCCGCAGCTGGTCTGCGAGTTCGGCGGGGAAGACGCCGTGGTCGGTAAGGTTGATCACGTGGTCTCGGGTGACCCCGAACAACCGCTCCCACTCCTTGTTGACGAGCAGGTACTGGCCGTTGTCGACCCGCTTCATGTAGATGTTCGACCCGGTGTTGTCAATCAGCTTCTGTAACTGGTTGTGACTGGCGGCCGCCTCGTCCTGTGCTTCGACACGGGCTCGGTCCGCGCGCCTGACGATGTTCAACGCGTACAGCCCGAAACCGCCGAGCACGGCCACCTGGGTGGCGATCAGCATCGCGGTCGACCGGTCGGCGTGGTCGAAGACGAGCAGGCAGCCGAGCGCTGAGCTGGCCACAACGGCGGCCGCCAGCGCTCGGCGCAGCGCCGCCGGGGCCGCCCGGGCGAGGAGTTGCCTCAGGACCGCGATGCCTCGTGGCGGCCGAGGCTGCGCGCTGACCGCAGGACTCGTTGACATGGCGGCCCCCGGTTACGCACTAGCTACGGTGAAATGACGCTACCACCCTGCGTAATCAGGCCGTCTCAGTTTCCGGGCTGCCGGACGAGTTCTCGTACTCGATGTGCAGGGTCCGGTCGACAAGGTCCACCAGGCGCCGTACTTCTTGGTGAGCCGACGCGGACCCGTGCACGATGCCCAGATACGTGAGCGTGCCCTGCCGCCAGTCCAGTGCCGCACCCGGCTCCACGAAGATCTCGATGAGGTGGATACCGGTGGCGCGGCCGAGTTCGTCGAGCCCGTCGAGACGCCGCAACGCGACCGCGTCCATGGGCGGAGTGAGAAAGTACTGGAACGCGTGCCGCCGGTACGCCGTGGGCGGCGGCGGGGGGCAGGGCCGCCCCAGGGCTATTGTCAGCGCGGCCCGTACGAGGTCGAATCCACGTGCGCGTCGCACCAGATCGGCGACGTATCCGCCGAGCCGGCCGTTGACCTCGATGATCCGTGGACCGTCAGGGGTGAACTTGATCTCCGTGTGGGTGATTCCGTGCCGTACTCCGAGGGCCGCGAGAGCCGATCCGGTCAGTGTCAGCACTTCCTCCCGCCGGTCCTCGCTCAGCGTGCTGGGCACCACGTAACCCGTCTCCCTCAGTGGTGGGGCGAGGGGGAACTTCCCGGTCACCTCGACGTGCCGGATGTCGCCGTGCGAGGTCATCGACTCGACCGAGACGTAGTCGGCCCAGTCCGCTCCGGCGACCGAGGAGTCGCCGGCCAGCAGCTGCTCGACGACGAAATCGATGCCGGCGCCCCCTGCCGCCGGATCCGTGAAAGCCCGGTACCGTCCGGCGGCCTCCTGCCGGCTGCGGACCGTGCAGGTGCGTGCGCTGGCCGCGCCGTGGCGGGGCTTCAGAACCGCCGGAAGACCGACCGCGTCCAGAGCCGGATCAAGGTCAGCGAGATCGCGTACGATGCGGCATTCGGTGTGCTGCACGGATGACTCGGCGAGTATCCGGCGTTGCGTGTACTTGTCGGTCACCGCCGCAGCGGTGTGCACGTCGAGGAAGGTCAGACCGAGACGATCGGCGAGGGCAGCGGTCCGCCTGATCTGGCTCTCGCTGAACGTGACAATGCCGGCGAGGCCCGCGCATTCCGGTAGGGCGAGAATCTCGTCGTCGGTCAGGCCGGTGATGTCACCGACCTGTGCCAGCGTACGAAGCTCGTCGAAGAGCGGCCGGACGTGAGGCAGGTCCCGGTCGCACAGGAAGACGATCTCGGCCAGGGCGCGGGCGGAGGCGAGGATGCTCATCGGGCTGGCGGAGCCGAAATCGAGCACGACAGCCAGCCGGGGCAGCCGTTCCGGGCTGGTCATGCCGTTCCGTGGCGCGAGCCGGTGATCTCCCGGCCGGCGCCGGGGGCCGGGAAATACCCGCACCGCTGGAAGAAGCGCACGTAGTGGTGCAGCAGCGCGGCATCGACCGGAGGCGTCGAGAGGGCCGATCCCGCCAGCGCCCTCTCGGCATTGCTCCGAGCGAAACGGGGGAAGTGCGCGGTGAAGTACATCTCCTTGACCACGAGACCGCTGCGCGGGCACCGATCAACCCAGAGCGGCACGAACGGGGTGAACGGGTGCCGGGGGTTGTCGGCGACGAACGCCACCGCCCGGTTCACCCACTCGTCGAACGGCAGCGTGCGGATCCGGTAGCCCTGCTCACGTAGGACCTCGGTCATGTCGGGCAGCGTCGCCGGCCTCGGATTGGTCAGATGATAGGTGCGTGTCTCCCGGGTACGGGTCAGCGCGATGTGCACGATCTGCGCCGCCAGCACGTCGACCGGCACAAGATCGAGCGACAGTTCGATGTCCGGCGCGATGAGCGTGTCGACGATCAGCCGCAGCAACGCGCACGTGGCGTTCTCCAGATTCCACGCCCCGTGTGCTAGATCGCCGGACACCTCGTACGGACGGTGGATCCCAACCGGCAGTCCATCGCGTGCCGCACGGCGCAGCACTGTCTCGGCCACCCACTTGGTCTCGGTGTAGCCCATGAACAGGTACTCCGGGTAGGCCAGCGGCGTGTCCTCGGCCACGTCACGCACCCCCGCCGCCCCGAAGCCGGCCAGCACAGCCAATGTGGACACGAAATGCACGGGGATGCGCCTCGGCATCGCGAGTCGCACGATCTCCCGTGTGCCGCCGACCGTGACCGGCGCCAGCTGGGAGTAGGGGTAGGTGAAGTTCACGTAGGCGCCGGCGTGCAGGACGAGACCCAACCGATCGGCCAGCCCGTCGAACTCCGCGGCCGACAGCCCGAGACGCGGACGACCGAGGTCGCCGGCCAGCGGACGCACCCGGTCGGCGGGAAGATCGCCGAGCCCGTACCGCTGCTGCCCATCCACCAACCGGCGTCGGGCCCGGTCCTCGTCGGCCGCACGGACCAGGCAGTAGACCTCCGCATCGGTGTTCGTCAGCAACCGGCGTAACAGATAGCCGCCGAGGAAACCGGTGCCACCGGTCAACAGAATCGCCCCGCCCTGGAAGCGCCGCGGCGCGATGATCCGGTCGTGATCGGCCGGCGACCGTGGCCGAGCCACCAACGGCGGCGGGCCGTCCGGCCCCGGGATGGTCCCGAACTCGGCGTCGAGTCCGCTCTCACGCCGGAAGTCGGGATCCAGCGCGGCGCTGTTCTGGTCGAGGAGGCCGGTCCGCGCCTCCTGCACCGCGGCCGCGCAGGCGGCGAGGGTCGGGTCGGCCAGCAGCCGCGAGGTCAGGAACCGGCCCTGGGACCGATCGACACCGAAGATCGTCTGTAACCGGACGAACAGGCGCGCCGCCAGCAAGGAGTTGCCGCCCAGGTCGAAGAAGCTGTCCTCGAGACCGACCGCGTCCGGCTCCACGTCGAGGACTTCCGCCCACAGCCGCGCGAGACCCACTTCGATCGGTGTCCCCGGCCGGCGGACGGCCGACGAATCGCTGTCCGCGCGGTCCGTGCCACGCGAAGTGCCGGACGCGAGCACCGCGAGCGAGGACCGGTCGACCTTGCCCGTGGCGGCCAGCGGAAGGCGGTCCAGCGGGACGATCCGCGCGGGGAGCATGAAGTGCGGGAGGCGGGCGGCAAGGAACGCCCTGAGTTCCGGCACTGTCACTCCTCCCGGCTCGCTCACCGTTCGGTCCGGCGCCGAGCCGCGATCCGGCTGGTAATAGGCGACGATCATCCGCGTGTCCGGGTCGTCGCCGGTGACCACGACGGCCGCGGCGGCAACACCGTCCGCGCCGGCGAGAACCGCCTCGATCTCGTCCAGCTCGACCCGGAAACCGCGGATCTTCACCATCCGGTCCCGGCGGCCGAGGAAGTCGATGTCGCCGTCCGGCAACCAACGAGCCCGGTCACCGGTACGGAACAGTCGCGCGCCGGGGCGGCGGCCCAACGGATCCGGCACGAACCGCTCGGCGGTCAGCGCGGGATCATTGACGTATCCCAGCGCGACGCCGTCGCCGCCGACCCAGAGCTCGCCTTCGACGCCGACCGGCACCGGCCTGCCATCATCGTCCAGGATGTGGCAGGTGGAGTTGGCCACGGGGCGTCCGATCGGAATCCGTGCCGTCCCCTCCGGCACATCGGTGATGTGGCGGGTCGTCGAGAAGGTGGTGTTCTCGGTCGGTCCGTAGCCGTTGAGCAGCCGCTCCGGCGGCGCGCCGGCCAGCACCCGTCGCACCAGGGCCGTGTCGAGCACGTCGCCACCCGCGATCAGGCAGCGCAACCCGGCGAACATGCCCGGCAGAGTCCGCGCGCACTGGTGGAACACGCCGGCGGTCAGCCACGCGACCGTGACGCCGGCACGTGTGAACAACTCGTCCAGCCGAATCGGATCAAGCAGGGTGGCCTGGTCCACGATCACCAGTCGGGCGCCGTTGAGCAGCGCGCCCCAGATCTCGAACACTGACGCGTCGAACGCCGGATGGCCGGTGTTCGAGATCCGATCGGCCGGAGTGATCCGAAGGTGGTCGGCGCCGACCACGAGCCGTGCGACGGCGCGATGCGGCACGGCAACGGCCTTCGGCACACCGCTCGACCCGGAGGTGAACATGATGTAGGCCAGATCGCCACCGCCGGTTGCGTGCCGCGGCGGCCTTCCCTCGAAATGGTCCGTGGCGGCGACCGAGGCGACATCCTCCAGGATCCCCGCGGTGCCCGGCAATCTGATCACGTGCCGGATTCCGACCTGTTCGATCAACGTCCTGAGCCGGCCGGCCGGATCCTCAGGATCCAGCGGCACGTAGGCCGCACCGGCCTTCATGATGGCAAGCATCCCGGCCGGCGCCTCGGCGCACCGCTCGCCCAGCAGGCCCACGGTGCCGCCGGCCCGCACCCCGGCCTCGGACAGCCGGGCGGCCAACGCGTCGGACCATCGATCGAGTTCCGCGTACGTGACACAGCGATCGCCATCGACCACCGCGGTCGCGTCCGGACACCTCGCCACCTGCCGCGCGAACAGATCCACGATCGAGGAATCATCGGGGTAGTCGGTCACCCGGCCGGACCAGTGGGCCGGCGGTGGCACAGCGCCGGATTCGTCAACAGTCATGGTCAGACCTCCGCCTCACCTCGAGCACTGGCTGTACGCCTGCGCTCAGGCCGACGACCCACTTCACCAGCCCTTTCCTCATGTTGTGGGGCATGCATGGCTTTTGTGAAGGCAAGTCCTTCGATCGAACTACGACCGTCCACGCCGGCCGAGCGGCTGAGCGTCGGCGGCCACTCCGTGGACCTGTTCGGCCCGGCCGTGGAGGTGGCGGAGCGGATGGGTTGCTCCACATCGCATGGTCAGCGGCGGTGAGGGCGGTTGGTCCGGGCCGTCGGCGCGGCAGTGGTCGGGTCCTCGGGCCAGGGGTGCCGGGGGTAGCGGCCGCGCAGCTCGGCGCGGACCTGCTGGTAGCCCGAGGCCCAGAAGGAGGCCAGGTCGGCGGTCACCGCGACCGGCCGGCCCGCGGGGGACAGCAGGTGCAGCAGCACCGGGATGCGCCCGTCGGCCAGGCGGGGCGCGTCCCGCCAGCCGAAGGTCTCCTGCAGCTTGACGGCCAGCACCGGCGCCGCCGGGTCGGCGTAGGACACCCGGACCCGCGAGCCGCTCGGCACCGGCAGCCGCTCGGGCGCCACGTCGTCGAGGCGGCCGGCCACCGACCAGGGCAGCAGCCGGCGCAGGGCGGTGGCCACGTCGATGCGGGCCAGGTCGGCGCGGCGGCGGGCGCGGGTCAGGTCGGGGCCCAGCCAGTGCTCGGCGGCGGTCAGCAGCGACTCGTCGTCGACCGCCGGCCACGGGTCGCCGAGGGCCGCCCGCGCGAAGGCCAGTCGCTCCCGGAGGTCGGTGGCGGTGCGGCTCCAGGTGAGCAGGCCGAGGCCGTCCTTGCGCAGCCCGTCGAGCAGGGCGGCGCGGAGCTTCGCCGGGTCGGGCCGGTCGAGCCGCCGCTCGGTGAGGACGATCGCGCCGAGCCGGTCGACCGACCGCGCCACGACGTCGCCGTCGACCCAGGCGATCTCGGTGGCTGAGCTTCGCAGGGTGGCGGCGGCTTCGCGGGCGGCGACTTCGTCGATGGGTACGGCCGACCGGATCCGCGCACTCCGCGCTCCCGCATCCCGGTCCGCGGCCGCGACGACCAGCCAGGCCGCCCCGGCGAGCGGACTACCCACGGCCAGATCCGCAGCCGTTCCCCCGGCCATCAGATAGGTCCGCCCGCCCGGCTCCCGCACCCGGGCCACCCGCTCCGGGAACGCCAGCCCCACCACCAGCCCGGCCGCCACATCATCAGCCATCGCACCGCCCGCTTCCGAGGCGCCCGCGCCGCCCTGCCCGCCGCCCGCTTCCGAGGCGACCGGTGCCGGGGTGGGCGGGATGGCGGAGGTGAGGCGGCGGACCTCGGTTCGCCAGGTCGGGGTGTTGTCGCGGCGGGACTGGCGCCAGGCGGCCAGGAGGTCGTCGCCGGCGGTGCGGTTCTCGTCGAGGACGGCGACGATCTCGGCGGCTCGGCGCCGGCCGACCAGAGGGGCGCCGTCGAGCAGGGCCCGGGCCAGGCGGGGGTGGATGCCGGCGCGGGCCAGAGCGTGGCCGCGTGAAGTGGGGCGGCCGTCTTCGGCGACCGCGCCCAGGTCGTGCAGGGTGGTCATCGCCGACTGCAGGGCGCCGGGTGGTGGCTGGTCGGGAAGGGCCATCCCGGCGCCGGTCGGGTGGCCCCACAGGGCCAGGTCCAGGGCGAACGAGGTCAGGTCGGCGGTGGCGATCTCGGGTTCGGGGTGGGCCGGCAGGCGGTGGTGCTGGGCCTCGGACCAGCAGCGGAATACGACTCCGGGCGCCTCGCGGCCGGCCCGGCCCGCTCGTTGTTCGGCCGAGGCCCGGCTCACCGGGACCGTGACCAGGGCGCCCAGGCCGCGGGAGTGGTCCATCCGCGGCACCCGGCTCAGGCCGGCGTCGACCACGACCCGGACGCCGGGGACGGTGAGGCTGCTCTCGGCGACCGCGGTGGCCAGGACGATGCGGCGGCGCGGGCCGGGGCGCAGGGCGGCATCCTGGTCGGCGGCGGACTGGCGGCCGTGCAGCGGGATCACGTCGGCGTCGAGGCCACGCAGCAGGCCGGCCACCGTGGTGATCTCGCGGACCCCGGGCAGGAACACCAGCACGTCGCCGGGGGCGGTGACACCGCGGACGACCGTGGCGATGTGATCGAGGAGGCGTCCGGACCCGGGCGGCGTCCACCGGATCTCGACCGGGAACATCGGCGCGGTGGCGGTCACCACCGGCGCCGACAGCAGGTCGGACAGGCGTTCGGTGGCGGCCGTCGCCGAGGTGGCGATGAGCTTCAGGTCGGGGCGGAGCGTCTCGCGCACCTCGGTCAGGAAGGCCAGGGCCAGGTCGGCGTCGAGATGCCGTTCGTGGCATTCGTCGAGCATGACGGTGGCCGTACCGGACAGCTCGGGGTCTCGTTGCAACCGCCGCACCAGAACGCCGGTGGTGACCACCTCGATCCTGGTCTCGGCCGAGGCCCGGCGGTCGCCGCGCACCGAGTAACCGACCACGCCGCCGACCTGGGTGCCGAGCAGCGAGGCCATCCGCCGCGCGGCCGCCCGGGCCGCGACCCGCCGCGGCTCGGCGACCACGATGCGCCCGGCGACCGCGAAGGAGGGCAGGTCGGCGGAGGAAGAGAGGCCGGCCAGGACGAGTGGCACCAGGGTGGTCTTGCCGGTGCCGGGTGGCGCGACCAGCACCGCGGCTCCCCGCGAGGTCAGCGCCTCGGCCAGAGCGGGCAGCGCGGAGCGGACGGGCAGGTCGGGCAAGTCGAGCGGCACCGGCACAGTCTGGCGCACGTCCGTGAAATGGCGGGGAAACAGGTGCGTCTCACCGCCCGGGTTTGCTTTGATCGAGGCCGGAGACTGCGACCATCGAGGCCGGAGACTGCGACCATCGAGGCCGGAGATTGCGACCATCGAGGTCGAGGATTGCGGCCATCGAGGCCGGAGGCTGCGACGATCGACGCCCAGGACCGAGGACGGCGAAGTGCGAAGGGAAGGCGCGGATGCGGGAGCCGACTGAGCAGGAGCTGCTGGCCTGCTGCGCCACGCCGGCCTGGGCCGGGGCGATCGCGGCCGGTCGCCCGTGCCCGGACCGGGCCGCTCTTGAGACCGCGGCCGCGACCGCCGCAGATGCCTTGAGCTGGGACGACGTGGCGCAGGCCCTGGCCGCGCACCCGCGGATCGGCGACCCCCCGAAGGGCGACAGCCAGGAGGCGGCGTGGTCGCGGCGGGAACAGCAGCAAGCCCGGAAGAGCCCGGAGCTGATCGAGGCCAACCGGGCGTACGAGCAGCGCTTCGGCCGTGTCTTCCTGATCTTCGCGAGCGGCCGCACGGAGGACGAGATCGTGGCCGCGGCCAACGAGCGGCTGGGCCATGACGAGGCCACCGAACGGCGCGTGACGCAGGGGGAACTCAAGAAGATCGCCATGTTGCGCCTGGGGAGGCTGCTGGATGCCCTCGAATGACGGTACCGAGCCGGAGATCCACGCGCGGATCTCCACGCACATCCTGGACACCGTCGCCGGTGAGCCGGCCCGCGGCGTCTACGTGCGGCTGGAGCGCCGGGACCACGACGGCTGGCGGACGGTCGACGAGGGCGACACCGACACCGACGGGCGGCTGCGGTTCCGGGTGCCGATGCACGACTGGCAGGCCGGCGGTTACCGGCTGCTGTTCTATGTGGAGCCGTACCTGAAGGGCGAATCGTTCTTCCCGGAGATCACGGTTGCGTTCCACGTGCACGACCCGGCCCGCCACTACCACGTGCCGTTGCTGCTCAGCCGCTATGGCTACACCACCTATCGAGGGAGCTGACGCGTGGCGATCACGCTCGGACCGAACCGGTACGGCAAGGCGGAGGTGCGCCTGGTCCACGTCGGCCGCGACAGCGCCACGCATGTGCTCACCGACCTCAACGTCAGCGTCGCCCTGTCCGGCGACCTCGCCGCGACGCACGAGACGGGCGACAACCGCGGCGTCCTGCCCACCGACACGATGAAGAACACGGTGTACGCCTTCGCGCGTTCGCATCGCGACGAGCTCGCCCAGCCCGAGGAGTTCGGGCTGCGACTGGCGCGCTACTTCATCGCCACGCAGCCACAGATCAAGGGCGCGACGATCACGATCCGGGGGTACGGGTGGGAGCGCCTCGGTCCGCACTCGTTCCGGCGGCGCGGCGACCACATCGAACTGACCATGGTGACCGTCGTGGGCGACCAGGAGCAGGTCGTCGGCGGCATCGAGGGCCTGGTCCTGATGAACACGACCGACTCGGAATTTCACAGTTTCCCGCGCGATCGTTACACGACGCTGCCCGAGACGACGGACCGCATCCTGGCGACCGAGGTCAACGCCAGGTGGCGGCTGGCTGAGCGAAAGAACGTTCGCTCTCTCATCGAGCGAGCGCTGACGGACGCGTTCGTGAACACCTACAGCTATTCGTTGCAGCAGACGCTCTACGCCATGGGCAAGGCCGTGCTGGAGCAGTGCCCCGAGGTCGCTGAGATCCGGCTGGCCCTGCCCAACAAGCACCACTACCTGGTCGACCTGAGTCCCTTCGGGCTGGACAACCCGGGCGAGGTGTTCCAGGCCGGCGACCGCCCGTACGGCCTGATCGAAGGAACCGTGACCCGCGACGACGCGCCACCGGCCCTGGAAGCGTGGCATTCGTGATCATCATCGAGAACGTGGCCGTCGCGACGGTCGACGCCGACGGCACCGAGTACGCCGACGGGCACGTGGTGGTCGGCGACGACGGCCGGATTCTCGCCGTCGGTCCCGGCCACGCGGGCCGCTACCAGGGCAAACAACGACACGTGGACGGCACCGGGGGTCTGGTCACGCCGGGCCTGGTGAACACGCACCATCACCTCTACCAGTGGGCGACCCGCGGCCTGGCGCTCAACGACACCCTCTTCGGTTGGCTGACCACGCTCTATCCGATCTGGGGGCGGCTGGACGCCGAGGTGGTCGGCGCGGCGGCCGGCGCCGGTCTGGGCTGGCTGGCGCTGTCCGGCTGCACGACCAGCATGGACCACCACTACGTCTTCCCCCGCGACGGCGGCGACGTGCTGGCCGCGGAGATCGAGGCGGCCCGGCTGATCGGGTTGCGCTTCCACCCGGCCCGCGGCTCGATGGACCTGAGCCGGAAGGACGGCGGCCTGCCGCCGGACAACGTGGTCGAGGACACCGACGAGGCGCTCGCGGCGACCGAGGCGGCCATCGACCGCTGGCACGATCCGTCGGACGACGCGATGCTCCAGATCGCGGTGGCGCCCTGCTCGCCGTTCTCGGTGACCGAGCGGCTGATGAGCGAGGCGGCCACGCTGGCCCGGCGCAAGGGCGTACGCCTGCACACGCACCTGGCCGAGACCGACGACGAGGAGGCCTTCTGCCAGGAGCGGTTCGGCTGCACCCCGGTCGAGTACGCGGAACGTCTCGGCTGGCTCGGCGACGACGTCTGGCTCGCGCACGGCGTGCATCTGGACGACAAGGCGATCGAGCGGCTGGGCGCGACCGGCACCGGGGTGGCGCACTGCCCGTCGTCGAACGCCCGGCTGGGTGCGGGCATGGCCCGGGTCCGCGAGCTGCTCGACCACCGGGTGCCGGTCGGTCTGGGTGTGGACGGCGCCGCCTCGCAGGAGGTGTCACATCTGGGCGCCGAGCTGCGGCAGGCGCTCTACACGGCCCGGCTGCGCGGCGGTCCGGGGGCGCTGGACGCCCGCGAGGCGCTGCGGATGGGCACCATGGGCGGGGCGCGCTGCCTGGGCCGGTCGGACCAGATCGGTTCGCTGGAGCGGGGCAAGCTGGCCGACCTGGTGCTGTGGAAGCTGGACGACCTGGGTCACGACGGCATCGACGACAGGGTGGCGGCGCTGGTGTTCGGGCCGCCGGCCGAGGTGGAGCTCGCGCTGGTGGGTGGGCGTCCGGTGGTGGAGCGTGGCAGTCTGGTGCACGCCGACGCGCGTGAGCTGGCCCGGGAGGCGCGGCGCGTGGCCCGCAAGTTAAGGAAGACTTAAACCGGAAAGCAGTTATCGAATGGCTGCTCCGCAGCCACCTGCGACGCAGAAAAGTGTTATTCCTAAGTCTTTCTCCGCAGCTTGATACAGCTCTTGGTGATTCACATACTCCCTGGTGAGAAACCCGCAGGGAGGGAATACGGCAATGCCGAGAAAGAAGACCAGGCTGATTCTGGCCGCAACGATTACCGGCGCCTTGGCGGCCAGTGTGATCGTGGTGGCGAACGCGGGCGCCGACACGGTCGCGACGCCCGGGCGGGTCGAGGCCGAGAGTTCTGCCGCGCAGTCCGGCGCGCAGGTGGAAGGCACGTCGGACACCGGGGCGGCGGCCGATCCCGCATCGACGCCGCCGACCACACCCGCCAGTTCTCCGCCGGCCACCGGTGACGGCTGGGTGCCCATCGACCAGGCCAAGTGGGACAAGCAACTGGCCGAGTACGAGGCCACGCCGGCCCAGCCCGTCCCCGCGGGCAACGTCCGGGTGCCCGAGTTCAACGCCTCCTGCACGATCAGCCACCGCCGGCCGGACGACCCGATCGTCTTCCCCGGCATGCCCGGCGCCTCGCACCTGCACACGTTCTGGGGCAACAAGAGCGCCGGCGCCGCCACCACCAACGAGTCGCTGTTCGCCAACCCGGCCACCACCTGTGACCCGGCGGACGACGACTTCTCGGCCTACTGGATCCCCACGCTGCTGGAGAACGGTCAGCCGGTCGACCCGCACGGCGTGACCGTCTACTACGGCTCGCGCCTCAAGGACCCGACCGCGACCAAGCCGTTCCCGGAAGGGTTCCGGATGATCGTCGGCGACGCCAAGCGCCAGGTCGACACCCCGAAGGGCGCACCCGCCCAGTTCTGGTGCGCCGGGGCGGGCGGCGAGACCGGCCGCAGCACCGACGGCAACTGGCCGGTCTGCGCCGGCGGTTTCTAGGACCTCCGTTCCCCTCCGGAAAGGCAGCGGCCTCCGCATCCCCAGAGACTTCGGTCTCGCGGAGGCCGCTGCCCCGTTCTGCCGTTACGGTGAGGGGGAGATCCGCAGTCCGTGAGGGGAGCACTCCGTCGTGACCGAGATCCTGTCCGCCGAGGCCGTGGCGTTCGTCGAAGACCTGAACCGGCGGTTCCGGCCGCGGCGCAACGAGCTGCTCGCCGCCCGCGCCGAGCGCCGGGCCGCGATCGCCGCCGGGACGCCCCTCGACTTCTTGCCCGAGACCGCGGCGATCCGGGCCGGCGACTGGACGGTCCCGGCCGCGCCGCCCGCGCTCACCGACCGGCGGGTCGAGATCACCGGCCCGACCGAGCGGAAGATGACCGTCAACGCGCTCAACTCCGGCGCCAAGGTCTGGCTGGCCGACCTGGAGGACGCGAACACACCGCACTGGGCCAACGTGGTCGACGGTCAGCAGAACCTCTACGACGCGATCCGCGAGACGGTCACCCTTCAGACCGACAAGAAGACGTACGAGCTGAACGGCGGCCCGTACCCCACGATCGTCATGCGTCCCCGCGGCTGGCACCTGGACGAGCGCCACCTGACGGTCGACGGCGAACCGGCCGTCGGCGCGCTGGTCGACTTCGGCCTCTACTTCTTCCACAACGCCCGGGAACTGCTCGACCGCGGCCGCGGACCCTACTTCTACCTGCCCAAGATGGAGTCGCACCGCGAGGCGGCCCTGTGGAACGACGTGTTCACCCACGCGCAGGAGACGCTCGGCATCCCGGTCGGCACGATCCGCGCCACCGTGCTCATCGAGACGATCCCGGCCGCGTTCGAGATGGACGAGATCCTGCACGCCCTGCGCCCGCACATCTCGGGGCTGAACGCCGGCCGCTGGGACTACCTGTTCAGCATCATCAAGTACTTCCGGGACAACCCGTCGATGGTGCTGCCCGACCGCGCGTCGGTGACGATGACGGCGCCGTTCATGCGGGCGTACACCGAACTGCTGGTGTCGACGTGTCACAAGCGCGGCGCCTTCGCGATGGGTGGCATGGCGGCGTTCATCCCGTCCCGGCGCGACCCGGCGGTGAACGAGGTCGCGCTCGGCAAGGTGCGGGAGGACAAGGAACGCGAGGCGGGCGACGGCTTCGACGGGTCCTGGGTGGCGCACCCCGACCTCGTACCCGTCTGCACCGAGATCTTCGACCGGGTCCTCGGTGACCGGCCCAACCAGGTCGAGCGCCGCCGCGACGACGTGTCGGTGACCGCCGGCCAGCTGCTCGACGTGGCCGCCACCCCGGGCTCGGTGACCGAGGACGGGCTGCGCGGCAACGTGTCGGTCGGCCTGCAGTACCTGGAGGCGTGGCTGCGCGGGAACGGCGCCGTGGCCATCAACAACCTGATGGAAGACGCGGCCACGGCCGAGATCTCGCGTTCGCAGATCTGGCAGTGGATCCACAACGGCGTCACGCTGCCCGACGGCACGCCGATCACCGCCGAGCTGGTGCAGCGCATCGAGGACGAGGAGCTCGCCAAGATCGCGCCGGGGCCGGGCAACCGCTTCGACGACGCCCGCAAGCTCTTCGAACGGGTCGCGCTGGCCGACGACTTCGCCGACTTCCTCACCACCGCGGCGTACGACAGCATCGACTGATGCGCCTCGACGACGGCGACTATCGGCAGATCGACGAGCTGCTCGCCGATCACGACGCGTTCCTGAAAGCTCGTTACCCGGGTGAGCGCGCGGGCCGCCAGCCGGTACACACCGTGTACGTGCCGGCCGACCAGGTCACGCCCGACCTGGTCGACGGGTGGCGGGCTTCCGCGCTGGCGGCCCTGCACGGCCAGGAGTGGCCGTTCGGCCACGTCGAGCAGGTCGAGGCCAAGCTGCGCGCGGAGCCGATCGAAGACCTGCGGGTCGACCTCGAGGACGGGTACGGGGTGCGTGACGACGCGACCGAGGACGCGGCGGTGAAGTCGGCCGCCGCCGCGCTCCACGAGGGCATCCGGGTGCCGTTCGCCGGCATCCGCATCAAGTCGCTGGAGGCGGCCACCCGGCGCCGCGCGCTGCGCACCCTCGACCTGTTCCTGACCGCCTACGGTGAGCCGTTCACGATCACGTTGCCCAAGGTGAGCGGCCCGGCCCAGGTTCACGCGATGGTCGCGCTGTGCGACCGGCTCGACCGGGCGTACGGGACCACGCTGCACTTCGAGATCCAGGTGGAACTGCCGGCGGCGGTGCTCGGGGCCGACGGCGCCGCGACGGTGGCCAAGCTGATCACGGCGGCCGAGGGGCGCTGCTCCGGCCTGCATTTCGGCACCTACGACTACAGCGCCGCGGCCGGTGTCGCGGCGGCGTACCAGTCGATGGACCACCCGGCGGCCGACCACGCCAAGGCGGTGATGCAGGCGGCCGCCGCACAGACCGGCGTGCGCCTGAGCGACGGCTCGACCAACGTTCTGCCGGTCGGGTCGCCGGCCGAGATCCGCGCGGCCTGGGAGCTGCACCACCGGCTCGTCCGGCGATCGCTGGAACGCGGCTTCTACCAGGGCTGGGACCTGCACCCGGCCCAATTGCCGACCCGTTACGCCGCGGTCTACGGCTTCTACGCCGACGGCCGCGACGCCGCGATCAGCCGGCTGCGCCGCTACCTCGACCGCCAGTCCGGCGGCATCGCGGACGAGCCGGCCACCGCCCGCGCCCTGGCCGGATTCCTGCTGCGCGGCCTCGACTGCGGCGCACTCACCGACGTCAGCTTCACCCGCGAGGAACTGCTCGCCTTCGTCTGAACCGACGCACGGGTCATCCATCTCACTCGCTCCGGGCGACCGGTTCCCGCCGGAGCCGGCGCACGAGCCACACCGTCGTGGCCGCGAGGATCAGGACGGCCGGTCCGGTGTGGACGGCGAAGACGCCGAGCAGGCTGGGGCCGCCCCAGTCGTCGCGATAGCTCGCCGGGTTGTCGTAGTCGACCACCCAGAACTCGGCGATGCCGCGGACGACCAGGTAGAGCGCCGGCAACCCGCCGGCGGTCAGGCCGAGGAACCGGAGCACCGGGCGCCGCCACCGCTTCGAGACGATCGCCACCACCAGCGCCACCAGCACGGCGACGCCGACAAGCGTCACGATGAGACCGGTGCGCGCCTCGGGCCCCGGATCGCCCTGCACCGCGAGCGGGTGGACGACCATCAGGCCGAAGACGCCGTACGTGCCGGCCCGGGGCAGGGAGCGCCGCCACCGCCGGACGATCAGCGCCACCCAGGGACCGACCGCGCCGGCCAGGGTGAGCGCGCCGAGCACGGTCGCCGGAACCCACAGCACGTTGACGGCGAAACCCTCGCGGTGGGCGATCACCCGGCTCACCGTGGCCACCGCCAGCGCCGCCACGATCAGCAGCCCCTCGGTGTGGGCGTCGCACCGCAACCGGGCCGCGTTGGCCACCACGTCGGCCATGGCCCTGGGCGTGAGCCGGGTGTCGTCGAGCAGGGCGGCGAACTCGTCGCCGTAGCGCCGGCGCCAGGCCGGCGGATGGAGGGCGACGAGGAGCCGGGTCAGGTCCATGCCAGCCGCGCCTTGCCGGTCTCGACGACCCGGGACCAGAGCCGCAACTGGGTCGCCAGGGCGGCCCGCCCGGCGTCGGTGATCTCATAGGGACGGCGCCGATCCTCGCTGGGCAGCGGGGCGATCAGGCCCAGTTTCTCGAGCTTGGCCAGGGATCCGTAGAGGGTTCCCGGGCCGAGCTCGACACCGGTGCGGTCGGTGATGTCGGCGACGATGGCGTAGCCGTGTTTCGGCCCGTCGCTGAGCGCGAGCAGCACCAGCAGGCCGGGCTCGCCGAACCGCGCCAGCCCGCCCGCGTCGGGCGATTGCTTCGTCATGCGGTGCATCGTATCGCGTTACATCGTCTGGCGTAGTAGTGACCTTTGTCGCTCATGCCCGTCGGTGATCGGCCGTTAAGCTCGCAGTCATGATGGATCTCGTCGTCCGGTCCCGCCGGGCCGTCACCGCCGACGGTGAACGGCCGGCCGCCGTCGGGGTGCGCGAGGGTGTGATCGTCGAGGTGGCCGGCTACGACGCGGTGCTCGACGCGGCCGAGGAACACGACCTCGGTGACGACGCGCTGCTGCCCGGCCTGGTCGACACCCACGTGCATGTCAACGAGCCCGGGCGTACCCAGTGGGAGGGATTCCCGACGGCCACCCGGGCGGCCGCGGCCGGTGGCGTGACCGCGATCGTCGACATGCCGCTGAACAGCCTGCCGC
This sequence comes from Actinoplanes sp. NPDC089786, assembly GCF_040684855.1. NCBI lineage: Bacteria > Bacillati > Actinomycetota > Actinomycetes > Micromonosporales > Micromonosporaceae > Actinoplanes > Actinoplanes sp. NPDC089786. The sequence goes on from NZ_JBFBGU010000010.1 coordinate 28,066, forward strand.
CCACGGTCGACGTCGACGCCCTGCGGGTCAAACAGGCGGCGGCCACCGGGCAGTGCCATGTCGATGTCGGCTTCTGGGGCGGCGCGATCCCGGGCAACGCGGGCGCGCTGCCCGGCCTGCACGAGGCCGGGGTGTTCGGGTTCAAGGCGTTCCTGGCCGATTCCGGGGTGCCCGAGTTCCCGCCGGTCAGCCCGATCGAGCTGGCCGCCGCGCTGTCCGCTGTGGACGCCCAGTTCGTCGTCCACGCCGAAGACCCGTTCCACCTGCACGAGGCGGCGTCCTCCGCGGCGTACCCGGATTTTCTGGCCTCGCGCCCGCCCGAGGCCGAACACGCCGCCGTGCGCACCGCCATCGACGCGGCCCGGGCCGGCGGCCGGCGCGTCCACATCCTGCATCTCTCGGCCGCCGGCGCGCTGCCGCTGATCAGGCGGGCGCGGGCCGAGGGGCTGCGGGTGACCGCCGAGACCTGCCCGCACTACCTGGCGCTGGCCGCCGAACATGTTCCGCCCGGCGCCACCGAGTTCAAGTGCTGCCCGCCGATCCGTGAGGCGGCCAACGCCGACCTGCTGTGGGCGGCGCTGGCCGCCGGCGAGATCACCTGCGTGGTCAGCGACCACTCGCCGTGCACGCCCGAGCTGAAGCGGCCGGACACCGGCGACTTCGCGGCGGCCTGGGGTGGCATCGCCTCGGTCCAGCTCGGGCTGCCGGTGATCTGGACGGCGGCGCGGGCCCGGGGCCACTCGCTGCCCGACGTGGTGTCCTGGATGGCGCGCCGCCCGGCCGACCTGGTCGGGCTGAGCCGCAAGGGCCGGCTGGCCGTGGGCGCCGACGCCGACCTGGTCGCCTTCGCGCCCGACGCGTCGTTCACCGTCGACCCGGCCGCGCTCCATCACCGCAACCCGGTCACGCCGTACGCCGGGCAGACCCTTACGGGTGTGGTGCGCGCGACTTGGCTGCGCGGCCGGCCGGTGACCGGCGAGACTCCACACGGCCGGTTTCTGACCAGGGAGAGCTGAATGGACGACACCCAGTACATCGACCTGGCGTCCCGGGCGTTCGGCGCCGGGGTGGTCGCGGTCAACGACGAGTTCTTCGCGGCCGCCGACCACCTGCTCTCGCCGGCCCGGCCGACGCACTCGGCACGCACCTTCGACCACCGCGGCCAGGTGTACGACGGCTGGGAGACCCGGCGGCGGCGGGAACGCGGGAACGACTGGGTCATCATCCGGCTCGGCGCGCCCGGCGTGGTCCGGGGCATCGACATCGACACGTCGTTCTTCACCGGCAACTTCCCGCCGTACGCGTCGGTCGACGGGTGTTCGCTGCCCGGTTATCCCGACGCCACGCAGCTGAAGGCGGCCACGTGGACGCCGCTGGTGTCCCGGTCGGCGCTCAGTGGCGATACCCAGAACCTGTTCACCGTCGACAACCCGAAGCGCTTCACCCACGTCCGGCTGACCATCTACCCGGACGGCGGCGTGGCCCGGCTCCGCGTGCACGGCGACGTGGTTCCCGACCCCGATCTGCTGCCCGAGGTCTTCGACGTGGCGGCGGCCGAGCACGGCGGCCGGGTGACCGCGTGCAGCAACATGTTCTACGGTCACCCCGGCAACATGCTGATGCCCGGCCTGGCCGCGTCGATGGGCGACGGCTGGGAGACCTCGCGCCGGCGCGACGACGGCAACGACTGGGTGACCGTCCAGCTCGCGGCGCCGACCGTGCTGTCGCTGGCCGACCTCGACACCCGCCACTTCAAGGGCAACGCGCCGGGGCGGGCGTCGCTGCGCGGGGCCGACGCCCGCAGTGGTTCGGTGGACGACCCGACCGAGTGGTTCGACCTGATCGAGCCGGTGCCGCTGGCGCCCGACACGCCACACCGGTTCCGGGTGGCGGCGGCGCGGGCGGTGACCCACGTCCGGCTCGACATCTTCCCGGACGGCGGCATGGCCCGGTTGCGGCTGCTCGGCCGGCCCGACGCGGCCGCGCTCGACGCCATGCGGGAACGTTACGAGTCGTTGCGCTGAGCGCGGGCCCACACCGCGGGCCAGTTCCAGTTCGCCGGGGCGCGCAGCGGGCCGCGCGGCACCGGGCGGCCGGTCAGCTCCTTCGGGGTCGCGGCCCGCCACGCCTCGGGTCGTTCCCGCCTGATCGGGGCGCCCACACCCAGGGCGGTGGCGGCCAGAGCCATCGCGCACAGCGTCGGGACGTCCGGGCCGGCCGCCAGGCCACGGGCCAGCGCCGGGTCCTCGGCGGCGACCAGCCGGCCCAGCGCCGCGCGGACCCGGATCGACACCACGTCGACCGTGCGGGCCAGCCGTACCTCGGGCAGCCGGGCCAGCGGCCGCAGCGCGCCCGGCAGCGGCTCGTCGCGGGCCAGCGGCGCGATCCGCGTTCCCATCTTCCGGATCGCCGCCCCCAGCGGGCGCTCGTCGGTCCCGTGCCACAGCTCGCGCACGGTCATCCCGGCCCGGAACGCCCGCCGGCACGCCTCGTCCAGCTCGGCGTCGTCGGCGCGGCGCAGGGCGGTGACCGCCTCGGTGCCGCGGGTGCGGGGCGGCTCGGGCAGGGCGTGCGCCAGGCGTACGAGAACCGGCGCTTCGAGGCCCGACAGCCGGCGGCGCAGCACCGGCCCCACCTCCCGGACCACCCGCTCGGCCGGCGTCGGACGCCGGACCGTCCGCATCGGACGGGCGCCGGGCGGCGGCAGGTCCGGGACGTCCGGGGGCGTCGGCTGCGGCACCGGCAGCGTCGCCACCCACGCCCGGACCGCCTTGTCCTGCCCCGGATCGGGGTCGGCGTTGAACCGCGCCTTGAACTGGTCGATCCGCCAGTGGCCGAACCGCCGCACCAGCTCCACGTTCAGCACGATGCGGCGGTCCGGGGCCCGCAGCGCGAGCACGACGCAGGTGCCCAGCTCGGCCTCGCGGGTGTAGTACGAGCCGTTGAGGCAGTTGCCCATGAAGTCGCTGTACGCGGCCAGATGACGCGGTGTGGTGGCCACCTCGACCCGCAGGCCGGTGCCCGGTACCTCCTGGCCGTCCTGGGCCAGCAGCACCTCGGGCACCGGGAAGCGGCCGGTCAGCGCCTGCGACACGTCGGCCGAGCCGTAGAGGCCGGCCACCAGCTCGGCCCAGCCGCGCGGTTTGCCCGGCACCACCCCGCCCAGCTCGGCCAGGTGGGCGGCGCCGGTCAGGGCGGTGGTGATCGACAGGTACGCGACCGGCCCCGCCTCGACCGGCCCCGCCTCGATCGGCCGCGCTTCGGCCGGCCCGGTGAGCGGGTCCACGGTCGGATAGTCGTCGTCGAAGCCGACCTCGGCCCGCTCCCGCCCGTGCAACCGGGCCACCTGATCGCCGAGCTCGGCCATCCAGACCAGGTCGTCGATCCGTTCCTCGCCGCCGGCCGGTCGCCGCTCGGCCAGCGGGGCGCGGTCGTGGCCCGGCTGGCCCCAGCCGTCGAGGCGCTCCGGCGACACGTAGCCGAACGCCGCCCGCCACTCGGTCATCGGCTCGGCGCCCCAGGCGCGCAGCTCACCGGCCGAGGCCGCGTCCAGCGACCGCAGGCCGTCGGCGAACTCCGCCAGCTCGCCGAGCAGGATCGTGCCCCAGTCCCGGGCCCGCGCGAGCCGCGCCGCGACGTACGCCTCCTTCTTGGGCGTGAGCTCGCCGGTCAGCGTGGGGACGATCTCCATCACCCAGACGGCCGGCCGGGCCGGTACCTTGCCGATTCGCCGGGCCAGCTTGACCGCCCGGTCGGACGGCATCTTGGCGACCAGCCGCAACGCCGCGGCGTACCTTCGCAATGCCCCCGCCAGACCGGTCGCCGTCGCGTCCTCGGCCAGCCGTCCCATCAGCGTCACCGCGAGCGAATCCTGGTAGAGGCGCCGGGCGCCGGACAGCCAGCCGTAGGGCGGGAAGGTGTGCCGGATCAGCTGCGCCGCCCGCGGCTCGCCGTCGTAGTGCCCGGCCACCCAGGTCAACGCCGACACGTCGTCCAGCCGGTGGTAGACCTCGCGCAGGTCGTCGAGGCCGTGGCCGTCCTGTGAGGCGCGCAGCCGCTCGGCCCGCCCGGCGCGCACCCGGTCGGCGCCGACCACCCGCCACAGATCGGCCAGCAACGACAGGCGGCGGGGCTCGGGCAGGTCGCGGGTCAGGCGCTCCAGGTGTACGGCGGCATCCGACGCGAGGCCCGTACCGAACGGATCGATGCCTTCCGGCGCCTCCCACGCGAGCACCTGCTCGAGCTGCTCCGGCCCGAGCACGTCACTGGCCGCCGCGGCCAGCTTGACCGCGCCCCAGCGCCCGTCCTCGACGGCCCGGCCCGCGGCGGCGCCGACCCGCCGGGTGACCCGCGGCCCGAACAACGCGGTGACGATCGCCTCGCGGGCCCCCAGCGCCGACGGGTCGGTGGTCAGCGCGGCCAGCATGGCGTCCCGTCGATCGCCGCGCCCGCCGTCGAGCAGCGCCGACCGGAAGCCGTGCCCCAGATCGACCTCCGCGCCCGCGGCCAGCCGCCCACCGGCGGCGACGAGGTTGCCGAGCGCCCGGACGGCCGCCGCCACCCGGTCCGGCGTGGCCCCGGCCGCGCCGAGCGCGACCGGGGCGCCGGGCGGGGTGCGACCGGCCACGCTGTTGTCGAGCGCGACCGGCTCGCCGGCTGGTCCGGCGAGCCAGAGCCCGCAACCACCCGGCGGCACCACACCGCCAGCCAGACGTACACCCACAACGCCCGATGATGGCGGCCGGCGCCGAACCGCCCAACCGATTTCCCACCCGCGGCCCTCGGTCAGCCGCCACCCTGATCGAGCAGGCCCGCGCGGTGGGCCAGCAGGGCCGCCTGGACCCGGTTCTCGCAGGACAGCTTCTGCAGGATGCGGCTCACGTGGGTCTTGACCGTGCTCTCGGAGATGACCAGGCGTTCGCTGATCGCGGTGTTGGACAGGCCTTGCGCGAGCAGTTCGAGCACGTCGCGTTCGCGGGAGCTGAGCTGCTCCAACAGGGCCATGACGTCGTCGCCCGGGGGAGTGGGGCGCAGCTGGCGCAGCTGGCGCAGCTGGGTGACGGCCTGGCGGGTCACCGGCGGCGACAGGAACATCTCGCCCGCCGTCACCGCACGCAGCGCGGGCTCCAGCTCGTCGGCGGCCGAGCTCTTCAGCACGAAGCCGGCCGCGCCGGAGGCGAGCGCCTCGTCGATGTAGTGCTCGTCGCCGAACGTGGTCAGGATCAGCACCGCCACCGACGACGACCGGCAGATCTCGCGCAGCGCGGCCAGGCCGTCCATGTGCGGCATCTTGATGTCCAGCAGCACCACGTCGGGGCGGTGCCGGATGGCCAGGTCGCGCGCCTCGACGCCGTCACGGGCCTCGGCCACCACCTCGACGCCGGGGATGCCGCCCAGGATCAGCCGGATGCCGCCCCGGGTCAGCTCGTCGTCGTCGGCGATCATCACCCGCCGCACGGCCGGGTCAGCCGACATCAGGTCGCGCCGAGACACCAGAATCAACCGGGATGCGAGAGCCGGCCGCGGGTCGGAAGTCAGTCCACATCGGCGAGTTCCTCCTTCGAGATCAGGGCGCCGGCCCCGAAGCAGAAGCGATATCCCTCGACGCCGGCCGGTCGCAACGTCGGCGCGGCCCGGTAGGCCACGCAATCACCGCCGGCGGGCGCCGCCGGAAGAACCCGGGCCGGGTCGAGCGCGGCGTCCCGGTCCGGCAGCTTCTCCCGTACGTCCACAGCGCTGTCACCCACCCGCACCCGCTCGAAGGTCGCGGAATCGACGGTCTGCTGCCGCACCGCCACCCAGATGCCGCCCGCGCACAGCCCGACCACCACCAGCGCGCTCACCCCGACCACCACGGTCCAGAGCCGGCGCCGCGAATCGACCCGGCGCAGATCGGCGCCGAACTCGTCCGGCACATCCACCGCGCCACCGGACTTCCCGGCGGCCGCCGGCATCGGCGCCACCGCGGTCAGCGGCAGCGTCGCCGCCACCCGGAAGCCGCCGTCCGGCTCCACGCCGTGGTAGAGCACCCCGCCGGCCAGCCGGATCCGCTCGGCCAGACCGTAGAGCCCCTGCCCGCCGCCGGCCGGCCCGTCACCCCGCCGGCCGGGCTCGTTGACCACCTCGGCCACCAGCGCGTCGTCCTCGAACCGCAGCGCCGCCCGGATCGCGCCGCCCCGGGCGTGCCGCAGCGCGTTCGTGACACCCTCCTGCAGCGTCCGGTAGGCGGCGTGCTCGATCATCCGGGGCACGTCGACCGGTGGACCGGAGCGCGTCAGCTCGATCTGGGCGCCGGCCCCGCGCGCGTCGGCGACGAGCTTGTCCACGTCGTGGTCGCCGTCCGGCTCGGCCGACTCGTCCCGCAGGACGGTGAGGATGTGCCGCAGCTCCTCCATCGCCGTCACCGAGGTGGCGTGCAGCAACCGCACCGTCTCGGCCGACTGCTCGGGGGCCGAGCGCAGCGCTCCGGCGTACAGCGAAAGGAGCGTGAGCCGGTGACCGAGCGAATCGTGCATCTCCCGGGCGATCCGGTTGGCCTCGCGGGCCCGGGCGCGCTCGGCGATGATCCGCTGCTGCTCGTTGAGATAGACGGTCCGCTCGTGCATCAGCGTGAGGATCCGGCGGCGCTGGGCCGACAACCGGGCCAGGGTCGCCGGGAACGCCGACAGCACCAGGAAGGTGCCGACGGTGAGCAGCGTCGTCGAGAGCTGGACGGTCCGGTCCCGCAGCCAGAGGCCGCCGACCTGGAGGACCAGGACGGCGGCCAGGGTGCCGGTCAGGCGCCACGGCCCGCGGATCCGGAAACCGGCCGCGAAGGCCAGCCCGAAGGCGAGCAGGAAATCGGCGCGGCCGGGCACGGCCATCGTGGCGGCCGCCACGATCAGGACGGCCGCTGGGAACCGGCGCCGCAGCGCGACCAGGGCGAGGTCGGCCACGGCGAGCAGGGCCGCGGTCACCGGGGGCATCGAGCCCAGGAGCGACAGCCCCGCGGTGGCCGCCGCGAGCGTGGCGGCGAGCGTCGCCTCGTACCAGGGGAAACCCGCCGGCCGAACCATCAGCTCGCGACCCTGATCTGCTTCTTCTCGGCCAGCTTGCCGCCCGCGAAGCAGAACCGGAACAGCGGCCGGTCGCCGCCCTCGGTCAGCGGCTTGACCGCGTAGTAGACGCAGTTCGAGCCGGCCGGTTTGCCCTGCCGCGTCGGGTCCGAGCCGTAGATGTCCGACTCGTCCTCGTCGGGCAGCGGCTCCGGCAACGCCTCCCGCACCGCGGTCTCCTCCCCGCCGACCTGTTGCGCGTCGAACTCGGCCTGGTTGATGGACGATGTGGCGATCTGGTCGCCGATCTTGATTCCGTTGTAGAGGAACCAGCCGCCCACCCCGCACACCACGACGGCCACCACAGCGATGATCACAAATACTTTGCGCATGTACCCAGGCTCGCGGGAAAGATGTCCCGGAACGACCGTCCTCCGGCCGATCATGGGGCAGCCGTCGGTGGTACGAAAGTACCGTCAGGGCAGCGAGACCAGCGCCTGATGGTCGTCGTAGGGCAGGTCGTCCGCGGCCACCGCGAAGATCTCCAGCTCGGGCATGGTCAGCGCCCCGGTGATGGTGGTGGCGAAGGCGGTGTCGGCCGCGTCCCGCCCGGTGGCGATCCGGACCAGGGTCGGCCGCGGCGCCAGCCGGGTGGCGTCCCACACCCGCCACTCGCCGTCCAGCAACGTCTCGGTGACCAGATGGAAGTCCATAGGGGACAGTCCGGGGGCGTAGACCGCGGCCACCCGCGCCGGGATGTCGAGCGACCGGCAGAGGGTGGCGGTCAGGTGGGCGTAGTCCCGGCAGACGCCCTGGCCGGACAGCAGGGTGTCGATCGCGTCGGTGGACGGGCCGCTGGCGCCGGCCTGATAGATCAGGTGCCGGTTGACCCAGTCGACGATCGCCCGCACGGGGTCGTCCGCCCCACCGAACATGCGGGCCGCGAAGCCGCCCAACCGGTCCGACGGGCAGTATCGGCTGGGCCGGAGCGCCTCGATCCGGCCGATCGGCGCCGGCGGCGGTGGCGTCGACACGCGCGCCTGGTAGGAGACGACGACCCGGCCGACCGGCGCCCGGAAGTCGTCGGAGACGGCCAGCGGCCGGCCGTCACAGGTGGCGGTCAGGCTCTCCGACGACGCGCCCGCCGCCGCGATCTGGAGCACGATCTCGGCGGGTGACGTCACGTCGAAGACCAACCGGCACCCGACCTCTGCGGAATTCACGCCGAAACGGTATCCCCGGAGCCCCGCGCGGAAACGTCGCACACGTTACGGTCTCGGTCGTGGGTCGCACAGTGAAACTGGTTCTGCTCGACACCCTCGGTGTCCCGCTCGGCGCGCTGCCGCCGTTCGACGTGTCGGTGCCGTGGTGGCCGGAGGTCGAAGAGGTGGTGGCCGGCGCCCGCTCCCGCTACGGGATCGAGGTCCAGGTGCTGCGTCTGCTCACCGCCTCGGGCGCCACCGCGGCCACCGGCGGCGGCACGGTGACGTATCTCGCCCAGCTGGCCGGGTCGCCGCCGATCGCGGTGGAGCCCGCCGACCCCGACCTGTCGCCGCAGCCGTGCCGCGCCCCGTACGCCGAACCGGGCGGCCCGGCCGCCTCCATCCGCTGGGCCATCGCCGCGCTCGACGCCCTGGGCAGCCCCAACGCCGTCGCCACCCAGCGCAAGACGTGGAACCTCTCCGCCATCTGGCGGCTCGACGTGGCCGGCGCCCCGGTCGCCTGGCTCAAGCAGGTGCCCGAGTTCTTCGCCCACGAGCCGGCCGTGCTCGGCCTGGTCGCCGGGGTCGCGCCCGGCCTGGTGCCGCCCCTGCTCGCCGCCGGTTCCCAGGGCCGGATGCTGCTGGCCCACGTGCCCGGCGAGGACGGCTTCGGGGCCGGCGCCGGGGTGCGCGCCGAGATCGCCGCCGAGTGGCACCCGGTGCAGGAACACTTCGCCGACCGGGTCGACGACCTGCTCGCCGTGGGCCTGCCCGACGCGCGCCTGGCCGTCGAGCCGTTCGCCCGGGTCGCCGCCGGGCATCGGGCCGACGTCGACGGCCTCGGCGAGGTGATCGACGAGCTGCCCCGGCGGCTCGAGCGGATCGCCGCCTGCCGCCTGCCCGACACGATCGTGCACGGCGACCTGCACCCGGGGAACGCCCGCATCCGGTCCGGCGCCCCCGCCGTGATCATGGACTGGGGCGACGCCAGCGTCGGGCACCCGGCCGACGACATCCTGCGCCTGACCGAGGGGCTGCCGGGCACCGAGGCCGAGGCGCTGACCGTGGCGTGGGCGCTGCGCTGGCGTGCCGCCCGCCCGGACAGCGACCCGCAGCTCGCCGCCGAGCTGATGCGCCCGGTCTTCCACCTGCGCCGGGCGGTCATCTACGCGGACTTCGTGGCCAAGATCGAGCCCGCCGAACACCCGTATCACGCCGCGGACGTGCGGGAAGGTCTCACCGCCGCGGTGGCCGCCGTACGGTGAACGGGTGACCGGCAGCGACCGGCGGGCGCGCCTCGTCGACCAGATGCGCACGGCCGGCGCGCCGCTCACCCCCGAGCTGGCCGCCGCGTTCGCCGCCGTGCCGCGCGAGGCCTTCGTCCCCGACGGCTTCCAGCGCCCCCGCGGCGGCTGGGTCACGCCCCGCGACCACGACTTCCTCGACCTCGTCCACCGCGACGACGTCCTGGTCACCAAGGTCGACGGCCGGCTGCCGATCAGCTCCTCGAGCCAGCCGTCCCTGATGGCGATCATGCTGGCCGCGCTCGACGTGCGCCCCGGCCACCGGGTCCTCGAGATCGGCGCCGGCACCGGCTACAACGCCGCCCTGCTGGCCGCCCTCGGCGCCACCGTGGTCAGCGTCGACGTCCAGGACGACGTGGCCGCCCGAGCCACCGCCGCCCTCCGCGGCGTGGGCGTGGAAGGCGTCGAGGTCCAGACCGGTGACGGGTACGCCGGAGCCCCCGGCCACCGCTTCGACCGCGTGATCGTCACCGTCGGCGTGGCGGGCCTGTCACCCCGATGGCTGAACCAGCTCGACCCCGGTGGCCTGGCCGTGGTCCCGGTCGAACACGCCGGGACCCATCCCGTGCTGGCCGTCCGGGGCGCCGCCGCCGGCCCGGTGACCGCCGAGGTCATCTGCCCGTCCGGTTTCATGAGCGCCGCGGGCCCGCTGACCGCGCACCACCAGTTCGCCCACCCGGCGCCGGCCGCCCCCGGCGAGCTGGCCCCGCTCACCCCGGCCTCGGCGCCCCGCTTCGACCCGCCCGTCGACGCCATCACCTACCGCGACCTGTGGTACGCCGCCGGCGTCTGGCACCGCCGAGCCACCCACGCCGCCATCCCCGGCACCGAGCACTCCTGCCTGGTCCTCCTGGATGAGGACCGGGTCAACGGCGCCGCCATCCCGCCCGACGGTTCCGTCCTGACCACCGGCAGCCGCGCCCTCGCCCAGGACGCCGGCGACATCCTGCGCCGCTGGGACACCGAGGGCCGGCCGCCGATGCAGTCGTGGCGGGTGACGCTGGCCCTGGCCGGCCACCCCGAGGCCCCGATCTGGGTCCCGGCCAACTGGAGCCTTCAGCCGCGCGTGAGCTGAGCGACGGGGAACGTCACGCCGGTGAGGTTCTCCGAGAGGGCCCACAGCCGCTGCTGGACGGCCACCTCGTACGACTCGGGGCTGGAGGTGACCAGGCGGGGGTGGCCCTTCACCTCGTTGCGTCCGCCGGGACCGTAGTACTGGCCGCCGAGCACGGCCGGGTCGGTGGCGGCGCGCAGGGTCGCCAGCGCGCCCATCGCCGGTGTCTGTGTGATCAGCGGCGCGAGCCAGGTGAGCGGGAGCCGGAGGGCGGCGGGGGTGTTGCGGGCGAGCTCGGTGCTGGACAGGCCGGGGTGCGCGGCGACCGCGACGGTGGTGCCGTGCGGGGCGAGCCGGCGCTGCAGCTCGTAGGTGAACATCAGGTTGGCCAGCTTGGACTGACCGTAGGCGGCGATCCGGCTGTACGACCGCTCCCACTGGGGGTCGTCGAAGTGGATCGCGGCCCGAATGCGGTGGCCGGTGCTGCTGACCGTCACCACGCGTGAGCCGGGCACCGGCAGCATCAGGTCGAGCAGCCGCCCGGTGAGCGCGAAGTGGCCGAGGTGGTTGGTGCCGAACTGCAGCTCGAAGCCGTCCCGGGTGGTCTGCTTCGGTGTGTACATCACGCCGGCGTTGTTGATCAGCAGGTCGATCCGGTCGAGCCGGGACCGCAGCGCCGCCGCCGCGGTCCGGACCGAGTCGAGCGAGGTCAGGTCGAGCGCCAGCACGGTCACGTCGCCGGTCATGCGGGCCGCGGCCCGCTCACCCTTCTCGACATCCCGTACGGCGAGCACCACGGACGCGCCGCGCCCGGCGAGCGCCTTGGCCGTCTCGTACCCCAGCCCGGTGTTGGCCCCGGTCACGACGGCCACCCGTCCGCGCTGGTCGGGAAGGTCGGCCGTGGTCCACTTCTCGCTCATGTCGAGCCCCTGACTCTCTAACGTACCGAAGGTATCTTGTGCCGACGACGTTAAAGTACTCACGGTACGTTGTCAACGTACCGCAGGTACCTAAGTTAGGCTGGTGATCATGACGTTTCAGCGGGCGCGAACCGAGGAGCAGCGGGAGATCCGCCGGCGGGCGATCCTCGACATGGCGTCGGCGATGCTCGACGAGATGCCGGTGGCCGCGGTCACCCTGAACGAGCTCAGCCGCCGGGTCGGCCTGGCCAAACCGAACGTGCTGCGCTACTTCGAGTCCCGCGAGGCGGTGCTGCTGGAACTGCTCGACCACTTCCTGCGCGAGTGGCTGACCGAACTGGCCGGCGAGCTGGCCGACGGCGTCGACCAGAAGTCACCCATGGCCGGGCGGGCGGCCGCGGTGGCCGAGATCCTCAGCCGTTCCCTCGCCGCCCGGGTGGTGCTGTGCGACCTCTTCGGCGCCCAGGGCAGCGTCCTGGAACACAACGTGTCGGTCGAGGTCGTGGCACGGTACAAGCGCGCCTCCCTGGACCGCCTGACCACCATGACCGACCTGATCCGGAAGTGTCTGCCCGAGCTGGGCGAGAACGCGACCCTGTTCAGCCTGCAGACCATGGTCATGGCCGGCGCGCTGTCGGCCTACAGCACCCCGCCGCCCAGCCTGCTGGCGGCCTACCAGGCCGAGCCCGAACTGGCCCGCTTCCACCTGGAGCTCGAGGACGCCTTGAAGCTGGCCCTGACCGCCACGCTCCTGGGTGTGCTGCCCCGCCGCTGACCTGTCAGCGGGGATTGTCGCTGCGCAGGTAGGCCAGGACGGCCAGGACCCGGCGGTTGGTGTCCTCGGCCGGTGGCAGGTCGAGCTTGCTGAGAATGTTGCCGACGTGCTTGCCGACGGCGGCCTCGGACACGAAGAGCCGGCCCGCGATGGCCGAGTTGGAGTGGCCCTCGGCGATCAGCGCCAGCACCTCGGTCTCCCGGGCCGACAGGCGGCTCAACGGGTCGCGGGACCGGTTGAGCAGCCGCCGCACCACCTCGGGGTCGATCACCGTGCCGCCCGCGGCCACCGATCGCAGCGCCGCCACAAAATCCTCGACGTCGACGACACGGTCCTTCAGGAGGTAGCCGACGCCGCGGCCGGTGCCGGTGTCGAGCAGGGTCGAGGCGTACTCCTCCTGGACGTACTGGCTGAGCACCACGACGGGCAGCGACGGCTGGGACGTCCGCAGCTGGACGGCGGCGCGCAGGCCGTCATCGGTGTGCTCGGGCGGCATCCGGATGTCGGTGATGACCAGGTCGGGTGTGGTCGCGGCGACGGCCGAGACCAGCGCGACGGCGTCACCGACGGCGGCCACGACCGAGAAGTCGAACCGGCCCAGCAGGCCGGCCAGACCCTCGCGCAGCAGCACGCCGTCCTCAGCCAGGACCACTCTCACCGGCACGGCAACTCCACGCGCACCAGGGTGCCACCCCCGGGCGGAGAGGCCAGCAGCAGCCTGCCCCCGGCCGCCGCGACCCGGTCGGCCAGCCCGGTCAGGCCACTGCCGGCGGTGGGGTCGGCGCCGCCGGCGCCGTCATCGCGTACCTCGAGGATCAGGTCTTCTCCGTCCCAGATCACGCGCACCTCGACGTGCTGGGCGGCCGCGTGCTTGGTGACGTTGCCGAGCGCCTCCGAGGCCACGAACCAGGCCGTGGTCTCCACGTGCTCGGGCGGGCGGGTCACCACGTCGGGGGCGATGACCATCACCGGCAGCGGCGCGCGGTCGGCCAGTTCGCGCAGCGCCGGCATCAGGCCGAGATCGCCGAGCACCTGGGGGCGGATGCCGTGCACGATGTCGCGGAGCATCACCATCAGGTCCTTCGCCTGGTCGTGGGCCCGGTTCAGCGGCTCGGCGGCGGGCGAGCCGGCCGGCAGGTCGAGGCGGGCCATGCCCAGTTGCAGGGTGAGGCTGGTCAGCTGGTGCTGGGCGCCGTCGTGCAGGTCGCGCTGGATGCGGCGGCGTTCCGCCTCGAACGCGTCGACCAGCCGGGCCCGGGAGCGGGCCACCTCGCGCAGGGCGCCGGAGGTCCGGTCGTTGTCACCGAGCAGGGCCCGCGCGGCGGCGGCCTGGGCGGCGGCCACCCCGCCACCGAGGTAGGCCAGCGGCGGGATGAGCACCAGACCGATCACGGAGGCGATCGCCGCCTCGCCCGGCGTGTCGATGGTCATCGAGCCGAGCTGGATCGCCGACGAGCCCACGGCGAACAGCGGCGCGGTCAGCAGCGCCAGCTCGATCCCGGTGATCACGACCAGCACGCCGTAGACCACGGGCACGACCAGGGTGAACAGCAGCCCGTAGAGCAGCTCGCGCCACGTCGCGGCCTCGCTGTAGCGCAGCCGGAGCCAGGCGATCGGGTCGCTCGGCGCCGGCCGGTGCGCGCTGCGGACCTCCCGCGGGTCGAGCAGCCCGAGCCGCCGCCGTTCGATCGCGGCCAGCGGCACCGCGACCAGCGGGCCGAACAGCGCCAGCACCACGACGCTGACGACCATCAGCAGGTAGTTGTGGTAGTGCGGAAGCTGCCCGTTCCGCAGGTCGCTGAGCGTCACCAGCCACGGCAGGGCCAGCAGCCAGCTGACCGCGGCCACCGGCGCGGCCACGATCACGGTGGTCACCATGTAGAGCAGGGACCGCCAGGGCCAGGAAGAAAGCAGGAAACGCCGGGTACGCAGGGCCGGCCAGATGCTGGACATGCCGATCACGGTAGGCAATCGGCACCGCCCGCCACGAGCCGTCCAGCCCTAGGACCCGGGTATGCCCAGCCCTACCAGTTGCCGGCCCGCCGGTCCCGCCGCGGGCGCCCGTCCGGGTCATAGATCAGCTGGTAGGCGGGCGTCGCCCAGGCCTTCGTGAACCACGACAACTTGCCCGTCTCGTGCGGCACCAGCCGGCCCGGCGGCCGGGCACCCCGCTGTCCGCCGCGATGCCAGTCCCGCAGCCGGTCCGCGGTCGCGTTCACCCGGCGTACCGTCTCGTCCGGGTCCACCAGGCCCTCGTCGTCGGACGCGTCGAGGTGTTCCCGCAGCAGCCGGAGCCGCAGATCCCGCGCGAAGCGGCGGGCGCCGTCGCCCAGACCGGCCGGATCGGCCGGGGAGCGGCCGTCGACCGTCTCGTCCAGGATCGAGCACGACAACTCGCTGTCATGCGTCCACGACCGGCGGTTGAAGTTGTCCGACCCCACGGACGCCCAGACGTCGTCGACCACGCACACCTTCGCGTGCACGTACACCGGCGTGCCCTGATGGTTCTCGACGTCGAACACGTGCACCCGGTCCGGGGCGGCCTTCCGGCACAGCGAGATCGCGTGTTCCCGGCCGACCTGGTTGGGCGGCAGCGCGAACCGCCCGTCCACATCCGGGTGACGCGGCACCACGGCGATCAGGTGCAGGTCAGTGTGCTGGCGCAACGACTCGGCGAACAGGTTGGCCACCTCGCGCGACCACAGGTACTGGTCCTCGAGGTAGATCAGCCGCCGCGCCCGCTTGATCGCCTTCGTGTACCCACGGGCGACCGTCTGCTCACCGAGCTTCGCGAACGAGTAGGCCGGCCGCATCGCCGGGTAGGTCCGCAGCACCTGAATCGCCAGCGTTCCCACCTGCGGCGGATCAGGCGGCTGCTCGGGCAGGTGGTCGGCGCTGAGGTCGGCGTGCCGCAGCTTGTCCTGGATCGTGGAGATCGGCCCGTGCTGATCGAGCGGCGCCGGGTCGGTCCAGCGTTCCCGGAAGGTCAGGTCGAGCGCCCCCACGATCGGCCCGCGCAGCAGGAGCTGCACGTCATGCCAGGGTGGATGCTCGCCGTAGGCCTTGGCCATCACCACCGCCTGCGGGTCACCGGCGTGGTCAGCGTTGTCCCGCCGGCTGTGGCACAGGTCGATGCCACCGGCGAACGCCAGGTCGTCACCGTCCTTGCGCCGGATCACGACCAGCTTCTGGTGATGCGAGCCACCCCGCCGTACCCGCTGGTCGAGCAGCACCTCGCCGCCGGCCGCGGCCACATCGTCGGCCAGCGACCGGTTCTCCTCCTCGGAGTACGCGAACTTGTCCAGGTGCGAGCGCCACAGCAACCCTTTGACCACCACCCCACGCTTCGCCGCGGCGGCGAGCAGTTCGGCGATCGTCGGCCCGTCGTCCCGCATCCGCTGGTCCGGGTCACCCCGCCAGTCGGTGAAGAACAACGTGTCGCCCTCGCCCAGGGTTTCCACCTCGGCCACCAGCCGGTCAAAATACGTTTCACCGTGTATCAGCGGTTCAGCCGTGTTTCCGGCGGTCCAGGTGGGTATGGAGGAGTCCGGGTTGCCGCGCTCCTCGCTGGTGAGGAACCAATCAGTAAGCGGCACGCCCACACGCTAAGCCGACCGTGCCGATTCTGCATGTCGACCGCCCCTCTTCCGAGGAGATCACCATGAGCTCCGAGCCCATCACCACCCCCATCGCCTCCGAGCCCGCCGCCTCCTCCGAGCGGGGCCTCCTGATCGCCATGGCCATCCTGGTCCTGACCGGCGTGGCCGCCATGCTCCTCATGACCAGCTGACCCACCCAACGACAAGATCAAGAACGCGATGTCGCACCTGGGCGGGTGGCCCTGACCGTCGCTCCCGCCGAGGCTGGGCTCCCGGCTCCAGGCCGCAGGGCGGCCAAAACAGAGCCGCGACCCCTTCATTCTGCGTAAGTGGTCACCCTCTCCAAGACCACCAGCCACCCCGCGAACCCACCCCAACCGCCCAACGCCGACTCGCCACTACAAAGGCTCCGGAGCGCCACTCTCCCGTCGAGCAGAACCCCGGCGCCCGTAGCCCGCGGGCCGCGCCCGCCCCAACGGATTCCCCACAACCCGCCCAGCGTCCGAACAAGCCGCCGCCGCGCCTCACCCGCGCTCGGGTTGCCCACCTAGGCTCCCCGTGAGCCCCGGTCGTGCGCCTGCCCCGTGCGCTTGGGTCGACGGCTCGGCCGGCCCGCGTCTCGCCTCTGCGTCTTCCCCCCGTGTCTCGTGCGCCTGGATCGGCGTCTCGCCCGCGCGCGTCGGTCCTTAATTCTCCCGTCGAGTGCCCACGCCGCGCTGTACCTCGCCGTGCGAGCTTTCGCAGGCTGGCGACCATTGCGCCCCGCCCCGCCGTGACGCTGGCCACCTACTTTGCGGCCCTTTGCTCTGCGCACATATAGGCACCGCTTCGATGGTGGCGGTATCCGGATGTTGCCGGTATCCGAGTGTTGCCTATATGTGCGCAGAGCAAAGGAGCTCAGGGCGGTGGTTGGCCTGGCGTATTGCCCATGCTCGCTCACACACGGTGTCGGTGAGTTTCGGTAGTTCGCCATCGCCCGATGGCGTGGCGTCTGTGCTGGTCATGATGTTTGCGGTGGCTAGGTCGCGTGGGTGCTGGGTATGACCGAACGGATCATGGCCGCAACAGCAACAGCGGCTCGAGCAGTGACTGGGGCAGCGGCAGCGGTCACTGGCAATGTGATTGGTGTGCGCCGCTGGACGCGGTCGTCGGGCACACACCGAGGTCGACGCCGGATTCGAGCACGAACGGCAATCCACGAGGGCAGTCGCGCCGGACTGAAACGACTGGTCGACCGTCAGGTTCTGACCCAGACGGAACCCGGCACGGACGTCACGGGCCGGGTCGGACGGTCAGCGAGTGCCGTCGACGATGCAGAAGTCGTTGCCCTCCGGATCGCGCATCCAGGCGTGGGCCTCGAAACGCTCCTTGACGGTTGCGCCCAGAGCGGTGAGGCGGTCGATCTCAGCCCGCCAGTCCGCGGACGCGATGTCGAAGTGCACGGGGGTTTTCGATCGCGGCTCGAGTTCGACCTTCTGGAAGCAGACCTCGAGGTGGGGGCCGTCGAGGATGACGACCGGATCGGTCTCCGGCGTGAGGCCGAGCGAGGCCAGACGGGCGACCTCCTCGTCGTCGTAGGGCCGGATGTCGAAATCGTCCAGCGCCTCCGCCCAGAACCGGGCCAGCGCGGACGGCGTCTCGCAATCGACGACGACCTGCTTGAGACGTGCCATACCGGGCTCCCAACGTGTGTGCGGTTCATGCATCGTCAGCAGATCAGTCTTGCTCAGCCCTCGCCGGATCAGGGGGCGGGATCGCGGTGCTCCGTAGCCCACCGCGTCGGCGACACCGGCGAGCCGCCCGAACCGGGGCTGCGACGCGCGAGCACGAAAGCAGTGGGCCCGACGAGGAGCAGCGGGCGGTGGCGAGGTTGGGGCGCGGCGTGGAGTAGCGGGGCGGTGGAGGGGTTGGGGCGCGGAGCGCCTGGAGGGTGACCACTTACGCAGAATGAAGGTCGCGCGGCTCTGTTTTGGACGCGCCAGCGGCCAGGAGCCGCGCGGCCGGCCTCGGCGGGAGCGACGGTCAGGGCTCCCCGCCCAGGTGCGACATCAAGCTCTTGATCTTGATCTGGTTGGGACGAAAACAGGGCCTTGGCGGGAGTTGCGGTCAATGATCTTCAGAATTCTTGTCCGCCGACGTCCACCTGGCCGTTGGCGGCGAGCCAGCGGACCGATTCGCGCAGCGTCTCCAACACCGTGTACCTGGGCGAATAGCCCAGAACGTCGCGGGACCGGTCGATGCTCGCGGCGATGTTGCGGTGGCCGTGATCGCGGGACGTCGCGGCGTGATCGGCGCCGACGCGGGTCTCGAACTCGGCCCACGACACCATGTCGAAGGCCGGCTCGCGACCGAACCAGGCCGCCACGCCGGTGGCCAGGCCGCGCATCGTCATGGCCTGGGCGGCCACGGTGTGGAAGCTCGAACCGATGGCGGCGGGGCGGGTCAGGGCGCGTTCGAAGGCCTGGGCCACGTCGTCGGCGTGGACGTGGTGCAGGACGCCGAGGCCGTTGTCGGGCAGGGGGAGCGGCTTGCCCAGCGCGAGCGTGGTCCAGACGGTCGGGTCGAGGTTGCCGGCGGGGGTGATGACCGGCCAGCCGGGGCCGGAGATGTGGCCCGGGTGCAGGACCACGCTGGGCACGCCGCCGGTGCGGGTCTCGCGGTGCAGCAGGGACTCGATGTGCATCTTGGCGACGCCGTAGTCGCCGTAGGCGGTGCGCGGCTCATCCTCGGTGATCGGGGAGCGCAGCGCGGGGCCGTGCACCCAGATCGTGCCGCAGTGCACCAGCAGCGGCTTGGTCGGGCGCAGCGCGTCGAGCAGGTCCTGGGCCTGCTGCGGCGTGAAGCAGACCAGGTCGATGACGGCGTCCGCCTCGAACGCGGCGACCCGGTCACCGAACGAAGCGGTCTCGCGGTCGGCGGTCACGCGCTGTACCGACTGCCATTCCGGGGACGGGTGGTAGGGATCGCGGCTGCCCCGGCTGAGCGCGATCACCTCGTGGCCGGCGCGGACCAGCCGCGGAACCAGGTAGGTGCCGATGTGGCCGGTGGCGCCGATGACGACGACTCGAGACATGCCTACAGTTTGCGCCGCCCGGCGAACCCCAGGTCAACCCGGTGGTACCAGGACAGCTCGGCGTCGCCCTCCAGCCAGCACAGCAGCACCGGCACCCCGTCCAGGTCGGCGGGGAAGTCGATGAGCAGCGGCGCCACGCCCTTCAGCTCGGCGCCGGTCTGCTGGACCTCGGTCATCAGCTCGTTGAGCCGGGCCTCGGCCGCCTTGCGTTCGGGAAGCCCACCCAGCGGCGTAGGCGCCCCCGACGCCAACTCCACCATGTCAGCACGCACCGTGACCATCTCGTCAAGCATCGGCAGCAACCGGACGAGCTCAGCCCGAGCCTCGTCAACCGTGAACAACCCCATGCCGCCATCCAATCATTCGAGCCGAAGCACGCACTCCTCGATCTCCTCCCGCCGCGCATTCGCGAACCCGGTCTCCGTCCCCACGACCACGAACCCGTTCTTCGCCAGCACCCGCAACGACCCGGCGTTGTCCGCCGCGGCCCGCGCGACGATCGGCCGGGTCCGCACCTCGTCGAGCATCAGCTTCACCGCCCGCCCGGCGATGTCCCGCCCCCAGAACGCCCGATCCACCCAGTAGGTGAGCTCGGTCTCACCGTCCTGCACGAACGTGGCGATGGTTCCCACGAACACGCCGTCCAGGGTGATCGCGCGCTCCTGAACCCCGGGCCACACCGCGATCCGCGCCCGCTGCGCGTCGAAGGCGACCCGGTCATCGGGATCGTCCGCGGTGAATGCCGCCATCCGCACCGATTCCGGGTCGCGCATCTGCGCGAACACCGCGTCCATGTCCGCCTCACCCAACGCCCGCAACGCCACCTCAGCCATGCCCGTCCCCGTCGCCGTTCGCGTCCGCAGTGATTCGCCGGAAGTCAGAGATCAGGATCTCGCATCCGAGGGGGTGGCGCTGACCGCAACTTCAAGATCAAGAGCATGATGTCGTTGCTGGGTGGGTGGTGCAGACCGCAGCTCCCGCCGAGGGCGGCCACCCGGCTCCTGGCCGCTGGCGCGTCCAAAACAGAGCCGCGCGACCTTCATTCTGCGTGCGTGGCCACCCTGACGGCGCTTCGCGCCATCCTCGTGCGGTCGCGCCATCTGGCCAGCGCATGGTGTGCATCCCCGATCCTCATCGGGCAGGGTCACGGTCGGCATACTTGATCAAGTGCTTCGCCGCGCCGACGTCATCAATGGCTCGCGGCCTGAGCGTCACCCGCCCCCGACTGATGCCTGGTGGCTGACACCACGGGGCTTCCACGCATATCGACCTGCCGGACGGGGTTCCTGCCTGAGTCTCTCGCGATTGACCACGGCACGGCCTGCCTAGGCTTCGCGGCCGGCGGCGAGGCCCGCGAGGTTGGCGACGCCCGCCGGGCGGTCCGCGAGTGGGTGTTGAGGGCGTTGTGTCACCGGGTGAGTCCGGTGAGGCGGATGAGGGCGGCGAAGCCGTCTTCCGTGCCTGGCCACTTCTCTCGGACCGCGGCGAGTCCGGCGTGACGCACGACGGAGCGGAGCACAACGATGACGATGATCGCGTCGTCGGCGTAGCCCAGGACGGGGATGAAGTCGGGTACGAGGTCGAACGGGAACGCCAGGTAGGCCAGGAGAAGACCGAGCCGCACACGCACCCCGCGGGGCAGCGTCGGGTCGGCGGCGAGCCGGCGCAGCAACCGCAACACGTCGGGCAGCAGCCGGAGGGCTTCCTTGATCTGCGCCGTCCCGGGCTTGGCGACCAGGAGCGCGACCACCAGGGCGAGCCACCCGAGCAGCAGACCCGCGCCGACACCGATCAGCGTCTGCCACCACCAGGCCATCGCGCCCGCTCCTCCACCACACGTCAGAAACGGAGTCAGGAGCAAACAGATCCGCGCCGACACCGATCAGGCTGTCCCGGGCTCGCTCCTCCACCACACCTCAGGAACGGTAGTGCTCTGGCTGGTAAAGATGATCCGCGAGGGCGGGCTTCCTGGCGGGAAACGCCGGATCAGAGGTCTACCTGAAGCGCCGGATGACACCGCGCGCCTTGAGCTTCTGCCACTGGTGGCGGCCGAGGAGGATCCCGCCGGAGTTGGTGCGGCCGAAGGCGACGTGGTTGATCACGGCGCGGGCCGCGGGCACCTGAAGCAGGATGGAGAGGATCAGGACACTGGTCAGAGTGGCGCGGGCGGCGTCGTTGCGCAGGGTGCGAATCAAGGCGGCGGCGACGGCGCCAGAGCAAGTCGCCAAGCACGAGCGGGAGCCCCAGGTGAACACGAGCGGGCACCCCAGGGGAACAAGCGCCGCCGCCGCCCGTCAGCCCGGGTCACGGCCGATCTTGATGGCTCGGAACGCGGGAATGGAGGCCGTCAGGAGCATCGCCGCCGCTGCTATCGCGCCGCCGGTGATGGCCACGACCGCGGTGCCGAAGGTTGCGGCCAGGAGGGGGGCGGCCAGCTGGCCGGCCGGGGAGGACGCCGTCGACCAGAACTCGTCGTGGGCGCCGACCCGGGAGAGCAGGCGCTCGGGGATGAGCGTGTTGGTGACGGTCTGCCAGGTGACGGTGAAGAACTCGGCGGCCGCGCCGGCCAGCAGGGACGCCGCGGCCAGCCCGACGGTGCCGGCGCCGGCGCCCAGCAGGATGAGCGGCAGCGTGGCCACGGTCATCGAGGACAGGGCCGGTCGCATCGGCCGGCTCATCAGCGGCACCCGCACCAGGACCACGCTGGAGAGCAGGGCGCCGGCGCCGCGGGCGCTCAGCACCAGGCCCCAGGCGGCGGCGCCGATGGTGGTGTTGGCGATGACCGGGCCGAGGATCTGCCAGAAGCCCATGTTGGCGGCGTTGAAGACGGCGAAGGCCAGGGTGACCGACCAGAACCAGCGGTGCGACCTGAACCAGGTCCAGCCTTCCCGCAGGTCGGCGGGCCGGGGCTCCAGGCGGGGCAACCTCATCCGGGCGAAGCAGGCGGCCGCCAGCAGGAACGAGGCGGCGTCGGCGGCGATCGCCCATCCGCCGCCGGCCGCGGCGGTGAGCAGGCCGGCGGCGGCCGGGCCGCCGATGCGGGCGATGTTGCCGGCCGCGGCCAGCAGGGAGCCGGCCCGCTGGAGGCCGGGACCGGAGGTCAGGTTGGCCAGGATGCCGCGGAGCGTGGGCGTGGTCAGGCCCTGGAAGACGCCGTTCAGGGCGGAGAACGGCAGCAGCAGCGCGGGATGCCGATCGGTGAGCAGGAGCACCGCGACGCCGGTCTGGGCGAGGCCGGCGCCGAGGCTGGTCAGCACGAGCACGGTGTCGCGGCGGTAGCGGTCGGCGACAGCGCCGCCGAGGAGCATCGTCGCGACCATCGGCACCAGGGCCGACGCGGTGACCGCGGACAGCCAGGCGGCGCTGCCGGTCAGCTCGAGGACGCCGAAGGCCAGGGCCACGGGCGACATGAAGCTTCCGATCAGCGAGATCGAGCGACCGGCGAAGAACCAGCGCAGCGCCGGGGACACCTGCTAAGGCCGGCCCTCGAAGATGTGCCGCGCGGTGAAGCCGATCAGCTCGCGCGCCGGTGCGAGGTCGATCGGCACGGTGCGGCCGGGGAACGACGGGCGCGGGGTGCCGGGGTGGAAGCGGGCCAGCAGGTCGTCGGTGGGGTACGGCGCCAGGGTCGTCGGCGCGGCCACGTAGACGACATGGCAGCCGGGCGACGCGGGGGTCAGCGCCGCCACCATGGCCCGGCCGGCGTCGCGGGTGTCCAGATAGGACCAGACGTCGTTGGCGCCGGTCAGCGGGTCGTCGGCGTATCGCCGGGCGGCCGAGGCCAGCCGGTCGGACGGCGAGCCGACGAACGGGAGCCGCAGCGCCACCACGGTCAGGTCGTAGCGGCGGCGCATCATGGCCGCCGTCTCCTCGTCGACGCGTTTCGACAGGGCGTACGCGTCGTGGATCTGCAACGGCAGCGCCGCGTCGATCGGCAGGTAGGGCATGGTCAGCCGGTGGGGCGCGAACGGCAGGCCGCAGATGGCGTAGCTGCTGGCCAGCGCGACCCGCCGCACCCCGGCCCGGCCGGCCTGGTCGAGCACGGTGAAGGTGGCCTGGGTGTTCAGGGCGAAGACGAGTTCGGCCGGGTCGCTCAGCGGGGACGGGATCGCGGCCAGGTGGATGACCGCGTCGACGTCGTCCAGCGCGCCGGCCACCACGCCGGGGTCCCGCGCGTCCCCGATGACCACCCGCGCGCCGTCACTCTCCAGGGGCACATTCGACAAGGCGGTGACGGGTACGCCCGAAGCGAGCAGATGATCGACGGCGGCGCGCCCGATCATCCCGCCGGCGCCGGTGACCAGGACGCGGGGCATCAGCGGACCGCCGTGGCCGGAACAGGGTGACGCGTGGGGAAGGCGATGCGGAGGGGAGCCATCAAAAAGCAGGCTAACGGAGGCGTACGCCACATCTCTGGTATTTCAATTTTGAAAGACCTATCGTGGGGATCGTGACCGAACCGCTCAGCCCGACGCAGCAGGAGTCGTGGCGCGCCTACGTCGAGTCGTCGTGGGCGCTGCACACCCGGCTCGAGGACGAGCTGCGGGCGGCCACCGGCCTGAGCATGGCCGACTTCCACGTGCTGGTCGTGCTGTCCGAGGCGCCCGGGAAGCGGTTGCGGATGGGCGAGCTGGCCGGGCGGCTGGTGTTCTCGCCCAGCCGGATCACCTACCAGATCAACTCGATGGTCAAGCGCGGCCTGGTCCGCAAGCAGCCGTGCGCCGCTGACGGCCGCGGCAGCGAGGCCGTGCTGACCAGCGCCGGCCTGACCGAGCTCGAGGCCGCCGCCCCGCTTCACCTCAGAACCGTTCGTGCCCGCTTCATCGACCACCTCGACGACGAGGAACTCGCCGTCATCGGCCGCGCGTTCGCCCGGATCAGAAAGGCCTGAGCCATGCCCGCCATCACCGTCGACGACGTCCTCGTCCTGCCCCGCCTGCCCGAACTCGACCCCGCCGCCCAGCAGCGCCCGGTCCGCCGGCTCACCACCGCGCCGAGCGGCTACGAGGGCGAGGGCTTCCCGGTGCGGCGCGCCTTCGCCGGCGTACCCGTCAACGAGCTCGACCCCTTCATCCACCTGGACCAGATGGGTGAGGTCGACTACGCCCCGGGCGAGCCGAAGGGCACACCGTGGCACCCGCACCGCGGCTTCGAGACGGTCACCTACATGATCGACGGCGTCATGGACCACCAGGACTCCAACGGTGGCGGCGGCACCATCACCAACGGCGACACCCAGTGGATGACGGCCGGCGGCGGCATTCTGCACATCGAGGCGCCGCCGGAGCAACTGGTGATGAGCGGCGGCCTGTTCCACGGCATGCAGCTGTGGGTGAACCTGCCGCGCGTGGCCAAGATGATCGCCCCGAAGTACCAGGACATCCGCGGCCGCGAGTCGGTCCTGCTCACCACCCCCGACGGCGGCGCGCTGATCCGGGTGATCGCCGGCGGCCTGGCCGGTCACGAGGGCCCCGGCTCCACGCACACGCCGATCAACCTGGCCCACGTCACGCTCCAGCCCGGCGCCCGCCTCGACCTGCCCTGGCCGGCCGACTACAACGCGCTGGTCTACGTGATGTCCGGCCGCGGCACGGCCGGCGCCGAGGCCCGGCCGATCGAGATGGGCCAGCTCGCGGTGTACGGCCCCGGCGACGCGATCCGGGTCTCGTCCTCGTCCGAGCTCGACCTGTTCATCATGGGCGGCCGCCCGCTCCGCGAGCCGGTGGCCCACCACGGCCCGTTCGTGATGAACACCCGCGAGGAGCTCAAGCAGGCGTTCGACGACTTCCAGAAGGGCCGCCTCGGCGTCGTCCCGGCCTCGAAACTGCCCCACACCGACTGACGTTCACCGGTGACCCGGCAGCTCCATGCGGGCCAGCTTGCCGGGTCGGCCACGGCGTCGGTCAGGAGCGCTCGGTGAAGTAGAGCCGCAGCCGGCCGTCCGACCAGGACACGTCGGTCACGGTGATCACCGAGGCCCGGGAGTTGAGCCAGCTGGTCGCCGCGCCGAAGGCCTCGGCCGCGGTCTGGCCGCTGAACGAGACCCGCTGGAGCCAGCCGTCGGTGTCGCGCGCCGGGTGGCTCGGCGCGGCCACCGAGGCGACCATCGGGTCGGGGCCGGTGATGACCGCGGTGGGGCCGATCGGCTCGCCGTTGACGACGCCCTGGATGAACCAGTCGTTGATGCTCTCGTCGTGCTCGACGGTCCAGCCGCTGATCGGGCCGAGGTCGGCGGCGATCGCGTTCTTGGCGTTGTCCATCGCGGCGTCGAGGGTGGTGACCTCGAGGTCACCGCCGTTGTACTCCACCCGGTAGTTCATGGGCGCCCCAGTACCCGGCCGGGGCGCCCGGGAACCTTCAGGCGGCCTTGTCGTTCAGCGCCTGGGTGAGCGTGGTGCGGAGGCGGCCGAGGTCGACCTCCCGTTCGGTGATGATCTGCATGGCCAGGCCGTCGCCCTCGCGGAGCAGGCCGAGCAGCAGGTGTTCGGGCGCGATGAAGTTGTGTTTCAGGCGGAGGGCCTCGCGCAGGCTCAGCTCCAGCACCTTCTTGTTGCGCGGGCTGAACGGGATGTGTCCCTTGGCGCCCTCGCCGGCGTAGAAGCGGCCGAACAGCCCGCGCCGTTTCGGCGCCTGCGCGCGGGGCAGCCGCAGCGCCCCGGGCCCGAAGTTCTCCTCGATGGCCCGGCGCACCTGGTCGAGGTCGATGCCGATGGCCTTGAGCGCCTCACGGTCGTCGGCGTCGCGGTCGACGAGGGTGGCGGTGTCCGGCGCGGCGTCGGCGGGGACCCGGCGGAGGATCTCGGCGCGGACGTAGCGCTGGTCGATGCCGTCCGCGGCGAGCGCCCGGGCGATGGCCGACGACGGGTCGGCCAGCATCGCCAGCAGCAGATGTTGGGTGCCGATCGGGGACTGGTGCAGCTCGCGCGCCTCATGCTGGGCGCCGACGACGATCTCTCGTGCGCCGTGGGTGAATCGCTCGAACATCTCAGTCCTTCCGTGGGTCGATCATCGGCATCAGGCGGGCGTGCTTCTTGTGCACGCCCTGCCGGGTCACCTCGAGCGCGTCGGCGATCTCCTGCCAGCTCCAGCCCTTGCGGCGGGCGTTGGCGACCTGGAGGTGTTCCAGGCCCTCGAGCAGGCGACGGAGGGCGACGACGGCACGCAGCCCGACCCGGGGGTCAGCACTGGAGGCGGCAGCAGCCAGGTCGGTCGCTTCGGTCATAGGTGTCAACCTACGTTGACGGGAGGTCTGCGTCAACCCGAGTTGACGGCCAGAAACCGATGTCGTAGCTGGGTGGGTGGTTCAGACCGTCGCTCCCGCCGAGGGTCGCTTCGCTCCACCTGCGTGCGCGGTCACCCGCAAAGGACAAACCCACAAAGACAAAGAAAGGGCCACCCCCGCTGCAGTAGGGGTGGCCCTTCGGTCAGGAGCGGCTCAGCGGCCGCGACCGGTCTTTTCCTGGAGCTCGTCGATCTTCTGGGACGCCTCCGCCTTGGTCAGCGTGGCGGGCACCTCTTCGTGGGCCTCGCTCGCCAGCGTGTGGAGATATGACTCCTGCGCCCCGGTGGCGGGCTCGTCACCCGTGGTCCAGTCGTCCGGGTCCTTGATCGTGTTGTCTCCGGAGGGAGCAGCCATGACCACGCCTTCTTTCATGGGTGTAGTTCTCGTACACCCGTGCTACCTACCCCGGGAAGGTCAGCTCCATGCCGGCCATCGCGCTGAAGGTCAGCATCAGGTCGACCGGGCGCGAGGTCGGGGCGGTCACCGCGAACGGCGTACCCCACGGGTCGCGCAGCTCGGCGATCAGCCCGAGCCCCATGTCGGTCGGGGCGATGACCACCTCGGCGCCCAGGTCGGCCGCCGTGGCCACGGTCGCCGCGCAGTCGGCCACCTGGAAGGCCGCCCGCCAGCGGGCCACCCGGCCGCCGGGGGCGAGGCCGGCCACCGCGTCGTGCCCGGGGGTCAGCCATTCGATACCGTCGCGCAGCAGCCAGCCGAACGCCGAGCCGTAGAACCGCTCGGCCTGCGCCGGGTCGGCGGTGAGCAGCTCGGGCCAGGCCATCGTGCCGGGCTCGCCGGCCATCTGGGCGCCGGCGAAGTCGGTCGCCTCCCACAGCCCGAGCGTCGCGCCGGACGGGTCGGCGACCACCGCGCCGCGGCCACCCCGGCCCTCGGTCGGCCCGCTCAGGCAGCGGCCACCGGCGGCGGCGAACCGCTGCACGGCCCGGCCCAGATCTTCGGCCGCGAAGTAGGTCAGCCAGCCGGCGGGACGGCCCGGCCGGGTCCGGGTGAGCCCGGCGACCGCCTGGCCGCCCAGTTTGAAGCGATCGCCGGCGGGATCCCAGCCGAACAGGCTCGCGTAGAACTCCTGAGCCCGGCCCGGCTCTGCACTGGCCAGTTCGACCCAGCAGGGTGCCGCCGGCGCGAAACCTCTGATCCGCATTGACTCGCTCCATCGTGGACGTCGCCGTGTGTCGACCACCATACGCCAATCAATACGCTCCGCCACCATCTGAGGGTTCAATGTCGGAAATTATCGAGTTTCAGTTACCGTGCGTGTTCTTAACTTCCACTGATCCAGCAATCGCATCACCGGCGTGACGGCGATGCCGTGCAGAACCACGGACACGAGCACGACGAACGCGACGGTCGCCCAGAGCAGATCGGACTGTGGGAACGTTGCGTGCGTCATCGCGTACGCCAGGTAGTAGAACGACCCGATCCCGCGGATGCCGAAGACGGCGATCACCCCGCGCTCGGCGTGTCGCCCTTCGGTGCCGATCAGCGAGGCATATCCGATCAGCGGGCGGACCACGAAGACCAGGGCCAGACCGACCAGCGCGGCCGGCCAGGTCAGCGGGGCGAGCAGACCGGTCACCACGGAGCCGCCGAAGAGGAGCAGCAGGAGGACGGTCAGCAGCCGCTCGGTCTGCTCGGCGAAGTCGTGCAGGATCTGGTGGAACTCGTGCGACCGCTCCAGCGACCGGATGCCCCGCGCCGCCACGAAGACGGCCAGGAAGCCGTAGCCGCCGGCCACCTCGACCACCCCGTAGGCCAGGAACGTCGCGGCCAGCGCCAGGAACCCCTCGGAGTGCTTGGCCAGCCGCAACGACTCGCGCTTGGGCCGGAAGAACAGCCGGCCCAGCAGCCGGCCGACGACCAGCCCGCCGGCGATCCCGACCAGGATCTTGAAGAAGACGTCCCGCACCGCCCACTCGGCCGTCCAGGCCAAACCACCGGCGCCGGCCAGTGCGATCGCCGCGTACACGAACGGGAAGGCGAGCCCGTCGTTCAGCCCCGCCTCCGAGGTGAGCGAGAACCGCACCTCGTCCTCGGAGTCCTCCTCGTCGGTGGGCTCGCCGACCTGCACGTCCGAGGCCAGCACCGGGTCGGTGGGCGCGAGCGCGGCGCCCAGCAGCAGCGCCGCGGCCGGCACCAGACCCGCCCACCACCAGCCCAGCAGCGTCACCGCGGCGATGGTCAGCGGCATCGCGATCGCCAGCAGCCGCCAGGTCGACTGCCAGCCACGGAGGCTGAGCGGCCGGTCGATCTTCAGGCCGGCGCCCATCAGCGCCACGATCACGCCGATCTCGGTCAGGTGCTCGGCCAGCTTCGGGTGGGCCAGCGGATCGGGTTCGGGCAGGCCCAGCGGCAGCGCGAAGACCGCCATGCCGAGCAGGAGGAAGACGATCGGCATGGACAGCGGGCGCCGTTCGAGCACCCGCGGCAGAATGCCGGCCAGCAGGGCACCCACCCCGATCAGGGCGAAGAGGAGATCACTGAGTTGCACCCCCGGTGGTTATCCCGGGATCAGCATCTCGAACCACACGGTCGAACCTCGAACCGTCGGATCGGTGCCCCAGCTGTCGCTGAGCTCCTCGATCAGGCCCAGGCCGCGGCCCCGGCTGCTGAGCGCGTCGGTGTGCGCGCGGGTGACGCTGCCCCGGGTGCCGGTGTCGGCCACGGACACCAGCAGGCGTTCGGCGGTCAGATCGACGCGGACCGACGCGGGGGTGCCCGCGTGGAGCAGGGCGTTGGTGGTCAGCTCGCTGGTGCACAGCACCGCGGCGCCGACCACCGGCTCGGGCACCTGCCACTCGCGGAGCTTGCCGGCCATCCAGGCCCGCACCCGGCTCGGCCCGGTCGGCTCGGCCGCCACCTGCATCGTCGCCGACCGGCTCAGCGCCAGCGCCCGCTCGACGGCCAGCACCGCCACGTCGTCGTCGGTCGAGCCGGTCACCGCCGAGGTGGCCAGCGCGCACATGTTGCGAGGGTCGCCGCCGACCGCTTTCGCCGCCGCTTCGACCAGGTCGTCCAGGCCGTCGGTGAGCGGGCGGCCCCGGCGCTCGACCACGCCGTCGCTGAACATCAGGATGGTGTCGCCCGGCTCGAGCGTCACCACCCCGGTCTGCCAGCGCCCGCCCAGCCCCAGCGGCGCGCCCGGCGGAACCTTGACCAGTTCGGCCGTGGCCGGGCCGCCGGAGACGCCGGCGCGGCGCAGCACCGGCGGCGGGTGCCCGGCGCTGGCCAGGGTGATCGTGCCGTCCTCGGTGTCCAGCAGGCCGTACACCACGGTCACGAAGATCTCTTCGTTGCGCGACTCGGCGCCCAGCGAGCCGACCAGCCGGTCGAGCCCGGCCAGCACGCTCGGCGGCGCCGGGTCGGTCAGCGCCAGGGCCCGCAGCGCCGCCCGCACCTGACCCATCACCGCGGCCGCCCGCACGTCGTGCCCGGCCACGTCGCCCAGCACCATCGCCAGCCGGCCGTCGGCCAGCTCGAACGCGTCGTAGAAGTCGCCACCGGCCGCGTTGCCGTCGACGCCCACGTCGTAGCGGGCGGCGATGCGAAACGTGTCCAGCTCGGGCAGGTGTTCCGGCAGCATGCTGCGCTGGAGCAGCTGGGCCGTGCCATGTTGGGCCTCGAACCGGCGGGCCCGCTCGGCGGCCTGCGCCACCAGCTCGGCGATCGCCGTCAGCAGCGCCCGCTCGGCCGGCAGCCACGCGTGGGGGTCGATGAAACCCATGGTCAGAGCACCACGCAACGACGGGGTGCGTAACGGCAGCACGGCCAGCGCCCGGATCCGGCGCTCATGCCGGTCGGTGGCCACCTCGGCCAGCGGCGTCCCGTCGGCCACGAACGTCGCCCGCCCCGCCTCGGCCACCGCCACCAGCGGCGCCCGCGGCTCGGTGACCCGCTTCCAGACCGGCGGCAGCCGCTCGTCCGCCTCGTCCAGCATCTCGCCCCGCACCCGCCGCACGTAGCGGTAGGCGGTCGCGCCGTCGTCGACCGCGAACACGCAATGATCAACATCAAAGGCGCTCATCGCGTACGAGAGGACGACCCGGGCCACGTCGTCGATGGTCATCGCGCCGGCCAGCCGCGCGGTCAGGTCACCGAGGCTCTGCAGCCGCCGGGTCACCTGGGTGGTCTCGGCGGCGACGGTCAGCACGCCGGCCACCAGCCCGTCCTGCCCGCGGACCACGGAGTGTCCCCGGGTGAACCAAGCCTGCTCACCCCGCGGCAGGTGCACCTGGGTCTCGGTTTCGAGGAACGGCTGCCCGCTGCGGTAGACGTCGTTGATCACGCCGCCGACGCTCGGCGCCTGCCACAGCGTGCCGAACACCTCGCCGGCCGGCCGGCCCAGCGCGCCGGGGTGCTTGTCGCCGAGCAACCCCGCATACGCCTCGTTGTAGAGCAGCAGATGGGTGTCGCCCCAGGTGAAGACCATGGGCACCGGGGAGGCCAGCATCACCTCGACGGCCGCGCGCACCACCGGGTCCCACGAGTCGATCGGGCCCAATGGGGTACGAACCCAATCGTGCGCCTGGAGCAAAGCGGCGCACGTGGTTCCGGCCATGGGGAAAGAGTATCCCGCCTCGTCCGTTTGGACGATGCCCTCCTGCCCGATAGTCCGATTCCTGACCGTACGACGGTCTCGTCACTTGTGTACGCCCTGCCCCAGCCGTTTCATCCTGCGGGTGGAGCGCGGTACCCCTAAGGTCGTTGTGACTCTTCTCGGCTCTCCCTAGGAGAAACGCATGACTGGCGACGGCCTCGGCCGCGGACTGAGCGACATGTGGCGCTCGGTCCTGTTGTTCCTCCCGGCCCTGCTGGCGTTCATCGTCATCCTGGTCATCGGCTACGTGGTGGCCCGGCTGCTGCGCGCGGCCGTCGGCAAGGGCCTGCACCGGATCGGCTTCGACCGCGCCGTCGACCGCGGCCCGATCGGCCGGGCCCTGCGCGGCAGCAAGATCACCGCCAGCGACGTGTGCGCCAAGATCGTCTACTACGGCATCCTGCTCTTCGCCCTGCAGCTGGCCTTCGGCGTCTTCGGCCCCAACCCGGTCAGCGACCTGCTCTCCGCCCTGATCGCCTGGCTGCCCCGGGCCTTCGTGGCCATCGTGATCATCGTGGTCGCCGCGGCCATCGCGAACGCCGCCGGCGACCTGATCGCCAGCGCCCTCGGCACTCTGCCCTACGGCCGCCTGCTGGCCCGCATCGCCTCCGTGCTGATCATCGCCCTGGGCGTGATCGCCGCCTTGGAGCAGGTGCAGATCGCCACCGCGGTCACCGGCCCCGTCCTGATCGCCGTCCTGGCCACCATCGCCGGCGTCACCATCGTCGGCGTCGGCGGCGGCCTGATCCGCCCGATGCAGTCGCGCTGGGAGTTCTGGCTGGGCCGGATGAGCACCGAGTCGGCCGTCATCCGCGAGCGCGCCCGCGCCTTCCAGGAGGAGAAGGCCGAGGCCGCCCGCCGCGCCGAGGAGGCACGCCTCGCCGAAGAGGCGCGCAAGGCCGAAGAGGCCCGCCTCGCCGAGGAAGCCCGCCGCGCCGAAGAGGCCCGGAAGGCCGAGGAAGCACGCAAGGCCGAAGAGGCCCGCAAGGCCGAGGAAGCACGTCTGGCCGAGGAGAAGCGCAAGGCGGACGAGGCCCGCAAGGCCGAGGAAGCTCGCCTGGCCGAGGAGAAGCGCAAGGCGGACGAGGCCCGCAAGGCCGAGGAGGCTCGCCAGGCCGAGGAGAACCGCAAGGCTTCCGAGGCCCGCCTCGCGGAAGAGGCCCGCGTGGCCGAAGAGACCCGCAAGGCCGCCGAGGCCCGCCAGGCTTCCGAGGCGCGTCAGGCTTCCGAGGCGCGTCAGGCCGAAGAGGCCCGGCGTGCGGCCGAGGCCGCCGAGCAGACCCAGGTCATCTCGTCCCTGCCGCCGGTCGACGACCGTCCGCACCTGGTCCCCGGCTTCGACCGCGACGACGACCCGACCGCCGAGGTGGTCCGCGACGACGAGAGCGAGAAGACCCAGATCCTCCCGCAGCCCGGCCGCAACGCCGGCGAGACCCAGGTCCTGCCGCCCCCGGACGACGACCCCACCGAGGCCGGCCCCACCCCGGGCCCCGGCAAGCGCCGCTGACCCAACACCCGCCGCGGGCAACCGTGGCCAGGGCACGCCAAGAGCCGCCGGCCCCTTCTGCTCTGAGCGCGTATAGGCACCACTCGGCAGACGT
The DNA here is from genome assembly GCF_040684855.1 of Actinoplanes sp. NPDC089786. Classification (NCBI taxonomy): domain Bacteria; kingdom Bacillati; phylum Actinomycetota; class Actinomycetes; order Micromonosporales; family Micromonosporaceae; genus Actinoplanes; species Actinoplanes sp. NPDC089786. Next base: position 60,525 of record NZ_JBFBGU010000010.1, read on the forward strand.
GATCCGAGTGGTGCCTATACGCGCTCAGAGCAAGGCGTGGCGGAGGGGCTGGCGCGGCGTGCTCGGAGGGTGGTCACTTACGCGTGGTGCCTATACGCGCTCAGAGCAAGGCGCGGCGGGTGGGGGTTGGGCGCGGAGCCCGGAGGGTGACCACCTACCCGGAATGAAGGGTGGGCGGCTCTGTTCTGGCCGGTCACGGCCTTGGAGTCGCGCGCCCGGCCTCGGCGGGAGCTGCGGTCTGAACCACCCACCCAGGCACGACATCAAGCTCTTGATCTTGAAGTGTCGGGCATGGGAGTGGGCCGGCGCCGAAGAGGATCGGCGCCGGCCCTGGGAACGTGCGATGGCCGGTCAGCGGAAGAGCGTCAGAGCGTTGTGGCCAGCGTGACGACGGCCAGCAGGCGGCGGAGGACCCAGTCGTTGGCGGTCCAGTCGATGGCGCCGGTGGGAGGCGTCCAGCCGTGCTTGAAAGCGGCGTCGCGCACCCCCTCGGCGTAGGCGGCCAGGATCACCGGCGTGAGCGCCTTGACGTCCGCGGACAGGCTGTCGCGGACGCCGGCGGCGTGCTGGTCGATCGCGGCCAGCAGGGACGGCGAGGCGGCCACGGCGGCCAGGCCGGAGACGCCGACCGAGGCCGACAGCTCGTCGAGGGACACGTGGGCGGAGCGCAGGGCAGCGCGGGCGGCAGCGCCGCTGAACAGGCCATTCATGTGAGAGAACGTTAGGGAGCCCGGGGTTGCCGACGGTTCTCCCGACCGGTGCAGCTCGGTTGAAGCTATTCGGCGGCCTCGGCGCTGCTCCGGCGGCGGGTGGCGTCGTCGGCCAGGATCACGGTGGCCACGACCAGGGCCACGACCACGGCGAAGAGCCAGGAGGCGTCGTCGACCAGGCGGGCCGCCAGGGGGGCCTGGAATGCGACGATCAGGAAGCCCAGCCAGGCGAAGCGACGCTGACGAGCGGACAGGAAGCCTTCGGAACGCATTCGGACAGTCTGGCTCGATCCGGGCGCTTCGCCGTCACCCGTTCGGCCGATTCTGCGTTGACCGTTGGTGCCCCCAGCGCTGAGTCAAGGTAACTCAACCATTCGTGTGACATCGGCGTTCGCGCTGGTCACCGCCTTGACAGTGGGCGCGTGCACGCCGATGGCGCCCCGGCCGCCGGCGCCGGTGCCGCCGGCTACGGATCGTGTCGTGGTGGGTGCGCTCCGCGGGCGTACGGGCGCGGCGTTACTGGTCGGCGACGCGGCGTCCCGGGTCGAGGTGCGGCTGGCCGAGATGCCGGGGCTGCTCTACCGGGTCACCACGCCGGCCGACGGGGGACTGGCGCCGCACGTGACGGTGCGGCGGGGGGTGCTGCGGCTGGATCTGCGGCCGACCGGCGGCACGGGGCCGGACATCGTGCGGATCGTCCTGAACCGCCGGGTCCGCTGGGACGTGCGGCTGCCCGCGGGCGCCGGCGAGCAGCAGCTGGACCTGGCGGCGGGGCGGGTCACCCGGGTCGAGCTGGGGGCGTCCGGCCTGGTCGAGCTCAACCTGCCACACCCCTGGGGCACCGTCCCGGTGGTGCTGCGCCGGGGCGCCGGCACGGTCGAGATGACCACGCCGCCGGCCACGCCCGTCCGGCTGAACCTGCTGGAAGGCGCCGGCGCGGTGACCACACCCTGGACCGTCAACAACGGCACCCCGGCCGCCACCATGCTGACCGCCCCGGGCTGGCACCGCAGCACCGACCGCTACACGATCCGCCTGGCCTCCGGCGCCGGCTCCATCACCGTGCGCGAGCGCGAGCCCTAGCGGAGAGCGGGATCGACGACGGCAGGACCCGGCGAATCAACAGCGGGGAGGTCGGGTAAGAAGACCGCATGACCGACGAACCGTTGTACGCCAAATGGGGCTTCACCGACGCCGAATGGGGCCTCCTTGTCGGCCTGCCGCAGGCTGTGCTCACCGCGGCCAGCGCCGCCAGCCAGGACGGCGCCCGCAAGACCCGGGCCGAGAACGAGGCCGGGCTCGACAAGATCTCCGAGGCCCGCGCCTCGGCCAGCGGGCTGGTGGTCGAGGTGGCGTCCGAGGCGCTGGGCGCGGCCGGCGACCCCGAGCTGGGTGAGGACCCGCCGGTGATCGAGCCGGCCGACCCGATCGGGTACGCCCGGGACGTGCTCGTCCGGGCCAAGGAGGTGAACGCCGTCCTGGCCGCCAAGGCGACCCCGGCGGACGCCGAGACCTACAAGCACTGGCTGGTCGAGATCGCCGACTCGGTGGTCGGCGCGGCCAGCACCGGCGGGGTGCTCGGCATCGGCGGCGAGGCGGTCACCGACCGGGAACGCAACTTCCGGGACAACCTCGCCCAGACGCTGAGCTGATACAAACGGCGGTATGACGGTTGACGAGTACGTGCAGGCCCGGCCCGCGCCGGGCCTGCGGCCGTTCGTCGGCTGGTACTCGGGCTACCGCCAGCGTGGCCTCCCGCCGGGCGTGCACCGCGGGCTGCCGTCGCCCTACCTCACGCTCATCCTCACCCTGGACGAGCCGCTCACCGTCCGCGCGCACCCCGACGGCCGTCAGCCGCCGGGCACCTACGACACGCTGCTCGGCGGTCTGCACCTCGCACCGGCCCTGATCGCGCACGACGGCGCCCAGTCCGGCGTGCAGATCGCCGTCCACCCGCTCGGCTGCCGCGCGCTGTTCGGCCTGCCCGCCGGTGAGCTCGGCGGCCTCGACGTCGACCTGCCCGCGGTGATCGGCGACCGGGCCGCGTCGGCCCTGCGCTCCGCCGTCCAGGCCCACGACCGCTGGCCCGACCGCTTCGCCGCGCTCGACACGACCCTCCTGCGCCTGCGCGGCGACAATTCCAAGATCAACCCCGATGTGGGGTACGCGTACGAGCGCCTGCTCGCCACCGGCGGCACCGTCACCGTTCGCGACCTGGCCGCCGAGGTCGGCTGGAGCACCCGCCACCTGACCACCCGGTTCCGGGCCGAGACCGGGCTCGGCCTCAAGGAGGCGGCCCGGGTGACCCGCTTCGACCGGGCCCGGCGCCGCCTGCGCCCCGGCGTCAAGCTGGCCGACCTGGCCGCCGCCACCGGCTACTTCGACCAGGCCCACCTGGCCCGCGACTTCCACGCGTTCGCCGGGGTCGCGCCCACGCGGTGGCTCGCCGACGAGATCGCATTTGTCCAAGCCGGCGCCGGCCTCACCGCCGAGGATGAAAGGCATGACTGATCTGACCCCGCCACCGGCCGTGTGGCCCACGCTCCGGGCGACCGACGCCCGCGCCCTGATCCGCTTCCTCGTCGACGTGGTCGGCTTCGAGGAGACCGCCGTGTACGGCGACGGCGACACCGTGCAGCACTGCCAGCTCTCCTGGCCGCTCGGCGGCGGCATCATGCTCGGCTCGGCCACCGGCCGCGGCGACGACGACACCTGGGCCCTGCGCCCGGGCACCTTCGGCTGCTACGTGGTCGCCGACGACATCGACGCCTTGCACGAGCGGGTCAAGGCCGGCGGCGCCCCGATCACCCGCGAGCCGGCGACCACCGACTACGGCTCCCGGGAGTTCGCGATGAAAGACCCCGAGGGCAACCTGTGGAGCTTCGGCACCTACCGCGGCGAGCCCAGGAAGGGCTAACCGCGTCCGAGGAGGCCTCGCTCGAAGGCGGCCGCCACGGCCGCGGCGCGGTCGCGGACGCCCAGTTTGGCGTACACGTGGAGCAGGTGGGTCTTGACCGTGGCCTCGGAGATGAAGAGGCGCTGGGCGGCCTCCCGGTTGGTGCCGCCCTGGGCGATCAGCGTCAGGACCTCCAGCTCGCGCTGGCTCAGCGGCTCGGCGGCGGGTGATCGCAGCCGGCCGATCAGCCGGCCGGCCACCGCGGGGGAGAGCACCGACTCGCCGCGGTGCGCCGCCGACACCGCCCGGAACAGATCCTCGCGCGGGGTGTCCTTGAGGAGGTAGCCGGTCGCACCGGCCTCGATCGCGGGCAGCACGTCGCGGTCGGTGTCGTACGTGGTCAGCACCAGGACGCGGGCGGCCGAGCCCGCCTTCTTCAGGGCCCCGATGGTGGTGACTCCGTCCATGCCGGGCATGCGCAGGTCCATCAGGACGACGTCCGGCCGCACCGACCCGGCCACGGCGAGCGCCTCCCGCCCGTCGCCGGCCTCGCCGACCACCTCGAACCGGTCGTCGCCGGCGAACATGCCGCGCAGGCCGTCGCGGACCACCGGGTGGTCGTCGACGATCAGCAGCCGGATCACGCGGCGGCCCGCACGCAGGCCGAGATCGCGGTGCCGGCGCCCGGCTCGGACTCGACCTCGAGCGTGCCGGCGATCCGGCGCAGGCGCTCACGCATCGCGGTCAGCCCGTGCCCGCCGGCCTCGGACGCCTCCCGGGGCGCCGCCGGGTCGAAGCCGGCGCCGTCGTCCCGCACGTCCAGCGACACCACATCCTCCATGTAGGACAGGGTGAGGGTGACCCGGGAGGCGCCGGCGTGCCGGGCCACGTTGGCCAGCGCCTCCTGCGCCGCCCGCAGCAACGTCGTCTCCACCTCGGGCGTGAGCGGCCGCACCGTGCCGGTGGTGATCAGCTCGGCCGGCACGTCGTTCAGCGCGGCCCAGTCGTCGACCACCCCGGTGAGCGCGTCCGGCAGCGCCGCCGCGGCCAGCTGCTGCGGGCGCAGCGCCTGTACCGACCGGCGGACCTCGGTCAGGCCGTCCCGGGCCAGGCGCCTGGCCTGGGCCAGGTGCCGGTCGTGGTCGGCCGGCCGGTCGGTGGCCGCGTCGGCCGCCTCCAGCTGCGTCACGATGCCGGTCAGCCCCTGCGCCAGCACGTCGTGGATCTCCCCGGCCAGCCGCTGGCGTTCGTCGAGCACGCCCGCCTCCCGGGCCTGGGCGAGCAGCTGGGCGTGCAGGCCGGCGTTCTCGCGCATCGCGGCGGCCAGTTTGGTGTTGGCCTCGCCCAGCTCGATCACCATCTGGCGGCGGCGTTCCGACTCGGCGTCGTTGGACATCGCCATCCGGGTCATCGCCACGCCGATGACGACGTTGAAGGCCAGCAGCACCAGGAAGCCCGGCAGCACCCCCGGCTCGGCGATGACGACGAAGCCACCGATCTGGCCGATGGCGCTGAACACGGCGACCAGCGCGGCCCCGGCCAGGGCCCGCCGCCCCTGCAGCGCCGTCACCACGAACATGTAGCCGCTCCAGATGAACAGCGCGAACAGCGGGCTGGCCAGGATCAGCACCGGGAAGAAGCAGTAGAGCCCGATCAGGAAGACCCGCATCACCGCCGGCCGGTCGATCCACTGCGGATGCAGGGTGATGAACCAGAACAGCCACAGCGCCACGGCGCCGACCACGGCCAGCCCGACCGGGATCGGCAGCACCTGCGAGAAGTCGGTGAGCAGCATCAGCACGGTGGAGCCGGCCAGCGTTCCGTACGGAAGCCAGCGGATCGCCCGCCGCCCGAACCCGTGGCGCGTATCCATGACTACGAGCCTGGCACGCGTTCGGGCCGCCGGTATCAACCGGTTGGTGGACCCGGTCAGACCTGGGCGACCGCTTCCTCTTCGGCGGGCTTGCCACGACCGGTGACCGCCGAGTAGACCGAGCCGACCTGGGCGGCGACCCGCTTCCACGAGTACGCCTGCCGGGCCCGGTCGAGCGCGGCCGTGGCGTACGCGAACCGGCGTACCTTGTCGTTGACCAACCGGCGCAACGCACCGCCCAGCGCGCGGGGGTCGCGGGGCGGGACCAGATCGCCGGTCAGGCCGTCCACGACGGTCTCGGTGAGACCACCGACGGCGGTGCCGACCACGGGTACGCCACACGCCATCGCCTCGAGCGGCGACATCTCGAACTGGTCCTGCCACGGCGCGGCGACCAGGAGGTCGGCCGAGCGGTACCAGGCCGGCAGGTCCCGGGCCGGCACCCCACCGATCAGCCGCACCCGGTCGGCGACCTGGTACTTCTCGGCCATCGCGCGCAGCGACCGCGCGGCCGGGTCGGAGGCGAGCTGCTCGGGCGGCGGACCACCGATCACGATCATCTCGGCGCCCGGCACGTACCGCAGCGCCTGGATCACGTCGCCGAAGCCCTTGCGCTCGACCAGCCGGCCCACCGACAGGATCCGTGGCCGTTCCGGGTCACGATCGGCGACCGGCCCGTCCGGGGAGAACCGCTCACTGTCGACCCCGGCCGGCACCACGGTCAGCCGGGCCCGCGGCACGCCGATGCGCATCAGGCCCTGCACCTCGTCCTGGCTCTGCGCGACCACCCGGTCGACGGCCCGGCCGAGCGCCCGCTCGTAGCCCGACCGCGACGGCGTCTTCCCGGCGGTGGTGGGCAGGTCGGCCAGCTCGTGGAAGGACTGCACGACCGGGATGCCGACCTGCCGGGCGGCGGTGACGGCGGCGAGGCCGCTGGTCCAGAAGTGCGCGTGTACGACCTCGGGGCGCCAGTCGCCGGCCCACGCCTGCTGCAGCCACTTCGCGAAGTCGCCCATGTGCGGGAGGAGCAGGTCGGGCGGCACGGTCTCGGCCGGTCCGGCCGGAACATGCACGACGCGTACGCCGGAAGCCATCGTCACGATTTCGTCGAGCCCGCCGCGGTCCCGCCGCGTGTACACCCGTACCTCGTGCCCGAGCCCCGCCAGCGCGGCCGACAGGTCGGCGACGTGCCGGCGCTGGGCGCCACCGGTGGCGTCCCCACCATCCGCAAGCGGACTGGCGTGCTCCGAGATCATCGCGATGCGCAACAGGGCCCCTCCTCCAGCGATTACGCGGTGCAGATGCCCGAACCCAAATTCCGTAAACATGAGCCCCGTTGCACCCCACCTTTCCGCAGCGTATCCCCCAGTCAGCCGGTCGAGGACTTGTACCGCCGCGCGTACTCCGCCAGGAGTGGTTCCACCTCGGGGGTGGCCGCTTCCCACAGCTCGTCGAACACCCTGATGTACCGCCGGACGTCCTCTGCTCCCGGAGATGTCACGGCAGTGTTGAACAGGTCGATGACCACCCAGCGCTCGTCAGCCACCTCGAAGCCGGTGGAGAGCGGGCCGGGCAGCCGCTGGGTGAACGGCAGGATCCTGATCCGGAATCGGTCGGTGGCGGCGAGTTCCTGGATGAATTCGATCTGCTGAAGCATCGCGTGGTCGTCGGCCACGCGATTGGCCAGAGCCGCCTCGGACATGACGATAGCCACCCGGGTAGCGCGCTCCTGGAGCACCTCACGACGACGAATGCGGGCGGCGGCCGCGTCCATCAGCTCAGACTCCGGGGGCACCTTCCCCGGCGCGGCGCCGAGTGTCTGCGTGGAGATGATCACTGCTGTGGCGTAGTGACCGGTCTGAAGCAGGCCGGGAATCGTGGTCGGATTGAACAACCGGACGAACTTGCTCTTCTGCTCGAGTTCGGCGATCTGTCTCTGCGTGACGACAGCGCTCGCATCCGTGCGCAGGTCCTGCATCCGGTTGTGTTCCCCGTCGGCGTCGTCCACGAGTTGCTCAACCACCTCGGAGGGCAGATTCAGCGCGTCGGCGATGCGGCGGACAGCGGCCGGATCCGGCAGAACGGCTCCGGTCTCGATCCGGGAGATCTTGGACTGTGTCATTCCCACCAGGTCGGCCAGCTGGTGTCCGCTCAAGCCGGCCCGGCGGCGGTGGCTCTGGAGTCTTGGTCCGACGAGTCTCTCGTCAGCCGGACTGGACGAGCCCGATCCCGTGGGCCTCAAGGACTCGCCCCTCTCGTTGCGTTCAGCCGATGCCGTCGGCGGCGGCGGACCGGATGAGTTGGATCGGGACCTCCACAAGCAGTTCACCGGCGGGAACGGTGATCCCCGCAGCAGCGCTCGTGACCTGGTAAACCTGGATGATCATGGTGCCGCGACCCGATCGATACACGGTAGGGCGGGTCCCGCTGATGCATGTGTTTGCACGACCCTTGGACCGAGGTCGTCAGACGTCTCATGTGCCAGGCCAGCATTGGTCACGGGCGCACCGTATGCAAACCTGCTCGTCCTATGCAAGATCAGTCCTGTCTCAATCAGGCTCATTCATGCTTTTGAACCTCGGGCCCATCGAAGCGATCGCGCCGGGTGCCGGCATCGTCGTCCTTCTCGGCCTCGCCGGTTTCTGTCTCCTGATGTCCGTCCGGCTGGTCCCGCGAGCGGTTGCCGCGCTCGGTGAGCTGGTGCAGGCGGCGGCCGCCGCCGCGATCGTCGCCATCGGGGCCTGCGCCGGGCTGTTCTTTCTTGCCGTCGCTCTGATCATGTCACTCTGACTGGAGGCCCGGAGATGAACAATTTCGCGGTGTTGTGCGCGGTCGTGGTCCTGATCGCGTTGTTCCTCACGGTGGAGATCGCCTCGGCTGTGCTGCCGATCGTCGTCGTCATCACGTTCGTGCCGCCGGAGCAGCGACCTGCTCTGGCTCATCTCATCGCGACCGCGGACAGCTCCCGGAAGTTCCGGCTGTGGCGAGCGCTGCGGCTCGCCGTTCAGGCCCGCCGAGGTCAGCGCTAGATCGGCAGGTCGGGGATTAGCCCACCGCGCGATCGTTCAGGATTCCCGCCTTGTAGACGATCCGCAACAACGCGCGCGCCTCGCTCAGGCGACGTTGTCAGTGACCGACAGGAGAAGAGGCAAAGGGATCTCGACCAACTTTTCACCATCGGACACGGAAATGCCGACCGAGCCGGGTTCGATCATGTGCCCCTGCACGATCAACGTTCCCCGGTCGGTTCGATAGATGGTCGGGCAACTGCCCGAGCTGCAGGATGCGGCAATCTTTTCCACAATTGTGGGAGCGACCGCGTGCGGATCTTTCTGCTCGTCTGCCATCACTACCCGAGCGTGACACGACGAGTGCGCCGGGAGCGATTGTCGTTTTTCGCCGGTTAAAGGTGGTCCACCATCGTCAGCGATAGATGGCTCGGTGGGCCGCATTGATCGCCGCTCGATAGGCGCCGCCCGCCAGCGCGTTTTCTCGGGCCAGGGCGGCCCGGGCGGCGTTCGCGCCCGGCACCCCGTGGACGCCGCCGCCCGGATGGGCCGATGCGCTGGCCAGGAACAGGCGGTCGATGGGGGTGTCGGGGCGGCCCAGGCCGGGGATCGGGCGGAAGAACAGCTGCTGGTAGGCGGCCGCGGTGCCGCCGCCGAGGGCGCCGCCGACCAGGGAGGGGTTCTGCTGCTCGAGGTCGCCGGGGGCGAAGACGTTGCGGCCGATGACGGTGGCCTGGAAGCCGGGGGCCTGGGACTCGATGACCTGCTCCATGCGGGTCACGTGCTCGGCGATGTCAGCGGGGCTCCACGAACGGCGGAACGGCAGGTGGGTGTACGCCCACAGCGACTCGGTGCCGGCCGGTGAGTGGGACGGGTCGGCCGTGGTCATCTGGCCCAGCAGCATGAACGGGCGGGTGGGCATCTCGTCGGAGGCCAGCTGGGCGGCGTAGCGGGTCAGGCTGTTCAGGTCGGCGGTCAGGTGCACGACCCCGGAGGTGGTGGCGGCGGGGTTGGTCCACGGGACCTTGGCGGAGACCGCCCAGTCGACCTTGACCGTGGCGCCGTCCCAGCGGAAGTTGTCCAGGTCGTCGACCATGCGCGTGGGGAGCAGGGGTGCGCCGACCAGGTCCAGGAAGAGGGCCGGCGCGGGTACGTCGGCCAGCACCGCCCGCCGGGCCCGATGGTTGGCGCCGTCGGCCGTGCGTACCCCCATCGCCCTGTCCTTCGCGATCAGCACGCGGGTCACCGGTGAGTCGTAGACGATCCGTCCGCCGCGGGCGAGAAGGCGGTCGACCAGGGCGGAGGTGATCTGCTGGGCACCGCCGACAGGGACCGGCCAGCCGCTCTCCTGGGCCAGCATGGCCAGCAGCCAGCCCAGCATGCCGCCGCCCGCGTCCTCGGGCGACAGGTCGGTGTGCAGCGTGCAGCCGGCCAGCGTCACCCGCGCGCCCTCGCCGCGGAACAGTTCCTCGCCCAGCCTGCGCGCCGGCAGCATCAGCCGGCGTCCCAGCCGCAGCGCGCCGCCGACGCCGAGCTTCCCGGCCAGCGCGGCGCCGTGCCGCACCGGTGGGAAACCCCCGAGCAGGGTGCCGACCAGGTGGTGCGAGATCTCCGACCATTCCGTGTACGCCGACCGCCAGCGCTCGCCGTCACCGGGCGCGAACGCCTCCATGGACGCCATCGTGCGGGTCACGTCGCGGCTGATGGTGGCGGCCCGGCCGTCGGGGAGCAGATGGGTGAGCGCGTCGGGGGCCTGGGTCCAGGTCAGGCCGTGCTCGTGCAGGTCGAGGCCGCGGAGCACCGGCGAGGCGTACCCGAGGGGGTAGAAGGAACTGAAGAGGTCGCTGAGGTAGCCGGGCGCGGTCACGTGGCCGGATCGGACCGCGCCGCCGGGCTGGGCGGTGGCCTCGACGACCAGGACCTCCCAGCCGGCGTCGGCGAGCAGGTTGGCGGCGACCAGGCCGTTGTGGCCCGCCCCGATGACGATTGCGTCCGCTGTCACAGTCCGGACCGTACCCGCGGCGGTTTGGGTCAATCTTTCCCGGGCACCTCTTGATGTGAAGGAGGGATTCACAGTGAGCACGGTTACCGAGTACATCGATGTTGACGTCCCGGTGCGGGCGGCCTACAACCAGTGGACCCAGTTCGAGGAGTTCCCGCAGTTCATGAGCGGTGTGACGGAGATCCGCCAGCTGGATCCGACCACCACTCACTGGAAGACCGACGTCGACGGCGTGAAGCGCGAGTTCGATGCCAAGATCACCGAGCAGCTGCCGGACGAGCGGGTGGCCTGGACCTCGACCGAGGGTTCCCGGCAGGCCGGCGTGGTCACGTTCCACCGGCTGGACGACGTCCGGACCCGGGTGACGGTCCAGATGGACTTCGAGCCCGAGGGTGTGGTCGAGACGGCCGGCGACAAGCTGGGCTTCCTGGACCGCCAGGTGAAGGGCGACCTGAAGAGGTTCAAGACCTTCATCGAGGAGCGCGGCGGCGCCGAGACCGGCGCCTGGCGCGGCGAGGTTGACCGCCCCGGCGCGTAACGCGTCGTCATAGGTGTGTGAGAAAGGCCGCCGGTGTTCCGGCGGCCTTTCTCAGGTCTCCGACCGGTGCTGGCCGCCTCGGCGGTGATGGCCGGCGCGGCGGTGCTGGCCGGCGCGGCGGTGCTGGCCGGCCCGGTGGTGCTGGCCGGCCGGTGGTGACAGCCGGCTTCGTCAGGTGCGTTGCCGGCGGATCATCAGCACGATGACGACGATGCCGATGGCCAGCACGAGCAGCCCGGCCCCGACGGCGAGCACGATCGGCAGGACCTTGCGCAGCGGCAGCGCCTGGGGCGGATCGTCGTCCGGAACCGGGGCCGGTGCGGGCGCCCCGGCCGACGCGGCCGGAGCGGCGGCGGCGCTCTCGGCCGGCGCCGGCCCGACCTCGGCGGTGAGCGCCTTCACCAGGTTGAGCCGCCCGAAGCCGTAGCTGTCGTCGCGCCCCTTCGGCCCGGCGTCGGTCGCCGTCGCGGTGAGCCGATGGATCACGTCGGCCGCCGACAGGTCGGGGTACTTCGCCCGGATCAACGCCGCCGCCCCGCTCACCATGGCCGTCGCCGGGCTGGTTCCGGTGCCGATGCTGTAGCCGGAGCTGAAGATGCCGGTGGTCGCGATGTCCTGACCGGGGGCGACGATGTCGACCCCCTCGTTGGTGACCGAGATCTTCGAGAGCTTGCCGTCCCGATCGACCGCGCCGACGCTGAGCACCTCGGGGTAGAGAGCGGGGAACCGGTCGGCGGCCGGCCGGTCGGTGTTGCCCGAGCCCGCGACCACGACGATGTCCGCCGCCCGGGCCCGTTGGATCGCCTCGCGGATGTTCTGGCCGGCGGGCCGCGCGAACGACAGGTTCATCACCTTGGCGCCGCTCTTCGTCGCCTGGTCGATCGCGCGGGCGATGTCCGCGCCGTTCGAGGGCCCGTCGATGGCCGCGCCGGCGGGAAAGATCTTGGCGCCGGGCGCGATACCGAGGATGCCGCTGCCGCCGCCATGCCCGCGCCCGGCGATGATGCCCGCCATCTCGGTGCCGTGACCGACGGGGTCGTCCCGGCCGTCGCCACGCGCGTCGCCGGTGGCGTCGAAGCCGGGCAGGATCGCCGCGCGCAGGTCGCGATGCTCCGCCTTCACGCCGGTGTCGACCAGCGCGACCGTGACGCCGGCGCCGGTGCTGATCCGCTGGGCGTCGGCGACGTCGAGGGCGGACAGATACCACTGCTTGTCCCGGATCGAGTCGGCCGAGGCCGGCCCGGCCGGGGCCGCGATCAGACCGAGGGCGATCGCGGCCGCGACCAGAGAGCGTCCCGGACGGAGACGGATCACGGGCGGCGCCCGATGACGCCGGGGCCGGGATCGTGCCGGGCCTCGGTGGTGTCGGGCCGGATGACCGGCGTGACGCCGCTGTCGACGCCCCAGAGCTGGTCGGCCTCGCCGCCGGGCAGGATCTCTTCCTCGGACTCGCCGCCGGCCCCGCGCCCGCTCTGCCCGGTCATCATCTGACCGGGACCACCGCGGCCGCCGGGCTGGCCACCGATCACCGCCCCGGACGGCAGACCCTGCCGCATCGGCACCGGCTGACGGCCCATGGCCGCACCGGAGCGACCGACACCCAGGCCGCTCATCGGCAGGCCGGCGCCCCCGCCCAGGCCGGGAGCCAGACCGAGCGCGCCGGTCATCAGCCCCGGCACCCCGCCGCCACCACCGCCGAGCGGAGTCGCCGGGGGAAGCGGACCGGGATTGCCGACGCCGATCGGCGCCGAGCCCGGGGTGATCACGCCGGCCAGGTCGGGCCCGGAGCCCGACCCCGGCGGGATGGTCGAACCCGGGATCGTTCCGGGATTGCCCGAACCGCCGTCAGCCGGCCCGCCCTCGGGCAGCGGCTGGATGTCGGGTGGATCGTTGGGGACCGTCACCGGGATGGGCGTGGCGTGCAGGACCGGGCCGGAGCCGGAGCCGGACCCGGACCCGGAGCCGGAACCGGACCCGCCGCCCGAGCCCGGACCGCCCCCGCCGGGAGGCGGATCGCCCTGCAGCGGGTCGCCACGCTCGACGCCGCCACCGCTCATCGTGAACATCGCCGGCGACTCGATCTGGTTGAGGTGTTCGCTGATCGTGCGCTCGGCCTGCTCCATCGCCCGCTGGGCCTTCTCGTCGTACTCGTCCTCGGCGTGGTCGACCATGCGCGGCACGATGTCGTCGGCGGCGTCGGCCCGCTCGGAGACCAGCGGGCGGATCGTCATCTGCGCCGTGCTGATCGCCTCGATCACGCCCTGGAGGCCCAGCCGGGTGTTCTCGGCGCGGGTCAGCGTGTCGCTCATCGAACTGGCCAGGTGGTCGAGGTAGCGGAAGAAGTTGCCGGCGGACTGGTTGGTGTCCGGCGACCAGGCCGCGGCGAGGTCTTCACCCGACTTCTTCAGCCGGCGGTGCTGTTCACGGACGCCCTGGGCCAGGTTCTGCCAGTCGAGGACCCGGTCGGCGCCGGTGCACTGGTTCTCCTGCTCGATCATGCTCCAGATCGCCGGCAGGTTGTAGTTTCCCCAGTTGCCCATCAGACCGCCCTCCTCGCGCCCTGGGCGCCGGCGATGATCTCGTTGGCCTTGGCGATCGCGCCGTCCATCAGGGCGCTCACCCGGGCCGTGGCCTCGGCGTTGTTGCGGTCGGTGCCCTTGAACTCGCGGGCGATGTCGTCGGCGACGTCGGCGAAGATCTCCGCCGCCTGCTGGTAGGCCCGCAGGTTGGCCTCGGTGTTGCTCAGGGCCACCGCGTAGCGCCCCTTCGCCTGCTGCACGATGTCGCTCATCGTGATGCGCGAGCCGAACGGCACCCCGTACGAGTGCAGTCTTGTGCCTCGATTGGCGACCTGGTTGAACCCAGTAGCCGCCTCGGAACGCATTCCCTTGGCGAAATCGCCCACCTGTCCGGTGTCGATCTCCACGCCGTCTGCCATGCCGCTGCCTCCCCGTGTTGCCAACCTCGGCGGACTCAGCATATCGACCCGGGCCGACATTCTTGCGCCCGTCCACAGCCGGTGGCCGAAACGACTACATAACGGTGAGCAGGTCGTTGGCGACGACGACGGGCACCGAGAGGGTCTTGTAGCCGACCTCGTCGAACAGGACGGTCATGCGTTCCTCCTCGTAGCCCATCACCATGCCGGGACCCCATTCCTCGTGACGCACCTTGGCGTGCACCCTGAACGGCTGGGCGGACGAGGGGGCCGGCGGGGCGGTGGCCGGCGCGGCGCAGTTGTCGCAGTGCCCGCAGGGTGACTTCATGATCTCGCCGAAGTAGGCGAGCAGGGCCTGCGTACGGCAGGCCTGGGTCTCGGCGAACGCGCGCATCATGTCGGTGCGGGACCGCTGCACGACCTGCTGCCGTTCGTACTCGTCCACCGCGGCCTCGGCCGCCGCGGCCGGGAGCGGCGCGAACACCGGGACCGTCCACTTGTTGCGGTCGCCGGCCGTCGCCGCGCCCACCTGTTCCAGCAGGCCGAGCATCGACCCGAGCTTGCGCGGCCCCAGCCCGGTCTTCTCCTTGAGCGCCGTCTTCGTCTGTGCCCCGTCACGCAGCGCCGCCGCCAGCTCGCGGATCTCCACCAGGTCGGGCGCCCCGCCGCTGAAGAACCGCTGGATGGCCTCGTCCTCGGACCGCCACAGCAGCAGCGCCCGGGAATCCAGGTCGTCGCGCCCGGCCCGGCCGATCTCCTGGAAGTACGCGTCCGGCGACCCGGGCAGGGCCACGTGGGCGACCCATCGGATGTTCGGCTTGTCGATGCCCATCCCGAACGCCGACGTGGCGACCATGATGTCCACTTTGTCGGCGTGAAAATCGGCCTGGCGTGACGTGCGGTCGGAAGCCGGTAGGCCGCCGTGGTAGAAGGTGGCGCTGTAGCCGGACGCGGTCAAGGAAGCCGCGAGTTCCTCGGCGGAGCGCCGGGTGGCCACGTAGATGATCCCCGGTGGCGGCGCCGAGTCGAGCAGGGCGTGCAGCTTGCGGGTCCGATACGACTCGTCGGGGCAGTACGCCACCTCGAGGAACAGGTTGCGCCGGTCCAGCCCGGACACGTGCACCTCGGGCTTGCGTAGCTGGAGCCGCGCGATGATGTCGTCGCGCACCGGCGGCGACGCGGTGGCCGTGAGCGCCAGCACCGGCGGCCGGCCGATGCCCTTGATCAGGTGTCCGATGGAGAGGTAGTCGGGCCGGAAGTCGTGTCCCCAGGCCGAGATGCAGTGCGCCTCGTCCACCGCGACCAGGCCGGGCCTGAGCGCCCGCACCTCGGCCATCCGGTCGGGGTCGCTGAGCTGCTCGGGCGTGATGAACAGGAACTCGGCCCGGCCGGACCGGATCTCCTCGATCGCCGCGCGCTGCTGGGCCGGCGACTCGGCCGAGCTGACCCGCACGGCGCGGGTGGCGGGGGAGCCGAGCGCGTTCAGCGCGAGGATCTGGTCCTGCTGCAGGGCCAGCAACGGCGAGATGACCACCGTCGGGCCGGGCAGCAGCACCGCCGGGATCTGGTAGATCGCCGACTTGCCGGCGCCGGTGGGCAGGACCACCAGGGCGTCCTTGCGGCGCAGCACGGCACGCATCGGTTTGAACTGACCGGGGCGCAGCGAGGGCCAGCCGAAGTACTTGCGGGCGACGCGGCGCAGACGGGGTCCGTAGACGGGAAGCTTCATCGAGCGTGCCGGATACCCGCGCCGGCCCCTACTTGAACATGCGCCGGATCGCCCAGACCAGGATCAGCACGGCCAGGGCGATACCCAGCAGTTTGACCGCGTGCACCTGGGACCAGTCGACCCCGGAGCCGGCCGCGAGCGGTGTGTTCACGGGGTGAGTCTACGGGCGCCCCTTCTTACACTTCTAATAGGAAGGTTTGTTGACTAAATCGACACGGGGTGTTTCCATAGCTATCGACCACGATCCGGAGGGTACGGGGGACACATGCCGCAGCCGAGCGACGACCTGACGCATCTCGCCGGGGCCGTGCTCCAGCCGGGCTTCCACGGGACCCGGGCCCCCGACTGGGTCCGGCGGATGCTGGCCGAGGGGCTCGGCGGCGTGGCGCTGTTCGCCCGCAACGTGGAGTCGCCGGCCCAGGTGGCCGCGCTGACCGCCGAGCTGCGGGCCGAGCGCCCCGAGGTGATCGTGGCCATCGACGAGGAGGCGGGCGACGTCACCCGCTTCGAGTCACGGCTGGGCAGCTCCCGACCCGGCAACCTGGCGCTGGGCGCCATCGATGACCCGGCGCTGACCGAGGCGGTCGCCCGTGACCTGGGCCGCGACCTGGCGCATGCCGGCATCACGCTCGACTACGCCCCCGACGTCGACGTCAACAGCAACCCCAAGAACCCGATCATCGGCGTACGCGCGTTCGGCGCCGACCCGGCCCTGGTGGCCCGGCACTCGGCCGCCTTCGTGACCGGCCTCCAGGCCTCCGGCGTGGCCGCCTGCGCCAAGCACTTCCCCGGTCACGGCGACACCGCGGTCGACTCGCACCACGCCGTGCCGTTGATCGATCGCGGCCGGGCCGAGCTGGAGTCGGTCGAGCTGGTCCCGTTCCGGGCCGCGGTGGCGGCCGGCGTCCAGTCGGTGATGACCGGCCACCTGCTCGTGCCCGCCTACGACCCGGACCTCCCGGCCACCCTCAGCCCACGCATCCTCACCGGGCTGCTGCGCGAGGAACTCGGGTACGACGGCCTGATCGTCACCGACGGCATCGAGATGCAGGGCGTGTCCCGGACGTACGGGCTGGCCGGCGCCACCGTGCGCGCCCTGGCGGCCGGCGCCGACGCGATCTGCGTGGGTGGCGACCACGCCGACGAGGCCACCGCGATCGCCCTGCGGGACGCGATCGTGGCCGCCGTCCGCAGCGGGGAGCTGCCCGAGGCGCGCCTGCGGGACGCCGCCGGGCGGGTCAACCGGCTGGCCGCCTGGACCGCCGAGACCCAGACCCGAACCGGCGCCCGCGCGGTGGCCGACGCGCTTTCCATCGGCAAGGTCGCCGCCTCGGTGATCGGGCTGGCCGCGGCCCGCCGCGCGGTCCGGGTGACCGGCGCCGGGGACATGCTGCCGCTCGCCGCCCCGCCGCACGTGGTCGAGTTCGCGCCGCCGCGGAACATCGCGATCGGCGCCGAGACGCCCTGGGGGCTCGGCATCCCGCTGCACGACCTGCTGCCCGGAACCACCTCGCTGCGGCTCAGCGAGGACGACCTGGGCGGCCTGGCCGAGCCGGAGTCCCGGGTCCTGGCCGGCCTCGGTGGCCGCCCGCTCGTGCTGGTGGTCCGCGACCTGCACCGGCACCCCTGGGTGGCCGACGCGGTGGCGCGCACGCTGGCGGTCTGCCCGGGCGCGATCGTGGTCGAGATGGGCCTGCCCGAGCGGGTGACCGGGGCGGTGCACCTGGCGACCTACGGCGCCACCCGCGCCTGCGGCCAGGCCGCGGCCGAGATCATCGCCGGCACCAGCGTCCCGGCGCCGGCCAAGCAGCCGGTCGCCGCCTGACCGATCAGTGGTAGCCGGGCCCGGCATCCGGGGCCCGAATACCGGGCCCGGCTACCACTGAGAAGGTCAGTCCTCGAGGATGTCGTCCCAGTCGTGGTGGGCCGACACGTACTTGGCGAAGAACGGGCAGGCCGGCACGACCCGCGCGCCGGTCGAACGAAGGTGGTCGAGGGTGAGCCGGGCCAGCCGGCCGCCCAGGCCCTGACCCTGGTGGGCCGGGTCGACCTCACTGTGGGTGATCACGGTGATGCCGTCGCGCACCCGATAGGCGGCCAGGCCGGCCTGGGCGCCGTCCACGATCAACTCGAAGCGGTGTTCCGCGGGGTTGTCACGCACGCTGACGTCCATCTTCCGAGCATAGGGTCGCTTTCACCTCGTACATTGGGATGGGTGTTGAAGACCACGGCCTCGCGCCGCGCCGCCTTGCTCACGACCGCCATCCTCGCGCTCGCCCCGCTCGCCGCCTGCGGCAACGACAACGTCGACTGCGGGCTCAACCAGTGCACGGTCACCATCCAGCGGGAGACCAACGCCTCCGCCAGCGTGCTCGGCGTGGAGGCGAAATTCATCAGCGCCGACCAGAACACGGTGACGCTCGAGGTGGCCGGCGAGCAGGTCCAGCTGACCAAGGGACAGCAGGCGGTCGACGTGGCCGGGTTGCAGGTGGCGCTGAACACGGTGACCCAGGACGACGTGTCATTCCAGGTGAGCCGCCCGTAGACAGGTTTGGCGAGAGTGGCCGCTGGTGACTTAAAGGCCCATGTCAGCCACTGCACAAGCACGAAGCTCGGCCTCGCGCGCGGCCAACAGCAAACCGCTGGAGATGCTCGCGCGCGGCGGCTTCATCGCGTACGGCGTCATCCACCTGTTGTTCGCGTGGCTGGCGCTCCAGGTCGCGTTCGGCAACTCGTCGGGCGAGACCGACCAGTCCGGCGCCCTCCAGGCCATCGCCCAGAGCCCGGGCGGCAAGTTCTCGCTCGTCCTGATCGCCATCGGCATGGGCGCGATGGCGATCTGGCAGGTCTTCGAGGCCGCGATCGGGGAGAGCGGGCCGCAGGACAAGCAGGCCGTCGCCGAGCGGGTGATCAGCGGCTTCCGGGCCATCCTGTACGGCTACTTCACCGTGATCACGATCAAGACGATCACCGGCGCGCAGGCCTCGCAGTCGCAGAACCAGCAGTCCTCCGCGTCGAACATGATGAGCAGCGGCGGTGGCCGGTTCCTGGTCGGGTTCATCGGCCTCGTGGTGGTCGGTGTCGGCGTGGGGCTGGCGATCTACGGCTACAAGAAGAAGTTCGAGAAGCACCTCAACACCGGCCGGATGAGCCCGCAGGTGCACCGGACCGTCGGCCGGCTCGGCAAGGCGGGTTACATCAGCAAGGGTGTGGCGTACGCCATCGCCGGTGCGCTCTTCACGGCCGCGGCGGTCACGATCGACGCGGAGAAGGCCGGTGGCCTCGACTCGGCGCTGAAGACGCTGGCCGGCACCGCCTGGGGCCCGTGGCTGCTCGGCCTGATCGCGCTGGGCATCGCCTGCTTCGGCGTCTACTGCTTCTTCCAGGCCAAGTTCCGTAAGGTCTGATCTTGAGTGAACCGGCGGCCGCGAAACGTGGCCGCCGTTTCCATGTGGTGTGATGCCGCAGTGAACGGCGTAATGACCGCCCTGCTCGCGGTCGTGGTGGCCGCCGGCGCCGCGCTGGTGCTGGTCGAGGCCATCCATCTGCTCGTCCAGCGGCTCGGCCGCCGGTCGGTGCTGTGGGCCGACCTGGCCCGGACGGCGCACAACCCGTTCCGGGCCCTGGTCGTGCTGTACGGCGTCCGGCTCGCCCTGCAGATCGGCGTCGAGGACTTCGGCGGCCGCCGGACCGTGCTGCACCTGTTGCTGCTGGCCCTGATCGCGGCCGCCGCCTGGCTGATCGCGGCGCTGCTGCTGGTCGTCGAGGACTTCGCGCTCACCAGGTGGCGCACCGACGTCCCGGACAATCTCCGCGCGCGGCGGCTCAAGACCCAGGTCGTGATGCTGCGCCGGGTCACCGTCGCGGCGATCGTGGTGCTCACCGCCGGCGTGATGCTGATGACCTTCCCCGGCGTACGCGCCCTCGGGGCCAGCGTCGTCGCCTCGGCCGGCGTGATCAGCGTGGTGGCCGCCCTGGCCGCGCAGAGCACGCTTGGGAACGTCTTCGCGGGGCTGCAGCTGGCGTTCAGCGACGCGGTGCGGGTCGACGACGTGGTGGTGGTCGAGAACGAGTGGGGCCGGATCGAGGAGCTCACCCTCACCTACGTCGCGGTGCAGATCTGGGACGACCGCCGGCTGATCCTGCCGACCTCGTACTTCACCACCAAGCCGTTCCAGAACTGGACCCGGACCGGCTCGGCGGTGCTCGGCACGGCCGAGGTGGACGTGGACTGGTCGGCGCCGGTCGAGGACCTGCGCGTCGAGCTGCGGCGGGTGGTCGGGCTCAGCGCGCTCTGGGACGGCCGGGTGTGCGTGCTCCAGGTGACCGACGCGACCGGCGGCATGATCCGGCTGCGCGCGCTGGTCAGCGCGGCCGACGCGGGCGCGTTGTGGGATTTGCGGTGCCTGGTCCGCGAGCGTCTGGTGAGCTGGGTGTGGGAGAACCGGCCGGGCTCGTTGCCGCGGCTGCGGGCGGACACCGATCCTCCTGGTCCGCCGGCGGCCGCTCCGGCCGTGGCGGATGGCGCGAAACACGACGATCAGGTCTTCGCCGGCGGGACCGACGGTGACCAGCGCGGCGCGGCCTTCGGAGGCGGCGCCGACGAACCGCGTTGAGCAGGAGGATTGCTTCTTCGCACTCCGGGGCATACACCCGACACAGGGAAAGGAGGACAGCATGGCGGATGTCCTGAACGGCAGCGCGGGTCGCAAGCCCGGCGAACAGTCCACGTCCGAACTGGTGCAGCGCGCCAGCGAACAGATCACCTTGCTCGTCCGTGACGAGTTCGCGCTCGCCAAGGCCGAGTTGGCCGAGAAGGGCAAGCACGCCGGGATCGGCATCGGGCTCTTCGGTGGCGGCGGGGTGCTCGCGCTGTACGGTGTGGGCGCGCTCATCGCGACCGGGATCATCGCGCTGAGCCTGGTACTGCCGCTGTGGCTGGCCGCACTGATCGTCACGGTGGTGTTGTTCGCGGTGGCGGGTGTTCTGGCCCTGCTGGGTAAGAAGCAGGTGACCCAGGCGGTGCCGCCGGGTCCGGAGGCGGCCATCGAGAGCGTGAAGGCGGATGTCGACGAAGTGAAGCACGCGGTCAAGGACAGGAGCCGGGCATGAGCGAGAAGAGCGGCGCGCCCGGGCAGAACGGCAAGCCGGACGTGGCGGCGCTGCGCGCCGAGATCGCGCAGACACGGGCCGAGCTCGGCGAGACCGTGCAGGCACTCGCGGCCAAGGCGGACGTCAAGGCTCGGGCCAAGGAACAGGTGGAACAGACCAAGCAGCGGGTCAAGACGCAGGCCGCCGAGGCCGGTCAGAAGGCGCTCGACGCGGTGCACCTGGCCGGAAACCGGGTCAAGGACGCGGCCGGCCAGGCCGGCGACAAGGCCCGCGAGACGGTCGCGCAGGTGCAGGAATCGGACTCGGTGGAGCAGGTACGCCGCCGGCCGATCCCGTTCCTGGCCATCGCGGCCGGGGTCGCGGCCGTGGTCGGCGTGATCCTGGTGGTGCGGGGGAGTCGCCGATGAGCGGGAAGCTGAACAAGATCGCGTACAAGCCGGTGGGCCTGCTTCTCGGCATCGCCGCCGGTTCCATCGCGGGCTTCGCCTTCAAGCAGGTGTGGAAGCTCGTCGAGGGCGAGGACGACGCGCCCAACGCGACCGACGAGGACCGCAGCTGGGGCGAGATCCTGGCCGCCGCGGCGATCCAGGGCGTCATCTTCTCGGTGGTCAAGGCCGCCGTGGACCGTGGCGGGGCGGTCGGCGTCCGCCGGCTGACGGGCGAGTGGCCGGATTAGCAACACGTAGAGTGATTGACCGTGGTCAAGGTCCTCCGCGACGCTCCGTCGATGTGGGGGACCTTTTCCGTATCTGCCATGGTTTCTTCGAATGTCGCCGAGGGCAGCTTCCACGCCCGGTTTTCGGGTACAGTGTGCCCAGTTTTTGCGTACGTGGTGTGCTGCTCCGCACGCCTCCGAGATGCCATCCAGGGACCTCGGCGGACGAGCGGATGGGACGTCCTCTGGAAAGGCCGCCTCACTGGCGCCGCTGCTCGAAAACGGACATCGGCCCCTAGCATCACGGGCCGGCATTTTCAGAAGGAGAACAGCATGGCAACAGGTGCGGTGAAGTGGTTCAACGCAGACAAGGGCTTCGGCTTTATCACCGTCGACGGCGGGGGTGCTGACGTTTTCGTCCACTTCTCGGCCATCCAGACGTCGGGCTACCGGACTCTGGAAGAGAACCAGCGGGTCGAGTTTGAGATCGCCCAGGGCCAGAAGGGTCCCCAGGCGGAGCAGGTTCGCCCGATCTGAGACCACTAGCCGGCGACGACGTCGGCTGTCGGCTCCAGCGCGCGGGAGCTGACCGACACACAAGCGCCCCGCCTCCCATGGATGGAAGGCGGGGTGCTTGCGTTCGCTAGCGGGGCGGGGGCTGCTCCTCGGCCTGACGCGCCAGCTCGGCCCGCTTGGCCTGGTTGCGCCGGCGGGTGCCCAGCACCAGCAGCACCAGCCCGGCCACGGCCACCACCGGACCCACGATCGCCCACAGTGTCACGCCGGACATCGCGCTGCCGCCGACCAGGTCGAGGCCCTGCAGTGTCCACAAGCCACCGAGGACGAGCAGCAGCAGACCGATCGTCATCGGGGTCCAGCCGACCAGCTTCGGCTTCGCCTCGCCTACCACCGGTCGTGCACCTGAGGCCGGACGACCTCGTCGTAGATCCCGCGGACCGCCTGCAGCACCTCGGGATCGAGCGGCGGCAGCCCGGCCACCGCGGCATTCGCGCGGGCCTGCTCGGGGTTGCGGGCGCCCGGGATGACCACCGTGACGCCGGGCTGGTCGATGACCCAGCGCAGCGCGAGCTGCGCCATCGTCTCGCCGTCGCGGACCAGCGGGCGCAGCCGCTCGACCGTGGCCAGCCCGGTCGCGTAGTCCACACCGGAGAACGTCTCGCCGACGTCGAACGCCTCGCCGTTCCGGTTGTAGTTGCGGTGGTCGTCGGCCGCGAACGTGGTGTTCGCGTCGTACCGGCCGGAGAGCAGACCGCTGGCCAGCGGCACCCGGGCGATGATGCCGACGCCCGCCTCCCGCGCCGCGGGCAGCACCTGCTCGAGCGGCTTGAGGCGCAGCGCGTTCAGGATGATCTGCACGCTCGCCGTGTTCGGCCGGGCGATCGCGGCCAGCGCCTGGTCGGTGGTCTCGACGCTGACCCCGTACGCCGCGATCCGCTTCTCCTGCACCAACAGGTCGAGCGCGTCGTAGGTGGCGTCCGTCGAGAACACCGGCGTCGGCGGGCAGTGCAGCTGCACCAGGTCGAGGGTGTCGACGCCGAGGTTGGCGCGGGACCGGTCGGTCCAGGCGCGGAAGTTGTCGAGCGAGTAGTTCGCCACCTCCTGCGCCATCCGCCGGCCCATCTTCGTGGCCACGAACAGCCCCGGCCGGTCCTTGACGAACGAGCCGATGATCTGCTCGCTGCGGCCGTCGCCGTACACGTCGGCGGTGTCGATGAAGGTGACCCCGGCGTCGACGGCCGCGGCCAGCGTGGCGTGCGCGTCGTCCTCGGTCACCGTGCCCCAGTCGGCGCCCAGCTGCCAGGCGCCGAGCCCGATCACCGAGGCGTCCCGTCCGATCCTTCGAAAGCTGCGATTTTCCACGGCTTGAGCCTATCCCTCGCGGTGCTAGAGTCCTGCAAGACGTACGTACGGTTTGGAGGCGCGCCGTGTGGGACCCCACCCTTTATCAGCGGTACGGAGATGAGCGCTCGCGTCCGTTCTTCGATCTGGTGGCCCGCGTGGGCGCCGAGAAGCCCCGGGCCGTGGTGGATCTCGGCTGCGGGCCGGGTGCGCTCACGGCCGCCCTCGCCCGGCGGTGGCCCGGCGCCCGGGTGACCGGCGTCGACTCGTCGCCCGAGATGATCGCGGAAGCGACCGGGGTGATCGACGCCGAACTGGGCGACGTGCGGGAGTGGCGGCCGGCGCCGGACGTCGACGTGCTGGTCACCAACGCGACGCTGCAGTGGGTGCCCGGGCACGAAGACCTGCTGGTCCGATGGGCGGCCCAACTGCCCGCCGGCGCCTGGATCGCGATGCAGGTGCCCGGCAACTTCGACGCGCCGTCCCACCGGGCCCTCCGCGAGCTCGGCGCCGGCTACGGCCTGGGCGAGGTGCTGCGCGAGGCGCCGGTCCTCGATCCGGCCGGCTACGCGGCCCTGTTCGGCGGCGCGGTCGACGCCTGGGAGACCACGTATCTCCACCTCCTCCCCGAGACTGGGCCCGATCACCCGGTGCTGCGCTGGATGGAGGGCACCGCGCTGCGCCCGGTCCGGGCGGGGCTGGACGACGCGGCATGGCAGGATTTCCGGGGTGCCCTGGCCGCCCGGCTGGCCGCCGCCTACCCGGCGCGCGACGGTCGCGTGGCCTTCCCGTTCCGCCGCGTCTTCGTGGTGGCCCGAACGCCGTAGTGGTAGGACCGGGCCGCATCCGCGCCCGGAATACCGCGCTGAGCTACCACTGAGCTGAGGAGACGCCGTGACCGACCTGACCGCCTTCATCGCCGGGCTGCCCAAGGCCGAGCTGCACGTGCACCACGTCGGCTCGGCCTCGCCGCGGATCGTGGCCGAGCTGGCCGCCCGGCACGAGGGGTCCTCGCCGGTGCCGGCCGACCCGGCGGCGCTCGCCGACTACTTCGCGTTCCGCGACTTCGCCCATTTCATCGAGGTCTACCTGAGCGTCGTCGACCTGATCCGGGACGACGAGGACGTGCGGATGCTGACCTACGAGATCGGCCGCGAGCTGGCCCGCGGTCAGGTGCGGTACGCCGAGCTGACCGTCACGCCGTACTCCAGCGTCCGCCGCGGCATCCCGGCCCCCGCGTTCTGCGACGCCATCGAGGACGCCCGGAAGGCGGCGGCCAAGGAGTTCGGGGTCGAGCTGCGCTGGTGCTTCGACATCCCGGGCGAGGCCGGCCTGGCCGCGGCCGAGGAGACGCTGCGCATCGCGCTCGACGAGCGACCGGACGGGCTGATCAGTTTCGGGCTCGGCGGGCCCGAGATCGGGGTGCCGCGGCCGCAGTTCAAACCGTACTTCGACCAGGCCCGCGCGGCCGGTCTGCACAGCGTCCCGCACGCCGGCGAGACCACCGGCCCGGAGACCGTCTGGGCTGCGCTGCGTGACCTTGGGGCCGAGCGGATCGGGCACGGCATCTCCGCCGCCCAGGACCCGGCGCTGATGGCCCACCTGGCCGAGCACGGCATTCCGCTGGAGGTGTGCCCGACCTCCAACGTGCGCACCCGGGCGGTGGCCGACCTGGCCGAACACCCGCTGCCGGCGCTGGTCGCGGCCGGGGTCCGGGTCACCATCAACTCCGACGACCCGCCGATGTTCGGCACCACCATCGAGCAGGAGTACGCCGTGGCCGCCCGCCTGCTCGACCTGGACCAGGCCGGGGTGGCCGCGCTGGCCAAGGCGGCCGTCGAGGCGTCCTTCCAGCCCGCCGACGACCGCGCCCGGCTGTCCGCCGCGATCGACGACTACACAGCGGCGTTCTAGCGAACCGCGCGACCCGGAGTGACCGGACCGCGCGGTCAGAACCGCAGGGCGTAGAGCGGTTCCTGCCAGATCGCCAGCACGGCGAGAATGCCCAGGGTCAGCACGACCGCCCAGCGGATCAGGCGCCGCTTGCGGAAGCGGGGCTCGAACTCGTCCTCGTCGGTGATCGGGTCCACCCGCACATCGGTCTTCATCTGCGTCGTCTCCTCTCCCCGGCCGGCCGCCGGGTTCTCCGCGCCGGGAGCGTGCCGGTCAGGCCGGCACCGCCGCCCAGCTCTGGTGCCGGGATTCGTTGCCGTTCTGGAGCACCAGCACGCGTTGCGCGCCGAACCGCTGCTCACCCACCCCGACGAACAGGTCGCCGGTCGTGGTGCGCAGGGTGAAACCGTAGGCCGACTGGCGCAGCGTCCACAGGGCCGTCGCCGTCCCCTCGCAGTCGGACTGCACCAGCGGCGTGCCGGCGACCGGGTTGCCGCTCAGCGGCATCGCACACTTGCCGGTCGCCTTGGACCTCAGCGAGAAGTCGCCACCCGACCCGGGCACCAGCATCCACTGCTGCTGGGCGTCGCCGTCCGAGCCGCTCAGCGTGATCGCCGTGCCGTTCGCGGTGCGGGCCGCGTAGAGGTCGGCGGCGCCGCCGGTCAGCGCGTTCTCCAGGACGAACCAGGAGTTCTGGGTGGGCCGGGCGGCCGGCAGGGTGCGGCCCTCGGCCTTGGCCCGGAACTTGAGCGCGGCGTTGTTGATCGTCACCTGGTAGGCGGTGCCCGGCCGCAACCCGATCAGGCCGGCCCGGGTCGCCTTGGTGGTGGCGATGGTCACGCCGTCCACGGCCACCTCGTACGTGGCGTCGGGCGCGGCGGCGGCCCAGGTCAGCCGGACCGAGTTGTTGGTCGCGTCGCGTACCTCGAGGAACGCCGGGGCCGGCGCGGCCGGCGCCTGGAGCTGCTTGGCCGGCGGGCCGGACGCGGCCGGCGCCGGTCCCGACGGCCCGGCGCCCGGCGGGGGAACAGCGTCGCCCCCGCCGTCCGACTCGTCGCCCCCGGCCGCCTGCGACGGCCCGGCCGACGGCTTCCCGGGCGGCGAGGCGGATCCGCCGGGAACCGCGCCGGGCGCGTCCGGGACGTCGTCGCCGCCGTCGCCGCGCAGCAGGAACTCGCTCTGCGCCACGTTCCAGTTCTCGGCCAGCCAGCTGTTCTTCGGCGGGTTGGTGCTGAAGTAGTCGTCGTGCCCGCAGTCCAGCCGGTTCTCGTTCTTCTTCGGGCAGCGCTGGCGCACCGTCGCCCCGGACCGGTCCGGGTGGCACATCAGGTCGAAGTCGTCCGTGCAGCTGCCGCCGCCGGACGAGTTCGGCGAGGTCAGCAGGGCCGCGCCGAGCGAGCGGGTGAGCTGCTGGGCGGCCGCCACGGTGCTCCAGCAGCCGGCGTCGACCCGGGCGTACGACGGGCCGCCGTTGTTGCGGTTGCCCCCGCCGGGCCGGTTGTCGGCCACGAACGTGCTGATCCCGCAGTAGCGGTAGGCGTCGGAGAACAGCAGGTACTTGCGGTCGGTGCGGTTGTAGCCGAGGTCGGACAGCGCCTTCACGGTCTGCGGGAACGTGTCCAGCCCGTGCAACGGCACCTGCACCTCGGCCACGTCGACCCGGCAGGACGGGGTGGCTACGTACCGGATGTGCCGGGAGCCGCCGGTCTCGGCCGCCGACGCGTCGTAGATCGCGTCCACCCCGGCCGCCCAGTTCCGGATCGAGCCCACGAAGTCGGTGAAGCGGCTCGGCGTGCCGAGCGCGTGCACGTAGACGACCTGGACCCGGTTGCCGTCCCGGCCGTCGCCGGTGCAGGCCACGCCGTGGTTGCCCATCACGAAGTCGGCGTCGCCCGGCGCGGCGTCCGGCACCAGCGCCGGCTTGCCCTCGGCGAGCAGGCTGCCGCCCTCGTCCCGGACGATCTCGGCGTCCGAGGGCACCTTGGCCGCCTCACGCCGCGGCGGGACCGGCTCGGCCGCCTTCGCGGTCACCGGGACCACCGCGCGGGTGACCTTCAGGCCGGTCGGCGCCGGGTCGGGGCCGTGGGTGCAGGTCAGCGCGTCCAGCTCGTACGCCCCGGCGCACACCGAGCCCTCCGAGGCCGGCTTCAGGCCCTGGTAGATCAGCCCCTGCGCGGGCCGGTCGGTCTGCGCGGCGGCGAGCCGGACCGCCTGGCCCCGCGGCGGGTCGCCGCCGGAGCGCCCGGCCTCGATCATGCTCGGGCCGGCGATCGCGGCCGTGCCCAGGACGGCGACACCGACCGCGATCGGGAAGAGGTGTTTCCGTAGCCGCTTGGGAATTCTCCGCAGGGCGGCTCCGCGCAACGCATTCCGTCGGTGCGCGGACAAGAGAACATCTCCTCGGTGGGCGGCCGGGCGGTCGGGTGCGCGGTGGGTGGCGGTCATGGGGTTTCCGCCTCCCACCGCTCGGTGGCTACGCCGGCCCTGATCTCGGGGACGTTCTGGCGTCGGACCGGCAAGCCGGATGGGATCGGTCAAAAGCGTGCCAGCCCGGGACCGCGAGCGGAACGCCTTTAATACAGTTCTAAGCAAGTCGTCTACCGTCCGGAGTAATACGCCCACGGTGTGTTTCAGATCCGAGTGCTGGGGGGTCCACTGGGTCCGATCAGTGCGGCCGGCGCCTCCGGATGGTCTCGCGTTCTCGGGCCAGTCTTCCTATCAGACCGAAGCGGCTGGCCTGTTTCGGGGGCGCTTCCGCGTCGGCCAGCAACATCACCACGCTGGCCCCGCCGAGCGCGGCCCGGTCCAGGCTGACCGAGCCGCCGGTGGACTGGGCCGCCCGCCGCGCGATGTCCAGGCCCAGGCCGGTCGAGCCCTGGTTGCTCTCGCCGCGCTTCATCGCCCGTTCCGGGTCGGGGATGCCCGCGCCGGCGTCGTCCACCCGCAGCGCCACCCAGCCGTCCCGGCGGGACAGGCCCACCTCGAACGCGGTGCCCTGCGGGGTGTAGCGGAAGACGTTGCCCAGCACCGCGTCGAGCGCCGCCGCCAGTTCGGGCCGGGCCACCGGCACCGGCACCCGGGTGCTGGCGCCGACCACCTGGTACGGCCGGTTCTGGTCGCCGGCCAGCGCCGACCAGAACTGCATCCGCTCGCGGACCACCTCGGCGGCGTCGCACATGCCCACCTCGGGCGCGGAGGCGACCTGCTTGGCCACCGCCTGGCGGGTGGTGGTGATCAGGTCGTCGACCTCGCCCTCGAGCGTGGCGATGGCCACCCGGATGCGCCGGATGCCGCGGCGGCGGTCGAGCTCGGCCGCGGAGAACTGGCCGATCTGGGTGTCGTCCGGGTCGAGCGCCTCGGCGTCCAGGCGTAGCGCGGTCAGCGGGGTGCGCAGCCGATGGGACAGGTCGGCGACCATCTCGCGCTCGCTGGTGCGGGACGTGACCAGGCGGTCGGCCATCCGGTTGAAGGCGTACCCGGCCTCGGCCAGTTCGCGCGGGCCGGAGGGCTGGATGCGTACGCCCAGATCGCCGCCGCCCACCCGCAGCGCCGCCTGCACCAGGTTGCGCGCCGACATCACCGCGCCCCGGGCCAGCCGGTCGACCACGATCACCGAGCCGAGCACCAGGATCAGCGCGATCCCGACCAGCGTCCACAGGTCACGCGCCGTGCCCGCGGACAGCTCACTCTGCGGTACGAAGACCTCGATCACCGAGGTACGCCCGGCCACCGTCACCGGGCGCAGATGGACCAGCCCGTCGTCGGTGCCGACCAGCTGCGTCCCGGCCGTCGTGGCCGCCTTCGTCACGTCGGCGGCGGTCGCCCTGGTGCCGGCCGTGGTGTTCGGCGCGTGCACGACCAGATCGCCACCGGCCGACTGCACGGCCGCGTTGATGCCACCCCGGCCGGCGCCCGCGATGAGCGCGCCGGCGACCACGGAACTCTGCCGTTCCGCCGTGGCCACGGCCTTGTCCCGGTGGTCCGAACGGAGTTCCCAGCCCAGCGGGACGAGGAAGGCGAGGGCGGCGACGCCGGTCGTGGCGGCGGTGACCCAGGCCAGGCGCGCCCTTAGTCCGGCGCCACCAGCCGGAATCCGACTCCCCGCACGGTGCGCAGGTAACGAGGCTTCGCGGCTGATTCGCCCAGTTTCCTCCGTAGCCAGTACAGATGCACGTCGATCGTCTGGTCCTCGCCGACTGACGGCTGTCGCCATACCTCCTCCAGCAACTCCCGACGCGACACCACCCGGCCGGGCCGGGCGGCGAGGTACGCCAGCAGGTCGAACTCCTTGCGGGTCAGGGCCAACAGGGTGTCGCCGAGGCTGGCGCTGCGCTCGCCGATGTCGACGCGCAGCTCACCGACCTCGTGCACGGCCGGCTGCGCGGTGCGGCTGGCCCGGCCCACCCGGCGCAGCACGGTGGTGATCCGGGCGTCCAGGTGGGCGCCGGTGAAGGGCTTGACCATGTAGTCGTCGGCGCCGGAGCGGAGCAGCCGCACCACGGTCTGCTCGTCGTCGCGGGCGGTCGCGATGATGATCGGGACGTCGGTGATGCCGCGCAGCATGCGCAACGCGTCCGACCCGTCGAGGTCGGGCAGCCCGAGGTCGAGGACGACCAGGTCGGGAGTCTCCGCGGCGACCCGGCGCAGGGCGTCCAGGGCCGTGCCGACGGCGTGCACGGCATGCCCCCGGTCGGCCAGCGACCGGAGCATCGCACCGCGCACGACGTGATCGTCTTCGACGAGCAACACCGTGGCCATGCGAAGACCGTAGCGCCCGTGGCAAGCAACGCCTAAACCGTGATGCTGAGGAATCTATCGATCACCGAGAGTCACGGATTTCCATCCCGTCGTTGTCTTGACACGATCTCCGCAATCCCTGCACGCCGGCGTCACCGATGGCGCCGCCCGCGCTCCTAGCGTCGGGATCATGCCGCTGACGATTCCCACCCATCCGATCGCCGTCGTGCCGCTGAAGATCTGGCGGCCGCGCTGGTTCGACGGTGTCGCGCTGGTCATCGGGACGATGGCGCCGGACCTCTCGTACGCCATCCATGGTTTCGGGGTTCTGCCGCGCACCCACAACCTGCCCTCGCTGGTGTGGTGGAGCCTGCCGGTCACGCTGGTGCTCACCCGGCTGGTCCGGTGGGCGGCGCCGGGGGTGGCCGGGCATTTCCGGCTGGGCGACTACGGCGTGCTCGGCACGGTGCGTCATCGGTGGCACGTGACCGTGGGCTCGGCGCTGCTCGGGGCGTTCAGCCACCTGGTGTGGGACGCGTTCACCCATCCCGGCTACCTCTCGTGGTGGGGGCCGCTGTCCGACGCCTCGAACGTCGCCGGGTTCGTGGTCGGGACCCACCTGGTGGTCCGGATCGGGCGGTCGGGGCTGCTCCGGAAGTGGCACGGCGCCCCGCCCCGGTTCTCGCCGCGGCCGCTGGCCTTCTGGCCGATGGTGGCCGGGGTGGCCGGGTGCGGGCTGGCCGCCGTGCTGGCGTGGCCGGTCGACTGGTTCGCCGGGCAGGCGATCCGGGTCCTGGTGATCTGCGGACTGGCCCTGCTGGCGGGTGCCGCGGCCGCCCGGCGTGGGTTATTCTCAGGGTGACTATGACTTTTACCCTCTACCCCGACACCCGCCGCACCCTCGCTCTCGACAGCCTCGCCGGGCTCAGCGTCGGCGACGCGCTCGGCGCTCAATACTTCGTGCCGGGCAACTACGCGCACGACCTCCTCGACGCCCGGCTTCCCGCCGCCCCCTGGCCGTGGACGGACGACACCGAGGAGGCCTGCTGCCTGGTGGCGTGCCTCGGCGACGAGAGCGACTTCGACCGCGACCGGTTCGCCACGCTGCTCGCTTCGACCTTCGACCCCTATCGGGGGTACGGGCCCGGCGCCGTCGTCATGCTCCGCCAGATCCGTGAGGGCGTGCCGTGGCCGGTGGCCGCCGCGGCCGCCTTCGACGGGCAGGGCTCGGCCGGGAACGGCGCCGCGATGCGAGCCGCGCCGCTCGGCGCGTGGCACGCCGACTCCCTGGCCCGCGCGGCCGGGCAGGGCGCCCGGGCCGCCGAGGTGACCCACGCCCACCCCGAGGGCATCGCGGGCGGCGTCGCGGTGGCCGTGGCCGCGGCGGTGGCCACCGCGGCCCGGCTCGACGGTGACCGTCCCGACCTTCTCGGCGCCGCGCTCGCGCACACCCCGCCCGGTCGTGTTCACGACGGGCTGGCCCGGGCGCGGTCCTTGAGCGGCGTCGAGCGGGCCGCCTACGAATTGGGCAACGGCACCCGCTCGATGGCGTCCGACACGGTCCCGTTCGCCCTCTGGGTGGCCGCGCGGTACCTGGACGACTACCCGGCGGCCGTGGCGGCGTGCGTCTCCGCGGGTGGCGATGTCGACACCACGGCGGCGATCGCGGGCGGCGTCGTGGCCGCGTACACCGGGGTGGACGGCATCCCGCCGGCCTGGCTCTCGGCGCGGGAAGCTCTTCCCGACGTGTAACCGATGGGTTACGCTTCCGCCGTGGACGAGGTGGCGGGCGCGATCGCCGACCCGGTGCGGCGGGAGATCCTGCTGATGCTGCGGGAACGGCCGTTGTCGGCCGGGCAGGTCGCCGACCGGTTCGCGATCAGCCGCCCGGCCGTCAGCCGGCACCTGCGGGTGCTGCGCGAGGCGGGCCTGGTGGACGACGTGGCCGAGGGCCGCCGCCGGGTCTACGCGCTGGTCGCCGAGCCGCTCGACGAGCTGGCGGGCTGGCTGACCCAGCTCACCGCCCCGGGCGGCGCCGCCCCGGCCGACACCACGCCGGCCGACGCCACGCCGGCCGACACCACGCCGGCCGAGGCCGGCTGGCAGCGCCGTTTCGACGCGCTGGAGACCGAGGTCCACCGCACCCGCCGCGAGCGGCGCGTGGCCGCCGACCGCCACCCCGACCAGGACCGCGAGCGGCGCACCGCCGCCGAGAACCATCCCCACCAGGAGAAGAGCGCATGAGCCCTGCACCCACCGGGCGCCTGTCCGGCACCGATCTCGTGCTGACCCGCACCTTCCGCGCGCCCGTCGACGACGTCTGGGCCAGCCTCACCGAGTCCGGACGGACCGCCCGCTGGTTCGGCCCGTGGCAGGGCGACGCCGCGCCCGGCAACACCATCAAGGTCCAGATGGCGCTGGAGGAGGGCGAGCCGTGGATGGACATGACCATCGAGGCCTGCGAGCCGCCGCGCCGGCTCGCCCTGTCGTCGGTCGACGAGCACGGCAGCTGGCACCTGGAACTGGAGCTGGCCGAGACGGCCGGGGTGACCGAGCTGCGCTTCACCCAGCACGGCGTCGAGCCGGACGAGGTCGGCTCGGTCGGTCCCGGCTGGGAGTACTACCTCGACGCGCTGGTCGCCGCCCGCGAGGACCGGCCGTTGCCGAGCTTCGACGACTACTACCCGGCGATGAAGGACCACTTCGAGGCGCAGCGTTAGGCGCGCCCGATCCGGGGCACGTTGCCCGTATGAGACGGCTGACTCGCGCCGACCGGCGGCTGATCTTCTCGGCGCCGCGACCCGCCTCGGGGTTCACGAGCGCGATGGTGACCGCATGCGGCCTGCGCCTGCACGTGCGGCAGCGGCCGGACGCCGAGGGCACGCCCTGGGTGCTGCTGCACGGGCTGGCCGTGTCACACCGCTACCTGATGCCGACGGCGGCGGCGCTGCCCGGCCCGGTGTACGTGCCCGACCTGCCGGGGTTCGGCCACTCGGCGAAGCCCGGCCGGGTGTTCGACGTGGCCGAGCACGCCGACCTGATCGCGTCCTGGATGGACGTGGCCGGTCTGACCCGCGCCCACGTCCTGGGCAACTCGTTCGGCTGTCAGGTCGCCGTCGAGCTCGCCGTGCGCCGGCCCGACCTGGTCGCCTCGCTCGTGCTGGTCGGGCCGACCGTCGACCCGGCGGCGCCGACCGCCGGCGGTCAGGCCGGTCGCTTCGTCCGGGACCTGTTGTGGGAGGACCCGCGGCAGCTGCCGATGATCGCCACCGACGTCCTGGACGCGGGGCTGGGCCGGGTCCTGCGTACCCTGCGGCATTCCGTTGACCATCGGATCGACCAGCGCCTGCCGCTGGTGACCGCGCCCGTCCTCGTACTGCGCGGGGAACACGACCGGATCGCCCCGGCCGGCTGGACCGCCCAGGCGGCCGGGCTCGCGCAGGCAGGCCGCACCGGAGAAATTCCCGGCGCGGCCCACAACGCGATCACCACCGCCGGCCCGGCCACGGCGGCCGGCGCGGTGATGTTCGTGCGAGCCGCTATTCCGACGTGACCGTCCGCGGCGCCCTGGCCGATCCGAACGCCAGCGAGCCGATCGGCGCAGCGACGCCGGGTTGCGGCGGTCCCAGCACGACCAGGGACTCGACCCAGTAGCGGACCATGGCCCGGCTGGTGCTGTCCTCGCGGGTGACGCCCGCGTCGAGCCGGCGCTTGGCCGCCGCCGGGTCGGACAGCGCCAGGTCGGCGGCGAACAGGTCGCCCCACACCGCGGGCCGGTCGCCCAGCGCCCGCTCGCGGCCGGCCGACGGCCCGCGGTAGAACGCGCCCGCGGTCAGCGGCAGCAACTGGATGCCGAGGATGGACTCCGGCTTGGGGTCGAACCACGTCGCGAAGTCCACCTTGGCGTCCCACACGATGCCGGCGTTGCCGTGGGCGTACCCCGGCGGGCGGGTCAGCCCGTCGCCGAGCCAGTACATCCGGGCCGTGGCGGCCTCGACCGCGTAGTGCGTGATGCCGTACCCGGTCATCGCGTCGTTGCCCCGTACCCGGCCCCAGCGCACCACCGCCTCCCAGGCCGCGACCGCCTCGCTGGACGACTCCTGGTTGTTGCCGTCGGCGAACGGCGCGAAGCCGGAGGCGGCCGAGCTGCCCAGGTAGGCGTTGAAGGCCCGGAACGGCGGCAGCCCGCTCGCCGGTCCGATCGCCAGCGACCCGGCGTAGTCGCGGACGATCAGGTCGACCACGTCGCCGTAGTCGCGGGCGAAGCCGGGGTCGGCCGCGGCCAGCACGGCCGCGGCGCGAACCAGGTAGCCGTACTGGAAGTGATGGTCGTTGTAGTCCTGGGCGCCGAACTCGGCCGGCACCGCGATGAGCCCGCCCCAGCCCTTGTCGTAGCCGAAGTGACGACCGTCGGACGGCCCGCCGTAGGTGAGCCAGTCGACCAGTTGTGGCCGCAGCCGGTCGAGCGCCGTCTTCCGCTGAGCGTCCGCGCCCGAGGCCGCCGCGACCTCGGCGATCGTGGACAGCCGGCCGAGCTCCTTGAGTCCGAAGTAGCTGCCGCCCGCGCCGGCCCGGTCGGCCAGGTCGGCATCCAGATCCTTGCGTACGGCGGTCAGCGCCGCCGCGCTCAGGGCCACCTTCGGTACGGCGGTGAGCAGCCCCGGCATCGGCACGGTGACCTTCACCTCGGACGCCGAGGCCAGGGACAGCGTCCCCCGCGCGTCCGGGTAGGAGCCGGGCAGCGTGGCGGCTCCGGCCCGCTGGTGGGGGAGCAGGGCCCACGCCCCGGTCCGGTCGGTGGTCAGCGTCTGGGTGACCGTGCCGGCCTCGGGGTCGTACGACATCGCGGCCGTGGTGCGGGTGACCGGGTCGGCGGTGCTGGCCTTCTCCCAGCCGGCCCGGTCGGCGCCGTCGGGCACCCGGGCGACCGCGAGCTGCTCGCCGGCGCCGGTGATGGTGGCGCCGCTGAGCCGCAGGCCGGTGCCGAGAACATCCCAGCGCCCGCCCGCGATCTCGAGCCGGGCCCGGGCGCCCGAGCCGCCGACGTCCCGGAAGGCGCCGATCAGGCTGGGCGCCGCGCCCTGGAAGCGCAGCCACACCACCGGGCTGCCCTGCGCCACGGTGACGTCGACCCGCCCGCCGCCGGCCAGCTCCACCCGCAGCACGACGTGGAAGGCCCCGTAGCCGGCCACGCTGACCGCTCCGGTGGCGCCGCCCACGGTGAGGGCGGGCACGAACGCGGTGGTGATGGCGTTGGCCGAGGCGGTCACCGGCCCGCCGCTGATCTGCAGGCCGGCCGGGTCGGCCCGGACGGCCAGCGGGTGGGCCCAGATCGGCTGGGTGCGGGGCCCGGTCAGCGCCGAGCTCCACCACTGGTTGGTCGGCACCGCCCGGCCGGCGAGGTCGCCGGCCTGGGCGGGGGCCTTGGTCGGGGCGGAGGCGGCCGGCAGCGTGCCGGCGATGCTGCCGCGGCCGGTCACCGTGGGCACGGCGATCGGGTTCGCCGCGGCGTCCTCCATCACCGGGCCGGCCCGGTTCGGGGCGGCTTCGCGGTCCGGCGCGGCCGGGCCCGAGGTGCACGCGGACAGGGTCAGGATCACGGCCAGGGCGACCGGCAGGCGGATCCTCATGCGCTGTTCACCGCCGGGGTACGGCCGACGGCCGTCTTGGTGTCGACGACGACGTCGAACTGGAGACCCGGCACCAGCGTCCGCACCGTGGCCAGGGACGCCGGGTCGGGCTGGAGCACCACGGTGAGCAGGTCGGCGGTGGCCGGCGTGGCGGTGGAGTCGACCTTGGGCTCGACCTGCTTCAGGGTCGTCGGGATCCGGCCGGACAGTCCGGGGCCGGTCACGTACGCGGTCATCCCGAGCCGCAGCTTGCGCAACGTCTCGAGCGGCACGTCGACCTGGAACGCGAGGTCGGCCGGGTCGTACAGGGTGACGATCGGCTCGCCGGCCCGGGCGACCTGGCCCGGTGCGATGTTGATCTCGGTGACGATGCCCGCGGCGGGTGCCCGGAGCTGCTGCACCCGGGGCTCGCCGCCACCGTCGGCGGTCAGCGTGGCGGTGGCCAGCACGGCGCCGGCGGTGACGCTGGCCCGCTCGGTGGTCAGCACCCGGCTGACCACGGCGGCGTCGGCCGAGCCCACGGTGATCGGCTGGGCGGTCAGCACGGCCGTGCCGGCGTCCACCATGGTCCGTTCGGCGAGGCGCTGCCGCACGATGTGGTTGCCGCCCAGGACGGCGGCGGTGAGCAGGATCGAGACGACCAGGACGGTACGGGTGACCAGCAGCGCCCGCCGCAGCCGGTGTCTCGGCTGTTTCGGTTGCTCCGCCGGGGCTTCGGTCGCTTCGGTGTCCGGGGCAGGGGTGATCGTGGCGTTCATGGGGTGTGCCTTTCTCGACAGGAAGGTCAGGCGACGGCCGCGACGGGCCGCGGCTGAGCGTCGGGCTGTCCGCCGGTGGGAACGGGCGGGTTCTCCGGCGGGTTGGCGGGCGCTGCCGAGCGGTACCGGATCCGGCCGCCGGTGACCGATTCGACGATCATCCGGCCCAGGATCAGCACGATCATGGCGGCCCAGCCGACCGACAACCAGGTCGGCGCCGGGTCGGCCATGACCAGCACACCGACCACGATGGCGGTGGCGTTCAGCACCAGCAGGGCGACCAGGGGGATGACCGCCCAGAGCGATCGGCCGCTCTCGCCACCGGCGTTGGTGGCCTTCCACTTCGACGGCCGGCCGATCAGCACGCCGCCGAGCGCGCGGAGGTGCACCGGCGCGGCGCCGATGCTGGCCACGATCGCGGACGGCTTGAACCCGCCCGACTGCAGCCAGGTGACCAGCAGGACGGCGGCCTGGAAGGGCAGGTAGTGGGTGGCCCAGGTGAAGCCGTCGGCCCGGATCGGGCTCAGCGCGAAGAGCAGGTAGAGCGCCGGGAAGAGCATGAAGGTCAGCATCGCCAGCGACAGCAGGTAGTGGGTGCCGCAGAACAGGTACTGCAGGCGCTGGTCGAGGGTCAGGCCGGTGCCGCGCTTGAACAGGCGGCCGCGCAGCAGCACCTCGAAGCCGCCGCTGGCCCAGCGCAGCTGCTGCTTCAGATAGGACGGAACATCCTCCGGGGTCAGCCCGCGGGCCAGCACCTGGGGCACGTAGATCGACTTCCAGCCGCGCCGGTGCAGCTCGATCGACGTCCAGATGTCCTCGGAGTTGCTGCCGGTCCAGATGCCGCCGATGCTGTCCAGCGCGGTCCGCCGGAACATCACGTTGGTGCCGACGCAGAAGGCGGCGTTGAAGTGGTTCTTGCCGGGGCAGACCAGCTCGTAGAAGATCCGCTGCGCCTCGCCGGAGCCGGTGGCGACCAGGTTGACGTTGTTCGTGTACGACTGCGGGGACTGCACGAACGCCACGTCCGGGTCCTGGAAGTGCGGCAGGATGCTGAGCAGGAAACCGGGCTCGGGCACGTGGTCGGCGTCGAGGACGACGACGAACTCGCCGTCGGTCCGGGCCAGCCCGGCGTTGACGTTGCCGGCCTTGGCGTGGGCGCCGCCCGAGCGGCGCAGGTAGCCGACGCCCACCTCGTCGGCGATGTCGCGCAGCTCGTCGCTGTCGCCGTCGTCGAGCAGGAACGTGCGGTGGGCCAGCTCCAGATCGCGGGCCGCCACCATGGTGCGCCGGACCAGCGCCGGCTCCTCGCCGTACGCGGTGATCAGCACGTCGATGGCCGGGACGTCGGCGCCGGCCCGGAGCCGGTTGCGCCAGACCGTGGCGTCCACCGCTTCGGGCCGGTCGTCGTGGGCCAGGATGGTCCACCAGGTGCCGATCAGGTGCAGCGCGGTCAGGCCCTCGGCCAGCAGCATGCTGATCCAGAGCCAGCCGGGTCCGCGGTAGGCCGGGTCGAGCAGGAACAGTTGATAGAACACGGTGGCCACGAGCGCCGCGATGATGCCGACGCGCGTGGAACGTTGCAGCGGCCGCCATGCCAGGCGGGCACCGGCCCGAGCCGGTGGTGCGGACGGTGCCGTCATTTAATGCTCCCGGAGAACTTGATATTCAGCGCCGTGAATTCGGTGCCGTCACCCAGACAACAGGACGATCGGGCGATCCGCGAGCGCTGGGGGAACATTTCTTCCGAGTCGGTTCTACCGATCGGTAATATGACGACACAAAATTGTTCGATCAAGTCCTGACCTGCGAATAACGGTGGCTTGATCGAATTCCCGACGAATGTGACGTGCGCGATCAGTGAGCGACGGCACAGTGTGAATAGAGCCCTGAGGCGCGATTTATCAATCACCGTGAAATGCCGTAGTAACGCGACCCGATGTGTCGCCGGTAACACCCTTTCGAGATGCGGCCCGGCCCGACCGGTAGCATCGGGGGCGATTCCACGTTCCGCTCCGAAGGAGAACCACCGTGTCTGCACCACTCGTCGTTCCGGCCGGTACCACCGCGGGCGACGCGGTGACGACCGCGGGTCTCCCGGCCAACGGGCCCAAGGCGATCGTCGTGGTGCGCGACCCGGGCGGCCGGCTCCGCGACCTCGACTGGGCGCCGGAGCTCGACACCGAGGTGACCCCGGTGGCGCTCGACGAGCCCGACGGGCTGAACGTGCTGCGCCACTCGGCCGCGCACGTGCTCGCGCAGGCCGTGCAGGACACGTTCCCCGAGGCCAAGCTCGGCATCGGGCCGCCGATCGAGAACGGCTTCTACTACGACTTCGACGTGGCGAAGCCGTTCGTACCCGAAGATCTCGCGAAGCTCGAGAAGCGCATGCAGGAGATCGTCAAGGCCGGGCAGCGCTTCCGGCGGCGGGTCTACGGCTCGCTCGACGAGGCGAAGGCCGAGCTGGCGAACGAGCCGTACAAGCTCGAGCTGGTCGACATCAAGGGGGAGATTGGCTCAGCCGACCTCGAAGCCGAGGTGATGGAGGTCGGCGCCGGCGAACTCACCGCGTACGACAACCTCGACGCCAAGGACGGCCACCGCGTCTGGGGCGACCTGTGCCGCGGCCCGCACCTGCCGTCGACCCGGCACATCCCGGCGTTCAAGCTGATGCGCAGCGCCGCCGCGTACTGGCGGGGCAGCGAGAAGAACCCGCAGCTCCAGCGGATCTACGGCACCGCGTGGCCGACCCGCGACGCCCAGAAGGAACACCTCCGCCTGCTCGAGGAGGCGGCCCGCCGCGACCACCGCAAGCTCGGCGCCGACCTCGACCTGTTCTCGTTCCCGGACGAGATCGGCTCCGGTCTCGCCGTGTTCCACCCCAAGGGCGGGATCATCCGGCGCGAGATGGAGAACTACTCGCGGATCAAGCACGAGCAGGCCGGCTACTCGTTCGTGAACACCCCGCACATCACCAAGGCCGACCTGTTCGAGACCTCCGGCCACCTCGGCTGGTACGCCGACGGCATGTTCCCGCCGATGGAGATGGAAGGGGCCACGTACTACCTCAAGCCGATGAACTGCCCGTTCCACGACCTCATCTTCCGGTCGCGCGGGCGGTCCTACCGCGAGCTGCCGCTGCGGATGTTCGAGTTCGGCACGGTCTACCGCTACGAGAAGTCGGGTGTGGTGCACGGCCTCACCCGGGTCCGCGGCATGACCCAGGACGACGCCCACATCTTCTGCACCGAGGAGCAGATGGCGGACGAGCTGAAGTCGCTGCTCCAGTTCGTCCTCGACCTGCTCCGCGACTACGGCCTGCCCGACTTCTACCTCGAGCTGTCCACCCGCAACCCGGAGAAGTCGGTCGGCACCGACGAGAACTGGGAGAAGGCCACCGAGGCGCTGCGGTCGGCCGCCGAGGATTCC
Source organism: Actinoplanes sp. NPDC089786 (assembly GCF_040684855.1). Classification (NCBI taxonomy): domain Bacteria; kingdom Bacillati; phylum Actinomycetota; class Actinomycetes; order Micromonosporales; family Micromonosporaceae; genus Actinoplanes; species Actinoplanes sp. NPDC089786. The sequence goes on from NZ_JBFBGU010000010.1 coordinate 100,290, forward strand.
GGCCTCGAGCTGGTGCCCGACCCGGGCGGCGCGGCCTTCTACGGCCCGAAGATCAGCGTGCAGGCCAAGGACGCGATCGGCCGGACCTGGCAGATGTCGACCATCCAGGTCGACTTCAACCTGCCCGAGCGGTTCAACCTCGAATACTCGGCGGCCAGCGGCGGCCGCGAGCGTCCGGTGATGATCCACCGCGCGCTGTTCGGGTCGATCGAGCGGTTCTTCGGCGTGCTCACCGAGCACTACGCGGGCGCGTTCCCGGCCTGGCTGGCGCCGGTGCAGGTGGTCGGCATCCCGATCCGCGACGACCACGCTTCGTATTTGGAAGACTTCGCGTCCTCTCTCCGCCGCGAAGGGGTGCGGGCCGAGGTGGACTTCTCCGACGACCGGATGCAGAAGAAGATCCGCACCGCACAACAGCAGAAGATCCCGTTCATGGTGATCGCCGGCGACGACGACGTGGCCGCCGGGACGGTGTCGTTCCGCTACCGCGACGGCTCGCAGCGCAACGGCGTGCCGCTGGACGAGGCGATCGCGCACGTGACCGAGGTCGTCCGCGGCCGCGTGAACACGGGTCCGTCGGCGTCATGACCGAGCCGGACGGGCTGGAGCGGCTCTGGACGCCGCACCGGATGGCCTATGTGACCGGCTCTGACCAGCCGCCGGGCTGCCCGTTCTGCGACGCGCCGAAGCACACCGACGAGGAGAAGCTGATCGTCGCGCGGGGCTCGTCGGTGTACGTGATCCTGAACCTCTACCCGTACAACCCCGGCCACCTGCTGATCTGCCCGTACCGGCACGTGGCCGACTACACCGACCTGACCGAGGAGGAGGTGGCCGAGGTGGCCGCCTTCACCCGGCGGGCGATGGTGACGATCCGCCGTGCCAGCAGCCCGCACGGCTTCAACCTGGGCATGAACCAGGGCTCGGTGGCCGGCGCGGGCATCGCGGCCCACCTGCACCAGCATGTCGTGCCGCGGTGGGGCGGCGACGCCAACTTCATGCCGGTCATCGGCCGCACCAAGACCATGCCCATGCTGCTGGCCGACACCCGTACCCTGCTCGCCAAGGCCTGGACTTCCTAAGACCCTTCTTTTTGTACGCTCGACCGGTCAGGCCTTCCGCCCGGTGGAAGCGCCGGTCGAGGCGCCGGCCAGGGCTTTGATCCCGGCCACGACCTCTTCGGCCGACGGGGCGTTCTCGGGGTCGGTCATCCACTGGATGAGCACGCCCGACATCAGCGCCATCTGCACCGAGCCGAGCGTCCTGACCGTCTCGCGGTCGATCGACTCCTCGACCTGACCGGTGATCATCGCGGCCATGCCCGAGCGGCCCTGCCGGATGCCGTCGGCCATCTGTTCCCGCAGCTCCGGCGCGTGCTCGGCCTGGACCATGGCCTCGACCGTGGCCATGAAGAGCTCCCGGTCGGCCCGGGCCGTGCTGATGATCCGGCGCCACAGCCGGACCAGCTGCTCGTCGCCGGAGTCGCTGTCGTCGGTGACCATCGCGGCGCTGATCTTCTGACCCCACTCGTCGACCGCGCTGAGCATGGCCGCGTTCATCAGGGCCTTGGTCGAGCCGTAGTGGTAGCCGATGGAGCCCAGGTTGGTGCCCGACACGGCAACGATGTCGCGCGCGGTGGTGCGGGCGTAGCCCTTCTCGGACAGGCAGCGCCGTGCGCCGGCCAGCAGGTCCTCGCGATGCCCCATGGCTCTCATCCTAGGATCTATACAAACGTGTAAGACGTTTGTATAGTAACTCGCATGAGGAGTCGAGAGGTGCTGATCTCGGGGGCCGGCGTGGCGGGTCCCCTCCTGGCGTACTGGCTGGGCCGTCACGGCCTTCGGCCGACGATCGTCGAGCGGGCGCCCGCCCTGCGCGACGGTGGGTACAAGGTGGATGTCCGCGGAACGGCCATCGAGGTCCTCAAGCGGACCGGCGTCTACCCGGCGGCCCGGGCCCGGGACACCGGGATGCGGCAGGTCACCTACGTGACACCGACCGGTGGCAAGGTGGCCGCCCTCGACGCGAACCTGCTGATGGGCCGGCGCGGCGACGACATCGAGGTGATGCGCGGCGACCTGGTCCGGATCCTGGCCGAGGCGGCGGCGCCGGTCACCGAGTTCCGCTACGGCGACGCGATCGCCTCGATCTCGCCGGACGGCGACGTGGTATTCGAGAGCGGGCTGGAGCGGCGCTTCGACGTGATCGTGGGCGCGGACGGGTTGCATTCGGCGACCCGTCGGCTGGCCGGGCTGGACGCCCCGTTGCGGCACCTCGGCGCCTACCTGTCGATCGCCACGGTCCCCAACGACCTGCGGCTCGACCGTGAGGAGGTGTTCTGGGCGGTGCCCGGGCGGATGGTGTTCCTCTACAGCACCGGGCCCGACGAGCCGGCCAAGGCGGGGATGATCTTCGCGTCGCCCGAGCTGTCGCGCTCGACGGTCACCCGCGAGCTGGTGGCGTCGAAGTTCGCCGGCGACGGCTGGCAGGTGCCGCGGCTGCTCGAATCGATCCTCGGCGAGGCGCCCGGCCCGAGTTCGATCCCCGGCGAGGCGCCCAGGGCGAGTTCGATCCTCGGCGAGGCGCCCGGCGCGAGTTCGATCTTGAGCGGTGGCGCGGGCCCCGCCGCCACCCCCACCCCGGCACTGGGTGGGCGGCAACGTAGCGCGGCGGGCCCGGAAATTTCCGGCGCGGGCGACTTCTTTGTGGACAGTCTCAGTCAGGTGGATATCCCGCGGTGGTCGGCCGGCCGTGTGGTATTGCTCGGGGACGCGGCGTTCTGCCCGTCACCGGCGTCGGGGCAGGGCACCAGCACGGCCCTGTGCGGCGCCTACGTGCTGGCTAGGGCGCTGGCCCGGCACGGCGACACCGCGGCCGCGTTCGCGGAGTACGAGGGGACGCTGCGCCCGTACACCGAGCGGAATCTCGCGCTGGGCCGGAAGATGGCCGGTCAGATGGTGCCGGGCGGGCGGCTGAGCATCGCGATGCGCAACTACGCGATGCGGACGCTGCGCCTCAACCCGTGGCACAAGCAGATCATCGCTTCGGTGAACAAGCCGATCTTCGAGGCGGCCAACGCGCTGACGTTGCCCGATGAGGAGCTGCCGGCGGCCGCCCACTGAGTGGCCGGCCGCCGGTGGGATCACTTGGCCGCGTGCTCCTTCAGGACCGCGTCGGCCACCTGGGACGGCATCGGCTCATGGCGGGCGTACGTGCGGCTGAAGGTTCCGGCCCCGGAGGAGATGGCGCGCAGCTCCACCGCGTACCGGATCAGTTCGGTGGCCGGCACCTCGGCCCGCACCAGGCTGAACTCCCCGGTCTCGTCGGCCTCCGTGCCGAGCGGCCGGCCACGCCGGCCGGAGAGGTCGCTCATCACCGCGCCGACGTACTCGTCGGGGACCCGGACCACGACCTCGTCCACCGGCTCCAGCAGCACCACCTCGGCCGCGGCGGCGGCCTCCTTCAGGGCCAGCGCCCCGGCCGTCTGGAACGCGGCATCCGACGAGTCGACGCTGTGCGCCTTGCCGTCGTAGAGCGTCACCTTCAGGTCGACGACCGGATAACCGGCCGCGATGCCCTTCTCGAGCTGGGCCCGGACGCCCTTCTCGACCGACGGGATGTAGTTGTGCGGCACCGCACCGCCCACCACCTTGTCGGCGAACTCGAAACCGGACCCGCGGGGGAGGGGCTCGACGTGGATGTCGCAGATCGCGTACTGACCGTGGCCGCCGCTCTGCTTGACGTGCCGGCCGTGACCCTTGGCGGCGCTGCCGAACGTCTCGCGCAGGGACACCTTGACCGGCTCGGTGTCGAGCTCGACGCCGCCGGCCCGGAGCCGGTCGAGGACCACGTCGGCGTGCGACTCGCCCATGCACCACAGGACCAGCTGGTGGGTGTCGGCGTTGCGTTCGAGCCGCAGCGTCGGGTCGCCCGCGACCAGCCGGGCCAGGTTCTTGGCCAGGGCGTCCTCATCGGACCGGGTCTTGGCGACCACCGCGATCGGCAGCAGCGGCTCGGGCATCGTCCACGGCGCCATCAGCATCGGGTCGTCCTTGCCGGACAGCGTGTCGCCGGTCTCGGCGCTGCCCGACTTGGTGATCGCGCAGATGTCGCCGGCGATGCAGCGGCCCGTCTCGCGCAGCTGGGCGCCGAGCGGGGAGTAGATGTGGGCGACCCGCTCGTCCGCGTCGTGGTCGGGGTGGCCGCGTTCGGCCAGGCCGTGCCCGGAGACGTGCACCACCGACTCGGGGGTGAGCGTGCCCGAGAAGACCCGCACCAGGGAGACCCGGCCGACGTGCCGGTCGATGGTGGTCTTCACGACCTCGGCGACCAGCGGGCCGTCCGGGTCGCAGGTGAGTGGCGCCTTGGGCGAGCCGTCCACGCCGGTGACCAGGGGCAGGTCGTGCTCCAGGGGCGAGGGCGCGCCGGAGACCAGGCCGTCGAGCAGCGCGTCGAGGCCGACGCCGGTGGCTGAGCAGACCGGGATGACCGGGTAGAAGTGGCCGCGGGCCACCGCCTTCTCCAGGTCGGGGACCAGCACGTCCGGACCGACGGTCTCGCCGCCGAGGTAACGGTCCATCAGGGACTCGTCCTCGGACTCGGCGATGATCCCCTCGATCAGCGCGTTGCGGTCCTCCTCGATCGGGGTCAGGTGGGCCGGCTCGGCCTGGCCGACCTGGGGCGGGTAGCCGGCCGAGTAGTCGAGCACCCGCAGCGTGACCAGGCCGAGCAGCCCGGCGATGGAGGCGCCGTCGTCGCCCAGCATCGGGCGGTAGATCGTCATCACGTTCTCGCCGAACGCGTCCTGGCAGTCGGCCAGGGTCTCGTCGAAGTCGGCGCGGGGGTGGTCGAGCCGGGTGATCGCCACCGCGCGGGGCATGCCCACCGCGGCGCACTCGGCCCAGAGCGCGGTCGTCGCCGCGTCCACCCCGTCGACCGCCGAGACCACGAAGAGCGCGGCGTCGGCGGCCCGCAGGCCGGCCCGGAGCTCCCCGACGAAGTCGGCGTAGCCGGGGGTGTCGAGCAGGTTGATCTTCACCCCGTCGTGGACGAGCGGAGCACAGGACAGGGCCACGGAACGCTGTTGCCGTACGGCCGCCGGATCGTGGTCGGTGACCGTGGTGCCGTCGGCGACCGTACCCGTCCTCGGGATCGTCGACGTGGCGGCGAGCAGCGCCTCGACCAGCGTCGTCTTCCCCGAACCGGAGTGGCCCACCAGCACCACGTTACGAACTCTGCCTGGCTCGGTCACCACCGGCGCAGCAGCGCCGGTGACCCCCTTTTCCGAAGTCTTCTGCGCCATGCCAGCGCACCTCCGTTTCCCGGGTGTTACGACGCTATTGTGAGATCCCACACCCCGCGGTACGCGTGCCGCAACCCCTTGTAGTCATCCGAGCCGTGCTGATGACATCAGGGCCGATGCGGCCGGATCAGCGCGCCGATACAGTGGTGACCGCCATGGCAAAGATCTTCAGCGTCCCCGCCCGCCTCGTCCTCGCCCATGTGGTCGACCCGACCGCGCGATTCCTGCTGCGCCGGGGGGTGTCACCGAACGCCGTCACGGTAGCGGGCACCGTCGGCGTGGTGATCGGGGCACTGGCGCTCGGCGCCCGCGGCCATCTGATAGCGGGGGCGTTGGTCGTCACGTTCTTCGCGCTCACCGACATGCTCGACGGCACGATGGCCCGCATGCGGGGGCCGGCCGGCACGTTCGGCGCGCTGCTCGACTCGTCGATGGACCGGATCGCCGACGCGGCCATCTTCGGCGCGGTCTTCTGGTACCTGTTCGGGCAGGACAACCCGTACAACGGCATGGTCGCCGCGGTCATCTGCCTGGCCGCCGGCCAGGTGGTGTCATATGTGAAGGCGCGCGCCCAGAGCCTCGGCCTGAACGCCGACGTGGGCCTGGCCGAGCGCGCCGAGCGGCTGATCGTCGTCGGCGTCGGTGGCCTGCTCAGCGGGTTCGGGCTCGACTGGGGCCTGCCCGCGGCGCTCTGGGTGCTGGCCGTGCTGAGCGCGTTCACGGTCTTCCAGAGGCTGATCCACGCCGCCCGCAGCGACAAGGTGCCCGCCGAGTGAAGGACAGGCTGACCGAGCTGGGGTTCGCGGCGGGCTGGCGGCTGGTCCGGGCCATGCCCCTGGGGGTGGCCCGGCGGTTGTTCACGGCCGCCGCCGACCGCTCCTGGCGGACGAACGGGCCGGGGACCCAGCGGCTGCGTCGCAACCTTCAGCAGGTGGTGGGTCCCGATCTCGACGAGACGCTGGTACGCGACGGGCTGCGCTCGTACGCCCGGTATTGGATGGAGGCCTTCCGCCTGCCCTCCCGCAGCCGGGCCGACCACCTGGCCGGGTTCCGCCTGGAGCCCGAGGGTGAGTTCGAGAAGGTGCTGGCCGAGGGCAACGGGGCCATCATGGCGCTGCCGCACGCCGGCAACTGGGACGCCGCCGCGGCCTGGGTCTCGGCCAACGGGTTCAGGCTGGTCACGGTGGCCGAGCGGCTCAAGCCCGAGAAGGTCTACAAGCAGTTCATGGCCTACCGCGAGGCGCTGGGCATGGAGGTCGTCCCGCTGACCGGCTCGCCCCGGCCGCCGATCGACGTGCTGGCCGAGCGGGCCGGGCAGGGCTGGGCGGTGGCGTTGCTCAGCGAGCGTGACCTGTCGTCGCGCGGCGTCGAGGTGGAGTTCTTCGGCGGGCGGACCCGGATGCCGCCCGGCCCGGCGCTGCTCGCGCTGCGTACCCGGGCGCCTCTCTACGCCGTTGACATGTGGTTCGAGCCCGGACGGGCGGTGGGCCGGCTGCGCCGCATCGAGCTGCCCGACCCGGCCGAGGGCACCCTGACGGAACGGGTCAAGCTGGTCACCCAGCGGCTGGCCGACTCGTTCGCGATCGGCATCGCGGAGCATCCGCAGGATTGGCACATGCTCCAGAAGCTGTGGTTGTGAGGGGTGGGGCGTGCGGATCGGGATCGTGTCGCCGTACTCGTTCGACGTGCCCGGCGGGGTGCAGAACCACATCGTCGACCTGGCTGAGGCGCTGATCGGGCTGGGCCACGAGGTCTCCGTGCTGGCCCCGGCCGACGAGGACGCCGAGCACCCGCCCTATGTCGTGCCGGCCGGCCGGGCGGTGCGTTTCCCGTACAACGGTTCGGTGGCCCGCATCTCGTTCGGCCCGGTCTCGTCGGCGCGGGTCCGGCGCTGGCTGTCCCGCGGCGATTTCGACGTGCTCCATGTGCACGAGCCGTTCGTGCTCAGCCTGTCGATGCTGGCCGTGCTGCGCACCCGTGGCCCGGTCGTGGCCACCTTCCACACCGCGATGACCCGGTCCCGGGCGCTGGCCGCGGCGCAGGGCATGTTGCAGCCGTTGATGGAGAAGATCACCGCGCGGATCGCGGTCAGTGAGCTCGCCCGCAAGGTGCAGGTGGAACACCTGGGCGGCGGCGCGGTGGAGATCCCCAACGGGGTGGCGGTGGCCAAGTTCGCCGGGGCCGAACCGCTGCCCGGCTGGCCCGGCGAGGGCGGCACGCTGGGCTTCCTGGGCCGGTTCACCGAGTCACGCAAGGGCTTTCCGATCCTGCGTACGGCGTTCGTCACGCTGGCCCGGCGCCGGCCCGGGCTGCGGCTGCTGGTGGCCGGCCCCGGCGACCGCGCCGACCTCTACGACCTGTTCCCGGCCGACGTTCGTGACCGGGTCGAGTTCCTCGGGCTGGTCAGCGAGCAGGACAAGGCGAGAATGTTACGCAGCGTGGATGTCTACGTCGCGCCGAACACGGGCGGTGAGTCCTTCGGGATGATCCTCACCGAGGCCATGGCGGCCGGCACCACCGTCGCCGCGAGCGACCTGGACGCCTTCCGCCGGGTGCTGGACGGCGGCCGGGCCGGGGCGCTCTTCCCGACCGGCGACGCGGCCGCGCTCACCGCCCTGCTGGACGAGTTGCTGGACGATCCCGCGCGGCGCAAGGACCTGGCGGCGGACGCGGTCAAGGCGGTCGCGGCCTTCGATTGGCCGAGCGTAGCCGGGCGGGTACTCGAGGTGTACGCCGCGGCGATCGAGGCCACCGACGGGCGCGTGATCGACGTGGAGTGGTCGGAACCACGTTCGGGCCGGTAACTCTTCGAAACCAACGCGCACTACCATTCCGGCATGCGTATGGTGCTGGGCTTAGCGGCGGTGATCGTCGTGCTGTGCGCGTACCTGTATTGGACCGCCCACCGGGTCGAGCGGGTGCACGTCCGTTCCGCCTCCGCGTTCCGGGCCCTCGACCAGCACCTTCTCCGCCGGGCGGCGGCCGCCGCCGTGGTCGCCGAGCACACCGACAACGCCGAGCTGTACGCCGCCGCCCGCCTCGCCCTGGACGCGGCGCCGGACGGGCGCGAGGCGGCCGAGAACGACCTGTCCCGCCAGCTGGCGAGCGTGCCACTGCCCCCGGGCGACGAGGCCACCCGGGCGCTGGTGGCCACCAGCCGCCGCGTGACGCTGGCCCGCCAGGTGCACACCGACACGGTCCGTGACGCCCTGCGCGCCCGGCGGCGCCCGGTGGTCCGGGTCTTCGGGCTGGCCCGGCGCTACCCGCGACCGGCGTACTTCGACATCGTCGAGCCGGTCCTGCCGGAGCTGCCGGTGGTCATCGCGCCTCGCGCCCAACCGGCCGCGGCCGTCGAAGCGGCCTGATCGGCGAAGGCCACCTTCCCCTCGATTGGCCCTCGTTGGCCCCTTCCACCGCTCCTAGAATCCTCCTCGCAAGCCCACGAGCGTGAGGAGCGGTATCCAGTGTCCGAGAGCGCAGCATCCACGACGCAGCAGCCGGCGGTCGGCACGGCCCGGGTCAAGCGCGGCATGGCCGAGATGCTCAAGGGCGGTGTGATCATGGACGTGGTCACCCCGGAGCAGGCGAAGATCGCCGAAGACGCCGGCGCGGTCGCCGTGATGGCGCTCGAGCGGGTCCCCGCCGACATCCGCGCGCAGGGGGGCGTCTCCCGGATGAGCGACCCCGACATGATCGACGGCATCATCGCCGCGGTGTCCATCCCGGTGATGGCCAAGGCCCGGATCGGCCACTTCGTCGAGGCCCGGGTGCTCCAGGCGCTCGGTGTCGACTACGTGGACGAGTCCGAGGTGCTGACCCCGGCCGACTACGCCAACCACATCGACAAGTGGCAGTTCACCGTGCCGTTCGTGTGTGGCGCGACCAACCTGGGCGAGGCGCTGCGCCGGATCACCGAGGGCGCGGCCATGATCCGCTCCAAGGGCGAGGCCGGCACCGGCGACGTCTCCAACGCCACGACACACATGCGCCAGATCCGGCAGCAGATCCGCCGGCTGCAGAACCTCCCTCCGGATGAGCTCTATGTCGCGGCCAAGGAGCTGCAGGCGCCGTACGAGCTGGTCAAGGAGGTGGCCGAGGCGGGCAAGCTGCCGGTTGTGCTGTTCACCGCGGGCGGCATCGCCACCCCGGCCGACGCGGCCATGATGATGCAGCTCGGCGCCGAGGGCGTCTTCGTCGGCTCGGGCATCTTCAAGGCCGGCAACCCGGCCCAGCGCGCCGCCGCGATCGTCAAGGCCACCACGTTCCACGACGACCCCGAGATGATCGCCAAGGTCTCCCGCGGTCTGGGCGAGGCCATGGTCGGCATCAACGTGGAAGAGGTGCCGCAGCCGCACCGGCTCGCCGAGCGTGGCTGGTGACCTTCTCCATCGGCGTCCTGGCGTTGCAAGGTTCGGTCCGGGAGCACGCCGAGGCCCTGTCGTCATGCGGGGCCGGCGCGCTTCCGGTGCGCCGGCCCGAGGAGCTGGACGCGGTCGACGCCCTGATCATCCCGGGCGGCGAGTCGACCGTGATGAGTAAGCTGGCCATCACGTTCGAGCTGCTGGAGCCGATCCGCAAGCGGATCGCCGGCGGGATGCCGGTGTACGGCTCCTGCGCCGGAATGATCATGCTGGCCTCGACGGTGCTGGACGGACGGCCCGACCAGGAGACCTTCGGCGGCATCGAGATGACGGTCCGGCGCAACGCGTTCGGGCGGCAGGTCGAATCATTCGAGGGCCCGGTCGACATCTCCGACATCTCGGGCGGGCCATTCGAGGCGGTCTTCATCCGGGCGCCGTGGGTTGAGCAGGTGGGACCGGAGGTGCAGGTGATGGGCCGCGTCACAGCCGGCCCGGCCGCCGGTAGGATTGTCGCCGTCCGGCAGGGCAACCTGCTCGCCACGGCTTTCCACCCGGAGCTCACCGGCGACCTTCGCGTGCACCGGTACTTCGTCGAGATGGTCCGCCGGGCCGCCTGACGAACGACGGATTCACACGGAGGTAACGCATGTCCGGCCACTCCAAGTGGGCGACGACCAAGCACAAGAAGGCCGTCATCGACGCCAAGCGCGGCAAGATGTTCGCCAAGCTGATCAAGAACGTCGAGGTCGCGGCCCGGGTCGGCGGTGGTGATCCGTCCGGTAACCCCACGCTCTACGACGCCATCCAGAAGGCGAAGAAGAGCTCGGTCCCCAACGACAACATCGCCAACGCGGTCAAGCGCGGCTCCGGCCTCGAGGCCGGCGGCGCCGACTGGCAGACGATCATGTACGAGGGCTACGGCCCCAACGGCGTCGCCCTGCTGATCGAGTGCCTCACCGACAACCGCAACCGCGCGGCGACCGAGGTCCGCACCGCGCTGACCCGCAACGGCGGCACCTTCGCCGACGCCGGGAGCGTGTCGTACCTGTTCAACCGCAAGGGCGTGATCATCGTCCCCAAGGGTGAGCTGACCGAGGACGACCTGATGATGGCGGTGCTGGAGGCCGGCGCCGAGGAGATCAACGACCTGGGCGAGTCGTTCGAGGTGGTCAGCGAGCCGACCGACCTGGTCGCGGTGCGCACGGCGCTGCAGGACGCGGGCATCGACTACGACTCGGCCGAATCCTCCCTGGTCCCGACCATGACGGTCGAGGTCGACGAGGACGCCGCCCGCAAGGTCCTCAAGCTGATCGACGTCCTGGAAGACTCCGACGACGTCCAGAACATCTACGCCAACTTCGACGTCTCCGACGAGGTCATGGCCAAGATCGACGCCTGACCGCTTTCCCGGTTCGGTCCCGCGACCCACCCACGGCGCGCGATAGTGCGTTCGTGGGCTGGTTCGCGAATCTGGGCGTCAATCTGAAGATCGTCCTGGCGGTCACCGTGGCGGTGGCCGTCACGGTCGTCGTGGGGATCGTCGGGCTGTTGCACTTGCGCGACGCCAGCCACTCGGCGCAGGTGATCTACACCAGCAACTTCGGCGGGCTCGAGAGCGTGTCCCGGGTCAAGGCGGCGATCGTGCATGCCCGGCTGGCCGCGGCGAACCAGGCGATCTCGCAGAACGATGCCGACATGCGGTCGTACGCCCAGGGCTTCGCCTCCCGTGTCGACGAGTACGAGCAGGCGCTGGCGCTGTACCGCGACAGCGAGCCGGCCGGCAACCCGGCCACCGTCGCGGCCCTGGACACCGCCTTCCGGTCCTACGTCACGATCGCCCAGAACGACCTGTTCCCGGCCGGCGCCCGCGACGACCTCGCCGCCTGGGCGAAGACCCGGGACGAGCGGGTCACGCCGCTGATGAAACAGGTCGACAGCTATCTCGAGGAATTGGATCGGTCGGAGCGCACGGTCGCGGCCGCGAACGCCGCCTCGGCCGCGAACGGCTACGACACCGGGCGGCTCACCTCGATCCTGGTCATGGTGCTCGGCTCGGTGCTGGCGCTGGTGCTCGGCCTGATGGTGGCCCGGCGGATCGTCGCGTCGCTGCGCCGGGTGCAGGGGGTCTGCGACGCGCTGGCGGCCGGCGACCTGACCCGGACCAGCGGGGTGGTCTCCCGGGACGAGCCCGGCCGGATGGCCCAGTCGCTGGACGCCGCGATCGAGAACCTGCGCGGCACGGTACGCACCATCGACGGCTCGGCCACCTCGCTGGCCGGGGCCGCCGAGGAGATGAGCAGCACCGCCGAGCAGATCGAAGCCTCCGCGCAGAACGCCTCCACCCAGGCCCGGGCCGCCTCCGCCGCGGCCGAGGAGGTGTCCCGCAGCGTCGAGACCGTCTCGGCCGGCGGCGAGGAGATGGGCGCCTCCATCCGGGAGATCTCGCAGAACGCCACCGAGGCCGCGCGGGTGGCGGCCGAGGCGGTCAGCGTCACCACCGCCACCTCGCAGACCATGAACAAGCTGGGCGAGTCGTCGGCCGAGGTCGGCAACGTGATCAAGGTGATCACCGCGATCGCCGAGCAGACCAACCTGCTGGCCCTGAACGCCACCATCGAGGCCGCCCGCGCCGGTGACGCCGGCAAGGGGTTCGCCGTGGTCGCGTCCGAGGTCAAGGACCTGGCGCAGGAGACCGCCCGGGCCACCGAGGACATCTCCCGCCGGATCGAGGCGATCCAGGCCGACACCTCCGGCGCGGTCAGCGCGATCGAGGAGATCTCGTCGGTGATCGCGCGGATCAGCGACTTCCAGACCACGATCGCCTCGGCCGTGGAGGAGCAGACCGCCACCACCAGCGAGATGAACCGCAGCGTGAGCGAGGCGGCGGCGGGCACCAACGAGATCGCCCGGAACATCATCGTGGTCGCCGACGCGACGATGGTGACCAGCCAGAGCGTGGCCGACACCCGGCAGGCGACCACCGAGCTGGCCCGGATGTCGGGCGACCTCAACGCGCTGGTGGCCGGCTTCCGCTACTAGTAGTAGTCCGGGTTGCTCGGGATCAGGCTGAGGAAGACGCCGATCGTCACCACGATGACGATGACCGTACGCACGATCTTGTGGATCTGGGCCCGGCGCCGGGCGTACGTCCACGCGATCGCGGCCTCGGCCATCGGCGCGGTCGACGAGCGGACCGTCGACGCCAGCACCTCGGCCTTACGGGCGGCGTAGCTCGCCGGGTAGTACGCCACCTGGTAAACCGGCCGCAGCACCCGCACCTCGACCTGGTAGATCTGGTCGTCCCGCCACTGCTTGCTCCGCAGCTGAAGCCGCCGGACGGTGAACGCGCGCGCCTCGTCGGCGTGGGAGAGGCGGGCGCGCAGGCCCAGCCGGCGCCAGTGCAAAGCCAAATCGCTGAGCACCAGGGCGGCGATGCCGGCGGCCTGGTCGGCCCCGTCGGTCAGACGATTCGCCTCCGCGGTCATCCACGGCAGACGGTCCGCGACGAACTCGACGAACTCCTGGGGAGGTTCGTCGGCCATCGGCGGGACGAGATACACGTCTCAGCTTGGAGGTGTGTCGCTGGTGCCGCAAGATGCGCCATCCACTACTGTCGTCGAACATACGTACAGGAGGTTGCCGCTGATGCGCGTGCTCGGCATCGACCCGGGGCTCACCCGCTGCGGCGTCGGCGTCGTCGAGGGTGTGCCGGGCCGGCAGTGCAAGCTGGTCGCCTACTACGTGGTCTACACCGAGCCCGACGACGACATCGCGCTGCGGCTGCTCCACCTCGACGAGTCGCTGGCCGAGCTGGTCACCGAACATCAGCCCGAGAGCGTGGCCGTCGAGCGGGTGTTCTCCCAGCACAACGTCCGGACGGTGATGGGCACGGCCCAGGCCAGCGCGGTCGCGATCCTGGCCGGGTCGCGCGCCCGGCTGCCCGTGCAGACCTACACGCCGAGCGAGGTCAAGGCGGCGGTCACCGGCTCCGGCACGGCGGGCAAGGCCCAGGTCACCTCGATGGTCACCCGGCTGCTCGGGCTCGACGAGCCACCCAAGCCGGCCGACGCCGCCGACGCCCTCGCCCTCGCCATCTGCCACATCTGGCGTGGCGGCACCCGGGCCCGCATCGAGGCGGCGGCGGCCAAGGCCAAGCAGATCGCGGCCGCGCAGCGTACGGCCCAGCGCCGGGTCAGGGGAGGGGTTCGATGATCGCCAGCGTACGGGGAGTGGTCGCGTCGATCGCGCCGGACAGCGCCGTGATCGAGGTCGGCGGGGTCGGGATGCAGCTGCAGTGCGCGCCCGGCACGCTGGCCGGGCTCAAGCCGGGCCATGAGACCCGGCTGGCGGCGAGCCTGGTGGTCCGGGAAGACTCGCTCACCCTCTACGGCTTCGCCGACGACGACGAGAAACAGCTCTTCGAGCTGCTCCAGACGGCGAGCGGGGTGGGACCACGTCTCGCTCAGGCGGTGCTCGCGGTCCATCACCCCGATGCCGTACGCCGGGCGATCAGCGGCGGCGACCTGACCGCGCTGACCAAGGTCCCGGGCATCGGCAAGAAGGGCGCCGAGCGGATGGTCCTCGAACTCCGCGACAAGATCGGCCCGGTCGGCGTGCTCGGCGCGGCGGCCACCGGCCCGCTCCGGCCCGGCGACTGGCAGGACCAGGTCCGGCAGGGTGTGCTCGCCCTGGGCTGGACGGCGTCGCAGGCCGACCAGGCGGTGGCCGCGGTCGCCGAGACCGTCGACGGTGAGGTGCCACCCGTGCCCGTGCTGCTCCGTCAGGCGATCCGCCTGCTCGGGCGTACCCGATGAACGACGATCTGGTCTCTCCCGAAGCCGACGAGAACGACCTCGACGCGGAAGCCAGCGTCCGGCCCCGCCGGCTCGCCGACTTCATCGCTCAACACCGGGTCCGCGACCAGCTCGACCTGCTGCTGCAGGGCGCCCTGAAACGCGGCACCCCACCCGACCACATCCTGCTCTCCGGCCCGCCCGGCCTCGGCAAGACCACCCTGGCCAACATCGTGGCGGCCGAACTGGGCAGCGGCATCCGCACCACCAGCGGCCCGGTGATCGAGCGGTCCGGCGACCTGGCCGCCATCCTGACCGGTCTGGCCGAAGGCGACGTGCTGTTCATCGACGAGATCCACCGCATCGCCAAGCCGGCCGAAGAACTGCTCTACAGCGCGATGGAAGACTTCCGGGTCGACGTGATCGTCGGCAAAGGACCGGGCGCCACCGCGATCCCGCTCGACGTGGAACCGTTCACCCTGGTCGGCGCGACCACCCGGGCCGGGCTGCTGTCCGGGCCGATGCGCGACCGGTTCGGCTTCGTCGCCCACCTCGACTTCTACTCGCCGGACGACCTCGACGCCCTGCTGCACCGCTCGGCACGGATCCTCGGCGTGCCGATCACGGCCGACGGCGCCCGCGAGATCGCCGGACGCTCCCGGGGCACGCCGCGCATCGCCAACCGGCTGCTCCGCCGGGTCCGTGACTACGCCGAGGTCCGGGGCGACGGCGTGGTCACCCACGACGCGGCGCGCGCGGCGCTCAAGGTCTACGACGTCGACGCGCTTGGGCTCGACCGGCTCGACCGGGCGGTGCTGCGGGCGCTGATCGAGTCGTTCCGGGGCGGGCCGGTGGGGCTGTCCACGCTGGCCGTGGCGGTCGGCGAGCAGTCCGACACGGTGGAAGAGGTGTGCGAGCCGTTCCTGGTGCGTGCGGGGCTGCTGGCGCGTACGCCGCGGGGCCGGGTCGCCACCGAGGCGGGCTGGCTGCACCTGGGCAAAACACCGCCGTCGGACGGGCGGGCCGTGCAGGCCGACCTCTTCGCCCGCGATGACACCCGTTAGGGGGATGGCGGAAAACCCGCTGTAATCGGACCGATACCAGTGCCGCGTAGGGACTTCCCAGCTAGAGGGATTAGACTCGCCGCCGATCGAGTGGGATGTGTATCCCCCAGGAAGGCTTTCTCGTGCCAAATTTCGCAGCGGCAGCACAGGGCGGCGGCAGCTTCATGCCGCTCGTGCTCATCGTCCTGCTCTTTGCCGTCATGTATTTCATGATGATCCGCCCGCAGCAGAAGCGGCGTCGTGAGGCCCAGGCGATGCAGTCGTCCCTCGGCCCCGGCGACGAGATCGTCACCATCGGCGGTCTGCACGCGACCGTGGTCTCGGTCGACGACGACGTGGTCACCGTGGAGATCTCGCCCGGCGTCCACGCCCGTTTCGCCCGGCCGGCCATCGCCCGTGTTCTGACCCAGAA
Organism: Actinoplanes sp. NPDC089786; assembly: GCF_040684855.1. Classification (NCBI taxonomy): domain Bacteria; kingdom Bacillati; phylum Actinomycetota; class Actinomycetes; order Micromonosporales; family Micromonosporaceae; genus Actinoplanes; species Actinoplanes sp. NPDC089786. The sequence goes on from NZ_JBFBGU010000010.1 coordinate 116,222, forward strand.
CTCGGTCGAGGAGCCCGAGCCCGAGCCCGAGCCCGAGGTTCCGGTCTCGGACGAGCCGGTCAGCCCGGTCGTCGAGACCCGCAAGAACGACTGACCCCTTCCGTCGGCTGCCCCAAGCGTGACGGGGCAGCCGACGATGTGAAAAATAGGCATAATCGTCGCGGCGCGGGCTGTCGGCGATGTCCGTCATGCCCACCCCACCTCGCCGGCCCATTCCGTACTAGGGAGATTCACAGCCGTGGCACGACCACCACAGGGGCAGCAACATCCCGGGCGGCAACTCGCCGTGCTCGGCCTGATCTTCATCATCCTCTATCTCGTGGCCTTCTTCGGCTTCGGCGCCAAGGGGCCGATCTCCGAACGCCTGCACCCCAAGCTCGGCCTCGACCTCATCGGTGGCACCCAGGCCACCTACGTGGCGTCGCTGGAATCCAACGGCCAGGCGCCCTCCCAGGCGAGCATGGAAGAGGCCCGGCGGATCATCGAGAGCCGGGTCAACGCGCTCGGCGTCTCCGAGGCCGAGGTGGTCATCGAGGGCAACCGCAACATCGTGGTGTCGCTCGCCGGTGAGGGCAACGACGAGCTGAAGAACGTGGGCCAGGCGGCGCAGATGCGCTTCCGCAAGGTCCTCCAGGCGACCGGCGACGTGGCCGCGCAGGCGATCAACCCGCCGCAGCCCAGCGCCGCGCCGTCCGCCCCGGCGCCCGGCGCCTCCGGCGGCGCGCCCAGCGCCCCCGCCCCGCCGACCCCGTCCGGTGGCAGCGGCGGCCAGGGTGGCGGCGAGCTCGAGAAGGCGCCCGCCCCCAGCACCCCGCCGAGCGCCCCCGCGTCGGCCGCGCCCGCTCCGGCGCCGTCGCCGTCCGGGTCCGCCGAGCCGGTGCCCGCCGACAAGAAGGCGCTGATCGCCCAGGTCGAGAAGAAGGTCGGCCCGGCCATCTACGCCGCCGCGGCCAAGCTCACGGCCCCGGTCGACCTGCAGACCAACCCCACCGCGGGCAAGCAGTTCGCGCCGTTCAACACGCTCAGCGGCCCCGAGGTCAACGCGCTCTCCCCGCAGATGCAGTACTTCGTCCCGACGATCAGCTGCGACCAGCTCAACGGGCGTCCCAACGGTGCCATCGACGACGCCAAGTCGCAGGTCACCACCTGCCAGAGCGGCGCCAAGATGCTGCTCGACGTGGCCAAGGTGGTCGGCACCGACATCGCCACCGCCAGCCCGCAGCTCGACCAGCAGCAGGGCCAGTGGGTCGTCTCGCTCGACTTCACCTCGGCCGGCCAGGCCAAGTGGACCGCGTTGACCCGTGAGGCGTTCACGCCGGCCAGCGGCGACACCTGCCTCACGGCCGCCCAGGCGGTCTCCTCCGGCGCGACCCACTGCCTCGTCGCCGTGGTGCTCGACAAGGAGATCATCTCGGCGCCGGAGATCCAGGGCGTCCTCTCCGGCCAGTCCCAGATCACCGGCCAGTTCACCCCGGTCTCGGCCCGCGAGCTGGCCAACCAGATCAAGTACGGCGCGCTGCCGGTCACCTTCGAACCGGCCACCGCCCAGACCGTCTCGGCCACGCTCGGCATCGAGCAGCTCGAGGCCGGCCTGCTCGCCGCCGGCATCGGCATGGCGCTGGTCGCGATCTACGCGTTCTTCTACTACCGCCTGCTCGGCACGGTGATCTTCCTCAGCCTGATCCTCTCGGGTCTGCTGACCTTCGCCGCGCTCGTCGCGCTCGGCCGCTCCACCGGGTTCACCCTGACCCTCGCCGGCATCGCCGGTTTCATCGTGTCGCTGGGTGTCGCCGCCGACTCGTTCGTCATCTACTTCGAACGACTCAAGGACGAGATCCACGAGGGTCGAAGTCCGCGAAGCGCGGTGCCCCGAGCCTGGGCCCGGGCGCGGCGTACCATCATCTCCGCGAACACCATCACGATCATGGCCGCCGTGGTGCTCTACGTCGTGTCGGTGGGCGTGGTCCAGGGCTTCGCGTTCGCGCTGGGCCTTTCCACGATCCTCGACCTCGTCGTGGTGTTCCTGTTCCGCCACCCGATCATGACGCTGTTCGCGAACACCAAGGCGTTCCTGTCGCCACGGGTCAGCGGCCTCGGCCGTGTCCTGAAAAACGCCACCACCGACGAGCCGGTCAAGGGCCGGCGCGTGAAGGAGGCCTGACATGGCCAAGCAGGGACTCGCCGATCGCCTCTACCGGGGCGAAGCGAACATCAACATCGTGGGCCGCCGCAACACCTGGTTCATCGCGGCCGCCGTCCTCGTCCTCATCGCGATCGGCAGCTTCGTGTTCCGGGGTTTCGAACTCGGCATCGAGTTCTCCGGCGGCACCCAGATCATCATGCCGGCCGACGTCGGCACCAAGGAGGAAGCGCAGACCGCCGTCGAGCGCGCCATCTCCACCGCCGGCGTCGCCGAGGAAGCCCAGGTCACCGCGGCCCAGCAGCTGGGCAACGGCCCCGACGCGACCTACTCGGTGCGCACCTCGGCCCTCACCCAGGAGGAGTCCACCGCGGTGAAGTCCGCGCTGGTCGCCGACCTGGGCGTGCCGGCCGGCGAGGTCAGCGACAACCGCGTCTCCGCGGCCTGGGGCGGCCAGGTCACCCGGCAGGCCCTCATCGGCCTCGCGGTGTTCCTGGTGCTCGTCATGGCGTACCTGGTCATCCGCTTCGAATGGCGCATGGCGGCCGCGGCCGTCTCGTCACTGCTGCTCGACCTGATCCTCACCGCCGGCGTCTACTCGCTGGTCGGCTTCGAGGTGACCCCGTCGACGGTGATCGGCTTCCTCACGATTCTGGGCTTCTCGCTCTACGACGTGGTCGTGGTGTTCGACAAGGTCCAGGAGAACACCCGGGGAATCACCGCCGGCAGCACCCGCACCTACTCCGAGGCGACCAACCTGGCGGTCAACCAGACCCTGATGCGTTCCATCAACACGGGCCTGGTCGCCCTGCTCCCGGTCGGTGGCCTCCTCTTCATCGGCGCCGGCCTGCTCGGGGCGGGCACCCTGAAAGACCTCGGCCTGGTCCTCTTCGTCGGCATGGGCCTCGGCGTCCTGTCGTCGATCATGTTCGCGGCGCCGCTGCTGACGGCCCTGAAGGACCAGGAGCCCCGCATCAAGTCCCACACGGCCCGAGTCCTGGCCCGCCGGGGATCGGCCCGCTCGGGCGACGTGGCCCCGAGGTCGGAGCGCAAGAAGAGCACCAAGTCGTCGGTCTCCGCCGCGTCCGACTCCCCGGGCGCCTCGGACTCCGCGGACGCCTCGGACGAAGAGGTGGCGCCGGTGCCGGACGACGCCCCGGTCAACTCGTCGGCCATGGCGGCTTCGGCGCCGCGGCCGGGTGCCCGTCCCACCTCGGGGCGGAACACCAACCGTGGCGGGCGTCCTGGGGCGTCCGGGAATCGGCCTGGGGGTAAGAAGCGTCGCTGACGTTTTTGGTTTCTTCGAACGGCCCGCCAGTTGGCGGGCCGTTCTGTTTGCCTGCGGTGGCGGCCTTTCGCCCGGCTCCGTTCTTTGGTCACCGTGGGGGCTGGGGCGGGGGCTTCAGGTTGCGGTTCGCCTGGCTTGAGGTGGCTGCATTTGTCGCTGAGCGTGATGTCGTGTGCGGTGCTCGCCTTGGCCTGCGTTGGCTTGGTGGTCGCGCTCTGGGAGGCCTTAGGTCGCGGCGGCCGATAGCGGTTTCCGGATGCCGTGTCAGTACTTCACGCTTCAGGTCGCCGACAGTCGTGCGCTTCCGTTGTGCCGTGGCGTTGAGCAGCGCACTCGTTGCCCTTTGCTCTGAGCGCGTATAGGCAACACGGCTCTCGCCGCCGTGCTTCTGCTCGCGTGTGTTGTCGCTAGGTCGCTTGCTGGCGCGGGTATGCGCGGCATTGCGGCGCGTTCGGTCGACCGGGGCTTCCTTGTTGCGCTCGCTGGTGCTCGTGTGAGGAGCGTTGGTTGATGTGGCGCCCGGAGCTGGGGCCTGGGCTTGTGTGAGCTAGAACTTGGCACGGCGGGGGCTGTGGATAGCGGGCGAATCGTCGTGGACGAGGCCTACGTTGAACGCCCACCCAGTGCTGGGGTGGGGGAGGCGGAGGATCGTCGATCAGCGCAACCCACCCCCCACCGAAGGGGGCGCACGGTTGGCGGTTGTGCGCGAGGAACGCTGGCGTAGTTCAGCTCGGCTTTCGCGCACTTGCGCTGGACGGACTTCTGCCTGTCGACTCTGCCTCGGCAGGCCAGTGCGGAGCCGCTCATTCCTCAGCAAGGGGGGACTCCGCTGGTCCGGCGGGGTTCCGGGGGCTCAGACGCCGCCGTCGCCTGAGGAGTATCCGCAGGCTCAAACTTCTGCTTCCCGCCTTGGCTGCTTGGTCTTGGCGCGGATGCCGGAGGATGCGCTGATCTCGAAGCTGCTCGCGGCCGGGCGTACGAGGACACCTGGATTGTCTCGTTCGTGGTGTTTTGCCGGGACGCCGCTTGCGCACTGCTCGGGCCGGGTTGGCGGTGTTGGCTTCGGCGCCTTCGCGGACGGGCTTCTGGCGCCGGGGTTGGTCGCGAGGTGCGCATCGGCCACTGACACAACGAGCCGCGCACCAGCCTGGCGTGTTCGATGAGCCATCGAGGAACGCTGGGGTGGCGGGCGCGACCCAGCTCCCACTGTTACCAGAGAACCAAAGCCGGGAGCCACCATCGTCGGTAAGCGGCACCACCGACAAACAACCCGGAAGCGGCGCACGGAGCGCGCGGGCCGCTCCACGACAGGGGCCGATAGGGTTGCCGGGTGAGTGAGACGGATCTGGCCGCCGTGGTGGCCGGCAGTGTGCTGGATGTGCCGGATTTCCCGCGGCCCGGGATCGTGTTCAAGGATCTGATGCCGTTGTTCGCCGACGCCGCGGCGTTTCGGCGGGTGGTTGACGGGATTGTTGAGTACTACGGGGCCGGGTCGTTCGATGTGGTGGCCGGGATCGAGGCTCGCGGGTTTGTTGTCGCCGCGGCCGTTGCCTATGCCTCTGGTACGGGGGTGGTGCCGGTGCGCAAGGCGGGGAAGCTGCCTCGGGCGGTGCACTCGGCTTCGTACGCGCTGGAGTATGGGGAAGCCACGCTCGAAGTGCATCAGGATGCGTTTGTGGGTGGGCAGCGGGTGCTGGTGGTGGATGATGTGTTCGCGACCGGCGGTACTGCCTCGGCGGCTCTTGATCTTGTTGAGCGGGCCGGCGGAGTGGTCGCGGGGTTCACGGTTCTGATGGAGCTGGGGTTCCTTGAGGGGCGGAAGCGGCTGGCACCGCGTGAGGTGCATGCGCTCCTGACCGTTTAGTCCGAGTATGCGCCTGTGAGGGGCACCCATTTCGGGTGTTCGTCGCTGGGTATGCGGGAAGAGCAGACGGGTAGGATGGCGTTCCCAAGCAGGTGAGCAGTGAGGTGAGGAGGCCGGTGTCCAGCGACGTCGCACCCTCGACGGAGGACACGGTGCAGCCGGGCGGCTCGAGCGCGGCGGCCGAGGCCGTGTCGCCCGCCGCGGTGGAGAAGCCGGCTGAGCCGCCCGCGACCACGCCGGCCGAGAAAGCCGAGCCCGAGGTCGCCTCGCCGATGCCTCCGGCCGAAGAGGCTGCCGCCACGTTCGGGCTGGCCAGCGCGCCGACCGGGCGCCGGGTTCGGGCCCGGCTCGCCCGGTTCAACGCGCCGTGGCAGAGCACGCAGGTCAGCGAGGTTCTCGAGCCGCTGATCGCGACCCATCGGGCCTCGCACCCGAAGGCCGACGGGCGGGCGTTGCAGCGGGCCTTCGACGTCGCCGCGCGGTGGCATTCGGGGCAGTACCGCAAGTCCGGCGACCCGTACATCACACATCCGCTGGCCGTGGCGACGATTCTGGCCAACCTCGGGATGGACACCACCACGCTGGTGGCGGCGCTGCTGCATGACACGATCGAGGACACCGACTACTCGCTCGACTCGATGAAGGAAGACTTCGGGCCCGAGGTGGCGCTGCTGGTCGACGGCGTGACGAAGCTCGACCGGGTGAAACTGGGCGACGCGGCCAAGGCCGAGACGATCCGCAAGATGGTCGTGGCGATGGCCAAGGACCCGCGGGTGCTCGTCATCAAGCTGGCCGACCGGCTGCACAACATGCGTACCCTCACCTTCCTGCCGCGGGCCAAGCAGGAGCAGAAGGCCAAGGAGACGCTGGAGATCCTCGCGCCGCTGGCCCACCGGCTCGGTATGAACACGATCAAGTGGGAGCTCGAGGACCTCGCGTTCGGCACGCTGTTCCCGAAGCGGTTCGAAGAGATCAACCGGCTCATCGGCGAGCACCAGCCGCAGCGTGAGGCGTTGTTGCGCCAGGTGACGAACCGGGTCTCGCTCGACCTCAAGTCGGCGAAGATCAAGGCCGAGACGACCGGCCGGCCCAAGCACCTGTACTCGATCTATCAGAAGATGATCGTGCGGGGCCGCGACTTCAACGACATCTACGACCTGGTCGGCGTGCGGATCCTGGTGGACACCGTGCGTGACTGCTATGCGGCGCTCGGGGTGATCCACGCGAACTGGCAGCCGGTGCCGGGCCGGTTCAAGGACTACATCGCGATGCCGAAGTTCAACATGTACCAGTCGTTGCACACGACGGTGATCGGCCCGACCGGCAAGCCGGTCGAGATGCAGATCCGTACGTTCGCGATGCACCGGACGGCGGAGTTCGGCATCGCCGCGCACTGGAAGTACAAGGAGCAGAAGGGCGCGACGATCGTCGGGCCGCCGGCGCACATCGACGAGATGACCTGGCTGCGGCAGCTTCTCGACTGGCAGCGGGAGGCGAGCGACCCGTCCGAGTTCCTGGACGCGTTGCGCTTCGACCTGTCCAGCCAGGAGGTGTACGTCTTCACGCCGAAGGGCGACGTGATCCCGCTGCCGACCGGGTCGACGCCGGTCGACTTCGCGTACGCGGTGCACACCGAGGTCGGCCACAAGTGCATCGGCGCCCGGGTGAACGGCAAGCTGGTGCCGCTGGAGTCCACGTTGTCCAACGGCGACGTGATCGAGATCTTCACGTCGAAGTCGGCGACGGCCGGCCCGACGCAGGACTGGCTCGGGTACGTGAAGAGCCCGCGGGCGCGTACGAAGATCAGGCAGTACTTCAACAAGGAACGCCGCGAGGAAGCGATCGAGATCGGCAAGGAGTCGATCGTCAAGGCGATGCGCAAGCAGGGTCTGCCCCTGCAGCGCATGATGACGAGCGAGAACCTGCAGACGATCGCCCGCGACCTGCACCTGGCCGACCTGGCGTCGCTCTACGCGGCGGTCGGTGACAGCACCGTCTCGGCCCAGTCCGTGGTGCAGAAGCTGGTGGCCGGCTTCGGTGGCGAGGAAGGCGCGGTCGAGGACATCGCCGAGACCGCCGTCGCGACCCGCCCGCCGCGCAACCGCGGCACCGCACAGGACCCGGGCGTGGTGGTCAAGGATGTCAGCGACGTCTGGGTGAAGCTGGCCCGCTGCTGCACGCCGGTGCCGGGCGACGCCGTCTTCGGCTTCGTCACCCGCTCCGGCGGCGTGAGCGTGCACCGCGAAGACTGCGCGAACGCGGAAGACCTGCGTGAGCAGAGCGAGCGTGTGGTCGAGGTGACCTGGAAGCCGACGTCGGCGTCCACGTTCCTGGTGGCGATCCAGGTCGAGGCGCTCGATCGGCACAAGTTGCTGGCCGACGTGACCCGGGTGCTGTCCGAGGAGCGGGTGAACATCCTGTCGGCCACGGTGACCACGACCCGCGATCGGGTGGCGGTCAGCCGGTTCACGTTCGAGATGGCCGACCCGAAGCACCTGGGCCACCTGGTCGCCGCGGTGCGCAAGGTGGACGGTGTGTTCGACGCATACCGCGTGACGTCCGGCGCATAAGCAAAAGCGGCTGGCCCCGGTAAGCAAAAGCGGCGGGCCCCGGTGAAGGAGCCCGCCGCGATCGAAGACGCGATCGACGAAGGTTAAGCAGACGAAGGTTAAGCAGCCGCCATCGCCAGGGACTTGATCTCGATCTCGACCTTGGGGTGCCCGTCACCGGGGCCGTTCGCATCGTCCACGCCGCCCTTGGCGACCTTCTGGATGATGTCCATGCCCTTGGTGATGCTGCCCAGCAGGGTGTAGTCGGGCGGGAGCGGCGTCTCGCCGTACACGATGAAGAACTGGCTGCCGGTCGAGCCCGGCTCCTGGGTCTTGGCCATCGCGATCGAGCCGACCGGGTACGCGCCCGCGTTGGCGCCACTGCCGTCGGCCGGCGGGGACGCGCCGCCACCGGCCGCGTTGGTCGGCAGGTTCTCCTCGGCGTACCGGAAGCTGGGGCCGCCGGTACCGTCGGTCTTGCGGTAGCCCTTGCCCTTGGCGGTCGGGTCACCACACTGGAGCACCTTGATGCCCTGGGTGGTCATCCGGTGGCACTTGGAGCCGTCCCAGAATTTCTTGCTGGCGAGGAACTCGAAGGCGGACGCGGTGCACGGCGTCTTCGACTTGTCCACAGTGGCCTCGACGACGCCCAGCGAGGTGGTCATCGTCAGGGTGTCCTTGCCGATGTTCGAGGCGCTGGCCGGCGGGGTGCCGACGTCGACCGGCTTGGCGCCGCCCTGGGCCTCGCCACCGGCCTCGGGCGTCCAGGTGCAGGCGACCGTGCCGGGCGGGGGCGCGCCGGCCTCGTTCTTCGGCTTGTCGTCGTTGCCGAGCGCGGTGACCAGCCAGATGGCTCCACCGGCGACGACCACGACGGCGATTGCCGCACCGATGATGGTCTGCCGCTGACGGCGCTTCCGGGCGGCCTCGGCGCGCTCGGCCATCTCCTTCTCGAGCCGGGCCCGCGCCGCCGCGCGCTGCCGGTCCTTTATCGACGACACGGTTGTCCTCCTGCTTTGCTGACTGACCTACTCAGGACTGGGTGCTCGCCGACGGAGCGGGCGCGGGTGCGTCGCCGGCCACGGCGTCGCCCACCGTCAGCGTCTGGATGAGAATCTTGTCCTTGGGCTTCACCTTGTCGCCCGCGGCGTTCGCCACGGTCGGCAGCTTGGCGATCTTGGTGAGCGTGTCCTGGCCACCGGTGACCTTGCCGATGATCGGGTACTGCGCCTGGTCCTTCGGCGCGTAGTCCTTGAAGAACACCAGGAACTGGCTGCCGTTGTTGCCCGGCGGGTCGCTGATCAGGGCGACGGTGCCGGCCGGGTACGCCGGCGGGGTGGCCGGCGAGGCCGGGGCCGACGGGGCGGCGGAGGGCAGGGTCGGGACGTCCTCGTTGTAGAACGTGTACGTCGGACCGCCGAGCCCGTCGCCGCCGGGGTCACCGCAGCGCAGCGCGCCGTACGCGGTGATCTCGGTGCATTCGGTGTTGTCGTAGAACTTCTTCGACGCCAGGTAGAACATGCTCTCGCCGCCGCACGGGGCGGTCGTGAGGTTCAGGTCGGCGGTGATCGGCGCGCCCTGGTTGGTGGTGATCGTCAGCGGCCGGGTGCCGGTGGTCGGGATGCCGTCGGCCGGCGGGGTGCCGACGTCCTTGAGGGAAGGAGTGTTGGCGGCGTTCTGCGGGGTCCACGCGCAGATGTCGTCGGCGGCGGGGTCGACCGGCGGTTTGCTGTCGAAGACGCCGCCCAGCCAGGCGATGCCGCCGGCGATCAGCAGGACCGCCAGGCCGGCGCCCGCACCGGCCCGCAGCCGCCGGGTGCGGCGCTGCTGGACGGCACGCTTCTCCAACTGGCGATCGAGCTTCGCCCGGGCGAGCTTGCGCTGCCGGTCCTTGCTGGGTGTCACCCGGTGTTCCCTTCCCGTTCGCACTGTGGCGGAGGCCTCACGCCACACCGCGAGAGAGTGTACGGGTATGGGCTGAGAAAGTGGTGTGCGGCTGTCCCGGATAGGCTCATAGGATTCCGACACCGGTAAAAACCGCGAGAGGAGCACCCCGCCGTGCTGGTCACCGGCTTCCCCGCGGAGGCGTTCGGCACGAACTGTTATGTCGTGGCGTCCGCGCCCGGCGAGCAGTGCCTGATCGTCGACCCGGGAATCGGGGTGCTCGACGACCTGGCCGAGGTGCTGGCCGAGCACCGGCTGCAACCGGCCGCCGTGCTGCTCACCCACGGGCACCTCGACCACACCTTCTCGGTGGCGCCGGTGTGTGGCGCCCGCGGCATCACGGCCTATCTCCACCCGGCCGACCGCGAGATGCTCGCCGACCCGCAGAAGGGTCTGAGCATGAACCTCGACCAGCTCTTCGGCGGGCGGCTGCCCTATGCCGAGCCCGACGATGTCGCCGAGCTGACCGACGGCGCCACGCTGAGCCTGGCCGGGCTCGAGGTGACCGTCGACCACGCGCCGGGCCATACCGGCGGGTCGGTGCTGTTCCGCCTGCCCGGCGCCGGCAGCCGGTGGGAGACCGAGCAGGTCTGCCTCTCCGGTGACGTGCTCTTCGCGGGTTCCATCGGACGCACCGACCTGCCGGGCGGCAGCACCGACACGATGCTGACCAGCTTGCGGGACAAGATCCTGCCGCTGTCCGACGACACCGTCGTCCTGCCCGGCCACGGCCCCGAGACGACCATCGGCCGTGAGCGCGCCAGTAACCCGTACCTCCAGGAACTGGTCGCTCGATGAAGAAAGCGAAACACCGTGCCTATTTCCGGCTTCCCTGAGTGGCTCCCGCCCCAGCGGATGATCGAGCAGTACGTCCTGGACCGCATCCGGACCACCTTCGAGCTGTACGGCTTCGCGCCCCTGGAGACGCGTGCCGTCGAGCCCGTCGACACCTTGCTGAGCAAGGGCGAGACGTCGAAGGAGGTCTACCTGCTGCGCCGGCTCCAGGAAGATCCCCGCGACCGGACCGATGACACGCTGGGCCTCCACTTCGACCTGACCGTGCCATTCGCGCGGTTCGTGGTGGAGAACGCGGGCAAGCTCAACTTCCCGTTCCGCCGCTACCAGATCCAGAAGGTGTGGCGGGGCGAGCGCCCGCAGGAGGGCCGGTACCGCGAGTTCCTCCAGGCCGACATCGACGTGGTCGACCGCGACACGCTGCCGTTCCACTACGACACCGAGATGCCGCTGGTGATCGGTGACGTGTTCGCCGGCCTGCCGATCCCGCGGGCCACGATCCTGGTCAACAACCGCAAGGTGTGCGAGGGCTTCTACCGGGGGCTCGGGCTGGCCGATACCGATCAGGTCCTGCGTACCGTGGACAAGCTGGACCGGATCGGCCCGGAGAAGGTCGCCGATCTGCTGATCGAGACCGCCGGCGCCTCGGCGAGCCAGGCCGCGGCCTGCCTCGAGCTGGCCGCGATCTCGGCCGTGGACGGCTCGTTCGCCGACGCGGTGGCCAAGCTCGGCGTCAGCGATCCGCTGCTCGACGAGGGTCTGGCCGAGCTGCTCCGGGTGGTGGAGACGGCCGGGCGGCACGCGCCGGGTCTGGTGCGGGCCGAGCTCAAGATCGCGCGCGGCCTCGACTACTACACCGGCACCGTCTACGAGACCCAGCTCGAGGGGTACGAGCGCTACGGCTCGATCTGCTCCGGCGGCCGGTACGACAACCTGGCCGCCTCGGGCAACGAGCGGTTCCCCGGCGTGGGCATCTCGATCGGGGTGTCCCGGATGCTCGGGCTGCTGTTCGGGCACGACGCGTTGTCCGTGTCCCGCAAGGTGCCGACCTGCGTGCTGGTGGCGCTGCCGGACGAGGAGCAGCGGCCCGACTGCGACCGGATCGCGGCGTCGCTGCGCGGCCGGGGGATCAGCACCGAGGTGGCGCCGGTCCCGGCGAAGTTCGGCAAGCAGATCCGGTTCGCCGAGCGGCGCGGCATTCCGTACGTGTGGTTCCCGGGCGAGACCGACGAGGTGAAGGACATCCGCTCGGGCGCGCAGGTGGCGGCGGACGCGGCGACGTGGTCGCCGCCGGCCGAAGACCTGCAGCCCGCCTTTTACTGAGAAAAGATCATGCAGGTCGAGGTGGCGTGCGCGGCGAGCCGGCCCTGGGCGTCGGTGAGCCGCGCCTCGGCCAGCGCGGTCCGGCGGCCGCGCTGGAGCACCGAGCCGGTGCAGGTCAGCCGGCCCGAGGCGATGGTGATCGGGCGCAGGAACTTCACCGTCAGGTCGAGCGAGGTGTAGCCGACCCCGGCCGGCAGCGTCGACTGCACCGAGCAGGCGGCGGCAGTGTCGAGCAGCGTGGAGATCACGCCGCCGTGCACCGAGCCGAGCGGGTTGTAGTGGAACTCCTGCGGCTCGAGGAACACGCTGACGCTGCCCTCCTCGACCGCGATCCCCTCGGCGCCGATCAGCCGCATGACCGGCGGGGCCGGCAGGTCGCCCTTGACCATGGCCTGCAGCAGCTCGAGGCCGGTCGCCCCACCCGCCAGCGTGGGGCCGTACGCGGCCGGGTCGGACCACTCGAAGGTGCGGGTGCGAGGCTGGGTCTGGGTCATGGACGCAGTTCAGCACGGCTTGCTAGGTCTGTCAACAAGACCTAGCCTGGCGGCATGCACCCGCGAGCCCTCGACTACTCGGTGGACAACTGCACCATCGGCCGCGCCATGGAGATCCTCGGCGAGAAGTGGACGATGGTCGTGATGCGCGAGGTGTTCCAGGGGATCCGGCGCTTCGACGACATGCGAGTCCGCACCGCGATCCCGCGTCAGGTGCTGTCCAACCGGCTGGCCATGCTGGTCGAGACCGGCATGCTGCGCAAGGTGCCCTATCGCGATCCCGGCTCCCGGGAGCGCCACGAGTACCGGCCGACCGACAAGGGGCTGGAGATCTATCCGGTCCTGGTCACGATCGCCGCCTGGGGTGAGCGCTACCTGGCCGGGCCCGAGGGGCCGCCGCAGATCTTCGTGCACCGCGACTGCGGGGCCGAGGTGCACGCCGAGCTGCACTGCGCGGCCGGCCATCACATCACCGGCAACCGGGACGTCGTGGGCGAGCTCGGACCCGGCGCTACGCTGCGCGGGTGAACTGGGCGCCCCTGCGGAACCGGATCTTCCTGGGCCTGTGGATCGGCGTCCTGGCCAGCAACATCGGCACCTGGATGCAGACCGTCGGCGCGCAGTGGCTGGTGGTCCACGAACCGGACGCCGCGACCTGGGTGAGCCTGGTGCAGGCGGTGACCATGCTGCCGGTTCTGCTGCTCGCGCTGCCGGCCGGCGCGGTGGCCGACGAGCTGGACCGGCGGCGGCTGCTGCTCGGCGTCCAGCTGGTCCTGCTGATCGTCGCCTCGGCGCTGGCCGCGCTGACCGCCCTCGACCTGATGTCGCCCCCGCTGCTGCTGGCCTTCACCTTCGCGCTGGGGATCGGGCAGGCCCTGACCCTGCCGACCTGGCAGGCGATCATCCCCGAGGTGGTGCCGCGGGACGAGCTCCCGGCCGCCTCCTCGCTGGGCGCGGTGAACACCAACCTGGCTCGTTCGGCCGGTCCCGCGGTCGCCGGGCTGATCGTCGCGCAGGCCGGTCCCGCGGTGGTGTTCGGGCTGAACGCGCTCTCCTTCGCGATCTTCGCGGTGGTGCTGCTGCGATGGCGGCGGCCGCTGGAGAAGAAGCACGCGGAGCGGTTCGGCCCGGCACTGCGGTCGGGGGCGCGCTATGTGGAGCACACCCCTGAGGTACGCCGGATCCTGCTGCGCGTGGCGTTGTTCGTGTTGCCCGGCAGCGTGGTGTGGAGCCTGCTGCCGCTGGTCGCGCGGGCCGGGCTGGGCCTCGGCGCGCAGGGGTACGGCATCCTGCTGGCCGCGCTCGGGATCGGCGCGATCGGCGGCGCGCTGCTGATGCCCCGGCTCCGGCGATGGACCACGCCCGACGTGCTGATCGTCGCGGCCGGTCTGGCGTACACCATCGCCCTGATCTTGATCGGTCTGGTCCGGAACCCGGTCGTCGTGGTGGCGGCGCTGGTCGTCGCGGGCCTGGCGTGGATGACGCTGGTGTCGCGGATGAACGCGGCGATGCAGCTGTTCCTGCCGAACTGGGTGCGCGCCCGGGGCTTCGCCGTCTACCAGGTGGTGTTCGCGGGCGGGCAGGCGCTGGGCGCGGTGGTGTGGGGTCAGGTGACCGGGCTGACCAACCTGACGACGGCGTTCCTGGCGGCGGCCGCGGTGATTCTGGCCGGCACGCTGACCGTGCGGTGGCTGCCGCTGCACACCCGCGAGGGCATGGACCGCGGTCCGGCCAGCTACTGGCCCGAGCCCCACCTGATGCTCCAGCCGCACCTCGACGAGGGCCCGGTGATGGTCCAGGCCGTCTGGACGGTTCCGGCGTCCGCGTCCGCGGACTTCGTCGAGGCGATGGAGGCCGTACGCCGATCCCGGCTGCAGACCGGCGCCACCCGCTGGGACCTGTTCCGGGACGGCGAGCAGCCGGCCCAGTACGTCGAGGTCTACCTGGTGCCCACCTGGGCCGAGCACCTGGCCCAGCACGAGGACCGGCTGACCGGCGCCGACGAACGCGCCGAGGAGGCCGCGGCCGCGCTGGCCTCGGGCCCGGCCCGAGGTGACCCACCTGCTGCCCGCGGACTCCACCGATTAGTCCAATGTTACGGATTTGTTCCGTTTACCCTTAAGCCCTATCCAAGCCGGGGCAACGGGGGCGGTCCGTGTGGAGATCATCAGTGTCCGTCACCTGCGCGGCCCGAACGTGCACGTCGCCCGCCCGGCCATGGTCGCCCGGCTCGGCCTGGGCGAGCTGACCGGCCGCGAGACCAGCGACGTCGAGGGCTTCCCGGAACGGCTGCTGCGGATGCTGCCCGGGCTGGCCGAGCACCACTGCGCGGCCGGCGTGCCCGGCGGGTTCGTGAGCCGGATGCGCGGCGGGACCTACTTCGGCCACGTGACCGAGCACGTCTGCCTCGAGTTGTCCCAGCGGATCGGCCGGGACGTGAGCTTCGGGCGGACCGTGTCCTCGGGCGTCCGCGGTGAGTACGACGTGATCGTCGAATGCCCGCCGGACGAGGCGCCGTTCGTGGGGGAGGCGCTGCTGGCCGCCGCGGTCGACCTGGTCCGGTCGGTCGTCGAGGGATCCGTCCCGGCCGAGCCGCCGCTGGAACGGTTGCGGGAACTGGCCGACCGCGCCGCCACCGGGCCCAGCACCTCGGCCATCGTGGCCGCCGCCCGCCGCCGCGGCATCCCGGTCGAACGCCTCACCGACCTCAGCCTGCTCCGCCTCGGCTGGGGCAACCGCCGCCGGATGGCCTGGGCGGCGATGACCGACCGGACCGGCGGCGTCGGCATCGACATCGCCGGGGACAAGCAGATCACCCGCGAGCTGCTGACCGACGCCGGCGTGCCGGTGGTGCCGGGCGGCGCGGCGGCCACCGCCGACGAGGCGGTCGCCTGGCTCTCGCGGCTGGGTGGTCCGGTCGTGGTCAAGCCCCGGTACGGCCGTCAGGGCGAGCACGTGGCGCTCGGGCTGACCACGCCGGCGCAGGTGGTCGCCGCGTTCACCGCGGCCGGCGGCGACGTGGTCGTGGAACGGCAGCTGCCCGGCCGCGACTACCGCGTGCTCGTGGTGGCCGGCGAGATCGTGGCCGTCGCCGAGCGGATCGCCGCCCACCTGGTCGGCGACGGCGAGCACACCGTCGGCGAGCTGATCGACCGGGCCAACGCCGATCCGCGCCGGGGCGAGGGCCACACCCGGGTGCTGACCCGGATGCGGGTCGACGAGGTGGCGGCCGAGGTGCTGCGCCGGCAGGGCTGCACGCTGGCCACCGTCCCGGCGGCCGGGCGCGAGGTCTGGCTGCGGGAGAACGCCAACCTGTCCACCGGGGGCACCAGCCGGGACGTCACCGACCGGCGGCACCCCGACGTGTCCCGGCTCTGCCTGCGGGTGGCCGGGCTGGTCGGGCTGGACGTGGCCGGGATCGACCTGCGGCTGCCGGACATCGGCGAGCCGGTGCCACCGTCGGCCGACCCGTCGCTCACCAGCGCCGGGATCATCGAGGTGAACGCGGTCCCGGGCCTGCGGATGCACCTCGCCCCGGTGCAGGGCAAGGCCCGCGACGCCGGGGACGCGATCGTGGCGGCGATGTTCCCGGCCGGCTCGGACGGGCGGATCCCGCTGGCCTCGGTGACCGGGACCAACGGGAAGACCAGCGTGGCGCGGCTGGCCGCGTACCTGCTCGAAGGGTCTGGTCTGAAGGTTGGTCTGACCTGCACGGACGGCGTGAGCATCGACGGCCGGACGATCTACTCCGGTGACGCCACCGGGCCGCGCTCGGCGCAGATGGTGCTCGGCGACCCGGGTGTGCAGGCGGCCGTCCTGGAGACCGCGCGCGGTGGCATCCTGCGGCGTGGCCTGGGCTACGACTGGTCCGACGTCGGGGTCGTCACCAACATCACCGGCGACCACCTGGGCCAGGACGGGCTCGAGTCGATCGAGGACGTCGCGCACGTCAAGGCCCTGGTCGCGGAGCGGGTGAAGGACGGCGGCACGCTGGTGCTCAACGCCGACGATCCGTACGTCCGCAACCTGCCGGAGCGGCCGCGGGTGCGCGCCGAGCACAAGCGGATCGTCTGGTTCGCCGAGGACGCCCGGCTTCCGGTGGTGGACGCGCACCTGGCCAAGGGCGGGATGGCGTACGTGCTCCAGGACGGCTGGCTGGTGCAGGCGGTGGGCGCCCGGCGTACGCCGCTGATCCGGATCGCCGAGCTGCGCGGGGCGTACGGCGGCGCCGCGCCCTACCAGGCGATGAACGCGCTGGCGGCGATCGCGACGGCCCGGGCCATGGGCGCCTCGCAGGACGTGGTGCTGGAACGGCTGACCACCTTCGACCCGCCGTCGCACAACCCGGGGCGCGGCACCCTGCTGCGGCGCGGCGACGTCTCGCTGTTCGTGGACTCGGCGCACAACCCGGCGGCGCTCGCGGCCGCGCTGCGTACCCTCCACAAGCTCTTCGGCGCCGACCGGTGCCTGGCCGTGGTGACGCTGCCCGGCGACCGCCGCGACGACCTGATCGCCGCCTCGGCCCAGGTGCTCGCCGACGGGGTCGCGCGGGCCGTCCTGCACGAGGACGATGACCTGCGGGGACGCACGCCGGGGGAGGTGGTCGCGCTGGTGGAGCGCGAGATGCGCGGGCGGCGGCCGGTGATGCGATCGGTACGGGCGGACGGCTACCGCGAGGCGGTCACGACGGCGCTGGGGATGGCCGATCCGGGCGACGTGATCCTGGTGCTCTACGAGAAGATGGCGCCGATGCTGGCGCTGCTCACCGAGCTCGGTGCGGTGCCGGCCGACCCGCTGGTCGTGCGAAAACGCCGTACCGCCCAGGTTGTGGCCGATTAAAGCATGATCGACGTCGAGCCATGGGCCGATCAGGCGAGGTTGCGCAGGTGAGGATGGCTGATCTCCATCGTTGGAGGGGGGCAAAAGCCACTCTCCGGATGGCGACTCTCCGTAATCATTGCCGGTGGGGCTGTCGGATATCTGGTTAAGACACCGACAAATATGCTCGGTGCGTAACCTCATGGCCACAGTTGGTATATCTATTCCAGAGTGGATTCCCCGATCGGGTGAGTAGCTCGACATCCGACGAATCCTGTCTAAATGGACGCCCCCCCTTGGTAACGAGCCGATAAACCGGCTCTGAGCTGCTGAAACGCTGATGTTTGCAGTGCTCATACCCCTTTGTTCGGCCGGGCCACACAGAGTGACGACGTGCAGGTCATCCCGCTATTCGAGCAGTCGAGATAGTGGCCGAACGTCGGCTAACATCCGTGCCGTCGATGGGGAAAGCTGACGGTCCAGGTGGCCCGGACGCGCCCCCGGCGTCGAGAAGCATGGCGGTGCATCTCGACGTTTTCTCGAACGCGCATGTGGGGGCACATGAGCACGACGGACCTGCCCGGTTCGAGTCTGCTGGCCAACCGCTATCGGTTGGTCGAGCGACTCGGCGCCGGCGGGATGTCAGTGGTGTGGCGAGGCTTCGACGAGGTCCTCGGACGCCAGGTGGCGGTCAAGGTGCTGCCGCCCTCGACGAGCTCGGACTCGTCGTTCCGGCGACGACTGCGTGCGGAAGCGCAGGCGGCCGCCCGGTTGAGCCACCCCAACATCACCAATGTGTACGACTACGGCGAGGCCGTGACGGTCGACGGCGAGCCCGTCCCGTACGTGGTCATGGAGCTGGTCGACGGCGAGTCGCTCGCCGCCGTGCTGGCCCGCTCCCGGCGGCTCCCGTGGCCCGCCGCCGTACGCATCGCCGCCGAGGTCTCCGCCGCGCTGGCCGCTGCCCACGCCCGGGGCATCGTGCACCGCGACGTCACCCCGGCCAACGTCATGCTCACCCCGACCGGGGCCAAGGTCGTCGACTTCGGCATCTCCGCGCTGATCGGCGAGAACGACATCGACCCGGACGGCAGCCTGCTCGGCACGCCGGCCTACCTCGCGCCCGAGCGGCTCGAGGGCGGCCAGGTCAGCCCGGCCACCGACGTCTACGCGGTCGGCCTGCTGATCTACCGCACCCTGATCGGGCAGCTGCCCTGGGACGTCGGCACCACGACCGCCCTGCTGCGGGCCCACCAGTACACCGAGCCCGACCCGCTGCCGCCGGTCGAGGGCCTCCCGCTCGCCGTCTCCGACCTGGTCGAGCGGTGCCTGGGCAAGCGGCCCGACGCGCGGCCGTCCAGCGCCGAGCTCGCCGAGGTCCTGGCCGGAGCGTCCGCGGGCGCCCCGGTGTCGCGCAGCTACGTCCCCGAGTGGGCGGCGGACAGCGGCGAGGACACCACGATCCTGCCCAGCGCCTACCCGTACACCGACGGTCTCGGCCGCATCCGGCCCGGCTACGCCCGCGCCGCCGACGGCCCGGTCCAGGCCGGGCGTGGGGTCGCCGCGGTGCGTGCGGCCGCCGACGGTCCGGCCGGCCTGGCCGCCGCGAGCGCGATGACCGCGGCGGCGGAAGAGAGCGCGCCGATCTCGCCGGCGCCCGGCAACCCGCCGATGCCGATCGCGGTCGCCGAGGTCGAGGCCGCCGTCGACGGGGCTCCTCCGCTGGCCCCCGGCCGCGCCCCCGGTCGCAACAATCGCTTCGGGGCCCTGCCCCTCCCCGCCCCGGTGGGCGGCGCTCCCGACAACTCGGCCACCGCCCTGCGGCCGGCCTTCGGAGCGCCCGTCGCACCGGACCAGGCCCCGGGTGGTGGCGGAACGCCGCCTCCGGGCTCGGACCGGCCGGCCGGTGCCGGTTCGAGCGCGCCCCGGCCTCGGCCGGGTCGCACGCACGGCCGCCGCGTGCTCATCGTGGCGGGAACGGTCGCGCTGCTCGGCGCGGCCACGTACGCATGGTCGCTCGCGGCCAGTGGCGGAGGTCGCACTCCCTCCGTCACGGGGCAGCCGCAGCCCAGTGTGCTGGCCGCGTCGGGCAAGTGCGTGGTGAGCTACGCGGTCTGGTCCGAGGCCGACAAGAGGTTCAAGGCGTCGGTCACGGTGGCGAACCGGGACAACCAGGCGATCAAGAACTGGAACCTCTGGTTCATCATGCCCGGCGACCAGGTGCTCAACAGCAACGGCCAGGCCGGCGTCAACCTCGACCAGCAGCAGCAGGCGGTCACCGTGAAGGGCGCGGCGACGCTCAGCCCGCAGAAGGCGATCACGCTCGACCTGACCGGGCGGTACGACATCAGCAACGCCGCGCCGATGGTGTTCCAGCTCGGCGGGCAGACCTGTGACACGTACGTCTCGCCGAAGCCCGGCGCGCCGTCGCAGCCGGTCCAGCGCCTCTCGAACGGCGACGTCCGGCTGGGCCCGCCGGTGGCGCCGAACACGGTGCCGGGCATCCGGATCGGCCCCAACGGTGTGGCGACGCCGGTCCCGGTGCCCTCCAAGAGCACCGGGCCGCCCAGGAACCCCGGCAACGGGAACGGCGATCCCACCACCCCGGTCAACACCGACAGCAAGGACCCGGACTGCACCACCGTGCCGGGCGGGTGCGATGCCGACCCCGACCCGAACAGCCCGGGCAGCGGTGTCATCAACTCCGGCTCGGCGTCCGCGTCGGCCTCGGCTTCGGCCTCGCCCTCACCCAGCAAGTCGTCACCGTCGCCGCTCAGCACCGACGACGACGAGCCGCTGCCCGAGGTCGGCGGCGGCGATGGCGGCGGGAGCAACCTGACCGCGGAGTGACCGTTTCGTTACGCATGATCGGTCGGCTGGTGATCAGCCGGCCGATCATGGCGTTATGGTGAGGTTGCGGGCGCGTTCCTCCGCTTTTTCACCCGTGTCGGCGTGCCTGCGAGTCGGCTGACAGCTTCGCGTGGATGATGGCGCTGTCAGCTAGGTCACAGAGCAATACGTCGCATACGGGGAGCTCGTAATGATCAGCATTGTTGAGGACCTGGCGGCGGAGGCACTGTTCGTCTCCGACCTGCAGCCCTCGGACTGCCCGAACCAGGGCCGGGTCCAGGACGCGGTCACCGCGATGATCCTGCGCCACGGCAGTGACGGCTGTGCCGCCGCCGTGGCCGAGGAGTTCGGTGATCACCCTGAGGTGGCCGTGCGCCGGATGAGCTGGGTTCGCCAGGAGTTGCGGCTCGTGGTGGTCGCGCCTCGGCGGCCGGTCGGCGTCCCGCGGGCCTAGCTCGGCCTCGTTCCTGAGCGCTTCGAACGCTTCCTGAGGACTTTTCGCAAAAAACACCATAAAAGCAACCGAGTTCCGCCGCGCCTGCACCTGGGGGCGGCCAACGTTCTCCTCGTCAGCCGGTTGGCGCTGGGTCTTCCCGCGTCCGCCGGAGCATCCGGCCCCCGGCCGGATCGCACTTGCGAGGAGGACCACCGTGATCGTTACGACCGATCTCCCCGCCGCCGTCGGCGCCACCCACGACGCGCCTTCCGCGCGTGACATCGAGGACCTCGTCCGCGAGCACATGCCGATGGTTGGCCACCTGGTCCGGGAACTGCTCAACCGAGTACCCGGCCATGTCCACTCCGACGACCTGTCGTCCGCGGGATTCGCCGCGCTGCTCGGCGCCGCCCGGTCGTTCGACGTCAGTCGCGGCATCCCGTTCCACCGCTTCGCCGCGGTACGCATCCGCGGGGCGCTGCTGGACGAGCTGCGGGGCCAGGACTGGGCGAGCCGCTCCGTCCGCGCCCGGGCCCGCAAGACCACGGCCGCCCGGTCCGAGCTGACCGCGGCGCTGGGGCGGACGCCCACCGACGTCGAAGTGGCCGAGATGCTCGGCATCGGCGTGGCCGAGCTGGCCGCCGTCGAGGACGACGTGCAGAAGGCCGCGCTGCTCAGCCTCCAGGGCTTCCCCACCGGGGCGGCCGAGGAGATGGTGCCCGAGCAGTCCGAAGGCCCCGAGGACCTGCTGCTCAAGCGGGAACGCCTGGGCTACCTGCACCAGGCGATCCAGGCCCTGCCCGAGCGGCTGCGCCAGGTCGTCACCGAGTCGTTCCTGCAGGAGCAGCCGCTGAGCGACGTGGCGGCCCGGCTGGGCGTGACCGAGTCGCGCATCTCCCAGCTCCGCACCGAGGCGCTGCGTCTGCTGCGGGAGGGGCTGAACAGCTCCCTGGCGCCGGAACTGCTCACCGTGGCGGCCGGCGGGCCGCGTACGCGTAAGGGGTGTCTGCAGCGCCGCCGCACGGAGTATTTCGAGCGCGTGGCCACCCAGGGCAACCTGCGGACCAGGCTGGCGCTGACCGACGCCCACGGGGTGCCGATCGCCGTCGCGGCCTGATCGCGTTCAGGCCGCCGTCGTCGCGGCCGGCTGGGGTGTGCAGAGCGGATCCAGGGCGGCGCGGACCTCGCGGATGTCGGCGCCCACCACCGTCGCCAGCACGCCCGGGCCGGCCAGGGGCATCACGGCCGCGGTCTCGGCCGGCCGGTAGGGGTCAGGCAGGTCGGTCCCGGCCAGGATGACGGAGCCGGTGGCGCGGGCCTGACCCAGCACGGCCGCCCCGGACCACCCCGGGGCGTCGGGGCCGACGGTCAGGCGGTGGCGATAGAGGGTGCGGCCGGCATAGCGGATGGTGGTGTCGGCGCGGACGGCGCCGCTCGGCTCGTGGTGGCGGCCGCAGACCAGGTCGTCGCGCCAGAGCAGGGCGCCGCCCTCGGCCACCTCGACCTCGGTGATCGCGTGGTGGTCGCAGCCGGCGGCGGCGATGGTGGGCTCGGGCAGCCAGCGGAGGCTGCCCTCGACGCTCGCCTTGATGTGCAGGCGGGACGGGGGCGCGGGGCGGCCGGGCAGGAGCAGGGTGGCGGCCACGCTGCGGATCTCCAGGTCGGCGCCGGGGCCCACCTCGATCTCCAGCCGCAGGTCGTCGCCCCGCAGGGGGCCCGCCGCCCCGCCGACCAGGTGCACGGTCACCGCGGGCCGGTGGGGGCCGGTGCGGCGCAGCAGCAGGGGGGACTCGCCGCGGAGGACGGTCAGGCGGGTGGCGCCGGAACGGTCGGCCTCGGCGACGACCCGCGCGGCCGCGCGCATCAGGCGGGGGCGGCGGCGCGGGACCTGACCAGCATGCGGATCCAGTCGGCCACGGGGGTGGCGGCGCGGTCCTCGACCAGGGACAGGAACGCGGTGGGCAGGTCGCCCCGCCGGGCCCGGGCGTCTCGGTCCATGACGCTCAGGTCGGCGCCGACGAGGGGGGCCAGGTCGGTCTTGTTGATCACCAGGAGGTCGGCCGTGGTGACGCCGGGACCGCCCTTGCGCGGGACCTTGTCGCCGCCGGCCACGTCGACCACGAAGATCTGGTGGTCGATCAGGCCCTTGCTGAACGTGGCGGTCAGGTTGTCGCCGCCGCTCTCGACCAGGACCAGGTCGAGCGGGCCCAGGGCGTCCTCCAGGTCTTCCACGGCGTCGAGGTTGGCCGAGATGTCGTCGCGGATCGCGGTGTGCGGGCAGCAGCCGGTCTCGACGGCCCGGATGCGTTCGGCCGGCAGGACGCCGTTGCGGAGCAGGAAGTCGGCGTCCTCGGTGGTGTAGATGTCGTTGGTCACCACGGCCAGGCGGAGCTCGTCGCCGAGCGCTCGGCACAGGGCCGCGACCAGGGCGGTCTTGCCGGAGCCGACCGGGCCGCCGATGCCGATGCGCAGCGCCCGCGCTCCGGCGGACAGCGGCGTGTGCGGGTCGACGCCCGGGTCGGGGTGGGTGTGCGGCACCTCGTCGGGGCCGTGCTCGTGCGGGTGATCGGTCATGGGACAAACACCTTCCTTACGATGCGAAGAGCCGCACTTCCCAGCTCGCGTGGTGCTCGGCGCCGATGTCGAGCAGGGGTGCGCCGTCCGCGGGCAGGTCGTCGACGGGTGAGTCGGCGAACGCCACCGCTTCCGCCGCGATCCGGTCGCAGTCGGGGGCCAGCGCGGCGATCAGCGCGTGCGCCGCGTAGGGGTCGAAGCCCAGCAACCGCACGGCCGCGCCGGCCGGCCCGGTCACCGTGCCGTGGGCGGCCGCGGTCGCCGCCTCGAGCGGGCCGAGCCCGGCCGCCGCGGCGACCACGCCGAGCGCGATGGGGTGATGAGGCTCGCGCAGGTCGCGCGAGACCGGCCACATCGCCCGGCCGGCCCGGAGCAGAGCACGACCCTGCGCGCGCGAGGCCTTCCGCAGCGCGGGCGACGGAGTCCGGGCGTCCAGCCCCTCGTCGAGAGAACCGAGCCGCGCGGAGGAAAAGCAGGCGGCGGCCGCGAAGGCCGCCGCCACCAGGCCGGAGGTGTGCAGGCGGCCGCGCAGGAAGCCGTCCAGCCCGGCCAGGTCGCGCACCCGCCCGGCCGACACGGCCGCCTCGAAGCCGCCGGAATGCGCGTGCCCGCCCGCGGGCAGCCGCCCGTCGGCGAGCACGAGCAGGGTGGCCAGCGACATCAGAACAGGAAGTAGCGCTGGGCCATCGGCAGCTCGGTGACCGGATCGGGCTCGACCACCTCACCGTCGACGCGGACGGTGAACGTGTCCGGCTCGACCTCGATGCGGGGCAGGGCGTCGTTCAGCGGCATGTCCGCCTTGCCGACCCGGCGGGTGTCGGCCACCGGCGCGAACGGCCGCTTGCAGCCGACCCGGTCGCCGACCAGGGCGTCGAGCGCGGCCTGGGCGACGAACGCCACCGAGGTCTGCGCGGGCACCGAACCGTACGCGCCGAACATCGGCCGGGGCAGCATCGGCTGCGGGGTGGGTATCGAGGCGTTGGCGTCGCCCATCTGGGCGTACGCGATCATGCCGCCCTTGATGACCAGCGCCGGGCGCACGCCGAAGAAGGCGGGGTCCCAGAGCACCAGGTCGGCCAGCTTCCCGGGCTCGACCGAGCCGACCAGGTCGGCCATCCCGTGCGCGACCGCGGGGCAGATCGTGTACTTCGCGACGTAGCGGCGGGCGCGCAGGTTGTCGGCGCCGTTGTCGCCGGGCAGCGAGCCGCGGCGCGCCTTCATCACGTGGGCGGTCTGCCAGGTTCGCAGGATGACCTCGCCGACCCGGCCCATGGCCTGCGAGTCGGAGCCGATCATCGAGATCGCGCCGAGGTCGTGCAGCAGGTCTTCGGCGGCCATCGTGGACGGCCGGATCCGGCTCTCGGCGAACGCCAGGTCTTCCGGCACCGACGCGTTCAGGTGGTGGCAGACCATCAGCATGTCGAGGTGTTCGCTGAGGGTGTTCCGCGTGTACGGCCGGGTCGGGTTGGTCGACGACGGCAGCACGTTGGGGTGGGAGGCGACGGTGATGATGTCCGGCGCGTGCCCGCCGCCGGCGCCCTCGGTGTGGTACGCGTGGATCGACCGCCCGCCGATGGCCCGCAGCGTCTCCTCGACGAACCCGGCCTCGTTCAGCGTGTCGGTGTGGATGGCCACCTGCACGCCGGACGCGTCGGCCACCTCGAGCGCGGCGTTGATCACGGCCGGGGTGGTGCCCCAGTCTTCGTGGAGCTTGAAGCCGCCCGCCCCGCCGCGCAGCTGTTCCCACATCGACTCGGCCGACATCGTGTTGCCCTTGCCGAGCAGCAGCACGTTGATCGGCCAGGCGTCGATCGCCTCGAGCATGCGGGCCAGGTGCCAGGCGTTGGGTGTGACCGTGGTGGCCTTGGTGCCCTCGGCCGGCCCGGTGCCGCCGCCGATGATCGTGGTGATGCCGGAGGCCAGCGCGGTGTCCAGGATGGTGGGGCTGATCAGGTGGACGTGACTGTCGATGGCCCCGGCGGTGAGGATCTTGCCGTTGCCGGCGATCACCTCGGTGCCGCCGCCGATGACCAGGTCGGGGTGTACGCCGTCCATGATGTCGGGGTTGCCGGCCTTGCCGAGCGCCACGATCCGGCCGTCGCGGATGCCGACGTCGGCCTTGACGATGCCCCAGTGGTCGAGCACCACGGCGCCGGTGATGATCGTGTCGGGGGTGCCCTCGGCGCGGGTGGCGCGGGACTGGCCCATCGACTCGCGGATCACCTTGCCGCCGCCGAAGACCACCTCGTCGCCGGCCGTGCGGCCGCCGCTGCGGTCCTCCTCGATCTCGATCAGCAGGTTGGTGTCGGCGAGCCGGATGCGGTCGCCGGCGGTGGGTCCGTAGAGGGCGGCGTACCGGCCCCGATCGAGCGTGCTCACAGCGGCCCACCGGCCAGTCCGCGCAGGCCGGGCACGATGCGGCGGCCGGACAGCGGCACCAGGACGATGTCTCGGGGCATGCCCGGTTCGAAGCGCACCGAGGTGCCCGCCGGGACCGCGAGCCGGTGACCCCAGGCGGCGTCCCGGTCGAACGCCAGCGCCTCGTTGGACTCGGCGAAGTGGAAGTGGGAGCCGACCTGCACGGGGCGGTCGCCGGTGTTGCGTACGGTCAGGGCCAGCTCGGGCCGGCCGATGTTGATCTCCACCTCACCGGCGCCGTGGATCACCTCGCCCGGGATCATGTGATCGGCCCGTGCACGGTGACCAGCTTGGTGCCGTCCGGGAAGGTCGCTTCCACCTGCACCTCCGGCAGCATCTCGGGCACACCCTCGAGCACGTCATCGCGGGTGAGCACGCGACGACCGGCGTCCATCAGGTCGGCCACCGTGCGGCCGTCACGCGCGCCCTCGAGCAGGAACGCGGTGATGATCGCGGTGGCCTCGGGGTAGTTGAGCCTGAGCCCACGCTCCCGCCGCCGGGTCGCGACGTCGGCCGCGACGTGGATGAGCAGCCGTTCCTGCTCGTGCTGGCTGAGGAACAACGGACCTCCCTGGTGTCGCCCAGCGCATGTTTGCAGCCTGGTGTTGCCGGCGTGTTACGCGATCTTCGCACTCCGTCACCGCGCGGACGGCCGCCGAAACGCCGGTCAGCCCAGGTAGAGAATCGCGTCGACCTCGATCTCCATGCCGCGCAGGTCGACCGGGATGGTCGTGCGGACCGGCGGGTGCTCGCCGCCGAAGTATTCGCCGTACACCTCGTTCATCGCCGCGAAGTTGTCGAAGTCGCGCAGGTAGACGCCGACCCGGACGGCCTGGTCGAGGCTGGCGCTGGCGGCCTCGGCGACGGCGGCGAGGTTGCGGAAGGCGGCATGGGCCTGGTCGGCGAACGAGCCGGTCACCCGGGTGCCGTCGGGCAACGCGGGCACCGCCCCGGCCAGGTAGACGGTGTCGCCGGCGACGATCGCCTGCGAGTACGGGCCGCCGGCGGGCGCGGCCTTGTCGGTGCTGACGGAACGCTTGGGCATCAGGACTCCTCGATATCGCGGGGAAACTGCTCGGCCAGCCCGTCCACGCCCACGAGCGGCGTGGACAGGAGATCGCGGAAGGCATTCTCGCGCTCCCGCAGAGCGGTCGTCTGCCCCTCGGTGAGCGGGACCCAGGGCGGCGGGGGAGCGGCGAACTGGGCCGGCAGGCAGCGGCCGCCCACGAACGTATGCCGGTTGACCAGCCGGAACGGGACCGTGCGGGTCTGCCGGTGCGCGTCCGTCAACTCCTGTGGCTGATCGATCCGGGTGAACACCGCCACATCGGCGGGCGAGCCGGGCGCGAGGGAGCCGGCCTGCAGACCCAGGGCCGTCGCCGGACGGATGGTGACGCTCGCCACCACCTCGTCGAGCGGCAGCCCGGCGGCGATCAGCTTGGCCATCGTGGTCGGCAGGTCGAACACCGGCCCGTAGACCGAGCGCGCGTGCAGGTCGGTGGAGATCGTGTGCGGCGGCATTCCGCTCGCCAGCTGCGCCTCGGCCACGTCGAACGCGAACGCGCCGGACCCGTGCCCGATGTCGAAGAGCACGCCACGCGCGTACGCCTCGCGGGCCGCCGGGCCGGTCGGCCGGCCCAGCCCGCTCGCGCAATGGGTGAGAATGTCGCCCGGCCGCAGCAGCTCGAGCACGTCGGCCAGGGCCGGCGGCGTCGTTCCGATGTGGACCATCACCGGCACGCCACACTCGCGCGCCGCGATCAGCCCCCGCCGCAACGGCTCCACACCGTTGTCACCGACGGTCTCCCGATCGATCCGCACCTTCACGCCACACAGGAGGTCGCGATGCTCCCGGATCGCCCGGGCCGCGAGATCAGGGTCACAATTCGCAAGATCAACACCTTCGCCGGTACGGGCGGAGAGGCCCTGACCGGCGATGTTGAGCAACGCGCGTACGCGGACCCGCCGGCTCGCCGCGAACTCCCGCAGCCCGGCCACCGAGTAGGCGCCCGCCGACCCCGCGTCGACCCAGGTGGTCACCCCGGTGTGCCAGGCGATCGGGTCGGGGTCGAGGCCCCAGTAACCGGCGCCCGGATAGACATGCGTGTGCAGGTCGACCAGGCCGGGCAGGACCAGGTCACCGGTCACGTCCACGGTCGCGTGGGCGTCGCCGGGCAGGCCCGCGCCCACGTCGGCGATCAGGCCACCGCGGATGGCCACGTCCAGCCGGCCACGCTGCCCGCCGCCCGGATCGAGCACCTCGCCCCCGGTCAGCAGCAGGTCGTACGGCTCGGGCATGCGCTCTCCGGAAAATGTCGGTGGTGATTGCTAGGTTTTGAGGGCTCTTCGCGACCTACCTCAACATCAAACCTTGCGTAACCTTCGCATTGGATCTCCACCGTCGCGAAGAGACCTCGAACTGACTCCATCGTTTCAGCGATCACTGGTCAAGGGAGGCAGGATGCTCGACATCCCCGACGAGCCGATCGACTGGCGGGCCAAGGGTTTCTGGTCGCCCTCCGGCGGCGGGCCGGCGCGCGGGTCGAGCATCTTCGACGGCGGGTTCACCTGGCCGCTGCTCACCATCCGGGAATCGGCCGTGCGGGCCAACATCGCGACGATGGCCGCGTACGCCGCTCGGCATGGTCTTGATTTCGCTCCGCACGCCAAGACGACGATGGCGCCGCGGCTGCTCGACCTGCAGCTCGAGGCGGGCGCGTGGGGGCTGACGGTGGCCACGCCCAACCAGGCGCTCGTGCTGCGCCGGCTGGGCGTACCCCGAGTCCTGATCGCCAACGAAGTGCTCGAACCCGCCGCCCTCCGCTGGCTCGCCACCGAGGTCGCGGCCGGGTGGGCGGTCTGGTTCCAGGTCGATTCGGTCGCCGGGGTCACGGCCGCCGCCGAGGCCGCCTCCGCCGCCGGGGGCCACCTGCGGGTGCTGGTCGAGCTCGGACACGCGGGGGGCCGCACGGGCGTGCGCGATCTCGGGGAGATGGAAGCGGTGGCGCGCGCGGTCTCCGCTTCGCCGGCGCTTTCGCTGTCGGGCGTGACCGGGTACGAAGGGCAGCTGTCCGACGAGCCCTCGGTCGACGCCTTCCTCGACCAGCTCGCGGCCGGTGTGCGCCGCCTGGGCGAGGCCGGGCTGCTGCCTCCGACGCCGATGGTGTCGGCCGGCGGCAGCGCGTGGTTCGACCGGGTCACCGCGCGGCTGGCCGGGGCCGGGCTGGGGCAGCTGATCCTGCGCAGCGGCGCGTCGGTCACCCACGACGACGGCTTCTACCGCGAGAAAACCCCGTTCAACCGGGTGCCCGCCGAGGGCCCGTTGACCGCCGCGATGGAGATGTGGGCCCAGATCATCTCGGTGCCCGAGCCCGGGCTGGCCCTGGCCGGCCTGGGCAAACGTGACGCGCCGTTCGACGAGGGCCTGCCGATCGTGCTCGAGCCGGCCACCGGCCTGACCGTGACCAAGCTCAACGACCACCATTGCTACCTGCGCGTCGCCCCCGACATGCCGGTGCGCCCCGGCGACCTGATCCGCTTCGGCCTCTCCCACCCGTGCACGGCGTTCGACAAGTGGCGCGACATCCCGCTCGTCGACGACGAGCGCCGCCTGGTCGACGTCCTGCACACCTATCTCTGATGGGCTCCCGATCCGTGCCGGCCACCCCGGCCGCCGTGCCCGGCGTTGTCCCCGCGCCTGCTTCCTGCGTTGTTCCTGCGTCCGCTTCCGGCGTGGTGTCGGCCGAGCGCACCCGCGACCTGACCGACCTGCCGCTGTCCTACCCGCCGGCGCTCTCCGGGGTGGCGACCTGGCTGCGCGGCGTCCTCCAGCCGGTCGGCGTGGCCCTGCCCGACGGCCCCGCCGGGCTTCCCGCGCCGGTGGCTCTTGACGCCGCGCTGCCCGCCTTCACTCCGTCTCCTGGGCTCGCCGCCGCCTCCTCCTCCGCCACCTCCTCCTCCGCCTCTACCACCGCCCCCGCCTCCGCCGACTCCGCCGGCGGCGCTGCTCGGGTCGGTGGGGTTGGCATCGTGCTCGCGCTCGACGAGTCCCGGCCGGCTGAGGGATATCGGCTGGTCGTCTCCGGCGCCGAGGTGTCGGTGACCGGGGGCTCGGCCGCCGGCGTGTTCTACGGGCTCCAGACGTTGCGTCAGTTGCTGCCACCGGCCTTCCTGCGGCGGGCGCTGCCGGCGCCCGCCGCGCCGATCGTTCCCCAGGTCGAGATCGACGACGCGCCGCGGTTCCGGTGGCGCGGCGTGATGCTCGACGTGGCGCGCCACTTCATGCCGGTGGCCGACGTGCTGCGGTTCATCGACCTGGTCGCGTTCCACAAGCTCAACGTGCTGCACCTGCACCTGACCGACGACCAGGGCTGGCGGCTCGAAGTGCCCGGCTGGCCGCGGCTGACCGAGGTCGGGGCGTGGCGGCCGCGCAGCATGCTGGGCTCGTCGTCACACGGGCGCTACGACGACCGCCCGCACGGCGGCTTCTACCTGGCCGACGACCTGCGCGAGATCGTGGCCTACGCCGCCGCGCGCCAGGTCACGGTGGTCCCCGAGATCGACCTGCCCGGGCACATGCAGGCGGCGATCGCGGCCTACCCCGAACTGGGCAACGGCGCGACCCCCTCCGTACGCACCGCCTGGGGCATCTCCACCCACCTGCTGAACGTCTCCGACACGGCCGTGGGTTTCGTCCGCGACGTGCTCACCCAGGTCTGCGAGCTCTTCCCGGCCGAGACCATCGGCATCGGCGGCGACGAATGCCCGCCCGGGGAGTGGGCCGAGTCGCCGGCGGTGGTCCAGTTCCGGCGCGACCACGACCTCGCCGACGAACGCGCCGTGCACGCCTGGTGGATCGCCCAGGCCGCCGGGCATCTGCGCTCGCTGGGCCGCCGCGCCTACGGCTGGGACGAGATCCTCGACGGCGGCGCGCCCGACGGCGCCCTGGTCGCGGCCTGGCGTGGCCCGGCCCGAACTGCCCGCGCGGCCCGGGCCGGCCACGAGGTCGTCGCCTGCCCCGACACCGCGGTCTACCTCGACTACCGCCAGTCCGAACTCCCCGGCGAGCCCACCCCCGTCGGCACCCTGCTGCCGCTCGACGACCTGCTGACCTTCGACCCGGTCCCACCCGGCCTGACCGAGGCCGAGGCGTCCCGGGTGATCGGCGCCCAGGCCAACCTGTGGACCGAACACATGGAATCCGCGCGCCGCGTCGACTACATGGCGTTCCCGCGGCTGGCCGCCTTCGCCGAGGCCGTCTGGCACCCGGCGGCCGACTTCCCGGCGCGGCTGCCCGCCCACCTCGACCGGCTGGCCGCGCTGGGCGTCAACTACCGCCCGCCGTCCGGCCCCCGCCCGTGGGACGCCCGCCCCGACGCGCCCGGCCGCCCCCGCACCCGACAGGACCGCGACGACGAACTCTCCGCCATGACCGCCGAGCCCTGACCCGGCCCTTGATGGTGGTCGGCTTCGCGCCGGAGACCATGTCGGCCACGGATTCTGAACTCCTGGGCCGTTGCCCTCAGCGACTCAGGTCGCCGCGACGGCGGTCTGGGCGCCGTCGTCGCTTGATGGCGGCCGGGGCTGGACCGGGGGTCAGTCGTGGACGTCGGACTCGGGGTCAGCGGTGGGGTCGGGCTCGATGAGGAGGCGGGCGTAGTTGGCCATCGAACGCTGGTAGCGGGGGAGGTGGGCGGCCAGCGCGCCGACGGCCACGGCGACGGCCTCGCGTTCGCGGCCCACGTCGGTCAGGGCCAGGGCCAGGACGGCTCGGGCCGCGTCGTCGAGGTGGTCGGACGGTTGTTTCAGCTCGTCCTCGAGCAGGGCGACGCTCTCCTGGGAACGGCCCAGGTTGCGCAGGGAGCTGGCCATCTGGATCACCGAGCGGCGGCGGCGCTCGCCGGTCACGCCCGCGTCCAGGGCCTGGCGGTAGAGGGGGACGGCCAGATCGGAGTGTCCGGTCGAGTCGAGAGCGCAGGCGCGTTCGAAGAAACCCTCGGGCGCGGCCGGCGGGAGTTCCTCGACCAGCTTCTCGATGAGCGTCAGGAACTCCGGCTCGTCGTAGTCGTCCATCGTGGCCCACAGGGCGGCCACGCGCTGCTCCCAATCCCCCGTCTGCATCCCGACAGCGTCTCATATCGGTCCGGCTTGACCGGGCTCGTCGGGTTTGGTCGACTCGGGGGCGCGATGACATCTGAACGGATCGACGCTCTCGGGCTCCAGCTGATCGAAACCCACTCCCACCTGCGCGACGCGCTCGACCGGCTGCGCTCGGGGACGCTGCCGCCCGACGAACTGGCCCTCCACTGCGTGGCGTTCTGCGCGGCGGTCAGCGCCCATCACGGCGGGGAGGACGTGACCGTCTTCCCGGCGCTGGAGTCGCGGCATCCGGAGCTGCGGGAAGTGCTGGCCGGGCTGCGGCATGACCACGAGATGGTCGCTGAGCTGCTCCGGAAGGCGGCTGCCCTGGCCGGCGATCTGGACGCGCCGGGGACGCTGGCTGAACTGGACGGACTCGCGGCGATCCTCTCCTCGCACTTCGCCTGGGAGGAGAGGCGGCTCGTTGCCGCCCTCAACGCCATCGAGTCTCCCGAGGTCGCGGCGGCGGTCGCTCTCCCCGAGTGAAGCTCGCGCGGCTGGGCGCCATGGGGTTGGACGATGAGTTGCTCTGGTCGGTGGTAGGTCGGGACGGTGTTTTGGCTGTGGATGGCGCGCTTGCCTACCACTGGCGGGGCGGAAGCGCGGAGCGCTGAGCATGGGGTTCCGCGCAGCGGCGGCTTGAGTGGGCACGGGGTGGGAGGGAGCGGGAGCGGACCGACCCTCGGCGGGAGCTGCGGTCTGTACCACCCACCTGGATGCGACATCCGGCTCTTGACCTTGATCTGAGGTGAAGGGTGGGAGGCCGGGGCGGAAGGAGTGGGGCGGGCTGACAGAATGTCGGGTGCTATCGACCTGTGAGGAGACGTTTCCGTGATCCGTACCCATGACGCCGGCTCTCTGCGTGCGAGCGACGCCGGAACTACGGTGACGCTGGCCGGCTGGGTGGCTCGCCGGCGTGACCACGGCGGGGTCGTGTTCGTGGATCTTCGGGACGGCTCGGGTGTGGTGCAGGTGGTCTTCCGGGAGGAAGACGCCCATGCGCTGCGCAACGAGTTCTGCATCTCGGTGACCGGCGTGGTGGCGGAGCGGCCCGAGGGGAACGAGAACCCGGAGCTGCCCACCGGCGCGATCGAGGTGCCGGTCGACACGCTGACCGTGCTGTCCGAGGCGGCGCCGCTGCCGTTGCCGGTCGACGACGCGGTCACTGCCAGTGACGATCTGCGGCTCAAGTACCGCTACCTCGACCTGCGGCGCAGCGGGCCGGCCAAGGCGCTCAAGCTGCGCTCCCGGGCCAACCAGATCGCCCGCGAGGTGCTGCACGCCCGTGACTTCAACGAGATCGAGACGCCGACGCTGACCCGGTCGACGCCGGAGGGCGCGCGCGACTTCCTGGTGCCGGTGCGCCTCCAGCCGGGCACCTGGTACGCCCTGCCGCAGTCGCCGCAGCTGTTCAAGCAGCTGCTCATGGTCGCCGGCCTGGAGCGGTACTACCAGATCGCCCGCTGCTACCGCGACGAGGACTTCCGGGCCGACCGGCAGCCCGAGTTCACCCAGCTCGACATCGAGATGTCCTTCGTCACCCAGGACGACATCATCGCGCTCGGCGAGGAGCTCGTCGTCAAGCTGTGGGGCGAGCTGGCCGGCTACCAGGTGCAGACGCCGATCCCGCGGATCACCTGGCACGACGCGATGGCGCGCTACGGGTCGGACAAGCCCGATCTCCGGTACGGGGTGGAGCTCACCGAGCTGACCTCCTACCTGTCGGGTACGTCGTTCCGGGTGTTCGCCGGCGCGATCGACGCGGGCGGTTACGTCGGCGCGGTGGTCATGCCGGGCGGGGCGTCGCAGACCCGCAAGGAACTGGACGGCTGGCAGGACTGGGCCAAGGCGCGGGGCGCGCGTGGTCTGGCCTACGTGCTGCTCGACGCTGACACCGGCGAGGCTCGTGGGCCGGTCGCCAAGAATCTGTCCGCCGAGCACCTCGGCGGGCTCGCGGACGCGGTCGGCGCCAAGCCTGGTGACGCGGTGTTCTTCGCGGCGGCGGCCGAGCGGCGCGAGGCTCAGGAACTGCTGGGCGCGGCACGCATCGAGATCGCCAAGCGGTCCGGGCTGATCGACGAGTCGGCGTGGGCGTTCTGCTGGGTGGTCGACGCGCCCATGTTCGAGAAGACGGACGAGGGCGGCTGGACCGCGGTGCACCACCCGTTCACGTCGCCGAACGCGGAGTGGATGGACCGGTTCGAGGAGGCGCCGGACGAGGCGCTGGCCTACGCGTACGACATCGTCTGCAACGGCAACGAGATCGGGGGCGGCAGCGTCCGTATCCACCGCGGCGACGTGCAGAGCCGGGTCTTCGACCTGCTCGGCATCTCGACCGAGGAGGCGCAGGACAAGTTCGGCTTCCTGCTCGAGGCGTTCAAGTACGGCCCGCCGCCGCACGCCGGCATCGCCATCGGCTGGGACCGCACCTGCATGCTGCTCTCCGGCAACGACTCGATCCGCGAGGTCATCGCCTTCCCGAAGACGCGCGGCGGCTACGACCCGCTGACCACGGCGCCGACCCCGATCACGGCGCAGCAGCGCCTCGAGGCCGGCATCGACGCCAAGCCGAAGCCGGCGGCCGGCGCCCCGGGCACCGACGGCGTCGCAGTACCGGTGGAGAAGTCCAACTAGGACGACCAAGCAGTACGCACGCGGCGCCGGATGACACATCCGGCGCCGCGAACGCGTTCTGGGCCGGCGGAGGGCTAGGCCAGTTTGAAGTACAGGTGGGTTTCCCACTTGTGCATGTCGGGCTCCTCGGCCGGGTTGGTGAACATCTGCTCGAGGCGGCACTCCCAGACCTCGCCGGAAGGGGTTTGGCGCATGTCGAAGGTGTGGCCCTGGTGGTGGGCCCAGTCGAGGAGTTTGGCGGTCACCGCGATCAGTTCGTCGGGGTGGCCGATGTGGCGGATCGTCGCGTAGCGGCCGGCCGGGAGGCAGTCGACGAACGTGGGGTCGGCCAGGGTCGCGGGGGCGTCGGTGACCGGGATACCGGCCTCGACGAGCAGGTCGGCGGCCATGTCGATGACGCGGTAGCGGAAGAACGGCGGGCCGGCGATCTCGACGCCCTCGGTGGTGAGGTCGTCGAACATGCGGGGCAGGTGGTCGGCGATGCGGGCGAACTCGGTCATCGTGATCGACTCGCGGCGGCCGATGTAGGGCTGTTCGGCGCGTTCGACAATCGTCGGGTCCATCACGACATCATCGCTGAGAAACGCGCCGCAGGCTGGGGTGGCTGGTGGGTTCGAAGCCGAGGTCGCGGTAGAGCGGCTCGCCCTGCTCGGACGCGCGCAGGTCGACCGTGGTGACGCCGGCCTCCTCGAACCAGGTGAGCAACGCCCGCATGCAGGCTCGCGAATAGCCGCGCCGGCGGTGGCCGGGCCGGGTCGCCACGTTGTAGACGTAGCCGCGCCGGCCGGTGGGGTCGCCGGGGCCGGGCAGCCGCTGGTCGATCTGGCCGACCGCGCAGGCGGCGAGGCCGGGCGCGTCGTCGCGGTCGACGACGAAGGCCGCCAGCTCGGCGCCCAGGCATTGGCGCAGCAACCGCGCGCCGGTCGCCATCCACTCGCCGGGCTGGGCGTCACCCCGGCCCCAGAGCGCGCTGGTCATCACGCCGCGCAGCACCATCAACTCGTCGGCGTCGTCGGGGCCGGCCTGCCGTACATCGATCATGGTCTCGATCCTAGGACTTGCACAATCTCTTTGCACACTTATTGTGGATGGTGTGACCGACGACCTGAGCCACGTGCGTCTCAACTCCCGGCAGATCAGGACGCTGGCCCATCCGCTGCGCTCGCGGCTGGTGGGCGAGCTGCGGCTGAACGGGCCGGCCACCGCCACCCGGCTGGCCGAGCGGTTCGCGACCAACACCGGCGCCACCAGCTATCACCTGCGGCAGCTCGCCGAGGTCGGGCTGGTCGAAGAGACGGACGAGGGAACGCGCGGCCGGGAGCGCTGGTGGCGCGCCGCGCATGACGTGACGAGCTGGGAACGGGACGACTTCGCCGGCGACCCGGACGCGCTGGCCGCCGCCGACTGGCTGGTCAGCTCGTACGCGCGGAATGTGGCCGACCGGATCGACACCTGGACCCGCGGCGTGGACGGCGAGCCGGTCGAGTGGCGGGAGGCCGCCCAGTTCAACGACTACATCCTGCGGCTCGACCCGGACGACCTGACCGCGATGCTCGGCGAGCTGGACGAGGTCATCGCGAAATATCAGAAGCGGCGGGGTACGCGGAACGTGCTGCTCTACTGCTACCCGGTGCCGCTGTGAGGCGCTTCCTGTTCCTGCTCGGGCTGCGCTGGCTGCCCGTCGGCCTGATGATCCCGGTCCTGGTGCTGCTGCCGATGGAGCGCGGGCTGAGCATCGCCCAGATCGGCGTGGCCGCGTCCATGCAGGGCATCGTCGTGCTGCTGCTCGAACTGCCCACCGGCGGGCTGTCCGACGCGATCGGCCGCCGCCCGGTCCTGCTGCTGGCCGGCCTGCTCAACCTGGGTTCGCTGGCGGTGCTGACGGTCGCCGACACGGTGCCCCTGCTGATGCTGGTCTACCTGCTGCAGGGCGTGTTCCGGGCGCTGGACAGCGGACCGCTCGAGGCCTGGTACGTGGACCGCGCCCTGGCCGACGACCCCGACGCCGACATCGAGACCGGACTGAGCCGCAGCGGCGTGGTGCTCGGCGTCGCGATCAGCGGTGGCGCCCTGCTCGGCGGGGCGGTGGTCGCGGTCAGCTCGCTGCTGGCGCCGGTGCTGCTGGCGATCGGGTTCGGCGTGGCCAACCTGGTCGCGATCATGGTGCTGCTGACCGAGGAGCGGTCCGCCCGCGGGATGGCCGCGCTGATCGCCTCGGCCAAGGGTGTGCCCGCGGCGATCGGTGGCGCGCTGCGGCTGGCCCGGCGCAACCGGGTGCTCGCCGCGCTGATCGCGGTCGAGTTGTTCTGGGGCTTCGGCATGCCCACCTTCGAGACGCTGATGCCGGTCCGGCTCTCCGGCGTGCTGGCCGGCCCCGACGCGGCGGCCGCCCTGATGGGGCCGGTGGGCGCGGGCGGCTGGGCGGCCTCGGCGGTCGGCGCCGCGCTCGTACCCCTGCTCATCAAGAAGATCGGCACCCGCTGGACCGGCTTCGCCCTGCGCATCGCGCAAGGGCTGACCATCGTCGGCATGGCCGTGCTGGCCGGGCCGGCCGGGATCATCGCGGCCTACCTGTTCTGCTACGCGATGCACGGCGCGGCGAACCCGGTGCACGCCGCGCTGCTGCACCGCCAGGTCGACGGGCCGCACCGGGCCGGCGTGCTGTCGCTGAACTCGATGATGTCCCAGCCTGGCTTCGCCATCGGCATCGTCACGCTGACCGCGATCGCGGCCGGCGCCGGCACCGCGGCCGCGATGGCCGTCGGCGCCGTGGTGCTCGCTCTGGCGGCGCCGCTGTATCTCGTCCACGGTGGAGTTTCAGCAGGTGGGGGGAATGGGTATGACGCCCGTCGAAGTGCTCTCACCCCCGGAGGACAGACATGCTAGCCATTGCCGCAGCCGCAGTTTTCGGCATCTACCTTCTGCTCGACCTGCTCGACGTGGTCCCCAAGGGCGACCTGTTCAACTTCAACACGTTCGTCATGCTCGGTCTCCTGCTGCTGTCGCTCTACCTGGCCGGCATCGGCAGCGGTCCGCGCAACAGCTCGGGCTCGGGCAGCGGCCGCCGCTTCTACGGCCGTCGTCCCGGCCGCGGCTGACACATAGACCACGGCGCCGGCCGTCCTCCGTGCGTTTCGGGCATGGCGGGACGGCCGGTACTCTCTGCTGCTGATGGAACCCGACGGGCTGTTCTCGCTCAAGGCACCCGCTCACTCCGCGGCGCCTGGCTTCACGCCGCCCGCCGCGGATGCGCCGCTGCCCGTCCGGATGCGCCCGGCCACCCTCGATGAGCTGGTCGGACAGCAGCATCTGCTGGCGCCCGGCGCGCCGCTGCGTCAGCTGGTGACCGGCGCGTCGCCGATGTCGGTGATCCTCTGGGGTCCGCCCGGCACCGGCAAGACCACGATCGCCCATCTGGTGGCGGCGGCTACCGACCGTAAGTTCGTGGCCATGTCCGCGCTCACCGCGGGCGTCAAGGACGTGCGTACGGTGATCGAGACCGCGCGCCGCGAACGCCGGGCCGGCGGACTGCCCACCGTGCTCTTCATCGACGAGGTGCACCGGTTCAGCAAGACCCAGCAGGACTCGCTGCTCGCCGCCGTCGAGGACCGCACGGTCACGTTGCTCGCGGCGACCACCGAGAACCCGTACTTCTCGGTCATCTCACCCCTGCTCTCCCGCTGTGTGCTGCTCACGCTGCACCCGCTCGACGACGACGCGGTGCGCTCGCTGGTCCGGCGCGCGGTCACCGACGAGCGCGGGCTGGACGGTGCGGTCACGCTCACTTCCGAGGCCGAAGATCATCTGGTACGCCTGGCCGGCGGCGATGTCCGCAAGGCGCTGACCGCCCTGGAGGCGGCCGCCGGATCCGCCGAGGCCCAGGGCGCCCAGGAGATCGACCTCGCCACCGCGGAGAAGGCGGTGGACGTGGCGGCCGTCCGCTACGACCGCGACGGCGACGCGCACTACGACGTGACCAGCGCGTTCATCAAGAGCATGCGCGGCTCCGACCCGGACGCCGCCCTGCACTGGCTGGCCCGGATGCTGGTGGCCGGGGAGGACCCGCGGTTCATCGCCCGGCGCATCGTGATCTTCGCCAGTGAGGACGTCGGGATGGCCGACCCGCAGGCGCTGCTGGTGGCCACGGCGGCGGCTCAGGCCGTACAGAATGTGGGTCTGCCGGAGGCCGGTCTCAACCTGGCGCAGGCGGTGGTGCATCTGGCCACCGCGCCCAAGTCGAACAGCGTGACGACCGCGCTCGGCGCCGCGATGGCCGACGTCAGGTCGGGACGGGGCGGTGCCGTCCCGGCACATCTGCGTGACGCGCACTACCCCGGATCGCGTGGTCTTGGTCACGGTCGCGGCTACCGATATCCGCACGATGACCCACGTGGTGTGGTTAAGCAGCAGTATGTCCCGGATGACCTGGTCGGGTCGGATTACTACACTCCGACCGAGCACGGCGCCGAACGCGCGGTGGCCGAGCGTCTTCCGAGGCTGCGGCGCATCGTCCGGGGTACGCCGGGGCCGCCCGCCGCCGCCCGCCCGGCCGCCGAGACGTCCCGGGCTTCTCGGGCCAAGGACGGCGTTGGGGGCGCGGTAGGACATTCGGACGACGGCGCGGCACAGGATTCGACCGTAGGCTCGTCGGCTGGCGACCATATCGACGCCCGCCAGGACGACAGCGGCCCAGCCGCCGGAAAGGAACAGCCGTGAGCCCGCGCGGTGCCGAACGGCCCGACGACGCTGACCCGCGCAACAACGACCAGACCGGCCGTAGCCGCCGGCTGTTCGGGCGCGGCCGTGCGCCGGAGCCCGACGTGCCCGAGGACCTCGGCCAGGAAGAGACCGGCTGGCTCGACGACCTGCGCACGGCCAAGCAGGAACGCGGCGCGATCGGGCCCGGCAAGGCGAACGACGGACGGGCCAGCAAGAAGGGCGCGGTGGCGCCGGGGCCGGACGACGACGACGGTCCGGCCGCGCCGGCTCCGCCCGCGCCGGCTCCCTCGGCGGCGCCGGTCAGTCCCGCGCGGGCGCGGTTCGACAACTCGTGGCAGACCCAGTCCGGGACCTGGCAGACGACCTCGGGGTCGTGGCAGGCGCCCTCGGGGCAGCAGCCGCAGGTTTCCGGTGAGGCCGGGCCCGGGCGTGGGCGGCGGCAGATCGATCCGGGTACGGCGCCGGCGCCTGCGCCGGCGAGCCCGGCCCGTGGGTACGGCGGGGCGGCGCCTGGCCCGGGTGAGGTTCCGGCCAGCGGGAACGCGCCTTCGGTGCCGCCGGCGGGCGCGACGCCGCCGGGTGGGACACCGCCGGGCGCGGTGCCTCCGCGGGCGGTGCCTCCTCGTGCGGTACCTCCTCGTGCGGTGCCGCCGGGTGCGATGCCCGGTGGGGTGCCGCCGGGTGCCGGGGCGCCGACCGGTGCGGTTTCGCCGGCGGGGCAGCCGCCGGGTGGGCCGCGTGGGACCGGGCGGGTGCCGGGTCCGGGGCCGGCGCCGGCCGGGCGTGCGGCGCCGGGGCAGTTCCCTGATCGCGATGAGCCCTCGGGGCCGATTCCGCGTGGCGAGCCGTCCGGTGTGGTCCGGCGTGGGCCGGGTGAAGGGCCGTCGGGGCGGGTCGGGCGGCCGCAGAGTCTTCAGGACGATCCCTCGGGGCCGATTCGGCGTGGGCCGCGAGATGAGACGTCCGGTGTTCCGCGTGGGGCGCAGCCGCCTCCGGGTGGGGCGCAGCCGCCTCCGCCTGGGCGCGCCGGTCGCGCTGCGCCGGGTGGACGTGGGCCGGACGGGATGCCGCCCGCAGGACCGCCGCCGGTCGGTGGGCCTCCGCAGGGCGCGCCTCCGCGGGGCGGGCCTTCTCACGGCGGGCCTTCACATGCCGCGCCTCCGCAGGGCGGCGGGCCTTCACACGCCGCGCCTCCGCAAGGCGGGCCCTCTCACGGTGGGGCGCCGCAGGGCGGTGCGCCGGGTGGGCGGCATGCGAGTGGTGAGTTTGCCCAGGTGGGGCCGCGTGGGCGCGGGCCGGCCGGGCCTGATGACGAAGGTACGGGGCGGCATGGGCTGCCCGAGCCCGGTGGGCGCACCGGGCCGATTCCACGTGGGCAGCGAGGGGCGCCGCCGCGGCCCGGTGGTGGCCGGACCGGCGCCGTTCCGAACCGGGCGACCGGAACCATCCAGGGCGTAGGGCCGACCGGCCAACCGGTGCGGGCCAGTGCCAGCATCGTGCCGCCGGTGGTGCCGGGGCGGGAGGGTGCTCGGGCGCCGGCGATCCCCGGTCGTGCGGGCGCGATGGCGGACAGTCCTTCGGGGCCGATCCGGCGCCCGGGTGACCAGACCGGCCGTGGCACCGGGCGGATCCCCCGCCCGGCGCAGCCCGGCCAGGACCGCCGGGGCCAGCCGGGTGACCAGGGCGCCAACGGCCCGAACGCCCTTCATGGACCCAACGGACCCCAGGCGCCGAACGCCCCGCAGGCCGACCCGCGTGGCCGTGACCAGGCCCAGGGTCAGCCAGGCCAGCGAACGGGCCGCCGCGCCGCGCCCGAGGGCCCGACCCGGGCCGGGCGCGCGGCGCCGCCGCCTCCGCCGCCGGGCGAGATCAGCCAGGCGTTGCCGGGCCGCGCCGGACTGCCGCCCGGCATCGACGACAGCCAGGGTTTCCCGGGTCGTCACCAGCCGGGTGTCGAGGACAGCCAGGGTCTGCCCGGGCGGAGGCAGCCGGGCGTCGAGGACAGCCAGGGTCTGCCTGGGCGGAGGCAGCCGGGCGTCGACGACAGCCAGGGCATGCCGCTCCGCCCCGGCCGTCAGCCGGGCATTGAGGACAGTCAGGGACTTCCCGGGCGTCGGGGACGTCAGCCCGGTGAGGGGCGTCAGCCCGGTGGTGAGGACGGCCAGGGGCCGGCGGTTCGGTCCGCGGCTCCGGGGCGGGCCAGCGTGCCTGCTCCCGAGGCGGGAACCCCGACACCGGGCCGGGCGTCCGTGCCTCCGCCGCCGGGCGGGCGTGCCGAGCCGGGGACGGCCCGGGGTGAGCAGACCGGGCCGCGGGCGCGGTTCGCGACCGGGGAGTTCAGCCGGGCCTCGCTGACCGGGCCGGCTGACGCCGGCGCCGGGGTGCGTCCGGTCTCGCCGGCCGATGACCCGTCGGCGCGGCCGGGGATGCGGCGCGGCGGCCGGCACAGTGGCGAGTTCAGTCAGGTCCAGCCGCGTGAGGGTGGTGGCCGGCACAGCGGTGAGTTCACCGAGGTGCCGGGCCGGCACAGCGGCGGCGAACCGGGACGGGCGAGTGTGCCGCCGCCCGGTGAGCCGCCGGCCGGGCGGCACAGTGGTGAGTTCACCCAGGTCCAGCCCCGTGCGTCGGCGCCCGGCCGTGCCTCGGTGGCCGTTCCGGGCGAGGTCAGCCAGGCCATCCCGCGGCACGGCGTTCCCGAGCCGACCGGCCGGGCCACGGTGACGCCTCCGGGCGACGGCCGGGCCACGGTCACCCCGCCGGGTGACGTGAGCCAGGCGATGCCGGGCCGGGCATCCGTGGCCGCGCCGGCCGAGGCCGGTCCGGGCCGGGCGTCGGTCGCGAGGCCGGGCGACCTGGGTCAGGCCAAGCCGGGCCGGGCCTCGGTGTCCGTGCCGGGCGACGTCAGCCAGGCGATGCCAGGCCGGGCCACGCCGCCGGGTGACGTCAGTCAGGCGATGCCGGGCCGGGCCACCCCGCCGGGCGAGGCCGGTCAGGCCCTGCCGGGGCGGGCCTCCGTCGCGGTGCCGAGCGACGTCGGCCAGGCTCTGCCGGGGCGTGCTCCGGCCGTACCCCAGGAGGAGCCGGACCCGGACGACCTGGCCGAGGGGACTCTTCTCGAGAAGCTGCGGTCGCAGCGGCGTCTGCGGGTGGGCGCGCTGATCGCCGCGAGCATCGTCGCGCTGATCCTGCTGCCGGCGCTGGTGGTGTTCCGGTCGATCAGCACCGACCCGGTCTACGCGTCGCTCGACTCGCTGGACCTGCCGTCGTGGGCGACCACCCGGGTCGACGACCGCAGCACCGGCAGCCGCTGGTGCCTCGAGGAATGCAAGTTCCGGGAGCGGACCGTGCAGTCGGCGCAGGAGACCGACCCGACGGCCAAGGCGTACACCGCGGCGCTGACCAGTGCCGGCTGGCAGCCGTGGAAGGTCGAGTCCTGCCCGGACCAGCCGATCTCGGACGGCAAGTACTCGTGCTGGCGCCGCGACGAGTTCACTCTGGACCTCTGGGTGCGCCGGCCGGACTGTGCCGTCGACGCCGCCGCCGCGCAGGACCCGGACGCGCCGCCGTCGCTCGGGCCGGACGGCGTGGTGCCGACCGGGCCGCCGAAGGGCTGCAAGGGGTCGACGGTCAGCATCAAGGTGCAGGCCGCGATCGCCGACGGGCGGGGCAAGCCGCAGCCCGCGGTCGACCCGTCGCTGGTCGGCGAGACACCCGACCCGCAGCTGCCCAGCGATCCTCTGGAGCCGACACCCACACAGTCGTGAGGTGTCGCGAAGCGGCCACTCGTCACGGACGGTAGGGTCTGCACGTTGTCCTGCCGCTGTCGATCGGTTGTAAAGAGGAGAGGCTTCATGGACGCCGGAGAAATCGCAGGTCTCATCGCGGCGGGCGCCTTCCTGATGCTCGTGCTGTTCCTGGCCGTGCCCATTCTCAAGCTGGGCCGCACGGTGGATGCCGCGACCCGGGCGATCAATGAGGTGACCGAGCGGACCGGGCCGTTGCTCGGCAACGTGAACGAGACCGTCGAGGGC
The DNA here is from genome assembly GCF_040684855.1 of Actinoplanes sp. NPDC089786. Lineage (NCBI taxonomy): Bacteria > Bacillati > Actinomycetota > Actinomycetes > Micromonosporales > Micromonosporaceae > Actinoplanes > Actinoplanes sp. NPDC089786. The sequence goes on from NZ_JBFBGU010000010.1 coordinate 159,237, forward strand.
GTGAACACCGCCCTGGGTCAGGTGCAGGTCTCGCTCGACGGGGTGAACGTGCAGCTGGCCAAGGTCGACACGATGACCAGCCACGCCCAGAACGTGACCGCCAGCGTGGCCAACCTGGCCACCGTGGTGTCGGCCGCCGCCGCCAACCCGTTGATCAAGGTCGCTTCCTTCGGGTACGGCCTGCGCAAGGCCGCCTCCGCCCGCCGGCACGCCGAGGACGAGCGTGAGGTCCGCGCCACGCTCAAGCAGCGCCGCAAGGCCGCTCGGTCGCGCTGATCAGTCTCGCTCTGGGAAGGGAATACCGCACATGAAGCGCCTGCTCTGGCTGGGGGCCGGCCTGGCCGTCGGCGCCCTGGTGGTCCGTCAGCTCACCAAGAAGGCCAACCAGTACTCCCCGTCCGGCATCGCGACGTCGCTGTCGGAATCCGCTGGCGGTCTCGTCGAGTCGGTCCGTAACTTCGTGGATGACGTACGCGAGGGAATGGCCGAACGGGAGAACGAGATCCAGGAGGCCTTCGCCGCGGGCGAGCTGTACAAGGACGAGTTCGCCGAGCTGCGTGACGACCCGCAGGACGGCACGGTGGGGCGGCACGCCCAGGAGGGTCAGCGATGAGGACCGCGGAGATCAAGCGGCGCTTTCTGGCGCATTTCGAGGCCAACGGGCACACGGTCGTGCCGAGCGCCCCGCTGCCCGCCATCGACGACCCCAACCTGCTGTTCATCAACGCCGGCATGGTGCAGTTCGTGCCCTTCTTCCTGGGCCAGCGGGCGACGCCGTACCCGCGCGCGGTCAGCGTGCAGAAGTGCATCCGTACGCCCGACATCGACGAGGTCGGCAAGACGTCGAGGCACGGCACGTTCTTCCAGATGAACGGCAACTTCTCGTTCGGCGACTACTTCAAGGCGGGCGCGATCCCGCTGGCCTGGGAGCTGTCCACCAAGCCGGTCGCGGACGGCGGCTTCGGCCTCGACCCGGAGAAGATCTGGGCGACGGTCTACCTCGACGACGACGAGGCGATCGAGATCTGGAAGCAGCAGCCGGGCATGTCGCCCGACCGGATCGTGCGCCGCGGCAAGAAGGACAACTTCTGGTCGATGGGCATCCCCGGCCCGGCCGGCCCCTGCTCCGAGCTCTACTACGACCGCGGCCCGGCGTACGGCCCGGACGGCGGCCCCGAGGTCGACGAGGACCGGTTCCTGGAGTACTGGAACCTGGTCTTCATGCAGCACGAGATCACCGACGTCAAGTCCAAGGAAGACTTCACGATCGTCGGTGACCTGCCGAAACAGAACATCGACACCGGCATGGGCCTGGAGCGCATCGCGTCGATCCTGCAGGGCGTCGACAACCTGTACGAGATCGACGAGGTCCGGCCGATCCTGGCCCGCGCGGCCGAACTGACCGGGACGACGTACGGCCGTAACTCCGGCCACGCGGCGTCCGAGAGCCACCCCGACGACGTCCGGCTGCGGGTGATCGCCGACCACGTCCGCACCTCGCTGATGCTGATCGGCGACGGCGTGACCCCGTCCAACGAGGGCCGCGGCTACGTGCTGCGCCGGATCATGCGCCGCGCGATCCGGTCGATGCGCCTGCTCGGCTGGCAAGGACAGTCGTTCCCCGAGCTGCTGCCGGTGGCGCGCGACTGCATGGCGCCGTCCTACCCGGAGCTGGCCGAGGAGTTCGGCCGGATCTCGACCTACGCGTACGCGGAGGAGGACGCGTTCCTCTCCACCCTGCGCGCGGGCACGACGATCCTGGACACCGCGATCACCGAGACCAAGGCGGCGAGCCAGCCGCGGCTCTCCGGGGACAAGGCGTTCCAGCTGCACGACACCTACGGCTTCCCGATCGACCTGACCCTGGAGATCGCGCAGGAGCAGGGCCTGGAGGTCGACCAGGAGGGCTTCCGCCGGCTGATGGCCGACCAGCGGGCCCGGGCCAAGGCGGACGCGGCGGCGCGCAAGACCGGCCACGTCGACCTGTCGGCGTACCGGACCATGCTCGACCAGGGCGGCCCGGTCGAGTTCACCGGTTACGCCGAGGTCAGCCGGGAGTCCCGGGTGCGTGCGCTGCTCGGTGGCGACGGCACGGCGCTGCAGGCGGCGGGCGAGGGTGACTACGTCGAGCTGGTGCTCGACCACACGCCGTTCTACGCCGAGGGCGGTGGCCAGCAGGCCGACACCGGCATCATCAACGTGGGCGGCGGCCGGCTCGAGGTGGTCGACGTGCAGACGCCGGTGCCCGGGCTGATCGTGCACAAGGCGCGCGTGCTGCGTGGCGAGGTGCGCGCCGGCGAGGCGGGTTTCGCCGAGATCGACGTGACCCGGCGCAAGGCGATCTCCCGCTCGCACACCGCGACCCACCTGATCCACCAGACCATGCGGGCGTTCCTCGGCGAGTCGGCGACGCAGGCGGGCTCACTGAACGCCCCGGGCCGGCTCCGGTTCGACTTCAACACTCCGGGCGCGGTCTCGCCGGCCGTGCTGTTCGACGTGGAGCAGCAGGTCAACGAGGTGCTGCTGCGCGACCTCGAGGTGCACGCGTTCATCACCTCCCAGGAGGAAGCGCGCCGGCTGGGTGCGATGGCGCTGTTCGGGGAGAAGTACGGCGACGAGGTCCGCGTGGTTGAGGTCGGTGACTACGCGCGTGAGCTGTGTGGTGGAACACACGTCGCGCGGTCCGGTCAGCTCGGCCTGGTGAAGATCCTCTCCGAGGCGTCGATCGGTTCCGGCGTACGCCGGGTCGAGGCGCTGGTCGGCATCGACGCGTTCGGCTTCCTGGCCAAGGAGCACCTGCTGGTGTCCCGGCTGGCCGAGATGTTCCGGGTGCCCGGCGACCAGGTCGCCGAGCGGGTGGAACAGACGGTGACCGCGTTGCGTGACGCGGAGAAGGAGCTCGAGAAGCTTCGGGCGCAGATGGTGCTGGGTGGGGCCGGTGCGCTCGCCCAGCAGGCCCGTGACCTGGGTGGCGTCGCGTTCGTCGGCACCGAGGCTCCGGAGGGCGCGGCCGGCAACGACGTGCGTACGCTGGCTCAGGAGATCCGCGGCAAGATCGACCAGAGCCGTCCCGCGGTGGTCGCCGTGGCGGCCCGGGCGAACGGCAAGGCGTCGCTCATCGTGGCGGTCAACGCGACGGCGAAGTCGCGCGGTCTCTCCGCGAGCGACCTGGTCAAGGGCGCGCTGTCCGGCCGGGGTGGCGGCAACGCCGACCTTGCGCAGGGTGGTGGCGTGCCCGCCGACCAGGTTCCGTCCCTGCTCGCGGCGGTGGAGAAGGCGGTCGTCGAGGCCGCCTGACTACAGGGGGTGGCGATGACGGCACTGTCGCGGGGTAGGCGGCTGGGCGTCGATGTCGGTAAGGTCCGTGTCGGGGTCGCGATCTGCGACCCTGACGGGATCCTGGCGACCCCCTTGGCCACGGTTTCTCGTGACATGGGTGCGGCCGCCGATTCCGTACCCGCTGACATAGCTGAGCTCGGCCGTCTCGTGGGGGAACACGAGGTGGTGCAGATCGTGGTGGGTCTCCCCGTCCGTCTCAACGGCGACGAGGGGACCGCCGCCATTGACATTCGTGCGTACGCTGATCGACTGGTGAGCGCGGTGCAACCCGTTCCCGTCGTCTTTGCGGACGAGAGGATGTCGACCGTGGTGGCGACCCGTAGGCTGGCCGAACGTGGCGTCCGCGGGAAGCGGCAGCGGGCGGTGGTCGACCAGGCCGCCGCGGTGGAGATCCTGCAGAGCTGGCTGGACGCGCAGCGGAGGCAGACAAGATGATCGACGAGCTGGACCTGGCGTTCGAGGAGCACGCCGACCGCAGTGGTAAACCGAAGCACCGGCGAGGCGCCCGGGGCAAGGGTGGCAAGGGTGGCGGCGGACGCTCCGCGATCGCCTTCCTGATGGCGTTCGTGCTGCTGGCGGTTCTGGGCGGCGGCGTCTACCTGGGCTACAGCAAGATCCGTGACTTCTTCACCGCGGCCGACTACGACGGCGCGGGCACCGGCACGATCCAGGTGCAGATCAAGGCGAACTCCTCGCTGACCGACATGGGTAACACGCTGGTCGGGGCCGATGTGGTGAAGAGCACCAAGGCCTTCACCCAGGCGGCCGAGAAGAACCCGCGCGGCAAGAACATCCAGTCGGGCACCTTCAATCTCAAGAAGCAGATGTCCGGCGACGCGGCCGTGGCGGCGCTGCTCGATCCGAAGTCCCGGGTCAGCAACGGCATCACCATCCCCGAGGGCAAGACCGCGTTCGAGGTGTACGCGATCCTGTCCCAGAAGACCGGCATCCCGGTGAAGGACTTCAAGGCCGCCGCGAAGGATCCCGAGGCCCTGGGCGTGCCCGGCTTCTGGTTCAACCGGACGGACAAGCAGAAGGCCACCAAGTCGATCGAGGGCTTCCTGTTCCCCGACACGTACGAGTTCGAGCCCAAGGCGACGGCCGAGCAGATGCTCACCGAGATGGTGACGCACTTCCTGACCGTGGCCGAGAGCCTCGACTTCGTGAACAAGGTGCAGGCCGAGCGGAAGATCAGCCCCTATGAGGCGCTGACCGTGGCGTCGCTGGCCGAGGCCGAGGCCGGCAACCGGGACGACCTCGGCAAGGTGGCCCGGGTCGCCTACAACCGCGTCTACAGCGACACGTTCCCGTGCAAGTGCCTGCAGTTCGACGTCGGGATCAACTACTACTACCAGTTGACCGGCCGGGCCAAGAAGGCGTCGAAGAACATGACGGCGACCGAGCTGAACGACCCGAAGAACCCGTACCGGACGCACAACAAGCCGGGCCTGACGCCGACGCCGATCAACAACCCGGGCGAGAACGCGCTGAAGGCCGCGATGAGCCCGCCGGCCGGTCCGTGGCTGTACTTCGTGGCGATCGACAAGCAGGGCCACTCGGCGTTCGCGGCGACGGTGGAACAGCACGAGAAGAACATCCAGACGGCCCGCAAGAACGGCGTCCTGTGACCGGTGGCCGCCGGGCCGCCGTCTGCGGCAAGCCGATCGCGCATTCGCTGTCGCCGGTCATCCACGCCGCCGGGTTCGCCGCGGCCGGGCTGCTGACCTGGTCGTACACGGCCATCGAGTGCGCGGCGGCCGAGCTGCCCGACCTGGTGGCCGGCCTCGGTCCGGAGTGGGCCGGGCTGTCGCTGACCATGCCGCTGAAGGAGGTCGCGCTCACACTGGGCGCGACCTCGACGCCGGAGGCGGCGGCGGTCGGTGCGGCCAACACTCTGGTACGCCGGGCCGACGGCACGTGGCACGCCGACAACACCGACATTCCGGGCATGGTGCGTGTGCTGCGCGACGCCGGGGTGATCGCCGTCCCGACGGTCACCGTGCTGGGTGGCGGCGGCACGGCCCGCGCGGCGCTGGCGGCGGCCTCGTTGCTGGGCGCGCCGCGGGTGACGCTGGTGACCCGCCGGCCCGCGGCCGCCGAAGAGCTGGCGCCGGTGGCGGCCACGCTCGGCGTCGACCTGGAGCCGCTCGACTGGGCCAAGGCGCCGGACGCGTTCGACGCCGACGCGGTGATCTCCACGGTGCCCAAGGGCGCCGCCGACGACCTGGCCCTGGCTGTGCACTGGCGGCCGGGCACGGTCCTGTTCGACGCGATCTACGACCCGTGGCCGACGCCGCTGGCCGCGTCCGCGACCGCTTCCGGCCTGCGGGTGGCGTCCGGCCTCGACCTGCTGCTGGCCCAGGCGCTGGGGCAGTTCGAGCAGTTCACCGGGGTACGCCCGGCGCCCGAGTCAGCCATGCGCGACGCCCTCGCCGCGGCCGCCGCCCTGCGCTGACCCCCCTGAACAGTGGTAGCGCAGGGCGCTGTCCGCGGCCCGGATGCCGCCTTCGGCTACCACTGTCACAGGCAGTGGTAGGTGGATGCGCTATCCGCGGCCCGGATGCCGCTCCGGGCTACCACCGGTCTGGGTCAGCACGGCCAGCAGGGCGATCGCCGACGCGCCCAGGATGATCGCGGCCATCGGGACGCCGGTTCCCGGGTCGCCGAACGCGCCGACCAGCGGCGTGATCAGAGCCGCGATCGTCATCTGGAGGCCGCCGAGCAGGGCCGCCGCGGTGCCGGCCCGTTCCGGGCGCCGGTCCAGGGCCAGGGCGGTGGCGTTCGGGGTGACCATGCCGATCGTCGACACGAGCAGGAAGAACCCGGCCGCGAGCAGCGGCAGTGCGCCCGTCACGGCGCCGGCCACGGCGATGGCGCCGGCCGCGACCTGCGCGACCATCGTCGCCACGAGCAGGCGCCGCGGCGGGAAACGGTCGAGCAGCCACGCGTTGAGCTGGCTGAGCGCGAGCAGGCCGCACGCGTTCAGCCCGAGCAGCAGGCTGAAGGCGGTCGGCGTCAGGCCGTACCCGTCCTGTAGAACGAACGACGACCCGGCGATGTAGGCGAACAGCGCGGCCAGCGACATGCCCTGGGCGACGGCGTAGCCGAGGAAGACCCGGTCGGCGAGCAGCGTCCGGGCGGTCGCGCGCAGGTCGGCCGGCCCGCCGGTGCTGCGCCGCCCGGCCGGGAGCGTCTCCCGCAGCCGGATCATGACGAAGCCGGCGAGCAGAGCGCCGATCCCTCCGAGCGTCACGAAGATCCCGTGCCAGCTGGTCAGGGTCAGCACCGCGCTGCCCAGCGCGGGCGCGGCGATCGGCGCGAGCCCGAGGATCAGCGTCAGCCGCGAGAAGAACTTGGCCGCGGCGACCCCTTCGTGCAGGTCACGCACGATCGCCCGGGCCACCACCACGCCGATGCCGCCCGCCGTCCCCTGCAGGAACCGCAACCCGATCAGGAGTGGCGCCGACGGCGCGAGGGCGATGGCCAGCGACGCCACCGCGTAGGCGCTCATCCCCAGGATCGCGGCCGGCCGCCGGCCCCATCGGTCGCTGAGCGGCCCGAAGATCAGCTGACCGGCCGCGAGACCCAGCAGACAGGTGGTCAGCGACAGCTGGATCTGGGTCGGCGGCACCCCCAGGTCGTCGGCGATCTCCGGGAAGGCCGGCAGGTACATGTCCAGGGACAGCGGCAGGAGCGCGGTCATCAACCCGAGCAGGACCACCAGCGTGACGCCGCCGAGTTTCGAGGATCGCATCCCCGCCAGGCTATCCACGCGCCGCCTTTTGCTCTGAGCGCGTATAGGCACCACTTCCGTGGTGGCGGTGCCGGGTGTTGCCCATACGCGCTCAGAGCAAAGGGGGCGCGGGTGACCGCCTGGCGGGACGGGGGCGGGGTGTGCCGGGACGCAGCGACGCGGCGTGACAGACTGGCTGCCGTGTTGCGCTGGTTGACCGCAGGTGAATCCCATGGCCCCGCGCTCGTCGCGCTCCTCGAGGGCGTGCCCGCCGGGGTGCGGGTGACGAGTGACGACATCGGGCGTGATCTGGCGCGCCGCCGGCTCGGTTACGGCCGGGGGGCGCGCATGTCCTTCGAGCGTGACGAGCTCGAGCTGATCGGCGGCATCCGTCACGGGGTGACGCAGGGCAGCCCGGTCGCGATCCGGATCGGCAACTCCGAGTGGCCCAAGTGGCAGACCGTGATGGCCGCCGACCCGGTCGACGCCGACGAGCTGGCGGCCCAGGCCCGCAACGCGCCGCTGACCCGGCCCCGGCCCGGTCACGCCGACCTGGCCGGCATGCAGAAGTACGGTCACGCCGACGCCCGCCCGATCCTGGAACGCGCCAGCGCCCGGGAGACCGCAGCCCGGGTCGCCGTCGGCGTGGTGGCCAAGGCGATCGTGAAGCAGACGCTCGGCATCGACATCGTGTCGCACGTGATCGAGCTGGGCTCGGTGGCGGCCAAGGCCGGTCTGATCCCGGCGCCCGAGGACGCCGACCGGATCGACGCCGACCCGTTGCGCTGCCTCGACCCGGAGGCCAGCGCCCGGATGGTGGCCGAGGTGGACGCGGCCAAGAAGGACGCGGACACCCTGGGCGGCATTGTCGAGGTGCTCGCTTACGGCGTACCCCCGGGCCTGGGTTCTCATGTGCAATGGGACCGCAAGCTGGACGCCCGCCTGGCCACCGCGCTGATGTCGATCCAGGCGGTCAAGGGTGTGGAGATCGGCGACGGCTTCACGCAGGCCCGGTCCCGCGGCTCGGTCGCGCACGACGAGATCATCCCCACCGAGGACGGCGTGCGGCGGGTCACCGATCGCGCGGGCGGCCTGGAGGGCGGCATCACCAACGGCGAGAATCTGCGGGTACGCGCGGCGCTCAAGCCGATCTCCTCGCTGAACCGGGCCCTGCAGACCGTCGACGTGCTCACCGGTGAGGCCGCGACGGCGATCAACCAGCGGTCCGACGTGTGCGCGGTCCCGGCCGGCGCCGTGGTGGCCGAGGCCATGGTGGCGCTGGTGCTGGCCGAGGCGGCGACCGAGAAGTTCGGTGGCGACTCGGCCGACGAGATGCGCCGCAACCTGGCCGGTTACCTGGCCGGCCTGGTGATCCGCTGATGGCGCCGGTGGTGGTCGTGGTCGGCGCGCCAGGCGCGGGCAAGACCACCGTGGGCTCGGCGCTGGCCGCACGGCTGGGTGTCGAGTTCGCCGACGCCGACACGCTGATCGAGGTCGCGGCGGGCAAGCCGATCCCGGAGATCTTCTTCGACGAGGGCGAGGACGAGTTCCGCCGGCTCGAGGTCGAGACGATCGCCGGGGCGCTGTCCACGTTCGACGGTGTGCTGGCGCTGGGCGGTGGCGCGGTGCTTCGCGAGGAGACCCGCGTGGCGCTGCGCGAGCACACCGTGATCTACCTGTCGGCCGAGTTCGCGACCGCGATCAAGCGGGTCGGGCTGGGCGCGGGCCGGCCGCTGCTGTCGATCAACCCGCGCGCCACCCTGAAACACCTGATGGATCAGCGCCGCCCGCTCTACACCGAGGTCGCGACCCACACCGTCGCCACCGACGAGCGCCTGCCCGACGAGATCGCGGCGGAGATCGCGAAGCTGATCTCAACACGCTGAGGCTCTCAGCAGGCCAGGGCGAAGAACAGGATCAGGATGATGATCACGTCTTCCTGGGTCAGGGTCATCGCGCTTCGAGGGCCTCGACGCGCTTGACGATCGGGGCCAGCTCGCGCCGCAGGAGCATCAGCAGCGCGCTGTTCTGGGCCGCGGGGTTCTTCGCCTGGGTGTAACCGGCCAGCGCGGCCGACACCGAGCGCCGCAGAACCTTGGCGTCCGCCCCCGCCTCGCGCAGCGCGTGGCCGGCGCCGCCGTCGGTCTCGGCGGCCAGCCCGATCAGCAGGTGTTCGCAGCCGACGTAGTTGTGGCCCAGGGCGGTCGCCTCGGCCACGGCCAGCTCCAGCGCGGTCGCCGCGGGCAGGCTGAAGCCCTCGGAGCCCGGCTCGTCGACCTGGCGGGCCGCCTCGACCAGCCGTTTCGGGGAGATCTCCATCGACTGGAGGATCGCCACGGCCATGTTCGCGCCCTCGTCGGCCATGCCCTGGAGCAGCTGGGTGGTGCCGATCTGGCCGTCGGCGGCGTCGCGGGCGAGCTTGAGCACGGTGATCGCGCGCGCCGTGAAGGAGGTCAGCTGGTTGCCCAGCTCCTCGTCGGAGATCGCGGTGAGCACGGTCTGCCGGATCGTGGTGATGCGCCGGACGGCCAGCTCGAGGGCGCGCTGGCAGATGGCGGAGACCGGGAGGCCGGCGTCGCGGACGGCGTCGGCCAGGTCGTCGGGAAGGTACACGTTGATTTTTGGCATGCGGCATTTATAACCCGTGTGGGGTTAGAAAGATATAACCCCACGACGGGCCGAATAGTGTGCTCGGTGTGACCACCCGCATCCCGGTGCGTGGCGACCGGCCGTACGACGTCCTCATCGGCCGGGACCTCGCGAAACACCTGCCCGAACTGATCGGCGGAGCGGCCCGCGCGGCCGTGCTCTTCGCCGCGCCGCTGCGGGACCACGCCGAGGCGGTGGCCCGGGAACTCCCGTCGCCGCTGCTCATCGAGGTGCCGAATGCCGAGGCCGGCAAGACCGTCGAGGTCGCCGCCCGCTGCTGGGACGAGCTGGGCGCGGCCACCTTCACCCGAACCGACGTGGTGATCGGCGTCGGCGGGGGAGCGGTGACCGACCTGGCCGGCTACGTCGCGGCGAGCTGGCTGCGCGGCGTCCGCTGGGTGCCGGTGTCGACGTCGCTGCTGGGCATGGTCGACGCCTCGGTCGGCGGCAAGACCGGGGTGAACGTGGCGGCCGGCAAGAACCTGGTCGGCGCGTTCCATCCGCCCGCCGGGGTGCTCTGCGATCTCGACATGTTGGACACTCTGCCCACCGACGACCTGCTCGCCGGGATGGCCGAGATCGTCAAGGCCGGCTTCATCGCCGACCCGCTGATCCTCGACCTGATCGAGGCCGATCCGGCCGCCGCCGTCGACCCGCGCGGCCCGGCGCTGCGGGAGCTGGTCGAGCGGGCGATCCAGGTCAAGGCCGACGTGGTCGGTCAAGATCTGCGCGAGTCCGGGTTGCGCGAAATCCTCAACTACGGCCACACGCTGGGTCACGCGATCGAGAAGCGCGAGGCGTACGCCTGGAAGCACGGTCACGCCGTGTCGGTCGGGCTGATCTTCGCCGCCGCCCTGTCCCACCTGGCCGGCCGCCTCGACGCCGCGACCCACGCCCGGCACCGGACGGTCCTGGAGTCGCTGGGCCTGCCGACCGGCTACGCCGCCGACGCCTGGCCCGAGCTCCTCCCGGCGATGCGCGTGGACAAGAAGTCGCGCGCCGACACGTTGCGCTTCGTGGTGCTGGACGGTCTCGCCCAGCCGGGCATCCTGGCCGGGCCCGACCCCGAGATGTTGACGCGAGCCTATGCGGAGGTGGCGCGGTGACCCGCGTGTACGTGCTGAACGGTCCGAACCTCGGCCGGCTGGGCACCCGTCAGGTGGACGTGTACGGGCTGACCTCGTACGCCGATCTCGTGAAGCTCTGTGAGACGGCCGGCGGCGAACTCGGCCTGGACGTGGTCGTGCGCCAGACCGACGCCGAGCACGAGATGCTCGCGTGGCTGCACGCCGCCGCCGACGAGGAGGCGCCGGTGGTGCTGAACCCGGGCGCCTGGTCGCACTACAACTACGCGATCCGGGACGCCTGCGCCATGCTGCGCAATCGTCTCGTCGAGGTGCACATCAGCAACATCCACGCGCGTGAGCAGTTCCGGCACCATTCGGTGATCTCCGCGGTGGCCACCGGGGTGATCGCCGGCCTCGGCGTCGATGGGTACAAGCTGGCGCTGCGGCACGTTGCCTCGCAAAACCCCGGTTAGCAGGCCGGGCGTCGCGCCGGTAGACTCGGACGGTCACCGACGAGAACAAGGCAGGACATGGCTTCCACCAACGACCTGAAGAACGGTCTCGTGCTCAACCTCGACGGCGAACTCTGGTCCGTCATCGAGTTCCAGCACGTCAAGCCGGGCAAGGGCGGCGCGTTCGTCCGCACCACGCTCAAGAACGTCCTCTCCGGGAAGGTCGTCGACAAGACCTTCAACGCCGGCACCAAGGTCGAGACGGCGACCGTCGACAAGCGCACGATGCAATACCTCTACCAGGACGGCGACGACTACGTCTTCATGGACCTGGACACCTTCGACCAGATCCAGGTGGCCGGCGGCACGGTCGGTGAGGCGGCGAACTACTTGCTGCCCGAGGCCGAGGCCACGGTCGCCCAGCACGAGGGCGTTCCGCTCTACATCGAGCTGCCGACCAGCGTCTTCCTCGAGGTGACCTACACCGAGCCGGGCCTGCAGGGCGACCGGTCCACCGGCGGCACCAAGCCGGCGACGGTCGAGACCGGCGCCACGGTCAACGTCCCGCTGTTCATCACCACCGGCGAGAAGATCAAGGTCGACACCCGCGATGGCCGCTACCTCGGTCGTAGCTGACCTGATGGCTGAGGGCCCCAAGACGCAGATGCCGGCGCGCCGCAAGGCGCGCAAGCGTGCCCTCGACGTCCTCTACGAGGCTGACCTGCGTGACCTGCCCCCGGGCAAGGTCATGGAGAGCTACCTCGAGCGGATCGAGAAGCCCCACCCCGACCACCTGGCCTACGCGATCAGCCTGGTCGAGGGGGTGGCCCAACACCTCGACCGGATCGACGAGCTGATCGCCAGCTACGCCGAGGGCTGGACCATCGACCGGATGCCGGTGGTGGACCGCAACCTGGCCCGCATCGCGGTGTTCGAGTTGCTGTACGTCCCCGAGATCGACGACCCGGTCGCGATCACCGAGGCGGTCGAGCTGGCCAAGCAGATGTCCACCGACGACAGCCCGCGTTACCTCAACGGCATTCTCGGCCGGATCGCCGAGTTCGCGACTCGCTGATCGTTTCGCGCATGGAAAAGGGGAGCCCGTCGGGCTCCCCTTTCTGCGTGGTGCTTACGTCAGGACGCGAAGAAGGCGCGCGGGTCGGCGACCAGAACACCCTGCTCGGTCAGACGCTCGATGAGACCGGACGGCGAGATGTCGTACACGATCGCGAGAGCGCGCAGGTCGTCGGCGCGGATCGACAGGACCCGGCCGTTGTAGTCACCACGCTGCTGCTGGATCGCCCGGGCGTACCGGGCCACGTAGGCCAGGTCTTCACCCGTGGTGTCGTACAGCTTCTCGAGGTCGAGCACGATCTTGTTGGTGGCCTCGAGCCGGATGCCGCTGCCGTCGGGCAGCAGCTCGGACACGGGGACCCGATAGAAATCGGCCAGCTCGGCCAGACGCGAGACGGTGACCGCACGGTCGCCGCGCTCGTACGAGCCCACCACGACGGCCTTCCAGCGGCCGTTCGACTTCTCTTCCACGCCTTGCAGGGACAGGCCCTGCTGCTGGCGGATCGAGCGCAGGCGGGCGCCCAACGACTTGGCGTACTCAGACGGCATTCGGACACTCCCAGTACTGTGCTGGCCCGGAGGGTTCTTCCTCCGCGATCGCTACGCAGCGTGACGGTACGGCCGTTGCGACCTCTGGTCAAGTGTTGGTCGCCGATGTGTCGTGGGACTCCTGGGAAAGTTGCCTATCTTTTCCCTCTGTGATCCCGCACTCGGCGTCAGCCACGTCACCATGGTCAACGCAATGCGCACTGGTAACGTAGCGTCAGCCGCGGCCCGCCGATCAAGGGGGGCCGTGACATAGAAGACATCCTTTAACGACCTGTCCCGTGAGGCAGGGAAGGAGGTCCCGTATGCATGCGCACCCGCATGCCAATAGGGCCGGCGCAAGCTACAAAACCATTCTGGCCGCCGCCGACATCCAACGCGTTGTCGACCGCATGGCCCATCAGATTCTCGAGAAGACGTCCGGCGCGACCGACACCGTTCTTCTCGGCATCCCGACCCGCGGTGTCCCGCTGGCCCATCGGCTGGCCGGCCGGATCCACGCCTTCGAGGGTCTCGACATTCCGTACGGATCCCTGGACATCACGCTTTATCGCGACGATCTGCGACTGCACGCCACCCGCGCGCTCGGCAAGACCGAGATCCCCGGCGGCGGCATCGACGGGCGGCGGGTGATCCTGGTCGACGACGTCCTCTACTCCGGGCGTACGGTCCGGGCCGCCCTCGACGCGATCAACGATGTCGGCCGGCCCAGCTCGGTGCAGCTCGCGGTGCTCGTCGACCGCGGCCATCGGCAGCTGCCGATCCGCGCCGACTACGTCGGCAAGAACATCCCGACCGCGCTGGACGAGAGCGTCCGGGTGTCGCTCGCCGAGACCGACGACGGCGTCGACGAGGTCAAGCTGACCGGAGGTCCCCGATGATCAAGCACCTGCGCTCCGCCGCCGACCTGGACGCGGCCACCGCGACCTTGATCCTGGACACCGCGGGCGAGATGGCCGCGCTGGCCGGCCGCGAGGTCAAGAAGCTGCCCACGCTGCGCGGCCGGACCGTGGTCAACCTGTTCTACGAAGACTCCACCCGCACCCGGATCTCGTTCGAGGCGGCGGCCAAGCGGCTCTCCGCCGACGTGATCAACTTCTCGGCCAAGGGCTCCAGCGTGTCCAAGGGCGAGAGCCTCAAGGACACCGCGCTGACCCTGCAGGCGATGGGCGCCGACGCGGTGGTCATCCGGCACCCGGCCTCGGGCGCGCCGCACCGGTTGTCGTCCTGGGTGGACGGTTCGGTGATCAACGCCGGCGACGGCACCCACGAACACCCGACGCAGGCGCTGCTCGACGCGTACACCATGAGGTCTCGTCTGGGAAAGATCGAGGGGCTGCGGGTGGCGATCGTCGGTGACGTGCTGCACAGCCGGGTGGCGCGCTCCAACGTCCTGCTGCTCACCACGCTCGGGGCCAAGGTCACGCTGGTCGGGCCGCCGACGCTGATCCCGCTCTGGCCGGGCGCGGATGTCTCCTACGACCTGGACAGCGTCCTGCCCGACGTGGATGTCGTGATGATGCTGCGGGTGCAGACCGAGCGGATGCAGGATTCCTACTTCCCCTCGGCCCGGGAGTACAGCCGCCGCTACGGGCTCGACGCGCCGCGGATGAGGCGGCTGCCCGAGCACGCGATCGTCATGCACCCGGGCCCGATGAACCGGGGCATGGAGATCGCGCCCGAGGTCGCCGACTCGACCAGGTCCACGATCGTCGAGCAGGTCGCCAACGGCGTCAGTGCTCGGATGGCTGTTCTTTATCTTCTGCTGGGAGGCAAGGCGTGACCTCGTACGTCATCAGAGGCGCTTCGATCCTGGGCGCGTCGCCGACGGATCTCTTCGTGCGGGACGGCGTCCTGGCCGACTCGCCCGCCGAGCAGGCCGAGGTCATCGACGCCGACGGCCTGGTCGCGCTGCCCGGCCTGGTCGACCTGCACACCCACCTGCGCGAGCCGGGCCGGGAGGACGCCGAGACGGTCGAGACCGGCTCACGCGCCGCGGCGATCGGCGGTTACACGGCGGTCTGCGCGATGGCCAACACCTCGCCGGTGGCCGACACGGCCGGCGTGGTCGAGCAGGTCTGGCGGCTCGGGCGCGAGGCCGGGCTGGTCGACGTGCAGCCGATCGGCGCGGTCACCGTGGGGCTGGCCGGCAAGCAGCTCGCCGAGCTGGGGGCGATGGCGGCCTCGGCGGCCAAGGTCCGGATCTTCTCCGACGACGGCAACTGTGTCGCCGACCCGCGCCTGATGCGCCGCGCGCTGGAGTACGTGAAGGCCTTCGACGGCATCATCGCCCAGCACGCCGAGGAGCCGCGGCTCACCGAGGGCGCCCAGATGCACGAGGGTGAGGTGTCCACCCGGCTCGGCCTGACCGGCTGGCCCGCGGTCGCCGAGGAGGCGATCATCGCCCGTGACGTGCTGCTGGCCGAGCACGTGGGCAGCCGGTTGCACATCTGCCACGTCTCCACCGCCGGGTCCGTCGAGGTGCTTCGCCAGGCCAAGGCGCGAGGGGTACGGGTGACCGCCGAGGTGACACCGCACCACCTGCTGCTCACCGACGAACTCGCGGCCAGTTACGACCCGGTGTTCAAGGTCAACCCGCCGCTGCGCACCGCACGTGACATCGAGGCGCTGCGGTCGGCCCTGGTCGAGGGCGTGATCGACATCGTCGCCACCGACCACGCCCCGCACGCGGTGGAGGACAAGGAGTGCGAGTGGGCGTACGCGAGGCCGGGCATGGTGGGACTCGAGACCGCATTGCCCATCGTGCTCGAGGTCCTCGGTGAGCAGTGGGATCTGATCGCCGACCGGATGTCCCGCACCCCCGCGCGCATCGCCGGCCTCTCCTCGCACGGGCGTTCGCTCCGGCCGGGCGAGGCCGCCACCTTCACCCTGGTCGACCCGGCCGCCCGCCGCGTCGTCGATCCTTCGGGGCTGACCAGCAAGAGCCGCAACACGCCGTACGCGGGCACCACCCTGCCGGGCCGCATCGTCGCGACCTTCCTCCGGGGCGAGCCGACGGTCCTGGACGGGAAGGCACAGAAATGACCCCAGCGATACTCGTTCTCGAGGACGGCCGCAGCTTCCGCGGCACCGCCTACGGCGCGGTCGGCGAGACGTTCGGCGAGGCCGTCTTCACCACCGGCATGACCGGCTACCAGGAGACGCTGACCGACCCGTCGTACCACCGGCAGGTCGTGGTGCAGACCGCGCCGCAGATCGGCAACACCGGGGTGAACGGCGAGGACGACGAGTCCGACCGGATCTGGGTGTCCGGCTACGTCGTCCGTGACCCGGCCCGGCGCCCGTCCAGCTGGCGGGCCACCGCGTCGCTCGACGAGCGGCTGGCCACCGAGGGCGTGGTCGGCATCGCCGGCGTGGACACCCGGGCGCTGACCCGGCACCTGCGTTCCCGCGGCGCGATGCGGGTGGGCATCTCCTCGGTCACCACCGACGCCGAGGAGTTGCGGGGCCGGGTCCTGGCCCAGCCGCAGATGCTCGGCGCCGACCTCTCGGCCGAGGTCAGCACCGGCTCGCGCTACACGGTCGAGGCCGAGGGCGAACACCGGTACACGGTCGCCGCGCTCGACCTGGGCATCAAGCGCAACGTGGCCCGCCGGCTCGCCGCCCGCGGGGTCACCACGCACATCTTCCCGGCCACGTCGACCGTCGACGACCTGCTCGCGGTCGGCCCCGACGCGGTGTTCTTCTCACCCGGCCCGGGCGACCCGGCCACCGCCGACCACCCGGTCGCCCTGGCCCAGGACGTGATGCGCCGCCAGGTTCCGCTGTTCGGCATCTGCTTCGGCAGCCAGATCCTCGGCCGGGCGCTCGGCTTCGGCACCTACAAGCTGGGGTACGGCCACCGCGGCATCAACCAGCCGGTGCTCGACCGGACCACCGGCAAGGTCGAGGTCACCTCGCACAACCACGGGTTCGCCGTGGACGCGCCGCTCAACCAGGTGATCGACACCGACTTCGGCGGGGTCGAGGTCAGCCATGTGTGCCTCAACGACAACGTGGTCGAAGGTTTGCGTGCTCTCGAATTGCCGGCGTTCACGGTGCAGTACCACCCGGAAGCGGCAGCCGGCCCGCACGACGCCGACTACCTGTTCGACCGGTTCGTCGAGCTCGTGGAAAAGAGGTCCTGATGCCGAAGCGTGAAGATCTGCGGCATGTCATGGTGATCGGCTCCGGTCCGATCGTCATCGGGCAGGCCTGCGAGTTCGACTACTCCGGCACCCAGGCCTGCCGGGTGCTCCGGGCCGAGGGCCTGCGCGTCTCGCTGGTCAACTCCAACCCGGCCACGATCATGACCGACCCCGAGTTCGCCGACGCCACCTACGTCGAGCCGATCACCCCGGAGTTCGTCGAGCTGATCATCGCCAAGGAACGACCGGACGCCATCCTGGCCACGCTCGGCGGGCAGACCGCGCTGAACACCGCGGTCGCCCTGCACGAGAACGGGGTGCTGGAGAAGTACGGCGTCGAGCTGATCGGCGCCAACATCGACGCGATCCGCAAGGGCGAGGACCGCCAGCTGTTCAAGGACATCGTGGCCCAGGCCGGTGGCGAGACGCCGCGCTCGCGGGTCTGCCACTCGATGGACGAGGTCCGCGCGACCGTCGGCGAACTCGGCCTGCCGGTGGTGATCCGGCCGTCGTTCACCATGGGCGGCCTCGGGTCCGGCATGGCGCACACCGACACGGACCTGGAGCGGATCGCCGGCGCCGGGCTGGCCTACTCCCCGGTGCACGAGGTGCTGATCGAGGAGAGCGTGCTCGGCTGGAAGGAGTACGAGCTCGAGCTGATGCGCGACAAGCACGACAACGTCGTGGTGGTCTGCTCGATCGAGAACATCGACCCGATGGGCGTGCACACCGGCGACAGCGTGACCGTCGCCCCGGCCATGACGCTCACCGACCGGGAATACCAGAACCTGCGTGACCTGGGCATCGCCGTGCTGCGCGAGGTCGGCGTGGACACCGGCGGCTGCAACATCCAGTTCGCCGTCAACCCGGTGGACGGCCGGCTGGTCGTGATCGAGATGAACCCGCGGGTCTCCCGGTCGTCGGCGCTGGCCTCGAAGGCGACCGGCTTCCCGATCGCGAAGATCGCCGCCAAGCTGGCCATCGGCTACACCCTGGACGAGATCCCGAACGACATCACGCTGAAGACGCCGGCCGCGTTCGAGCCGGCGCTCGACTACGTGGTGGTGAAGATCCCGCGGTTCGCGTTCGAGAAGTTCCCCGGGGCGGACGCCGAGCTGACCACCACGATGAAGTCGGTCGGCGAGGCCATGTCGCTGGGCCGGAACTTCGCCGAGGCCCTGAACAAGGCGATGCGTTCCATGGAGACGTCGGCGGCCGGATTCTGGACCCGTCCCGACTCCGACGATCTTGAGTCCACTTTGGCGGCTTTGCGCATTCCGCACGACGGTCGGCTCTACACCGTCGAGCGTGCTCTCCGCCTGGGCGCCTCCGTGTCGCAGGTCCACGAGGCCAGCGGCGGGATCGATCCCTGGTTCCTGGACGAGATCGCGGCGCTGGTGGAGTTGCGACGGGACATTTCGGACGCGGCGGTGCTCGACGAGCCGCTGCTGCGGCGGGCCAAGCGGGCCGGGCTGTCCGACCGCCAGCTGGCGGCGCTGCGGCCGGAGTTCGCCGGCGAGGACGGCGTGCGGTCGCTGCGGCACCGGCTCGGGGTGCGGCCGGTCTACAAGACCGTCGACACGTGCGCGGCCGAGTTCGAGGCGGACACGCCGTACCACTACTCGACCTACGACGAGGAGACCGAGGTCGCGCCCTCGGACCGGCCCAAGGTGATCATCCTGGGTTCGGGGCCGAACCGGATCGGCCAGGGCATCGAGTTCGACTACTCGTGCGTACACGCGGTCATGGCCCTCCGGGGTGTCGATTTCGAGACCGTGATGGTCAACTGCAACCCGGAGACGGTCTCCACCGACTACGACACCGCCGACCGGCTCTACTTCGAGCCGCTGACCTTCGAAGACGTGCTCGAGGTCGTGCACGCCGAGGACTCCTCGGGCAAGGCGGCCGGCGGACCGGGCGTGGTCGGCGTGATCGTGCAGCTCGGCGGGCAGACGCCGCTCGGGCTGGCGCACCGGCTCAAGGCGGCCGGCGTGCCCATCGTCGGCACCAGCCCTGAGTCGATCGACCTGGCCGAGGACCGCGGCCAGTTCGGCTCGGTGCTGGCCAGGGCCGGGCTGCGCTCGCCCGACCACGGGACCGCCACCTCGTTCGAGGAGGCCAAGGCAATCGCCGACACGATCGGCTACCCCGTCCTGGTCCGGCCGTCGTACGTGCTGGGCGGCCGCGGCATGGAGATCGTGTACGACGAGCCGACGCTGAACGGGTACATCGACCGGGCCACCGAGATCTCGCCGGACCACCCGGTGCTGGTCGACCGGTTCCTGGACGACGCGATCGAGATCGACGTCGACGCGCTCTGCGACCACACCGGCGAGGTCTACCTCGGCGGCGTGATGGAGCACATCGAGGAGGCCGGCATCCACTCCGGCGACTCGTCCTGCTCGCTGCCGCCGGTCACGCTGGCCGGCTCGCACCTGGCCGAGGTCCGCCGCTACACCGAGGCGATCGCCCGCGGCGTCGGCGTGCGTGGCCTGCTCAACGTCCAGTACGCCCTGAAGGACGACTCGCTCTACGTGCTGGAGGCCAACCCGCGCGCCTCCCGGACCGTGCCGTTCGTCTCCAAGGCGACCGCGGTGCCGCTGGCCAAGGCGGCCGCCCGGATCATGCTCGGCGCCACCATCCAGGAGCTGCGCGACGAGGGCCTGCTGCTGAAGGACCGGGACGGCGGCTCCACGCCGGAGGGCGCGCCGATCGCGATCAAGGAGGCGGTGCTGCCGTTCAAGCGGTTCCGCACCCCCGCCGGGCAGGGCGTGGACAGCCTGCTCGGGCCCGAGATGAAGTCGACCGGCGAGGTGATGGGCATCGACGCCGGCTTCGGGCAGGCGTTCGCCAAGTCGCAGGCCGCGGCGTACGGCTCGCTGCCGACCAGCGGCAAGATCTTCGTGTCGGTGGCCAACCGGGACAAGCGCTCGATGATCTTCCCGATCAAGCGGCTGGCCGACCTCGGCTTCACGATCGTGACCACGGCCGGCACCGGCGAGGTGCTGCGCCGGCACGGCATCGAGTGCGAGATCGTGCCCAAGCACTTCGAGAGCCCGGGGCAGAACGCGATCGCGCTGATCGAGGCCGGGGAGATCGCGCTGATCATCAACACCCCGCAGGGGTCGGGGGCGGCCGCCCGCGCGGACGGGTACGAACTGCGCTCCGCCGCCGTCACCAACGACATTCCGAGCATCACCACGGTGCCCGGCGCGGCCGCCGCGGTGATGGGCATCGAGGCGCTGATGCGGGGTGACCTGACCGTACGCCCGCTCCAGGAGCTGCACGCGGCCCTCCGGAGCGACGGATGACCGCCTTCGAACGGACGCTCCGGCCGATCCTGTTCCGGGTCGGCGGGGGCGACGCCGAGCGCGCGCACGAGTTCACCCTGGCGCGGCTCACTTCGCTCAACCGGCCCCTCTTGAAGGCGCTGCGATCGCGTTATGCGGTGTCGAAGCCGGTCGAGGTGTTCGGCGTGCGGTTCCCCAACCCGGTCGGCCTGGCCGCCGGGATGGACAAGAACGGCGTGGCCCTGGCCTCGTGGCCGGCCATGGGCTTCGGCTTCATCGAGGTCGGCACGGTCACCGCGCACCCGCAGCCGGGCAACGACAAGCCGCGGCTGTTCCGGCTGCGGGACAGCGAAGCGATCATCAACCGGATGGGCTTCAACAACGAGGGCGCCGCCGCCCTGGCGCCACGCCTGGCCGCCGCGGGCGACATCGGCATCCCGGTCGGCGTGTCCCTCGGCAAGTCCAAGGTCACCCCGCTCGACCAGGCCGTCGAGGACTACCTGACCTCGTACAACCTGGTTCAGGAACACGCCGACTACATCGCCGTGAACGTGTCCTCGCCGAACACGCCCGGACTGCGGACGCTGCAGGACAAGGCGGCCATCGGGTCGCTGCTGGGCGCGCTGGTCGGCAAGACGCCGGTGCTGGTGAAGATCGCGCCCGACCTGGCCGAGCCGGCCATCGCCGAGCTGCTCGAGGTGTGCCTGGCGTACGGCGCGGCCGGGGTGATCGCGACCAACACCACCCTCGCCCGGGACGGGCTGGCCCCGGCCGACCAGCCGCGGGCGGCCGAGGCGGGCGGGCTGTCCGGCCGGCCGCTGACCGAGAAGGCCCGCAAGGTCGTCCACTTCGTGCACGAGGAGACCGGGGGAGCGCTGCCGATCATCGGGGTCGGCGGGGTGCTCGACCCGGACGACGCGAGCCGGCTGTTCGACGCCGGCGCGTCCCTGGTGCAGCTCTACACCGGGTTCGTCTATCGAGGACCCGCGCTGGTGCGGGCGATCGCCTCGGCGCGATGAACGACGACCCGGCGCCGCGGCTCCTCGCGCTCGACCGGGCGCACGTCTGGCACCCCTACGGCCCGATGCCCGGGCGCTCCGACCCGTACGTGGTGGAGAGCGCCCGGGGTGTCCGGCTGCGCCTGGCCGACGGCCGCGAGCTGGTCGACGGCATGTCGTCCTGGTGGGCGGCGATCCACGGCTACCGGCACCCGGTGCTGGACGCGGCGCTGGCCGACCAGGCGTCCCGGATGAGCCACGTGATGTTCGGCGGCCTCACCCACGCGCCGGCCGTCGAGCTGGCCACCCGCCTGGTCGACCTCACCCCCGAGGGCCTGGAGCACGTCTTCCTCTGCGACTCCGGCTCGGTCGGCGTCGAGGTGGCGATCAAGATGGCGCTGCAGGCCCGGCCGGGCAAGCGCCGGCTGGCCACCTGGCGCGGCGGCTACCACGGGGACACGTTCCACCCGATGAGCGTCTGTGACCCGGTCGGCGGGATGCACTCGCTGTGGACCGGGGTGCTGCCGGTGCAGATCTTCGCGCCGCCGCCGCCGGCCCACTTCGACGACGGGTACGCGGCTGAGCTGGTCGAGACGATCGAACAGCACGCGGGCGAGCTCGCCGCCGTGATCGTCGAGCCGGTCGTGCAGGGCGCCGGCGGGATGCGGTTCCACGATCCCGGCTACCTCCGGGTGCTGCGGGAGGTCACCCGGGAGCGGGACATTCTGCTCATCTTCGACGAGATCGCGACCGCCTTCGGGCGTACCGGATCGATGTTCGCCGCTGACCGGGCCGGTGTCACCCCCGACATCATGTGTCTCGGCAAGGCCCTGACCGGGGGATATCTGAGCCTCGCGGCGACCCTCTGCACGCCCGAGGTGGCCCATCGGATCTCGGCCGGCCCGGGCGGCGGGCTGGCCCACGGGCCGACCTTCATGGGCAACCCGCTCGCCTGCGCGGTGGCCAACGCCTCCCTGAGCCTCCTGAGCGACGGCTCCTGGTCCGCCGCGACCGCCCGGATCGAAACCGCTCTCCGTGCCGGTCTGGAGCCGCTCAGGGGCGCTGCCGGGGTGGCCGACGTCCGGGTGCTCGGCGCGATCGGCGTGGTTCAGCTCGATCACGACGTCGATCTGCCCACGGCCACCGCGGCCGCGGTCGGCGCCGGGGTCTGGCTGCGCCCGTTCCGCGACCTGATCTACACCATGCCGCCGTACGTCACGGACGACGCCGACGTCGCCCGCATCACCGGTGGCATCGCCGCGGCGGTGTCCGCTCTATCAAGTGATTAGCCGCGGCGGTGTCCGCGAGCCGACAGGAAGAGGACGACCATGGCCACGCTGCCCTTCGGGGAACGTCTCCACCGGGCCGTCGCGGAGCGCGGACCGCTCTGCGTCGGCATCGATCCGCACAGCGCTCTGCTCGCTCGGTGGGGGCTGCCCGACGACGTATCCGGCCTGGAACGCTTCGCCTTCACCGTGGCCGAGGCGCTCGCCGGTCAGGTCGCGGTTCTCAAGCCTCAGTCGGCGTTTTTCGAGAGATTTGGGTCACGTGGCATCCACGTTCTTGAGTCAATTATCCGACAGTCACGAGAGGCGGGAGTGATCATCCTGCTTGACGTTAAGCGCGGAGATATCGGCTCGACGATGGCCGCGTACGCCGACGCGTATCTGAATCCATTGACTCCCATGAGTGTCGATGCGATTACTGTGAGTCCCTACCTCGGTGTGGGTTCGTTGCGTCCCGCATTCGACGCGGCGGCCGAGCACGGCGCCGGCGTCTTCGTCCTCGCGCTCACGTCCAACCCGGAGGGACCGGCCGTCCAGCATGCCGTCACACCGGACGGCCGCACCGTCGCCCAGACCGTGATCGATGAGATTTCCCAGCTCAACGCGGGTGCGAGTCCCCTCGGGAGTATCGGCCTGGTGGTCGGGGCGACCATTGGCGACACCGGTCACGAGCTGTCCAAGGTGAACGGTCCGTTGCTTGCTCCGGGCCTGGGAGCGCAGGGTGGGACCCCTGATCAGCTCCGGACGATCTTCGGCGAAAGTCGGCAAAACGTGCTGCCGTCGTACTCACGCGAGGTCCTCGGAGCGGGGCCCGACGTGACTGCCTTGCGTGCCGCCGCCGAGCGTGCCGCCGACGCGTGCCGCGCCGCGCTCGGGTGAAACGGGCGTCTTAGCAGGCTGGGCGGGAGGTGATCGAGGGGTACCCCCACGTTGCCGAAAGCCCACATGACCGCTAGTTTTCCGAGTCGCCAGGAACCACATGCCCCTTTGGTTCCCTGGCACACCACGTTTCACAGAAGCGCCGGTATTGAACGACCAGCGCGATAGGGACCTGAGGAGAACTGGTGCCGCTCCCGTCATTGACCCCTGAGCAGCGTGCCGCAGCGCTGGAGAAGGCCGCGGAGATCCGCAAGGCTCGGGCTGAGCTGAAGGATCAGCTCAAGTCTGGCAAGACCACCCTCGCCGCCGTGCTTGACCGCGCGGAGGGCGACGATGTCGTCGGCAAGCTGAAGGTTTCGGCGGTGCTTCAGGCACTTCCGGGCATCGGCAAGATCCGGGCGACCCAGATCATGGAGAAGCTCAAGATCGCGGACAGCCGTCGTCTGCGCGGTCTTGGCGAGCAGCAGCGTAAGGCCCTCCTGGGGGAGTTCGCTGCGAACTGACTCGTCGGCTCGTGTAGGAATGAGCCGTGAGTATGGATGACGACGCGCGCCCGGCAGCTCGGCTCACCGTCCTGTCCGGCCCCTCCGGGGTCGGCAAGGACAGCGTGATCGAGTTGATCCGGGCGCGCTCGCCATGGATCAAGCTGTCCGTCTCCGTCACTACGCGGAAGAAACGCGACTACGAGACCGATGGCGAGCATTATCACTTCGTCAGCAGGGCCGAGTTTCAGCGGCTCATCGATGGTGCGCAGTTGCTCGAGTGGGCGGAATTCGCGGGGAATCTCTACGGCACACCCCGCGCGCAGGTGGAGGGCTGGCTCGCACAGGGCCGGCCCGTTTTGTTGAAGATCGACCTGCAGGGCGCCCGCCAGGTTCGCGCCACGATGTCCGACGCCCAGCTGGTGTTCCTCGCCCCGCCCAGCGTCGAAGAGCTGAAACGCCGCCTGATCGGCCGCGGCACCGACGACGAGGAGACCATCCGGAAACGCCTGGTGCACGCCGACGAGGAACTCGCGGCGGAGAAGGAATTCGACCGTACGGTGGTCAATGATTTCGTCGAACGTGCCGCAGATGAGCTGGTAGGGTTACTTGGTTCGTCATATCTGACCCCGGCACAGGCGCCAGAACATTAAGGATCTTCACACCGTGGGAACCGTTGCAAATCCCGAAGGAATCACCAACCCGCCGATCGATGAGCTGCTCGACAAGACGTCGTCGAAGTACTCGTTGGTGATCTTCGCGGCGAAGCGCGCCCGACAGGTCAACGCTTACTACAGCCAGCTCGGTGAGGGTCTCCTCGAGTACGTCGGACCGCTGGTCGAGACCACTCCGCAGGAGAAGCCGCTCTCGATCGCGATGCGTGAGATCAACGCCGGTCTGCTGACCGCCGAGGCGACCGACAACCCCTGATCGACTCAGTAACCTGGTCCCGCGTCCCGCATAGTGGACGCGGGACCATTTTGTTATGGGGGCGTTAGTTGTGACCGAGGTGGTACTGGGAGTTTGCGGTGGCATCGCCGCGTACAAAGCTTGCGAGCTGGTGCGGCTGTTCACCGAATCCGGACATCGGGTACGAGTGGTGCCAACCGCCGCCGCCCTGAAGTTCGTCGGCGAGCCCACCTGGGCGG
The DNA here is from genome assembly GCF_040684855.1 of Actinoplanes sp. NPDC089786. Lineage (NCBI taxonomy): Bacteria > Bacillati > Actinomycetota > Actinomycetes > Micromonosporales > Micromonosporaceae > Actinoplanes > Actinoplanes sp. NPDC089786. Next base: position 184,328 of record NZ_JBFBGU010000010.1, read on the forward strand.
CCCTTTCCGGACAACCGGTGGCCACCGAGGTCTGGCAGGACGTGCACGAGGTGCCACACGTCCGCATCGGCCGGCACGCCGATCTGCTGGTGATCGCCCCGGCCACGGCCGACATGATGGCCAAGGCGGTCCACGGTCTCGCCGACGATCTGCTGACGAACACGCTGCTCACGGCCACCTGCCCGATCGTCTGGGCGCCGGCCATGCACACCGAGATGTGGGAGAACGCGGCGACCCGGGCCAACGTGGCCACCCTCCGCGACCGCGGTCACCTGGTCATCGAGCCCGCGGTCGGCCGGCTCACCGGTGCCGACACCGGCAAGGGCCGACTTCCGGAACCCGCCGAGATTTTCGAGATCGCCCGCCGCGCGCTGGCCGGCCGGCCCCGCGATCTGCACGGCCGGCACGTGGTCGTCACCGCCGGGGGCACCCGTGAGCCGCTCGACCCGGTGCGGTTCCTCGGCAACAGATCATCAGGCAAGCAGGGGTACGCGTTCGCGCGCACCGCGGTGGCCCGTGGGGCGCGCGTCACACTGATCGCGGCCAACGTCACACTGCCCGATCCGGCGGGCGCCGATGTGATCCGCGTCGCCACCACCGAGGAGCTGCGCAAGGCCACCGTGCAGGCGTTCGCCGACGCCGACGCGGTGGTGATGGCCGCGGCGCCGGCCGACTTCCGGCCCGCCACGTCGGCCGTACAGAAGATCAAGAAGGGTGAGGACGGCAGCGCGCCGACCATCGAACTGGTCGTCAACCCGGACATCGCCGCCGAGCTCGGCGCGGCCAAGAGCCCAGGTCAGCTGCTCGTCGCCTTCGCGGCCGAGACCCATGAGGCGCTGCCCAACGCCCGTGCGAAACTTGTCCGGAAACGTGCCGACCTGATCGTCGTGAACGAAGTGGGCGCCGACCTCGTCTTCGGGTCGGATGCGAACACCGTCACCATTCTCGACGCTTCGGGCACCGTGGCCGAGCTGGGCGAGCGCCCCAAGGACGCCGTCGCCGACGCGGTCTGGGACGAGGTCGTGAAACGGCTGGTCGTCCCCGGTGGGACGGCATGACATGGACGCCGCGGAGGTGACTACACTTCCGCGGAACGTTGTTGGACGAATCTGAGGAGCACCGTGGCACGCCGCCTGTTCACCTCCGAGTCGGTCACGGAAGGCCACCCGGACAAGATCGCTGACCAGATCAGCGACGGCATTCTTGACGCGCTGCTGGCGCAAGACCCGCGCAGCCGCGTGGCGGTCGAAACGTTGATCACGACCGGTCAGGTGCACGTGGCCGGTGAGGTGACCACGCAGGCGTACGCGGACATCCCGAGCATCGTGCGCGAGACGATCCTGAAGATCGGCTACGACTCGTCGAAGAAGGGGTTCGACGGCGCGTCCTGCGGCGTCAGCGTCTCGATCGGCTCGCAGTCGCCCGACATCGCCCAGGGCGTCGACTCCGCGGTCGAGCTGCGCGAGGGCAACTCCGAGCACGTGCTCGACGCCCAGGGCGCCGGCGACCAGGGCATGATGTTCGGCTTCGCCTGCTCCGAGACCCCCGAGCTGATGCCGCTGCCGATCGCGCTGGCCCACCGCCTGGCCCGCCGGCTCTCCGCCGCCCGCAAGGACGGCACCATCCCCTACCTGCGGCCCGACGGCAAGACCCAGGTCACCATCGAGTACGACGGGCTCCGCCCGGTCCGCCTCGACACGGTCGTCGTCTCCTCGCAGCACGCCGCCGACATCTCGCTCGAGTCGCTGCTGACCCCCGACGTGCGCGAGCACGTGATCGGCCCCGAGCTCGAAGGCCTCGGCATCGACACCGAGGGCTACCGGCTGCTGGTCAACCCGACCGGCCGCTTCGAGATCGGCGGCCCGATGGGCGACGCCGGCCTCACCGGCCGCAAGATCATCGTCGACACCTACGGCGGGTACGCCCGGCACGGCGGCGGCGCGTTCTCCGGCAAGGACCCCTCCAAGGTGGACCGCTCCGCGGCGTACGCGATGCGGTGGGTGGCCAAGAACGTGGTCGCGGCCGGCCTCGCCGAGCGCTGCGAGACCCAGGTGGCGTACGCCATCGGCAAGGCCCACCCGGTCAGCCTGTTCGTGGAGACCTTCGGCACCGAGAACGTGCCGGTCGAGCGGATCGAGAAGGCCATCAACGAGGTCTTCGACCTGCGCCCCGCCGCGATCATCCGCGACCTCGACCTGACGCGCCCGATCTACCAGCAGACCGCGGCCTACGGTCACTTCGGCCGTGAGCTGCCCGACCTGCTCTGGGAGAACACGGACCGCGCCCAGGACCTGAAGAACGCCGCTGCCTAGCGAACCGGTCGAAAGGGGCGCCTCGTCATCCGGCGAGGTGCCCCTTTTCGCTGCGCCTGAATCTGTCGTACCCGCTCGGGAGAATCATCCCGTGGAAGTTTCCGGTAAGCGGCCGAAGGCGAAGCCACCCCGTGAGGCGGCGGCGCGGCTGCCGATCGCCCGCGTCGCGGTCGACGTGCCGCTGCCCCACCTCGACCGGCCGTTCGACTACCTGGTCGACGCGTCCGACGATCTCGTGGCTCAGCCCGGGGTGCGGGTGCGGGTGCGGTTCGCCGGGCAGCTGGTGAGCGGGTTCCTGCTGGAGCGGGCCGAGTCGTCGCCCCATGACGGGAAGCTGGCGTTCCTCGACAAGGTGGTGTCGGGCGAGCGGGTGCTTGATCCGGCGGTGGCGCGGCTGGCGCGGGCGGTGGCTGATCGTTATGCCGGGAGCCTTCAGGATGTTCTTCGGCTGGCTGTGCCGCCGCGGCACGCGCGGGTTGAGTCGCAGAAGGCACCGCCGGGGGATCACGACCTCGGCCCCCCGGCCGCCGCTGGTGAAGAACCCCAACCTGCTTCTTCCGGGCCCTTCGCTTTTCCCGCGCCGGGGGCGCTGGATGGCGACACGGTGGGTGAGCGGTGGGGTGATTACGTTTCCGGGGCCGCGTTCTTGCGTGCGCTCGAGGAGGGGCGGACGGCCCGGGCCGTGTGGTCGGCGTTGCCCGGGGAGGACTGGCCGGCCCGGATCGCCGAGGCCGCCGCGGCTTCGGTCCGGGGTGGGCGTGGGGCTCTGGTGCTGGTGGCGGATGCCCGTGATCTCGAACGCGTGGATGTCGCCATGGGCCGGGTGCTCGGCGAGGGGCGGCACGTCGCGCTGAACGCGGCCGCCGGGCCGGCGGAGCGCTATCGGCGGTTCCTGGCGGCCAGCCGGCATCAGGTGCCGGTGGTGGTGGGGACGAGGGCCGCGATGTTCGCGCCGGTGGCCGAGCTGGGGCTGGTCGTCATCTGGGACGACGGGGACGACCTCTACGCCGAGCCGCGGGCGCCCTACCCGCATGCGCGCGAGGTGCTGCTGACCCGGGCGCAGCTCGCCGGGTGCTCGGCGCTGATCGGCGGATTCGCCCGGACGGGTGAGGCGCAGCTCCTGCTGGAGACCGGATGGGCCAAGGAGATCACCGGGTCGAGGGACACCCTTCGGGGCCGAGTGGCCCGGATCCAGCCGACCGGGGACGACCCTCAGCTCGCCCGCGACCCGGGAGCGGCCACCGCCCGGCTGCCCAGCCTCGGGTGGCAGGCCGCCCGCGCCGCGCTGCAGGGCGGGCGCCCGGTCCTGGTGCAGGTGCCACGCCGCGGCTACCTGCCGTCGACCGCCTGCGCCGAGTGCCGCACTCCGGCCCGCTGCCCGCCCTGCTCAGGGCCGCTCGGCCTGGCCGGCGCCCGGGACGTGCCGACCTGCCGGTGGTGCGGCCGGGTCTCCGCCGACTATTCGTGCCCCGCCTGCGGCGGCCGCCGGCTGCGAGCCTCGGTCACCGGCGCCCGCCGCACCGCCGAGGAACTGGGCCGAGCCTTCCCCGGCGTATCCATCCGCACATCGGGCCGCGACGAGATCCTCAACACCGTCCCCGCGGAACCGGTCGTGGTGGTGGCCACTCCGGGCGCCGAGCCGGTCGCCGACGAGGGCTTCGGCTGCGTCCTGCTGCTGGACACCTGGGCCCTGCTGACCCGGTCCGACCTGCGGGCCGGCGAGGAGACCATGCGACGCTGGTTCAACGCGGCCGCGCTGGCCCGGCCCGACGGCTCGGTCATCGTGGTCGCCGACGGCTCACTGGTCACCGTGCAGGCCCTGCTGCGCTGGGACCCGGCTTGGTTCGCCGCCCGTGAACTGGCCGAACGCCGCGAGCTGCGCTTCCCACCGGCCGCCCGGATGGCCGACGTGACCGGCCCGGCCGACGCCGTCGCCGACCTGCTCCAGGTAGCAAGGCTGCCCGCCGACACCGAAATCCTCGGCCCGGTCCCGGCCCCCGACAACCAGGAACGCTTCCTCCTGCGCGTCTCCCGCGGCAAGGCCGCCGAGCTGGCCCACGCCCTGCACGAGGCGGCCGCCGTGCGCAGCGCCCGCAAAGCCGCCCACCCGGTCCGCCTCCAGATGGACCCAGCCACCCTCTTCTAGTTACCCACAGCCCTCGCGCCCGAGCCTCGCCTGTGGACAACCGAGCAAGAACGTCCCACCTTCGCGCTACATTCACCGCCCACCCAGTGGAAGGGGTGGGGGAGGTGGCGGTGCGCGCGACCCCGTTTTTTGGATTCGGTCAACGCCGCGACGCCACGTGCCGCGACGCCACGTGCCGCGACGCCACGTGCCGCGACGCCACGTGCCGCGCCGCCACGTGCCGCGCCGCGCCATGCGCCGCGACGCGCTATGCGCCGCCGCGCCGATCACCGCGAATCGCCACGAACCACAACTCGCTACGAACCACGACGCCACGCACGCGACGCCGGTCGTCACGACGGCCACACGCCACGCCGCGCCACCGATGACGCAACACGATCAGCGCGACGGCGGGCCATGCGGTGCGAGACCTGGGCGGCGCGGTGCCGTGGAAGGTCACCGACCGCAAGGCTGTCACGCTGACCAACCGCCCCCACGAAGGCGTCGTGGTCCTCCGACCGGGACAACCCGGCGCGGGGGCAAGGAGGGTGACCCACCGCCCAGCTTGCGGGTGTGCCACGGCGCCGTGACGTCGCCGTACCCCATGGGTCGGGGGTTGGAATGGGGGGTCCGTAGACTTCCGGGTGACCGAGTGCCACCTAAGTAGGAGTTGCGTCGCGTGACTGTCCAGCCCATCCGCCTCTTCGGGGACCCGGTGCTGCGCACCGCGGCCGATCCGGTCGTCGATTTCGATAAGGAGCTCCGGAACCTCGTGCGTGATCTGGTCGAGACCATGCAGGACGAGGGGGGTGCGGGGCTGGCCGCGCCGCAGCTCGGGGTGGGGCTGCGGGTGTTCGCGTTCGACGTCGACGACGTGGTGGGGCACATCGTGAACCCGGTGCTGTCGTTCCCGGACGACGAGGAGCAGGACGGGCCGGAAGGGTGCCTGTCGATCCCGGGCATCTACATCGACACCAAGCGGCGACAGAACGTGGTGGCGGCCGGGTTCAACGAGCACGGTGACCCGGTACGGCTGGTCGGCACGGGACTGATGGCCCGGTGCGTGCAGCATGAGACCGACCACCTCGACGGGGTGCTGTTCCTCGACCGGCTGGACGCGGCGGGGCGGAAGGACGCGATGAAGCAGATCCGGGCGGCCGAGTGGTACGAGGCCGCCGCACCGCCGGTGGTCAAGGCGAGCCCGCACGGCCGGGGCCTGTTCGGGCGGGGGCGATGAGCATGCGTCTGGTCTTCGCCGGCACGCCCGAGGTCGCCCTGCCCGCCCTGGACGCCGTGGCCGCCTCGCGGCATGAGCTGGTCGCCGTGGTCACCCGGCCCGACGCGCCGTCGGGGCGCGGGCGCCGGCTGGTGCGCTCGCCCGTGGGGGCGTGGGGCGACGAGCACGGTGTCGAGGTGCTGACGCCGCAGCGGCCCCGCGAGCCCGAGTTCCAGGAGCGGCTGCGCGAGATCGGCCCCGACTGCGTGCCGGTGGTCGCCTACGGCGCGCTGGTGCCACCCAGCGCCCTCGGGATTCCCCGGTACGGGTGGGTCAACCTGCACTTCTCGCTGCTGCCCGCCTGGCGCGGCGCCGCGCCCGTGCAACACGCGGTCCTGCACGGCGACGAGGTGACCGGCGCGAGCGTCTTCGAGCTGGAGGCGGGGCTCGACACCGGGCCGGTGTACGGCACGCTGACCGAGCACGTGCGCCCGGCCGACACCTCGGGTGACCTGCTGGAACGGCTGGCCACCGAGGGGGCGGGGCTGCTCGTGGCGGTGCTGGACGCGATCGAGGACGGCACGGCGCGGGCCCATCCGCAGCCCGCCGACGGGGTCTCGCTGGCCCCGAAGATCACCGTCGAGGACGCGCGGATCCGGTGGGGTGACCCGGCGTTCGGGGTCGACCGGCGGATCCGGGCCTGCACGCCGGCGCCGGGGGCGTGGACGACGCTGCGCGGTGACCGGCTCAAGCTCGGCGCGGTGCACCCGGTGGCCAACGCCGAGGCGCTGAAGCCGGGCGAGATCCGGGTGGAGCGGTCACAGGTTCTGGCGGGTACGGCCACCACACCGGTGGCACTGGGAGAGGTTCGCGCGGCCGGCAAGAAGCCGATGTCCGCGACTGACTGGGCGCGGGGACTCCGCCTCGAGGCGGGGGAGACGTTCGCATGACCGGGCATCAGGCCGATCGGCCACACGGATCGGGACGTCCTCGGCGTCCGGGCGGACCGGGCTACAACGGGGGCCGTGGCCAGGAGCGGGATGCCCGGACGGGGCGCGGTCCGCGGGCCGGGCGGCCACCGGCGGATCCGGCCCGGCAGGCCGCGTACGAGGCGATCGCCGCGGTGCATCGCGATGACGCGTACGCCAACCTGGTCCTGAACGAGATCCTGCGCGGGCTGCGGCTGTCGGGGCGGGACGCGGCGTTCGCGACCGAGCTGACCTACGGGACGCTGCGCGCGCTCGGGACCCTCGACCTGGTCATCGAGTCGGCCGCCGGGCGTGAGGTGTCCCGCATCGACCCGCCGGCCCGGGACGCGCTGCGGCTGGGCGTCTACCAGCTGCTCTACACCCGGGTGCCGGCCCACGCCGCGGTGAACCAGACGGTCGACCTGGTGCGCTCGGTGGCGCCGGGCGCGGACGGTTTCGCCAACGCGGTGATGCGCCAGGTGTCCGAAGGCGGCGACCTGGACACGTGGCTGACCAAGCTGGCGCCGGCGTACGAGGAGGACCCGGTCGGGAACCTCGCGGTGCTGCACAACCATCCGCAGTGGATCATCCGGTCGTTCAGCGAGGCGCTGGGCGGCGACCTGGCCGACACCGCGCGGCTGCTGATCGAGGACAACCAGCCGGCCGCCGTGCACCTGTGCGCGCGGCCGGGGCGGGTCGACGCGGTCGACCTGGCCGACGAGATCGACGGCGTGCCGGGGGCGTTCTCGCCGTACGCGGTCTACCTCAAGAGCGGCTCGCCGGGTGAGCTGGCGGCGATCCGCGACGGCCGGGCCCACGTCCAGGACGAGGGTTCCCAGCTGGTCGCGGCGGCGCTGCTGGCCGCGCCGGTCGAGGGCACCGATCTGCGCTGGCTCGACCTGTGCGCGGGGCCGGGCGGCAAGACCGGGCTGCTGGGGGCGATCGCGTCCGGTCGCGGCGCCGAGGTGACCGCGGTCGAGGTGGCCGAACACCGGGCCCGCCTGGTCGAGCAGGCCACCGAGGGCATGCCGGTGACGGTGCTGCCGATGGACGGCCGTTCGGTCGGCCGGGACCCCGACCTGCCCGAGGATTCGTTCGACCGGGTGCTGGTGGACGCGCCGTGCACCGGGCTCGGCTCGCTGCGGCGACGGCCGGAGTCGCGCTGGCGCCGGCAACCGGCCGACCTGCCGCCGCTGACCCGGCTCCAGCGGGAGCTTCTGGTGGCGGCCCTCCGCGCGGTCCGCGTCGGCGGCGTGGTGGCCTACGTCACATGCTCGCCGCACATGGTCGAGACCCAGGTGACCGTCAGCGAGGGCGCGCGGCGCAGCGGCGTCGGGGTCGACTTCGTCGATGCTCGCCCCCTGTTCCCGCCGGGGATGCCCCACCTCGGCGCCGGCCCGACCGTGCAGCTGTGGCCGCACCGGCACGGCACCGACGCGATGTTCCTCGCGGTGCTCCGCCGGACCTCCTAGCCAATCTTGAGCTTTCAGGTCGACAAACTCTGGGTACGGTGACATCCATGGATGTCATCGGCGCGGGATTCGGACGGACGGGAACCCTCAGTCTCAAGGCGGCGCTCGAGCAGGTGGGCTTCGGCCCGTGCGCCCACATGATTCCCCTGATCGAGGATCAGGAGCGGGCCCAGAAGTGGCTCGACGCCGCGAACGAGGTTCCGGGCGCGCTCGACGCCGCGACCGAGGGTTACCGCTCCTCTGTGGACTGGCCGGGCGCCTACTTCTGGCGTGAGCTGGTCGAGGCCCACCCGGCGGCCAAGGTCGTGCTGACCGTGCGCGACCCCGACGCCTGGTACGAGAGCACCTGCCGCACCATCTACCCGGCCGCGATGAAGGCGCTCGACCTGCCCGAGATGCCGCCGTTCGCCAAGATGGCCCATGCGACCGTGTGGGACGGCACGTTCAAGGCCCGCTTCCCCGAGCGTGACTTCGCGATCAGCGTGTTCGAGCGGCACAACGACGCGGTGCGCCGCGTGGTGCCGGCCGATCGGCTGCTCGAGTTCGAGGTGAAGCAGGGCTGGGGACCGTTGTGCGACTTCCTCGGCGTGCCGGTGCCGGCGGCCGAGTTCCCCCGCCTGAACGACACGGCCACGTTCCAGCAGCGGCTATCAGGCGTAATGGATCGGTAGCTTGCTGTTGCCGGCGTCCTTGAACGAGCCGCGCATCGGCTCGTCGGCCAGCCACAGGAAACACTGCACCGCGCGGATGCCGGCCGCCCACTCGCCCCGGCTGGGCGCGAAGGCCAGCCAGCCCGCGCGGTACTGCAGGTTGTTGTCGTCCGGCACGTCGGTGTAATCCGCGATCGACGTGCGGCAGCCCTTGGCCATCCGGCTGTCGTCGTCCAACTCGTCGAGGTCCACCTCCGGGGCGTCCCACAAACCGGTGAATTCCGCGTGGTGCGGGTCGGCGCACGGCACGGCCTTCATGGTGCGTACGTTCGTCCCGTTCACGTCCGGGTCGAAGCACCGCAGCGCCAGCGGCGCCGGCCCGGTCAGCGCGCCCTTCAGCGAGCCGCTGCGGCTGACCACCTTGTCCGTCCCCGGCTCGACCTGGCCCAGGTCACAGCGGTACCAGCGGGCGCCCGCCGACCAGCCGGCCGGCCCGGGCAGCACCGGCTGGAGGCGCAGCGCGGCCGTCCGCCAGTCGCCCCCGGTGAACGCGTCGGCCCGCTTCGAGCACTCCGTGCCGGCCACCCGCATCGCCTTGTCACGGCTGTTGCCGGTGCTCCGGGGCAGGTCACCGACGAAGTACGACTCGGCGACATGGCGCTCGGCGCAGTCGAAGGGCGCGTACTCGGCCAGCGGCGCGACCGCCTCCATCTTGTCGAAGCAGCCCTTCGCGGCCGGCTCGAACGCCACCGGGCTCGGTGGCTGCGGCCAGTCGTCACCCAGGTTGCCGTCGACGCCGGGCGGCAGAGCCTCGGAGCACCCGGTGAGGACGGCGAGAAGGGCCGTGACCAGCAGCAACGAGCCGCGGCAAGTGGGGTGGGGCACGGCGGGACCTCACAGTGGGTTTCAGGATCGGCACGGATCAGTATCCCGGCTCGGCGCGGGCGAGCGAAGCCCGGTCGGCCATCGCTCGTTCTACACTGCGAGCGTGGAGCCTTCGCCGATCATCGCGCCGAGCATCCTGGCCGCCGACTTCGCTCATCTGGCCGACGAGGTGCGCGCCATCGAGGGCGCGGCCGACTGGGTGCACGTGGACGTCATGGACAACCACTTCGTCCCGAACCTCACGATCGGGTTGCCGGTGGTGCAGAGCCTGCGCAAGGCCACGAACCTGCCGTTCGACGTGCACCTGATGATCACCGACCCGGAACGCTGGGCGCCGGGGTACGCCGAGGCCGGCGCGTACAACGTCACCTTCCACGCCGAGGCCTGCGACAACCCGTTCGCGCTGGCCAAGACGCTGCGGGCGGCGGGCTCGCGGGCCGGCCTGGCGATCGACCGGGACACCCCGGTGGAGCCCTACCTGGAACTCCTCCCCTTTGTGGACACGCTGCTGATCATGACGATCAAGGCCGGCTTCGGCGGGCAGAAGTTCCTGCCCGAGATGCTCGGCAAGGTGCGTGACGTCCGCCGCCGGATCAGCGCCATGGATCTCGAGGTGCGGCTGGAGGTGGACGGCGGCATCGCGGCCGACACCATCGAGCAGGCCGCCGAGGCGGGCGCGGACGCGTTCGTCGCCGGCACCGCGGTCTACGGCGCCGACGATCCCGCGGAGGCGGTGCGCAAGCTGCGCGAGCAAGCGGCGAAGACGGAGGTACGGCTGTGACTTCGGGCGCGGTCCGGATGGAGGCGACCGATCTTCCCGGTGACCCGGCAGATGATCGCCCGGACACCATCCTGGTGGTCGACGACGACGACGACATCGCCGGCTTCGTCGCGTTCAACCTGAAGATGGTCGGTTTCGAGGTGGTCCGGGCCAAGGACGGCCAGGAAGCCCTGGACATGATGGAGAAGGTCCGGCCCGACCTCGCCGTGGTCGACTGGATGATGCCGGCCATGGACGGCGTCGAGCTCACCCGGCGGCTGCGCGCCGAGCCGCTGACCAGCGCCCTCCCGGTGATCATGCTGACCGCCAAGGGCCTGACCGTCGACAAGGTCGTCGGCCTGACCGCGGGCGTGGACGACTACCTGGTCAAGCCGTTCGACACCGCCGAGCTGATCGCCCGGGTGGCCTCCACGCTGCGGCGCAACAAGGAGTTCCGGGAGGTGTCGCCGCTGACCGGTCTGCCCGGCAACGCCCGGGTCCGGCGCGAGATCGTCGACCGGATGCGGACCGGCGGCGAGTACTCGGTCGGCTACATCGACATCGACCGGTTCAAGAGCGTCAACGACGTGTACGGGTTCGACCGCGGCGACGAGTTCATCACCGCCCTGGCCCGCAGCCTGCACCGCGCGGTGGCCACCTCCGGCCGGCCGCCGGTGTTCCTGGGTCACATCGGCGGCGACGACTTCGTCTTCATCTGCACGCCCGACCAGGTGCTGCCGCTGACCAAGCGGATGGTGGCCGACTTCGAGAACTCGGCCGACCAGCTCTACGACCCGACCGACGCCCAGCGCGGTTACATCGAGGTGCCCGACCGGCGCGGCAACAAGCAGCGGGCCGCGCTGGTGACCCTCTCCATCGGGGTGGCCGAGGCGAAGACGGGCGGTCGTCAGTTCGACGATCCGCGGGTGGTCGTGGCGGTCGCCTCCGAGATGAAGAAGGTCGCCAAGAGCCAGCCGGGCTCGTACGTGGCCATCGACCGGCGTCGCAGCAGCTCCCCGGATACAGACCCGGGCGAAGTGTGACCTGCGAGACGGACCGGGTGTCACTCCACGGATTTAGTGCAAGACTTTGGGACGACCCACCACGCGCTGGCGGGACTCGGTGAAATTCCGAACCGGCGGTGATCCTCCGCGAGAGCGAAGGTAAGCCCGCGACCCGGACGTCTTCGGACGCACGGTGGACCTGGTGAGAACCCAGGGCCGACGGTGATCGCTCCCTATGGGCGGTCGACAGTCCGGATGGGAGCAGGCGCGCGGAACGGTCAGGCTTCGCCTGACCGCCGCCCCGGGGCAGGAACGGGCTGGAAAGTGCCCGGTCCGAGCCGTCCGTGGGCTGCGTAATCAGGCGTGGTTCTGTCCGCTTCTTTGCGTTTTCTCCATCTTCAGCGCGTGAATGTGCCGCGCTTGGAGAGGGGGATTTGATGATCTCCGATGATGAGGCGATGCGCCGCGCGGTGGCGCTGGGCGCTCGTGGGCTCGGCACCACACATCCCAATCCGGTGGTCGGCTGCGTGCTGGTCGGGCCGGCCGGCGATGTGGTCGGCGAAGGCTTCCACGCCCGGGCCGGCGGGCCGCACGCCGAGATCGCGGCCCTGGCCGACGCGGGCGCCGAGGCCCGTGGCGCCACCGCGGTGGTCACTCTGGAGCCCTGCAACCACACCGGCCGCACCGGGCCCTGCGCGCAGGCGCTGATCGAGGCCGGCGTCCGGCGCGTGGTGATCGCCGTGGACGACCCGACCCGGCTGGCCGGTGGTGGCGCGGCCACGCTGCGGGCGGCGGGCGTCGAGGTCGTCACCGGGGTGCGGCGCGAGGAGGCCGAGCAGGGCAACGTCATCTGGCTGACCGCGGTGCGGCGCGGGCGGCCGTACCTGATCTGGAAGTTCGCCGGCACGCTGGACGGGCGCTCGGCCGCCGCCGACGGCACCAGCAAGTGGATCACCTCGGCCGAGGCGCGGGCCGACGTGCACCGGCTGCGGGGCACGGTCGACGCGATCATCGCCGGGGTGGGCACGGTGCTCGCCGACGACGCGCAGCTGACGGTCCGCGGCGACTACGAGGTGAAGCAGCCGCTGCGGGTCGTGGTCGACTCGTTCGGGCGTACCCCGGGAACCGCGAAGGTCCGCGACGGGAGCGCGCCCACCTGGATCGCGACGGCGGCCGAGGTGGGCCACGGCCCGGACGGCCGCACCGACCTGAACGCCCTGATGACCGTGCTGTTCGGCCGCGGCGTGCGCTCGGCCCTGCTCGAGGGCGGGCCGACGCTGGCCGGGTCGTTCCTCGCCGCGGGCCTGGTCGACCGGGTCACCGGCTACGTCGCGCCGAAACTGCTCGGGGCGGGAGCGAACGCGCTCGCCGCCGCCGGGGTCACCACCATCACCGAGGCCATCGACCTCGACCTCACCGACGTCACGCGGATCGGACCCGACCTGCGGTTCACCGCCACCCTCCGGCAGAAGGAGTCCTGATGTTCACCGGCATCATCGAGGAGCTGGGCGAGGTCAAGTACCTCACCGACGCGGGCGGGGACGCGGCCGTGATCGCCGTCCGCGGGCCGCTGGTCACCTCGGACGCGCGGCACGGCGACTCGATCTCGGTCAACGGCGTCTGCCTGACCGTGCTCGACAACGTCGACGGCGTGTTCACCGCGGACGTGATGGGCGAGTCGCTGCGCCGCTCGTCGCTGGGCGCGCTGCGGCCGGGCAGCCCGGTCAACCTGGAGCGCGCCGCGACCGTCGGCAGCCGGCTGGGCGGGCACCTGGTGCAGGGCCACGTCGACGGGGTCGCCACGATCATCGGGCGCGAGCCGGCCGACGAGTGGGAGGTTCTGCGGTTCGCACTGCCGGAGGAGCTTTCCCGGTACGTGGTGGAGAAGGGCTCGATCACGGTGGACGGCGTCTCGCTGACCGTGATGGCCGTCGACGACTCCTCGTTCTCGGTCGGGCTGATCCCGACGACCTTGAAGTTGACCGTCCTGGGTGCCAAGGCGATCGGCGACCCGGTGAATCTCGAGGTCGACGTGATCGCCAAGTACGTCGAGAAGATGCTGGGGGCCCGCAATGCTGGATGACGTCGATCGCGCCATCAAGGACATCGCCGACGGCAAGGCGGTGATCGTCGTGGATGACGAGGACCGCGAGAACGAGGGCGACCTGATCTTCGCGGCCGAGATGGCCACGCCCGAGCTGATCGCGTTCATGCGCCGGTGGACCTCCGGCTACATCTGCGCCCCGATCACCGAGGCCGAGGCGGACCGGCTCGACCTGCCGCCGCAGTACCACACCAACCAGGACCGGCGGGGCACCGCGTACACGGTGACCGTGGACGCCCGGGAGAACATCGGCACCGGCATCTCGGCCGCCGACCGGGCGCACACCATCCGGCTGCTGTCCGACCCGGCCACCAAGCCGACCGACCTGTCCCGCCCCGGCCACGTGGTGCCGCTGCGGGCCAAGGCCGGCGGGGTGCTGCGCCGCCCGGGGCACACCGAAGCCGCGATCGACCTGGCCGAGCTGGCCGGTCTGCGGCCCGCCGGGGTGCTCTGCGAGATGGTCAACGACGACGGCACCATGATGCGGCTGCCCGACCTGGAGGCCTTCGCGGCCGAGCACGACGTGGCGCTGATCAGCATCGCCGAACTCATCGCCTACCGGCACCGGATGGAACAGCAGGTCGAGCGGGTCGTGGAGACCCGGCTGCCGACCGAGCACGGCGAGTTCACCGCGGTCGGCTACCGCGCGCAGGTGGACGGTTCCGAGCACATCGCGCTGGTCTACGGCGACCTCGGCGACGGCGAGGACGTGCTGGTCCGGGTGCATTCGGAATGCCTGACCGGGGACGTCTTCGGCTCGGTGCGGTGCGACTGCGGGCCGCAGCTCGACGCCGCGCTGGAGCGGGTGGTCGCGGCCGGGCGCGGGGTGGTGCTCTACATGCGCGGGCACGAGGGCCGGGGGATCGGGCTGCTGCACAAGCTCCAGGCGTACCAGTTGCAGGACCGCGGCCTGGACACCGTCGACGCCAACCTCGAGCTGGGCCTGCCGGCCGACGCCCGGGACTACGGCACCGGCGCGCAGGTGCTCTACGACCTCGGCGTGCGCTCGATGCGGCTGCTGACCAACAACCCGGCGAAACGGGCGGGGCTGGAGGGGTACGGGCTGACCGTCACCGGCCGCGAGGAGCTTCCGGTGCGGGTGCACGCCGAGAACGTGGGCTACCTGCGGACCAAGCGTGACCGGATGGGCCACCTCTTCGAAGCGCTCGGTTAGGAATCGGCGTTCCCCGGCGGCACGGACGCCGCCGGGCAGAGAATCAAGCACACGAACGAGGGGATGGCGACATGGCCGGCTTCGGTGACCCGCACATGGAAACCGTCGACGCGGCCGGGCTCAAGCTCGGCATCGTCGGCTCACGCTGGCACAACGGGCTGGTCGACCACATGGTCGACCGGGCCGAGCAGGCGGCCAAGGCGTGCGGGGTGGACGACGTGACCGTGCTCCGGGTGGCCGGCTCGGTGGAACTGCCCGTGGTGGCGCAGGCGCTGGCCAAGCGGTGCGACGCGGTGGTCGCGCTGGGCGTGGTCATCCGCGGCGAGACCAAGCATTTCGAGTACGTCTGCGACGCGGTCACCGCCGGCCTGACCCGGGTGTCCCTGGACGAGCAGACCCCGATCGCGCACGGCGTGCTGACCGTGGAGTCGCTGGGCCAGGCCAAGGACCGGGCCGGCCTGGAGGACTCGATCGAGGACAAGGGCTGGCAGTCGACCGTGGCCGTGCTGGACGCCGCGATGGCGATCCGCTCACTCGGCTGACCGACCACTGGGCTAAAGCCGGCCGGCCTCGATGATCCGGGCCAGGAACTGCCTGGTCCGGGCCTCGGTGGGGTCGCCCAGCACCTGCTCCGGCGGCCCTTCCTCGAGCACCCGGCCGCCGTCCAGGAAGGCCACCCGGTCGGCGACCTGGCGGGCGAAGCCCATCTCGTGGGTGGCCAGCACCATCGTCATGCCCTCGGTCTTGAGGTCGCGGATCATGCTGAGCACCTCGCCGACCAGTTCCGGGTCGAGCGCGCTGGTCACCTCGTCGAGCAGCAGCAGCCTCGGCTCGTTGACCAGGGCCCGCACGATGGCGACACGTTGCTGCTGGCCACCACTCAGCCGATCGGGGTAGCTGTCCGCCTTGTCGGACAGGCCGACCCGCTTCAGCCAGCTGAAGGCCTGTTCCTTCGCTTCGGCGCGGGCACGACGATGCACCTTCGTCGGGGCGAGCACGATGTTGTCCAGCACGGTCATGTGCGGGAACAGGTTGTAGGACTGGAAGACCATGCCGATCTTCTGGCGTACCCGATCGGGGTCGGCCCGCGGATCGGTGATGTCCTCGCCGTCCAGCCGGATCGTCCCGTCGTCCACCTCGGTGAGCAGGTTGACGCACCGCAGCAGCGTCGACTTGCCCGAGCCGGAGGCGCCGATCAGCGCCACGACCTGATGCTCGTCCACGGCCAGATCCAGCGCGTCGAGCACGACGGACGAGCCGAAGACCTTGCGGACGCCCTCCACCGACAGCAGCATCAGGACCCCGCGTTCTGGCGACGGGCGGCGCGCATCGTGACGCCGTCGGTGATCGCGATCAGCGGCAGCGCGAGCAGCACGAACAGGACCGCGGCGACGATGTACGGCGTGTAGTTGAAGGTTTCGGCGGTGGAGATCTGCGCCGCGCGGACCGCGTCGATCGGACCCGCGAGCGAGACCAGGCCGACGTCCTTCTGCAGGGCCACGGTGTCGTTGAGCAGCGGCGGCGCGACCCGGCGGACCGCCTGCGGCAGCACCACGTGACGCATCGTCTGCCGGTAGGTCAGGCCGAGCGACCGGGCCGCCGCGAGCTGGCTGGGGTGCACCGACTCGATGCCGGCCCGGAACACCTCGGCCAGGTAGGCGCCGTACGTCACCACCAGCGCCGCCCCGCCCAGCACCAGCACGCCCGGGGTGCCCTGCAGCCGCAGCCCGGGGACGCCGAAGGCGAACAGGTAGATCACGATGATCAGCGGGACGCCACGGAAGGTGTACGTGTACGTGGTGGCCAGCGCCCGCGCCGGGAAGAAGACCGGGCCGCGCAGCGTACGCAGAACCGCCACCAGCAGACCGAGCGCGAGCGCCGCGACCGCGCAGACGACCAGCAGCCGGATGTTCAGCCAGAGCCCCTCCAGCACGGCCGGCAGCGCGTCCACGCCCAGGTCGAGGCTGAAGAACGACTCGCGCACCCGGTCCCAGCCCGGCGACCCGGTGACCGCCAGCACCAGCACCGTGCCGGTGATCGCCGTCGATACCGCGGCCAGCAGCACGGAGCGGACCGCCCGCCGTCTCCGGTACGCGATCCGCCCTAACTGCACTGCGCTAACTGAAGATCCGCGACCGGGTGTCACTGCAGTTCGCGAGCCCCGGAGCTGCCGGCCAGCCAGGTCTTCTCCAGCACCGCGAGGGTGCCGTCCTGGCGCAGCTCGTCGACCGCGTCCTTGACACAGTCGGTGAGCGGCGAGTCCTTGTCCAGGACCAGACCCAGCTGCTCGGGCACCCCGACCTGGGGCAACTGGCCGACGATGACGCCGTTGTCGAGCTCGGCGCCGGTCATGTAGAACGCGGTCGGCAGGTCTACCACGAGACCGTCGATGGTCCGGTTCTGCAGCGCCTTCTTGGCGTCGTCGTTGCTGTTGAAGACCTGCGCCTGGGCGGTCGGCTTGATCAGATCGTTGATCGCCTGCAGGCTGGTCGTGCCGACCTGGGCCCCGAGCTTG
The DNA here is from genome assembly GCF_040684855.1 of Actinoplanes sp. NPDC089786. Lineage (NCBI taxonomy): Bacteria > Bacillati > Actinomycetota > Actinomycetes > Micromonosporales > Micromonosporaceae > Actinoplanes > Actinoplanes sp. NPDC089786. Next base: position 201,513 of record NZ_JBFBGU010000010.1, read on the forward strand.
GCGTCCTTGAGCGCGGCGATCGAGGTGGCGTTCTCGATCTTGCTGCCCTTGAGGGTGATGACGGTCTGCCGCACCAGGTAGTAGGCCGACGAGAAGTCGACCGCCTTCTTGCGCTCGGGCGTGATCGAGAACTGGTTGATGTCGAAGTCGTAGGTCTTCGGACCGGGCTGGATCGCGTTGTTGAACGGCACCTGCGTCCAGACCACGTTCTGCGCCGGATAGCCGAGCCGCTCGGCCACCTGGTAGGCCACCGCCGACTCGAAACCCTGGCCGTTGTTCGGCTTGTTGTCCTTGAACCACGGCTCGTAGGCCGGGTTGTCGGTGCCGATCGTGAGCTTGCCGGAGGCGGTGGTGGGAAGCTGACCGGCGGGGCAGGGGTCGGCCGACGCGGAGGGGGAGGCGCCCGCCCCGGGGGTGCTCTCGTCGACTGGGGCACAGGCCGTGAGGACGGCGGCGATGACTGCCGCGCTGCCCAGCGCGGCGAGGGTAGAACTCCTGACCATGAACGGCAGCCTATGGCACGTCCCAGGGGGTGGGGCCGTCCGAGGCCATTACGTAATGAGCTGCAACAATCGCCTCTCGTGAAGACCTTCGAGGAACTGTTCGCCGAGTTGCAGGCCAAGGCGGAGCAGCGCGACCCGGACTCGTCCACGGTCGCCGCGCTCGACCGTGGCGTGCATTTCATCGGCAAGAAGGTGGTTGAGGAGGCCGCCGAGTCCTGGATGGCCGCCGAGCACGAGGGGCCCGAGCGCGCCGCCGAGGAGATCTCCCAGCTGCTGTACCAGGCCCAGGTGTTGATGATCGCCACCGGACTGACCCTGAAGGACGTGTACCGACATCTCTGACGTGTGTCCCACTCTGTCCCCTTCACCCGTGACAAGGAGCACACAGAGATGTTGCGCATAGCCATTCCCAACAAGGGCACGCTGTCCGGTCCCGCGTCGCAGATGCTGCGTGACGCCGGCTATCGGCAGCGCACCGACCCCAAGGACCTCGTCTGCCGGGACGAGCCCAACGACGTCGAGTTCTTCTACCTGCGGCCCCGGGACATCGCCACCTACGTCGGCACCGGCGACCTCGACCTCGGCATCACCGGCCGCGACCTGCTGGTCGACTCCGGCGTCCCGGCGACCGAGCTGCTCGACCTGCGGTTCGGCGGCGCCACCTTCCGCTGGGCGGCGCCGGCCGGCTCGCTGGCCTCCGAGGACGAGATCGCCGGGCGGCGCATCGCCACCGCGTACCCCGGTGTGGTCGATCGTTATCTCACCGAGCACGGCATCGCGGCCGAGGTGGTCCGCCTGGACGGCGCCGTGGAGAACGCGGTCCGGCTCGGCGTGGCCGACGTGATCGCCGACGTGGTCGAGACCGGCGCGACCCTGCGGCAGGCCGGGCTGGCGACGATCGGGGAGCCGCTGCTGAAGTCGTCGGCCATCCTGATCGGCGGCGGCTCGGACGCGGAGACCCGCGCGGCCCAGTTGGTGCGGCGCCTGCAGGGCGTGCTGGTCGCGCGCAGCTTCGTGATGCTGGCGTACGACGTCCGCTCCGACCTGCTGGAGAAGGCGACCGCGCTGACCCCGGGCATCGAGTCGCCGACCGTGTCGCCGCTGGCCCGCGACGGCTGGGTGGCGGTCGCCTCCATGGTCCGGCGTGACGACGTGCACCGGACCATGGACGAGCTGTACGACCTGGGCGCCCGCGCGATCATCGCGACCGACATCTCGAACTGCAGGCTCTGATGCGTACGATCGAGATCGTGGTCTTCAAGCCCCGCCGGATCCGCTGGGTCGCGGGCGTCATCGCCGGTGCCGTCGTCCTGCTGTTCACCGTGCTCAGCTTCGGGCTGCACGGCGCCACCGGCGACGGCCTCGGCCAGTTCCAGCGCGGCGACCAGGCCGCGATGATCGGTCTCGGCGTGCTGATCGGTCTCGGCGTGCTCGCCTTCACCCGGCCGCGGGTCACCGCCGACGCCGACCACGTGGTGGTGCGCAACGTCATCGGCGGCTACGACCTGCCCTGGTCGGCGGTGCGGGCGGTGCGCTTCGACCGCAACTCACCCTGGGCGATGCTCGAGCTGCACGACGACGAACAGGTCTCGGTGCACGCGCTCCAGGCCGCCGACAAGGAGTACGCGGTGGAGGGCGTTCGCGCGCTCAGGGCCCTTCACGCAGGGTCAGCAACCGCCTGATAGACTTTCCCCCGAGTCGACCACACGTGCGCCTCGCTATCGCCAGGCCCCTTCCAAGACCCGGCGAGACCGCAGACGTACGTGCGAAAGAGGAGCCCGCTGGTTCCCACCCGAGCTGCGTCAAGCGGCCGGGTCCGGTCAACCGCCCTCGGGGAATACCCGGGGTGCGGTGCGCGTCCTCACAGGGACGCCGATGACCGGTCGAGCGGGCCCTGGCGTATGCCGGGGCCTTCTGCTTTCCCGGCGCCCGCACCCGGGGCGTCGTGATGGCCGACCGACATTGGCAACGCCTTCGCCACACGCCGTGGCGGAGGAACCGTTCTGAGGAGGCCACATCAGCGTCGAACCACGCGTGAACGAGCAGATCCGGGCGAGAGAGGTCCGACTGGTCGGCCCCGAGGGTGAGCAGGTGGGCATCGTCCCCCTGGAGCGCGCCCTGCAGCTGGCCGCGGATGTCGATCTGGATCTGGTCGAGGTGGCGCCGATGGCCCGCCCGCCGGTGTGCAAGCTCATGGACTTCGGCAAGTTCAAGTACGAGTCGGCACTCAAGGCGCGCGAAGCCCGGCGTAACCAGCAACAGACCGTCATCAAGGAAATGAAGCTGCGGCCGAAGATCGACCCGCATGACTACGAGACCAAGAAGGGTCACGTGGTCCGCTTCCTCAAGGCGGGCGACAAGGTCAAGGTCACGATCATGTTCCGTGGTCGTGAGCAGAGCCGCCCCGAGCTGGGCTTCCGGCTTCTCCGCCGGCTCAGCGAGGAGATCTCTGAGCTCGGCTTCGTCGAGGCCAGTCCCAAGCAGGACGGCCGAAACATGATCATGGTGTTGGCCCCGCACCGGGCCACCAAGGCTGCCGCGGCCACCGCGGCGACCGAGGCTGCGGCGAGCCGGGCCCGCCCGCCTCGTGAGGGCGATGGTGCCGGCGTCGAGCCGGCCGTGACAACTGCCGACACCACCGCAGAGTAGACAGCTTCCCCGGCCGGGGGAGCACGGAAAGAGGCGTTCTAAGTGCCGAAGATGAAGAGCCACACCGGCATGGGTAAGCGGGTGCGGGTCACCGGCAAGGGCAAGATCGTCCGCGAGCAGGCCGGCAAGCGCCACCTGCTCGAGGGCAAGTCGTCCCACGTCACCCGCCGGATGACCGGCACCGTCGTGGTGGCCAAGGCCGACACCCCGCGAGTGAAGAAGCTGCTGGGCCGCTGACGCGCGCGCCACCAACGTTTTCCTGACCTTTTAGGAGTCGAGAGATGGCACGCGTCAAGCGGGCTGTGAACGCCCAGAAGAAGCGCCGCACGCTGCTCGAGAGCGCCAGCGGTTACCGCGGGCAGCGCTCGCGCCTGTACCGCAAGGCCAAGGAGCAGATGCTGCACTCGATGCAGTATTCGTACCGTGACCGGCGGGACCGCAAGGGCGACTTCCGCCAGCTGTGGATCACCCGCATCAACGCCGCGGCGCGGGCGAACGGCATGACCTACAACCGGCTGATCCAGGGTCTGCGGCTGGCCGAGGTCGAGGTGGACCGCAAGATCCTCGCCGACCTGGCCGTGCACGACGCGACCGCGTTCGCCGCGATCGTCGAGATCGCACGGGCCGCGGTGGCGGCCGAGGGCACCGGCGGCGCCGCTGCCCAGGCTGCCTGAGCACCCTTTGCACGTGACAGAGGCGTCCTCCGCTTCCGGTTCCGACCGGGACGGTGGGCGCCTTTTCACGCCGCGTACGCCGCGGATCGTCGCGGCCCGGCGTCTGCAGCGGCGGCGTGACCGCGACCAGACCGGCCGCTTCCTGGCCGAGGGCCCGCAGGCCGTCGCCGCGGCGCTGGCCGCCGGGGTGGTCGTCGAACTGTTCGCCACCCCGTCCGGGCTCTCCCGGCATCCCGCGCTGACGTCGGAGGCCACGCTGGTCTCCGAGGAGGCGCTCGCCGCGCTGGCCGAGACCATGCACCCGCAGGGGCTGGTGGCGGTCTGCTCCGTTGTGGACGTGTCGCTGTCCCCGCACCGCCTGACCGCGGTGCTCGCCGACATCCGCGACCCGGGCAACGCCGGCACGATTCTGCGTACGGCCGACGCGGCCGGCGCCGGGGCGGTCGTCTTCGCCGGGGACGCCGTGGACCCGTACAACGGGAAGTGTGTGCGGGCGTCGGCGGGCTCGCTGTTCCACGTCGACGTGGTGCGGTCGCGGTCGGCGGCCGACGTGGTCTCGGCGCTCCGCCGGTCCGGGGTGCGGGTGCTGGCCGCCACCGGCTACGGCGACGTGAGCCTGGATGATCTCGTCGACGACGGGTCGCTGGCCGGGCCGACGGCGTGGCTGTTCGGATCGGAGGCGCACGGGCTGTCCGAGGAGCTGCTGGCCGCGGCGGACGCCCGGGTCCGCGTACCCCTCTACGGCGGCGCCGAAAGTCTCAACCTGGCCGCGGCCGCCGCGGTGTGCCTCTACTCGTCGGCGCGGGCCCAGCGCTGATGCGGGCGATCGTCTACGCCGGGGTGGGTTCGCCTCCGGTGGTGCGGTCGGTGCCGCCGCCCCCGTGCCCCTCCGGCGGTGCTGTCGTGGCGGTGCGGGCGACCGGGGTGTGCCGGTCGGACTGGCACGCGTGGCGGGGACACGACCCGGTCACGCTGCCACACATTCCCGGCCACGAGTTCGCCGGCGAGGTCGTCGAGATCGGCGCCGGGGTGCGGGACTTCGCCGTCGGCGACCGGGTGACCAGCCCGTTCGTGAACGGGTGCGGGGAGTGCTCGTACTGCCGGGCCGCGGACGCGCAGGTGTGCCCGGCGCAGACCCAGCCGGGATTCACCCACCCCGGCTCCTTCGCCGAGCTGGTGGCCGTGCGGGCCGCCGACACCAACCTCGTGCGCTTGCCGGCCGGGCTCGGGTTCCCGGCCGCGGCGGCGCTGGGGTGCCGGTTCGCCACGGCCTACCGGGCGCTGACCGCGCAGGCCGGGCTGGTCGTGGGGGAGTGGGTCGCGATCTTCGGCTGTGGCGGGGTCGGTCTCTCGGCGGTGATGATCGCCAAGGCGCTGGGCGCGCGGGTGATCGCGGTCGACCCGTCGCCGGCCGCCCGGGAGCGGGCCGTCGAGCTCGGCGCCGACCACGCCGTCGAAGTCTCGGCCACCCGCTCGTCCTCGGACGCGGCCGCGTATTCGTCGACCCGCACGCTCCACGACCCGTCGGTGATCGAGGGCCTCTCGCCCGGCGGCGTGCACGTGACGGTGGACGCGGCGGGATCGGCCGCGACGGCGGACGCCGCGGTGCGCAGCCTCCGGCGCCGGGGCCGGCACGTCCAGGTCGGCCTGATGCTCGGCGCGGACGCGCTCGCCCCGCTGCCGTGGGACCTCGTGGTCGCGCGCGAGCTGGAGATCTACGGATCACACGGCATGGCCGCGGCCGGCTACCCGCCGATGCTCGCGATGGTGGCCGACGGCCGCCTCGACCCGGCCGCGCTGGTCGGCCGCACGATCTCGCTCGACGAGGGCCCCGCCGCCCTGATGGCGATGGACCAGCCCGCGGCGGGTGCCGGGATCACGACGATCCTGGTTTGATGGCGGCATGGAATACATCGTCGTGGTGGCCGGGGTCATTCTCGTGGTGGGGCTGGCCATGCTGGCGGCCGGTTCACGCGGGCAAGATCGGCGGAACACCGCGATCCGGCTGGCCGCCATCGAGCGCAAGCTCGACCTGATCATGAAGCACCAGGGCATCGTGGAGCCGCGGATCGAGGCGCCCGACGTGGTCCAGGAGCTGATGCAGGGCCGGAAGATCCAGGCGATCAAGATCTATCGGGAGCGTACGGGCGTCGGGCTGGCCGAGGCCAAGAACGCGGTCGAGCAGATCGCCCGCGAGCGCGGCCTCGACGTCCGTTAGGAACGCCCGACCACCCCGGACGACGCCGGGCGAGGTGGCGGCCGCAAAGGGCTCGGCCGCCACGCTCGGCCTGCTTCAGCTTTGCCCACGCAGGAAACCGACAAAACCCCCGAACGGACCAGAAGCTCTGGCCTTCCTGGGCGTCACGCCCCGCGGAGGGCCGCGCCGGTCGCCTTCGCGGCGGCGGCCACGGCCGCGTCGCGGGCCGCCACCGCCTCCTCGACCGTGAGGGTGCGATCGGGGGCGCGGAACGTCAGCTTGTAGGCCAGCGACCGCATCCCCTCGCCGAGCTGCGCGGACGCGTACACGTCGAAGAGCCGGACCGACTCCAGGAGCGGGCCCGCGCCGGCGGTCAGCGCCTTCTCCACCTCGGCGGCGGGGATGTCCAGCGGGACGACCAGGGCCACGTCGATCAGCGCCGGCGGGTAGGTCGTCAGCCGGCCCGCCTGGGTGACCTCGCGCGGCGGCACCGCGTCCAGGTCGATCTCCATCGCGCAGACGCGCTTGGGCAGCTCCAGGGCGGACAGGACGCCGGGGTGCAGCTCTCCGGCGTACCCGACGATCTCGCCGTCGACGCAGATGGCCGCGCACCGGCCGGGGTGCCACGGCGCGTACTCGGCCCGGCGTACCGAGACCCGCCCGGAGGGCACGCCGGCCGCCGACAGAGCGGTCCGCGCCGCCTCCACCGCATCCCCCCACGCGGCCGCGCGCCCCTCGCCCCACCAACCGGCCGGGTCGAACTCGCCGGTCAGCGCCGCGGCGAGATGCCACGGCTGGTGCGGGACGAGCGCGTTGGCCGCCGACCACTCCTCGTCGGACGGGCGGCGGTCGACGCCCAGCACGGGCGGCGGGGTGTCCACGGCCTGCGGCTGGAACACCTCGCCCAGCTCGTAGAGCGCCAGGTCGCGCTGGCCGCGGCCCAGGTTGCGGCGGAGCGTGCCGAGCAGGGTGGCCAGCAGCGACGTGCGCAGCTGGGGCTCCTCCTCGGACAGCGGGTTGGTCAGCCGGACGGCGCTGCGGCGCGGATCATCCGCGGGCAGGCCGAACGCGTCGTGCACGGACGGCGCGACGAACGGGTAGGAGAGGACCTCGACGTAACCACTCTCGGCCATGGCCCGCCCGACCGAACGACGGCGGCGCTGGGTCGCGGTCAGCCCGCCCCCGCCCGGCGCCGGCGGCAGCACGCTCGGGATGTCGTTGTAGCCACCCAGCCGCGCCACCTCCTCGACCAGGTCGGCCGGGGTGAGCAGGTCGGGCCGCCAGGTCGGCGGGGTGACCTCCCAGGTCGACGCGACCTTGCAGCCGACCTGCGACAGCAGCCCGGCGACGTCGTCTTCGTCGTAGGCCAGACCGATCACCCGGGACGGCAGCCGCGGGTCGAGCGCGATCGGCGCCGGCGGCACCAGGTGGTCGATGTCCAGGACCCGCTCGTCGGCCGTGCCGCCGGCGTGCTCGGTGAGGATGTCCACCGCGCGCTGCAACGCGACCAGGGCCAGCTGCGGGTCGACGCCGCGCTCCCAGCGCTTGGCCGCCTCGCTGAACAGCTTGTGCCGCCGGGCCGTGCGCCCGACCATCACCGGGTCCCAGTGCGCCGCCTCCAGCAGCACGTCGACCGTGCCCGGCTGCCAATCGCTGGTCTCGCCGCCCATCACCGCGGCGAGCGAGATCGGCCCGGTGTCGTCGCAGATCACCATGTCCTCGGCGTCGAGCACGCGCGCGACACCGTCCAGGGTGGTCAGCTTCTCGCCGGGGGTGGCCCGGCGCACGACCAGGCCGCCGCGAAGCCGCCCGAGGTCGAAGACGTGCATCGGCTGGCCGAGCTCGACCATCAGGTAGTTGGTGATGTCCACCGGCAGCGAGATCGTCCTGATCCCGGCCGCGGCCAGCCGCTTCTTCATCCAGGCGGGCGACTGCGCGTCGGGGTTGATGCCCCGGACGACGCGGGCGGCGAACCGGTCGCATCCCACGGTGTCCTCGACGCGGACGGCGTGGGGCGCCTCGTCGGTTCTGGCGGCGAAGGCCGCGTTGGCGGGGTCGCTGTACGCCGACTTGTAGGCGTAAGAGAGCTCCCGCGCCATCCCGCGCAGGCTCATCTCATAGCCCCGGTCGGGCGTGATCTCCACCTCGACCAGCACGTCATCCAGCCCGACCACCGGCCGTGCGTCATCACCCGGGGCGCCGGCTCCCTCCGCGAGCACGAGGATCCCGGCGTGATCGTCGCCGAGACCCAGCTCCCGTACCGAACAGATCATGCCGTGGGAATTGCGGCCGTAGGTCTTCCGCGCCCCGATCTTGAACCCACCCGGCAGCTCGCCACCGGGCAGGATCACGACGACCAGGTCACCGACCGCGAAGTTGGTGGCCCCGCACACGATCTCCTGCGGGTCGGACCGGCCCACGTCGACCCGGCAGAAGCGGATCGGCTTCTTGAACCCGGTCAGCTCCTCGATCTCCAGCACCCGGCCGACCACCAGGTCACCGCGCACGGTGGCGGCCTGGTCGACGACCGACTCCACCTCCATGCCCAGGTCGGTCAGCGTCTGGTCGAGCTCCGCGGCGGTCAGCGACGCGGGCAGCTCCACATAGTCACGAAGCCACGACAGTGACGTCTTCATCGCGTCAGACCTCCATTCCGAACGTACGGGTGAAACGAACGTCGCCCTCGACCATGTCGCGCATGTCGCTGACCCCGTTGCGGAACATCAGCGTCCGCTCGACGCCCATGCCGAAGGCGAACCCGGAGTACCGCGACGGGTCGATCCCGCAAGCCGTCAGCACGCGCGGGTTGACCATGCCGCAGCCACCCCACTCGACCCAGCGCGGCCCGTCCCGGTGCTGCTCGAACCACACGTCGAACTCGGCCGACGGCTCGGTGAACGGGAAGTAGTGCGGCCGCCAGCGGGTCTTCGCGTCCGGACCGAACATGGCCCGGGCGAAATGGTCGAGCGTCCCGCGCAGGTGGGCCATGGTGATGCCCTCGTCGACGACCAGGCCCTCGATCTGGTGGAAGACCGGGCTGTGGGTGGCGTCCAGCTCGTCCGACCGGTACGCCCGCCCCGGGCTGACCACGTAGATCGGCGGCGTCCGGGTGAGCATGGTGCGCACCTGGCCGGGCGAGGTGTGCGTGCGCATGACCAGGCCCGGCAGGTCGACGTAGAAGGTGTCCATCGACCCGCGCACCGCGTTGTCCGGCCCGATGTTGAGGGCGTCGAAGTTCACCCACTCGAGTTCGAGCTCGGGCCCGTCGACGATCTCGTAGCCCATGCCGATGAACAGGTCGGCCATGTGCTCGATGAGCGTGGTCAGCGGGTGCCGGGCGCCGCGCGGGCGCCGGTCCCAGGGCAGGGTGACGTCGACGCGCTCCTCGACCAGCACGCGCGCGGCCCGTTCCAGCTCCAGCTCGGCCAGGCGCGCGTCGAACGCGCCCTGGACCGCCTGCCGGGCGAGATTGACGCGCTTGCCGGCGTCGGACTTGGCGGCCGGCGGCAGCGACCCGATCTCGCGGCGCGCGAGCGACACCGGCGAGCGGTCGCCGAGGTGGGCGGGCTTCAGCCCACCGAGCGCGTCGAGGTCTTTCGCGGCCGCGAAGTCCGCGGTGGCGGCGGTGACGGCGGCGTCGAGCGCCGACGGGTCGAGCAGGGCGGCCTGCTTCGGATCGTACGGATCGTTGCGGTAGGACATGATGCGGCGAACTCCCTCACACCGGATGAGCCATCGGGCAGTTTACGGACGGCTGTGCCGTAGCCCACCGGTCGGGGAGGAATCGCGGAGTAATCGCGCGAGGAAGGACCCGTCAACCAGCGGGCCGCGTAAACCATCTCCCTGTCGCCACGCCGAAATCATAGACCACCCCCTTCGCCGGGGACGCTGGGTTTTGGCCTCGCCGTTCAACCCTCAAGATCAAGAGTTTGATGTTCCCGCGTCCGTCGGGGTACAGACCGTATGCTCCCGCGGGCTCGAGGTCCGTGCAGCCCTACCCGGTCTGACCGGCTCGTGCTTTCATGCTGTGGTGGCGCACCCGATCATGTTCGACGACGACGACCCGATCCTGGCCCGCGTCCGTGACCTGGCGCTGGCCTTCCCCGACGCGGCCGAGAAGATCTCGCACGGCCACCCCGCCTTCTACACGACCAAGGTCTTCGCCTACTACGGCGGCTCGGTCAAGCGGGACGGTGAGTGGATCCGCCACGAGCGCGCGCTGATGGTGCTGACCGGCCCGGACGAACGCGAGGCCATGCTGTCGGCGTCGGAACGCTGCTTCGTGCCCGCCTACCTGGGTCCGTCCGGCTGGCTGGGCGTCGACCTGGCCGACGACACCGACTGGGACGAGATGGCCGAACTCCTCGACGCGAGTTACCGCCGCACCGCCGGCGTCCGCCGGGTGGCCCGGCTGGACGCTCGCGACGCGCGTTCCTAGCCGCCCGGCCGCGGGGCCTCAGTTGCTCGGCCGGCCGGGCTCAGCTGCCCGGCCGCCGGGGCCTAGCTCCTCGGCCGGACGGCTCAGCTGCCCGGGCGCGGAGCGGCGACCGGGCTGCGGTGGCCGGTGCGGTCGATGGCGCGTACGCCGAACTGGACGTTGTCCTTGGAGATGTCGATCGTGGCCGACGAGACGGCGCCGACCAGGGTGCCGTGGGTCCAGTCGGGTTCGGTGGTCTCGCGCCAGACGACCTCGTAGCCGGCCAGATCGGTGTCGGTGCCGGCCCGCCAGCGCAGCGTGGTGGCGTTGGTCAGCTGGGTGGTGTCGATGATGACGTCGCGCGGGGTGGACGGGGCCTGGGCCAGCGACCAGAGGACCGCGGCGTTCACCCGGGCCACCCGGGCGATGTAGAAGAAGTCGCAGAACCGGGGCAGGTCGCCGTACTGCACGCCGTCTTCCACCCGGACGTCCTGGTGTTGCAGGCGGAAGTTCTCGCGCGGCTCGGTGAAACGGGCCGCGGGGTAGCCACGCCGCAGGAACGAGACGTGGTCACTGCCGCGCAGGTAGCGGTCGCGGCGCCAGACGACCCGGATCTTCATGCCGGTCTCGGCGTTCTCGGCCACGTCGCGGACGAACCGGCCGAGCTGGCGGGACGCGCCGTCGTTCTCGCCGCCGACCGACTGCCGGGTGGTCGCCTCGGCCGGCGTCTCGGCGGTGGGCACGCCCTCGACGAAGAGCCGGACCGTGCGGTGTTCGGGCGGGGTGCCGTCATGGGCGTCGCCGGTGCCGACGATGTCGTTGCTGAACATGCCCTGGATGTCGGCGCCCGCGTCCTTGTAGGTCTGGGCCAGGTGGTCGGAGCCGTACAGTCCCTGCTCCTCGGCGGCCACCGCGGCGAAGACGATGGTCGCCTCGGTGTCGCGGGTGGCGAAGACCCGGGCCAGCTCCATCACGGCGGCCACACCGGACGCGTCGTCGTCGGCGCCGGGGGCGTCGGCCGTCGCGTTCATCACGTCGGTGACCCGGGAGTCGTAGTGGCCGGTCACCACGTAGACCCGGTCGGGGTCGGCGGCGCCGCGGAGCGTGGCGACGATGTTGGTGATGCGCGTCGGCGCGGGCACCCGGGGACTGACCGGCTGGATGAACGACTGGAGCTCGACCGTCATCCGGCCGGCCGACGCGGCGGCGTACCGCTGCATCTGCTCGAAGATCCAGTCGCGGGCGGCGCCGATGCCGCGGACCGGGTCGTCCTGCGCGGACAGGGTGTGCCGGGTGCCGAAATCGGCGAGGCGGCGGACGGTTCGCTCGATGCGGCGCGGATCGATCTCGCGCAGCACCTCCTTGAGTTCCCGGTCGGGGGCCTGCGGCCGGATGCGGGTGCGCGGCGAGGCGGTGGCCTCGGGGCTGCCCAGGGCCTGGCCGGGGTGGCCGAGGAACGGAGCCGCGACGGCTGCCGCGGCGGACGCGGAAAGGAAGGCTCGCCGGTCTGCCATACCGGACACTTTGGTCTACATCGCCGTACGTGTCTACGGTCATCTATGTCAAATGCTGCACACGGGCTGCGATCAACGCAGCGCATCATCCACTGACGTCTCGTAGCGTCCGAGAAATACCGGATCGCGGCCGGAAGCGACATCCAGCATCGCCTTCACGACCGCCATCCGCTCCCGGCCCGAGCTGGACAGCCACGGCTGCCGGTAGATCCGCGCGGAGTCGTCGCCGACCCCGTCCGTGTCCACGCCGAGCTTGCGGCAGAGGGCGACCGCCCGTGCGATGTGATAGCTCTGCGTGACGACAATGGCCTTCCGTACGCCGAAGATCTGCCGGGCCCGGGCACACGAGTCGTAGGTGTCGAAGCCGGCGTGGTCGAGCGCCACCTGCGTCCCCGGCACGCCGTGCTGGACCAGCCATCGGAACATCGCGCCCGGCTCGTTGTACGCCCACCTGGCGTGGTCTCCCGAGACCAGGATCGCCTTGACCTTGCCGGCGGCGTACAGCTGCCGCGCGATCTCCAGCCGGGCCACCACGAACGGTGACGGTTCGTCGTCGGCGTAGATCTCCGCGCCGAGCACCAGGGCGACCGGGGCACTCGGCGCGGCCGCCGCGTCGGCGTACACATGACCTGCGGAAACGCCTTTTACCCAGAACGCTCCGGCGGCCATCGTGAGCACCGCGGCGGCCACCGCGAGCGAACCGGCGACGACTACGCGGCGGAACCACTTGATGAGCACAGGCCGACTTTGGCAGGCCCGGTCAAGCCTCGAGGTAGATGTCATCTACGTAGATGACATCTACCTCAGTCCGCCGGTCAGGAGGCTCTGATGACGCGCTCGATGATCTGCCAGGTGTCGTCGTCGTCCTGGCCGCCGTGGTGGACGCCGCGGAAGCGGGCCACGCCGATGGCCAGGTCGGCCAGGTCCCACCACTCGCGGTAGAGGGCCAGCACCTCGGGCCGCGGGTCGGTGCCGGTGGCCCGGGCGTACGCGTCGGTCATCTGGTCGCCGAGCAGCCACAGGTCGCGTTCGGGCGGCGCGATCAGGGCGGTGTCCCAGTCGATCAGGCGCCAGCCGCCGGCGGTGCGCATGCTGTTGGCCGGGTGGGGCTCGCCGTGGGTCAGCACGTCGCGGGAGCGGTCGACCCCGGCGGTGCGCTCGTCGTAGCGGGCGTAGCGGGCCGCCACCTGGTCGGCGTGCTCGGCCAGCAGCGCCGCCGTGCGGCCGGCGTACGGGCCGTCGCCGGTGGGCGGGCCGGTCAGCGCGGCCGCCACCGCGTCGCGGCGGGGCACGCTGAGGTCGTCCACGCCGGCTTTCTCGCGCACGACCGGTGGTGCGGCATGAACACCCACGACCATGTCGAGCACGCCGTGCCGATGGTCGTCACCGGTCCACTCGTCCCACCGGAAGCTGGTGCCCTCGACGTGGGGATAGACGGCCGCCGCCCAGCGGGGACCGAGCCGCACGACCGGCCGGCCACCCGCGGTCGGCACCGGTGCCACCACGAAACCCGCGCCGGTCTGGCGCAGCGCCCGGGCCGCGGCCAGGGCGCGACCCAGCCGGGCGTACGCGTCGTCGTGGGTCTCGGCCGCCGCGAAGCGACCGATCTCCAGATCGTCGACGGTCACGAACCACCGGCCGCCGGACGGGTCGCGAGCGATCCAGTGGTGGCTGCCGAAGCCGACCGGCGCGTGGTCGAGCCGGGCCACCGCCACGCCCCACTCGCGGGTCAGGGCGGCGGCCAGCTCGCCGGTGTCGAAGTCGTCGGGCAGGCTCTGCACCCGCCCGATTCTGTCAGGCCGTGACCGAGAAGCGGGCGACGATCAGGTCACGAGAGTTGGGTCCGACCTGGAGCTGGAACGCGCCCGGCTCGACCACCCGGCGGCCGTCCGCGGTGACCAGCGTGCAGTCGGCCACCGGCAGTTCGAGATCGACGGTGGTCGAGGACCGCGGCGGCACGGTCACCTGCCGGTAGGTCTTCAGCTCCTTCTCGGCCCAGGTCACGCTGGTGACGAGGTCGCTGACGTACACCTGAACGGTTTCCACCGCGGGGCGGTCGCCGGTGTTGGTGAGGGTGATCCGGGCCCGGACCGTGCCGTCCCGGGGCGGCTCTTCGTCGAGAAGGACCAGGTCGGCGTACTCCACCGTGGTGTAGCTCAGGCCTTCACCGAAGACGAACTGCGGCTCCTGGCTGAGGTCGGCGTAGCGGCGGCCGTGCTGGCCGCGGATCTGGTTGTAGTAGACCGGCTGCTGGCCGACGTGCCGCGGCATGGTGATCGGCAGCCGGCCGGTCGGCTCGATCGCGCCCAGCACCAGCTCGGCGATCGCCCGGCCGCCGCGCATGCCCGGGTTGAAGGCCTGGATGACGGCCGCCGCGCCGACCGCGGCCGGGGGCAGGACCAGCGGCTTCGAGTTGATCAGAACGACCACCATCGGCGTTCCGGTGGCGGCCACCGCCTCCAGCAGCGCCACCTGGCCGCCCTGGAGCTCCAGGGTGGCGGTCGACTTGCTCTCGCCGGTCAGCGCGACCGTGTCGCCGACGACTACGACCGCCACGTCGGCGTCGCGGGCGGCGGCCACCGCCTCGGCCAGTTCGGCCTGGTCGACCGGGACGCCCTGGGCGACCGGCGGGCGCGGCTGGCCGTCCGGGAAGTGCGTGCCCCCGGGGTCGGGGACCAGCTGGACGACGCCGGCGCCGCGGGCGTGGACGACATCGGTGAACAGGGCGCGGAAGCCGTCCAGCACCGTCTCGGTGAGTTCCCGGGGGTGGCCGTCGGGCAGCCAGTCGACCTGGCCGGAGTCGCCGGCCCAGTCGCCGAGCTGGGCCGACACGTCGTCGGCGTTGGGGCCGAGGACGGCAATCTTGCTGGTTCCGGCGAGCGGCAGCACGCCGTCGTTGCGCAGCAGCACCAGCGAGCGGCGGGCGGTCTCCAGGTTGAGCGCGCTGTGCTCGGGTGCGCCGATCACCGCCGCCTGCCGGGCCGCGTCCGGGCCGCGCGGGTTCTCGAAGAGCCCGAGGCGGAACTTCAGGCGCAGGATCCGGCGTACGGCCTCGTCGATCTCGGACTCCTCGAGCGTCCCGCGCTCGATCGCCTGCTGTGCGCCCTCGAAGAAGCCGGGGGTGGTCATGATCAGGTCGTTGCCGGCCCGGACGGCGGCCGCCGCGGCCTCGGCGATGTCGGCGCAGACCTGCTGCTCCCAGACCATCCGGCCGACGTTGTCCCAGTCGGTGACCAGCGTGCCGGTGAAGCCCCACTCCTGCTTGAGCACGTCGTTGAGCAGCCACCGGTTGGTGGTGATGGGCACGCCGTCCATCGACTGGTAGCCGAGCATGAACGTGGCCACGCCCTCGCGGGCCACCCGCTCGAACGGCGGCAGGAACCAGGCGCGCAGCTTGCGCGGGGTCAGGTCGGCCTCGCTGGCGTCCCGGCCGCCCTGCGTCTCGGAGTAGCCGGCGAAGTGCTTGGCCGTGGCCAGGATCGCGGTCGGGTCGGTCAGCCCGCCGCCCTGGTAGCCGCGGACCATCGCCGCGCCCAGCTCGCCGATCAGGTACGGATCTTCGCCGAAGGTTTCGTCCACCCGGCCCCAGCGCAGGTCGCGGGCGATGCACAGGACGGGGGAGAAGGTCCAGTGCACGCCGGTCGCCGACACCTCGACCGCCGTGGTGCGGGCCACCCGCTCGACCAGGCCGGCGTCCCAGGAGGCGGCCATCGCGAGCTGGGTCGGGAAGATCGTCGCGCCGGGCCAGAACGAGTGACCGTGGATGCAGTCCTCGGCGGTGAGCAGGGGGATGCCCAGCCGGGTGCCGGCCGCGAGGTCGATCGCCTCCAGCAGCTTCTGCGGCGAGGTGTGCAGGATCGACCCGGCCAGCTTGTCCGTGACGATCTCCTTGAGGTCGCCGCGGGAGTCCAGCTGGAGCATCTGCCCGACCTTCTCGGGCAGGGTCATCCGGCCCAGCAGATCCTGCACGCGCTCGTCGACGGGGAGCGCGGGATCACGGTACGGATCGTCAGCGGGCACTTGGGGGGACCTCCGGGGGATCGATGAGCGATAACACTTTTTGGGGACCAGATACCGCAGTCTGACAGTCCGGAACCGGTTCCGTCACCCCGCGGCGGTTCCGGAACCTACACGTGTCAGTGGCTAGGACTGGCGATACCAGGAACATCAGGGGGCTTAGGGGAACACTTGGGGGCATGACCGCCTGCGCCGAGCGGCACTCAGCCGCAGGCGAGGGCCAGAAGGGCATGCCAAAGGAGGCTCAGCATGACCACCTCGGACTTCGGGCGGGCGATCCGCACCTGGCGGGACCGGATCGGGCCGGGCGCGGCCGGTCTCCCCGCATACGGTCACCGGCGCGCCGCCGGCCTCCGCCGCGAGGAGCTGGCACTGCTGGCGGGCATCTCGGTCGACTACGTGACCCGGCTGGAGCAGGGCCGGGCCACCCAGCCCTCGGTGCAGGTGGTCGAGGCGCTGGCCCGGGGACTGCGGCTGACCGGCAACGAGCGCGAGCACCTGTTCCGGCTGGCCGGCCTGGTGCCGCCGGGCAGCGGCCTGATCCCCGGCCACCTCACCCCGAGCATCCAGCGGCTGCTCGACCGGCTGGCCGGCACCCCGGTCGCGGTGTGCGACCTGCTCTGGACCATGGTCACCTGGAACCCGCCGTGGGCGGCGCTGATGGGCGAGCCGGGGCCGGCCCACAACACCATCCGGCGGCACTTCCTCGACCACGACCCGGGCCGGGTCGTCCGGACCCCGGAACAGACCGCCTCGTTCGAGTCGGAGATGGTCGGCGACCTCCGGACCGCGCTGAGCCGCTACCCGGACGATCCCCGGGGGCCGCGGATGGTGGCCGAGCTGCGGGCGGGCAGCGCCCGGTTCGCCGACCTGTGGGACTCCGGGGTGCTGGGCGTGCATGTCGCGTTCCGGAAGATCATCGACCACCCCGCGGCCGGGCTGATCGAGCTCGACTGTGACGTGCTGAGCGCGGCCGGCACCGATCTCCGGCTGATCGCGTACACCGCGGAACCTGGTTCTGAAGCAGCCGAGAAGCTGGCGCTGGTCACCGTGCTCGGGACTCAGACCCTGACCTCGTAGCCGAGCACCGTCCCGGCCACCTCGCGCACCCGGCGGTCGAGCTCCGAGGCGAACTCGGCCAGCTCGGCGCCGGTCGCGTCCAGCTCGCGGGCCCGGTCCAGCGCCTCGGCGGCGGTCCGCTCGTCGCCCAGCACCAGGGCCAGCTCGGCCCGGTAGGCCAGCGCCTCGACCATCAGCGCCGGATCCTCCTCGGGCGGCACCTGGCCCAGCGCCCCGTCCAGCACGGCCGCCGCCCGCCCGTGGTCCTCCTGGACGTCGGCCAGCACCACGGCGTGCTCCAGGGCCCGGGCCAGCACGGTCCGCGGGCCCGGGGCACGTTCGGCGCCGTGGGCGATCACCCGGATCCAGTTGCCGGCCGGGTCGACGATGCTGAAACCGCCGAGCGCCGCCGCGCGTACCCGTGGCCTGGTCATCCTCGGCACCCCCGAGACCAGCACCTTCCCGTACGCGGACCGCATGCCGTCCGCGAAGGCCCGGTGCAGCGCGCCGATGTCGTCCACCAGCACCAGGCAGGAGCCGTACGAGGTCTCCGGCTCGAACTCGGGCACCACGAAGAAGTGCAGGTTCAGGTCGGCCCGGCGGAGGGCGACGTAGCCCGGCTGCCGATAGGTCGCCCGGAACCCCAGCACCGCGTAGAAGGCGGTGATCTCGTCGACGTCCCGGCAGGGCAGCAGCGGGACCGTCACCTCGTTGGCCACGTGCTCTTTCTACTACGGTTCGGGCGGAACCCTCCCGGAAAGGCCGCTCATGATCATCGAATCCGCCGAAGTCGTGGTTACCAGCCCGGACCGCAATTTCGTCACGCTCCGCGTCACCACCGACGACGGGCTCGTCGGGCTGGGCGACGCCACCCTCAACGGGCGGGAGCAGAGCGTGGTGGCGTACCTCGCCGAGCACGTGGCGCCGCTGCTCGTCGGCCGGGACGCGCACCGGATCGAGGACGCCTGGCAGTTCCTCTACCGCGGGGCGTACTGGCGGCGCGGGCCGGTCACGATGGCCGCCATCTCGGCCGTCGACGTGGCCCTGTGGGACCTCAAGGCGCAGGCCGCGGGGATGCCGCTCTACCAGTTGCTGGGCGGGGCGTCCCGGAGCGGGCTGCTCGCGTACGGGCACGCCAGCGGGCCGGACCTGCCGTCGCTCTTCGACTCGATCCGGCGGCTGCTCGCGGAGGGCTATCGCGCCATCCGGGTGCAGACCAGCGTGCCGGGGCTGGACCGGATCTACGGCATCGGTGGTCCGGTCGCCTATGAGCCGGCCGGCCGGGTGGCGGCGCCCGTCGAGGAGGACTGGGACAGTCGTTCCTACCTGCGGCACCTGCCGGGCGTCTTCGAGGCGGTCCGGGCCGAGTTCGGTCCCGAACTGCCGCTGCTGCACGACGTGCATCACCGGCTCACCCCGATCGAGGCGGCCCGGCTGGGCCGGGCGCTCGAGCCGTACGACCTGTTCTGGCTGGAGGACTGCACCCCGGCCGAGGATCAGGAGGCGTTGCGGCTGGTCCGGCAGCACACCACCACGCCGCTGGCGATCGGCGAGGTGTTCAACTCGGTCTACGACTACCGGCGGCTGATCGCCGACCGGCTGATCGACTACGTCCGCTCGGCGGTGACCCACACCGGCGGCATCACCCACCTCAAACGGATCCTGGAGTACGCCGGGCAGTACGGCATCAAGTCGGGCATCCACGGGCCGACCGACATCTCGCCGGTGGGCATGGCGGCGGCGCTGCATCTGGGTCTCGCCGTGCACAACTTCGGGATCCAGGAGTACATGAAGCACGGCGCGCGTACGGATCTCGTCTTCGAGCAGTCGTTCAGCTTCACCGACGGGCTCATGCACCCCGGGTCTTCCCCCGGGCTGGGCGTCCGGCTCTCGCTCGACGAGGCCGGCAAGTACCCCTACCAGACCGCCTATCTGCCCATCAACCGGCTGAAGGACGGCACCCTGCACGACTGGTGACGTACGGCACGGTTGTCTCCGCGTCGTGTTACTTGATACGGTCTTCTGCATAGTCATACGGAGGGCTGCATGGGTTATTCAGTCGCGGTCGCGGGAGCGAGCGGATATGCGGGCGGTGAGCTGCTGCGCCTGATCTCGGGTCACCCCGAGTTCGAGCTGGTGGCGGCCACCGCCCACAGCCAGGCGGGTGCGCCGGTGGCCGCGGTGCACCCCCAGCTGACCGGTCTCGACCTGGTGCTGAAAGCCACCGAGCCGAGCTCGTTCGACGGTGCTGACCTGGTCTTTCTCGCCTTACCCCACGGGCAGTCGGCCGCCCTGGCGGGCCGGCTGCCGGCCGGGGTCAAGGTAGTCGATCTGGGCGCCGACTTCCGTCTCGAAGACGCCTCCCTGTGGACGAAGTACTACGGCGGCGACCACGCCGGCACCTGGACCTACGGGCTGCCCGAACTGCCCGGCCAACGGGCCGCGATCGCCGCGTCCGACCGGGTGGCCAACACGGGTTGTTATGCAGCGACGATCACGCTCGCGCTGGCGCCGCTGATCGCCGCCGGGGCGGCCGATCCGGCCGACGTGGTGGTCGTCGCCTCCTCCGGCACCAGTGGCGCCGGGCGCTCGGCCAAGGTGAACCTGCTGGCCAGCGAGGTGATGGGCGACCTTTCGCCCTACAAGGTCGGCGCCCACCAGCACGTGCCCGAGATCAAGCAGGCCACCGGCGCGACCTCGTTGTCGATGACCCCGGTGCTCGCGCCGATGCCGCGCGGCATCCTGGCCACGGTCACCGCCAAGGCATTGGGCCCCGACCCGCGTGCGGTGCTGGCCGCGGCCTACGCCGACGAGCCCTTCGTTCATGTGCTGCCCGAGGGCGTCTGGCCCCACACGGCCGCCACCGCCGGTTCCAACTCCTGTCACCTGCAGGCGACCGTCGACATCGATTCGGGGCGGATCATCGTCGTCAGCGCCCTCGACAACCTCGGTAAGGGCGCGGCCGGTCAGGCCGTGCAGAACGCCAACCTGATGGTCGGCCTGCCCGAGACCGCGGGCCTGTCCGTCCTGGGGGTCGCGCCATGAGCGTCACCGCGCCGAAAGGCTTCCGGGCCAGCGGGGTCGCCGCCGGGCTGAAGGACGGCGGTCGTTCCGACGTCGCGCTGGTCGTCAACGACGGCCCCGATTTCACCGTCGCCGGCGTCTTCACCGGCAACCGGGTGAAGGCCGCGCCGGTGCTCTGGAGCGAACAGGTGCTCAAGGGCGGCATCGTCCGGGCCGTCGTGCTCAACTCCGGCGGCGCCAACGCCTGCACCGGCAGCCAGGGCTTCCGCGACACCCACGCCACGGCCGAACACACCGCCGCGGCGCTGCGGGCCGCCGCCCGGCCGATGCTGATCGGCGCGGGCGACGTCGCGGTCTGCTCGACCGGGCTGATCGGCGAGCTGCTGCCGATGGACAAGCTGCTGCCCGGCGTCACCCATGCGGCCAAGAGGCTGACCGCCGACGGTGGGGATGCGGCCGCCGAGGCCATCATGACCACCGACACGGTGGCCAAGACCGCGGTCCGCGCCGGCGAGGGCTGGAGTGTCGGCGGCATGGCCAAGGGCGCCGGCATGCTGGCGCCCGCGCTGGCCACCATGCTCGTGGTGATCACCACCGACGCGGTGGCCGGCAACGACGCGCTCGACGAGGCGCTGCGCGAGGCGACCAGGCTGACCTTCGACCGGATCGACTCCGACGGCTGCATGTCCACCAACGACACCGTGCTGCTGCTCGCCAGCGGCGCCTCCGACGTGCAGCCCGAGCAGGCCGAGCTGACCGCGGCGGTCACCGCGGTCTGCCACGACCTGGCCCAGCAGCTGATCGCCGACGCCGAGGGCGCGACCAAACACGTCGCGATCGAGGTGCACGGCGCGGCCAGCGAGGCGGACGCGGTCGAGGTCGGCCGCACGGTGGCCCGCAACAACCTGGTGAAGACCGCGCTGTTCGGCAACGATCCCAACTGGGGCCGCATCCTGGCGGCGGTCGGCACCACCAAGGCGGCGTTCGAGCCCGACCGGATCGACGTCGCGGTCAACGGCGTGTGGGTGTGCAAGAGCGGGGCGGCCGCGGAAGACCGGTCCTCCGTCGACCTGACCGGCCGTGACGTGAACATCCGGATCAATCTTCACGAGGCCGAGATGTCCGCGACGATCTGGACCACCGACCTGTCACACGCCTACGTGCACGAGAACTCGGCGTACTCGTCGTGACCATGACCCCCCACCAGAAGGCGGCCGTGCTCATCGAGTCGCTGCCGTGGCTCGAGCGCTTCCACGGCGAGACGGTGGTCATCAAGTACGGCGGCAACGCGATGATCGACCCCGAGCTGCAGGCGGCGTTCGCGGCCGACATGGTGTTCCTGCGCTACGCGGGCATCCGGCCGGTCGTCGTGCACGGCGGCGGCCCGCAGATCAACGCCATGCTGGGCCGGCTCGGCATCGAGAGCGAGTTCAAGGGCGGGCTGCGGGTCACCACGCCCGAGGCGATGGACGTGGTCCGCATGGTGCTCACCGGTCAGGTCGGCCGCGAGCTGGTCGGCCTGATCAACCAGCACGGCCCGTTCGCGGTCGGGCTGTCCGGTGAGGACGCCCGGCTGTTCACGGCCGTCCGGCGCCACGCGGTGGTCGACGGCGAGCCGGTCGACATCGGCCAGGTCGGCGACGTCGCCTCGGTGGACACCTCCGCGGTCGACGACCTGATCGCGGCGGGCCGCATCCCGGTCGTCGCCACGGTCGCGCCCGACGCGGCCGGCGTCGTGCACAACGTCAACGCCGACACCGCCGCCTCGGCGCTGGCCGTCGCCCTCGGCGCCCGCAAGCTGGTCGTCCTGACCGACGTGCCCGGCCTCTACACCAACTGGCCCGACACCTCGTCGCTGACCACCGAGATCGGCGCCGACGACCTCGAGAAGCTGATGCCGTCGCTCGAGTCGGGCATGGTCCCCAAGATGGAGGCCTGCCTGCGCGCGGTCCGCGGCGGTGTGCCCGCCGCGCATGTGGTGGACGGCCGTGTCGCCCACTCGATCCTGTTGGAAGTCTTCACCTCGGAGGGATTCGGGACCATGGTGACGCCGTCATGAGCGGGCTGGTCGGCCGCTGGCAACAGGCCATGATGGACAACTACGGCACGCCACCGCTCGGCCTGGTCCGCGGCGCCGGCGCGGTGCTGACCGACGAGGACGGCCGCGACTACGTCGACCTGCTCGGCGGCATCGCGGTGAACGCGCTCGGCCACGCCCACCCGGCCGTGGTCCAGGCGGTCTCCCAGCAGATCGCCACCCTCGGGCACGTCTCCAACTTCTACGTCACCGAGCCGTCGGTCGCGCTGGCCGAGCTGCTGCTGGCCCTGGCCGGCCGGCCCGGGCGGGTGCTCTTCGGCAACTCCGGGGCCGAGGCCAACGAGGCCGCGTTCAAGCTGTCCCGGCTCACCGGGCGCACCCATGTCGTGGCCGCCGAGGGCGGCTTCCACGGCCGCACGATGGGCGCGCTGGCCCTGACCGGCCAGCCGGCCAAGGCCGACCCGTTCCGGCCGCTGCCGGGCGAGGTCGCCCACATCCCGTTCGGCGACGCCGAGGCGTTGCGGGCCGCGGTGACGACCGCGACCGCGATGGTGATCCTGGAGCCGATCCAGGGCGAGAACGGCGTGATCGTCCCGCCGCCCGGCTACCTCGCCGCCGCCCGCGAGATCTGCACCGCCACCGGCGCGCTGCTCGTGCTCGACGAGGTGCAGACCGGGATCGGCCGCACCGGGCACTGGTTCGCCCATCAGGCCGACGGCGTCGAACCCGACATCGTCACGCTGGCCAAGGGCCTCGGTGGTGGCCTGCCGATCGGCGCGTGCCTGGCCTTCGGGCGGGCCGCCGAGCTGTTCACGCCGGGGCTTCACGGCACCACGTTCGGCGGCAACCCGGTGTGCTGCGCGGCGGCGCTCGCAGTGATCCGGACCATCGCCGGCGACGGGCTGCTCGACCACGTCAAGCGGGTCGGCGAGCAGTTGCGGCGCGGCGCCGAGGCGCTCGGCCTCACGGTCCGCGGATCGGGCCTGCTGCTCGGTCTCGAGCTGCCCGGCGCCACGTCGGCGGCGGTCGCGGCGGCCCTGCGTGACAAGGGATTCCTGGTCAACCCGGTCCAGCCGGGCGTCATCCGGCTCGCCCCTCCGCTGATCCTCAGCGCCGAGCAGGCCGACGCGTTCCTCACCGCCCTGAAAGAGGTCCTTCCGTGACGAAGCACTTCCTCGCCGACGACGACCTGTCGCCGGAGGAACAGGGCGAGGTGCTCGACCTGGCCGCCGCGTTCAAGGCCGACCGCTACGGCTACAAGCCGCTGGCCGGGCCGCAGTCGGTCGCGGTCATCTTCGACAAGCCGAGCCTGCGCACCCGGCTGTCCTTCGAGGCCGGCATCGCCGAGCTGGGCGGCAACCCGATCATCGTGGACACCCAGAACACCCACTTCGGCCGGGGCGAGACGCTGGCCGACGCCGGACGGGTGCTGTCGCGGTATGTGTCCGCGATCGTGCTGCGCACCCACGGCGACGACCGGCTGGCCGAGCTGGCCTCCGACGTCCGCGTCCCGGTGGTGAACGCGCTGACCGATGGCTACCACCCCTGCCAGCTGCTGGCCGACCTGCAGACCGTGCGTGAGCGGCTGGGCGGCACCAAGGGCGTCAAGCTGGCCTACGTCGGCGACGCGGCCAACAACATGGCGCACTCCTACCTGCTGGCCGGGGCGACCGCCGGCATGCACGTCCGGGTCTCCGCGCCGGCCGGCTACGACCCGTCCAGCGCCGTGGTGTCCCGCGCGGCCGAGATCGCGGCGTGGACCAACGGCTCGGTCGAGGTGCTGCGCGACCCGTTCGAGGCGGTCGACGGCGTCGACGTGGTCGCCACCGACACCTGGACGTCGATGGGCCAGGAGGGCGACGGCCGCGACCGGCTCACGCCGTTCCGGCCCTACCAGGTGCGGGCGGAGCTGGTCGGCGCCGCGGCCCGCGACGCGATCGTGCTGCACTGCCTGCCCGCCCACCGCGGTGAGGAGATCACCGACGAGGTGATGGACGGGCCGCAGAGCGCCATCTTCGACCAGGCCGAAAACCGTCTGCACGCCCAGAAGGCCCTGCTCGCCTGGCTGGTCGAACACGGCGAGGAATCGTGACCGGTCCCGGGACGCGGGCCGGTCGGCACGCCCGGATCGTCGAGCTGGTCCGCGAGCGCGCGGTCCGCTCGCAGACCGAGCTGGGCGAGCTGCTCGCCGCCGACGGGGTGCAGGTCACCCAGGCCACGCTCTCCCGCGACCTGGAAGAACTGAACGCGGTCAAGGTCAGCGGCGCCTACGTCATCCCGGAAGACGGCCGCCGCCCGCTGCGCGACGCCGAGCAGGCCCCGGCCCGGCTCATCCGCCTGCTGCGCGAGCTGCTCACCGGCGTCGACGCCAGCGGCAACCTGGCCATCCTCCGAACCCCGCCCGGTGCGGCCCAGTTCCTCGCCAGCGCGCTGGACCGCTCCGGGCTCTCCGACGTCGTCGGCACCATCGCCGGCGACGACACGATCCTCGTCGTGGCCCGCGACGTCACCGGTGGCAAGGCCCTGGCCGACAAGCTCGCCGACTGGGCCGGCCACGCCAACGACATCATCGAAAGGAGCACCCCGTGAGCGAGCGGGTCGTACTTGCCTACTCCGGAGGTCTCGACACCTCCGTCGCCATTCCCTATCTCGCCGAGCAGGTGGGCGGCGAGGTGATCGCCGTCGCGCTCGACGTCGGGCAGGGCGGCGAAGACATGGAGGCCATCCGGCAGCGTGCCCTGGACTGCGGCGCGGTGGAGAGCGTCGTGGTGGACGCCCGCGAGGAGTTCGCGGCCGACTTCTGCCTGCCCGCGTTGCGCGCCAACGCCCTCTACATGGACCGCTACCCGCTGGTCTCGGCGCTGAGCCGGCCGCTGATCGTGCGGCACCTCGTCGAGGCGGCCCAGCAGCACGGCGGCACGGTCGTGTCGCACGGCTGCACCGGCAAGGGCAACGACCAGGTCCGCTTCGAGGTCGGCATCGGCGCGCTGGCGCCCGACCTGCGGGTGATCGCGCCGGCCCGCGACTTCGCGTGGACCCGGGACAAGGCGATCGCGCTGGCCGAGGAGAAGGGCCTGCCGATCGACGTGTCGCACAAGTCGCCCTACTCGATCGATCAGAACCTGTGGGGACGCGCGGTGGAGACCGGCTTCCTGGAGGACATCTGGAACGCGCCGATCGAGGAGCTGTACTCGTACACGTCGAACCCGGCCGAGCCACGCGACGCCGACGAGATCACCATCACCTTCGACCGCGGCAACCCGGTGGCGATCGACGGTGAGACGGTGACCCCGCTCGAGGCGATCACCGTGCTGAACCGCCGGGCCGGCGCCCAGGGGGTCGGCCGGCTCGACATGGTCGAGGACCGCCTCGTCGGGATCAAGAGCCGCGAGGTGTACGAAGCGCCTGGCGCGATCGCCCTGATCACCGCCCACCAGGAGCTCGAGAACGTGACCGTCGAGCGGGACGTGGCCCGGTTCAAGCGCACCGTCGACCAGCGCTGGGGCGAGCTCGTCTACGACGGTCTCTGGTTCTCGCCGCTGCGCGACGCGCTGGAGGCGTTCATCGCCGAGACGCAGGAACACGTGTCCGGCGAGGTGCGGATGACCCTGCACGGCGGCCGGGCGGTGGTCACCGGCCGGCGCTCCGAGGCCAGCCTCTACGATTTCGGGATGGCGACCTACGACACCGGGGACACGTTCGACCAGTCCCTCGCAAAGGGATTCGTGCAGCTCTGGGGGTTGCCGTCACGGATGGCGTCGGCGCGGAACAAGCGGCTCGCATGACTGATCGCACTTCTCTGTGGGGCGGCCGGTTCGCCGGTGGCCCGGCCGAGGCCCTCGCCCGGCTCTCCGTCAGCGTGCAGTTCGACTGGCGGCTGGCGCCCTACGACCTCGCCGGTTCCCGGGCCCACGCCCGGGTGCTGGCCGCCGCCGGGCTCCTCGATCCCGACGAGCTGGGCAAGATGCTCGCCGCCCTCGACGACCTCGAGGCGGCCTGCGCGTCCGGCGAGTTCCGGCCCACCGTCGACGACGAAGACGTGCACACCGCGCTGGAACGCGGCCTGCTCGAGCGGCTCGGGTCGCTCGGCGGCAAGCTGCGCGCCGGCCGGTCCCGTAACGACCAGGTCGCCACCGACCTCCGGCTCTACCTGCGCGACCACGCCCGCGGGGTGGCCGCCGCGGTGATCGAGCTGGCCGACGCGCTGACCGAGCAGGCGGCGCTGAACGTGGACACGCCGGCGGCCGGCATGACCCACCTCCAGCACGCCCAACCGGTCAGCTTCGGCCACTGGCTGCTGGCCCACGTCCATCCGCTGCTCCGCGACCTCGACCGGCTCGCCGACTGGGACCGGCGCGCGGCGATCTCCCCGCTCGGCAGCGGCGCGCTGGCCGGTTCGTCGCTGCCGCTCGACCCGGCGGCGGTGGCCAAGGAACTGGGCTTCACCGCCCCCGCGGCCAACTCGATGGACGCGGTGGCCGACCGCGACTTCGTGGCCGAGTTCCTCTTCGTCACGTCGCTGATCGGCGTGCACCTGTCCCGCCTCGGCGAAGAGGTGGTGCTCTGGACCTCGACCGAGTTCGGCTGGGTGGAACTGGACGACGCCTTCGCCACCGGGTCGTCGATCATGCCGCAGAAGAAGAACGCGGACATCGCCGAGCTCGCGCGGGGCAAGAGCGGCCGGCTGATCGGCGGGCTGGTCGCGGTGCTGACCATGCTCAAGGGGCTGCCGCTCACCTACGACCGCGACATGCAGGAGGACAAGGAGCCGGCCTTCGACGCCGTCGACACCCTCCAGCTGCTGCTGCCCGCGCTCGCCGGGATGATCTCGACGATGACCGTCCGGGTCGACCGTCTCGCCGCGTCCGCGCCGGTCGGCTTCTCGCTGGCCACCGAGGTCGCCGACTGGCTGGTCCGCAAGAACGTCCCGTTCCGTGACGCCCACGAGATCACCGGCCGGTTGGTGGCCCTGTGCGCGGCCCGGGAGTGTGAGCTGGAAGAGGTCACCGACGACGACCTGAAGACGGTCAGCGAACACCTCGACCCGTCGGTGCGCGAGGTCCTGTCGGTGCGTTCCGCGCTCGCGGCCCGCACGACGCCCGGCTCGACCGGCCCCGGCCCGGTGGCCGAGCAGCTGGCGATGGTGCAACACCGGCTGGACACCTGCCGGCAGTGGGCGATCGAGACGGTCGTCCCGCGGTGAGCAACGACGCCTCGGTCATCGCCCGGATGGCCGAGCAGGCCCGCGCCGAGGTGTCGGCCTAACCGCCGGGCGTGACCGTGCTGTCCGAGCCGAAGTAGTAGCTCGGGTAGGCCGGCTGGCGAACGGTGGGGTGGCGCCCGGGGACCCAACACTTCCGCCGGTCATCCGTCGTACCTGAGGAGACCGGAAAACAGAGGTGAGAGGGATGACGGACATGTACCTGCTCGCGGTGGTCCGGATGAAGGAACTGCGGCGCGAGGCCGAGCTGGCCCGGCGAGGAACGCCGGTCGCCCCACGGGCGAGCCGCTCACGGATCATGCTGGCACAGTGGCTGATGGCCATGGCGGCGCGGCTCTCGCCGGAGGTCGCCCGCAACGCGATGGGAGGCGCGCGATGACGGACGACGAGCGTGGCGTGATCGACGCGCAGGGGATGCTCGATCTGAGCCATCTGACCAGCCCCGATCAGCTGGCGGCGATCACCCGGATCAGCCGGGTCGGCGTGGTGGTCGTGCCCGAGTCCCTGGCCGGCGCGTACGCGGCCATCCCGGCCGAGGACGTGGGGTCGACGGTCTTCCTCCCGGACGGCGTGAAGCCCCGCGTGCACGTCGGCCCGCTGGTCGTCGGCGGGGACGGCATCGGCTCGCCCGACGAGATCCTGATCGTGGTCGGCGTGCTGGTCGTCATCGGCGCGGTGACCGGCGACCTGCCGCAGCGGATCAGCGTGGTCGGCTCGGTGTTCGCGCCCCGCGGCAGCGAGGCGGCGCTCGGCCGGGTGCTGGGCGGGGGAGTGGGGACGGTCAGCTACTACCGCCACCAGGAGGGTATCCGGGTCAAGACGCTGTCCGGCCAGATCCAGCTGTCCGGGTCGTCGCTGGCCAACCTGACCGGCGAGCCCACCGACATCCTGGTCGCGGCCGGCCAGTTGATCATCACCGGGGAGATCGGCGACGTCGGGTACGACCAGATCCTGATCGCCGGGCAGCTGATCGCCCCCGCGGCGGGCCAGGCCCAGCTCGAGGCCCGGATGGACGCCCAGGGCCAGGTGGTCTGGTACCGCTCGGCCGACCCGCGGGTCTTCCTGGAGGACGTCGAGCTCGGCCCCGACTACTTCCGCCTGCTCGACCATCCGATCAGCATCATCGCGTTCGGCGCGGTGACGATCTCGGCCGGTGTCACGGCCGAGCTGCTGCGCGAGAAGGTGGCCGACGTGGTCCTGTTCGACGACGTCGTCGCGCCGGCCGAGGTCGTGCCGGCCCTGCAGGTGCTGACCACGATCGCCATGGGTCAGATCCGGGTGGCCGACGGACCGCGGCGCTGAGGTCCGGGTCGTCCCATGGACCGCAGCGTGGAGTTCCGCAAGATCTACGACGCCCACCGGACCGCCGTGCACGCCTACTTCGTGGGCCGCACCGGCGACCGGTGGCGGGCGGCGGATCTGATGCAGGAGACGTTCCTGCGCGCCTGGCGGCGACTTCCCGAGCTGACCGGTCTCTCCGACGACGGGCAGCGGGCCTGGATCTTCACGGTGGCCCGCAACCTGTCGATCGACGAGCACCGCCAGTCCCGGACCCGCGCCGCGACCGACGCCGCCCTGCGCGCCGAGCCCGCCGACGCGGCGGCGCCGGCCAGCACTTCGGTGATCGCCGCCGAACGGGTGACGGTCGTGGCCGATTGCATCCGGCGGTTGCCCGAGCAGCAGCGCGTCACCCTGACCCTGGCCGCGGCCGGGGGCCTGACCAGCGCCGAGATGGCCACGGCCCTGGGCGTGCCGGCCGGCACGGTCCGCTACCGCCTGTCCGAGGCCCGCCGCGCCCTGGCCGAGGCCCTCCGCACCTACGACGACGTGGAGCAACCATGAACCTCGACGACGCCCTGCAGGCCTGGGCCACCCAGGAGGTCGCCCTGCCCGCCCCGGCCGCCGACGACATCTACCGCGCGATCGTGGCCACCCCTACCGGCCTGGACGCGCGCTGGTGGACAACGTTCTCGGCCCAGCTCGCCGCCAACGTGATGACCGGCACCCGCCCCCGCCGCCCGGTCCTCACCTGACGGCCGCCGGTCACGGCACCACGACGAGCCGGCCGCCCCCTGGATCTCTCCGCGCGAAGATCGAGATCTTGTGCGGCACCGCCGCCTTTACTACCGCTCCTGACCGAAGAACGCGGCGACCCGGCGCTGCCACGCGGCCAGGAACCGGGGAGGGCGGGCGGGCGAGTGGTTCCGCCTGCGGTTCAACGGGCGCTGCGAGCGGCCTTGGTCCGTAGTGCCCTGATGTCCGGCCGCCCGCTCGACATGCGCCGGAACCCCGGGAACGCGATGTGAGGCCCCGTGCAGCAGACCGCGGAACGAGTGCTTGGTTGCCATCGCCGACTCCTTCTCTATCAGTGATAGAGGGACTCTAGCACTGATAGAGTGACCCGCGGAGGTGGCACATTTGGCGCTGGATCGACAGCGGATCGTCGCCGAGGCCGTGGCGTTGCTGGACGCCGAGGGCCTGGACGGCGTGACCACGCGCAAGCTCGCCGCGCGGCTGGGGGTGCGGTCGCCGACCCTCTACTGGCACCTGCCGAACAAGGCGGCCCTGGTCACCGCGATCGCCGACGCGATCCTCGACCAGGAGTTCGGCGACCTGTCACCGCCCGACCCGGCTCAACCCTGGCCGGAGTGGTTGAGCGGCCTGGCCGAGCGGCTGCGCCGGGCGCTGCTGGCCCACCCCGACGGCGCCCGGGTCATCTCCGCCGCTCAGCTCTCCACCACCATGGCGGCGATCTCCGAGCTGGCAATGAGCACCCTGGTGGCGCGCGGCGTCTCCTTGCGCCAGGCCCGCGTGTCGGTCCTGACGGTCGAGCGCTTCACCGTCGGCCACGTCCTCGAGGAGCAGGCCCCCCGCCCCGACGCCGAGGCGCTGAAAGACTTCGACATGGCCGCCTTCACCGAGCAGCACCCCACCGTGATGGCCGCGCTGACCGAATACTTCCAACCTGCCCGCACCGTCGACGACGTGTTCCGCGACTGCCTGGACGTGGTCATCGCGGGCGCCGCGGCCAAGGCCGGTGCCACCGCCTGACGGGACATCCGCTCCGCGGCAACGAACCGGATGATCGTCCCTGTACCTGGTCGATCGTGGTCAGTACGGTCGAGGGGTGGACGACGCCGGTCCGAGGAATGCCGCTGATGCGCCGGCCGGATCGAGGTCTCCGGTTCCGGATGACTCGGAGCGCTGGGTGGACCGCTGGGCCGAGGTGCATCGGCTGGCGGTGGCCGGGCGGGAGCCGGTGATCGCGAGAAAGGCCGGGAACCGGGTGTCCCGGATGTGGCTGCCGCTGTCCCGGTTCGCGGCGGTCGAGGCCATCGCGTCGGCGACGCTGTCCTTCGGCCCGGACGCTGACGCCCTCTATTGCCTGGGGTGGGCCCAGCATGCGACCGGCCGGCGCCGGCCCGCCTTGGCCAGCTACGAGCAGGCTCTGCATCGGTACCGCGAGGCCGGCGACCGGGTCGGCGAGGCAGACACGTTGAACAACATCGGCATCGTCCACGACGGGCTCGGCGACCAGCAGCAGGCCCTGACCCACTACCAGCAGGCGTTGACGGCCGGAGGCGAGCGCGGCGACCACAGCTTCGAAGCGGCCGTCCTGAACAACATCGGCATGGTGCACTTCAGCCTCGGTGACCACCAGCAGGCCCTTTCCTACTTCCAGCAGTCGTTGCCCATCACCCGGGAACTCGGCGACCGCCTCGGCGAAGGCGCCGTCCTGAACAATGTCGGCCTGGTGCACGCCGGGCTCGGCGATGAGCAGCAGGCCCTGACCTACTTCCTGGAGGCCTTACGCATCAAGCGGGAGGGCGGCGACCGCGCCGGCGAAGCCACCGCCCTGGACAACATCGGCAGTGTCCACGCCGAGCTCGGCAACCAGCAGCAGGCCTTGACCTACTTCCTGCAGGCGTTGCCGATCCGGCTGGAGGTCGGTGACCGCGTCGGCGAAGCAACCACCCGGCGCAATCTGGCGACGACCTATGCGGCACTGGGGCTCTATTGGGCGACGTTACGCCAGCACGAAGTCGTCGCCGACCTCGACCGGCAGATCAGCGACCATGCTCGGCCGTCGGGCGCTGCCCCCTAGGTCAGGGGTCGTGGGTGGATCGGCTCCCGGTTGTCATGCCCGGTGAGCCGGTGGTGCTCGCCACTCAGACCGCCAACGTGGGCTCTGTGCGGCTCGCGGCGAAGCTGGGGTTTGGCGAGGTGGAGCGGTTTTGTGTCGGGGATGCCGAGCAGTGGCTCGGGATGTGGGCCCCGGGTAGTGAGAGCGTCAACAGACGCGGACGGTGACGGACGGGGTCGCGGATCGATAAGATCGTCGGACATCGATCGGAGGTCACCTTGATCATGTCTCGGAAGCTTGCCGCGGCCGCCATTGCTCTGGCCGGACCGTTTGTCGCCGCGCCGGCGGTGGCCGCGCCGCCCGCCTGTTTCGACCGCACCGCCTCGACCACCTTCGAGGAGTCGCGGATCGACACGCCCGCGCTGCCCGGTGGTCAGCAGGTGCCGTCGGCGCTGGTGGAGGCGGGCGGGTTCACCTCCTATGTGGATGGTCTGCGGGCGGAGCTGTGCCGGGCCCGGTCGGTCGCCGCCGCCGAGCGGGTGCTCAACCAACGCGGCCGGGTCCTGTGGCACGACGCGGTGGAGCGGGCTCAGGGCCGGCTGTGGATGGGCACGATCGAGAGGTACGACGACCGTCCGCTCTACTGGGCCCGCCTGATGGGTACGCGGGACCTGCGCCAGTGGCGGCCGTCGTTCGCCGTTTCCGACGGTGATCGCGCCGCTCTGTTGCGTACCTTCGAATATGCCTCGCGCGGAATCACCTCGAACGCCTTCCCGAACCGCGAAGCGGTGACGAAAGTCCTGGTCAGCGGCTTCGACCCGTACCAGCTGAACAATGAGATCCGGCGCTCCAACCCGTCCGGCGCGTCGGCGCTGCAACTGGACGGTGTGACGTTCAAGGCGGGGCGGAAGACGATCCAGATCCAGGCTGTGGCGCTGCCGGTGACCTGGTCCGGCTTCAACGCGGGGATCGTCGAGGACGCGTTCGGCCCGCATCTGGCCGGGGACAGCGGCGGGCAGCGGGCCGACCTGATCATGACGATCAGTCAGGGCAACCGCGGCACCATGAACATCGAGCAGTGGGCGGCGGCCTGGCGCGGCGGCAACCCGGACAACAACAACGAGGGCACGCCCGAGCCGATCCCGTCGGCCGCCGGCTGGCCGCAGCCCGACCCGCAGCCCGAGTTCATCGAGACGACGCTGCCCTACCAGGCGATGATCGACGCGCGGACCACCCCGTGGCCGACCCGCCTCAACCAGCAGATCTGCGAGTGGGCCGCGGGTGACCGCCCGACCGGGCCGGTGACCTGCAAGACCACCGGACCGACCCCGGGCGGGCAGGCCCAGTCCGGCGGTGGCGGCAACTACCTCTCGAACGAGAGCATGTACCGCTCCAACCGGCTGCGCCTGGCCCTGGGCGCGACCGACATCCCGGGCGGCCACCTGCACATCTCGGCGCTGGTCTACCCGGCCGACCCGCTGGTGGTCATCGACCAGGCCTTCGCGGCCGACCGGGCCCAGACCATCGAGCAGACGATCGCCCTGGTCAAGGCGGCGGGCGCCAGCCGCGCCGGGGCATGACCCTGCTCGCCGAGGCCGGGTTATCGGGCGAACCCGCCCCACCACGGGACCGGGTCGCCGACGTCGTGGGCGGCGAAGAAGTCGCTGACCTCGGCGACCTCCTCGGCGTCGGGCTGGTCGTTGACGCAGTCCGCGCCCGCCCAGGCGCCCGACATCACCTTGGCGCACGGGCTGCCGGGCCCCAGGTCGGGCAGCGACAGGATGTGGCCCAGCTCGTGCACGGCGATCCGGGACGGCCGGTAGACCTCGGCGTCGCCGACCTCCAGGTAGACCCAGCCGCGCCCGGCGCCGTTGATGTAGACGTGCGAGCTGGTGCCGTTGGCCGTCTTGTACTCCTTGACCCGCAGCGCCGCCGGCGTGTCCTGCTCGACGAACCGGATCGTCGGCACGCTCGTGTTCCAGACCTCCATCGCGTCCCGCACGGCATCGGTGTAGGAGCCGGCCAGCAGCAGGTCGATGGCGATGACCTCGGGCTCCGGTTCCGCCGCGCTCGCCGGGCCGCCGAACCCGACCAGCGCGGTGCAGGCCAGGACCACGGTCGACAACAGGTTCAGGGCTCGAGCCACGACGCCTCCTCAGGGATCGACCAACGTCGCTAGAGCGTAATGGTCATCACCAAATGGGGCCTAGGCTCGCGCCGTGGTCAAGACGCGGTTCGTGGACGAGGGGCGGTGGCTGAACGCGTTCGCCGGGGAGTTCCTGGTCGCCTGCCCGCGATGT
This sequence comes from Actinoplanes sp. NPDC089786, assembly GCF_040684855.1. Lineage (NCBI taxonomy): Bacteria > Bacillati > Actinomycetota > Actinomycetes > Micromonosporales > Micromonosporaceae > Actinoplanes > Actinoplanes sp. NPDC089786. The sequence continues at coordinate 235,210 of NZ_JBFBGU010000010.1, forward strand.
GCGGCCGTGGCTTCGGTGCGGCGGGACTGGGACGACGAGCGGCGGCGCTGGTGCCCGGCGTCGGTGGTGTGCCCGGGGTGCGGGTTCGCCCGGCGGGAACCGGCGGAATGGGCCGGGCCGGTGTGCGTCCGGGCGCGGTGCCGGTGTGGCGGGTGCAGTCGTCCGCTGCGCGCCGGCCAGCACCTGCCGGCGGCGCCGCGAGCCCGGACGATGAACGTGACCTGCGACGACTGCGGTCACGTGACGACGGCGGCCGTCACGGTGCACTCCCGTGGGGTGCCCAGCGCGCTGGTCGACAGCTGCTTCGGCCTCCCGCTGGCGTTGCGGACGCCGTGCGCCGGCCTCACGCTGTGGGCGTTCAACGCGGCGCACCTGGCGTACCTGAAAAGCTTTCTGGGTGCCGATCTGCGCGAGCGCCAGAGCGGGGCCTACAGCCGCTCGGTGGTGGCCCGGCTCCCCGGCCGGCTCAAGCAGGCCAAGCACCGCGACGAGGCCCTGCGGGCGATCAGACGTCTCGAAGGCGTGGTTCTCGGCGCGGGTGGCCGGGGAAACCGCCTCGCGCTTGGCTGATACACCCGACCCGACCTACGGCTGATCGAGCACACCGCGCAGCGTGGCGGCGAACTCGGGGGGCTTGCCCGCGTAGCCGAATTGGCCACCGAGGAAGCCGCCGTGGTGCGACGGGAAGACCACCGGCGCCAGGCCGAGCTCGGCGGCGATGGCCCGGGCCGTACGCGCGGTGTAGGTGTCGCCGGTCTCCTCGCCGACCGCGATCACGATCCGGGTCGGCGCGGCCGTGAGCGCCGGCACGTCGAGGCGGTAGTCGGTGACCGCCCACGAGTTCTTCGACAGCAGCGGGTCGTCGCGGTCGCCGTCGTCCTCGGCCGGCAGCCCGAACGCCGCCGGGTCGGGCACGGGCTGCGCGAAGTACTCCTCGGTGAACTCACCCGGCCACGACGTCATCGCGATGAACGCCGCCATCCCGGGGCCCCGGCCGCCGGCCTCGTACGCGTCGTTGAAGGCGGCCCGGCCGCGATCGGCGAGAGCGGCGTCGGGCAGCACGTTGTTGATCGGCGGCTCATGCGCCACCAGCGTCGCCACGTCCGACGGGTGCTTGGTGACCAGTTCCAGGGCGGTCACCGCGCCGCCGCTGCTGGCGAAGACGTCGACCGGTCCGAGGCCGAGCTCCGCCAGCAGCAGGTGCAGGTCGGCCGCCTGCTGCGCCGGCGTGTTGTCGAGCCGGCCGTCGGTGCGCTTGCTGCGGCCGAGACCGCGCGGGTCATAGGTGATCACCGTACGGTCGGCGAAGTGTTCGGCCAGCGCGCCGAAACCCTCCGCGGACATCGGCTGCCCGATCATCAGCAGCGGCCGGTGCGGGCCGTCGGCCGGGCGGACGTCATAGACCAGGTCGGCGCCGGGAACGGCGAGAGTATGCGTCTCCATGCCGAGACCCTACGGCCGATAGGCGCGTTCCCGCAGGTGGTAGAGCTCGGCAAGGCTCGGTCAGGTGTCCTCGGCGGAAACGCGTTGTCCCGGCGTCGCGGGGTGGCGGCGGATCGCGGTCATGGACGTCGGGTCGGGCGTCGCCGGCCGCCACGCCCGCTCGGCGTCACCGGTGATCAGGACCAGGCCGTGCTGTCCCTCGCCGTCCATCACCACGACGGCGCCGCCCGGACGTACGCCGATCGCCTCGCTCGTGATCGCGCCGACCCGGGCACTCACCTCGTCGTCCAGGGACAGCAGCTGCACGGCCTGCGGCGCCGTTCCCGCTTCGGCCCGCGGCCACGGGCCGTCACAGCCCTGGCAGAGCGGACGGGCCAGCCAGGCCGACTCGGTCGCCCGGACCCGGCACATCTCGTGGCACCGGGTGCAGGCGATGTCCGCGATGGCCGGTTCGGCGAGGAGCAACCAGCCGCGGCCGGCCGTCTCACGCAACCGGCCGGCCAGCTCGCCCACGGTCGCCGGGGCCGGCCCCAGTTCGCCGAGGACCGGCAGGACGTTGTGCTGGCCGGGGCAGTCCGGGTTGACCGGCAGCCCGGCCGTGCTCAGCGCCGGGTGCCGCACGTTGCCGTAGGCGCGCGGCCCGGCCCACTCCTGGTTGCCGATCAGGATCTGGATCACCTGCTCGGCCATCATCCCGCCGAGCACCGCGGCCGACGTCTGGATGGCCGGGATGATCGACACGCTCTCGGCCGCCCGGGCGTAGGCGCGGCAGGAGCCGGACGACTGCCGGCCCGGGTTCAGGCACCGGTAGCAGACCGCGCCGCTCGTCCCGAGGAAGGCGGAGAGGTTGAACTCGGCGGCGGCGAACCCGCCCTCGACCATCACCCGGCCGTGGATGCGGGACCGCTCGGCGAGCCAGGCCCGGGCCGACACACTGTCCACCGCGGACACGACCACGTCGGCCCAGCGGATCACCCCGTCGCCGGCGGTCTGCACGAGCGACTCGGCGTAGCGCACCGACGGGTCGGCCGCGGTCGCGCAGACCGCCGGCCCGGTTGGCGACCACCGGCGCCTTGCCGAGCCCCAGCCGGGCGACCTCGTCGCCGGTCGGGAAGAACGGCGAGCGGGTGGCATTGTGCTCCTCGAACGCGTCGTAGTCGACGAGCAGCAGGTTGCCGATCCCGCTCAGAGCCAGGTTCTGCACCACGTTCTGGCCGAGCGCGCCCAGCCCGACGACGGCCACGCGCGCCGCGTTGAGACGGGCCGGGTCGTAGCCGGCCAGCATCGAGCGGCTGTGCCGATCGACGCCGGTTACTTGACCTTGTGCTTCTTGCACGTGCACGATCCGATCTCCATCCCGGTCAGGTAGCACCGGGCCTTGGGATTGACGAGGGCTCCGGTGATCTCGAAGTCGACCGGGGACGAGGACGGCCCGTCGAAGGGCTGCTGCGCCGGCCCGATCGGGTTCGGCTGATCGGTGCGGTGGAGAACGACAAACCCGCCCTCCACCTCGGCCGGGGCCTGCTCCGCCGTCGCACCAGACCGGCCACGACAGCGACCGCCAGGAACAGCAGCAGCACCAGGAGCAAGACGTCCATGTGCTAGCGCCCGGTCTTCTTGTCCGGGGGCTTCGGCGGCTTGGTCGGTTCGGGTTCGGGCTCGGGACCGGCCAGGCTGAAGGAGTCGACCTTGTACTGCTGGTCGCCGTCGGTCAGCCAGATCTCCATCGGCATGGCCTCGCCGGGAGCCGGCCGGGGAACGCGCACCACGCCACCACCCAGCACGGGCTGACCGTCCAGGCGCCACAGCACCTCGGTCGGGGAGTCGGTCGAGACCGAGCACCGGTACTCCGCCTCGTCGGGGGAGAGCGGACACGACCACGACAGCCGTGGCCGGCCGTCGGCCGGCAGCCGGTCATTGATCAGGGACACCAGGTTGAAGTAGCCGCAGAGGACCGATCCCACGATCACCGCGCCGACGACGATGAGAAAGATGGCCGGCCGCGAGGATCCCCCGGGCGACTCGGGGTCGCGGATCATCGTGCGCAGCCGGGCGAGCCGTTGCCGGGGAACGTCGAGGTCGGTCACCGCGGGGCCGTGCGACGCGGCCGGCGCCGGGCCCCTGATCGGAACTGAGGATCTCGAAGTCGAGGTCGCCCATCAGAAGAACTCGATCCGCTGATCCTGTCGCGGCTCGGACTGGGTGATGATCTCGAAGCCCGAGGACTCGGTGGTGTCGGTGGCGGTCAGCCAGAGCGGCAGCCGCGGATAGACGATCGACGGGTCGAGCGGGCGGTCGCCGTAGTGCTTGCGGTGGTATTTGATGGCCTCGCCGTTCCACCCGACGTAGCCGCCGCCGCGGCCCTTCTCGTCCCAGTTCAGCATCCGGGTGATGTGCATCACCAGGTGTCCCAGCGTCACGTAGCCGCGCTGGTCCTTCCACAGCGCGGCGTGAGCCGGCCCGGACCGATCAGCGTGGGGATGCGGAACACCAGGTGGTAGGTGCTCGCCCGGCCGGCGTCGGTGGCGTTCTGGATCGGCCGCCGGCGGGCGGCGAGGTCGTCACCGGAGGCGTACGCCGTGGACGAGAACGTCGCGCACTGCATGTCGGCGAGGACGTCGAAGTCGAAACGACGCCGCTGGAGCATCTCGGCCGGCTTGGGCATCACACGGCTCCCTACGTTGGCGGCCGGGGTCGGAGCGGGGTAAACCGGGATCATGACTGCACCCGCGCCGGACGAGCCGAAACCCTGGCGCGTGGAGGGCGGGCCGCCCGAGCGGCCACGCCGGCCCTGGGTGCGGCTGGTGGTGATGCTGCTCGCGCTGCTGGCGCTCAACTGGATCGTGACGTCGGTGCTGCTGCGCCCCGAGCCGCGGGTCACGGTGTCGTACACGTTCTTCGTCACCCAGGCGCAGCGGGCGAACGTCGACGAGATCACCTCGACGGGTGACACCATCGAGGGCACGTTCCGCGAGAAGGTCGCGTACACGCCTTCGGGTCAGAAGAAGAGCGAGCAGGTCGACCGCTTCACCACCGAGCGGCCCACCTTCGCCGCCGACAACCTGTTCGCACTGCTCCAGGCGCACGGCGTGGCGGTCAACGCGCACCCGCCGGACGCCCCCGCGCCGATCTGGCAGCAGCTCCTGCTCGGGTTCGGACCGGCCCTGCTGATCATCGGGCTGATGGTGTGGTTCTTCCGGCGGGCGGCGGCGGGCGCGGCCTCGGGCATCGGGGGATTCGGGCGGTCACGGGCCAGGCTGTTCTCGCCCGAGGGCGGGGCGCGGACCACCTTCGCCGACGTGGCCGGCATCGAGGAGGTCGAGCAGGAGGTCACCGAGATCGTCGACTTCCTGCGCGACCCTTCGCGATATCGCCGCCTCGGCGCGCGGATCCCGCACGGCGTGCTGCTCTCCGGGCCGCCGGGCACCGGCAAGACGCTGCTGGCCCGGGCGGTGGCCGGTGAGGCCCGGGTGCCGTTCTTCTCGATGTCCGCGTCCGAGTTCATCGAGATGATCGTCGGGGTCGGCGCGAGCCGCGTACGCGACCTGTTCGAGCAGGCCAAGAAGGTGGCGCCGGCGATCATCTTCATCGACGAGCTGGACGCGATCGGGCGGGCCCGCGGCGGCGCGCAGTCGCTCGGTGGCAACGACGAGCGCGAACAGACACTCAACCAGATCCTCACCGAGATGGACGGGTTCACCGGGAGCGAGGGCGTGGTGGTGCTCGCGGCCACCAACCGGGCCGAGATCCTCGATCCGGCGCTGCTGCGGCCCGGCCGCTTCGACCGCCGCGTCACGGTCAGCCCGCCCGACCTGGCCGGGCGGGAGCAGATCCTTCGCGTGCACACGCGAGGCGTACCGGTGGATCCTGATGTCGACCTTGCTTCGATCGCGTCGAGCACGCCCGGGATGGTCGGGGCGGATCTCCGCAATCTGGTCAACGAGGCGGCGCTGCTGGCGGCCCGGCGGCGGCACGAGACGGTCACCGCGGCCGACTTCGGCGACGCGCTGGAGAAGATCGTCCTGGGTACGGTGCGCGGCATCATGCTCACCCCGGACGAGAAGGAGCGCACCGCGTTCCACGAGGCCGGCCACGCTCTGCTCGGCATGCTGACGCCGGGCGCCGACCCGGTCCGCAAGATCTCGATCATCCCGCGCGGCCAGGCGCTCGGGGTGACCTTCCAGAGCCCCGACACCGACCGGTACGGGTATTCGCGTGCCTACCTGCGCGGCCGGATCGTCGGGGCGCTGGGCGGGCGGGCCGCCGAGGAGGTCGTCTTCGGTGAGGTGACGACCGGCGCCGAGAGCGACCTCGACCAGGTCAGCAACATCGCCCGGCAGATGGTCGGCCGGTGGGGCATGTCGGAGGCGATCGGCCCGGTGACCGTGCTGCCGCCGCCGGGGAGTGAGTCGCCCTTCGGTCTGGACGGTGTCGCGCCGGCCACCCGCGAGCTCGTCGACCGGGAAGTGCGCGCCCTGGTGGACGAATGTTACGACGATGCGGTCAGATTGTTACGCGAGCACCGGGACCAGCTCGATCGCCTGGCCCGGGCCCTGCTGGCGGCCGAGACCCTGGACATGACGGCCGCCTATCAGGCGGCCGGGTTGTGACCGCTAACAGGGGAGTCGTGTCCGGCAGGTTTCTCAGTTCTTACGCCTTGACTACAGAATTGTTAGCGATAACACTTCTTCGCAGCGGAGCCGATCGATGCTGTCGAGGAGGTCCCTCCCATGACCCACCGAAGCGGACACCTGACCAGTGCCGACCGGAACACGCCCGGCGTCGTCCGGGCCATGTCCGACGGGGTCGCGGCGGGACGCCTGGAACTGCGGCAACTACGGTTCTTCGTCACCGTCGCCGAGGAGCTCCACTTCGGGCGGGCGGCCACCCGTGAACACATCGCGCCGTCCGCGCTGACCACCCAGCTGCAGCGGCTCGAGCGCACCCTGGGCGTGCTGCTGGTCGATCGCACCGGCCGGCAGATCTCCCTGACCGCGGCCGGCGCCCGCTTCCTGATCGAGGCCCGGCAGATCCTGGAACACGTGGACCGGGCCGCGATGGTCGCGCTGGGCGCGGCCCTCACCCCGCCGACGCTGCGGATCGGGGTGCTCGACGAGGGCTACGACGCGATCCGCCCGGTGCTGCGCACGATCCGCGCCACCCACCCCGACCTGGAGATCCACCAGGTGACCGCCGGGGTGCCGGAGCAGTGCCGGCTGCTCGCCGACGGCCGCCTCGACGTGGGTGTCGGCCGGGTGACCGGGGCGACGCCCGCGCTGGCCTCCGAACTGTTCCGGCTCGACCCCCTGGGCGTGCTGGTCCGCGCCGACCACCCGCTGGCCGGCCGGTCCGCGGTGCCGGTCGCCTGCCTGCGCGACGAGACGCTGCTGCTGGCCGACGACGACCGCGCCCCCGAGTTCAACGAGTTCGTGGCCGACATCTGCCGGGCCGCCGGCTTCTTCCCGGCCATGTTCCCCGGCAGCGTGCAGAACGTCCGCGCCGCCGCCGACCTGGTCCTGCAGGGAACCTGCGTCGCCTGCGTCCCCGGCTCGGTGGCCGCCGCCGGCGCCGACCTGGTCTGGCTGCCGCTGGAGCCGGCCGTTCCGCACTACCCGTGGTCCTTGCTGTGGCGCGCCCAGAACCCGTCCCGCCACGCGGTGGCCCTGGTAGCGACGGCCCGCCGCCTCTGCGACGAAAACGGCTGGCGCTCAGTAGGCCTAGCCAGCTGATTGTCTGTTCGCCGCGCTGTTCAAGGTCAAGGTCAAGGTCAAGGTCAAGGTCAAGGTCAAGGTCAAGGTCAAGGTCAAGGTCAAGGTCAAGGTCAAGGTCAAGGTCAAGGGCTTGATGTCGTAGCTGGGTGGATGGTGCAGACCGTCGCTCCCGCCGAGGCCGGGCGCGCGGCTCCAAGGCCGTGACCGGCCAGAACAGAGCCGCGCACCCTTCATTCTGCGTGCGTGGCCATTCTTCAGGCGCTACGCGCCCATCCCGGCCAACGTGCCCCGATGCCGGTCGCCGGATCGGCCTGGTGCTGTTCGGCACCAGGCTGCAGGGCGGCCGTCCGGCTCGGCGGGGAGGGCGGCTGTCCGGCTCGGCGGGGAAGGTGGGTGGGGGTCAGCGGCGGGCCAGGCGGCGCTCGCCGCCGACGCCGGTCTGGTAGGGCAGGTCGTAATGGGCGAAGACCGCGGGCTCCTCGGTGGCGGTGAGTTCGCCGTCGAGGTCGATGCTGGGGGCGTCCCCGATGAGCTTCTTGCCGTACTGCACGCGGATGGCGGCCGGCTTGACCGTGGCGCCGGCCAGCGGGACGAAGACCAGGCGGTGCCGGCCGATGAAGCCGACCCGGACCGTGGCGAAGGCCGGCTCGTCGGTGCCCGTGTCGACGTACACCGCCTCGAGTTCGCCGATCTTGTTGTCGTCGGGGTCGATGACCTTCTCGCCGCGCCAGTCGCGCAGGTTTTCAGCGGGGAACATGCATGTCAGGTGCCCGACGGCGGGTCGAGGGAAACCAGGCGTTGGCGCACCTTGTCGCTGATCGTGGTCAGCGTCCGCAGTTCGGCCTCGGTGAGGTGGTCGATGAACGCCTCGCGGACGTCGGCCACGTGTCTCGGGGCGGCGGCTTCGACCAGCTCGCGGCCTTTCGGGGTGATCGCGACGACCGTACCCCGCTGATCGGTTTCGCACTGCTCGCGCGTCACCAGGTCGCGCTTCTCCATCCGGCTCAGGTGCTGGGAGAGGCGGCTCTTCTCCCAGTGCAGCAGCCGGCCGAGCTGGAAGGGCCGCAGCCGGCCGTCGGGCTCCTCGGAGAGGTGGGCCAGCACCTGGTAGTCGGCGCTCGAGAGGCCGTGCCGGGTGCGTAGCTGCCGTTCGAGGTAGTCGGCCAGGTCGTCCTGCATTGTCATCAGGCCGCGCCAGGCTCGCTGTTCCCGATCGTCGAGCCATCGTGTCATGGGCCTCACTCTACCGAACTGGTTGACATGTTAACCAGCGGCGATCTAGCGTCTAGTTCACAAGTTAACCAGTTGCGGAGGCTGACCCACGTCATGACCACCATCAGCATCATCGGCTCGGGCAACATGGCCACCGCCATCGGCACCCGGGCGGCCAAGCACGGTCACACCGTCGAACTCATGAGCCGCGACGCCGCCAAGGCTCAGGCGCTCGCCGACCGGATCGGCAACGGAGCCACCGTCGGCGCGTTCGGCGCGAGGCCGGCGGGTGACATCGTCATCGTGGCCGTCCGGTACGCCGGCGCGGCCGACGTGGTCGCGCACTACGGCGATGCGCTGGCCGGCAAGATCCTCGTCGACATCACCAACCCCTTCAACGCCGACGCGACGGGCCTCGTGACCACCCCGGGCGACTCGATGTCCCAGCGGATCGCCGCGGTCGCCCCCGAGGGCGCACACGTCGTGAAGGCCTTCAATACGGTCTTCGGCGGCGTCCTGGCCGAGGAGAAGCCCTTGGACGGGTTCTTCGCCGGCGATAACGCCGAGGCCAAGGCACGGGTCTCGGCGTTTCTGGAGAGCCTGGACATCCGGCCCCTCGATGCGGGCGGGCTGGAGATGGCCCACGCCCTCGAATGGGCCGGCATCCTGCTGGTCGGCCTGGCCCGCAACGGCGCCGGCTTCGGCATCGCCTTCGGCGCCGGGGTTCCTCGGCAGTGAGTGCCGGACGGCGGCCGCCCGTGATGCGCGGCCGCCGTCGCCGCGGGTTCAGCTGAGCTGGAACATGTTCCAGCTCAGGGGCGGGAGCACGGCCTGGAGGCGGCCGCCGTCGAGCTTCGGGTCCTCGCGGCGCTGGGGCGTGACCCGGTCGGGGGCGTCGATCGAGTTGATCGCGTCGGGGTCCTCGTCGGACAGTGCCGTGTGGGTCGCGGTGGCGACGGAAACGGCACGGAGGTCGACGTCCAGCTGCAACGACTCGGACTGCGAGCGGTTGACCGCGAAGATGACGATGCCCGAGCCCGAGTCGACCGCCACCGCGTCGAGCAGCGGCACCTCGCCCTGCTCGGCCGTCTCGTGCACCGGCGACGCCGGCTCGATCCGCAGCACCGTGCCCCGGCCGAAGCGCGCGGTCAGGGCGATCGGGTGGAAGCTGGCCTGCCGCCAGGCCGGCCCGCCGGGCTCGGTCATGATCGGGGCGATCACGTTGACCAGCTGGGCCAGGCAGGCGATCTTCACCCGGTCGGCGTGCCGCAGCAGGCTGATTAGCAGGTTGCCGACCACCACGGCGTCGGTCACCGAGTAGACGTCCTCGATCAGCCGCGGGGTCGTCTCGATGGCCAGGTTCTTCTCGCCGGCGAAGCGGCTCTGGTACCAGACGTTCCACTCGTCGAACGAGATGTTGATCTTCTTCTTGTGCCGCCCGACCGCCCGCACGTGGTCGGCCGTCGACACCACCGCGTCGATGAACCGGTCCATCCCGGCCGCGCAGGCCAGGAAGCTGTCCCGGTCGTCGCCGTGCTGCTGGTAGTACGCGTGCATGGAGACGTAGTCGACCGCGTCGTACGCCTCGGTCAGCACCGTGTTCTCCCACGAGCCGAAGGTCGGCATGCTCAGGTTCGAGCTGCCGCAGGCGACCAGTTCGATCGTGGGGTCGACCTGCCGCATCGCCTTGGCCGTCTCGTGCGCCAGCCGGGCGTACTCGTCGGCGGTCTTGTGTCCGATCTGCCAGGGTCCGTCCATCTCGTTGCCGAGACACCAGAGCTTGATGTTGTACGGATCCCCGCCGCGCCGGTCCGACCACGCCGTGCCGCCGGGCACGTTGCAGAACTCGACCAGGTCCCGGGCCGCGTCGATGCCCCGCGTGCCCAGGTTGACCGCCATCATCGGCTCCACGCCCACGGCGGACGCCCACGTCATGAACTCCTGGACGCCCACCTGATTCGTCTCGATCGAGCGCCAGGCGAGATCCAGCCGCGAGGGCCGATCGGCCTGCGGGCCGATGCCGTCCTCCCAGTTGTAGCCCGACACGAAGTTGCCACCGGGGTAGCGGACCAGCGGGACACCGAGCTCCCGCACCAGATCGGCCGTGTCCTGCCGGAACCCGTCGGCGTCGGCGGACGGGTGCCCGGGCTCGTAGATGCCGGTGTAGACGCAACGGCCCATGTGCTCCACGAACGATCCGTACAGGCGGGGGTCGACCTCACCCACCCGGAACGACGGGTCGACGGTGAAGGAGGCGTTGAGCATGGATCACCCTTTCAGGCCGGTGCCGGCGATGCCTTCGACGATGTTCTTCTGGAAGAGCAGGAAGACCGCGACGAGCGGGATGGCGCCGAGCACGGCCGAGGCCATCACGTCCGCGTACCGGATGCCGAACGAGCCCTGCACGGTGGCCAGACCGACCGGGATCGTCATGATGTCCGGATTGCTCAGCACGAGCAGCGGCCACAGCAGATCGTTCCACGACTGGACGAAGGCGAAGATGACAACCGCGGAAACGGCCGGCCGGGACAGCGGCATGATCACCCCGCGGTAGATCCGCCAGAAGCCGGCGCCGTCGACCCGGGCCACCTCGTCGAGCTCGCGCGGGAGGCCGTCGAAGAACTGCTTGAAGATGAACACCGCGATCGCGGTCGGGATCTGCGGCGCGCTGACCGCCCAGAAGGTGTTCAGGATGCCGAGCGAGTCCATCTCGCGGAACTGCGGGATGATCAGCACCTGGCCGGGGATCATGATGCCCGCCAGCACCAGGAAGAACACCGCGTTGCGGTACTTGAACCGCAGCCGGGACAACGCGAACCCGGCCATGCTGGCCACGATGACCACGCCGAGCGCGGTGATCGTGGAGATGATCAGGCTGGAGCCGAACCAGCGCAGGATGTCGGTGTCCCGCAGCACCCGGCCGAACGCGTCGAAGGTCGGGTTGTCGATCAGCCACCGGGTCGCGGTGGTCTCCTCGTTGGGCTTGAACGCGGTGTCCAGGGCCCAGGCGATCGGGATCAGCCAGATCAGCGCGAACGCGATCAGCACGCCGGCGCAGACCCGGTTGAAGATCTTGGTGCGGGAGTCGGCCCGCGCGATGTCGGCCCGGACGGCGGCGGGCCGCTCGGGAGCTTCGACGGCCATCTCAGGCCCCCTTCTGCTGGCGGCGGACGATCCCGAACCAGACGGCGGAGACCGCCAGGATGACGACGAAGAACAACATCGACGCCGCGGCCGCGTAACCGGTACGGAAGTTGGTGAAGCCCTCGTCGTAGATGTACTGGAGCACCGATCTGGTGGCGAAGTTCGGGCCACCCTGGGTCATGATGTACATCTGGTCGAAGACCTTGAGGGACGCGATCACCTGGAGCACCACCACCAGCGTGGTGGTGCGGCCGAGCAGCGGGACGGTGATCCGCCAGATCTGCTGCCACGGGGTGGCGCCGTCCATCGCCGACGCCTCGTAGAGGTCGCGCGGGATGTCCTGCAGGCCGGCCAGGTAGAGCACGAAGTTGAAGCCCAGCGTCCACCAGATCGTGGTGATGGCCAGCGACGGCATCGCCCAGTTGGGGTCGCCCAGCCAGTTCGGCGCGGTCATCCCCAGCTTGGCCAGGCCGGTGTCGAGCAGGCCCAGCTCCGGCGTGTAGAGGAAAATCCAGATCAGCGCGACCACGGCCGACGGCAGGATGTACGGCATGAAGAAGGCCAGCCGGAAGAACCAGCGCCCGTGCCTGGCCCGGTCGGCCAGCAGCGCGAACACGAAGGCCAGGATGATCAGCGGCGGCGTGGTCAGGATGGTGAACCAGACCGTGTGCCACAGCCCCGACCAGAAGTCCGAGCTCTGGAACGCCTCGGCGTAGTTGCCGAAGCCGGCGAACGTGCCCAGGCCGGGCTTGACCAGGCTGGTGTCGAAGAAGCTCATCACCAGGCCGTAGACGCCCGGCCCGAGGATGAAGGCCAGGTACAGCACCAGGAAGGGCGCGAGGAAGCCGATGGCCGGCAGGCCGTTGCCCTTCGGCCGGGTCGATGGCTCGGACGCCGATGTGCCGCTTCGCGGGCGTACCGCGGTTTCGGTGGTGGACACCGTCGTACCCCCTTAGCTGGGCTTACTTAGATGGGCGAAGCCGTTTCGGCGAGGTTGGTGAGCGCCGAGCGCATCTGCGCGAGCGCGACGGCCGGCGGCTGCTGTCCGTTGAGGACGGTGGCGATGTTGGAGCCGGTGACGATCTCGAAGTTCGAGCCGGAGCCGGAGTACCAGCCGTCCGGGTCGTACACCGCGCCCTCGGCCGCGGCCGCGTAGTTGGCCTGGGGCTGGAGCGCCTTGAACTCGGCGCTGTCCCGGAACGGCAGCCAGGCCGGCACGTGCCCGCCCTCGGCCCAGGTCTTGCTCTGGTCCAGGAACGACTTGATCAGGCCCAGGGCGCGCAGCTTGCGCTCCGGGTCGGGCCGGTGCTGCTTGGGGATCACCAGCGTGTGCGAGTCGGCCTGCACCGCGTACTTGTCGCCGCCGTACAGGTTGGGGAAGAGCGTCATCGAGAACGGCGTCTTCGCGGTCTGGAAGGTGGAGATCTCCCACTCGCCCTGGAAGTAGAACCCGGCCTGGCCGGTGGCGAACGCGGCGACCGAGCCCGCGTAGTCCAGGGTCGGCGGGACGATGCCGCTGGAGGTGAGGCTCTGCATGAAGCTCAGCACCTGGGTGGCCTTGGCGTCGTCGATCACCACCCGGCGGCCCTCGTCGGCCAGCACCTCGCCGCCGAGTTGGCCGTACCAGGACTGGAACATCCGCCACGGCGTCGAGGTGTCGGCGGTGATCGCGACGACCCCGCCGTACGCCTTGGTGACGTCCTTGGCCTTGGTGAGGGCCTCGGTGAACTTCTCCGGGCTGTCCAGCGGGATCAGCGCCCCGGACGAGTCGAGCAGTCCGGCCTTCTCGCAGATGTCGGTGTTGTAGAACATCACGAACGGGTGGGTGTCCAGCGGGACCGTGTACGCCTTGCCGTTCACCAGCCCCGCGTTCCAGGCTGTCTGGTCGAGCTGGGCCGGGGTGATGCCGACCTGGGCCAGCTCGTCGAGCGTCAGCTCCTCGAGCAGATCGGAGGCGACCAGGGTCTTGGCCCGGGTGAGGTGGGCCACGGCCATGTCCGGCGGCTTCCCGCCCAGCGTGGCCAGCGACAGCTTCGTGTAATAGGGATTGCCCCAGGACAGGGTCACGGCCTTGAGATCGATCGCGGGGTTGGCCGCGCGGTACGCGTCGACCATCGACGTCATGCGGACGCCGTCGCCACCGCCGAAAAGATTCCAGTACGCGAGCGAGCCGGCCGCGTCACCGCCGGTGCCGAGCCCGCTGAGCACCGGCGTCGAACAGCCGGCCAGGGCCGCTCCCGCGCCCAGGCCGATCGCTCCGCGCAGCAGGGCGCGCCGGCTCAGATAGCTGGTCATGGCCAGACTGTGCCGCTGGTCTCACAAGGCACGCCAGACTAGGTGACTCTCGAAACAGAGAACGCGCGAACGCGATTCGAGAATTTACGACGATGTAGAGGACATTTGCCTCAGGAGGTCATCGATCCGGTCAGCTCTCATCGGCCGGGCGAAATGGAATCCTTGCGCATATCGATAGCCGACCTCGAACAACCGCGAGGCTTGCGAAGCCGTTTCCACGCCCTCGGCGATCGCGCGGACGCCCAGCCCGTCGGTGATCGCGATCAGCCCGTCCACCACCACCGCCTGCGGGCTCCGGTCGGTGACACCGGCGACGAACGACTTGTCCACCTTGAGCACGTCGACCGGGCAGGTGACCAGCAACGACAGTGACGACTGGCCGGTGCCGAAGTCGTCCAGGGCCACCCGCAGGCCCATCTCGTGCAGCTCGCGGACCGCGTCCAGCCCGGCGCCGGTGCCCAGCACCGCGGTCTCGGTGACCTCGGCCAGCAGATGGCTCGGGGCCAGGCCGGCCGCGGTCAGCATCGCGGCGACCGAGGCGGCGAAGCCCGGTTCGTGCAGCTGCCGGGCCGAGATGTTGACGCTGACGGTCTCCGGCGCCGAGCAGCCGTGCCGCTCCTGCCAGATCGCGGCCTGCGCGATCACCCGCTCCAGGATCCAGCCGCCCAGCTCGATGATGAAGCCGTTGCGCTCGGCCAGCGGGATGAACACGTCGGGGGAGACCGGGCCGTGCTCGGGGTGATCCCATCGGACCAGCGCCTCGACGCCGGCCACCCGGCCGTGCGGCAGCTCGACGATGGGCTGGTAGGCCAGCGACACCTCGTTGCGCGCGATCGCCTGGCGCAGGTCGGCGGCGAGCCGGGCGTCCACGTCGGCGACCCGGTCCATGATCGGGTCGAACCAGGTCCACCGGCCGCCGCCGCTGCGCTTGGCGGCGTACATCGCCACGTCGGCCCGCCGGATCAGCTCCTCGGGGCTGTCGCCCGGCGCCGACTCGGTGGCGCCGACGCTGACCCGGGCGACCATCTCGTGCCCGTCCAGCAGCAACGGCCGCTGCACGTGCTCGACCAGCCGTTGCAGCAGCGCGGCCACCTCGCCGTTGCTCATGCCGGGCAGCAGCAGGGTGAACTCGTCGCCGCCGAGCCGGGCCACGGTGTCCGCGGCGCGCAGGCCCTCGTGCAGCCGCCGGGTGACCGCCCGCAGCAGCGCGTCGCCGGTGCCGTGCCCGAGCCGGTCGTTGACCTCCTTGAAGTCGTCGAGGTCGAGCAGCGCCAGGTGGAACCGTTCGCCGGTGGCCAGCCGGCCGGTGACCTTGGCGGCGAACATCGTCCGGTTGGCGGTGCCGGTGAGCGTGTCGGTGGTGAGCAGCCGGCTGTTCTCCCGCAGCACGGTGATCTGCCGGATCACCACCAGGGCGGTGCTCACCACGGTGGCCACCGTGATCAGCCGGCCCGGGGCGCCGCCGTCCGAGGTGAGCAGCAGCGTGTCCATGGCGGCGATGGCGACGTACGGCAGCACGCTGAACCGGCGGGTGGACGGCAGCACCGCCGGGGTGCTCGGCGGTGTCGCGGCCAGCTGGCGGTGCGCGGCCAGGACCACGCCCAGCAGGGCGATCGGCACGGCCAGCAGGGTCGCGGTCAGGTGCGGGTGCCCGTTGACCAGCGGCAGCGCGCCGCCGCTGACGGTGCCCAGCGCCATCCCGATCGAGAGCAGGCGCAGCGCGTCCCGGTCCAGCCCGCCGTTCCCGGCGAACGCCACCTTGATGAACGCGATGATCGACACCGAGGCGGTGGCGAACACACACAGGAGGGGCACCACCGAGCCGGTCTGCTCCGACCAGGTGGACATGCTCCGGAGCGAGAAGTGCCACAGCGCCACGCCGCTGACCAGCACGACGATCCCGGCGTCGAGGCCGAACCGGGCCCACTCGCTGCCGCTGCGCCGACCGGCCGGCAGCCGCAGCAGCGCCCACATCGCGATGGCCAGGGCGCCCATGTACAGCAGCGAGCTCTGCGCCCCGATCTTCTGGGTCGGCGCGCCGTGGCCCAGCGCGTCGTACGCGTTGGAGATCACGCCCGCGAACAGCAGCCCGTTCGCCGACCCGATGTGCCGCCAGAAGCGGCGGACCGGTGCGGGCAGGGTGCTGCGCCGGGCCACCTTCAGGCAGGAGTACGCGGCCAGCGGCGTGATCGCCGCCGGTGGCAGCCAGCCGAGCAGCGGCGCCGACCACGCGTGGGCCAGGCCGATCCAGAACCAGGCCATCGCGAAGGCGAGCAGGACCGCGCCGGCCACCACCGGCGCCGGTGTCTTCCTGACCAGCCGCATGGTCCTCAGATCGGCAGCCCGGCCCGGTCAGGCAAGCAGAACGAGGATCGCTTCCCGGACCGCTTGCTGAGACGATCACGCCCGTGAGCACTTCGCCGTCCGTCGAGACGATCCAGCACCGCGCGATCTCGGTCGTGATGGCCTCCCAGGTGTTCAGCGGCGCCGGCCTGGCCGCCGGGGTGACCGTCGGCGGGCTGCTCGCCGCCGACATGCTGCACACCACCAGCCTGGCCGGCCTCCCGAGCGCGCTGTTCACCTTCGGCTCGGCCGGGACCGCGCTGGCCGTCGGCCGGCTGTCCCAGCGCCTCGGCCGCCGCGCCGGGCTGACCGCGGGCTATGCCGCCGCGGCGATCGGCGGCGCCGGGGTCGTGCTGGCCGCGGCGATCGACACCATTCCGCTGCTGCTGGTGTCGCTGCTGGTCTACGGGGCCGGCACGGCGACCAACCTGCAGGCCCGCTACGCCGGCACGGATCTGGCCGGCCCCGGGCGGCGCGGTCGCGCGGTCAGCTCGGTGCTCGTGGCGACCACGCTCGGGGCGGTCGCCGGGCCCAACCTGGTCGGGCCGACCGGCCGGTTCGCCGAGTCCCTGGGGATCCCCGCCCTGGCCGGCCCGTTCCTGCTGGCCGCGGTGGCGTACGCCGTCGCCGGTCTGATCCTGTTCGTGCTCCTGCGTCCGGATCCGCTGCTGGTCGCCCGGGCCCGGATCGCCGAGGTCGCGCCGCCCGGCCCGCGCTCGGCCACCGGGGTCATGGCCGGCGCCGCCACGATGGTCCTCACCCAGCTGGTCATGGTCGCGGTGATGACCATGACGCCGGTGCACATGCAGGCCCACGGCCACGGTCTGGAGGCCACCGGCCTGGTCATCGCGGTGCACATCGCCGCCATGTACCTTCCGTCGCCGATCACCGGCTTCCTGGTCGACCGCTTCGGGCGTACCCCCGTCGCCGTGGCCTCAGGAATCACCCTGCTCGCGGCCGGGGTGGTCAGCGCGACCGCCCCCTCGGACTCGGTGGCCCTCCTCACCCTGGCCCTGGCCCTGCTCGGGCTCGGCTGGAACCTGGGGCTGGTCGCCGGCACGGCCATGATCGCCGACGCCGCCTCCCCGCGCGTCCAGGGCAACGTCGACCTGCTGATCGCCCTGTCCGGCGCCGGCGGCGGCATCACCAGCGGCTTCGTCATGGCGGCGACGTCGTACGCCACCCTCTCCATCGCCGGCGGCGTGCTGGCCCTGGCCGTGATCCCGTTCGTGGCCGTTTCCGGACGGGCCTTGATAGGCAAGCCGTGACTTGCCTATAGTGCTGGGGTGGACGACGCCCCCGACCTCTGGAAGGCGCTGGCCGACCCGACCCGGCGGAAGATCCTCGACGAGCTGGCCGACCGCGACGGCCAGACCCTGTTCGAGCTCTGCGGCCGGTTGACCATGAAACACCAGCTGGGCTCCTCCCGGCAGGCCGTCTCCCAGCACCTCGACGTGCTGGCCGCGGTGGGCCTGATCAGCACCCGGCGCGAGGGCCGCTACAAGTTCCACCACCTGCACACCGAACCGCTCGAGCGCCTGACCGACCGCTGGCGCCCCGCTAAGGAGACCTGATGCGCATCACCGTCACCAGCATCCTCGTGCCCGACCAGGACGCGGCGCTGAAGTTCTACACCGAGAAACTCGGCTTCGTGAAGAAGACCGAGATCCCGCTCGGCGAGGCCAAATGGCTGACCGTCGTCTCACCGGACAACCCCGACGGCGTCGAGCTGGTCCTCGAGCCGGACGGCCACCCCGCCGCCAAGCCGTGGAAGGAGGCCCTGGTCAACGACGGCATCCCGTACACCTTCTTCGCCGTCGACGACGTCCGCGCCGAGCACGCCCGGCTGACCGCCCTGGGCGTCCGCTTCACCCAGGAGCCCACCGAGATGGGCCCGGTCACGACGGCCGTCTTCGACGACACCTGCGGCAACCTGATCCAGATCACCCAGATGTCGTCGTGACAATCCAATCCAAGATCAAGAGCCGAGGGCCTACTTCTTGAGCCGGCGGCTGCCGGCGTGCCAGTCCTCGACCTTGCCCGTCTCCTGCTCCGTGACACCGGACGACGGCAGCTGCAGCTGCTCGCGCAGGCTTCGCTTGAGCTCGGCGAACCCGGGGAACCGGGCCAGGCCGATGACGTGATCCCACAGCTCGGCGGCCTGCTTCTCGTCGGGCAGCCGGCTGATCACCGGGCCGAAGAACGCGACACCGCCGGGCGGCTCGAAGTGCACGATCGGCGTGCCCACATCCTTGCCCGTCAGCGACAGCGCCTCGTCCGACTCGGCCTGGATCTCCGCGTCCCGGGACGGGTCGTCGAGGAACTCGACCAGCGAGGCGGGCAGGCCGGCCTCGGCGAGCGCGGCCGCGGCGAGGTCGGGCGTGCCCTGCCAGCCGGGCGCCCGGCTCTCGTCGGGGCCGGTCTCGTGGATGCGGGCGCCGAACGCGGCGTACAGGGGTCCGATCGCCTCGCGACCGTGCTTCTCCCGCACCGCCGAGGCCACCCGCAACAACCGCAGCCCAGCCTGGTGCTGGGCCTCGTACCCCGGCGGGAAATGGCTGTCGTAGTCGAGGTGCGCGTTGATCAGGCGCAGCGAGATGAACCGCCAGTCGACCGTGTAGTCCCGTTGGGCCCGCACGATCCGGATCCACTTGCTCGTCATCCACGCGAACGGGCAGATCGGGTCGAAGTAGAAGTTGATGTCAGATCCCATGGCTGTCACCTTTCCACGCCGACCGGGCGCCGGCCCGGGACGGCGTGTGTGAATGCCGACCGGCTGCGCGCCGAGCGCACCGGATGGACTGGTGCCGCCGCCCTGGCCGCTGCGTAGGGTTCGGGGCATGTCGGAGATTGGTGCGGTGACCTACCCCTGGCTGGAAGCTCCCGCGTCCGCGGTCGCCGAGACGGCCCGTGAGTTGCTCGGGTGGCGGCTTGCCGCCCATGGCGTGACCGTGCGGCTGACCGAGGTCGAGGCGTACAGCGGGCTCGGTCTCGACCCGGCCTCGCACGCACATCGCGGGGTCACCGGGCGCAACCGGGTGATGTTCGGCCCGGCCGGCATCCTGTACGTCTACCAGATCTACGGCATGCACTTCTGCGCCAACGTGGTGTGCGGGCCGGAGGGCGACGCGGCGGCCGTGCTGCTGCGGGCCGGCGCCGTGGTCGACGGGCTGGAGACGGCACGGCAGCGCCGGCCCGCCGCCCGGGGCGATCACGATCTGGCTCGCGGTCCGGCCAAGCTGATGCAGGTGCTCGGGCTGGACAAGTCCGCGTACGGCACGTCGCTCATCGACGGCACCGGCCCGGCCCGGCTGACGCCACCCGAGTCGGCGGTGACGATCGAAGCCGGCCCGCGCGTCGGCGTGACCAGCGCGCATGACGTCCCGTGGCGCTTCTGGGTGAAGGACGACCCGACGGTCAGCGCGTACCGGCGGGCAGAAATTCGTCCACGCCGCGCAGCCGCGTCCTGAGCACCGATCGGGCCTTCGCGATGTCCAGCCGCACGTCGGTCGGCAGGCGCAGCTTCAGCGAGTCGATGGTGCCGGTGCGGAGCCGTGAAGGGTCGAGGCCGTCTCGCGAAGCGATGCGTACGCCCAGGTCGTAGCGATTGATCGGATCGGCCCCGGCCACGTTGAGGATGCCCGCGTAGTCGGAGGCAGCCAGCTCCAGCAGCGCGTCGGCGAGGTCCTCGACGTGCACCGGCTTGCGGATCATGTCGGTGAGCAGCACGCCGTCGAAGCGCCCGGCCACCATGTCGTGCACCAGCGTCTCGTGGGCACCGTCGCCACCGCCGACGATCATCGACGTGCGCACGACCGCCGCGTCCGGCCGCAGCCCGCGCACCGCCGTCTCGGCGGCCGCCTTGGCCGCGCCGTAGGCGTAGAGCGGATCCGGTGTCTCGGTTTCGTCATATTCGCGGTCCGGCCGGCCGGGGAAGACGGCGTCGGTGGACACGTGGACCAGCCGAGCGTCGACGGCTGCGGCCGCCGCGGCGACGTGCGCGGCGCCGTCGGCCATCACGGTCCAGTCGGCACGAGCCGACGCGGTGTGGATCACCGCATCCGGGCGAACCGACCCCAACAGCGAAAGAACGTTCGTTCTCTCTCGGACGTCCAGCCCGAGCGACCGCGACGTCCGCACGATCTCGTGACCGGCCGCAGTGCCACGCGAGACGAGCCGCCGTCCCAGGTATCCGGTCGCCCCGGTGATCAGAATCCGCACGAAGCCCAGTTAACAGTATTGACAGTGCTCTATAGCGGTGTAGTTCTATAGACACTCACCAATTGGTGACAACGATGTCAAGGACGGCCCCCATGCGTCGTACCCTCGCTTGTCTCGCCTCTCTCGTCCTCACCGTCGGCGGCCTGGCCATCACGACCACGCAGGCCCAGGCGGCCGACCTCCCCCTCACCCAGCACGTCAACCCGCTGATCGGCACCGACGACAGCAACTCGCCCAACCCGGTCGGCGGCGGCGCCGGCGGGAGCACCTTCCCGGGCGCGACGGTGCCGTTCGGCATGGTCCAGTTCTCCCCGGACACCCCGACCGGATCACCGTCCGGCTACCGCGACCGGGACCGCACGATCGAGTCGTTCAGCCTCACCCACTTCAACGGGGCCGGCTGCCCGAACAACGAGGACCTGCCGATCCTGCCGATCACCGGCAACCTCGGTAACTCGCCCGGCAACAGCTGGACCAGCTACGCGTCGGCGTACACCAAGTCCAACGAGGTCGCTCAGGCCGGTTACTACTCCAACCGGCTCGACAAGTACGGCACCGGCGTCGAGCTCGGCGCCACCAAGCGCACCGGCGCGATGCGGCTCACCTTCCCGGCCACCACCGCCGCCCGGGTGTTGATCAACGCCAGCCGCTCGGCCACCGGCGACCGGGCCGGCAACGCGACGATCAGCGGCAACCGGGTCTACGGCGAGCACACCGCGGGCGGCTTCTGCGGCGGCGGCACGTTCCCGATGTACTACTCGATCCTGTTCGACCGGACGCCGAGCAGCGTCGGCACGTTCAACGGCGGCACGATCAGCAACGGCTCGACCAGTGTCAGCGGCAACCAGGCCGGCGCCTTCGTCACCTTCGACACCACCGGCAACCAGGTGGTGAACGCGACCGTCGGCATCTCCTTCGTGAGCGTGGCGAACGCCCAGAACAACGCCACCGCCGAGGCGGCCGCCTTCAACACCGTACGCGGCAACGCCGACGCCGCCTGGAACACCGCCCTGAACCGGGTCCAGGTCACCGGCGGTTCCGCCGCCGACCTGCAGAAGTTCTACACGTCGCTCTATCACGTGCTGCAGAACCCGAACCTGTCCAGCGACACCAACGGGCAGTACCGCGGCTTCGACCAGGCCGTGCACACCGCCGGCCATCCCGTCTACCAGAACTATTCCGGCTGGGACATCTACCGCTCGTGGGCGTCGCTGGTCGCGCTGATCGCCCCCGACGTGATGACCGACATCATGAAGTCGATGGTGCTGGACGGCCAGCAGGGCGGTCTGCTGCCCAAGTGGTCGCACCAGACCCGCGAGGACTTCGTGATGCCCGGCGACCCGGGTCCGATCATCGTCGGGTCGGCGTACGCCTTCGGGGTCCGCGGCTTCGACACCGCGGCCGCCCTCGACTTGATGAAGAAGAGCGTCGCCGGCGGCGGGCAACAGGGCTACGTGCTGCGCGGCAACTACGCCACCTACAACGCCAACCGCTACATCCCCGGCAACCCGTCGGAGACGCTCGAGTACGCCAGCAGCGACTTCGCGATCGCCCAGTTCGCCAAGGCGGTCGGTGACACCGCGACCTACACCAGCGCGTCGACCCGCTCGCAGAACTGGCGCATGATCTTCAACGGCGAGTCGGGCTACATCCACACCCGCGACTCCGGCTTCACCTGGCCGCTCAATCCCGCGCAGGAGAGCCCGTACGTCGAGGGCAACGCCGCCCAGTACACCTGGATGGTCCCGCACAACCTCGGCGGCCTGGTCAACGCGATGGGCGGTCCCGCCACCGCGGCGCAGCGCCTCGACCACCACTTCACCGAACTCAACGGCGGCCTGGTCCGGCCGTACTTCTACATCGGCAACGAGCCCGAGCACAACGTGCCGTGGACCTACAACTACGCGCGCCGACCGGCCGGCGCCAGCGACGCGGTCCGCCGCGTGATGAGCGAATCGTTCACCACCGGGGCGGGCGGCCTCCCCGGCAACGACGACCTCGGCGCCACCTCGGCCTGGTACGTCTGGTCGGCGCTCGGCATGTATCCCGTGACGCCCGGCGCGGACACCCTGGCCCTGCACGGCGCGCTCTTCCCCAGCGCCGTCATCAAACGGTCGGCCGGCGACATCACGATCACCGGTGGCAGCAGCGCCAACCGCTTCGTGCAGTCGGTCAGCCTGGGCGGCTCGTCCGTCGCCAAGAGCTGGATCCGCTATCCCGACATCGCCGGCGGCGGCACCATCGCGTACACGATGGGTGGTTCCGCGTCGACCTGGGGAACGCGTGCTGAGGACGTACCCCCCAACTTCGCCGACGGCGCGACCCAACCGCCCGCGGAACCGGACCTCGGCCCCAACCTGCTCCAGGGCCGGAGCGTGACCGGATCGGCCGGCTGCAACAGCGCCGAGGCCGCCGTTAAGGCGGTCGACGGCGCGATCCGCGGCAACAGCAAGTGGTGCTCGTCGACCACCCCGCTGCAACTCCAGGCCGACCTGGGCTCGGCGCAGACGGTGACGGCGTTCGTGGTCAAGAACGCCGGCCTGGGCGGCGAGGGCACCAACTGGAACACCGGCGGCTTCACCATCTCGACCAGCACCGACGGCGCGTCCTGGTCCACCGCGGTCACCGTGACCGGCTCCCGGGCCAGCCGCTCCTACCAGCCGATCCCGGCCCGGACGGCCCGGTACATCCGGCTCGACGTGACCGCCGCGACCAACGACGGCAGCGGCACCGCGCGCGTCTACGAACTGGAGGCCTTCGGGGGAGCGAACGCCGACGTGGCGCTCCGCAAGCCCGCGACGGCCGACTCCTCGTGCGCCGGCGAGGGCCCCGAGAAGGCGGTCAACGGCAGCTGGCTGGCCGGCTGGACCGACAAGTGGTGCTCGACCTCGGCGGCCAAGTGGCTGCAGGTCGACCTGTCCACCCGCCAGCGCGTCGGCTCGGTGGTGATCCGCCACGCGGGCGCCGGCGGCGAGTACCCGACCTGGAACACCCGGGACTTCGACGTGCAGACCTCCGACGACGGGAGCAACTGGACGACCCGGGCCCAGGTGCGCGGCAACACCGCCGATTCGACCACAACGTCGATCGGGGCGGACGCTCGCTACGTACGTGTGAATGTGGTGACGCCTGCTCAGGACGGCAACACCGCGGCCCGCATCTACGAACTAGAGGTACGGGCGTAATCACCCGGGATGGGTGGAAGGTCCCGTTCCGCCCATCCCGGGGCTTCAAGATCAAGAGCTTGATGTCGTGCCTTTGTGGGTGGCTCTGACCGTCGCTCCCGCCGGGGTCGGCCGCGCGGCTCCTGGCCGCTGGCGCGTCCAAACCAGAGCCGCGCGGCCTTCATTCTGAGTGAGTGGTTGCGCTCCTCAAACCCCTCCGCCGCCCCTTTGCTCTGAGCGCATATAGGCACCACCTCGGTGACGTGCGCATAGTGCTCAGAGCAAACAGTGGTAGGTCCTGACGGTATTCGGGGCCGTGATGCCGGGCTGGCCTACCGGTGTTCGTGGCGGTGGTAGCCCCGCCCCGATCCTGCCTCTGGCCGATCACGGTCAGAGCCCCGAGCGCCACCGCCACCGCCACGAGCAGTGGTAGGCCAGCCCGGCATCGCAACCCAAAACACCGCTAGGACCTACCGGCCGGGCGGCTCGCTAGCGTGTGGGGCGTGGAGGTTCCGGGGTGGGTTTCGGTGGTTTGTGGTGGGCGGGTGGCGGCCGGCGGGGATCAGCTGCGGTGCTGGGGGATCAGCGAGACGTGGCGCGTCCGGTGGGATGACGGGTCGACCGCGATCGTCAAGCGGGCGCCGGGGAGGAAGCTCTGGCGCTCGATGTCTACGAGCAGCTGCTGATTCCGGGCGGGATCGCGGCGCCACGGCTGATCGCGTCGCATCGAGGGGACGGGTTTGTCGTCCTGATGTTCGAGGATGTCGGGCGGTTTTCGTTGGCGGAGCAGCCGTCCGAGGGCGGTTGGCTGGCGTCGGCCCGGTTGCTGGCGCGGCTCCGGCATGAGGCGCGGGCGCGGGTGGGCGCCGCCGGGCGGTTCCGGTTCGCGGCGGGCGAGATCTCTGACACGTGGGTGCGGGCCGGCGCCGCGCTCGCCGCGGTGCGACCGGATCTCGCCGGCGCCCTGGACAGTTGCGGGCCGTTGCTCGCGCCGAATTTCCGCCAGCTGGCCGGGACGGTTCCGGAGACGATCGTCCACGGCGACTTCGAGGCGAAGAACATCGTGCTGACCGGGGCCGGGCCCTGCGCGGTCGACTGGTCGTCCGCGCAGGTCGGCGCCCACCTCGGTGATCTGTACAGCCTGGTCCGCGAGGCGAAGCCGGCGGACGAACTGATCGCCGCCTACGCCGACGAGTGCGCCCGGCTCGGCGCGCCGGCGGCCGACCTGCGGTGGCAGCTCGCCCTGGGCGGGGTGGTGTGGACCCTGCGAGCATTGCGGTGGGTGCTCGAGGAGGGCATCCACGTGGTGCCGGAAATGCTCACATGGATCGATGAGCTGGTCGAGCGGGCCGGCAACGTCAGCGAGGAGCTACGGGCGGCGTAGCTGGGCCAGGGCCAGCCTGGTCGCGTCGGCGATCAGCTTGTCGTCGGTCGCCGCGCCCGCGTCGTCGTGGGTGGTGAGCACGGTCAGTACGATCGGCGCGCCGGTCGGTGGCCAGAGGACGGCGATGTCGTTGCGCGTTCCGTACGCCGCGGTCCCGGTCTTGTCGCCGACCGTCCACCCGGCGGGCACCCCGGCCCGGATGGTGTTGTCGCCGGTGGTGTTCGCGCGCAGCCACGCGACCAGCTGTGCGTGATCCCGGGAGCAGCCCACGGCGTACGCCCGGAGGTCGGCCCCGAGCGCCCGCGGCGTGCTGGTGTCCCGCCGGTCGCCCGGGACCGCCGTGTTCAGGTCGGGCTCGATCCGGTCCACCGACGTCACCCGATCGCCGATCAACCGGAGTTCCCGCTCCAGCCCGTCCGGGCCGCCGAGCTCGCGGAACAGCAGGTTCCCGGCCGTGTTGTCGCTGACCGTGATGGCGGCCGACGCGATGTCGCCCAGCGGCATGCCCTCGTCCACGTGCAGCGAGGTGATCGGCGAGTAGTCGACCAGGTCGGCCCGCGTGTAGTGCACGATCCGGTCCAGGTCGGCGTCCGTCGTGTTGTCGAGCACGGCCGCCGCGGCCAGCGCTTTGAACGTGGACGCGTACGCGAATCGCTGGTCGGCTTGGTAGGTCACGGTCCGTCCGGTGCCGGTGTCCATGGCGTAGACACCGAGCCGTGCGTCGTGGTCGGCCTCGAGGCCGGCGAACGTCGGCCCCGGCGCCACCCCGAGCGAGAGGACCAGGCTGATCAGAGGTACGAGTGCGGTCATGCCGGAAACCCTGCCGGTGGCGTCGTCATGCCGTCCAAGACGAAAGCGGCGCGTTCCATGCTGATCTGGCATAGTCGCCGCTCATGGACCTGGTCGCCGCGAGCCGCGCGTTCGTCGCCGTCGCCCGGCACGGCAGCTTCACCGTCGGCGCGGCCGCCATCCGCGTGCCGCAGTCGGTGGCCAGCCGCCGCGTCGCCGCGCTGGAGTCGCACCTGGGCGGCGACCTGCTCGACCGCACCAGCCGGGTGCTGACACTGACCGAGTTCGGCGCCGACCTGCTGCCCGCGGCGCGTCGCCTGGCCGACCTGGCCGACGCCCTGGAGCACGACGCCGAGCGGGCCCGGCGGCGCCCGTTCCGTCTGGCCGTGCCGGCCATCTGCCCGCCGCGGGAGCTGGCCCTGCTCGCCGCCGAGGCCCGCGAGCAGGGCCTCCACCTGGAGCTGTCGACGGCCGCGACGGGGGAGGGCGCCGCCATCGCGCCGGTCCCGCCCGACGTGGCGACCTGGTCGGTGCCGCTGGGCCTGGCCGCGATGCGTGAGCCGGTCACCCACGTCGAGAACCTCAAGCATCGGGCGGGTACGGGGTTCCGCACGATCTGGATCCAGCCCGAGGACGACGTCCCGCACGTCCGGGACCGCCTGACCCGCCTCGGCGCGAGCGTCGGCCTGCGCCCGGCCCAGATCGTGCTGGCCACCTCGCTGGTGTCGGCGGCCGCGGAGGTGCTGTCCACCGAGGACCTGCTGCTGTGCTCGGCCGCGCAGGCCACCGACCTGGGGTTGCGATGGGGTCCGATCGGGGAGCTGACGCTGGCCCGTGGCTACGATGCGATCGCCGGGCCGCGCGCGACACTGGACCGCGTCCGGCGGTTGCTTCGGGGTCCGGTGGGACGTGCGTTGGGGGTTCCGTCGTGAGCACGGCACGGGTCTTCCGGGAGGCCCGAGAGGTCTTGGACGACGCCGGCCTGCGCGGCGGTTTCCTGGTGCGTGACCTGGATTCCGGCGAGGAACTGGGCCTCGAGCCGGACGCGGTGTTCCCGGCGGCGTCCCTGATCAAGGTGCCGCTGGCGGTGGCCGTGCTGTCGCTGGGTGAACGCGGCGAGCTCGATCTCGCGGCGCCGGTGACCGTGCCGCCCGACCCGGTGGCGGCGCCGGGCCCGCCCGGGCTGATGCGGTTCCGCCATCCGGCCACGATCGCGGTCGAGGATCTGCTCTACCTGAGCGTGGCCCTGAGCGACAGCGTGGCCGCCGACAAGTTGTTCGCGCTGACGCCGCCCGCGGTGGTCGCCGACGAGCTGAGGCGGCTCGGCGTGGACGGGATCGCGGTCCGGCACCGCACGCTCGACCTGATGGACACGCCGGCCGAACACCTGCCCGCCGGCCACGCCCATCTCGCCCACGAATTGGCGATCGGCGCGGGCACGGCCGGGCAGGGTCATCCGGTGCCGCAACTGGACGTGAGCCGGGCCAACGCGGCGTCGGCGCGGGCGTTCACCGACCTGCTGTCGGCAATTTGGCGGCCGTCGAAGATCAGCGACTTCGCCGCCTCGCGGGTGCGCGAGCTGATGTCGTTCAACGTGCACCGGCAGCGGCTGGCGCCCGATCTCGCCTCGGACGCGTCCCGCTGGTCCTCCAAGACCGGCACGCTGCTGACCATGCGGCACGAGATGGGGGTGGTCGAACACGCGGACGGCTCGGCGTACGCGATCGTGGCCCTGACCGAATCGAGGGTGCCGGCCGTGGTCCAGCCGGCCGCGGAAGCCGCCATGGGCCGGGTGGCGCGCCTGTTCCGCGACCTGCTGCGCTCCTCCTAGGCCGGTTTCCGAACCGGCCAGGGCTGCGGCGTGGCCGGGTTGTCAACCCGGCCTCAGCAGCCGCCGCTGATCAGCCGCACCGCTTCCGCCTCGGTCAGGGCCGGGGCGGGCAGTGGATGCGCGGCGGGCGCCCGCAGCCCGTCCAGCACGAAGCCCAGGTGTCGCCGCCACCTGCCGGCCATGCTCGACCGCGGCGCCGGAGCGATCCTGCTGTCGACCGGCTTGAGCGGCCTGCGCCCCATGCCCATGCTGGGCAGCCTGGCCCCCGCCTCGGCGGCCATGCGCATGTACGGCCTGACGCTGCACGACTCGGTGGCCGCCGACGGCGTCTTCGTGGGCACGCTGACGATCGGCGGCCTGGTCGCCCGGGGCGAGATCCACCAGATGTTCAGCTCCCGGCCCGGCGGCGACGCCCTGGAGACGCTCGACCCCGACGCCATGGCCGACACCGCGTGGCAGATGGTCACCGCCCGCGGCCCGGCCGAGCACGTCTTCATCACGCCGAGCCTCGCCACGGTGTAGTTCAGGGCTGGAACAGCTTCCAGCTCCCCTCGGAGACGACCCGGGCCACCCCGTCGACCACGCAGATGGCGGTCTGGTCATCGATCGCATAGGTCGGAGCCGGAATCCGGGCCGCCCACTTCTCCGCGTTGGCCAGGGAGGCGTCCGGGTGGTGCTCGTGGTCCAGATGGGGAATCACCGCGAAGTCCACGAGCCCCGCCCCCTGCCCCGTGACCAGAATCCGGTCGACGTCCCCGTCCGGCGTACCGAACACGACGTTCTCCGACTCGAGCGGCCCACCGTTCCCCCGAGGCGGTTCAACATAGGTCTCGACAAACGTGGACGTGGCCGCGATGGCCCCCGCGCTGACCCCCACATATACCGCCTCGTCCCGCAGCGCGTGCAGCAGCCCGCCCAACCCCGACCGCCGCATCCACTCAGCCAGAAACAGCGGATCACCGCCCCAGACCAGCAGCGCGTCGGCTTCCCGGACCGCCGGCACCCAGGCCGCTTCATCAATGTGGGGCAACACCGTCAGTTCCAGAATCCCCAGCGATTTCCACCCCAGCCCCGCCAGCGACGCCGCCCCTTCACCGGCAATCGCCTTCCAGGCCATGGCCGGCCCGCCGGGAAAGGGATAGATGCCAGTCAGAACAATGAGCGCGCCGGCCTCTTCGATCGGTTTGCCCAGCAGCCCGGCCAGCGCGTCACGAATGCTGTCGTTCGATACCCCGGACGAGGTGAGGAGTGCTCTCATGCCCTCACCTTGCCCCGCCCACGCACCCGGCGCATGTAGTACTCGCCGTGCGGGCGCCCTGTGGACAGTTCTCCAGAACGTCGATTTCGAGCGCTACGGTGACGCCCACCCAGTGATGGGCGGGGGAGGTGGCGGCGCGCGCGAGATGTCAACTTCGATTTCCGGCTCCGCGACGCCGCGCCCGGGGACGGCGGCGCTGCGCTCGGTAACAGCCGGGCCGCGCTCGGGAACGGCGCGGGCCGTCGCAGTCAGCCGACGAAGTCCTGCGTGAACCAGACCAGGCCGTCGTCGCGGGTCACGGCCAGGCCGATGCGCTTGAAGGCGCCGTTCAGGAGGTTCTTGCGGTGGCCGTCGTTGGGCGGGGTCTCGGCCAGCATGCTGTCGGTGATGCGGTTGGCGGCCTCGATGATCGCGGACCGGCTCGCGCCGCTGGAGCGGAAGCCGATGTTCTCGCCGGCCGTGCGGAACTGGACGCTCTGGTTGCTGAAGCGGGGGCCCAGGTCGGCCTCGCCGGAGCAGCGGTGGCTCAGGCCGCAGCCGTTGCTGAGCATGGCCTCGTTGTGCAGCTCGGAGGCCTTGGACAGGGTGGCGTCCAGGGTCAGGGCGCCGCGGCCCTCGTCGGCCCGGGCGGCGTTGATGTGGGCCAGGACCGCGTCCAGGACGGCGTCGCCGGTCGGCGGCACGTTCACCGTCGGGGCCTTGCGCTTCGGCTTCGACGACGTCGCCTTCGCCTTCGGGGAGGGCTTCTTCGGCGGGACGACCGGTCGGGGTTCGGCGGCCGGCGGCTTCGAGGCCGGCGAGGTGGTCGGCGCGGTGGTGGGCGCGGTGGTCGGCGGCGGGGCGGCCGACGACGGGTCGTCCTCAGGAAGAGCGGGTGGGGCGGGGGCGAGCTGGGCCGAGTTGGTGGCCTGGGTGTCGCCGGCGTGGCGCTGGAGGCCGGCGAACGTGAAGCCGGAGCCGATCACGACGGCGGTGGCGCCGGCGATCAGCAGGTGGGGGACGCGTGAGGTGGACACGGCGCCACTATTCGCGGACCCCGCGGCCGCGGCGCGACGGCACAGGAGTCCTTAAGGGTCCCCGCAGGCTGATCTAAGGGCTGTGAGCTGGTTGTTGCTTTGAAGGGTGACCTCGCACGGACCTGGAGCCCGCGGGAGCAAACGGTCTGGACCACGACGGACGCGGGCATATCCATCTCTTGGCTTTGATCTTGGTACGAAGCTCACAAGCTGACAAACCGCAGTGACGCCCATAGATTGATCCCCAACCGTCACGACGAAGGGGATCGGCGATGACGATTTCGCGCCGCGCTCTGCTGACCGCCCTGGCCGCCACTCCCGTGCTGAGCGCCTGCGGCGGCGTTTCGACCACCGGGACCACGGGTTCCGGCGGCATAACCCTGATGTCCAACCAGTTCAGCCCGGTCGAGGAGAAGTAGCGCTTCGAGCAGATCCTCAAGAAGGCCCCGGTGCCGGTGGCCTTCAACCAGGTCGAGACCGGCATCTTCGCCTCCACCCTGACCACCCAGGTGGCGGCCAAGAAGGTGCAGATCAGCGTGGCCGGCGCGCTGCACGGCGACCTGGCGCCGCACTCCGACCGGCTGACCGACCTCGACGACCTGCTCGGCACGCTGGGCGACCGGGGCTTCCCCCAGGAGCTCACCGACCTGGCCAAGCTGGGCGGCGGCACCACCAAGTACATCCCGTGGATGCAGGCCAGCTATGTGCTGGCGGTGAACAAGAAGGCGCTCGAGTGGCTGCCGTCCGGCGCCGACGTGCAGAAGCTGACCTACGACCAGCTGCTCGACTGGGCGACCAAGGGCCGGGCGGGCAACGGCGGCAAGCCGATCCTCGGCATCCCGGCCGGCGTGAAGGGCCTCTACCACCGGTTCTTCCAGGGCTTCCTGCTGCCGAGCTTCACCGGCGGGCAGATCACCACGTTCCGCAGCGCCGAGGCGGTCACCGCGTGGGAGTACATGAAGGAGCTGTGGGCGCAGACCGCGCGGGGCTCCACCAACTACGACAACCTGCAGGAGCCGTTGCAGCGGGGCGAGGTGCTGGTCGGTTTCGACCACGTGGCCCGGCTGGTCGGGGCGCCCGGTGACAAGCCGGATGATTGGCTGATGGTGCCGGCGCCGAGCGGGCCCAAGGGGCTGGGCTACATGCTGGTGCTGGCCGGTCTCGGCATCCCGCAGGGCGCGCCCGACGTGGCCAAGGCCAAGCAGGTGATCACCGCGCTGACCACGCCGGATGTGCAGCTCGAGGTGCTCAAGCAGAACGCGTTCTTCCCGGTCACCAACGCGCCGGTCCCGGCCGACCTGCCCGGCGCGGTCGGGCTCGCGCAGAAAGCGATCAAGGGCCAGCGGGAGGCGCCGAACGCGATTCTGTCGCTGCCCCCGGTCGGGCTCGGCGCGCGGGACGGTGAGGTCGGCCAGATCTTCAAGAACTGCTTCAAGGAGATCTGCCTGGACGGCAAGCCGGTCCGGCAGGTCCTCGACGCGCAGGCCACCGAGCTGAACAAGATCCTGGCCGAGCTGAAGATCCCGTGCTGGCAGCCCGACCCGGCCGGCGCGGAGTGCAAGGCCGGATGAAGAAGCTCTGGCTGATCCTGCCGTCGATCCTGTTCATGGCCGCGCTGTTCGCGTGGCCGCTGGTCAGCGGTGTGCTGCAGGCGTTCTCCGAGCCCGATTCGTTCAGCCGGATGGTCGACGACCCGTACTTCTGGGAGGCCGCCCGCAACACCGCCCTGCTCATCGTGGTGCTCATCCCGCTCCAGTTCGTGCTGGCCATCACCATGGCGCTGCTCCTGCGGGAGAAGCCCCGGCTGGCTGGGCTGCACTTCTACCTCTGGGTGGTGCCGCTGGCGATCAGCGACCTGGCCGCCGGGCTGGTGTGGCTGTCCATCTTCACCGATCGGGGCTACCTCAACTCGGTGCTCGATCATCTGGGGATCGACTCGTACGCGTGGCTGTCGGTGGAGAACCCGGGGACGATGTTCCTCGCCGTGCTGATCGCCGAGCTGTGGCGGGCCACCTCGCTGGTCTTCGTGATCGTGGTGGCCGGGCTGCGGAACGTGCCGCGCGACTACGACGAGGCGGCCGCGGTGCTCGGCGCGACCTACTGGCAGCGGGTCCGCCACGTGATCCTGCCCCAGTTGCGGCCCAGCCTGCAGGTGGCGCTGATCCTGCGGACGATCCTGGCCCTGGAGGCGTTCGCGGTGGCCCAGGCGCTGACCGGGCGCAGCTTCCCGCTGCTGGTCGGCGAGACCTACCAGTGGTACTACACGCTGCAGAACCCCAACGTGGCCACCGCGATCGCGCTGGTCGTGCTGATGCTGTCGATCGTGGCGTCGATCGGATACCTGAGGGTGATGCGCGGTGCTCGGTAAGCGCTGGGTGGTCCAGCTTCTGTGCGTACTCGTCTCGCTGTTCATGGCCGTGCCGATCTACCTCATCGCGCTGGCCGCGTTCACCAGCCGCGAGGCGCTCAACCAGTTCCCGCTGCCGCTGCTCCCGACCTCGTTGTCGAGCGAGACGATGGGTACGTTCCTGCGCTCCACCGGCATCGTCGGCGGCCTGATCAACTCGGTCACGATCGGGCTGAGCACGGTCGTGCTGGCGCTCGCGATCGGGTTGCCCGCCGGGTACGCGCTGGCCCGTCACGCCTTCCGCGGCAAGGACGTCTACCAGCTCGGCCTGCTGCTCACCCGGGCCCTGCCGATCGTGGTGCTGTCCGTCCCGCTCGGCCGCACGTTCCTCGACCTCGGGCTCTACGACACGTCGTACGGCGTGACCCTGCTGCACACCGCGCTCGCCCTGCCCACCACGATCCTGATCACCTCGGCCATCTTCCTGGGCGTCTCGCACGAGCAGGAGGAAGCGGCGATGATCTTCGGGGCGACCCCGCTGGCCGCGTTCGTCCGGGTGGTGCTGCCGCAGGCGCTGCCCGGGATCGCCGCCTCGGCCCTGTTCACCTTCGTGCTGTCCTGGAACGAGGTGCTCGGCGCCAGCATCCTGACCCTCGGCCGCCGCACGCTGCCCGCCCAGCTGCTGGCCACGCTGGCCGACTCGCCGCTGGCCTTCCGGTTCGCCGGCGGGCTGGCGCTGGTGCTGCCGGCGCTGATCTTCATCCTGATCGTGCGGCGCTATCTGCTCAACATGTGGGGGACGACGCTCCGATGAACGTGACCGTCAGCAACCTGGTGAAGACCTACCCGTCGGGCCACCGGCGGGCCACCGACAACATCTCGCTCTCGGTCGAGGACGGCGAGTTCCTGGTGCTGGTCGGCCCCAGCGGCTGCGGCAAGACGACGCTGCTGCGGATGGTCGCCGGCCTGGAGACCCCCGACTCGGGGACGGTCACCATCGGCGGGCGGGACGTCACCGCCCTGCCGGCCCGGGAGCGCGGGCTGTCGATGGTGTTCCAGTCGTACGCGATCTTCCCGCACCTCAAGGTCCGGCAGAACATCGGTTTCGGCCTGACCATGCGCAAGGTCCCGCCGGCCGAGTGGTCTTCTCGGGTCCAGCGGGCGGCGGAGCTGCTGGATCTCGGCGACTACCTCGATCGCTATCCGGCCCAGCTCTCCGGTGGCCAGCGGCAGCGGGTGGCCGTGGCCCGGGCCATCGTGGTGGACGCCGATGTGCTGCTGATGGACGAGCCGCTGTCCAACCTGGACGCCCTGCTGCGCATGCAGTTCCGGGCCGAGCTCAAGAAGATCGTCGGGCGGCTGGGTACGACCACCCTGTACGTCACGCACGACCAGGCCGAGGCGATGTCGCTCGGCGATCGGGTCGCGGTGATGCGCGACGGCACCATCGCCCAGCTGGGGACGCCGATGCAGGTGTACGCCGAGCCGGCCGAGCAGTTCGTCGGCGGTTTCCTGGGCGCGCCGCCGATGAACTTCTTCCCGGCTCTGGTCCGCGAAGGCCGCCTCGTCGTCGACGACGTCGCGTTCGACGGCGCCCCGGACGGCTGGGAGGACCGGAAGGTGCTGGTCGGCATCCGCGCCGAGAATGTCGGTGTCGACGGGGACATTCCGGGCGAGGTCGAGGTGGCCGAGCCCACCGGGGCGACCACCCTGCTGACCGTCCGGTGGGCCGGCGGCGAGCTCAAGGTCCAGACCGCGTCCGGCTTCACCGGGTCGTCCGTCGGCCTGACGTTCCCGCCGTCCGCGTTGCGATTCTTCGACCCGGACACATCTCTCGCCCTCCACTAGGGACATCCGTTGCCACTGTCACCTAGCGTGTAGGACGTGGACACGGATGCCGTCTTAGACCTGTTCGCCGTCGTCGTCGCGGTCGTCGCCCTGAGCGTCACCGCCCTGCTCGCCATCCGGCAGATGCGCACGTCCGCCGCCGGCTACGCCCTGCCCGTCGTGCTGCAGATGTTCGACCAGTTCCGCGGCGAGGAGTTCTTCGCCGCCCGCGAATACGTGCTGGACGTGCTGGCCAAGGAGTTCGATCCGCCGCTGCCGTTCCGCGACCTGCCGCCCGAGGTGCGCAGCCAGGTCCGCATGGTGGCCGGCCGCTACGACGACCTCGGCAAGCTGGTCGCCCACCGGGTCGTCGACCCCGAGCTGGTGATCGGCGGCAACGGCACCGCGATCCGCCAGGTGTGGGCCGCGGTGGCGCCCTTCGTCCGCCAGGAGCGCGCCGTCTACGGCACGACCACCTGGATCTACCTGGAAGACCTCGCCAACCGAGCCCAGGCCATGCCCCCGCGCGACATCTACGCCAAGTTGGGCCTCCAGCACAGCGCCGAACTTTAAAAGATCAACAGCAGGATGTCGTAGCTCGGTGGGTGGTACAGACCGTCGCTCCCGCCGAGGGTCGCTTCGCTCCACGTGCGTAAATGGTCACCCTGGGAGAGAAGCCCATTCGTGTCCGGGATGCACCTTTTCGACGGCTGATCGCAGCCAGTCGCGTTGCTCGGGGGACATGCGCGGCCAGGCCGTGGCCAGGTCGGCCCGGTCCTTGTCGCGCGCCGCCTTGGCCTTGAAGAGCAGGGCCACCTCGGGGTTCAGGTACGGGATGCCCTCATCGGTGTACGAGACGATCTCCTCGTACGGCCGCCGGATCGACTCGTCCCGCCGGCAGATCCAGATGTCCCCGTCGTGCGGCTCGCGGAACACATCGAACCGCCACGCCTGCGCCGCCCGGTCGTAGGCCCAGGTCTGGTGCGACTCCCCGCCCAGCGTCTCGGCCGTCATCCGGCCCAGCTTCTGCTCGCCCAGCGGCACCCAGAAGTCGAGCTCGGGGAAGCGCGGCGGCATCGTCTCGAAGAACGACGACGCGACCGCCACCTCGAGGTCCTCGTGCTCCCGGGTCTGCGTCCCGACGAACAGGTCGATGGCCCAGCCGCCGGCCACGTACCAGGGGAAGTCGGCCCCTGGCATCCGTGCCGTGAACGTCGCCGGATGCCAGGGCTGCCACGCGTCGATGTCGGGATGCATCCGTCAACCGTAGAGTGCCTCCGTGGCCATCAACATCAGCGGCATCGCCAGGCGCGTCGCCGAGAAGCTCGCACCGGCGCGCAAGTCCGCGCCCAGGCACGTCCCGACGGCGGACCGCGGCCGGCGGGTCGAGTACGCCCCGAACCTGGACGGCGACGCCGATCCCGGCGAGATCGTCTGGACCTGGGTCAAGTACGAGGACGACCCGCGGCAGGGCAAGGACCGGCCGGTGCTCGTGGTCGGCCGTGACGGCCGTACCCTCCTGGGCCTGATGCTCTCCTCGCAGAGTGAGCGCGACGGCCAGCGCAACTGGTTCGGGCTCGGCCCGGGGTCGTGGGACCGCGAGAACCGGCCGAGCTGGGTCCGGCTCGACCGGGTGCTCGAGGTCGACGAGGACGGGATCCGCCGCGAGGGCGCCGTGCTCGACCAGCCGCGCTTCGATCAGGTGGCCGTCGAACTGCGCCGCGACTACGGCTGGGCATGATCACGAGAGCACTGGGTTAGTTTTGTCGTATGGAACAAGCGGACGTGATGGTCGGATTCGGTGGCAAACAGGCATGGATCGCCGTACGCGATGGTGACCCTTCATCGATCATCGCCGCGCTGGGCCTGCGTGACCTGGGGGAGATCCGCTGGCGCGACGGCATCGACCTGGCCCACCTGACCGACAACCGGGTGGCGGTCACCCCGCCGATCGACGGCTGGGCGCTGGCCGTCGGCCGCCGGTTCCTGGTCGCCACCCCCGACCTGCCGGCGCTGTCCAAGGAACTCGATACCGAGGTGCAGTTCTTCGCGACGCATCGGGTCACCGAGTCGCACCGCTGGCAGCGCGCCGCCCACGGTCAACTGATCAGGGCGTTCGGGTACGTCGGGCAGACCGGGGAGATCACCTCGTGGCACGGCGACCCTGACCCCGCCGAGCGTGACGCTGGGCTACCCGGCACCATGAACGACGACACCACCGTGCTGGTCGCCGAGCAAGACGTGCTCAGGGTCGCCGCTGCTTGGAGCGTCGACCCCACCACGATCGGCGGCCGCGTGGCACCGGGACCCCTGCGGATGGGATCTGTCGATGCGTAAGTACGTGATCATGGGTGTGCAGGGCAGCGGCAAGGGCACCCAGAGCAAGATGCTGTGTGCCGCGTACGAGATGGTGCACCTCAGCGTCGGCGACCTGTTCCGCTGGCACGTGCAGAACCACACCAAGCTCGGCGCCCAGGTCAAGCGGACCATGAACGCCGGCGAGCTGGTCGGCGACGACCAGGTGCAAGAGGTGGTCCGCTGGCGCCTCGACCAGCACGACTGGAACTACGGCTTCGTCATCGACGGGTTCCCGCGCAACGCCCGGCAGGCCGAGTTCTTCATGGAGTCGTACGACATCGACGCCGTCATCCACCTGGAGATCCCGGACGACGAGGTGCGCCGCCGGGTGCTCAGCCGCCGGCTCTGCCCGAACTGCGGCATGGACTACAACCTGATCGCCGACCGCCCGTCCGAGGAGGGTCGCTGCGACATCTGCGGCCACGAGCTGGTCACCCGGCCGGACGACACGCCCGAGGCGCTCGACGCCCGGCTCCGCGACTACCACGAGCAGACCCGGCCGGTGCTGGAGCTGTTCGGGCGCAAGGAGCCGGTCCTCAACATCGACGCGCGGCCGCCGGCTGACGACGTACAGGAATCAATCCGGAAGGTCCTCGGTCTTTAGCCGGGCCTCGATCGCCTCGCAGACCTTCTCGACCACCGCGAACCGGGCGTAGTGCTTGTCGTCGCCGGCGATCACATGCCACGGCGCCCAGGTCGGGTCGGTGCGCTCGAGCATCTCGTTGATCGCGATCTCGTAGGTCTCGCGCTTCTGCCGGTTCCGCCAGTCCTCGTCGGTCAGCTTCCACTGCTTGAGCGGGTCGTTCGAACGCTCCTCGAAGCGCCGCAGCTGCTCCTCCGGCGACACGTGCATCCAGAACTTGACGATGATCATGCCCTCGGCGACCAGGGTCCGTTCAAATTCCACGATCTCGTTGTACGCGCGGGACCACCGCTCCTTCGTCGCGAAGCCCTCGACCCGCTCGACCAGCACCCGGCCGTACCAGGACCGGTCGAACACGGCCATCCCGCCCCAGCCCGGCAGCTTGGGCCAGAACCGCCACAGGAAGTGGTGCCGCTTCTCGTCGTAGGTCGGGGCGGCGAACTGGGACACCCGGACGAACCGCGGGTCGAGCGGCGTTACCAGCCGCTTGATCGCGCCACCCTTCCCGGACGCGTCCCAGCCCTCGAAGACGCAGGTCAGCGGCGGTCCGATCGGGGTGTTGAGCTGACCGCCCAGGGTCAGCCGCAACCGGAGGAGACGCTGCTGCGCCTCGGCCAGGCGGGCGACCGCCTTCTTCTTGCTGATCTCGTACGGCGGCGCGGGGTTGACGAGGCGACTCATCGCCTCAGCATGGCGAAACCCGATGTGATCCGCACCTGGCCGTGCGCGACAATTCCCCGGTGACTTTCGTAGACGACCTGCAGTGGCGTGGCCTGATCCAAGACTCGACCGACCCGGAGACGCTCCGGCCGGCGCTCGACGACGGGCAGCTGACGTTCTATGTCGGCTTCGACCCGACCGCCGCCTCGCTGCACGTCGGGCACCTCATGCAGGTGCTCACCGCCCGCCGTCTCCAGCAGGCCGGCCACCGCCCGTTGCTGCTGGTCGGCGGGGCCACCGGTCAGATCGGCGACCCGCGGGAGTCGAGCGAGCGCACGCTCAACCCGCCCGAGGTCGTGGCCGAGTGGGTGCAGCGGATCCGCGACCAGCTCGCGCCCTTCCTGTCGTACCAGGGTGAGAATGCCGCGACCCTGGTCAACAACCTGGACTGGACCGGGCCGACCTCGGTGATCGAGTTCCTGCGCGACGTCGGCAAGCACTTCCCGGTCAACAAGATGCTGGCCCGCGACGTGGTGCGCAACCGGCTGGAGAGCGGCATCAGCTTCACCGAGTTCAGCTACCAGCTGCTCCAGGCCAACGACTTCTACGAGCTCCATCAGCGGCATGGGTGCGGGCTCCAGTTCGGCGGGTCCGACCAGTGGGGCAACATCACGGCGGGGGTCGACTTTGTCCGCCGCCGGGGCGCCGGGCCGGTGCACGCGTTCACGACACCGCTCGTGCTCAAGGCGGACGGCACGAAGTTCGGCAAGAGCGAGGGCGGTTCGGTCTGGCTCGACCCGGCGATGACCTCGGCGTACGCGTTCTACCAGTTCTGGATCAACGCCGACGACAAGGACATCTCGAACTACCTCCGCTACTTCTCGTTCCAGTCCCGCGCCTCGCTCGAAGCGCTGGAGGAGGAGGCGGTCGCCAAACCTCAGCTTCGCTCCGCTCAGAAGGCTTTGGCGTACGAGCTGACGTCGCTGGTCCACGGCGTTGCTGAGGCCGATCAGGCCGTGGCGGCGTCGCAGGCGCTGTTCGGGCGTGGTGCTCTGGCGGATCTGTCTTCCTCGACCCTGCGTGCCGCGTTGTCCGAGGCCGGTCTGGTGTCGGTGCCGGCGTCGTCGCTGGCCGTCGGCCAGCTTCTGCAGCTCGCCGGCCTCGCGAAGAGTGGGGGAGAGGCGCGGCGGACGGTGGCCGAAGGTGGGGCATACGTGAACAACGAGCGCGTTACCGACGCCGAGGCTCTCGTTCCCGCTTCCGCTCTGTTGCATGGGCGCTACCTGGTGTTGCGGAAGGGCAAGCGAACGTTTGCCGGCGTCGAGGTTCTGCCCTCCTGAAACGCGTTTTCCCAGGTCGGGGGCCTGTGACCGCGGTCGCAGCCCCCCGATTTGGAGCCCCGGGAAACCCCATGTAATGTTCTCTCTGCCACCAGGGAAACGGGCGAGCCGCGGAGGGTAAAACCACTGCAGCGGCCGTCCTGGAGGTCACCCCGAGGATCTAGCCTTTAAATGAGGCTGATAACTTGGTGTGTGGTTGTTCTTTGAGAACTCAACAGGGTGCTTGATAAGCCAGTGCCAATTTATGGCGAGGTTTTGTTTTGCCTCGCAATTCCTTTGGCAACAAGATTGTTTGTTGCTGGGATTTGAAATATCTCTAGATTTTGTTGGAGAGTTTGATCCTGGCTCAGGACGAACGCTGGCGG